>NZ_LGYZ01000001.1 GCF_001310275.1 Nocardia arizonensis
CTACCGGCGTTTGGGGCGTATTTCCGCCCGCACCACGCAGCCGCGTCCATGTTCGCGGTATTCCCCACTGGGGGAACGACACTGAGCGGATTCGGGTGCGCGGAGCGGAGGGCCTACACTCGTCCGGGTGCGCCTAGTGATTGCTCGTTGCCAGGTCGACTACGTCGGTCGTCTGACCGCCCATCTTCCGATGGCCCGCAGGCTGTTGATGCTCAAGGCCGACGGCTCGGTGCTCGTGCACTCCGATGGCGGCTCGTACAAGCCGCTGAACTGGATGAGCCCGCCGTGTTGGCTGGAGGAGCGCCCCGATGACATCCCCGAGGGCGCGAAGGCGTTCTGGGTGGTGACCAATAAGGCGGGCGAGGAACTGCGCATTACGATCGAAGAGGTCGAGCATGACTCCGCCCACGACCTCGGTGTTGATCCGGGGTTGGTGAAAGACGGTGTGGAAGCCCACCTTCAGGAACTGTTGGCCGAGCACGTCCATACGCTCGGCGCAGGCTACACCCTCGTTCGCCGCGAGTACATGACGGCCATCGGCCCGGTGGATCTGCTGTGCCGTGACGCCGATGGTGCGACGGTCGCGGTCGAGATCAAGCGCCGCGGGGAGATCGACGGCGTCGAACAGCTCACCCGCTATCTGGATCTGCTCAATCGCGATCCGTTGCTCGCGCCGGTGTCGGGCGTCTTCGCGGCCCAGCAGATCAAGCCGCAGGCGCGCACACTCGCCGAAGATCGCGGTATCCGTTGTCTCACTCTCGATTACGATGCCCTGCGCGGCACGGAGAGCAACGAATTCCGGCTGTTCTGATCAGGTTGTGGACGTGCGCGGTCGTCGGGCTGTGGGGCACGCCGCTTACCCTTGACGAATGCCCCGTCGGAAACCGCGCGCACATGACCGGGATCACCGGTCGGGAACCGTCCCGCTCGCCGACGTCTTCGGTCGCACCGAGCCGGGGCCCGATCACGACGAGACCTATATCGTGCGCACCGTGGCGGGCAGCCGCGCCGTCAAGACCTATCGCTGCCCCGGGTGCGATCACGAGATCGCACCCGGCGTCGCTCATATCGTGGCGTGGGCCGTCGACGGTGGGGAGGACGATCGCCGACATTGGCACCGGGGATGTTGGAATGGTCGCCGGACGCGGCGAATCACCCGTCGTTGGTCATAAAAGAAACTGAATCGATGCTGAAAAGTTATTGTTCGGCAATCTGTTCGGATCGTACATTTGTGCGCGCAATCCCGGGCGCTCGGGAGAAATCAGCCGGACCCCGGAATTAGGGAAGGCCGCTCCCGGACGGGAACGGCCTTCGGATGAACTCAGAACTGGTAGAGCGTCGTCGCCTGATGGTTTCGGACGTCAGTTGGAGATATCGGCGTTTTCGCGCTCCTCCGCGTCGATGTCCTCGTCGTCGTGGGCGACCTCGGGGATCGCCTTGGCGCGCGAACCGGTGACCGACTTGGTGGCGCCGCCGATGGACTTGCGCTGGTCGGGCATGCCGTCGAGCAGTTCGCTCTCCCGGTTGACCGCGGCGAGCATCGCGGGCACGGAGTCGAGCTGACCGCGAATGCCGAGCAGCTGGGCCAGGACGCGCCCCCGCAGCACGCGCATCTCCTCGGCGAGTTCCTTGGCGTGCGCGATCTTGCGCTCGGAGGTCTGGGTAGCCGAGGTGATGAGGCGGTTGGCCTCGTCGGTGGCATCCTTGATGCGCTGCGCGGCCTCGGCGCGGCTGGTGGCCTCGAGTTCTTCCATCGCGCGGGTCAGCTTGGTGCGCCGCTCCGCCATGGTGGCCTCGAAGTCCTGCTGGGTGGCCTTGCGCTTGGCATCGGCTTCCTTGCCGAGGCGATCGGCCTCGGCCTGGGCGGCCTCGATGATCTTGGCGGACTCGGTACGCGCGTTCGCGAGGGTCTGCTCGAATTCGATCTCGAGCGCCTCCCGCTTCTCCTTCGTCTCCGCGAGCAGCGACTCGTACTTGCCGCGCATCTCGGTGGCCTGCTGCTCCGCGATGGAAACCATCTCGGCGGCCTCGGCCTGCGCGAGCGCGCGGACCTCGGAGGCCTCGTCGGAGGCCAGGCGCAGCATGCGGGAGATGCGGTCGGACATGCCTTCCGCGGTGGTCGGCGGGACCGAGAGTCGATCGACCTCCTTGCGGAGTTCATCGATCTCGTCCCGCGCGTCCTCCAGTTGGCTTGCGAGGTTACGGGCCTGCGCCGCGGCGGCGTCGCGGTCGGTGGCGGTGACCCTCAGCTCGGCGTCGAAGCGGTCGAAGTAGTTGCGTACCTCGTCTTGCGCATAACCCTTGCGCACAACGGTGAAGGGCAGTGCAACGAAGCGATTGCGATCGGACTCAGGTGACGACATGGCACACAAACTACAGCCTATGGCTGGAAGATGGTGACTCGACCGCGAATGTGATTCGTATCAGTTTTGCAGGTCCGATCTTGATACTAGTGCGTAACGTTCGGATTTGGTTCGACCAACTCGATCAGCACACCGCCAGCATCCTTCGGGTGGATGAAATTGATGCGAGAATCGGCGGTTCCATGGCGCGGTGCGTCGTACAGCAAACGAATACCACGATCACGCAGGTGAGCGGACACGGCTTCGAGATCGGTGACGCGGTAGGCGAGTTGCTGGAGTCCGGGGCCGCTGCGGTCGATGAACTTGGCGATGGTCGACTCGGCGTTCAGGGGCGCCAGCAACTGGAGGGCAGTCGCGGAATCGGGTGCGCCGGGCAGCGAGAGCATGGCCTCGTGCACGCCCTGGCTCTCGTTGACCTCCCGGTGGGTCTCGATCATGCCGAGATTTTCGGCGTACCAGGCGATCGCGGCGTCCAGATCGGGGACCGCGATGCCGACATGGTCGACGGCGGTGACGTAGTCGCCGGGGATGATCGCGGGAGTCATTGCGGAAGTCTCTGTGGTGCTCACTACTCGACGGTAGCGCGGACCTCGGGGGCCACGCCCGCGACGGGACAAGCTACCGTTGAGTACGGAACGCTCGACGGCGCGCTCGCCGATGGCGGGCCGTGCCCGCTCGGCGTTGCATCGAATGCCTGAACTAGGAATGCGAGGCTCGTCGTGACCACAACCGTGATCGTCTCCGGTGCGCGCACCCCGGTCGGCCGCCTGCTCGGCGGACTCAAGGACTTCAGCGGCTCGGACCTGGGCGGATTCGCCATAGAGGCGGCTCTGGAACGGGGCGGCGTCGCGCCGGAGCAGGTCGACTACGTGATCATGGGCCAGGTGCTCACCGCGGGCGCGGGGCAGATACCGGCCCGCCAGGCCGCGGCCGCCGCGGGCATCCCCATGGATGTGCCCGCTCTCACACTGAACAAGGTCTGCCTGTCCGGCATCAACGCCATCGCGCAGGCCGATCAGCTCATCCGCGCGGGCGAGTACGAGATCGTGGTCGCGGGCGGCCAGGAGTCGATGAGCCGGGCGCCGCATATGCTCGAAAAGAGCAGGGAGGGATTCAAATACGGCGACGTGACGCTGCGCGATCACATGGCCTACGACGGTCTGCACGACATCTTCACCGATCAGGCCATGGGCGCGCTGACCGAGCGGCGCAACGACGACGACTACGTCAGTCGCGCGGATCAGGACGCGTTCGCCGCCGCCTCGCATCAGCGCGCCGCCGCCGCGTGGAAGAACGGACTCTTCGACGACGAGGTGGTTCCGGTCGCGGTCCCGCAGCGCAAGGGTGATCCGGTGCTGGTGAGCGCCGACGAGGGCATCCGTGCCGACACCACCGTGGAGTCGCTGGCGAAGCTTCGCCCGGCCTTCCGCAAGGACGGCACCATCACCGCGGGCACCGCCTCGCAGATCTCCGACGGCGCCGCGGCGGTCGTGGTGATGAGCAAGGCCAAGGCCGAGGAACTCGGCCTGAGCTGGATCGCCGAGATCGGCGCCGCGGGCGTGGTGGCCGGGCCGGATTCCACCCTCCAGGATCAGCCCGCCAACGCCATTGCCAAGGCGTGTGCGCGGGAGGGGATTTCGCCCGCCGACCTGGATCTGGTGGAGATCAACGAGGCGTTCGCCGCGGTCGGCATCGCCTCGACCCGCAAGCTCGGCATCGATCCGGCGAAGGTGAATGTCAACGGCGGCGCGATCGCCATCGGTCACCCGCTCGGCATGTCCGGCGCGCGGATTCTGCTGCATCTGGCGCTGGAGTTGAAGCGTCGCGGCGGTGGTATCGGCGCGGCCGCGCTGTGCGGCGGCGGCGGTCAGGGTGACGCACTGATCGTCAAGGTCGCCTCCTAGTCACGTGACACCGCCGCCGAATTCGGCGGCGGTGTCCGTTTCGCCCGAGTGTGATGTGTCCAACTACAGGTCGTCGTAGTGATGCGGCACAATGGACGGCATGGGTTTCTTCGATCTGCGCGGTGTCGCCGGTAGGTTCCGTTTCTTCGCCGTACTCGAGGCGCTGTCGTGGCTGGGCCTGCTGACCGGAATGGCGTTCAAGTACATTCCGGATCCGGGCAACGAGATCGGCGTGAAGGTCTTCGGGCCGATCCACGGCGCGATCTTCATTCTCTTCGTGCTGACCGCGCTGCTGGCCGCGCGCGAGCTGAACTGGAACTGGAAGACCACGTTGCTGGCGCTGGCCTCGAGCATTCCGCCCTTCTTCACCGTCGTCTTCGAGATATGGGCGGTGCGCACCGGCAAGCTCACCCCCGCGTCGACCGACACCGCGGAAGCCGTCCGCGCGGCCTCATGACAAACTGGAAACCGTGACTCGACCAGCCGCACGTCGTCCCTCGCCAGCCGTCGCCGCAGCCATGTCCGGTGCGGTGGATCTGTCCGGTCTCAAACAGCCGCCCGCGGGCTCGCCCGGCGCCGATCACGCGGTATCGGTGGCCGATTTCGAAACCAAGGTCCTGCGGCGGTCCATGCAGGTACCGGTCGTGGTCGTGCTGTACTCGCAGCGCAGCCCCGGCAGCATCGAACTGGTGCGCACCTTCGAACGACTCGTCGCCGAGGATCGCGGCGCATGGGATCTGGCCACCGTCGAAGCCGAGAGCAATATGCAGATCGCCCAGGCGCTGCGGGTGCAGGGCATCCCCACGGTGGTGGCCATCGCGGGCGGTCAGCCACTGGCCGATTTCGAGGGCGCCCAAGCCGAACCGCAGTTGCGGCAGTGGCTCACCGCGGTCGTGGACGCGGTCGCGGGCAAACTCGAAGGCGGAAGCGGCGAACCGCAGCAGGCCGAGGATCCCCGCTTCACCGCGGCCGAGGAGGCGCTCGACCGCGGCGATATGGCGGGTGCGGAAGCCGCATACGAGGCCATCCTCGCCACCGAACCGGGCAATGAGCAGGCCAAGAACGCGCTGCGGCAATTGCGTTTCCTCGCCCGCGCGCAGGAACTGCCGGAAACCGCTGTCGCGAACGCCGACCAGAACCCGGCCGATGTCGACCTCGCGCTCGACGCCGCCGATATCGAACTGCTCGGCCAGCGGCCGGAGGCGGCCTTCGACCGGCTCATCGCCGTCATCAAGCGCACCTCGGGCGAGGACCGCACCAAGGCGCGCACGCGCCTGCTCGAACTGTTCGAATTGTTCGATCCCGCCGAATCTTTCGTGGTGGCGGCCCGCCGCAAGCTCGCGACCGCGCTGTACTGACGCCCGACCTGCGTGAGGGTCGCCCGGACCCTCACGCGGTCAGGACGGCCCCGCCAACCAGACCGCGCTATTGGGCGCGAGCGCCACGGTGGCCGAGACCGGGCGTCCGTGCCACGGCGTCGGCGAGGTCCGCACCGAACCCATGTTCCCGACGCCAGAACCGCCGTAGTCGGCGGCATCGGTGTTGAGGATCTCGGACCATTCGCCCGCCACCGGCAGGCCGACACGGTATTCGCCGTGCAGCGATCCGGAGAAGTTGTGGACGCAGGCCACCACCGAACCGTCACTGCCGTAGCGCAGGAAGGCCAGCACATTGTTGTCGCGGTCGTCGGCCTCGATCCAGGAATGTCCGCCCGGGGTGGTGTCCTGACTCCACAGCGCCGAATGCGCGCGGTAGACGCGGTTCATGGCGCGCACGGCGTCGGTGATGCCGCGGTGCAGCGGGTTGTCCATCTCGCCCCAGTCCAGTCCGCGGTCGTGTGACCACTCTCGGAACTGCCCGAAATCCTGCCCCATGAACAGCAGTTGTTTGCCGGGGTGCGCCCACATGTAGGCCAGCAGCGCCCGCACGCCCGCGGCCTTGGCGAAATCGTCGCCGGGCATGCGCGTCCACAGCGTGCCCTTGCCGTGCACCACCTCGTCGTGACTGATCGGCAGGACGTAGGTCTCGCTCCACGCGTACATGAGCGAGAAGGTGATCTCGTTGTGGTGCCAGGCGCGGTGGATGGGGTCGCGGCGCAGGAAGCCGAGCGTGTCGTGCATCCAGCCCATATTCCATTTCATGGAGAAACCGAGTCCGCCGACATCGGTGCCACGGGTGACGCCCGGCCAGGTGGTCGACTCCTCGGCGACGGTGACCACGCCCGGATGGTGGCGGTGCACGGTGTCGTTGAGTTCGCGCAGGAAGGCGACCGCCTCCAGATTCTCGCGGCCGCCGTGCACATTCGGCTCCCACTCGCCCTCGGCGCGCGAATAGTCCAGATAGAGCATGGAGGCGACCGCGTCGACCCGCAGCCCGTCGATGTGGAATTCCTCGATCCAGTACCGCGCGTTGGCGACCAGGAAGTTGCGGACCTCGCGCCTGCCGAAATCGAAGATGTAGGTGCCCCAGTCGAGTTGCTCGCCGCGGCGCGGATCGGGATGTTCGTAGAGCGGTGTGCCGTCGAAGCGCGCCAGCGCCCATTCGTCGCGCGGGAAGTGCGCGGGCACCCAGTCCAGCAGGACGCCGATGCCCGCGTCGTGCATCCGGTCGACGAAGGCGCGGAAGTCGTCGGGGGAGCCGAAACGCGCGGTTGGCGCGTAGTAGGAGGTGACCTGATATCCCCAGGAGCCGCCGAAGGGATGTTCGGCCACCGGCAGCAGTTCGATGTGGGTGTAGCCGGTCGAGGTGACGTATTCGGCGAGCTGATCGGCCAGTTCGCGATAGGACAGCCCCGGCCGCCACGACCCGAGGTGAACCTCGTAGACGCTCATCGGCGCGCGCGTCGGGTCGATCCGCTCGCGCTGTTCGATCCACGCGCGATCCCGCCACACGTGGGCGCTCTCGGTGACCACCGACGCGGTCGCGGGCGGGACCTCGGTGGCGAAGGCCAGCGGGTCGGCGTGGTCGACGGTGCGACCGTCGGCGCCGTGCACCCGGTACTTGTATTTCGCCCCGGCGCCGATGCCGGGCACGAACACCTCCCAGACGCCGGAGGAGCCCAGCGTCCGCATCGGCGCGGTATTGCCGCTCCACCCGTCGAAGTCGCCGATCACGCTGACGCCGCGGGCATTGGGCGCCCAGACCGCGAAGGAGACGCCGTGCACCTCGCCGTCGAGGGTGGTGTAGCGGCGCGGGTGCGCGCCGAGGACCTCCCACAGCCGTTCGTGGCGGCCCTCACCGATCAGGTGCAGGTCGAGGTCGCCGACGGTGGGCAGGAAACGGTAGCCGTCGCCCGAGATGACGCGCTGGCCGCCGGGATAAGTGGTGACGACGCGGTAGTCCATCAGCTCCGTATAGGGCAGCGGCGCGGCGAAGACGCCGTGGCCCACCGAGACCAGCGGATGGTCGTCGCCGCCCACGCGCACCGCCACCGATTCGGCGTGCGGGCGCAGGACGCGCACCACCGTGCCCTCGGGATGCGGATGAGCGCCGAGCACGGTGTGCGGATCGCTGTGGGTGCCCGCCGCGAGGAGCATGAGGTCGCGGCGATCGATGGTGGCCGCACGGTTCATGCGAAGGACTTCCGGTAGGCCAGTTCGGTGCGCGCCTGCTGCGGCACCGCGGGCAGCGCGAGTATGTGCGCTACCGCGCGCGCCGGGTCAAGACGCACGTAATTCGTTTGCGCCCAGTGGTATTCCTCACCGCTGACCTCGTCGAACACGACCGGGTGGTCGTGCCATTCCCGGCCGATCGCGGGCAGGTCGACCGAAATGAACCCCTGTTCGGCGCCGTACGGGTTCAGGTTCACCACGACCAGGACCGCGTCACCGCTGATCGGATCGAATTTCGAGTAGGCGATGATCGCGTCGTTGTCGACGTGGTGGAAATGCAGGCAGCGCAGTTGTTGCAGCGCCGGGTGGTTGCGCCGGATCTCGTTGAGTCTGGTCAGCCACGGTTCCAGCGATTCGCCGCGCGCCAGCGCCCCGGCGAAGTCGCGCGGGCGCAGTTCGTATTTCTCCGAGTCGAGGTACTCCTCGCTGCCGGGACGCACCGCCTGGTGTTCGAACAGCTCGAAGCCGGAGTACACGCCCCAGGTGGGTGCGAGGGTGGCGGCGAGCACCGCACGGATGGCGAACATGCCCGGACCCCCGTGCTGGAGGCTCTCGTGCAGGATGTCGGGGGTGTTGACGAACAGGTTCGGCCTGGCCTCGTCGGCCTTGGCGGCCAGTTCGACGCCGAATTCGGTCAACTCCCATTTGGCGATCCGCCAGGTGAAATAGGTGTAGGACTGGCTGAAGCCGCGCCGCGCCAGACCGTACAGCCGTGCGGGGCGGGTGAACGCCTCGGACAGGAAGATGACCTCGGGGTCCTCGCGCCGCACCGTGGCGATCAGCCACTCCCAGAAGTCGGCGGGTTTGGTGTGCGGATTGTCGACGCGGAAGATCTTGACCCCGAACGCGATCCAGTGCCGGACCACGCGCAGCACCTCGGCGTAGATGCCGTCGGGATCGTTGTCGAAGTTGACCGGGTAGATGTCCTGGTACTTCTTGGGCGGATTCTCGGCGTAGGCGATGGTGCCGTCCGGCAGCGTGGTGAACCACTCCGGGTGCGCGCGCACCCAGGGGTGGTCGGGTGCGCACTGCAAGGCCAGGTCGAGCGCGACCTCGAGACCCGCGTGCCGCGCCGCCGCGACGAAATCCTTGAAATCGGCCTCGGTGCCGAGGTCGGGGTGGATCGCGTCGTGACCGCCCGCGGCCGAGCCGATCGCCCAGGGGGAGCCGACATCGCCGGGTTCGGCGGTCAGCGAATTGTTGCGGCCCTTGCGGTTCACCGCGCCGATCGGGTGGATCGGCGGCAGGTACACCACGTCGAAGCCCATCGCGGCGATCCGCGGCAGCTCTTTCGCGGCGGTGGCGAACGTGCCGTGCACCGGTTTGCCCTCGGCGTCGCGACCGCCGGTCGAGCGAGGGAAGAACTCGTACCAGGAGCCGTAGAGCGCGCGCCTGCGTTCCACGTACACCGTGTGCTGCGGTCCGCGGGTCACCATCTCGCGCAGCGGGGTGGCGCGCAGGATCTCGGCCACCTCCTCGGTGAAGGCGGGCGCGACCCGGGTGGGTAGCTGTTCCTCGCCGCGCAGGGCGACCGCGACCGCGCGCAGCCGTTCGAACTGTTTCCTCGGCACCCCTTGGGCGGCGCGGTCGAACAGCCGCGCGCCGAGTTCGAGATCGTTGGCCAGATCGGCGGCGCTCTGCCCGACCGCGAGTTTGGCCTCGACGGCGTGGCGCCAGGTCGCGATGGGATCGCTCCAGCCCTCGACGCGGAAGGTCCAGGTGCCGGGGGCGTTCGCGGTGAAGACGGCATCGAATACGTCGGGTTCGGGATCGGGGGTCATCCTGATCCGGGTGATCCGTGAGGATCCGGGCGCGCGTACCGCGAGCGTCGCGGCGACGGCATCGTGACCCTCGCGCCAGACCACCGCGCGCACCGGGAAGACCTCGCCCACCGCGGCCTTGGCCGGATAACGCCCCTGTCCGGTCGACGGGGCGGTGTCGTCGATGGCGATGCGGCCGGTCACGGGGACCAACCTACCGGCAGTGCGCCGCGACGACGTGATCGACGGTCCCGTCACGTCCGGCCCGCCGCTCAGCGCGCGTCGGCGGCGCGGCCGAAGCCGAGCGCGCCCGCGAGCGTCCGGTCGAACACGACGATCGCGTCGCCGAGGACCGCGGCCGGACCGGCGGTGCGGCCGCGACGCACCGATCGCCGGAGGAACGGCGCGGCGGCGGCCCCGGGTAGCGCGGCGAGCAGCAGACAGGCCAGGAGGAACTCGGGGAGTACGTCGACCCATTGCGGCATCAGCAGATGCTGTCACGGCGGCGGCCGTTCGGCCACTCGATTCCGGCCCCGCGTGACCTGCGTCGCCTGTCGCGATGGGTGCGTCGGTTTTCGGTATGGTTCGCCTGGTGAAGGCCCTCCGTCGATTCACCGTCCGCGCCCATCTGCCCGATCGACTCGCGGCGCTGGGTGAACTGTCCACGAATCTGCGCTGGTCCTGGCATTGGCCGACCCAGGATCTTTTCCGCGATCTCGATACGGGGTTGTGGCAGGAGGTCGGCCACGACCCGGTGCGCATGCTCGGGGAAGTGCCCGCCGCCCGGCTCGACGAGCTGGCCGCCGATCCCGACTACACGCGCCGGGTCGACGAGGCCGCCGCCGACCTGCGCGACTATCTGTCCGCGCCGGGCTGGTTCCAGCGCTCCGAACCGGATGTCGAAGGCATCGGGGGTATCGCGTACTTCTCGATGGAGTTCGGCGTCACGGAGGTACTGCCGAACTACTCCGGCGGCCTCGGCATCCTCGCGGGCGACCATCTCAAGGCCGCATCGGATCTGGGGCTGCCGCTGATCGGCGTTGGGCTGCTGTACCGGTCGGGATACTTCCGGCAGTCGCTGTCTGCCGATGGCTGGCAACTCGAGCACTATCCGGCCCTCGATCCCCAAGGGCTGCCGCTGCGGCTGCTCACCGCCGACGGCTCACCGGTGCTTGTGCACGTCGCCGTGCCCGATCAGCGGGTGCTGCGCGCCCGGGTGTGGATCGCGCAGGTCGGGCGCGTGCCCTTGCTGCTGCTGGATTCCGATATCGCCGAGAACGACCCGGAACTGCGCGCGGTCACCGACCGGCTCTACGGCGGCGACCAGGACCACCGGATCAAGCAGGAGATCCTGGCGGGTGTCGGCGGCGTGCGCGCGGTGCGCGCGTTCACCCGGGCCGAGGGGCTGCCCGATCCCGAGGTGTTCCACATGAACGAGGGCCACGCCGGATTCCTCGGCGTCGAGCGGATACGGGAATACGTCGCGGCGGGCGCCGATTTCGAGACCGGGCTGGCCGCGGTGCGCGCGGGCACCGTCTTCACCACGCATACGCCGGTGCCCGCCGGCATCGACCGCTTCCCCATGTCGCTGGTGCGCCGCTACTTCGGCGGCGCCAATGGCGAATCCGAATCCAGCCTGCTGCAAGGGCTTTCGGTGGACCGGATTCTGTCGCTCGGACGCGAGGCCGATCCAGCGGTGTTCAACATGGCGCATATGGGGCTGCGGCTCGCGCAGCGCGCCAACGGCGTGTCCAAGCTGCACGGCGAGGTCAGCAGGTCCATGTTCGCGCCGCTGTGGCCCGGTTTCGATCCGGCCGAGGTGCCCATAAGTTCGGTCACCAACGGCGTGCACGCCCCCACCTGGGCCGCGCGCGAATGGGTCGACAAGGCGCGCGAGTACATCGGCACCGAACTGGTCGAGCAGGCGCGCGGCTGGGAACGGCTCGAGGAGGTGCCGCTGGGTGAACTGTGGTCCACCCGCAACACGCTGCGCGCCGGACTCGTCGCCGAGGTGCGCCGCCGGGTGCGCGCGTCCTGGCTCGAGCGCGGCGCGGCCGCCGCCGAACTCGGCTGGGTCGATGACATCTTCGACCCGACCGTGCTCACGGTGGGTTTCGCGCGCCGCGTGCCCACCTACAAGCGTCTGACCCTGATGCTGCGCGATCCCGAGCGCCTGCGCTCCTTGCTGCTGAATCCGCAGCGTCCGATGCAGTTGGTGGTGGCGGGCAAGAGCCATCCGGCCGACGACGGCGGCAAGTCCCTCATCCAGCAGGTGGTGCGATTCGCCGACGATCCCGAGGTGCGCCACCGCATCGTCTTCCTGCCCGACTACGACATGTCGATGGCCCGCCACCTGTACTGGGGTTGCGATGTGTGGCTGAACAATCCGCTGCGACCGCTCGAGGCGTGCGGTACTTCCGGCATGAAGTCGGCGCTCAACGGCGGACTCAACCTGTCCATCCGCGACGGCTGGTGGGACGAGATGTACGACGGCGAGAACGGCTGGGCGATTCCGACCGCCGACGGCGTCTCCGACGAACACCGTCGCGACGATCTCGAGGCGGCGGCGCTCTACGAACTGTTCGAACGCACGGTCGCGCCCCGGTTCTACGACCGCGATGGCGACGATATGCCGGTGCGCTGGGTCGAGATGGTGCGCCACACCTTGCGGACGCTCGGCCCGAAGGTGCCCGCCTCTCGTATGGTTCGCGATTACGCGGTGGAGTACTACGCGCAAGCCGCGGCGGCCTATCGGCGCGTGGCCGCCGACGACTTCGCCGGGGCGCGCGCGGTCGCCGAATACCGGCGCCGGGTCGAGGCGGCGTGGCCCTCGGTACGGGTACTCCAAGTCGACAGCGCCGGCCTCCCCGACACCCCGGTCATCGGAGCCGAACTGTCACTGACGGCGCGGATCGATCTGGGCGGGCTGAGCGTGTCCGATGTCGCGGTGCAGGCCGTGCTGGGGCGGGTCTCGACCACCGACGACCTGTCCGACACCAGTGTCGTCCCCATGGAACACACCGGGTCGGACGCCGGTGCGGAGATCTTCGCGGTGCGCACACCCGTGCCGCTGTCGGGGGCGGTCGGCTACACGGTCCGGGTACTTCCGCACGAGGATCTGCTCGCCTCGGACGCCGAACTGGGTCTGGTGGTCGCGCCGAGCGCCTGATTCCGTTCGACCCCGAGTGTCGGCTGCCGCGCCTGGCGGAGACCGGGTCACCCTGACCATGCTGTTCGTCGACTTCTTCGACCGCGGCGGCACCTCATCGGTGTCGCCGATCGGGCCGGACTGCTCGACGAGGACGGCCGACTGCCGCGCGCGGCCAACGCCTTCGCCGCCGATTCGGTCGGCACGATTGTGGGCGCGGTCATCGGAACATCGACCACCACCGCTCCTAGGTCGAATCCACCGCGGGGCGCATCCGCGGGCGGGCGCACCGGTCTTACCGCGGTCTCGACCGCGACCTTCTGCTATCCGATCTTCGCCGTGGTCGCGGACTCCCCCCGAGGTGACCGCGCCCGCCCTCATCGTGGTCGGGTCCTCATGTCCCGCGCCCTCGGCGAAATCGACTGGAATCGAATGGAATACGCCATCCCCGCCTTCATCACGGTCGTCATGATGCCCCTGACCTACTCCATCGCCAACGGTCCGGCCATCAGCATGCTGTTCTCTCCGATCGTCTTGGTGGCCAAGGGTGTGTCCCGGGAGGTCCACCCGCCCGGTGTGGGTGCTGTTGGTGGTATTCCTCGGCCTTGCTCTTCGTGAGGTTCGGGCCGTGCGCCGAATCCGTTGTCCGCGTTCGGCTTGACGGGTCGTGCGCTCGTCTCGGATAGGGTGGGCGCGATCCGTGCACGTGCTCGCGTTCCGATCCGACCCATTGATCGTGTGGTCCGGTCCGATACGCTGAAACCACCACATGTGGAACCGATGGGGGATGCGGCGCGTCATAATCTGTGACTGGTTGCTCCAGGACTGGGAGAAAGGGCGAACGGCCGTGGTGGTGTCGAGGGGGATTGCGGGAGCGACGATAGTGGCCGGTATCGCGGTGACCTGCGTCGTTGCCGGGTGCGGCACGACGGTGGACGGGGCGCCTCGGACCGCGGGTCCTACTGTGCCAAGGGGGGACCGGAATGTGGTCTGGAATCCGTGCACGCAGTTGTCCGATGCGGCGCTGCGCGCCACACGGGTCGATCCCGCCACCAAGGATATGGTCAGCGATGCGCCGACCGGAGCTACATCGGCCCGCCTGTGTAACTGGACTTCGATCGAGGGGCCGTATCAAGTCGGGGTGGCGGCGACTGTTTACACCCCGGATGAAGCGCGACAGAACTCCAAACTGACGGTGGTGCGCGAGGAACGCATCGGTTCGAGGTCGGGATTCGTCCATACAAACACCGCCGACAGCGACAAGATCCGGTGCTACGTCAATATTCCGTCGCCCGAGGGCTCCTACGAGATTTCAGTCGGCTGGTATTACAGCGAACGCGCCAAGATGCCGGAAGCGCCGCCCTGTGGTCTGGCTGTCACACACGCGAAGGATCTCGAGCCGTATCTACCGAAGTAGGTCGCCCGGGTGGGCGCCGCGTGCCAATTGGCCATCAGGTGTTGCTTGTTCGCGAGGGAGGAGGCACAAGGTGAGCGAGCAGATACAGAACCTTGTGACGCAATGGAACGGCCTGAAGACAGAGGCCGAATCCGGGCAACTGAGAATGGATCCCGAGGTCTGCAATGCGCTCAAGGGGCACGCCGATCAGATGAAGATTCAGCTGAACCGGATGCTGTTCGCGGTGGGCCAGCTAAGTGAGCTCAGCGGGTTCGGCGCGCTGCGGACAGCCAAGATAATGCAGCAGAAATTCGAGAACAAGGCCGACACGGGGGATGCGTCGGCGGCAGAGCGGCTGAAACAGAGCATCGAGGTGCTGACCTTGATGGCGGAGACCTACGAGAAAGCAGTTCGCACGATCGAGGAGACCGACCAGTCGAATTCGCAAAAGCTGGCTGACGTCGACACGGGGGGGAAGTAAGCGATGGTCTCGTTCTCGGAATGGGCGAACGTCTACAACGCGCCGATGAATGTCGTGAAGACGATTACCGGGTCGCGTGAGGAGGCGTGGGACAACAAGACCGGTGATCAGCAGCGTGCCGACCAGGAGAATCGGACTTGGAATGAGGACCGGGCGATCGTCGGCGGTGAGTACGACAGTCTGTTGGCGGAGTCCGGCGCGGGTACCGATCCCAGGGTGCTCAACTTCGACGACTCCTTCCAGACTATGAGCCATCAGGAGATCTACGACGCGCTGAGCGGCGTCGAGCCCAATGCCGTCAACTTCGCCGCGAACGGTTGGCGCGATCTCGCACGCGAATCCCGGACCGCAGTGGATGAATTCTCCAAGTCGGTGGAGCAATCCATCACCGATCTGTGGAATGGCGAATCCGGCAGCAAGGCCATCGAGGCGACCCGTGCCTTCGTGGCCTCGTTCACCAGCCTGGCGGCGGGCTTCCAATTGGTCGGTCACAGTCTCGATCTCATGGAAGGCCACCTCGCGCAGGCCAAGGGTTCGGTGGGCAAGCCCGATGACTACACCTTGGGCGACAAGGTCATCGACGCCGTGCCGCTCCAGAACATCGTCAAGGGACCGACGTACCGGGCTCAGGAGGCCGAGGAGCAGGCCCGGTATGTCATGACGACCTACTACCAGCCGGGTGTGCAGGACGTCGACGGCCGCACGCCCACCTTCGCCGTACCGTCCAGCAAGACCGACGACAACGGCACGGGCGGGCCGAGTCTGCCCGGTGGGTCGCAAGGTCCGTCGGGGACGGGATCGCCGACCACTTCGCGGCCGGACAACGACCCCGCGACGAACGATCCGCAGCAGTCCGACAATTCCCGGACCACCGATCCTGAGTCGACCACAGACCCGGAGTCGACAACGCCGCAGAGCACGGATACGACCACCACACCGCAGAGTTCGAATTCGAATCAGGGTTCGGGTACGCCGAATTCGGCGAATACCAATACTCCGACGACACCGCAGTCGGCGACGCCGACGGTGCCGGGTTCGAACTCCAAGAGCAAGACGCCCTCGACGGGGTCGACGCCCAAGGGGAGTTCGGGGTCGTCGGGGTCCTCGTCGGGTACGCCGGGTGCGGGCAAGAGCGTTGCGGGTTCGGGTGCGCCGACCGCGGGCGCCGTTGGCACGACCGCCGCCGCGAGCCGAGGTGCGACCGGTCGAGCGGGCATGTCGGGTATGGGCGGCATGGGAGGTGGCCGTGGCAAGGGCGAGGACGACGACGAGCATTCGACACCGGATTATCTGGTCTACGACCGTGGCGACGAATTGCTCGGAACGCAGCCGCCCGCGCTTCCGCCCGGTGGGGTCATCGGTGGCTGACGCGCGGTCCGCGGGTACGGAACGGTGGACGGCGGATGTCGCGGGTGAGTGAGCGGCGGTGGCATCTGAGCGGTCTGATGTTCCAGATCGCGGTGGAGGGGTTCGGGCGGGATCGGCTGCCGTACCCCATCCGCTATATCGCCGACGAGACACCGGTGCGGACCGCGGAGGATTACGAGCGGCTGCGGGAGCGAACCGCGCGTGAGATGGCGGGATTCGCCGACCGGGCGCTGTTCGACGCGTTGACGGTGCTGTTGGAGCCGCGGGTCCGCGTCGAGGTGCACGGGTTCTACGGGCCCGAATTCGAGAAGGTCGTCCGGGTGCACGCGGGCATCGTCGGTGCGGTGGCCACGGTGGCCGTTCAAATGGCGGGGCCCACACAGGAATACGGACGCGATGTCATTCTCGTCGGTATGCCCGCGGCGGAGGTGGCGGCCCGGGTCGTATCGGCGCTGCCGCAATGCGCGCCGGGGCGGATTCTGCCGGTGACCGGCCGTCGGTCCGAGATGGAGCGTGCCGCCTACGGCGGTGATCCGTATCTCGAGTCGATCGACAGGATCGTGCGCCGGCCGCGTTCGGGGTTGGGGGAGATCAATGTCTTCCGCGGCGGCGCCGTCGACAGCAGGCCGACCGCCGATGGCCGGGGTTTCCACTGGATGGACTATCTGCCGGTCGACGGCCGCTATCTGCTGCACAATCACGACAGCGACGAGTTCACCCTGGCCCCCGGGCCGCGCGAGGAGGTCAGGGACAGGCTCGCGGAGCTGATCGCTTCGGCCCGTCGCGCGTCCGCGGGGATCCGGTAGCGGTGCCTACCCCGCGGAGACGGCCGCCTCCGCGAGGGCGGCGTGCGGATCAGCGGTCCGCGGGCGCGTGCAGGACCAGGATGGAGGTGGCGCCGGGGTGGAATTCGTAGTCGACATCGCGGATATCGGTGCGAATTCCCTTGTCGTGCAGTTCGGTGCGCAACTGCGCGACCAGGTCGTCCTGCGGTACGCCTCGATGGTCGACCAGCGGGTAGAGCCGGGTCTCGCGGCGCGAGACCCGTGACAGTTCCAGCAGCGCCATCAGGTGGAATCGCGCGTCGAGGCGGTCGGCGTAGGAGAACAGCAGATGAGAACTGAGCACCAGGTCGAAACTGTCGTCGGGGAAGGGCAGTGACGGCAGCGCCGCGGCGACATAGTGCCCCGGGTGCGCGGTGATATCCGTGCCGAATCGGGTGGCGGCGGCGTCGCGGATGCGTCGGTGCTCCTCGGGCGAGCCGTACCAGTCCCACCGGCGGCGGTCGTAATGTGTGCGGGCCCACATATTTCCGCGTTCCGCCTCGGCCAGGGCGAGCGCGCGCAGTTCGCTCGCGGGTCGGGCGTAGATCGGGTCGATCGCGGTCACGTGTGCTCCGAGTTCACTGGCCTCCGCGGTGAAACTCGCTGCGCCGCCTGGACAGTCCAGAACGCTGCGGTCGCGCAGTTCGGCGTCGGTGAGGGCGAAGATCGCTCGATACTCGGCCAAAGATCTTGCACTGATCAGGAATTCACCGAGTGCGTCGGTGTCGGTCGGGTGCGTCATCCGGAAACGGTCTCACGGGACGCCTGAGTGCGAAAGTGAGAATGCGACCCGCGCGGCGGTGACGCCCCGCGCGGGATGCGGGCGCGGGATGCGGGCGCGGGATGCGGGCGCGGGGCGCGGGCGCGACCGCCGTGGGAATCGGTGTACGGAATCGAATTCGCTTTCCGGGGCGCATCGATCCGGTCGCTGTCGGCCGTGTCACGACTACCGGCCGACGAGCCTCCGCAATGCCTTGGTGACGACTTCCCGATCGGAGGTCTCCCAGTACGGCGGCAGCGACGCCCGCAGGTATCCGCCGTAGCGGGCGGTCGCGAGCCGGGAATCGAGGATGGCGACCACGCCGCGATCGTCCACGCTGCGCAGCAGCCGACCTGTGCCCTGGGCCAGCAGCAGCGCGGCGTGGTTGGCCGCGACCGCGAGAAAGCCGTTGCCGCCGCGCGATTCCACCGCACGCTGCCGCGCGGCGAGCAGCGGATCGTCGGGGCGCGGGAACGGGATGCGGTCGAGGATCACCAGACTCAGCGACGGACCCGGCACGTCGACGCCCTGCCACAGCGACAGCGTGCCGAACAGCGAGGTCGCCTCGTCCTCGGCGAATTTGCGGACCAGCGCGCCGGTGGCGTCGTCGCCCTGGCACAGGATCGGGGTGCCGATCCGATCGCGCAACGCCTCGGTGGCCGCCTTGGCGGCGCGCATGGAGGAGAACAGACCGAGCGTGCGGCCGCCCGCGGCGTCGATGAGCCGTTCGATCTCGTCCAGGTACGCGGGGGACAGGCCGTCGCGCCCGGGTGCGGGCAGATGTCGGGCGACGTAGAGGATGCCCGATTTGGCGTGGTCGAACGGGGAACCGACATCCAGCGAACTCCAGCGGATGGTCTCGGTGTCCGCGGGCGCCTGCGCGCCGTTGGCGGTGCCGGTATCGGGCCGGTTCGCCGTCTGCGCGGGCAGGCCCCAGGTGATCGCCAGACCGTCGAACGAGCCGCCGATCTGGAGGGTGGCCGAGGTGAGGACCACGGTCGAGACCCCGAACAGTCGGGTGCGCAGCAATCCGCCGACCGAAAGCGGCGCCATGCGAAGGGTTTTGCGCGCGACACCGCGTACCTCGTCGGCGGACAACCAGATCACGTCGCGGCGGGCGGCCGGATCGGATTCCTCGAAGGCGGTGAGCGCCCGCACCGCGCTGTCGTGCACGTCGTCGATGGCGGACAGGGCCAGGGTGCGCGCCGCGGCGGTGTCGGGATCGCCCTGCGCACTGGAACTTCCGGGCGGATTGAGCGCCGTGCGGACATTCCAGGCCGCGTCGCGGACCAGCGCCAGCACCGGCGCGACCCCGTCCGGCATGGTGTCCCAGCGGGCCGCGGGCAGTTCGTCGAGGATCGCGTGCCACGCCTCGGCGGCCTCCTCGAGCCGGTCGACCTCCTGTTCGTCGACGAGATCGGCACAGCGGCGCGCGGCGGCGCTGATGGCGGTGGGCGCGATCTCCGCGGTGGCGACGCCGGTGACGCGGTCGACGAGTTCGTGCGCCTCGTCGATGATGACCACATCGTGTTCGGGCAGCACCTGGATGCCGCTGATGGCGTCGATGGCCAGCAGCGCGTGATTGGTGACCACCACGTCGGCCTGTGCCGATTCGGTGCGCGCCCGCTCGGCGAAGCAGTCCTGGCCGAATGGACAGCGCGATTTGCCCAGGCATTCGCGCGAGGACACGCTGACCTGCCGCCAGGCCCGATCGCTCACCCCGGGCGCGAGTTCGTCGCGATCGCCGGTCTCGGTGTCGGAAGCCCAGTCGTTGAGGCGCTGGACCTCCCGGCCGAGGCGCGAGATGGCGAACGCGTCGAACAGTTCGGCTTCGGCCGGCTCGTCCGGCAGTGCGCTGTTGATCTTGTTCAGGCACAGGTAGTTGTTGCGGCCCTTGAGGATCGCGAATTTCACCGTGCGGCCGAGTGGTGTGCTCAGCGCGTCGGCCAGTCGGGGCAGATCGCGATCGACCAGCTGGCGTTGCAGGGCGATCGTCGCGGTGGAGACCACGACCGTGCGGCCGGTGCGCACCGCGTGCCGCACGCTCGGCACGAGATAGGCCAGCGACTTGCCGGTGCCGGTGCCCGCCTGCACGGCCAGATGCTCCTTGGTGTCGATGGCGTGATCGACCGCCGCGGCCATCGTGATCTGCCCGCCGCGTTCCTTCCCGCCGAGGGCGTTGACGGCGGTGGACAGAAGCTCCGGGACGGGCGGCAGTTCGGGCACGGGAGTGAGCCTACTGCGCCGCACCGACACCCGGGATCGACGCCGTGCGCCGCGTCAGGCGAGCCGCACGCCCGCGGCGCGCAGTGTCTCGAGCGCGGCCGCGGTGGTGTCGGGAGCCACGCCAACGGTGAGATCCAGCAGGACGGTGGTGTCGAATCCGGCGGCCGCCGCATCGAGCGCGGTGGCGCGCACACAATGGTCGGTGGCGATGCCGACGATGTCGACGGCGTCGATGCCGCGGGCGCGCAACCAGTCCGCCGTCGCCGTGCCGTCGGCGCTCACGCCCTCGAATCCCGAATAGGCGGCGCGGTATTCGCCCTTGGAGAAGATCTCGCGCACGGGCGTCATATCGAGGTCGGGATGCCATCGCGCGCCGGGCGTGCCCACGCGGCAGTGCGGCGGCCAGCTGTCCACGTAGTCGGGCTCGTCGGAGAAGTGCGCGCCGGGATCGATGTGGTGATCGCGCGTGGCCACCACGGTGGCGTAGTCCGATCGCGCGAGATGGCGGCTGATCTTCCCGGCCACCGCGGCGCCGCCGGTGACCGCCAGCGAGCCGCCCTCGCAGAAATCGTTCTGCACGTCGACGATGATCAACGCCCGCTTCATGACGCACAACCTTTCGCGCGATGTAAACGAAGCCTACTCCGTCGGCGGATTACCATATGCCGCTCCGACCGGGCGGCGCGGGACGGAGGAATCGACATCGTGAACACCAGCACTCTCAGAGTCGCGTTCGCCGCATTGTTCGGCCTCGGCGCTTTCGCCGTGCTGAGCCTGCTGTTCGCGGAACCGCCGGACAGCGTGGGCGAATGGATCAACCGGGCGCTCAAGGCATTCCTGTTCGTCGGCATCGCGATCACCGCGGCGCGGTGGCGCAAGCGCCAGAAGGAGGAGGCGGCGGATTCGGCGAAGACACCCGAACTCTGACCGCGGTGCGCGTCGCGATCGGAGTCGACGCGTGCGGGCGGGTCCAGGTGGTGCTGCACTCGCCGCGGCGGCGCGCTCGTGCTCGGTGTGGTGGGTCGGCGATGTCCCCGCTCAGTCCGCGAACGTCGTCGGGATGGCTGGTTCGCCCGCGGAGAGTTTGAGCCCTTCCCACGGAAGACTGATCAGACCCCGCGCGACCAGGTCGCGGCTGTCGGCCAGCGTCGGCAGATCCTCGACCGCCTTGCCGTCGCGCACCAGCGGAACCAGCAGGTCGCGTGGTTCGAATTCGCCCGGATCGGGAGTTGGGCCCGCGGCGGGGTAGACGATCTCCTCCACGATCGTGCCGGTGCCGCGGGCCAGGCGCATGGCCTTCTTGGCGCCGCCGCGCGACTGTTTGTGGCTGCTGCGCTTGGCGACCGGCACGCCGTCGACCTCGACCAGCTTGTAGACCATGCCCGCCGTCGGCGCGCCCGACCCGGTGACCAGCGAGGTGCCGACGCCATAGGCGTCCACCGGTTCGGCCCGCAGCGCGGCGATGGCGTATTCGTCGAGGTCGCCGGAGACCACGATGCGGGTCCCGGTGGCGCCGAGCGCGTCGAGTTGATCGCGGACCTGGCGGGCCAGCACGCCGAGGTCGCCGGAGTCGATGCGCACCCCGCCCAGTTCGGGACCGGCCACCTCGATGGCCGTCGCGACGCCCCGCGTGATGTCGAAGGTGTCCACCAGCAGGGTCGTGCCCACCCCGAGCGCCCGGACCTGGCTGCGGAACGCCTCGGCCTCGTGCGCGCCGTCCGCGCCGCTGTGCAGCAGGGTGAAGGCGTGCGCGCTGGTGCCCGCGCCGGGGACGCCGAAGCTGCGCACCGCCTCCAGATTGGAGGTGGCGTCGAAGCCGGCGAGGTAGGCGGCGCGCGAACAGGAGGGGGCGGCCAGTTCATGGGTGCGCCGCGATCCCATCTCGATCATGCGGCGACCGCCCGCCGCGCCGACCATGCGCGCGGCCGCCGAGGCGACGGCGCTGTCGTGGTTGAGCACGGACAGGATCAAGGTCTCCAGCACGACGCATTCGGCGAAGTTGCCGCGTACCGCCAGCACGGGCGAGCCGGGGAAGTAGAGCTCACCCTCCCGGTAGCCGTCGATCTCGCCGGTGAACCGGTAGTCGGCGAGCCAGTCCACGGTGGCGTTGTCGAGGAACGGGGCGACGACCGCGAGTTCCGACGCGCCGAAGCTGAATCGTTCGATGGCGTCGAGCAGGCGCCCGGTGCCCGCGACGATCCCGTATCGGCGACCAGTTGGCAAACGTCGGGCGAATACTTCGAAGGTGCATCGGCGGTGCGCCGACCCGTCGGCCAGCGCCGCCGCCAGCATCGTCAACTCGTACTGGTCGGTCAGCAACGCGGTGCCGTCGATCTCCACGCGAGTCACTGTAGCCGGCTCGACGATTGCCGGGCACACGCCGCGGTACGGGGTGTTGTTCCGCCGCGCTCGAGTCGTACCCTTGAGGTCATGGGCTTGTGCGAAACAGAGATAACGCTGTCGGCGGCACAGGCGACTCCGGAGACGGTCGAGCACACCGAGATCCTGGAGGCGGAAGACCGTCCATGGGTGACGGTGGTCTGGGACGACCCCGTCAATCTCATGCACTATGTCACCTACATCTTCCAGAAGCTCTTCGGCTACACCAAGGCGAAGGCGACCGAGTTGATGCTTCAGGTGCACAACGAGGGCAAGGCCGTGGTCTCCTCCGGCTCCCGCGACAAGATGGAGCAGGACGTGCGCAGACTGCACGCGGCGGGCCTGTGGGCCACCATGCAGCGGGACAACTGACCGGCAGGACTACCCTCGACGCCGTGCCGAATTGGAGCCAGCGCCGTGCGTAAGTGGAGCCGAAAGAACTCGCTGAGCGGTCTCAAGCTGCGATCGGAAATGGACGCGCGTGAGGCCGGCGTCCTGCGTTCGCTGGTCGGCGCGGTCTCGGGACTGCTGCGCGAGCGCTCCGACTCCGCCCCCGACGACGAACTCGCGGCACTCACCGGCCTGCGCACCGGCAATTCCAACCCGCCCGAGGATCCGCGGCTGCGCAGACTGCTGCCCGACTTCCACCGCAGCGAACCCGGATCGCCCGACGCCGATCGCGCCGACCTCAACAGCGCGCTGCGCGGTCTGCACGAGCCGGAGATCATCGACAACAAACTCGCCGCGGGGTCGGTCGTGCTCGATACGGTGCCCGCCGACGGCGGCAAGATCGTGCTCACTCCCGAACAGGCCGACGCCTGGCTGACCGCGCTGACCGATGTGCGTCTCGCGCTCGGCACAGTACTCGGCATCGACGCCGAAACCCCGGATCAGCTCGATCCCGACGATCCGCGCGGACCGCATCTCGACGTGTACCACTGGCTGACCTGGATGCAGGATTCGCTGTTGCAGGCGCTCGCGCCGTGAGCGCCCGTCGCGACGCCCGGCGGGAAGAGATGTGACAGATGAACGCGATTGCGGGACCGCGTAATTCGCTGACCGACGTGGCGGGGCTACTGGTCGGCCACCACCACGCGCTCTCCGCCGCCGAACTCGGCGCGGGTGCGGCGACCGGCTGCACCGTCGTGCACGCCCCGGGCGGCGCGACCGCGGCGGTCGACGTGCGCGGCGGCGGACCGGGCACCCGCGAGACCGATCTGCTCGACCCGGGCAACACTGTGCGCCGGGTGAATTCGATCCTGCTCACCGGCGGCAGCGCCTACGGACTCGCCGCCGCCGACGGTGTCATGCGGTGGTTGGAGGAAGTGGGCGAGGGCATTCCGATGGATCCGGCGGATGCGAGCCGAGTGGTTCCGATCGTGCCGGGCGCGGTGATCTTCGATCTTCCGGTCGGCGCGTGGGATATCCGGCCGACCGCCGAATTCGGGTATCGCGCCTCGGCGGCCGCGGCCACGGAGTTCGCGCGCGGATCGGTGGGCGCGGGTGCGGGCGCGCGGGCGGGCTCGATCAAGGGCGGGGTCGGCAGCGCGAGTGTGGTGCTCGGCGCGGGGCCGGCGGCCGGGGTCACCGTGGCGGCGCTCGTCGTGGCCAATCCGGTCGGCTCGGTCTTCGATCCGCGCACCGGCCTGCCGTGGGGCGCGGGCACCGACGGCCCGGAATTCTTCGGCCTGCGCCCGCCGACCGCGCGGCAGTTGGCCCGCGCCGCCGCGCTGCCGGTGAAGGGCACCGTCCTCAACACCACCATCGGCGTGGTCGCGACGGACGCGCCGCTGGATCCCTCGGGCTGCCGCCGCATGGCGACGACCGCGCACGACGGTCTGGCCCGCGCCATCCGTCCCGCGCATTCCCCGCTCGACGGCGACACCCTCTTCGCGCTGGCGACCGGTGCGGCCGAGACCACGCCGGTGCCGCTGCCGCCCGCTTTCCCCGCCGATCTGCTGCTGCTCGACGCGCTGTGCACCGCCGCCGCGGTGTGCGTCGAACGCGCCGTGGTCGACGCGATACTGAATGCCCGCACGGTCGCGGGGATTCCCGCCTACACCGACCTGTTCCCGGGCTGATCCGCGCGTATCGGCGATCGGCGTGCGCGGTCCCGCGAATCGCCCGGGGGGAATAGCGGAATATTCTCACTCGTTGTCGACCACGAGAAGTCGACGCCGTTGGATCGTGGAAGGGTTGTGTTCGTGCTGGTGATAAGGTCCGACCTCATCGAGGCGATGGTGACGCACGCACGCGCCGATCACCCGGACGAGGCGTGCGGCATCATCGCGGGTGCGGAGGGTTCGGATCGACCCGAACGGTTCGTCGCCATGATGAACGCCGAGCGTTCGCCCACCTTCTACCGCTTCGATTCCGGTGAGCAGCTGAAGGTCTGGCGCGAGATGGACGACGCCGACGAGACGCCGGTGGTGATCTACCACTCCCACACCGCGACCGAGGCGTATCCGAGCCGCACCGACATCTCCTACGCCGCCGAGCCGGACGCGCACTACGTGCTGATCTCCACCCGCGATCCGCACGAACACGAATTGCGCAGTTACCGCATCGTCGACGGCGAGGTCACCGAGGAGCCGGTGCGGATCGTCGACGCCTACGAGCCCGCCTAGCTGTTTCCACCAACCGGCCACGACGGCCGAAATCGAGGAGTATCCATGTCGGTAACCGTGTCCATCCCGACCATCATGCGCGGTCTCACCGGGGGCGAGAAGCGCGTGCAGGCCGACGGCGCGACCCTGTCGGCGCTGATCGATAATCTGGACGCCAACCACCCGGGACTGGCCGAACGCCTGCTCAAGGACGGCAAGCTGAACCGTTTCGTCAATATCTACGTCGACGACGAGGACGTGCGTTTCGCGGGCGGTCTCGCGGCCGAGGTGCCCGAGGGCGCGTCGGTGACCATCCTGCCCGCCGTCGCAGGAGGCTGATCCCCGCCGTGGCGCGCTACGAATCGCTGATCGCCACCCTGGGCGACACCCCACTGGTCGGCCTGCGCACGCTGTCCCCGCGCTGGGACGGCGACGACCACGTCCGGCTGTGGGCCAAACTCGAGGACCGCAATCCGACCGGATCGATAAAGGACCGTCCCGCCCTGCGGATGATCGAGCAGGCCGAGGCCGACGGCCTGCTCACCCCGAGCTGCACGATTCTGGAGCCGACCAGCGGCAATACCGGGATCTCGCTGGCCATGGCGGCCAAGCTCAAGGGCTACCGGCTCGTCTGCGTCATGCCGGAGAACACCTCGGTGGAGCGGCGGCAGCTGCTGACCATGTTCGGCGCGCGGATCATCGATTCGCCCGCGGCGGGCGGGTCGAATCAGGCGGTGGCGCTGGCCAAGCAGATCGCGGCCGACAACCCGGACTGGGTCATGCTCTACCAGTACGGCAATCCGGCCAATGCACTGGCACATTACGAGACCACGGGCCCGGAGATCCTGGCCGATCTGCCGGAGATCACCCATTTCGTCGCCGGACTCGGCACCACGGGCACCCTCATGGGCACCGGCCGGTTCCTGCGCGAGAAGGTGCCCGATATCGAGATCGTCGCGGCCGAGCCGCGCTACGGCGAATTGGTCTACGGACTGCGCAATATCGACGAGGGATTCATTCCCGAGCTCTACGACGAGTCGGTGTTGACCACCCGGTTCTCCGTCGGTCCCTTCGACGCGGTCAAGCGGACCCGTGAGTTGGTGTTGGAGGAGGGCATTTTCGCGGGCATCTCGACCGGCGCCATCCTGCACGCCGCACTCGGGGTCGCGCGCAAGGCGATGCGGGCGGGCAGACGGGCCGATATCGCCTTCGTCGTCGCCGACGGCGGGTGGAAGTACCTGTCGACCGGTGCGTACGACGGCACACTCGAGGAAGCCGAGGAGCGACTCGACGGTCAGCTCTGGGCCTGAACGGGTACGGAATCGGTACCCTCGTTGGCAGCGGAGTGTCCCGCTGACGAGGAGGTTCACCATGGCCGGCGGTGCGGGCACCGGATCGTCCTTCGACCCGGATCGGATCATGGCGCCGCGCGCTCGATTCGGCGGTGCCGTCGGCGCGCCCGCCGCGCCGGGACCGCTCGCGGCGGTCAGGCGGCTGTGGCTGCGCGCGGGTGCGGTGATCGCCGGATTCGTCGGCAGCCTCTATGTCA
Organism: Nocardia arizonensis; assembly: GCF_001310275.1. GTDB lineage: Bacteria > Actinomycetota > Actinomycetes > Mycobacteriales > Mycobacteriaceae > Nocardia > Nocardia arizonensis. The sequence goes on from NZ_LGYZ01000001.1 coordinate 26,376, forward strand.
TCGAGGGCGTCGACCAGATCGACCACGGGCGACTCGACGCCGCGGGCATCGAACCGCGACAACTCGACGGACTGCCCGGCATCGTGTGGGCCCCGGTACTGCACGGCGGCTGGGATCACCTGATGAGCAATACGCTGCCGTTGCTCGTACTCGGTTTCCTCGTGCTGCTCTCGGGTATCTGGCGCGGTATCGCGGCCACCGCGGTCATCTGGGTCGTCGCGGGTGTGGGCACCTGGTTGACGGGCGCGGACGGCACCGTGCACATCGGCGCGTCCTCGCTGGTCTTCGGCTGGTTGACCTATCTGATCTGCCGGGGCTGGTTCGCCCGCAATGTCGGTCAGATCCTGGTCGGTCTGCTCGTGCTGGCGCTGTACGGGTCGGTGCTGTGGGGCGTGCTGCCGGGACAACCCGGAATATCCTGGCAGGGCCATCTTTTCGGGGCGGTGGGTGGAGTGCTTGCCGGCTGGGTACTCTCTGGAGATGCACGCCGAGAACGTCGCGAGGATCGAGTCGGACACAATGCGTCGCCACGTTGAGGGTGCGGCCCGCTCAGGAATATGGGGGATCCCTTCGTGACCGAGAATTCGTCGTGGCAGCATGGGGGGATGCGCCTTACCGTCCTCGGGTGCTCGGGCAGTGTGTCCGGCCCGGACTCCCCAGCGTCGGGATATCTGTTGTCGGGGCCGGGTATGAAACCGGTTGTCATCGATTTCGGGCCGGGCGTGCTCGGCGCGCTCCAGCGCTACGCCGATCCCGGTGAGGTCGACATCTTCCTGACCCATCTGCACGCCGACCACTGTCTGGACCTGCCGGGTCTGCTCGTGTGGCGGCGCTACCATCCGACGCCGCCGGTCGGCCGCGCCATCGTGCGCGGCCCCTCGGATTCGGCGCTGCGCATCGGCAACGCCTCCGCCGAGGTCGGCGGCGAGTGCGACGACTGGTCCGACGTGATCGACCATCGCGCGTGGGCCGAGGGTGAGACCGTCGAGTTCGGGCCGGGCCACACCGTGGCCGTGCGGCGGATGTACCACCCGCCGGAGTCCTACGGACTGCGCATCGTCTCCAATACCGGGCGCGTCTTCGTCTACACGGGCGACACCGCCATGTGCGACGCGGTCGAAGAACTCGCCGAGGGCGCCGACCTGCTCATGTCGGAGGCGTCCTGGACCCACGATCCGGCGAATCGTCCTCCCGGTATCCACCTTTCGGGTACCGAAGCGGGCCGGCTCGCGGCGCGCGCCGGTGCGAAGGAATTGCTGCTGACCCACATTCCCCCGTGGACCTCGCGTGAGGACGTGATCGCCGAGGCCAAGGCGGAGTTCTCCGGGCCGGTACACGCCGTGGCCCCGGGCGAGACCTTCGATTTCTGAGCACCCAGTACGATTGGCCCGTGTCGAGACGAGCCGATGGCAGGGCGGACGATGAGCTCCGCGAGGTACGGATCACCCGTGGATTCACCACGCATCCAGCCGGTTCGGTGCTGGTGGAGTTCGGCCAGACGCGGGTGATGTGCACCGCGAGCGTCACCGAGGGTGTGCCGCCGTGGCGTCGTGAGTCCGGACTCGGCTGGCTCACCGCGGAATACGCGATGCTGCCCGCCGCCACCCACACCCGATCGGGCCGGGAATCGGTCAAGGGCAGGGTGGGCGGTCGCACCCAGGAGATCAGCAGGCTCGTGGGGCGGTCGCTGCGCGCGTGCATCGACCTGGCGGCCATCGGCGAGAACACCATCGCCATCGATTGCGACGTGCTCCAAGCCGACGGCGGTACCCGCACCGCGGCGATCACCGGCGCCTATGTCGCGCTGGCCGACGCGGTCACCTATCTCGCCGCCGCGGGCAGACTCGCCGACCCGCAGCCGATCTCGTGCGCCATCGCCGCGGTCAGCGTCGGCGTGGTCGACGGCCGGGTGCGCTTGGACCTGCCGTACGAGGAGGATTCGCGCGCCGAGGTCGACATGAACGTGGTCGCCACCGATACCGGCACCCTGGTCGAGGTGCAGGGCACCGGCGAGGGCGCCACCTTCCCGCGCTCCACCCTGGACAGATTGCTCGACTCCGCGCTGGCGGGCTGTGAGCGCCTGTTCGCGGTGCAGAAGGAGGCGCTGGCACTGCCGTATCCTGGCGTGCTGCCCGAACCCGCCGAGCCGAAGAAGAAGTGATGTCGCGGGTCCTGCTTGTCAGCCGCAATGCCAAGAAGCTGAAGGAACTGCGCCGCATACTCGACGAGGCGGGCGTCGCGGGCATCGAGATCGTCGGCCTCGACGATGTGCCCGAGTACGCGGAGGCGCCGGAGACAGGCGCGACCTTCGAGGAGAACGCGCTGGCCAAGGCCCGCGGCGGCGCGGCGGCCACCGGATTGCCTTGTGTCGCCGACGATTCCGGGATCGAGGTGGACGCGCTCAACGGTATGCCGGGTGTGCTGTCGGCGCGCTGGTCGGGTATCCACGGCGACGACGGGGCCAACAATCGGCTACTGCTCGCCCAACTCGGTGATGTGCCCGACGAGCGCCGCGGCGCCCGCTTCGTATCCGCCTGCGCGCTGGTCGTACCGGGCGTGCGCGAGACGGTGGTGCGCGGGGAATGGCCGGGCGCGATCAATCGGGCGCCGGTGGGCGAGGGCGGCTTCGGCTACGACCCGCTGTTCGTGCCCGACGGCGGACGGATCACGGCCGCGCAATTGACCCCCGCCGAGAAGGACGCCGTCTCGCACCGGGGCCGCGCGCTCACCCTGTTGCTGCCCGAACTGGCCGCGCTGGCCGGGGCCGACTACAGGGCGTAGTCGGCCTTGACTTTCTTCGCGTTGACGTGTTCGACGAAGAAGGACAGCAATGGCACGGTGCCCGCGATGAGGGTGCCGACCGTGCGCCATCGCGACCAGCGGACCTTGACCGCGAGGTCGGCGGTGACCAGCAGGTAGACGAAGTACACCCAGCCGTGCACCATCGCGATCCAGTTGGGGGTGTCCACGTCGAAGATGTATTTGGCGATCATTTCGCCGGTCAGCAGGAGCAGCCAGATGCCGGTGAACCAGGCGAGTACGCGGTAGCGCAGCAGCGCGCCCGCGATCTTCGCGGACTTCGCGTCCGTGGCCGGTGCGGCGGGGGAGACGGCGGTCTCGGTGGAGTTGTCGGCGCTCAACCGGCGCTCCTCTCGGTGTCGCGAGCGGTGGGCTCGGCTCGGCGGATCTGGTCTTCGATATCGCCCGCGTGCAGCGCGGCCAGGTACCGGTTGTACTCGTCAAGGACCGGATCGGTTTCGCGGGGAGCTTTGGGCCGTTGCGGCAGGATGCCCGCCGGAATCTCACGCGGCGCGGCTACCCGCTCGGTCCGGTCGTCTGCCCGCGCCGCGTCGTCGTCGGACTCGCGTTCCAGCCGGACGAACCGGAAATAGGCGAAGATCGCGAATCCGGCGAACAGCGGCCATTGCAGCGCGTAGCCGAGGTTCTGCCCGGTTCCGCTCGCCGATTCGAAGCGTTCCCACTGCCACCAGCCCAGCGCCAGGCAGGTGATCGCGGCGACGATCACCAGGGCGATCAGGGCCGGGCGATTGTGTGCCGAGCGGCGCGGGGATGCGGACACGACTACCACGGTACCCGTCTACTACACGGCCCGTAGGAGCAGGTCGGCACGCTCAGAAGGTGTAGGTGACCCCCGTCATCCGCTCCGATTCCTCCCACAGCCTGCGCCACAGTTTCGTGTTCCGGGACAGTCCGGTCGACGGTGAGGCTTCCACCGGTCCCTGACTCTGCATGAGCCGGGTCGGACCCCAGTAGGTGTTCGGGTCGGCGTCGGGCATGGTGGCGGCGAAGAGGGTGGAATGGGCCGCCTTCGCGGGCGGGTGGCCGACCATGCGGATGAACGGTTTGCTGATCCGGTCCAGTGGCGTCTCGGTGCGGGCGAACAGGTCGGTGGCCGAGACACCCGGGTGCACGCCGTAGGAGCGCACGGCCGACCCGGCTTCGGCGAGCCGGCGTTGCAGTTCCCTGGCGAACATGAGGTTGGCCAGTTTGGCCTGCGCGTAGGCGAGATTGCGCTGGTACCGGCGGTTCTCGTAGTTGAGGTCGTCGACATGGAACTTGGCGGTCTGCTTGTGCGCGATACTCGACAGCGTCACCACGCGGTCGCCGATGCGATCGAGCAGCAGGCCGGTGAGGGCGAAGTGACCGAGATGGTTGACGCCGAACTGGGTTTCGAAGCCGTCCTTGGTGCGGGTGAACGGCACGTTCATCAGGCCCGCGTTGTTGATGAGCACGTCGAAGGGTTCGGCGTCTTCGGCGAAGCGGCGTACCGAGGCCAGATCGGCGAGATCCAGTGCGGCGGTGCGCACATCGCCCGGTACGGCGGCGGCGACATCCTTGGCCTTGGCCGCGTTGCGACAGGCCATGATCACGGTGGCGCCCTTGGCCGCCAGCGCCTTGGTGGTCTCGACGCCGAGGCCGCCGTTGGCCCCGGTGATCACGAAGATGCGCCCGGTCTGGTCCGGGATCTCAGTAGGTTTCCACGCCATGGCCAAACCTTACTTCGCAGTAAGTTCACAGGGAAGGTGTTGCCCCGGATTGACCGAATTGGCTCAGACAATACCGGCATACACCCTCGACGGCCCGCCGTTCGGCCGAACATCGAACTGCTTCCGCTGACCCTGTCGGTGGGTCTGCCCGGTCGCGAATCTCGGCGTATGCCACGAAGACGCTCGATCGTGACCTGAATCACAACATTCGCGGAAAACGGATGAACTGATCGCTACGCCCGGGCGGGTGCGGCCCTACTGCAATACCGTGAAGCCGTGACCATCGTGGGCAGGCAGTATGGCGGGCGCGCCGTCGCCGAACGCAAGGCCGAGCGCAGGCTCCGCTTCCTGGAGGCGGCGATCCGGCTGTTCGCCGAACGCGGCTACACCGACTGTTCGCTCGCCGATGTCTGCGCTGTCGCCGGACTGTCCAAGCGACAGTTCTACGAGGAGTTCGACACCAGGGAGGACGTCCTGATCGCGGCATACGACCGCATCCAGGACGAGGCCGCCGCGGCGGTGGTCGCAGGCATGCGCGAGTTGGACCCCGGCCTCGACCCCGTCGCCGCGATCCGGGCACTCGTCACCTCCTACATCGCCGCGATCGGCGCCGATCCGTATCGGGCCAAGGTCGCCTTCATCGAGGTCGTCGGCGTCAGTGAACGGATGGAACGGCACCGCCGCGCGCGCAGGCACGCGTGGGCCGCGGTGCTCGAGTCGACGGTGGTGCCCATGGTGCTGCCGGGCGGGCGCGTCCGCGGGCTGCCCGGCATGGCCTCGACCGCGCTCATCGGCGCGATCAACGGGCTGACCCAGGAGTGGTTGCTCACGCGGCCGCGGCCGCCGGTGGAGGCTCTCGTCGAATTGCTGGTGCCGGTCGCGCTCGCGTTGGTCGAGAAGCCCTGACCCGTCCGCCGTCGCCGATCGGGGCTTGCCCGCGACCGCCCGCGATGCCTATGGTGACTCGGTGACTGCCGGGTCGGCCTCGCGCCGCGCACAGACGGGTTTCCCGGCCGGCCGGTGATCCGGCGGCGGGCCAGGGCCCCGCCCCTCCCTCGCGATTTCCCAAGTACCGCAAGGTTTTCGGGACGCGAAAGGAGGTGAATCCCATGTCCCACTTCTCTGTTGAATCCTGGCGTCGTTTCATCGACGCGAACGGTGTCGGCAGTGTGCTCGACGCGACCGTGGTCCAGGTCGTGCCCTTCGGCGCCTTCCTCGAGGTCGCACCGGGTGTGCACGGCCTGTGGCACCACGCCGAATGGTCGCCGGAGTCGGCCGCTCCCGCTATCGGGTCGACCGTGTCGGTTCGAATCCTGGCCGTCGACGACGAGCGGCATCGCGTAAGCCTCGCCGCCGCGTAGTCGGCGCGGTTCGTCGAGCCGGGTGTGCGGAGGCAGTCTCCACCTGCCTCCGCACACGCCGGCGAGCCTAGTCCGCGAACACCGCTTGTGAAACGAATGCTCGTACACGTATATTCGTGGACGAGTAGGGAGGTGTTCGTGGCGGCCAAGCGCAAGGTCGACAATCTGCTGGCACTCGCCGTGCTCTCGGTGATCGTCGCGCGGCCGATGCACCGCTACGAGATCGCCTCCACGCTGCGCGAACGCGGCAAGGACCGCGATATGGACATCAAATGGGGCTCGCTTTACACGGTCGTGCAGAACATGGCGAAGGCGGGCTTTCTCGAGGTCGTGGGCAGTGAGCGCGACGGCGCCCGCCCGGAACGTGTCATCTACCGCATCACTCCCGCCGGACGCGCCGAATTGGCCGACTGGACAAGGGATCTGATCGCCTCGCCCGAATACGAGCTGCGCAGTTTCACCGCGGGGCTCTCCGTGGTCAGCGTCCTGCCGCCCGACGAGGTGATCGCCACGCTCGGCGAGCGGATCACCGCGCTGGAACGGGCGATCGCCGCAGGCGAGGCCGAACACGCGGCGCTGGCGGAGCTGCGGCTGCCCCGGCTGTTCCTGGTCGAGGCCGAATACGGCATCGCGATGCGCAAGGCCGAACTGGAATGGGTGCGGTCCTGGCGCGCGGAACTGGTCGAGGGCCGCTTTCCCGACCTCGAATTCTGGCGGCGTGTGCATGCCGAGGGCATCGAACCCGCCGAGGTCGTCGAAATGGTCGAAAGGAGGCAAGCGACCGAGCCGAATCCGCCCCGGCCGACGGCCGGATAATCACGAGACGAGCCCGGCGGAGGTGCGGCAACACCGCCGCCGGGCCCCATTCAACCGTCTCGAACCGTGCCCGCATGCGCGCACCCGGCCACGAGGCTGGCAACCACAGGATAACCGGGTGGCGCACGGGTCGGTTCGGGGATCGTTCCTACCTCTGGGAGACACCCATGTCCGAAACCACACGTACCGCCCTTGTCATAGGGGGTGGCATCGCGGGCCCGGTCGCCGCGACCGCCCTGCTCGAGGCGGGTATCGACGCCCGCGTCTACGAGGCGTATCCCGGCCCGTCGCACACCATCGGCAGCGGGCTCGCGATCGCGCCGAACGGTCTGGCTGCGCTCGACATCATCGGCGCGGGAGATCCGGTGCGCGCCATCGCCGTGCCGGTGTCGTCGATGCGCATGTCGCTCGGCGGCAAGATCCTGTCCATGCCCGCATTGGCGGATGTGCCGCCGTTGCAGGTCGTCGATCGCGGTGAACTGCACCGGACCCTGCACGAACACGCCGTGCGCGCGGGCGTTGCGTTCGAATACGGCAAACGGCTCGTCGATGTGGACGAACACGAGTCGGGGGTCACCGCGCGCTTCGCCGACGGCAGCACCGCGACCGCCGACGTGCTGATCGGCACCGACGGCATCCGCTCGACGGTGCGCGGTCTGATCGATCCGGCGGCGAAGGGACCCGACTACACCGGAATGCTCGGCTTCGGCGCGCTCACCGAATGCGATCTCGACCTCGAACCGGGCGTCATGACCTTCGCCTTCGGCAAACGGGCCTACTACCTGTACTGGCGCCACGACGACCGGCGCATCGCGTGGGGTGTGAATCTGCCGCACAAACGCTACCTTTCGTCCACCGAGGCGCGCGCGATCCCGGCGCAGCGGTGGCTGCGCACCCTCCGCGAGGTCTACGGTGACGACCGACCGGGCGGCGAACTGGCCCGGCGCACCACCGAGGACCAACTCGAGGTGGTGGGCGCACTGCACATCATGCCGCCGGTGCGGCACTGGTACCGGGGGCGGATGGTGCTGGTGGGTGATGCCGTGCACGCCCCGTCCAACAGTTCGGGACAGGGGGCCTCGCTCGCGATCGAGAGCGCGATCGAGGTGGCGCGCTGTCTGCGGGATCTGCCCGATCCGGAACATGCCTTCGCCGCCTACGAAGGTTTGCGGCGCGAGCGGGTGGAGGGCGTCGCCGCGCGGGCGGCGCGTGTCAACGTCAGCAAGACACCGGGACCGGCGGGCCGGGCCATGATGCGGCTGATGATGCCGCTGCTGACGCGCACGGTGATGAATCCGGAGAAGACGATGGGCCACGAACAGCGCTATCGCATCGACTGGGACGCGCCGGTGCGGGCGGCGTCGATCGGGGTGTAAGGATGCCCGCGCGGGGGCGGGCGGCGTGCGCCCGCCCCCGCGAAATTCCGGTCTCGCGGGCATATTCCCAGGTCGGGAGGGTGCCCAAGGGTGAGGTTTTGTTCACCCTCGGAGGGCGGGTGGGTAGCACTGGGGTTGCTGTTGGGAGGACTCGCGAGCGGCGAGAGTAGAGGCATACCAGAAATGCCGAGGACAACCTCCCGAGGGAGCACGCAATGTACACCCAGGCCGCATCTTCCGCCCGTAGCACCGCCGTCGCACTGGTCGAGACCACAGATCCGGCCGCCGTCGCGGTGTCGACCGTGGACTGCGACCTCACTTACCGTGAGCTCGACGCCTGGTCCAACCGCCTGGCCCGGGTGTTGATCGAACTCGGCGCCCGCGCAGGCGTCCGCGTCGCGGTGGCCGTCGAACCGGCCATCGAGGCCGCGGTCACCCGCATGGCCGTCGCCAAGACCGGCGCCACCGAGGTCGACGGCGAGCTGCCGCCCTTCGGCATCGAACTCGGCGTCACCACCGAGGCGACCCGGTCGCGGCTGTCGGATTCGGTGCGCTGGCTGGTGCTGGACGACCGCTCCACCCTGGTCCGCTACATGACCGGCTCGGACGCGCCGATCACCGACGCCGACCGCATGCCCGTGCGCCGGGCGTCCTGAATCCCCGCGCCGACCGCGGAATACCGACCGGGAATCGACCGACGGAATTCGTCCGTCGATTCCCGGTTTTCGGTGGAATTTCCGGCCGTCGCGCGGCCATGTCGAGACATCTCGCGGACACCGGAAATCCGAGTCGTCCGCGCGCCGCCCCGGGATAGAATTCCCCTCGGGAAGATACATGCGCACGCTGGTCGATTCACCGCCGAAAGCTCGTTCCCCCACGATCGAGCGGGTCTCCTGCGGCCGACAGCGCGCTCGCCCCGGCCCGGCGCGGCGCGCGTTCCGATTTGTCCTCATTGACCCCGCCTGAGCACGCAGGAATCATCTATGCCACAGCGATCTGCCTCGCCGGTTGTCTCGGACAGCCTCCCGTCCGCCGCCATTCCCCTGTCCGCCGCCCAGCGCGGCATCTGGTTCGCCCAGCATTTCGCGGGGGCCACCCCGATCTCCATCGCGCAGTACACCGAATTGGACGGGCCGATCGATACGGAACTGCTCGCCGCCGCCTCGCGCCGGGCCGGACGGGAATTCGGCACCGGATATCTGCGGTTGATCGAGGTCGACGGTATTCCGTATCAGACGGTGGATCCGACACTCGACGACGCACTCAGGATCATCGATTTCCGCACCGAAGCCGATCCCGAGGCCGCCGCCCGCGCGTGGATGCGCGCGGAGTACTCGGCGCCGCTGGATCTGCTGGCCGACCGGCTCGCCGCGGTGACCATGTTGCGGATCGGCGAGCAGCGCTGGTTCTGGTATCAGCGCATCCACCACATAGTGTTGGACGGATTCGGGGCCATGACGCTGTTGCAGCGCATCGCCGAGCTCTACAACGCCGAGGTCGAGGGCCGACCCGAGCCGCCCGCCAAGGCCGAGGACCTGCGCACCATCGTCGACGCCGACGCGGCCTACCGCGATTCGGACCGGTTCGCCGCGGACGGCCGTTACTGGCGCGAGCATCTGGCGGGTATGGCCGAGCCGGTGAGTCTGGCCGGTCGCGCCGCGGGTGTGGAGGCGCACCCGAATCTGGTGTCGGGCGAATTGCCCACGGCCACCGCGCAATTGATCGATACGGTGGCCGAGGCGGTGAACTCGGGCGTCGCGCCGGTGGTGGTCGCCGCCTTCGGCGCGTACCTGTCCGCGATGACCGGTGCGACGGAAGTCGTGCTGAGCCTGCCGGTTTCGGGTCGGACCACCGCGGCGCTGCGGCGCTCCGGCGGAATGGTCGCCAATGTCGTGCCGCTGCGGCTGACCCTCGATCCGGCCGCCACGGTCGGATCGCTCATCCGCGCCGCCCAGGGCGAGCTGACCTCGGCGCTGCGCCGTCAGCGCTACCGGCAGGAGGACATCGTCCGCGACCTCGGCTGGGCAGTGGACGAGGGCGCGTCATTCGGTCCCACCGTGAATCTGATGATGGCGGACACCCGGATCACGCTGGGGCCGGTGGTGGGGCGCATGCACGTGCTCACCTCGGGTGCGATCGAGGATCTGTTCCTGAACCTGTACCCGGGGGTCGGCGGGGAGAGCACTCATATCGACTTCCAGGCCAATCCGAAGCTCTACACCGACGCCGAACTCGCCGGTCAACACCGTCGGTTCCTGGCCTTCCTGCACCGGTTCCTTGCCGCGGGCGCGCACGCGCCACTGGCGACGGTCTCGGTGCTGTCCGAAGACGAGTCCGCCGAACTCGTGCCCGCCCGCGGGCGCGCCGATGTCGAGCCGCGTACGCTGGCGGCCATTCTCGACGACGGCGCGGCACTGGCGCCCGGCGCGGTGGCGCTGCGGGAAGGCGCTCGGGAACTGACCTACCGCGAGGTCGAGGAGTACACCGCGCGGCTTGCCAGGGTGCTGATCGAGCGCGGCGCGGGACCCGAACGGACCGTGGCGATCTCGATTCCGAGGTCCATCGAGTCGGTGCTTGCCATGTGGGCGGTCGCCCGCACCGGAGCCGCCTTCGTCCCCATCGATCCCGGCTACCCGGCCGACCGCATCGAATACATGGTCCGCGACAGCGCGGTGGTGGCCGGTCTGACCGTGCGCGCGGTGCGCGACGGGTTGCCCGACACGGTGACCTGGACGGTGCTTGACGACATCGAGACAGATAAGTCTGTGGCACAACGGGATTCGTCACCGATCACCGATGCCGACCGCACCGCTCCGCTGCGCCTCGATCAGACCGCCTATCTCATCTACACCTCGGGATCGACCGGACTTCCCAAAGGCGTGATGGTCTCCCATCGCGGTCTGGCGAATCTGGTGGCGAACTCCGGCGCCGGTTTCGGCGTGGACGCCGATTCGGTGGTGGCGCACGCGGTCTCACCCAGCTTCGACATCTCCATCGAGGAACTGCTCGTCGCCTTCGACGCCGGCGCCACCGTCGCGGTGGTGCCGCCCTCGGCCTATGCCGGTGACGAGTTGGCGCGAGTGCTGCGCGAGCACGGTGTCACCCATTTGAATGTCACACCGGCCGTGGTCAATTCGCTCGACCCGGCGACACTGCCCGCGCTGCGCACCGTGGTCGTCGGCGGCGACGCCTGCCCGCCGGAGCTGGTGACCGCCTGGGCGGGGCGCACCCTGCTCAACGGCTACGGACCCACCGAGACCACCATCACCGTCACGCTGAGCGCGGCGCTGTCGCCGGACGCCCCGGTCACCATCGGCGAACTCACCCGCGGGGTGCGCGCCGTCGTCCTCGACCCGTGGCTGCGGCCGGTCGCCCCCGGCGCTACCGGTGAGCTCTACCTCGGCGGCGCGGCCGTGGCGCGCGGTTACCATCGCCGCAACGGCCTGACCGCGAGCCGATTCGTCGCCGACCCGTACGTCCCGGGGCAGCGCCTCTACCGCACCGGTGACCTGGTGCGCTGGCGTCGCCAGGACAGCAGGCTGGAACTCGAGTACGCCGGTCGCGGCGATTTCCAGGTCAAGGTGCGCGGCTACCGCATCGAACTGGGCGAGATCGATGCGGCCCTGTCCCGGCAGCCCGGGGTCGATTTCGCACTCACCATCGGCGCGCGCACTCCGTCGGGTGCTACCGCGCTGGTCGCGTATGTGCTCGGCGCGCCCGGCGTGGACCTGGTGGCGGAATCGCTGCGCGCCGCGGTGGGGCAGACGCTGCCCGCCTACATGGTGCCCTCGGTCGTCATGGTGCTCGACCATCTGCCGCTGACCCCGGTGGGCAAGGTCGACCGGCGCGCGCTGCCCGCACCGGATTTCGGCGCGCGGGTAACCGTCCGGCGCGCGCCGTCGACGCCGCGCGAGCAGACGCTGGCCGATCTCTTCGCCGAGGTGCTCGGATGCGAAGCGGTCGGCGTCGACGAGAACTTCTTCACCCTCGGCGGTGACAGCATCATCTCGATCCAGCTGGTGTCGCGGGCGCGGGCGGCGGGTCTGTATTTCACCGCACGCGATGTCTTCGAACGCAAGACCGTCGCGGCGCTGGCCGCGGTCGCGACCGATGCCGCCGACCGCGCCGTGGCCGAATTGCCCGGCGGCGCGGTGGGTTCGGTGGCGCTCACCCCGATCGTGCACGCCATGCTCGACACCGGCCACTGGCGGCGCTATAGCCAAGCCGTCCTGGTCACCCTGCCCGCGGACACCGATCCCGCGGCACTGACCGGTGCGGTCGCGGCCCTGCTCGACCGCCACGACATGCTGCGCAGTTCGCTGCGGCGCGCCGAATCCGGATGGGAATGGGTTGTCGGCGAACGCGGTTCGGTGGATGCCGCCGAACTGGTCGAGGTGGTGACCGCGAGCGGCGACACCGAGGAGTTCACCGAGGCGGCCTTGCAGCGCGCCGCCGACCGGCTCGACCCCGCCGCCGGGATAATGGCGCGATTCGTGCTGATCCGGCCCGGTGTCGAGGGTGATCCCGCGCTGCTGTGGCTGGTGCTGCACCACCTTGTCACCGACGGCGTCTCCTGGCGCGTCCTGCTGCCCGACCTGGCGACCGCGTGGTTCGGGGGTGAACTCGACCCGGTCGGCACCTCATTCCGGCGGTGGGCGCACGCCACCGCCGAACAGGCCGCGTCGCGGCGTCGGGAACTGCCGCTGTGGCAGCGGACGCTCGCGACCCCGGACCCGGTGATCGGTGCGCGGGCCGCGGATTCCGCGGTGGACGTGGTGGCCACGATGGCGCAGGTCCGCACCACCGTGCCCGTCGACGTCGCGAGCGCGGTCCTCGATATCGCCCCGGCCCGATTCCACTGCGGCGCGGACGAGATCCTCTTGGCCGCACTCGCTCTGGCGGTGGGCCGGGTGCGCGGGGACAGCCGTGCCCTGTTCACCCTCGAGGGCCACGGCCGTGAGGAATCCGTGCTGCCCGGCGCGGACACGGCGCGCACCGTGGGCTGGTTCACCAGCGTGTACCCGGTGGCCATCGATCTGATCGGCATCGACGCGGACGAGGCGTTCGCGGGCGGGCCCGCAATGGGCGCGGCGGTAAAGGCGGCGAAGGAGCAGGTGCGCGCGGTGCCGGATCGCGGTGTCGGCTACGGAATGCTGCGCTACCTCGACGCCGAGGGTATCGCGGCACTGGCCGACGCCCCGGTTCCGCAGATCAGCTTCAACTATCTCGGACGCGCCGCGGGCGGGTCCGAGGAGGCGTGGCTGCCGCGGCGGTTCGCCGCCACCCAGGACGATCGCGCGCCGCTGTCGGCGATGATCGACGTCAATGCCATCATGGGCGCCGACGGGCTGGACGTGACCTGGGCCTATGCTTCGAAGGCGGTGTCCGCCGAGCGGGTCGGCGCATTGGCCGCGGCGTGGACCGAGGCGCTCGCGGCCATCGCGGCGCATATCGAGTCACCGGAGGCGGGCGGTCACACCCCCTCCGACTTCCCGCTCACCACCGTCACACAGGACCGGATCGACACCTGGGCGCGGACCTACCCGAATCTGGCCGATGTGTGGCCGCTGTCGCCCCTGCAATACGGATTGCTGTTCCACGCCTGGTACGACACCGACACCGCCGACGGGTACACCGTGCAGACCCGACTGGATCTCGCGGGCCGGGTCGACGCCGATCGATTGCGCCGCGCCGCACAGACATTGGTCGACCGCCACGACAACCTGCGCGCTGTCTTCGTCGAAACCGAGGACGGGCCAAGGCAACTGGTGCTGTCCTCGGCCGAGGTGCGCTGGCGGGAACTCGACCTGACCGCCACGGCGGACGCCGCCGAACGCGCGGCCGAACTGGCCAGGCTGGTCGCGGTGGACGCGAGCACGCGCTTCGATCTGACCCGTCCGCCGCTGCTGCGGTTCCTGTTGGTGCGCACCGGAACCGAGAGCTACACGCTGTTGATGACCAATCACCACGTCATCCTCGACGGCTGGTCCACCCCGCTGCTGGTGCGCGAACTGCTCACCGCCTACATCGCCGCCGGTACCGGCGCGACCGTGGGCGACGTGCTCGCGCCCGCGCCCTCCTATCGGGCCTTTCTGGCGTGGCTGGCCGAACAGGACGGCGCGGAGCAGACCGCGGTGCGGGTGTGGCGCGAGGCGCTGGCCGGTATCGACACCCCGACCAGGGCCATCCCGACACTCGCCGATATCCGCTCGACCGAATCCGGCACGGTGTCGGTCGACCTGCCCGCCGGACTCGTCGCGCGGCTGGAGGCGACCACGCGGGAGGCGGGTGCGACGGTCAATACCGCGGTGCAGGTCGCGTGGGCGCTGCTGCTGGTCATGCTGACCGGACGCACCGACGTCGTGTTCGGCGGCACCGTCTCGGGTCGGCCGCCGCAGTTGGCGGGCGTCGAGGACATGGTCGGGCTGTTCATCAACACCCTGCCGGTGCGCGTGCGGCTCGAGCCGTCCGAGCGGGTGCGGGACCTGCTCGCGCGCGTGCAGTCGGAACAGGCGCGGCTGCTAGACCACCAGCACATCGGACTCGCGGCCATCCACCAGGCCGTCGGTCTGGCCGAATTGTTCGACACGCTCACGGTTTTCGAGTCCTACCCGATCGACCGCGAGACGCTGTCGCAGTCGATGGATATCGCGGGTATGCGCATCCTCGACGTCGAGGGCACCGACGCCACCCCGTATCCGCTCAACCTCATGGTGATTCCGCTGCACGGACTCCCCGGTGGCGGCGACACCCTGCGCATCTCGGTGAAGTTCCTCTCCGACCACCTGGACGCAGCCGCGGCCGGGCGACTGCTGGACCGATTCGTCCTGCTGCTCACCCAGATCGCCGACGCGCCGGACCGTCAGGTCGCGCGGCTGCACCACTGCGACGACGCCGAACGCGCCGCGCTGGCGCCGGTGCGCGGCCCCGAATCGGTGGGTCAGCGCACGCTGCCGCAGGTGCTCGGCGCGGGCGCGGCCATCGATCCCACCGCCGTCGCGGTGCGCTCGGGCAACGACACCATGACCTACGGCGAACTCGACGCGTGGTCGAATCGCTTCGCGCGGGTACTGCTTCGCCGCGGTATCGGCGCGGAGGTCTTCGTGGTCCTCGCGCTGACCCGCTCGGTGGAGTCGGTGGTGGCGGTGTGGGCGCTGGCCAAGACCGGCGCGGCCTTCGCACCGCTGGACCCGAACTATCCGGTGGAGCGCATCGAGCACATCCTCACCGACTCCAAGGCGCCGATCGGCGTGACGGTCCGGGCCACCGGCGACACGCTGCCCGGCACCATCGACTGGCTGCTGCTCGACGACATCAACACCATCCGGCGCGTGATGACCGTCTCCGACGCGCCGATCACCGACATCGAACGCGGCGGCGCGATCCGCATGGACCAGACGGCGTATCTGATCTACACCTCCGGTTCCACCGGCAAGCCGAAAGCGGTGCTGCTGAGCCATCGCGGTATCGCGAATCTGGTGACCGCGCAACAGCGATCGCTCGACCTCGATCCGTCCGCGCGGGCCTTGCAGGTCGCCTCGCCCAGCTTCGACGCCTCGGTGTTCGAACTGCTGACCGCGCATGCGACGGGCGGGCAGTTGGTGCTGTCCCCGCCGCAGGTCTACGGCGGGTCCGAACTCGAGGCGCTGCTGCGGGAGCAGCGGGTCACCCACGCGGTCATCACCCCGTCGGTGCTGGCGACCATGGATCCCGCGGGTCTGCCCGATCTCCGGGTGCTTTCGGTGGCCGGTGAGGCGGCCACCGCCGAGTTGGTCGCGCAGTGGGCGGTGGATCGCCGCATGGCCAACCTCTACGGCCCCACCGAGTTCAGCATCTGGGCGACCGGTCCGGGTGAGCTGGTGCCCGGTGCGCCGATCACGATGGGCGGACCGATTCGCGGCGCGGCGGTCGTGGTGCTCGACGGCTGGTTGCGGCCGGTGCCGGTGGGGATCGAGGGCGAGCTGTACCTGGCGGGCCCGGCCATCGCGCGCGGGTATTTCAATCGTTTCGGCATGACCGCCGCGCGCTTCGTCGCCGATCCCTTCGGCGCGCCGGGGGAGCGGATGTACCGCACCGGCGATATGGTGCGCTGGGTCGAATCCGACGGCGCGTTGGAGCTGGAGTACCTGGGGCGCAGCGACTTCCAGGTCAAGATCCGCGGTCTGCGCATCGAACTCGGCGAGATCGACGCGGTGCTCGGCGCCGACGCGGACGTCGAATACGCCGCCACTATCGGATGTCCCGGACCCGCGGGCGAGACCGTCCTGGTCTCGTATGTGGTGCCGACCCAGCGTTGGCGCGAATCCGCCGGGCCGGACGCGGAATTCGACACCGAGCGCCTGCGGGTGCGCGTCGCGGGTGCGCTGCCGGGATACATGGTGCCCGGATATCTCGTCGCGCTGGACGACGTGCCGCTCACCCCGGTCGGCAAGTTGGACCGCAAAGCGTTGCCGATGCCGGACTTCGAGGCATTCCAGCGCCGGTACCTGGCTCCGCGCACACCGGTCGAATCGGCGGTGGCTCGGGTGTTCGCGGAGGTGCTCGACACCGAACGGGTCAGCATCGACCATTCCTTCTTCGAACTCGGCGGCAATTCGCTCAGCGCCACCAAGGTGGTGGCGCGGGTCAATGCCGCGCTGGGATCGACCATCGCACTGCGCGATCTGTTCGACGCGCCGACGCCGGCGCAGTTGGCGAGTCGTGTCGTGCCCGCGGGTGCCGGGCAGGGCGCCCGCTTCGGTCTCGCGCCGCGCATCCGCCCGGACCGGGTGCCGCTCTCGCCCGCACAGCAGCGCATGTGGGTGCTCAACCAGCTCGAACCCCGCTCCGCGGCCTACAACATCGCCGTGGCCCTTCGCCTGACCGGTGAGCTCGATGTCGAGGCCATGCGCTCGGCGCTGGCCGATGTGGTTGGCAGGCACGAGAGCCTGCGCACCATGTACCCGGCCGACGCCGAGGGACCGTGCCAGGTCGTGGTGAGCGCCGAGGTGGCCGCGCCGCGGCTGCGTCCGGTGCGGGTGGCCGACACCGCGGAACTGCGCGAGAGCATCGCCGCGCTGGCCGGCGTCGGTTTCGAACTCGCCACCGAGGCGCCGCTGCGGGTCGGACTGTTCCGGCTGCCGCCCGAGCCGTCCGCCGCCGGGGCCGTTCCCGTGCACGTGGTGCTGCTCGTGGTGCATCACATCAGCGCCGACGGCGCGTCCATGGCGCCGCTGGCCACCGACCTGATGACCGCCTACGCGGCCCGCATGCACGGTGCCGAGGCCGAATTCCCGCCGCTGCCCGTGCAATACGCCGATTTCGCGCTGTGGCACCGCGAGCTGCTCGGCTCCGAGTCCGATCCGTCCTCCACGGCCTCGCGCCAGCTCGATTTCTGGACCCGCTCGCTGACCGGCGCGCCGGACCTGCTGGAACTGCCATCGGACCGGCCGCGTCCGGCCGTGCAGTCGCTGCGCAGCGCCGATCTGGCCTTCGCGGTGGACCCGCGACTGCATCGCGGCATGGCCGAACTGGCCGCCTCCGCGGACGTGAGCCTGTTCATGGTCGTGCACGCCGCGCTCGCGGTACTGCTCGCCCGCATGGGCGGCACCGATGACGTGGTCGTCGGCACCGCGGTGGCCGGACGCGGCGAGGCCGCGCTCGACGGTCTGGTCGGCATGTTCGTCAACACCCTGGCCCTGCGCACGCCGGTCGACCCGAACCTCGGATTCCGTGAATTCCTCGGCCGGGTCCGCACGGGCGACCTCGACGCCTTCGCCAACGCCGACGTACCGTTCGAGCGGCTGGTGCAGGTGGTGAACCCGGCCCGCTCGACCGCGCACCACCCGATCTTCCAGGTGTCGCTGTCGTTGCAGAACTTCGTCGAACCGACGCTGGAACTGCCCGGACTGCGCATCGAGGTGGAGGATCTCGATCGCGATGCCGCCCAATTCGATCTCAGCCTCGACCTGCGTGAGCGTTTCGCCGACACGGAGCGCGTCGGAATCGAAGGCGTGTTCACCTATGCCACCGACCTTTTCGACTCCTCGACGGTGGCGGTGCTGGCGCAGCGCTGGCAGCGGATCCTGGCCGCGGTGGTCGCCGATCCCGACATCACGATCGCCGAGATCGACATCCTCGCACCGGGTGAGCGCGCGTCGCTGGTCCCGGTGCGCGGTCCGCGGGGAACCGGAACGGTGCCGCTGCCGTGGCTGCTGGCCGAATCCGCCGCCGCCCATCCGCACCGGCCCGCGCTGGTGGTCGCGGGCGTCACCACCACCTACCGTGAGCTCGACGCCCGTTCGAACCAGTTGGCGCGCAAGCTGATCGAGGCGGGCGCGGGTACGGAGACGGTGGTCGCGCTCGGGCTGGCCCGTGGCGCGGAACTGCTGACCGGCATCTGGGCCGTGGCCAAGACGGGTGCGGCCTTCCTGCCCGTCGATCCGCGACATCCGCCCGAGCGCATCGACCACATGCTCACCGATTCCGGTGCGGCGCTCGGTCTGACCGTCACCGCGCACCGCGACCGGCTGCCCGACCGGACGCGCTGGCTCGTCCTCGATGACACGGAATTCGATGCGGCCCTGCGTGACATCTCGGCGGACACGGTGTGCTCGACGCAACTGCGCGCCCCCATCCGGCCCGATCACCCGGCTTGGATGATCTATACCTCCGGGTCGACCGGTACACCCAAGGGCGTCGCGGTCACCCACCGCGGACTCGCGGATCTGATCGCGGCACAACAGGAGTCGCTGCGGGTCGACGCCGAGTCGCGAGTGCTCCAGGTGGCCTCTCCGAGCTTCGACGCCTCGCTCTTCGAGGCGCTGATGGCCTTCGGCTCCGGTGGCGCGGCGGTCGTCGCCCCGCCGGATGTCTTCGGCGGTGACGCGCTGGCCGAACTCATCGAGACCGAGCGGGTGACCCATATGGTCATCACGCCATCGGCGCTGGCGACGGTCGATCCCGCGCGGGTGTCGAGTGTGCGGGTGCTCGCGGTCGCGGGTGAGGCGGTCGGTGCGGAACTGGTCGGGCGGTGGGCGCCCGGTCGCACCATGCTGAACCTGTACGGTCCCACCGAATTCACCATCTGGGCGACGGGCTCGGCCCCGCTGCGGGTGGACGAGCCGGTGACCATCGGCGGCCCCATCCGCGGCGCGGCGGTGCTGGTGCTCGACGAGCGTCTGCGCCCGGCGCCGGTCGGCGTGGCCGGTGAACTGTACCTGTGCGGTCCGGCGCTGGCGCGCGGCTATCACGCGCGCCCCGACCTCGACGCCGCGCGCTTCGTCGCCGATCCGTACGGCGGCCCCGGCGAGCGCATGTACCGCACCGGAGACCTGGTGCGCTGGATCCGCGGCGGCGGCGCGGCGGATCTGCGTCTGGAATACATCGGACGCACCGATTTCCAGGTCAAGGTGCGCGGTCAGCGCATCGAACTCGGCGAGATCGACGCCGTGCTCGGCCGCGCCGATGGCGTGGAATTCGCGGTGACACTCGGCGTCGCGGGGCCGACCGGTTCGACCGCGCTGGCCGCCTACGTCGTGCGCGAGCCCGGCGTGACCATCGACGTCGCGGCACTGCGCGCCTACGCCGCGGACCGTATGCCGGGGTACATGGTGCCCGCCGCGATCATGGTCATGGACGCCATCCCGCTCAACGCGGTGGGCAAACTGGATCGAAAGGCCCTGCCGGAACCGGTCTTCGCCGAGGAGGCGACCGAATACGTCGCGCCGAGCACGCGCACCGAGGAGATCCTCGCGGAGGTGTTCGCCGAACTGCTCGGCCGCGAGAAGGTCGGCGCGCGCGATTCGTTCTTCGCCCTCGGCGGCGACAGCATTCTGGCGATCCAGCTGGTCTCGCGGGCGCGCGTACACGGTGTCACCGTCACCCCGCTTCAGGTGTTCGAACACCGCACGGTGGCGGCGATCGCGGCGGCGGCCGATGCCGCGGGCACGGCGGTCGTGCTGGAGGAACTGCCGGGCGGCGGAGTCGGTGACATACCGCTGACCCCGATCGTGCGGTACATGCTCGAACGCGGCGGCGACCATGATCGGTTCGCGCAGACCGCGGTGCTGGAACTGCCGGTCGGCATACGCGAGGATCAGCTGATCGCGACCATCGCCGCGGTGGTGGACCGCCACGACATGCTGCGTTCGCGCCTGTGGCCCGACGCCGACGGCGCGTATCGGCTCGCGGTCGGCGAGCCCGGTTCGGTCGATGTGGCCGCACTCGTGCGGCGGGTCGAGTTCGACGCCGACGCCGATCCGGTGGACCTGCGCGAATTCGCCGTCACGGCGTTGGATTCGGCCATGAACCGGCTGCGTCCGGCCGACGGCGCGGTGCTGCGATTCGTCTGGCTCGATCCGGTCGGTGACGCCGGATCGCGCAGCCGGGCCGGTCGTCTGATCGTCATCGCGCACCATCTCGTCGTGGACGGCGTGTCGTGGCGCATCCTTGTCCCCGATTTCATGGCCGCGTGGGCGCAGGTCTCCGCGGGGGCGGCACCGGTGCTCGCCGAGGTCGGCACCTCGATGCGGCGCTGGTCGCACGCGCTGGTCGAGGAGGCGCACACGCGAGATCGCGTCGCCGAACTCGACTACTGGCGTTCGGTCCTGGACGGACCGGATCCGGGTTTCGCGGCCCGCGAACTCGATCCGGCGGTGGATGTCGCCGCGACGGTGCGACAGATAGAGATCGAGGTGCCCGAGGACGTCACGGCCGCACTGCTCACCACACTGCCCGCGCTGTTCCACGGCGGCGTCGAGGACACGCTGGTCGCCACCCTCGCCCTGGCCGTGCGGCGGTGGCGGCACACCGACGACAGTGTGCTCATCCGCATGGAGGGGCACGGCCGTCAGCAGGAGGTCGTGCCCGGAGCGGACCTGTCGCGCACCGTCGGCTGGTTCACCACCGTCTATCCGGTCCGCGTTCCGGCCGCGGCGGGCGATCTCGCCGAACCGGACTTCGGCGATGCCATCCGCACCGCCAAGCACCGGCTGCTCGCGGTACCGGACAAGGGCATCGGCTTCGGTCTGCTGCGCTACCTCAACGAGCAGACCGCGCGGCAACTGCCGAGCCGTCTGCCCGGTCGCATCGCCTTCAACTACCTCGGCCGGTACTCGACCGGCGACATCCCGGCCGGCCTCGAAGGACTCGGCTGGCTGCCGACCGACGAATTCGGCGACCTGCCCGCCGCCGAATATCCCGACGTGCCCGTGCAATCGGAGATCGACGTGAACGCGGTGGTGATGGGCGAACGGCTGACCGCGAGCTTCGGCTACCCCGAAACCCTGCTCGACCGCGCCGATGTCGCGGAGTTGGCCCGGCTGTGGGTGGACACGCTGAGCGCCGCCGCGGCCTTCGCCGACTCGCCGCGCGGCCGGGAGGCGGGAGCGCGGGAGGAACAGGCCATGGCGGAGGCGGCCGCGGTGGCGCGGCGGCCGAGCGGCGGTCTCGGACTCGACGTCCTGCTGCCCATCCGCGTCGACGGTGACCGGCCCGCGCTGTTCTGCGTGCACCCCTCCTCCGGTATGGCCTGGAGCTATCTCGGCTTGGCGGAGGCGCTCGCGCCGGGTCGGCCCATCTACGGCCTCCAGGCCCCGGACCTGAGCGGGCGGGAACCCTCGGCGCGCAGCATCGAAGAATTCGCCGACCGGTACGTGCGCGAAATCCTGGCCGTGCAGCCCAACGGCCCGTACCATCTGCTCGGCTGGTCCTTCGGCGGACTCATCGCCCATGCCATCGCGGCGAGACTGACCGAGGCCGGACACGAGGTGGGCGTGCTGGCGCTGCTCGACGCCGACACCGCCGACATCGACGGCGACAGCATCGACGAGCTCACCGCGGGCGCCTTCATCAGTACGTTCGGTTCGGTGTTCGGCATCGATGACGTCCCCGCCGACGCCACCGCGCAGGAGGCCGCCGACATCATCGAGCGGCGGATGGGCGCGGCCCTCGTCGACGCGGCCACGCTGGAACGCATGGCCGGGTCCTACAACGCGTCGGCGCGGACCAGAACCGGGTACGTGCGACCGGTATACGACGGTGACGTGCTGTATTTCAGCGCCACCGTCGACAGTTCGGACATCTTCGGTCCGGGGGGCTGGCGCCCCTACGTCACCGGGGAGATCACCAATGTCGACGTCGAGGTGACCCACGACGAGATGACCGCACCACACGTACTGCCCATGATCGCGCGTGTGGTGGACGACCATATGACGGCGCGGAGCGAGCGCCCGACACAGGAGGCACTGCATTGAGCGCTGAGACCGGAGTAGTGGTGGAGGGCGTCGAGAAATCCTTCGGCGACGTCCACGCCCTGCGTGGAGTGGATTTCGCGGCCGCGCAGGGGGAGGTGCTCGGAATTCTCGGCCCCAACGGCGCGGGCAAGACCACCACCGTCAATATCCTTTCCACCCTGATACCGCCGGACAAGGGCCGGGCCGTGGTGGCAGGCCACGACGTGGTCGCCGATCCGGCCGCGGTGCGCCGCGCGATCATGTTGACCGGGCAGTTCGCCGCGCTGGACGATATGCTCACCGGCTTCGAGAACCTGGTCATGTTCGGCAGGCTCATGGGCCTGCGCAAGCGGGCCGCCCGCGCCCGCGCCGACGAACTGCTCGAGGAATTCGACCTGACCCGCGCGGCGGGCCGCCGGGTCGGCACCTACTCCGGCGGTATGCGCAGGCGCATCGATATCGCCTGCGGACTCGTGGTGCGCCCGGATGTGGTGTTCCTCGACGAACCGACCACCGGCCTCGATCCGCGCAGCAGGCAGGGGGTGTGGGATCTGGTGGCGGGCTTTCGCAAGCACGGCATCACCACCCTGCTGACCACGCAGTACCTCGAAGAGGCCGACGCGCTGTGCGACCGGATCATCGTGATCGACCACGGCGTGGTGATCGCCGAGGGCACCGCCGACGAACTGAAATCGCGGACCGGTGGCAGCTACTGCGAGGTGGTGCCGCTGCGCCTCGAGGAGCTGCCCGCCATCGTCACGGCGCTGGGGACGCTGTTGCCCGAGGACAGCCGGGCCGCGCTCACCCCGGACTCGGATCGCATCGCCATCCCCGCCCCCGACGGTGCGAAGACACTGGCCGAGGTGCTGCGCCGGCTCGACGCGGCGGGCCTGGAGCTGGTGGACATCGCGCTGCGCCGGCCCTCCCTCGACGATGTCTTCCTCCAGCTGACGGGCCATCTGGCGGAATCGCCGACCGAGGAGGTCGCGTGAGTACCGGAGCCTGGCTCGCGGAGGTAAGGGCCGCCCCCGTGCGGGCGCAGCAGTGGTGGGTGCTGACCTCGCGACTGGTGACGCCGTCGGTCAAATCCGGGGAGGTGCTGACCTCGATCTTCGCCCCCGCGGCCTTCACGGCCAGCTTCTATATCCCGCTCAAGACCGTGATGATGTTCTCGGGCAACGGGTTCAGCAGCTACGCGCAGTTCATGATGCCCATCGTGATCATGCAAGCCGCCGCGTTCACCGCGATCGGCGCGGCCTTCCGCTCGGCCACCGACGCGGTCGCCGGACTGGACCGGCGCTTCGGCTCCATGCCCATCGGTCCGCTGGTCCCGGTCCTCGCGCGCATGTCGGGCAATGTGTTCCGTCTGCTCATCGCTCTCACGGCGGCGCTGATCTGCGGGTACGTCATCGGATTCCGCTTTCACCTCGACCTCGCGCACACACTCGGATTCCTGGTCTTCGGCCTGCTCATCGGCATCGCGCTGACCCTCGGCGCCGACGTCATAGGCACCGCGTCGAAGAGCCCCGAGGCGACCACGCAGGCATTGGTGCTGCCGCCGTTGATCTTCGGCATGCTGTCCACCGGACTCGCGCCCGCGAGCCAGTTCCCGGACTGGATCGAACCGTTCGTCCGCAACCAGCCCATCTCGCAGTGGGTCATCGCGCTGCGCGCGCTGGCGGGGGACACCAAAGCGAACGCGGGTGTGGTGAGTTGGTCGCTGATGGGACCGCCGCTGCTGTGGGCGTTGGCGATCCTGGCGATCTGTGTGCCGCTGGCCATGCGGCTGAGCTCGAGGAGGGCGTGATGGTGCTGACGAACAGTCCCGCGCGCGGCGCGTACACCGAATCCGCGCCGGCGGCGCTCGTGCGGCACACCGCCGTGCAGACCCAGCGGCTGCTGCTGCGCTGGTCGCGTAATCCGGTGGCGCTGCTGGAGACCCTGATCATCCCGTGCCTGCTGCTGCTCATGCTCGATATCGTGATCGGCAGCCAGATCGAGAAGTTCGTCGGCAGCAACGCGCTCTACGGTTCGGTGCCGATGGTGGCGATCATCGGCGCGCTGTCGGGCGCCGTGGCGGGCGGTGTCATGCTCGGCCGCGAACGCGACGCCGGCCTGCTTGCCCGGTTCTGGGTGCTGCCCGTGCACCGGGCTTCAGGACTGCTCTCGCGCATACTCGCCGAGGGCTGCCGCATTCTGTTGGGCACGCTGGCCGTGGTGCTCGTGGGCTATCTGCTCGGATTCCGATTCCAGCAGGGGTTCGCGGCGGCCGTGCTGTTCATAGTGATCCCGGTCTTCTTCGGTCTCGCGTTCGCGACCATGGTGACCGCCATCGCGGTGTTCTCGGCCAAGGCCACCCTGGTCGAGGGCGTGATGATCCTGAGTTCGCTGCTCATGTTCTTCAGTACCGGATTCGTGCCGCTGGCCGCGTATCCGACGTGGATCCAGCCGCTGGTGCGCAATCAGCCGCTGTCGGTGGCGGTCGACACCATGAAGGCGCTGTCGCTGGGCGGCCCGCTGGCGCGTCCGCTCACCCTGACTGTGCTGTGGTCGGTCGGGGCGATCGTGGTCTTCACGGTGCCCGCCGTGATCGGATACCGCCGCGCCAGCAGGAGATAACCGCTAGGCCGACCCGGAGTCGTTCGGAGGCGCGGCCTTCGGCGGCTCCGCGGTCGGCGATTCGGGGGCGGAGCCCGCGACGTCCGCTGCGGGGCCGGGGGCCGCGGAGTCGGCGGGTGTCGCCGGGGCGGCCTGCACCGGCCGTTGTGCGGATTCGGCTGCGGTCTGCGGGTTCTCGGCTGTGGGCGGGGCGCTGTCTCCGGCCTGCGGAGTTCCGGCGGATCCGGCGGGCGGCGCCTCGAAGGGAATGGTGTTGCCCGCGGCATCGCGTTCGCCCGCCGCGGCCTCGATGGCGGTGACGAGTTCGGCGACGCCGGACCAGGTGCGCGGGGGTTCGGCGTCGAAATTGCCGATCATGTACCAATCCTCGGTCTCGCGGTAGCGGACCTTGCCCTTGCCGGACTCGTCCACGGTGACGTCGAGCTCACCCGACATCGTCCCCTCCTCTTCGGTGAGGATCGATGTCTTCACGGTGAGCTCGACTATCTCGTTTATCTGAATTCTCCTCGGCCGGCGCAGTCGTCGACCGCCGCCTTCAGTGCGGTACGCTCCGCGGGGTCGACATTCAGCGCGTATTTTACTTTGACCGTAACGTAGCGTTCGAGATAGACACACCGGAACTTGCCCGGCGGCAAATAGTTGGCGACGTCCTGGTCACCCTTGGAGCGATTCGCCGACGGGTCCGACGCCTCCAGGTTGAGCGCGTCGTTGGCGATGCGGCGGCGGGTGTCCTCGTCGAGTTTGCCCGCGCCCGAACGCCACGCCTCGGCGAGGGCGACGATGTGCTCGGCGTCCACACCCTGCGAATCGGTGATGAACTTGTACGGCTTGAGCCGGCCGGTCTTGGCGTCGAGGAATCCGTACTGGTCCTGCCAGCCGCCGCCGTTGCCCACCTTCAGGTCACAGGTCTTGGGGTCGAGGGTGACCGGGCCGGTGGCGTCGCGCAGCATCATCACCTCGCGGGTGGTGCACTTGCCGTACTGCGCGTATTCCGTGCCGAATCCGTGTTCGGGCTTGTTGGTGTCCCAGTGCGGGAACTTCTCTCGGCTGTAGCCGGACATCGACGCCTCGGGCGCGTCGAGGAGTTTGTCGATCTGTGCCCGGATCTCCGTGGCCGACATCGTCGTACTCGCCGAGACCGGGCCCTTGCCGTTCACCGCCGCCGCTGGTTCGTCGACCTTGTCGCACGCGGTCGACATCACTGCCGCCAGGCAGATCGGGGCGCACACCGCGAAAGCCCTACGCGCGGCGCGGGAGGAAAACCATTTCACTACGAACACTCCATCGAACAGGACCGCAACCATGCCGCGCACCCCACGATGCGTCAGAAATGCTGCACTCAACCAGGTACCGCGGCGTCAAGCTACATGGACACGGGCGGAGGTAATGGCCGCACCACGTATGAGATTCAGCACAATCGCGGTGATCCCAATTGTGGGGCAAGGCGACTCGGAGCGAAAGTCCGGCGAAATCCGAGCGCCCCCGAGCCGCCGTGGCCGCGTCGACGGTGATCAGGCGAGACGGTGTTCGGCGACGGTGGTGCGCAGAACGGTGCCGTTGAGTTCGAGGAAGAGTTCGCCCTCGGTGACCGACAGGGTGACCGCGTTGCGGCGATCCACCGCCTCGGCCGCGTCGGCGACGACTTGGCGATCGAAGGAGTACAGCGGGATCTCCTCGGCGCGGTGGATACGTTTGCCCGCGAGTTGGGCCAGCACTCTCGTCGGATCGCGATGGGTGTAGATCGCGGTGCGTTCGGCGAGTTTGCTGCCGCGGTGCACCCGCTCGGCATCCGGCGCGCCGACCTCGATCCAGGCGGTGACGCGCCCGGTGGCGTCGCGCGCCAGTACCGCGGGCTCGTCGGTGGAGGAGACCCCGCCCTCGCTGAAGGCGATGCCGTCGCGGTACTCGAGGCAATAGGCCAGCAGTCGCGTGACCATGAACTCCGCCGTCTCGGACGGGTGGCGGGCCAGGCGCAGCGACAGATCCTCGTAGACGCCGCGATCGATATCGGCCACCTGGACGGTGAATGTGTGCACGGTCGCGCTGAGAGCCATGGTGCGGCAGCGTAGCGCCCGGGTGATCGCCTACCCGAGCGGGTCCGTCGACGCGTGACCGTTGCCGAGCCATTGCGCGGTGGGCGCCGACAGGGCCAAGACGGTGCCGCGGTGCTCAGGCCATCCCGTGGGCGATCAGGCTGTGGGCGCAGTCCACGACGGTGTCGGCGGCGGGGCGGGCACGCCAGCCGAGGATGGCCCGCGCCTTGGCGGTGCTGTGACGGTCGCGTCTTCCCAGTGACGGGAGCAGCTCGCGTAGTCGGGGATCGCGTCCGGCGGCGAGGCGGACGAGGAAGTCGGGGGCCGGGCGCGTGGAGATGCCGCGGTCCGGCAGGTCACGGCGCAGGGCGCGGGCGATGTCGCGCGTCCAGACGAATTCGCCGGTGCCAAGGAAGCGCTGGCCCGCCGCCGACGGCGATTCCAAGGCGCGGATGTGCAGGTCCGCGAGGTCACGCACGTCGACGATCTCGAGGCCGACGCGCGGCACCCATGGCATCGTGCCCTCGAGCATGCGCGCGACGATGGACACCGAGCCCGTCGTGTCCGGCGAGAGGATCGGTCCGAAGACCGCGCCAGGCAGGACGGTGGTGAGTTCGGGCGCTTCCGGCGTCTCGGCGACGTGGTTCCAGGCGGCCTTCTCCGCCAATGTCTTGGCGCGGCGGTAGGGAATGATGCTCGGATCGTCAGGATCGGTCCACAGGGTCTCGTCGGTGATGTCGTCCACCGTGCAGGAGGAGTGGCTGGCCGCGTTGGCGGCGGAGGTCATGACCACGCGGCGCACCTTCGCC
This sequence comes from Nocardia arizonensis, assembly GCF_001310275.1. GTDB lineage: Bacteria > Actinomycetota > Actinomycetes > Mycobacteriales > Mycobacteriaceae > Nocardia > Nocardia arizonensis. The sequence goes on from NZ_LGYZ01000001.1 coordinate 54,111, forward strand.
TCGGTCGCGGCGCGCAGCACGCGCAGCGAGCCGTCGACGGCGGTGCTGATGAGCGTGCGCGCGCCGCCGTCGGTTGGCTCGAGTTGCGCGGCGACGTGCAGGACGTGGTCGACGCCTTCCATCGCCTCGGACCAGTTCCGGTCGGACAGCAGGTCGGCGCGGGCGAATTCCAGGCGGCCGGTGTCGCCCGCGACCGGGGCGACCGCGGCGCGCACCGCCTCCGCGCGACCGAGGTCGCGCACGGTGGCGCGGACCCGGTATCCCCTGCGCAGCAGTTCGGCGACACACCAGCCGCCGATATAGCCGGTGCCACCGGTGACGAGTACGAGATCGCTCATGCCATGCCCTCCGGTACTGTGTGTGCCGAACGTAAGCGGAGAAGTCTCCGCTTGGTTCGCACGTTACCGGGGCCTCTCCGCTGAACAAGGAATGACACGGCATGAGTCCACGACAGACCCGCTCCGATGCCAAGCGCAATCGGGAACACCTGCTGGCTGTCGCACGCGACGCGCTCGCCGAGGACGCGGCGACCTCGATGAACGCCATCGCCAAGCGCGCGGGCGTTGGCAGCGGCACCCTCTACCGGCACTTCCCCAGCCGGGAGGCGCTGGTCATCGAGCTCTACCGCGCCGAGATCGCGGCGCTCGTCGACTTGGCCCCCCGCCTGCTCGAACAGCACGACGCCCTGACGGCGCTGCGCCGGTGGCTCGACGAGGTCCGTCGGTACGCCACGCTCGAATGCGGTGTGGCCGAAGTAGTGCACGCCGCCGTCGACAAGGGAGTCGAGGATCCGGCCTACGCGCCCTTCGTCGGCGCCGTCGACACGCTGCTGCGCGCGGGCGCCGCGGCGGGTGTCCTCAAGCCCGATCTCGATCCGGAGGATGTACTCCTGCAATTGAGTGTGCTGTGGCGCATCGATCCCGCCGTGGCCCCCGACCGTCCGGCCCGCGTCCTCGCCCTGGTCGTCGACGGCCTGCGGCGCTGTGAGCGCGTGCGCCCGATCGCGCCCGCGCGGGGGAATGTCGACAGCGCGCGGCTGTGAGAATCCGCGCACCGTTGGGGGCGGTTGTGGATGAACCCCGGTGCGCACCGCGTCGTGAACGGGGGTGACAATCCGGATAGCGAATCCCGAACATTTCGTCCGCTTTTATTTCGTGAAAGTCCTTGTGGGTCAACAGGAGGTCGACCCGTCGGTTCGGTTCGGGCCAGCGGGTGGGCGAATTACTCACTCTTAGCCCTTTGTTCGTGGGTTGAGGGCTGGTACGCGGGGGGTGGGGTGGCGCACGCTCGTAGGACACTCGGAAATGACGGGCAGGACCGCTCGGGTCGGGGCTCGGATGCGTGCGATCGCGTTCGGGTCCGGGCGGTTCGGCGCCGGGGCGCATTCGACTGATGCAGGGGAGACTGATGTTGTCGAAGGACAGCGGTCGCGGCTCGAGGGATCGGGAGTCGTAGTGGAACAGTGTGTTTCGCACTATCGAGCCGTGCGCAAGGGGGCGCTGCCGGACTGCTACGCGGTGCTGGCGGCATTCCGTGCCACCGACACCGACCGGCGGCACGGCCATTTCGTCCTGCGCTGCGCGTATATGCTGGCGCGGCTGCATCGAATCCGACTGGTGAGCAGCGGATCCGAGCGCGTCGACGCGCGGCGGGCCGAACTGATCGAGGCCATCGACCGGTGGATCGGGACGCATGTGCCCGCGCCGCCGCGAGTCTGTGTCCCCGGCGTGCGCCCGGGGATCGCGGTGGACGAATTGGCCTGCGCCTACGTGCGCGCCGAAGCGGTGCTCAACTCCGAGTACACGCGCGACGAACTCCATCACGCGTGGTCGCGGGTCGGCTATCTCGCGGCCCAGTGGTCGGATCTGGTCGCCGCGGTGGTCGACGGCCAACCGACTCCGCCGCGCGCGGTGTGACGCCGCGCCGCACCGTCACCGCGCCGTATTCGACTGTGGGCAAATAGATCACGGTGAAGGCGCGAGTCGGCGGTTCGGCGCGCCATCGCGAACGGCGATGACGACGACACGACCGGCGACCATTCGGCGCGCGTACGGCGGTGCGAGGGCGCACACTGTTGCGATGGCGACGCGTGCTGGACGACTGCTGGTGGTGGACGCCGCGAATGTCGTCGGCTCCCGCCCGGACGGCTGGTGGCACGATCGCGCCGGAGCGGCCCGGCGACTGCTCGACGACATGATCGAACTCGAGTTCCCGGACGAGGTCGTCGTGGTCCTGGAGGGTGCGGCCACCGTCGCCGCCGAGGACGCTCCGCGGCGCGTCGGAATGCGGGTGGTGGCCGCGCCCGGCTCGGGTGACGACGCGATCGTCGACGTGGTCGACGAGGCCGCGCGCTCGGGTGTCGGCCCCATCACGGTGGTCACCGCGGATCGGGGACTGCGGGCGCGCGTCGAGGAACTCGGCGCCGAGACGGTCGGCCCGCGGTGGCTGCTGGAGCGAATCGACGCGCGGCGGTGACGAGAGAGGCGGTGACGGGGAGCGGCGGTGATCAGCTGTCGGCGGGCGGTTCCTCGCGTTCCTGTGCGGTCGGCGGTACGCCGGTGTCGAGGAAGCGGATGAGCCGGTCGATTCGGTCGGTGTGATCGACGCAGCGTCGCAGGTGATCGCCGACCATCGCGAGATCGATGGCGGCGTCGGTGGACTGGGCCGGTTCGGCCTCGGCGAGCGCGGTGCGCAACTCGCGCTGGAGTCCGGCCGCCTCGCCCGCGGCAGGCCCGTGTTTGTCGATGTCGTATCCGCTCGCGACGGCCCGACCGGCGACGGCGGTGCGGTGGGCGGCGAGACGGCCCATGCCGGCGAGGATGTCGAGGATGGATCGCGGGCCGATGTGGTCGGGGTGGCTGCGGTAGATCCGGTCGGCGACCCGGCTGGACAGCGACCCGATATGGGACAGTTCGCTCGCGATCTGAATGGCTGTCACGACGTGACGCAGATCGCGAGCGACGGGGGCCTGTAGGGCGAGCAGCACCACGCCCCGTGCCTCGCAGGCGCCGAACATCATCTGTAGTTGTTCGTCGAGCGCGAATACCTCGTAGGTGGCCCTGAGGTCGGCGTCGACGAGGGCATCGACCACGCGCTCTCCGGCGTCGTGGGCGATTCGGCACATCAGCGTCAAATCATTCGTCAACGCGATGAGCTCGTGAGTGAACTGGGTCCGCACGCGCAAATTCTCTCCTATGCCGCCCGGGTCGAGAACACGAATCTCGTCCCGGATCGGAACGCGCAGGCAGGCAAGGCCGTATTCGGGCAGGATCGATGCCGTGAAGCGTGATGTCTCGGCGCACCTCGAGGTGGCGATCTCCGCACCGGCCACCCTCGAGTTCCAGATCGCCGTCGCCAGACAGCCGGGAATCGAGGTGAGCGAATCGCTGGTGTTCGACCTGGACGGAGTATGGCTCACGCCCCTCGAGATCGCCGGACCGCACGGCACCCGCATCCACCGATTCGACGCCGGACCGGGGACTCTGCGCGTGGACTACCGTGCGACGGTCTTCGGCGTCGCGCACGAGGATCCGGCCTCCGATTACGATCTCGCGCTGTACCGGCGGCCGAGTCGATATGCCGAATCCGATAGGTTCCATGTCTTCGCCGCCGCCGAATTCAGCGGTGGCGCATCGGAATACGAGCTCGCGGCGGAGGTGTCGGCCTGGGTGTCGCGGCGACTGCGATACGCCGTCGGCAGTAGCCGCCACACCGACGGCGCGGTGCAGACACTGCTGTCCGGCGCCGGGGTGTGCCGGGATTTCACGCATCTGACCGTGGCGTTGCTGCGGGCGGTGAAGGTGCCCGCCCGGGTGGTGGCGGCCTATGCCCCCGGATGCTGCCCGATGGATTTCCACGCGGTGGTCGAGGCGTATGTCGACGGTGGCTGGCGGGTGTTCGACGCCACCGGTCTGGCGCCGCGTTCGACCCTGGTCCGCATCGCGACCGGCCGCGATGCCTCCGACACCGCGTTCCTGGACAATCACGGCGGCGAGATATACGTGAACACCCTGTGGGTCAACGCCTTCGTGGAGGGACCGCTGCCCTACGACGACCGCTCGACCCCGGTGCGGCTCGGTTAGCGCTGCCCTCGGGCGGCGCTCAGTTCTCGGGCTGTTTGTCGAGCACCTCGACCAGCTTCCAGCGCACCGGCGCCGCGTCGGCGGGCGGATTCGGCACCGGAATCTCTTGCACCGTCAGGTGATAGCGAAATCCCGGCTGGAAGTCGAAACCCTCGATGGTGGCGTAGAACAACTCCCACGAGGCGTTGGGGGAACGGCGGATCTGGAGGCATTCGCGTGGGGCCACACCGACGCAGCGCATGGTCCGCGGCGCGACTTCGACGGGAAAGCTCACGGCGGCGTTCGCGGGTTCGGGTGCGGCGGCGGTGTTTTCGGAGTTCCGGGCGGAGCATCCGGCGAGTGCGGGGAGCAGAGCGCAGGCGGCGACCGCCCGTCGGAATCGCGAAGGCATTTCCTCGATCATACCGAACGAACCGGTGCGATCTTGATGTCCGATTTCTTGGGACGATGGTGTCGTGACCGTGTCCTGGCGCTCGGTCTCGGGCCGACCCGGATGGTGCTGTCGGCGATCACCGTCGTGGTCGGCGCGCTGACCGTGGTGCCCGGTCGCGCGGCCCCTGTCGCAGGGTGGTGTGTATCTGGCCCTTTCTCCGCCTTCGTCATCCTTGCGGCCCGTCCACAGGGCCTCTACCTGTGGAAATGCCGGTCGGCTCGGGGGTGGGCCGGTTCGGATCGTTGGCTAATGGTGATCTTCGAGGGGGTGGGATTCGGGTAGCCTCCGAAAAGATCGAGTCTTCTGACAGTAGGTATGCCGGAGCTGCGAAGGCGGTATTCGATGATGGAATCCGGCGGCGGGTCCCCTCCCGGGAACGGCGCGCCCGAGAACAGCACGCGAATCCTGGCCGCCGTGGCCGCGGTCGCCGCGCTGATCGCCGTCGTGGTCGCGGTCGGATCGGTGCTGCGCACCGACGATCAGGCCGATGGCGCTCCGGCCTCGACCGTGCCCGCCGCGCCGGTGTCGGCGCGCACGACCACGGTCCCCGGGCGGCCGACCGCGATTCCGCGGCCGACGCCGGTGCCCGCCTTCTCGGCGCCGAACACCTCGCCGTTGCCGACCCGGCCCGCTCACCGGGTGGGCGAGGACTGCATGACCGACGGCGTAACCGGTCGATGGGACGTGGTGACCGGCACCGGCTGGGTCTGTGTCCCGGTCGTCCCCAGCGCCGCGCCGTCGACGGTGCCGACTCAGGCAGGCCCCTGACTCCGTAGTTCCCTGCGAAGGTGAAGGCGGTGCGAAAGTGGAAACCGGTGCGACGACATCCGATGACGGTTCGCCCAGCGGTCGGGTCATGGCGGTGGCGATGACCGCGTGCACCTTCCTCGGTCTGGTGCTGGCCGTCGGTCTCATGCTGCGTACCGATCTCGGGTCGACGCGATCGCGGCCCGCGGCGGTGACCTCACCCACGAGCGTGGCGCTGCCCGCGCCGGTCTATCAGGTGGGCGGTGACTGTTCGGCCGGCGGCATCTCGGCGCAATGGGATCTGCGCGATGGTCAGTTGAACTGCGTACCGCGCGAGACGGTCCGGGATCTGCACCGGCCCGGCGAGGACTGCGCCCGCGACGGTGTCGCGGGCGCCTGGGAGTACCCCGACGGCCGCTGGATCTGCGCGCCGAAACAGGCCGCCGAGCCGGTGCCCGTGCCGCAGCCGCCGCAGGCGCAGGCGCCGGAACAGGCGCCCGAGCCGACGCGGGAGTACATGCCGCCGTCGAATGAGACCTATACCTACGTGCCGCCGCCCGCGTCGGTCTATGAGCCGACCGAGCAGGTCCAGGCACCCGAGCCTGCGCCGGAACCGGCGCCCGCGCCGGTTCCGGCGCCCGTGCCGCCGCCGCTGCCGTTCCTGCCTCCGCTCCCGCCGCTGCCGTTCCTGCCGCCGGGAGCCTGAGCGCGAGGCAATTCGGTGGACGCGACTGCGATGGCCCGCCTCCCGCGGGGGAGTCAGTCCAGGTGGACCGGCAGGGTGAGCGGACCGCGATGCCGGAATCCGGAGCGCCACCGAATATCTCGCTCCGAGACCGTCAGCGTGGTGGCGGGCCAGCGGGTGAAGACGTGGTCGAGTGTGCTCGCGGTCACCGTGCGGACCAATGCCGCGCCGAGGCAGGCGTGCACGCCGTGACCCAGACCGAGCTGGCGGTTGCGTGTGCGGGTCAGATCGAGTTTGCCCGGACCGTCCACCTGATCGGGATCGCGATTGGCCGCGGCCAGGCACAGCAGCACGGTGTCGCCGCATCCGATGTCGTAGCGGCCGATGGTCATGTCCTCGGTCGCGAAGCGCGGACCCGCGAGCACCTGTGGCGAGATATAGCGCAACAGTTCATCGACCATCGGCAGTTTGTTCGCGCCCCGGCGCAGCACTCGGATCTGATCGGGCCGGGTCAGCAGGGTCAGGATCGAGCCCGCGACCAGATCGGTGAGCACCTCGTACCAGACGAACAGCAGGTAGAACAGCAGGCCGGTGAGTTCGTCGGCGGTCAGTTCGGCCGCGCGTCGCGCGGCGACCAGTCCGGCGATCACGGTGTCGGAGTCGCGGGCCGCGCTGTCCTGGATCGCGAGGACGACCTCGCTCATGGTGGCGAGGGTGTCGCGGGCGCGGGTGTGGGTCGCGGTGGCGGGCAGGGTGGATTCGGCCCAGTCCAGCAGCGCCTCGCGTTCGGGGCCGCGCAGTCCGAGCAGTTCGCCGAGAACCGCGGCGGGCAGCGGAACGGCAAGGCGCTGCACCAGATCCGCGGTGTCCTCGGATTCCAGGTTCTTGGCGAGGGTTTCGATCAGATCAGGGATGCGGCGGGTCAGGTCGGTGAGCCTGCGCGGGGACAGTTCCGTGGTGACCACCGCGCGCATGCGGGCGTGATCGGCGGGCGCGCAGACCAGCAGCGCGTCCAGGGGCGGCGGCACCGTGAAGCCGCGATAGTCGCGCGGGCCCGCCAGCCGGGTGTCGGTGCTCAGGCGCGGATCGAGCAGTCCGGCCCGCACGTCGGCGTATCGGGTGATCAGCCACGCGGGTGGGCCGTCCGGGGTCCTGACACGGTGTACACCGCCCTGCCGGCGCAACCGATCGAGTACCGGCCACGGGTTCGCCGCGAAGGCCGCATCGAAGATCTCGAGCACCTGTGCACCCCCATTCACTTTGTCCGGCAATGAGTCTCGGTCCCGACCGACAGTGTTCCGTGCGCACCAACCTACCCGCCGCGTCGTCGTCTCGCCGCACGACGCACAGACCGTTCGGTATCTTCGAGTGGCGGTGCGCCCGGTAGCGTTTCGATTGCGCCGATTCCGAAGCCGGGCCGAGGGCGCGGGGCGCGGGATATGCGGGCGGGCGGGCAACCTCGCGCGATTCGGAACGAGATCATGGCCGTAGCGCGGGCAGCGAGCGCGAATGCCCGCGGACGTGCCGGGCCGGGTCTGTCCGCGCCCGTATCGGGCCATGCCGCCGAATTCGCGAAAACTCGGCTGTTTGGGTCCGGGAGAGCGGGGAATCTCGGTTCGCGTAATACAACTACGGCACAACGGGATCAGCCATGATCATACTCCTCGGACTATTGGTCCTGATCGCTGCGGTGGTCGTCGGGGTTGCCGGAGTCGCGGCAAATTCCGGCGAAGTACGCACCGACACCAGCGATTTCGGGGTCTTCGACTACCATTTCTCGGCTTCGGCCGGTGAATTGTTTCTCTACGGTATGGCGGTGGGCGCCATCGGAATGCTCGGGCTGAGCCTGCTGCTCATGGGCGTGCGGCAGTCCTCGCGACGCAACAGCGCGACCCGGCGGGAGTTGCGCAAGACCCGCAAGGAAGCCGCCGCCGCCCGCCGTGACACCGCCGCGCCGGACCCCGCGCGGTCCGAGAAGCCGATCCCGACCACCGAGGCGAAGCCGGCGGCGGATCAGAAGCCGGTGTGGAGTGTCAATCGCTTCCTGCCGAAGGCCGCCGCACCGGGCTCGCGTCCCAAGACGGACGTGTCCGCGAAATAACGATCGATCCCGATCGTCACCCCAAAGGATGGAATCATGATTGTTCTCGGACTCATTCTGCTGCTCGTCGGCTGGTTGGTCGGAATCCCATTGCTCACCACCGCAGGCATCGTGGTACTGCTCGTCGGCGCGGTCCTGGCGATCGCGGGTTCCGCGGGCCGCCCGGTCGGCGGACGGCGGCACTATTACTGACCCCGCCGCACAAGACCTCGAAAACCGCACCCCCGGTCGGATCATCCGACCGGGGGTGCGGCGAGTCCGGCGGCGCTGCGGTCGTCCGCGGCGCGATCGAGTAGGTCGACGATTCCCCGATCGGTCACGTCATCGAATTCCTTATACCAGTGGGCTATCGAATGGAACAGCTCCGGTGTCTCCAGGCACACGACATTGTCCACGTGCGCGGCCAGCACCCGAATGGCCCGCGGCGAGCCGACCGGTACGGCAAGCAGCACCCGCCTCGCGCCCTGGGCCCGCGCCATCGCGCACGCCGCCCGCGCCGAGGCGCCGGTGGCGACGCCGTCGTCGACGACGATCGCGGTCGCGCCCGCCAGTGGAACCGGCGCATGCGTGGCGCGATAGCGAAGCGCGCTGCGGGACAGGTCATGTCGGACCTCGGTCTCCACCCGCACCCGCTCGGCGCCGGAGACGAATGCCCGGCCCGCGGCCTCGTCGTCGATGATCCGCACCCCGTTCTCGCCGATGGCGCCGAAGGACAGCCGCGGCTGGAAGGGAACCGGAAGTTTGCGCACCACAGCGACATCGAGCGGAGCCCGCAGGGCGGTGGCGATCTCGTAGGCCACCGGGACTCCGCCGCGTGCCACGCCGACCACGACGACATCGTCGTCGGGGAATCGGAATCCCCGCAGCCGCCCGATCAATCGGCGACCGGCATCGCGGCGATCGTGGAAAGGCATGTCGGTCCTCCTCGCTCGAGTACCGGGGGGAATCGGAGTCACACCGTCGGGACCCGTCGAGGATTCGTACTTTACGCCCCTCGAACCCGGAAACGCACTGTCGCATCCGAATGATGACGTATGCACGTAGGCGTCATATTCCCGCCACATCGGCGATATGGCCGATGCCGTAGGTGACGGCCATCGCCAGCGCGCCGCCGGCTACCACCCGCAGCACCGCCCGGCCGCGCCTGCTACCGCCGAGACGGGCGCTGAGCGATCCGGTCAGCGCGAGCGCGACCAGCACCGCGGCGAAGGTCACCGGGATGCGCGCGGGCACCGGCGGTACCAGGATCGCCACCAGTGGCAGCAGCGCGCCGACGGTGAAGGCGACCGCCGAGGAGAAGGCGGCCTGCCACGGATTGGTCAGCGCGCGCGGGTCCAATCCCAGTTCCGCCTCGGCGTGGGCGGTGAAGGCGTCGTGCGCGGTGAGTTCCTCGGCGACCTTGCGGGCGGTCTCGGGCGAGAGACCCTTGGCGTGGTAGATGCCCGCGAGTTCCTCCAGTTCGAAGTCGGGTTCCTCGCGCAGTTCCCGGCGTTCCTTGGCCAGCAACGCGCGCTCGGAATCGCGCTGGGTGCTAACCGAGACGTATTCGCCCACCGCCATGGAGATGGCGCCCGCTGTCAATCCGGCTATACCGGCGGTGAAGATCTCGGTGGTCCCGGTTGTGGCCGCCGCCACACCGACGACCAGACCGGCCGTCGACACGATGCCGTCGTTGGCGCCGAGCACGCCCGCGCGCAACCAGTTGAGCCGGGAGGCGAAACCATCGCCGTGTGGTTCGTGCGGGTGGGGCTGATCGGGCATCGGGACGGTCGAATCCACCATGTGCCGAACCCTAGCCGCCCACGCCGTGGTCGGTTTCAGTACCTGCGTCGTGTCGGGACCGGATGCGGCAGCAACCTGCGATGGATCACCTGTAGGACCAGCAGCAGAAGTACCGACAACGCGCAGGTGGTGTAATCGCCGAATACGATTGCGAGCACTGCGAACCCGCCGAACAGCGGGATCTCGAGCAGGGCGCACCACGCCAGGATTCGCAGCCGGGTGGCATTGGTGTCCAGCCAGCGCACCCCGTCATCGATGATCTCCCCCGCCGTGATCGAACACACCAGGCCGTCGCCGACCTGGACGAACCGGTGCACGGCCTCGTCGCGGGTCAACTCGCCGAGCCAGGCCCGATCGATCAGCCGCTTGCCCTCTTCGGCAACCTCTCTGACCGTGTCCATGCGATCCCTTCCCGATATTCGGTCGTGAAGTCTATGACGCGCTCGCGGGCGTTCCTAGGGGCGATCGCGTGCCCGCGACGGGTGTCCGGTGCGGATTCGGCCGCCGTCACCGATTGCGGCATGCTGTCGGACATGATCGATCTGCTCGGCAGGGGCACGCGAGGTGTGATGGTGGTCGTGGCGGGCGCTGTGCTCGTCGCCGGATGCGGTGCCGACGGCGATTCCGCGGGCGGCGGGAACTCCGCGCCGGTCACCACGGCGCGTGAGCGATTGCTGCTCACCGCACAGGAATTCCCCGCGGGAACGGAGAAGGTCGACGTGCCGCAGGACCGCCTCCAGGCCGCCGCCGCCGACCTCGCCGGCGGCCTGCAGTCGGCCACCTTCGACCCGCCGGAATGCGCGAGCACCCAGCAGGATCTCAGCGACGCCACCAAGGATCTGCTCGCCCAGGCCGCGGTGTCGGCCGTGTCCGACGAGCGCACCGGCGTCATGTACACCGAATTCATCGCGGGGCGCGCCGGTGATACGAAGCGCATCGTCGCGGGCAATAACGCCTGTCCCGAGGTCGTGCTCACCTCGACCATCGAAGGCCGCCGGATCACCACCCGGTCCAAGGTCCAAAACCTCAGCGCGCCCGCGGAATTGAACGGCGTCGACGCGATCGTCTATCGCTCGACCACGGTGTCCGCGGTCGGCGAGGGCAAACCGCTGACCTCCACCGCCTTCATGGGCATCGCCGTGCTCCGCGGGGTCACGGTGGCGGTGCGGTCGAGCACCCTGCGCGACGGCGCGGACGAGACGGTGTTCACCAAGGTCTTCACCGACGCGGTCGACAAGGTGCGCGAGGCCGCCTAGCGGATCGCGCCGCGGCGCAGCGCGGTCGGGGTCGAACCCCACCAGCGGCGCGCGCAGCGGGTGAAGGTGGCCTGTTCGGACAGGCCGATGAGCGAGGCGATCTGACTCATCGGCATATCGGTGGTGGTCAGATAGCGGCGGGCCTCATGGCGGCGCACATCGTCGAGTATCGCGGCGAAGGTGGTGCCCTCGGCGGCCAGACGGCGCTGCACGGTACGCGGGTGCATGGCCAGAAGCGCTGCCACCACGCCGATTTCGGGCGGTGTCGTACCGAGCAGACGCTGCACGGTGGCGCGGATCTGCGGTACCAGGGAGGCGTCGGCGGTATCGGTCTGCTCGGCGAGAAAGGCCATCGCGAGACGGTGCAGATTCTCGTCCCCGCCCGACAGCGGCCTGTTGCCCAGATTGCTCGGCACCCGGAGCATGGCCGCGGGCCGGTCGACGCGCACCGGCGCGTCGAAGAACCGCTCGTAGGCCGCGACCGGCGCGGGCGGGCGGTAGGGCAGTTCCACCGACCGCAGCCCGTAGCGGTCCTCGACCAGCCGCTGGATCGCCCGGTGCACGAATCCGAGGCCGAGGTCGGTGCCCTGCACCGGACTCGGCCTACCCGGCGCGACACCGTAGCGCAGACCGATCACCCCGCGGTCGCCGTACGGGTCGGGTTCCATCGTCAGCCGCAGTGCGCGGGCGTGCACGAACAGGTAGCGCTCGGTGCATTCCAGCACGTCGGCCAGCGTGGGGGAGTTGCGGATGGCCAGCGCGAGCGGGCCGAGCATGTCGAGGTCCTGCCGGTAGGCGATGCGCAGTCCGAGATCGGGCCGCCCGAGCCGGTGCGCCGCCAGTTCCAGTACGGCGGCCACCGACTCGTCGGGTATCAGCAGATCGTCGGTGTCGAGCGCCGCGGGCGGCAGTCCGATGATCCGGGCGAGTTCCTCGGCGTCGCCGCCGAGTTCCGCCACGGTCGCGCGGAAGCCGCGCAGTCCCGCGGAACGAATCATCGACATGTCGCCCAGAATCAAATACTTGTCGCGTTAAGTCAAGTGAGACGGCGCTGAGCGCAGCACACTGGAGTCATGACCGAGACGGACATTGTTGCCGAGCACATTGATGTCGTGATCGTCGGCGCGGGACTTTCCGGAATCGGGGCCGCCTACCGGTTGCAGACCGAATGTCCGGGCAAGAGCTACGCGATCCTCGAGGCGCGCGACGCACTCGGCGGCACCTGGGATTTGTTCCGCTACCCGGGGATTCGCTCCGATTCCGACATGTTCACCCTCGGTTATCCGTTCAAGCCGTGGCGCGATGCCAAGTCCATCGCCGACGGACCCTCGATTCTGCGCTATGTCACCGAGACCGCGACAGAATCCGGCATCGACCGCCATATCCGGTACGGCATGAAGGTGCTCTCGGCCGACTGGTCGAGCGAACGGGCGCTCTGGACGCTGAGCATCGAGCGCCGCGACGGCGCGGGCGCGACCGAGCGCACCACGCTGACCTGCAACTTCCTCTACGCCTGCGCGGGTTACTACAACTACGATCACGGTCACGCTCCCGAATTCCCCGGTGTCGAAGATTTCCAGGGGCGGGTGGTGCATCCGCAGTTCTGGCCCGACGACCTCGACTACGCGGGCAAGCGAGTGGTGGTCATCGGCAGCGGCGCGACCGCGGTAACCCTGGTCCCGGCGATGGCCGAACAGGCCGAATCGGTGACCATGTTGCAGCGAAGTCCGACCTGGATCAGCGCTGTCCCCGGCCGCGACAAGCAGGCCGACAAGATCCGTGAACTGCTGCCGCCGAAACTGGCGCACCGGATCATCCGCACCAAGAACATCCTGTTCGGCATCGGCTTCTACCAGTACTGCCGCCGCCGTCCCGAAGCCGCGCGCAAACTGCTCACCGGGTTCGCCACCCGCATACTCAAGGACGAGAAGCTCGTCGCCGAACATTTCACCCCGAGCTATGACCCGTGGGATCAGCGGTTGTGCGCGGCGCCGGACGCGGATTTCTTCAGGGCGATGAAGAAAGGCAAGGCCGAGGTGGTCACCGACCGCATCGAAACCTTCGTGCCCGAGGGCATCCGGTGCGAGTCCGGGCGCGTGCTGCCCGCCGACATCGTGATCACCGCGACCGGACTGCGACTGCTGGCCTTCGGCGGCATCACCCCGCACGTGGACGGTGTCCCGGTCGAGCTGTCCGAACAGTTCGTGTGGCAGGGCGCCATGCTCACCGGTATCCCCAATTTCGCCGTATGCATCGGCTACACCAATGCCTCGTGGACCCTGCGCGCCGATCTCACCTCGCGCCTGGTCTGCAAGGTGCTGCGGTACATGGACCGCAACGACTACGCCGCGGTGGTGCCGCGTCCGCGCGGACCGCTGGACGAACGTCCGCTGCTCGACTTGGCCTCTGGCTATATCCAGCGCTCCATCGGCGAGTTTCCGCGCCAGGGCGATCGGCACCCGTGGAAGGTGCGCCAGAACTACGTGCTGGATTCGGCGACCACACTGCGCACCGACCTGTCCAAGACGCTCGTGCCCACCCCGCGCGCCGAGGTCGGCCGACCCGCCGCGGCGGTGCGCTGACTCAGTCCGGCATCTGCCGCATCTCCAGCAGCGTCAGCCCGAGCGCGTCGATGCGGGCCATGATCCCGCGCAGCGCGACCGTATCGGCGACGGGGCCGAAGAGGGTCGTCACATCGCCGGGGGCGCGATCGGAGGCGGTGAGTTCGGGAAATGCGGCCAGCGCGCGTTCGGAGAGCGTGCCGTCGATGATGAACTGATATCGGACCGGCATGGGCAACTCCTCTCCCGGACGGCGGGCTCGGGCGACGATCGTCGGCCCGGTGTCGAGCGTGCTCCGTACGGTGCGGTGGCGTCCTCACCCTGCGCGGATGAGATCGGCGCGGCGGATCACAGCAGCCCGATCCGGCGCGCACGCAACATCGCCTCGGCACGCGAATTCGCGCCGAGCTTGGCGTAGACGGCGCGCAGATGGGTTTTGACGGTATTGATCGAAACGCCGAGATCCTGGGCGATCTGCAAGGCCGTGCGCCCGCTCGGCAGTTGTCGGAGCACGGTCAGTTCGGCGTCGGTGAGCGCGGGGGTCATGGGCTGGGGCCGGGCGGCGGCGTATTCGCGCACGGTCTCGACGAACACGTTGCCGGTGCCGAAGCGGCCCGCGTGATCGTGCAGCAGCGTCAGAGCACCCGCGACCTCGAAGAACGGCCGCACCAGCCGGTCGGGGGCGGCCAGGCGCACGGCCTCGGCGAGCCCTTCGTAGGACTTCACCGGTCGGTCGAGCCGATGCGCGGCGCAGGCGTAGAGCAGCCACGCGGTGACCGCGGAATAGGCGGGCAGTGCGGCGGCGCGGTCGAGCAGCGGCTGTACCGCGTCGAGTATGTCCTGCGGTTTGTTCATCGCCTCGGCCACCGCGGCGCAGGCCAGCACGGCATCGGGTGCGCCGTGCAGCGTCCGGTGCGCGGTCGCGGCGAGCTGGGCGGCGAGATCACGTTCGTGCAGGCGCAGCAGTATCGACACCACCGGGACCAGCAGGCGCCCGTCGATCGGCGGACGCGGTGTCTCGCCGAGCAATCGCTGCATCTGCCCGTGCAGGCGCATGGCCGCCGCGTACTTGTCGGCGGCGGCGTCGAAACCCAGCAACAGCCCGACGATATAGGCGTGACGACCCGCGACCGGTTCATTGGCGCCGTCCAATCCGCGCCGGGTCTGCGCCAGACCGGCCAGATCCTCCGGTTCCACGGGTTCGCCCTGGAGATAGTCGGCCAGTGCGCGCAATGCGATCGCGTGCACGTGATCGGGTTGCCGGGTCAGGTCGTGCGCGAGTGCGAGATCGATGGCGCGGGTGGCGCGGTCGCGCATGAGCGGAATCGGCCCGGTCAGCGCCGAGGCCGCCGCGAGCCGGGTCACCGCGCGCAGTTGCAGCCGGTGGTTACCGGTGTGCTCGGCCAATGCCAGCGCCCGGTGCAACGCCTGCTCGCCCGCGATGACCGAGCCCGCGCACAGCCGTGCGCTGCCGAGCTGGATGGCCAGATAGCAGTCGAGATCGGTCTGCCCGGTGGTCGGCGGGTCGGCCGAGATCGGAAGGGTCGCGCGGTTTTCCGGTGATCCTTCGCCGCCGACCCCGATCGCCACCTCGACCGCCGCGGTGGCGGCCAGGCGCATCGCCGCCAACCAGGTCGCGGTGACGACCGCCGAACCGGCCGGGTCGCGGGCCGCGAACTGGTCGAGATAGGCCGCCGCCGCGGCATTGTCGCCGCGTTCGACCGCGTCGATCACCCGCAGCAGCACAACGAAGGGATCGTCGAGCAGTCGCGCGGTGGCGGCGTCGAGTTTGTGGAACAGGATCGGTCCGGTTCCCTCGAGGACCATGCGCAGACCGTATTCCCTTATGTAGGAGGACAATTGGGGCTGTCCGGGTTCGGCGAGCAGATGCGGAAGGGCCGCGGTCGGATCGCCAACGGTCAGGTACCAGCGGCCCGACCTTCGATGCAGTTCCGCGATCCGCTGCGGGGTGGCGCGTTGCAGTTCGGCGAGCAGATACGCGCGCAGCATCGGATGGTAGGAGTACCGCAGCCGATCCTCGTGCACGGTGTGCTGCACCGGGAAGTTGATGCGCGCCAAGTCGTCGAGGACGCGAGGGGTGCGCGGACCGGCCAACTCCTCGGCCAGCGCGTCGGTGAAAGATTCGGGTACGCAGGTGGCGAGCAGGAAGTCGCGCACGTCGTCATCGAGCACCTCGATCAACTCACCGACCAGGAAGTCCGAGATGGGATGCGGTGCGTGGGCGAGCATGGCCAGCGCCGTACCGCGTTCTGGTCCGTGCATGGCGGTGTAGAGCGCGGCTATGCGCACCAGCGCCGCCCAGCCGCGGGTGAGGTGATGGATCGACGCCAGTTCGTCCTCGTCCAGCGGGCATCCGTGCTCGACGAAGACCGAGGCGATGTGTTCGGCGTCGAAGGCCAGATCCGTCGGGCCGAGGCGCACCAGGCGGCCCGCCATGTCGAGGCTGTGCCAGCGCAGCGGCGGTTCGTAACGGCCGGTGACGATGGTGAGCATCGGCGCGGGGGCGTAGTGCAGGAAGTATTCGAGTCCGGCCAGCGCCAGCGGGTCGGTCAGCAGGTGCGCGTCGTCGAGCACGACGACCGCGGGTCGTTCGGCCGCGTCCTGCACCAGATCGATCACCGCGCCCATGGGATCGGTGGACTGGCGGGCGCCGTCCGTGGGAAGTCCGAGTTGGGCGCGGATCTCGGTCCACAGCCGGGCGGCATCGTCCATCGTCTCGGTGACGGTGATCCAGCAGTAGCGCGTCTTCGGATGCCCGTGTAGATGCCGCCGCAGCCATTCCGCCGCGAGCACCGTCTTACCGCTACCGGCGGGCGAACACATGAGGACCGTGCGTCCGGCCGCGGGTGCGGCGGCGGAGTCCAGCCGCGCGTGGGTGTCGCGCAGGATGAGCGGGGTGAACAGCGGCGCGGGTATGCCGCTCGACATCATCGCACCGGCGGTCACCGCCGGAGCCGGTACAAGGTGGAGTCGTCGCGAAGAGTGCACCCTAGCCTCCTGGGACGGTACTGCCTCATCTCTCGCCGTCTGCTGTCGGACATCCGAGCATACCGACCGAACAGGCTTTTTTGGCGCGTAGCAAACCATCCGCGACTCATACGGAGTGGATGAGGACCCCGCAGGTCCGCGCGCAGCCGTCGCGGACCGCTCGGCAGCGGATCGGCGCGAATGCGCGCCACTCGGTTACCGCACCGCAACCGGAGGCGGGCGGGTATCACCCGTAGCGGGTGAGGAAACCCGTGTCGCCGGTGGACTGAGATGGAATCCAGGTTCTTCTCTCGCGGAAGGGATAGCAATGACGACTCAGAAACCGGAGACCGGCCACCCGGTCCGTGCGGGGATCGCGGCGGGTACCTCCATCGGTGCCGCGATACTGCTGCTCACCGTCGGCGTCCTATCGATCTTCGAGGGCATTTCGGCGGTCGCCGACGACGACCTGTTCGTCGTCGGACCCGACTACATCTATCAGTTCGACACCACCGGCTGGGGATGGGTCCATATCGTGCTCGGCGCGGTCCTCATCGTCTGCGCCATCGGCCTCATGACGGGCAGCGCGTGGGGCAAGGTCGCCGCCATCGTCATCGCGGCGCTCACGATCATCGCCAACTTCCTGTCGCTGCCGTACTACCCGTGGTGGTCGATCCTGGTCATCGCCCTGAGCATCGTGGTGATCTGGGCGGTCTCGACCTGGAATCCCGACACCATCCGGTAGGTGTGTGCCCGCCGTCGGCGTCCGTGTTCCGGGCGCCGACGGTGTCGTGTTCGGAGGCCGCTCGCGTCCTAGCGCCGGCCCAACGCCCCGGCTGGTGGACTTGGGCACACGGGTCGACGACGAACCCGAACCGAACCGAAAGGGTCACGCTTATGGCACACACTCGTTCCGGAATTCTGCGCGCCGCGGTCGCACTCGGCGGCGTCGCGGCGGCCGCGGCGCTGCTCGCACCCGGCACCGCCACCGCGCAGCCGGGCGCGGCGGGCAGGCTGATCGAGACGACGTGCACCTTCGCCCAGGTCGACGCCGCGCTGCACGCGGTCGCGCCGGACTACGCGGCGAAGTTGGACGCCCACCCCGACCGCAAGGCGAAGTTGCAGGAATTCCTGTCGTTGCCGGTGGACCAGCGTCGCGCGCGTATCCAGCAGCGGCTCGACGAACACCCCGGCGCGCGCGAGCGTATCCAGCAGCGCGCCGACACCCCGGAGGGCAAAGCCGTCCGGGAGAAGTTGGGCATCGTCGCAGACACCTGCCACAACTACTGAGCCGAGCCCGCGGCGGTCGGGCGGTTGTCCGGCCGCGCGCTAGCCCGTGCGGCGGGGCAGATCCAGGGTGACGAGCAGTCCGCCCTCGGGTCTGGCGGTGGCGCGCACGGCGCCGCCGTGCGCGTGGGCGACCGATCGCACGATCGAGAGTCCGAGTCCCGCACCGCGTACGCGCGTCGAGGTCTCGGCCACGCGCTCGGCGGTGGGCAGCCGACGGAACGGCTCGAACAGTCCGTCCACCTCGTATGGCGGCACCATCGGACCCGTGTTCTCGACATTCAGCGTGACGCTGTCGCCGTGTGCGCCGACCCGCACCGCGACCCAGCCGTCGGCGCCGCGGTTGTAGCGCACGGCATTGTCGACCAGATTCTGGATCAGCCGTTCCAGCAGCAGTGGATCGCCCGCGACTTGCGCCGAGGTGATCTCGGTGCGCACGTCGATGCCCGCGCGCGCCGCGTCCGCGCCCGCCACGGCGATGGCGCGACGGGCGGTCTCGGCCAGATCGACCCGCACGCGGGTGGTCAGCCGCTGGTCACTGCCCGCGAGCACCAGCAGACCGTCGATCAGCTTTTCGTGCCGGTGATTGACCTCGAGCAGGGTGGCGCCGAGGGTGCGCAGCGCTTCGGGCGCGTCAGGGTCGTCGAGGGCGACCTCGATCAGCGTCCGATTGATGGTCAGCGGGGTGCGAAGTTCGTGGGAGGCATTGGCCACGAAACGCCGCTGCCCGTCGAAGGCGCGGTCCAGCCGTTCCAGCATGGCGTCGAAGGTGTCGGCCAGATCCTTGATCTCGTCGGCCGGACCGTCCAGCGCGATGCGTTCGTGCAGACTGCGGTCGGCCACCCGGCGCGCGGTCGCGGTGATGCGCTGCAACGGCGCCAGCGCGCGGCCCGCCAGCGCCCAGCCGAGCCCGCCCGCGGCCACACCGACCGCGCCGAGTGCCACCAGCGACCAGATCAGCATCCCTTCGAGGGTTTCCCGGCGATTCTGTTCGGCCTGCGCGGTGAGCACCGCATACAGGTCCCCCCGATTGCGGGATCCGTTCTGCACGAGGAAGTCCCGCACCTGCGCGCCGATCCCGGTGCGTCGTCCCAGGGATTGATCGAGGTAGAAGTACATGAGCGCGATGAGCACCGCGCCCGCGAGGAAGAACGCGCCCGCGTAGAGCAGGGTCAGGCGCAGGCGAATGGTGGAGCGGCGCCTCACCGGATGCAATATCCGACGCCCGCCTCGGTCTCGATCACCGGCGGGTCGCCGAGTTTGCGGCGCAGCATCATGATCGTGTACCGCACCACGCCGGTGAACGGATCGGTGTGCTCGTCCCATGCCTTCTCCAGCAGTTGTTCCGCCGACACCACCCCGCCGCCCGCCCGCAGCAGTTCGTCCAGAACCGCGAACTCCTTGCGTGACAAGGCGATCGGCGCGCCATCGCGGGTGACGGTGTGGCGGTGCGGGTCCAGCCGGATACCCGCGCGATCCAGGACCGGCGGCGGTGCGGGACGCGCCCGCCTGCCCAGCGCCTGGATACGGGCGACGAGTTCGGCGAAGGCGAATGGTTTGGTCAGGTAGTCGTCGGCGCCGAGGCCGAGTCCGGCGACCCGTTCGGCCACGGCGGTGGCGGCGGTGAGCATGAGGATGCGGCAGTCGGCGCCGGATTCGGCGAGTCCGGCGCACACGGCGTCGCCGTGGGTGCCGGGCAGGTCGCGGTCCAGCACGATGACGTCGTAGTCGTTCACGGTGGCGCGTTCGAGCGCGGCCGTACCGTCGTAGACCACGTCCACCGCGACGGCATGGCGGCGCAGACCGCTCGCGATGGCGTCGGCCAGCAGCTTCTCGTCCTCGACCACAAGTACTCGCACGCCGACCATCCTGCCGGTTCCCGCTGTTGGATCGCTGTGAGTTTCCGGTGGATCGGCCCCGGGCGGTGCTATCTTGCACTGGTTAGAACCTGTTCCAATTCGGAGCGGTCGAAGCTGTCGAGTTCATGGAGCGGCCGATGCGGGTCTACACCGCGATATACGGGCCGAAGGACGCGGCCGAACGCACTCGTGCCCTGCGCGATACGGGGGTGAACGGCGTCTTCACCTTCGAGGGCCCGCACGACGTATTCACCCCGCTCACCCTCGCCGCCACCGCGGGCGGGATGGACCTGCTGACCAATGTCGCCATCGCCTTCCCGCGCAACCCCATCCACCTGGCCCATCAGGCCAACGACCTGCAACTGATCAGCTCGGGGCGTTTCATCCTCGGTCTCGGCACCCAGATCCGTCCGCAGATCGAGAAGCGCTTCGGCATCGAATTCGGCCGCCCCGCCCGCCGCATGGCCGAATTGGTCGCGGCGCTGCGCGCGATCTTCGACCGCTGGAACACGGGCGCCCCCTTGGACTTTCGCGGCGAGTACTACCGCCACACCCTCATGACCCCCACGTTCGACCCGGGCCCCAACCCCTTCGGCCCGCCCCCGATCTATTTGGGCGGCCTCGGTCCGGTCATGACCCGAACCGCCGCCGAAGTGGCCGACGGGCTGCTCGTCATGCCTTTCAACACCGCCCGTTACCTGCGAGAACGGGTACTGCCCTCGGTACGCGCCGGTCTCGCGGCGAGCAATCGGAGCGCCGCCGAGTTCACCGTGGTCCCGGAGGTCATCGTCGCCGTCGCCGACACCGAGCGCGACCGAGAGGCCGCCGACGCCGCGGCCCGCAAGCTACTCGGCTTCTACGGCTCCACCCCGGCCTACCGTCCCGTCCTCGACCTGCACGGCTGGGGCGACCTACAACCGGAACTCAACGCGCTGTCCAAGCGGGGGCGCTGGCAGGACATGGCCGACCTGATCGACGACGACATCCTGTCCACTCTCGTCGCCCGGGGCACGCCCGCCGAGGTGGCCGCGGAGATCCGGGCACGGGTAGGCGGCATCGGCGACCGGGTCTGCTTCTACCAACCTCGCCCACCCGCCGACGAAACCCTCGCCAGGCTGGTCGAGCACCTGGCCACGCCCGCCTGAACCGGTAGCGCTCAGCGCGGGGCGCTGGGTCTTGGCGCGGTATCTCCGGCGGCGGCCGCGATCTCGAGCTCGTCCAGGATCGTGCGAATGAGTTCTCCGTACTCGTTGTCGGGCAGGTGGGCCAGCCGGTCGCGGGCCGCGCCGATCTCCCGATGAGCTGCCTCGAAAGCCCCGAGCCGCCGGTAATTGTCCGCCAGGTTCAGATGCAGCGAGGGATAGAACCCCCGCACGTCCAGACCGGGATGGTGTCGGGCGGCCCGGTCGCCGGTGAGCGCGTCGGCCGCGTCGAGCGCTCGCACATCCCAGGCCAATGCCTGTGCCGCGTCCTCCTGGAGATCGGCCATGTAATGCGCGAGCGTGCACCGGTGCAGGGCGTCGCCCATCGGCCCGACGGAGTTCCAGATGGCCGCAAGCATGGTGCGCGCGGCGATTCGGTCACCCGCCCGTCCGAGCGTGACGGCCTCGGTGATGGCATCCATCGTGGGATCGGTGGTCATGGACTGTCCTTCGTATCGTTCTCGGTGGCCGGGGCTCTCGGCATGACCAGACTGGCGAGGTCGCCGTCGGTGGCGGACCGGACCACCACCGGCTGATCGCATCCGGCGAGGTCGAGCATGATGTCGGGCCCCAACGCCGCGGCGACGGAGGGACGCAGGACGGCGGGGGAAAAGCCGATATCGACCGACGGCCCGGTGCCCGATGCCGGAATCCGCCGCGGTTCGGTGGATTCGAGCCCCGTCGTTCGCAGTGTGAGTTCCGTGGCGCAGGCCGTGCACCACACCGGTTCCCGCACCCCTTCGAGCGCGTCGAGGATCGCCGCGCGCCCGACCACGAGCCTGGTCGTCACCGGGGCCAGGCTCGCCCACATGGCGCGATAGTCCGGGTAGGCGCCATCGACGGTCGCGCAGCGCGCTTCGAAATCGTCGCCGCGCAGCGCGATACCGTCCTCGGTGCGCGAGAGGGCGACCGCGCCGCAGCGTCGCAGCCGCTCGCGCAGGGCCGCGAGTTCCCCCGCCGCGACCACCCGCTGCCAGGCGTCCACGCCCGGTTGGTCGGGGACCACGGTCCGGGTCGAGAGGCGATAGCGGTCGGTGGCGGTGAAGGTCACCGAATACACGTCGACCTCCACCAGGACTCCGGCCAGTATCGGAATCGCGCGGTCGCGGGCCGCCGCGTCGACCACCTGATCGATGGATTCCGCGATCACCGGGCCCGACAGAGTCACCGCCGTCGCGCCGATGACTCGTTTGACCGCCGCGGCGACCGCGGCGGCCCGTTCGGCCCGGCGGCTCAATGCCCGCACGTGATCGTCGAGTACGCGGCCCGCCGCGAGCGGGTCGCCCGCCAGAATTTCGGCCACTGTGTCCAGCGGAATCCCGATCTCGCGTAGCCGCCGGACGAGAATGGCGCGTTCGCACTGGTCGGGCGCGTAGTAGCGATAGCCGGTCACCGGGTCGACGCGGGCCGGGACGAGCAGACCGCCGTCGGCGTAGAACCGCAGCGCGCTGGCGGTGAGCCCAGTGGCCCGCGCCATCGCCCCGATCGTGATCAACTCCCGTGTCTCCGTCACCAGCCCAGCATGGGCCCTCAGGTAACTCGAAGGTCAAGTCGGCGCGCACCGGCCGGTGCCGAGCGCGCGCGGATATTCCGCCGCGCCGATGCGGCACGGGGTGGCGACGGTGTGGCGCACGGCGCACCCTCGGTCTCGTCTTCCACGACGCGACCTGAGGACGGACGGTGTGCGGTATCCCGCCCGCGGTGTATCGCCGGTGGAAGACGGGATGTGAGGCGATCTCAGGCGCGGTGGACGGGACCGTGCGCCTCGGCACAGTGGTCGATCGGGGGGCGATCGATATCGCCTGCGTGGTCGACCTGGAGGGTGGTGTGTTCGACGCCGAAGACATCGCGGAGCAGTTCTTCCACGGTCGAGCGGATGGCGTGGCAGTCGGCGCCGTCGTCGACCAGGATGTGCGCCGACAGGGACGGCTGGCCGGAGGTGATGAGCCAGACGTGCAGGTCGTGGACTTCGGCGACCCGGGGGATGGCGACGATGCCCGCGCCGATCTCGTCGGGATCGAGATGGGCGGGTGCGGCCTCGAGGAAGATTCGTCCTGATTCGCGCACCAGCGACCAGCCCGCCTTCAGCATGAGGGCGGCGACCACGAGGGCGGCGATGGCGTCGGCGCGGGGGTAGCCCGCGAGCCACACGACCGCACCGGCGACGGCCGTGCCGATGAAGGCGTAGAGATCGTTGAGGATGTGCTGGAAGGCGCCCTCGACATTGAGGCTGGTGCGGTTGGCGCGGCCGATGCTCCACGCGGCGACGATATTGACCACGATGCCCGCGAGCGCGGTGATCAGCACCAGCGGCCCCTCGACCTCGGGCGGGTCGATCAGGCGGGCGATACCCTCGTACACGAACCAGATCGCCAACAGCAGCAGGGTGATGCCGTTGGCCTGCGCCGAGAGGATTTCGGCGCGTTTGAATCCGTAGGTGTAGCGCCCACGCGCCGGGCGTTTGGCGAGGCGGATGGCGAGCAGTGCGAGCACGATCGATGCGGCGTCGGTGAGCATGTGCGCGGCGTCGGTGATCAATGCCAGGGATTGGGCAACGAGGCCGATGATCACCTCGGCGGCCATGAAACCGACGATGAGGACCAGTGCGATGGTGAGCCAGCGCGGATCGGAATCGGCGGAGACGCCGTGATCGTGGCTGTGATCGTGTCCGCCGCGGCCGTGATCGTCGGCGTACCCGTACCCGTACCCGTGCGCGTTGCGGTGCTCATCGTGCGCGGTCCGTGCCGGAACTGTTCCGGTGGACTGCTCCGGCGACACGCACTGTTCTCCCATGGGTCCATGCCTCTCGTCGAATGACTGTCGCGCCAAGCCTAGCCTACTGTGCAGACATGCGCATGTCTGCATTGATGGGCGGGTCTCGTCCGCCGGTACGGACCGCTGCCCAAACGTGATCAACCGCGATATGCCCGGATTCGTCGCCGCGATTACTATTCGGACAGCACGATCCGGGTGGTCGGTACCGACATCCCCGGAACGGTGGCGGGTCGCACCGGTCCCGGGCGACCCCAGGATGTGGCGGCGAAAAGAGTGTGGGATGAACAGGCCGGCGTGGGCGCCCGAGGGCGTTGACATGCACCAGGCGAGCCCGGCGCGAATGTACGACGCCCTATTGGGCGGCTCCCACAACTTCGAGGTCGATCGTCGGGCCGCCGAAATGGGGAAGCAGCTGGTGCCCGATCTGCCGCGCCTCGCGCTGAGCAATCGCGCTTTTCTGCGCCGCGCGGTGCGGCATCTGGCGGACGCGGGCATCACCCAGTTCCTCGACATCGGTTCGGGCATACCCACCGCGGGCAATGTGCACGAGATCGCCCAGGGCATCGATCCGGCGATCACCGTGCTCTACGCCGATATCGATCCGGTGGCCGTCGCGCACGCCAAGGCGATCCTGGCGGGCAACGAGCGGGCAGGCGCGATCGAGGCGGATCTGCGCAAACCCGAGGAGTTGCTGGCCCGGGTCCGCGAGACCGGACTCGTCGACTTCGGCAAACCTGTGGGCGTACTGCTCGTCGCGGTGCTGCATCTGCTCGCCGATAGCGATCGTCCGGTGGAGAAGGTCGCCGAACTGCGCTCGACGGTACCGGTGGGCAGCTATGTCGCGATCTCTCACCTGACCTCGGAGACGCGCCCCGAAGACGCCGCTCAGCTGCGCGCGAGCGCCGCCGACGGCAGTCGGGTCGGTATACACTTCCGGCCCCGCGCGGCGATCGAGGCTATGTTCGATGGATGGGAGCTGGTCGAACCGGGCGTGGTCGAGTTGCCGCTGTGGCGACCCGAGTCCGAGCGCGATCACCACGAGACCCCCGGGCGTTCGCTGGGTCTGGCGGGCGTCGGCCGCAAGAGTTGAGAGGGCCGGTTCAGCGGCAGGGAGTTGCCGAGTGGGTGTTGGTGAGGTAGCCGAGCGGTGGGCCGACGCGCTCGACGGCGTCGTCGCGCCGACTCTCACGCGCACCCAGGTCGAGCGTTTGCTCGATGAACTCGGAGCCGACCTGATCCGCGCGGTGCGCGGCGCGGCCGACCCCCGTATCGCGCAGAAGGCCGCGGCCGCGCTGGTCGCGGCCAATTACCGGGATCCGGTCGCCGTCAGCCGCTCGGTATTGGTGATCTGTCACGAGATGGTCGACGCCGTCTGTCCCGACCATTCCGATCCCGACTACCCGTCGGTGCGGGAGCGTTCGCTGGTGGTGGCCTCGGAGTTCGCCGCGGGATTCACCGGTGCGCTGCGCTCGGCGGCGCTGGGGGAGCAGGAGACCATGCTCATGGCCGTGCTCGCCGCGGCGCAGGAGGCCGAGGCGCGCCGCCAACTGTCGGAGGCGCGGTTCCAGGCGGTCTTCGCCGGGGCCTCGGTCGGCATCGGCACCTTGAACATTCGCGGTGAGGTGCTCGACGTCAATGCCGCCTTCGGGGAGATGCTCGGCATTCCGGCCGATGTCATGCCGGGGCGATCGGTGGCCGAACTGCTCGGCCCGGTCAATATCGGCTATGCCTTCGGTCAGATGCAGCGCATGTTGGCGGGGGAGACGGACCGGTTCCGGTTGGAGACCGAACACGTGCGCCCGGACGGCAAACTCGCCTATATCGACCTGTCGATGTCCGCGGTGCGCGACAGCGGCGGTGCGGTCCAGTTCCTGATCGGTGTCGCCGTCGACGTGACCGAGCGCAGGCTGTTGGCCGACCGGCTGTGGCACGACGCGCATCACGACAACCTGACCGGCCTGCCGAATCGCTTGCTGTTCTTCGACCGGCTCTCGGAGGCGTCGCCGCCGCTGGGCCTGTGCTATCTGGATCTGGATGGTTTCAAGTCGGTCAACGACGAATGGGGACACACCGTCGGCGACCGGGTGCTGCGCGATGTCGGTCTGCGGCTACGGTCGTCGGTCGAGCCGACCGGGGGTTTGGTGGCCCGGATCGGCGGTGACGAATTCATCGTGCTCATCGAGAGATGCTCGGGCCAGGACCAGTTGGCGGCCATCGCGGATCGGTTGCACCGTACTCTGGCCGCGCCGATCGAGGTGGCGGGTTTTCCGGTGGTCGTCGGCGCGAGTATCGGCACCGTATTCGTCGGCGATCAGCTGCCCGAGGTGGACGCGCTCATGCATTCGGTCGATTCGGCCATGTATCGCAACAAGTCGAGTGACGGGCACGAGCGGCGCGGGCCGCGCTTCCGAATCTAGGCCGGGGCCTACCCGATCAGTTCAGCGAGCGTCGGAAATGCGGGTGGTCGTCGGCGACGGTCCACCGGCCGTAGGTGGTGCGACCGGTGTCGTCGTCACGCCGGATCGGGCTGACCCAGGTGCGGCGCGGATGCTGTCCGCTGCCTCGGCGTCCGCGGCTCATCAGCGGCACCTCCCGTGCGACGAGGTAGTAGTCGCCGTCGTCGGGATGAGTCTCCGGTAGGTATTCGCAGAGTTGTTCGGCGGCGTCGCCGAGATCGGCGGCGGCGACGACGCCGTGGCGGGGTTCGAGGTCGTCACCTTCGACGACCACCGCCGAGACGGTCCACATATGGTTGGCGGGCGAGCGCACCGATGGTCCGCCGGGTGGGGCGCAATGTCGGAATTCGGGGGAGTTGCCCGATTCGTCCGCATACGAACCCACACCCATCCTGAACCTCCGGTCTCTTCGGGGTGCAGTGGTGGCCGCGTCGCCGACGCGGTGGATCACTCTGTCCCCCATTGTTGCTCGTACGGTCACCGGGACGCGGTCGGGATTCCGTGTCCGCCTCCCTCGAGTATTTGATAGGAGAACTGACCTTCAAATCAGTGTATCGCTGTCTCGAGCGGGGTGGGCGCGATTGTCGGTCGTGTCGATCGCCTCCCGCGTGGTAACTATCGAACTGAGGTAGTGATGAGTCGGATCCGACTACGGTTGTCGGCGATGTCGCCGCGTTGGTGGCGCGGCGACGGAGGGCGAGGTAGTGCCGATGGCGGATTGGCCGGTCACGATCGCATTGCCGATCGTGTTGGCGCTCATCATGTTCGGCCTAGGTCTCGCACTCACCCCCGCCGATTTCGCGCGCGTGGTGCGCTATCCGAGGGCGGCCGTGATCGCCCTGACCTGTCAGCTCGCCATTCTTCCTGTGCTGGCCTTCGGGTTGGTGGTCGCGGTCGATCCCGATCCCCGACTCGCGGTCGGGGTGATGCTGCTGGCTGCCGCGCCCGGCGGGGCGACCGCGAATCTGCTGAGCAACCTGTTCCGTGGCGACGTCGCGCTGAATGTGACCTTGACCGCGGTGAATTCGGTTATCGCCGTGGTCACGATGCCATTGGTCGCCAATCTCGCTCTCGCGTACTTCGCCCCCGCGGGCACCGAACAGCTCGGCCTCCAATTCACCAAGGTGGTCCAGGTCTTCGCGATCGTGCTGCTCCCGGTCGGCGCGGGTATGCTGACCCGCCGTCTGGCGCCCGGGTTCGCGCGCGGGGCCGATCGGCCGGTGCGCCTGGTCTCGATCGGATTCCTCGCGGCGTTGAGCGTGGCCGCGGTGATCGCCGAACGCGCCGACGCCGTCGCCTATCTGGTCGATATCGGGCTGGTCACGCTGCTGCTCGCGGCGGGGAGTCTCGGCATCGGTTATTGGGCGCCGAAGGCGGCGGGGGTGCCGGGACCGCAGGCCATCGCCTGCTCGATGGAGATCGGCATCCACAACAGCGCCCTGGCCATGACCATCGCCATCGGCGTGCTGGACGATCTTCGCATGGCGATACCCGCCGGGGTGTACGCCGTTGTCGTGCTCCCCGTCGCCTGCGCGGCGGGCGTGCTGATGAGCCGCGCCCCGGCGCGCGCGTTACCCCCGGCTCGGCGCGGCGAGCGCACCTGAGCGGGTCAGGTCGGGGGCGACCCGGTGTCGCGACAGGGTCTCGATACGGTCGAAACAGTCCATTTCCCAGCGCAAACGCTGGGTTGACGATCTCTGGTTGGGTAGGTTGAGCGAGTGCATCGGTGCACCCGGGTGGTCGAATTGGTCACGGTACTGGTATCCGCCGTGATCGGCGGGCTCGCGCTCGCGACCCCGATCTCGTTGTCTTGGGCCCGCGGCGGTTCGTCGACGGTGCAGATCGAATTGCTGGCCACCAATCTGCCGAGGGCGGCGGCGATCGGCTGTGTCGGCGCCGTGGTCGTCGCCGTGTTCGCCAGCACCGCGCAGTCGCTGATCGTGCCGTGGCTGTGCGCGTTGCTTGGCATGCTGGTGTTGCTGGCGAACCATCTCCTTGGCGGAAGCCTGTCCTCGATCGCGCCGCTGACCTCACTGAACTATGTCGATTCGCTGTCGGGCGGCGTGCTGCTTGGCGGATTGGCCGCCGCGGTGAGCGTGCGGCTGATGATGACATTCGCCTTCGTGCTCGGCGCCATCATCAGCATCGTGGTCGGTCAGATCGGTGAGGTGACCCAATACATCGGCGATACGCCGCGCGGTCCGGCCGCGTGGTTCATAGATTCGCCGCCGCTGTGGCTGATCTGGCCCGCGACCGTGCTGGTGATCTGGTGCGCGTTGCGCTATCGCCACGGCAGGCGCTACGCGACCATCACGGTCGACCTGCCGCTGAGTCCCATTCTCGCCGCCGTCGTCGGCATCAGCGTGCCGGTGCTCGGTTCGGAATGGATGGTGCGTAACGGCACGGGCGCGATGGACATAGTCCTGGCCACCGCCGCCACGCTGATCGCGGTGTACGCGGCCGGCCGACTGCTGCCGGGGCGCGACGGCGTGCTGCTGCAACTGAGTGTGGCCATCGCCTCGGTGGGCATCATCGTCGTGCCCATACCGCTGTCGGTCTGGATGGTTCCGATATCGATCATCGGCAATGCGACGGGCCTGCTCATCGGATCGCTGCGCGGGTCGCCGGTCGCCGGCATGCTCGCGGTCCTCGCGCTCTCGGCATTCGGCGCGCTTGCCAACAATCCGGCACATCCGGTCCCCGGCGCCGCGCTCGGTGGCACCGTCGTGCTGTCGGTCATCGCCGGGTACTGCTTCTCCGCGGCCATGCCCCACCACAGCCCGAGCCTCATGCTCGGCATCACGGTGCTGTACGTGCCCGGGGTGGTGATCGCGTTACGCGGGCGGATGTTCACCACCGATCCCGGGTTGACCCTGCACAACGCGGTACCGGGTGTGACCGCGATGGTGGTCGCGCTCGGCTGTCTGGTCAATCTGCTCATCCTGCGCCGTCGCCCGATCGTGCGCCCCGATCCGGTCGTATCCGTCGCCGCACCGGGGGAGTAGCGCCGTTCGGACGGGCGCGTGCGAGTATCGAAGCGCTACTTCGACATCGGAGGGAAATCGTGACATCCGGGGAACAGGCCCGCGTATTCGGTGAGCCATACGAAGCGGCCGACGGGTCGACCATTGTCACCGCGTCGGCGGTTTTCGCCGAGGAGGACGGCTACACGGCCACGCCGTTGGGCGTGTTCGTCGTGCGCGACGGCGAGGCCACCTGGCGGTCGGTCGACACCACCTCGCGCGCCGCGCTGTTCGGCGAATTCATCGGTCTGGTGACCGGTGTGATCATGACCCTGGTGCTGCTGCGCAGGCCGCCGTGGCCGGATCTGTCCGCGCGGGTCATGACGGCGCTGGCGAACCGCGCCGCGCGATAGGGCGCCCCCGACGACGCGAGCGCGCTACCGCTGGCGCGCCGATTCCACGCGTCGGCGGGATTCGCTCAGCCCTTGCCGTGCAGGAGATTGGCGAGGGTGGTCAGCGCCTTGTCATTGGCCGCGGTGCGGGCGAAGCTGGTCAGATTCATCAGCGCGGGCAGCCGCCTGCTTGCCACCGCCTTGGCATAGGTGAATTCGCGTAGGCCGTCGGGGCCGTGGATGCGGCCGAAGCCGGATTCACCGATACCGCCGAAGGGCAGGCCGGGTATGGCGGCGAAGGAGATCACCGAATTCACCGAGGTCATGCCCGAGCGGATGCGCTCGGCCAATTCCCGTCCGCGCTTCTTGGCGTAGACGGTCGCGCCGAGGCCGTAGCGGGAGTCGTTGGCCAGGGCAACGGCCTCGTCCATATCGCGCACCTTGGTGACGGTGAGCGTGGGGCCGAAGGTCTCGTCGGTATTGGCCAGCGAATCAGCGGGCACGTCCACCAGCACGGTCGGCTGGACGAAGCGCTCGCCGACCGCGTCGAGTCCGCCGACGACGGCGCGGCCGCCGCGCTCGATGGCGTCGGCGATGTGGCGGCGCACGACCTCGGACTGGCTCGGCATGGTCATCGGGCCGATCTTGGCCGCCGGGTCCGACCCGGCGCGCAGCGGTCGCACCAATGCGGTGACCTCGTCGAGGAATTCGTCGTACACCCGCTCGTGTACGTACACCCGCTCCACGCCGACGCAGGTCTGGCCCGCGTTGGCCATACCGCCCCACACCGCCGCGTCGGCGGCCTTGGCGATATCGGCGTCGGCGTCCACCAGCAGCGCGTCCTTGCCGCCGCCCTCGATGACCACCGGGGTGAGGGTGTCGGCGCAGGCGTGCATGATCTTGCGGGCCGTACCGGGTGAGCCGGTGAAGGCGATCTTGTCCACGCCCGAACGGCACAACGCCTCACCGGTCGCGCCGAAGCCGGTGACGAGTTGCAGCACAGGCTGTTCCGGCACCACCTGCGCGAAAGCGTGCACCAACCAGGCGCCGACACCGGGTGTGTACTCACTTGGCTTGAACACCACCGCGTTTCCGGCGGCCAATGCGTAGACGATCGAACCGAGCGGGGTGAAGACCGGATAGTTCCACGGGCCGATGACGCCGATGACGCCGAGCGGGCGGTACTCCACCGAGGCGGAATGGTCCGACATGGTCAGCCCGGACGATACGCGCTTGCGGCCGAGCACCTTTCGCGCGTGCTTGGACGCCCAGGCGATGTGGTCGAGCACCAAGGCGACCTCGAGGGTCGCGTCCGAATGCGGTTTGCCGGTCTCGGCGTGCACCACCTCGGCGAGCTGGTTGATACGCCGGGTCAGCACGCCCGCCCAGGCGCGCAGGCGCTTGCCGCGTTCGTCGAAACCCAGTCCCGCCCACCAGGTCGCGGCCTCGCGCGCACGGGCGACCGCGGCGTTCACCTGGTCGGCGTCGTGGATGGGATAGGTGCCGACGACGTCGCCGGTGGCCGGATCAAGCGAATCGAAGCTCGCCACCGCGGCGGTCTCTGTCGTTGCGGTCATCTCGGATCTCCTTCGTGCGTCGTGCGATCAGGCGGTGCGGCCCAGGATCAGGTCCGCGGCCTTCTCGGCGATCATGATGGTGGGCGCGTTGGTGTTGCCGCGCACGATTTCCGGCATCACCGAGGCGTCCACCACCCGCAGGCCGTCGATGCCGTTGACCTTCAGCGCGGGATCGACCACCGACTGTTCGCCGGTCCCCATCGCGCAGGTGCCGACCGGGTGGAACAGGGTCTGGGTCCAGGCGCGGATGTGGTCGGCCAGATCGTCGTCGGTGGCCCCCGCGAGGCGTTCGGGCAGGTAGGGCCGGTCCAGGTAGCGGGCGATGGCCGAATTCGCGGCGATGTCGATGGTGCGGCGGGTGCCCGCGACGGTCGCGCGCAGGTCGACCGGATCGGCGAAGTAGCCCGGGTCGATCTCGGGTTTCCAGGCCGGATCGGCGCGACGCAGACGCAGCCTGCCCCGGCTGGCGACCCGCACCAGTGTCACGCCCGCGGTGAACATGGGCGCGATGGGTTCGCGGAAACCGTTGTCGTAGAAGCCGGTCGGCGCGACATGGAGCTGGATGTCGGGTGCGTCCGCGCCGCTCGCGCCGCTCGCGCCGCCCGCGCCGTCTTCGGAGGCGAAGAACGCGCCCGCCTCGCCGACATTCGAGCACAGTGGGCCGCGGCCGGTCAGTTTCCACTGCATGAGCCGCGACGGGCCGAGGTAATCGGACAGGTCGGTCGTGCCCTTCGTGTACCAGAGCACCGGCGCCACGGGGTGATCGTGCAGATTCTCGCCGACCCCGGGCAGGTCGGCGACCACGTCGATGCCGAGTTCGCGCAGGTGCGCGCCGGGCCCGACGCCCGAAAGCATCAGCAGCTGAGGGGAATTGATCGCGCCGCCGGACAGGATCACCTCGCGCTCTGCGGTGGCGGTGTGCTCGAGTCCGTCGCGACGGTAGCGCACGCCGCGGGCCCTGCTGCCCTCGAACAGCACGGCGGTGGCGAAGGCGTGGGTGTGCACGGTCAGGTTGGCGCGGTGTTCGGCCGGGCGCAGATAGGCGTCGGCGGTGGACCAGCGACGGCCCTTCTTGCAGGTGACCTGGTAGCGACCCGCGCCCTCCTGCACCGCGCCGTTGAAGTCGTCGTTCGGTCGCAGACCGCTGTCTATGGCGGCGCGCACCCAGGCGTCGCTGAGTTCGTGGGTGTAGCGGCGATCCTCCACGTGCAGCGGTCCGCGCGAACCGTGGTATTCGCCGTCGAGCCGGGTATTGGCCTCGGCGCGCACGAAATACGGCAGCACGTCGTCGTAACCCCAGCCCGCGGCCCCGTGCTCGTCGCGCCAGCCGTCGTAGTCGGCGCGATTGCCGCGGATGTAGATCATGGCGTTCATGGACGAGCAGCCGCCGAGTGCCTTCATCCTCGGCCAGTACGCCTTGCGCCCGTCCATATGCTTCTGTTCGGTGGTCTCGTAGTTCCAGTCCCATTTGGTCTTGAACAGGCTGGAGAAGGCGGCTGGGATGTGGATCTCGTCCGCGTCGTCGGCCCCGCCTGCCTCGAGCAGCAGAACCGAGACATCCCCCGCCGCGCTGAGCCGATCGGCCAGGACGCAGCCCGCGCTGCCCGCGCCGACGATGACGTAATCGAAACAATCCTGTTCGGGCACCCACGTCTCCTCATCGAAGCTCGACGTGACCTGCGTCACGTCATACATCCAAATGTACGGCCGTCGGATGCCGGGAACCCAGGGTGCTAGCGGACAGTTTTTTGATAGATTCGGCCACCATCACCGGGTCGGCGACGGAGGTAATCGCATGGTCGAGGCGATGGCGACCGCGCGGAGAGCGCCGAGTGTGCGCCTGCTCGTCGAGTTCGCCGCCGAGCGCGGCGTGCCCGCGTCGGTCTGCCTTCGCCACTCCGGGTTGCGGGCCCGACGACTGGTCGAACTCGACGCGGTCGTCTCGCCCGAACAGGAACTGGCGGTGATCGCCAATATCGTCGACGCGCTGGCCGACCGACCCGGACTCGGCCTGGCCGCGGGCGACCGTTACCACGTCACCACCCACGGCATCTGGGGATACGCGCTGATCAGCAGCCGCACCCTGCGCGCGGCGATCACTCTCGGCCTGCGCTACCTCGACCTGTCGTTCTCCTTCTGCCGCATAGTCGCGCGTCAGGAGGGCGACGTGCTGACCCTGGTGGTCGATCCGTCGCCGGTGGCCGAACCGGTGCGCCGCTTCGTCGCCGAACGCGATCTCGGCATCATCGGATCGCTGCACCGCGAACTCGTCGGCGTCGGCGCGCGCGCCCGCCGCGCGGGCCTGGCCTACGCCGAACCGGATCCCTCGGCGCGCGAGCATATTCGGCGCCTACTCGGCCTCGCCCCGGATTACGGTGCCGGACGGTACTCGATCTCGTTCGACCTCGCCCGCATCGACGAGCCGCTGCCGCTGGCCGAGCCGCACACCGCGGCCATGGCCGAACAGCAGTGCCGCGAACTACTGGAACGCCAGGTCGGTTCGGGCCTGGCGGGACGAGTGCGAAATCTGCTGCTGGGCAACCCCGCTCGGCCGCCGACCGGCGATCAGGTGGCGGCCTCGCTGTTCATGACCCCGCGGACGCTGCGGCGCAGACTCATCGAGGAGGGCTCCTCCTACCGGCGCATCCTCGACGAGGTCCGCCGCGGCCTCGCCGAACAGTTGTTGGACGAGACGCGGCTGTCGGTGGGTGAGATCGCCGAACGTCTCGGCTACGCCGAGACCGCCGCCTTCACCCACGCTTTCCGGCGCTGGACGGGTGCGCCGCCGCGCGCCCACCGGCGCGCGCGTCCGCGCGGCGCGTGAAGTTCAGGCCGCGGGGGCGTCCAAGTGGGCGGCGATGACATCCAGCAGCAGTGTCAGCGCGGGCAGCGGTTCACCCTGACGGGGGGAGCGCAGCCAGTAGCGGTCTTCGCGGGTGACCGGCCCGAAGCCGGTCGGCAGGATGACATTGGCCCGGTGCGGACCCACGTCGACGCCGTGGCGGACCAGTCGCGCCACGAGTTCGGGTTCGGCCGGATGGTCGTAACGGGTCAGGAAGGTGTAGCGCGCGGGTTTGGCGCGCGCCAGCACCGGACCGTATATCCGCGCCGAGGGCATCAGACCGACGATCCGATCACCCAGTGCACCAGGGGTATTGACAGCGGTTACATCGCCGGTGAGCGGAAGTATGACGAATCCCGGTGCGGTGGAGTGTGTTCCGTGGAGTCCACACGAAACATACAGTTGGGCCCACTGCTCGGGCGTTCTCGCCTCCGCGATCATTGCGGTCACCTATCGACTAGCCTTCTCGATAAACACTTTTGGTCGCGGCGCGTATCGCGTGCCCAGCGCGACACTCGCGAACGCCGACTCGATCCGTGACCGCGTCCGCTGCGCCGTGACGACCCTAGCGGTTCGCCGGTGTCTGCGACACCTGTCGGGTGGCGGAAATGCTCACGGTGTGGCCGATGCCCATCTTCGGCAGCCTGGACCCTGCCTGAGCGTCTCGGCCGGTACCAGGGGACCACCCGCCGGATCGTGGCGGTGGACCGATTCGAGAATTCGATCGCAGGTGCGACGGCGACATCGGTGACCGGCCGGTCGGCCTCGCCGGTTCGCCCCCCGACCCGTCGTTGACCGGGTCGGGTGCGGGCCGTAGGCTGCGCGAACAGACTCTGAGCGCCGATCAGCGCTGCGGCAGGAACCCGGAGACCACGAACTCGCGGACATAGGCGTCGATCGCGGCGCGGTCCACCCGGGGACAGGCGACTGCGGTACCGCCGAGGGCGCGCACGCTGTTGTCGTCGGTCCATTCGCGCTGGGCGGCGAATCCCGCGTAGTTGCCGGTGGTGAGCGCGGCCCGCACCAGGGAGTCGTCACCCGCCGCATTGCGCAGCCGGGATTCGTGTTCGAGGGCGGCGTGTACGGTCTCCAGCGCTACCGTCTCGACCGGAATCCCGTGTTCGCGCAGACTGTCCAAGACCTCGCGCACCGGCACCGGAACCCGGTTGACCAGGTGATACACCGTGTCGTCGCGATCGAGTCGGGAGATCGCCACGATCGCGGCGGCCACATAGGTCACCGGAACCAGCGAGACGGCGGCCGAACCCGTCTCCGGTGCCATTCCAAGGATCGCGGCGGCGCGGATGAGATTCCAGAACGAGTCCTCGGCGCTGTTCACACCGGCCACCGGATCGCCGCAGATCGTGCCCGGCCGGTAGATCGCCACCGGAACGCCGCGGGCGCCCGCCTGGCGGACCAATTCCTCGGCCGCCCACTTGGACCGGGCATAGCCGTTGTCGGGCAGTTCGTCGGCGCGCAGCCGCGCGGCCTCGGTGACCGTGGTCGCGGTGTCGGGGCCGACGGTCGCGCCGATGGTGGAGACGAAGTGCACCGCCTTGAGTCGCCGGGTGGTCGCCAGGCGCAGCACGGCGCGGGTGCTCTCGACATTGACCTCGCGCAGGCGCGAGTACGGATCGACATGGTTGACCCGCGCGCCGTTGTGGTAGATCGCCTCCACCGTCGTGGCCAGCCGCTCGTGATCCTCGGCGCGCAGACCGAGTCCGGGGGCCGCCAGATCGCCCGGCAGCGCGACGATACGGTCCGCGAGGTCCGTATCCCATAGCCGGAATCGGGTCAGCGCCCGGCGGATTCGGTTCCCGGCGGATTCGGCGTCCTCGGCGCGCACCACGCACCACACGCGTGCCTCGGTGCGGTCGAGCAGTTCGCGCAGCAGATGCGCGCCGAGGAAGCCGGTCGCACCGGTGAGCAGCACCTCGCGCGAATTGCCGGTCGTGGCGGGCGTGCGGCCGTCGGCGGTGATATCGGGTTCAAGGACGGCGTCGCGGGCGGGTGACGGCGCGGTGTCGGCGGCCGTGCCCCCGGCGAGATGGGCGGCCAACGCCCCGACCGTCGAGTTCGCCAGCAGCGCCGACATCGGCACATCGCGTTCCAGACGCGCCGACAGTCGCTGGTGCAGGGTGAACGCCAGCAGCGAGGAGCCGCCGAGCTGGAAGAAATCGTCTTCGAGACCGATGGGCGACACCCCGAGCACCTCGGCGAAGACCTCGGCGACGGCGCGTTCCAGCGGCGAGGTCGGCGGTGCGCCGACGCGCGGGGCGAAGACCGGATCCGGCAGCGCCGCGCGATCGAGCTTCCCGCTGGTGTTGACCGGGAATTCGGTCAACACCACGACCGCCGCGGGCACCATATAGGCGGGCAAGGTGCGAGAGACCGCGCGCCGCAGGGCTTCCGGGTCGACGGCGGCGTCCGCGCCGGGCACCACATAGCCGATGATCCGGTCGCCCGCCTCCGAGCCGCGCACCGTGACCGCCGCCTGACCCACCGTGGGATCGGCGAGCAGGGCGGATTCGATTTCGCCGAGTTCGATGCGGTGCCCGCGCACCTTGACCTGGAAATCCGTGCGTCCCAGATAGTCGAGAGCGCCCTCGGGATTCCAGCGCACCAGATCGCCGGTGCGATACATTCGCGCGCCGCCAGGGGCGAGGGGGTGGGCGACGAATCGGCCCGCGGTGAGCGCGGGCGCGCCGTGATAGCCGCGGGCCAGCTGGATGCCGGACAGGTAGAGTTCGCCCACCGCGCCGATCGGCACCGGCCGCAGTCGCTCATCGAGGACGTGGCAGTCCGAATTCCATTCCGGCACACCGATAGGCACCGCCGCCGCGGCCAGGTCGGCGGACCGCACCCGATGTTCGGTGATACTCACCGCGGCCTCGGTCGGGCCGTACAGATTGTGGATCTCGGCGGCACAGATCGCGTCGAAGGCCGCCGCGGTCTCCGGCGGCAGCGCCTCGCCGATCACGAATATCGCCCGCAGCGAGGCCAATTCGGCGGCGGTGGCCTGCGCGGCGAACACCGAAAGCATCGACGGCACGAAATCGGTGAGGGTGATGTGGTGCTCGGCGATGGCGCGAGCCAGCGCCGCCGGATCGCGATGATCGTCGGGGCCCGCCAGCACCAGGGTCGCGCCCGCGCGCACCGGCAGGAAATACCCCCACAGCGAGACGTCGAAGGTCGCCGGGGTCTTGTGCAGATAGCGGTCGTGCGCGTCGACGCCGTAGGTCTCGTGCATCCAGACGAGCTGGTTGACGATGGCGTCGTGGGTCACCACGACACCCTTGGGCCGTCCGGTGGAGCCGGAGGTGTAGATGACGTAGGCCGGATGTCCGGCGCGCAGCGGCATCGTGCGCTCGGCGTCGCGAACGGGCTCGGGACTCGTCCCCGATAGGTCGAGGGCGTCGATCGCGACGGCCTCGGTCACGGTGAAATCGTCGGCGAGTGTGGTGAGTACGCGGCGCGGGGCGGCGGCGGAGAGCACATAGCCGATGCGTTCGGCCGGATGGTCGGGATCGATCGGTACCCAGCAGCCGCCCGCCGCGAGTACGGCGTACATCGCCACGACCTGATCCACGGACCGGCGCATGGCGATGGCGACGACGGTCTCCGGTCCGACGCCGTCGGCGATGAGCCTGCGCGCCAGGCGATTCGCGCGCGCGTGCAGTTCGGCGTAGGTCAACGACACCGAACCATCCGTGACCGCCGTGACATCCGGGCGGGCCGCGGCCTGACGCTCGAGTGCGGTGTGCAGGAATTCGGCGGGGACGGGTCGCCGTGAACCGGATGCCCAGCCGTCGAGGCGATCACGTTCGGCCGGGGTGATGATGTCGAGGTCACCGACGGCGGCGTCGGGGTCGGCGGCCACCTCGTGCAGTACCCGCAGATAGCCGTCCAGGAATCGCTGCACCGTCGGTTCGTCGAAAAGGTCTGTGGCGTAGCAGAACCGGATGACGATGGGGCCGGGTCCGCCGTCCACGCCCACGGTGTCGACCACGACGATATGCAGGTCGGTCTTGGCCGTCGTGGCCTCGACGTCGACGAAGGACAGATCCAGCCCCGGCAGTTCCAGGCCGGCCTGCGCGAAGTTCTGGAACGCGAAGCCGACCTGATAGAGGGGGTGGCGGCCGGGAGAGCGCACCGGGTCGACCGCGTCGACGATGTGCTCGAACGGCGCCTCGGCGTGGGCGAAGTTCGACAGGTCACGGTCGCGGGCTCGACGCAGCAGATCGGCGAAACCCTCCTGCGCCACGACCGTCGTGCGCGAGACCGTGGTGTTGACGAACATGCCGACGACCTGGTCCAACGCGGGTTCG
Organism: Nocardia arizonensis; assembly: GCF_001310275.1. Classification (GTDB taxonomy): domain Bacteria; phylum Actinomycetota; class Actinomycetes; order Mycobacteriales; family Mycobacteriaceae; genus Nocardia; species Nocardia arizonensis. The sequence continues at coordinate 92,427 of NZ_LGYZ01000001.1, forward strand.
GCCCGATTGGTCATCGGCACGCCGATGGCGATGTCGGAGGTGCCCGACAGGCGCGCCAGCAGCACCGCCAGCGCCGTGCGCATCACCATGAACAGCGTCGCGCGCTGTGCGCGCGCCACCGCGAGCAGATCGCGGTGCAGTTCGGCGGAGGTCGTGCGCTGGGCCGCGGCGCCGCGCAGTGACGCGACGGGCGGTCGGGGGCGGTCCGAGGGCAGATCCAATTCGTCGGGGAGACCGGCCAATTCGGTGGTCCAGTAGTCCAGCTGCCGGGCCAGGGTCGAGGTCGGATCGGTGCGCTCGCCCAATACCTCGCGCTGCCACAGCGCGTAATCGGCGTATTGCACCTCGAGCTGACGCCACGCGGGCGCGGCTCCCGCGCGCCGTGCGGTGTAGGCGGTGGCGATATCCGCGGCGAGCGGCGCCAGCGACGACCCGTCGGCGCAGATGTGGTGCACGGTGAAGACCAGGACGTAACCGTCCTCGGTGCGCAGCAGGTCGATGCGCAGCGGCACCTCGGCGGCGACGTCGAAGCCGCGCCCGAGGATTTCGCGCACCCGGTCGTCGACGGCCGCGGCCGCGATCTCCTGCACCGTTACCTCGCCGAGCACGTCGGCGACGTCGAGCACTTCCTGACGGGGGCCGTCGTCGTCGGCCGGGTAGCGGGTCCGCAACGATTCGTGGCGGGCGACGGTATCGGCGAATGCGGCGCGCAGCGCGTCGATATCGACCTGGTCGTGCGCGACGCGCAAGGCGAAGCCGATATTGTCCACCGAGGACGCGGTGTCGAACTGGTTGCGAAGCCAGAACCGCAATTGCGAGGGGGACAACGGAATACGGTCCGGCCGTGGCCGGGCGGCCAGCGCCGGACGCGCGCTGTCGAAGCGCTGCGACTGGATGGCATTGGCCAGATCGGCGACGGTGGGATGGTCGAAGACCAGCCGCGCCGGGATCTGTAGTCGGCAGGTCTCGCTCAGTCGCGCCGCGACCTGCGTCGCCAGAATCGAATTGCCGCCCGCGGCGAAGAAATCCGAATCGGCCCCGATCAGTTCGCGGCCGAGCACGTGGGCGAAGACGGCGGCGACCAGTTCCTCCCCGAGTCCCGACAGCCGGCGCGAGGTCCGCTGTTCGGTGACCGTCGCCCGCAGCGCGGCGCGATCGGTCTTCCCGGTGGGCGTCAGCGGAATACGGTCGACCACGGTGATCGAGGCGGGCACCATGAAACGCGGGAGCCGTCCCGCCAGTTCGCTCGCCAGGTCCGCGGGGACCGGGCGCAGGTCGGGCGCGGACTCGACGAAGGCGGCCAGTTCGGTATCGCCCGCGGCGGTCTTGCGGTCCACGGTGACCGCGGACCGCACCCCGGGCAAGGTGGCGAGCGCCGCGTCGATCTCGCCGAGTTCGACGCGGAAGCCGCGGACCTTGACCTGGTCGTCGCCGCGGCCGAGGTATTCGAGTTCGCCGCAGGCGTTCCAGCGCACCAGATCGCCCGTGCGGTACACGCGCGCGCCCGGTTCGCCGTGCGGATCGGCGACGAAGCGCGCGGCCGTGAGATCGGCGCGGCCGCGGTAGCCGCGGGCCACCGCGGGTCCGCAAAGATACAGTTCGCCCGCCACGCCGACCCCGACCAGCCGCAACCTGGTGTCGAGCACCCGCAGGCGCACGCCGGGCACCGCGGACCCGATCGTCACCGGCATGCCCGCGCTCAGCGGTGCGCTGATGGTGGCCGCGATGGTGGACTCGGTGGGTCCGTAGGCATTGTGGAACCGGCGTCCGCCGAAGGCCCAGCGGCGTACCAGCGCGGGCGGACAGGGTTCGCCGCCGACGATCACCACGCGCAACGCGGCCAGTCCGGCCGGTTCGATCGAGGCCAGCGCCGAGGGAGTCAGGAAGGCGTGGGTGACCCGGTGCTCGGTCAGCAACGACACCAGTTCCGCGCCGCCGTAGACCGTCGGCGGCGCGATCACCAGGGTCGCGGACGGGCCGAAGGCCAGCAGCATCTCGAGGATGGAGGCATCGAAGCTGGGGGAGGCGAAGTGCAGCACCCGGTCGGCGGCGGTAACGGCGAAGCGGCTGATCTGTTCGCCGCAGAGCGCGGCGAGTCCGGCGTGGGTGACCGTGACACCCTTCGGGTTGCCGGTGGACCCCGAAGTGTAGATGACATAGGCCGGGTTGGCGACCCGTGCCTGCGCGGCCTGGTCGAGGTAGGACAGCGGACTTGTCGGTTCCTCGGCGCAACGGGCGAGCAAGGCGGGATCGTCGAGCCCCAACCACTCGATATCGGCGGGCAGGGTCTCGCGATGTGCGTTCGTGGTCAGTCCCAGTGTCGCGCCGCAGTCGCGCACCTGGAATTCGATCCGCGCGCGGGGGAAGCCGGGATCGATGGGGACGAACGCCGCGCCGGTCTTGGCCACCGCCCAGATCGCGAGTATCGATTCGATCGAGCGCGCCACGGCGACGACCACGGCTCGCTCGGGACCGGCATCGAGGGTCAGCAACACTCTGGCAAGCTGTGAGGAGCGGGCATCGAGCTCACGATAGGTGAGCGTGCGTTCGCCATCGATGACCGCGACGCCATCGGGATTGGTCTCGGCGGCAGCGGCCAGCAATATTGCGAGGGTCGGTACCTGCGCCTCCGCGCGGCGCCGCGGTCGGGCCCGGCGCGACGACGCGGCTCGTTGCACACCACTTGTCACGTTGTGTCCCGCCTAGAACGAACTGCTGAGCGGGCCGATGCTACAACGCGCGGCGGTGTGATGTCATCGTCGGGGCGGTCCGTTCAGCCGCCCATACCGTTTCCGTTCAGAATTTCGGACCGAGTCGGTGCGCTCCGCGACGACCCTCCCACGCTCGGTCGATCGCATCCCGACCGCCGCGATCACCGTCACCGACAGCACGGTCACCGGTTCGAGCGGATCCCCGCGGCGGGGTCTGTGAACGGCTTGTCCGAATCCGGATCGACCGCGGTGGAATCAGATTCCGTATTTCCGCGTGGCGTGCGCGACGATCTCGTCGAGCCGCGCGTGGTGCGCGCCCTTCCAGTACGCCTGTCCGCATTCCACGCACTGGGCGAAGGTGTCGTAGGTCGCCTCGGTGCTGCCGGGCAGCTGACCGCGCATGGACTCCTTGTCCGCCGCGCGCAGCGCCCCGTTGCAGGCCGTGCAGCGCGTCCACGGCGCCAGCCGCGGCGCGAACCGGGACAGTACGTCGTCGAGTTGTTCGGCGGGTCGGTGGCTGTAGATGTAGGCGCCCGCGAAGATTACGCGTCTGCGCAGCAGTCCGCGGTCGCGCGAGAGCAGCACGCGGCGTTCGCCCACCGACCGCGCGGCCAGCGCCGCGTCGCCGATATCGGGATTCTCGTAGGCGGCGTCGACACCGAGCAGCCGTAGCCGCCGCGCCAGCGTGCCGAGGTGGATGTCGAGCAGGAAGCGCAGCGGTTCGGCGCGGCGTTGTGGACGGGTGACCGCGCGCACCAGAATCGATGTGCCCGCGGCGGGGATGTGCGCCGGGCCCGTCGCGCGGCCGTCGACCACGAGTTCGCCCACCTCGGTCAGCGGCACGCCCAGCGACTCCACCAGATGTCCCAGCGTCGAGACCCCGTCCGAGCGGACCGTGATCACGCGCCCCCGCCGCGCCGCGCCGAGGAACAGCTCCAGTTCGCTCGCGAAGCCGATGGTGATCTCCCCGGTATCCACCACGCCAGCATGCCGGCGCGGCGGCGTTCGCGCTCTGTCTATTTTCGCACGGCGGCGTCAGCGCGAGGACTCGACCGCGGGTTCGGCGAGCAGGTCGGTGATGCGGTGGGCGGGCATGGGCCGATGGAAATGCCACCCCTGGGCGGTATCGCATCCGAGCGCGTGCAGACGTTCGGCCTGGAAGCCGGTTTCCACGCATTCGGCGGTGACGGTGAGCCCGAGCGCGTGGGTGAGACCGATAATGGTTTCCAGCACCAGCAGATCGGTGCGATTCACCGTTTCCGGCGTGCGGATGCGCTGGACGAACGGGCCCGCGAGTTTGACCACGTGCAGCGGGAGTTGGCCCAGATAGGCGAGATTCGAGTACCCGGTGCCGAAGTCGTCGATCGCGATGCGCACGCCATCCTCGGCAAGGGTGCGCAGTGCCTCCAACGGTCTGCCGGTGGTCTCCATGAAGGTGCGTTCGGTCAGTTCCAGCTGGAGCCGGTCCGGGGGGATGCCGGTATCGGCGATGATCCGCTGCACCCGGTCCAGCCAGGTCGGATCGGAGACCTCGGCGGCGGAGACATTCACGCTGACGGTCGGGGCGTGCTCGGGGAAGCGGTCGTACCAGCGTCTGCTGTCGTGGCAGGCGAGTTCGAGGACAAGGGCGCCGAGCGCGTCGATGTGGCCGTTGTCCTCCGCGAGGTCGACGAAGCGGCCCGGCGGCAGGACTCCCAGTTCAGGATGTCGCCAGCGCACCAGCGCCTCCACGGCGACCAGCCCGCGATCGGGCAGCGACACGATCGGCTGATAGTCCAGGAAGAATTCGCCGCGAGTGAAGGAGGCGGGCATGGCCGCCGACAGTTCGGCGCGGGTGTGCTCGCGGCGACCGCGATCGGGATCGAACACCGCGAAACGGTCGCGCCCGGCGGATTTGGCCCAGTACATGGTGGTGTCGGCGGCCTGGAGCAGTTCGTCGGCGGTGGCGTGCTGATCGCGATCCTCCACCACCCCGATGCTCGCGGTGACCGTCAGGTGGCGGCCGTGCACGTCGAACGGTCTGGCCAGCGCGTCGAGTACGGTGCGGGCCAGCCCCGCGACCTCGCCCGGCGTTCGCGGATACGGAATGAGGATGACGAATTCGTCGCCGCCCATGCGCGCCACGAGCTGCCCCGGCAGCGCCGCGCAGGCGCTGAGGCGGGCCGCGGCCTGCACGAGCAGTTCATCGCCCGCGGCGTGGCCGAAGGTGTCGTTGACGCTCTTGAAGTGGTCGAGATCGACGTAGCATAGGCCGACCCGGGCGGCCGGATCGGCGTATGCGGCGCGCAGCGCGTCGAAGAAGCGCGAGCGATTGGGCAGGCCGGTGAGCTGATCGTGGTTGGCGCGGTAGTCCAGGCGCTCGCGCAGGGCGCGGCGTTCGGAGATGTCCTCCACCAGCACCAGCGTGTACTGCGGTTTGCCGCAGGTGTCCCGGATGAGCGAGACATTGAGATTGGTCCACACCGCGTGCCCGTCGCGATGCGCGTACGCCTTCTCCACCTGGACGTTGTCGACCTCGCCGCGCAACAGCGCCGAATACAGCTCCCACATGCCGGGCGCGTCGTCGGGATGGGTGAGGTCGGCGACCGACATCGCGCACATGTCCTCCGGCCGGTAGCCGAGCATGCGCGCGAAGGCGGCGTTCACCTCGATGATGCGCCCCGCCATATTGGACAGCCCGGTGCCGATGCCCGCCTGGGCGAAGACGGCGCGCAGGCGGGCTTCGCTGGCGCGCAACTGTTCTTCCGCGGCGCGGCGCGCGGTGATCTCGGCGGCGCGCACACTCTCCTGTTCGGTGAGCAGCCAGCCGCGGAACGCCCGGAGGTAGCCGGTGCTGAAGGCGGCGAGCAGATCGGCGCGCCCGGTCCCGAAGTACTGGGCGAGGACCGCGACGCTGCGGCCGAGTACGTCGTTGCCGACGAAATGCGAACCGGCCAAACGCGCCCCGACCGCGGCGACCCTATCGGTGGGGGTCGGCGCGCAGGCCGCGGACTCGACGAGTTCCCGTGCCAACTCCGTCAGCAGCTCGTGTGCTTCGGCCGCGCTCATCGGCACGATGTGATCACGAGCCCCTTCTCGCAGCGCTGCCGACCAACGGCCTGCGAGGTCGGCGTGCGGGCCGACAGGATGTGGTGCGGGCCCGGCATCCCATCCCATGGGGAAACATACTAGTGGACATATTCGGTCCCGGTGGACCGACTGTGTCATGCGGTACTCGCGCGCCCGCCGCGCCGCCGGATCGACCGAGGTGGGATACGATGCACACGCCGATGCGCGGCATCGGTGAAACAGGGGCGGCGCGAGAGGATTTGGCGATCCGATGACCAGACCGAGCTGGGCGCCCGACGGTATCGACACCGAACGCCCCAGTGCGTCGCGGGTGTACGACTACTTCGTCGGCGGCATGCACAACTTCGAGATCGATCGGCAACTGGCCCAGCAGATCGCGGCTTTCACGCCGAATATCGCGGAAACCATGCGCGCGAACCGAGAACTGTTGCGCCGCTGCGTGCGTTTCCTCGTCGAGGCCGGTATCGATCAGTTCCTCGACATCGGCTCCGGCATACCGACCGTCGGGAATGTGCACGAGGTCGCACAGGCGGGCAATCCCGCCGCGAAGGTCGTGTACGTCGATATCGACCCGGTGGCCGTGGCGCACAGCAGCGCCATCCTCGACGGTGATCCGAATACCGTCGTCATCCAGGCCGACGCCGCCGACCCCGCGCGCATCGTCACCGATCCGACCGTGCGGGGTCTGCTCGATTTCCAGCGCCCGATCGCCGTATTGATGCTCGGGGTCCTGCATTTCGTCGCCGACGACGCCGATCCCGCCGGATGCGTGGCGCGATTGCGCGAGGCCGTCGCGCCCGGCAGCTATCTGGCGATCACCCACGCAACCGCCGACGGTCAGCCCGAGGAAGTGCTCGAGGCGCAGAAACTGTCCGGCCGCACCGACACCGAGATCGTGCTCCGCACCAAGGACCAGATCGCGGCCTACTTCGACGGATGGTCGCTGGTGGAACCGGGTCTGGTGCACCTGCCACTGTGGCGGGCCGACAATCCCGACGATGTGCCCGAGAACCCCTGGGAATCCGGCGCGTACGGCGGCGTGGCCCGCAGGATCTGATCGCTCAGATCAGATCCTCGATCTCGGCGAGCAGCCGTTGCTTGGGCCGCGCGCCCACCACGGCCCGCACCGGCTCGCCGTCGCGGAACACCATGAGCGTCGGCATCGACAGCACCCGATACGTCCGGGTGACTTCGGGATTGTCGTCCACATCGAGCGCGACGACCTTCAGCCGGTCCCGCTGTTCCTCGGCGATCTCGGCCAACACCGGCGCGATCATCCGGCACGGCGGACACCACGAAGCGGTGAACTCCACCAGGACCGGTCCTCGCGCCTCGAGCACCTCCGCCCCGAAATCCCCGTCGGTCACCGTACCCACCGCACCCGTTCCGATCATGGCAACCTCCCGCTCTCCATCCCGGCGAGCCCATACCCGCCGCGACCTCCGAAGCTAGACCTTGACGCCGAGGTCAACGCAAGCTCTTCTGTCGGAGGGGCGCGCTAGCCTCGGGATATGTGCCGGAACATCACACCTCTGCGCGGGCTGGAGCCTGCGGCGACATCGGCGGAGATCGAGGCCGCCGCGCTGCAATACGTACGCAAGGTGGGCGGGTTGTCGAGCGTGTCGGATGCGAATCGCGCCGTCGTCGAGGAAGCGGTGGCGGAGATCGCGGCGGCCACGCATCGTTTGCTCGACCGGTTGCCCGAACGGAAGTCGCCGCCGAAGACCGTGCCGCCGCTGCGGCGGCCCGAGGTGCGCGAGCGGATGGCCGCGCGCGAAGGGGGATGAGCGTGACCGAATCGCCGCCGGTGGCGCCGCCTTTTGCGGCGCTGATCAGTGCACCCGGTCGAACCAGGCCGCGGACTCGCCCGCGAGCGTGCGTTCGATACGGAATCGATCGTGATCCCGCAGTTCGGGCAGCGCGTCCGTCTCGAACCAGCCGACCTCGAGCGATTCGTCGTCGTTGACCCGCGCGGCGCCGCCGACCGCCCGACAGGCCAGGGTGATGTCCATGAACTGGCAGACGTCGCCATTGGGATAGGTGTGGGCTGGCAGGGCGCGCACGAGAACGACGCGTTCGACCACGCAGTGCACGGCCGTCTCCTCGTGGACCTCGCGGACCGCGCAGGCGGCGGGTTGTTCTCCGGGTTCGGGAATGCCCGCGAGCACCGACCATCGGCCGCTGTCGGCGCGGCGGCCGAGCAGGATGCGGTCGGCGCCGTCGAGGACCACCGCCGAGACCCCGGGCAGCCAGAGCAGTTGCGTGCCCGCGTCGGCGCGAATGGTGCGGATGAAATCGGGAGTCGCCATGCCGACGACGGTATCCGCATCCCGGAGAATCCGGCGTGACGGCGGTGAATGCCTCTCGCCCGGGCGCGGCGGGAGTAGGTTTGCCGTCATGACCACCGTGAACCGGCCTCACGCCGACATCAAGCCGCGCAGCCGCGATGTCACCGATGGACTGGAGAAGACGGCGGCGCGGGGCATGTTGCGTGCCGTCGGCATGGGCGACGACGATTTCGCCAAATCGCAGATCGGGGTGGCCTCGTCGTGGAACGAGATCACCCCGTGCAATCTCTCGCTGGACCGCCTCGCGAAAGCCTGTAAGGACGGTGTGTTCGAGGGCGGGGGATATCCGCTGGAATTCGGCACCATCTCGGTGTCGGACGGCATCTCCATGGGGCACGAGGGCATGCATTTCTCGCTGGTCTCGCGGGAGGTTATCGCCGACAGTGTGGAAACGGTGATGCAGGCCGAGCGTCTCGACGGTTCGGTGCTGCTCGCGGGATGCGACAAGTCCCTGCCGGGGATGCTGATGGCCGCGGCGCGGCTGGATCTGGCGAGCGTGTTCCTCTACGCGGGTTCGATCCTGCCGGGTGTCGCGAAAATGTCGGACGGTACCGAACGTGAGGTCACCATAATCGACGCCTTCGAGGCGGTCGGTGCGTGCGCGCGGGGGCTGATGTCGCGCGAGGACGTCGACGCCATCGAACGCGCCATCTGCCCCGGTGAGGGCGCCTGCGGCGGGATGTACACCGCCAACACGATGGCGAGCGCGGCCGAGGCGCTCGGCATGTCGCTGCCGGGCAGCGCCGCGCCGCCCGCGACCGACCGCAGGCGCGACGGCTTCGCGCGCGCCAGCGGTCGCGCGGTCGTGGAACTGCTGCGGCGCGGCATCACCACCGGCGACATCCTGACCCGTGAAGCCTTCGAGAACGCCATCGCGGTGGTCATGGCCTTCGGCGGGTCCACCAACGCCGTCCTGCATCTGCTGGCCATCGCCCACGAGGCGGGCGTGCCGCTCACCCTGGACGATTTCGCGAAAGTCGGTGCGCGCGTACCGCATCTGGCCGATGTGAAGCCCTTCGGCAGCTATGTGATGACCGATGTCGACCGCATCGGTGGGGTGCCGGTGGTCATGAAGGCTTTGTTGGATGCCGGTCTGCTGCACGGTGATTGCCTCACCGTGACCGGTAACACGGTGGCGCAGAACCTGTCATCGATCGCCCCGCCCGATCCCGATGGGAAAGTGCTGCGGGCCATGTCCGCTCCCATTCACCCGACCGGCGGCATCACCATCCTGCGCGGCTCGCTCGCCCCCGGCGGCGCGGTGGTCAAATCGGCGGGGTTCGATTCGAGCGTATTCACCGGCACCGCAAGGGTTTTCGAACGCGAGCGGGCCGCGCTCGACGCGCTGGAGGACGGCACCATCACCGGCGGCGACGTGGTGGTGATCCGCTACGAGGGCCCAAAGGGTGGTCCGGGCATGCGCGAGATGCTGGCCATCACCGCCGCCATCAAGGGCGCGGGACTCGGCAAGGAGGTCCTGTTGCTGACCGACGGCCGTTTCTCCGGCGGCACCACCGGGCTGTGCGTCGGTCATGTGGCGCCGGAAGCGGTCGACGGCGGGCCCATCGCGCTCGTCCGCGACGGTGACCGCATCACCCTCGACGTCGCGGGCGGCACGCTGGACCTGGACGTCAGCGCGGAGGAACTGGCGCGGCGGCGCACCGGCTGGGAACCGTTGCCACCCCGCTACACCCGCGGCGTCCTGGCCAAATACACCAAACTCGTCGGTTCGGCGGCAGGCGGTGCGGTCTGCGGCTGACCTGCTCGCTGCCGTGAGCAGATCCGCTCACGGCAGCGAAGCGCGCATTCGGCGCGGTGACCGGTGCACGGTGGAGGCATGGCTCACGACGACAAGACTCCGCTGTTCGGTTGGCGCGCACGGGAACAACTGCTCGGGCGTCGCATACTGGTGCTCGACGGTCCGCTCGATGACGACAACGGCACCCTGCTGACCACCCAACTGCTCACCCTGGCCGCCGAGGACCCGGAGGCGGGGATCGCGCTGTGGATCCATTCACCGGGCGGATCGGTGCCCGCGATGCTCGCCATCCGGGACGTCATGCGCCTGGTGCCGTGCCCGGTGTCCACGCTGGCGCTCGGATTGGCATGCAGCGCCGGGCAATTCCTGCTCTCCTCGGGGACCGGGGGCAAGCGGTTCGCGCTGCCGCATGCGCGCATCCTCATGCACCAGGGCTCGGCCGGAATCGGCGGCAGCACCGTCGATGTCGAGGTGCAGGCCGACGACCTGCGCTACACCGTCGACACCGTGCTCGGCATCATCGCCGAGGACACCGGTCAGCCATTCGACCGGATCTACGAGGACTCCCTGCACGACCGCTGGTTCACCGCGGCGCAGGCCCGCGAATACGGCTTCATCGACCACATCGTCGACTCTTTCGCCCAGATCGTGCCGCAGCGTCACCGGATCGGAATCTCATGAGCGCCTATACCATTCCCAATGTCATCGCCCAGCATCCGCGCGGCGGCGAGCGCATCACCGACATCTACTCACACCTGCTGGCCGAACGCATCGTCTACCTCGGCACGCCGATCGATTCGGGGGTGGCGAACGCGCTGATCGCGCAGCTGCTGCATCTGGAATCGGAGAGCGCGGAACAGGAGATCCAGCTCTACATCAATTGCGAGGGCGGCGATCTGTCCTCCATGCTGGCGGTCTACGACACCATCCAGCACATCGCGGCCCCCGTGCAGACCACCTGTGTCGGCCAGGCTATCGCGGTGGGCGCGGTCCTGCTCGCGGGCGGCGCGCCGGGCCGTCGGGCGCTGCTCCCGCACGCCAGAGTGGTGCTGCACCAACCCGCGGCCCGCGGACAGGGCGCCATACCGGATCTCATCATCCAGGCCGACGAATTGGTGCGCATGCGCGCGGAGATCGAATCGGTGCTGGCCCGCCACACCGGGCAGACGGTGCAGCGGTTGCGCCACGACACCGACCGGGACCGGGTCTTCACCGCGCACGCGGCCGTCGAATACGGGCTCGCCGACCGCGTGCTCGACCCGCGCGGCTGAGCCGCCGAGCTCAGGCCGCGAGCAGTACCGGATTCGGCGCGCCGAAGGCACGGGGTGCGGCGGGCCGCGCTGTCCGCCGCGCCCGCAGGTCGTCGGCCACCCGTTCGGTGAGGTCGCCGAGGGTGAGGCCGAACGCGCCCGCCAGCGCCGCGATCATCTCGCTGGAGGGTTCCTTGCGCCCGCGTTCCACCTCCGACAGGTACTGCGGCGAAATACCCGCCCGCCCAGCGGTTTCGGCGAGTGTCTCGTCGTGCGTGCCGCGCAATTGCCGCAGTTGCGCGCCAAGTGCCTCGCGCCACAACGGCTCCTGCGGTGTGCTCCGCGCGCGTTCTCGCTCGCGCCCGCCGGGAATCGCGTGCAATCGCGGATACTCGCTCATGTCCCGATGGTATGGGGCGCGGCCCGGCCACCCGGCCGGTTTACGCTCTGGGCGGAATCCGGTGCGCGGCGACCCGGCTCGCCGTGACTAGTACCAGTGGTTGCGTTGCCAGAAGGCCCACGCCTGGTCGGGTCCGCCGTAGCGGGCGACCATGTAGTCGTAGGTCCAGCGGATCTGGGTGAGCGGGTTGAATGCCCAGTCCCAGCCGTGGGTGAACATCTTGGCCGCGGGCAGCGCCTGGCCGAGTCCGTAGGCGCCGCTGGTCGGGTTGACGGCGAAGACGTTCCAGCCGCTCTCCCTGGTGATGACGGCGTCGAAGGCCGGGAACTGGTGCAGCGGAACGACAGTGAGGGCCAGACCGCGCAGGCCGTTGCGTGTCAGGAAGCCGGCGGAGTCGGTGCGCTGGAGGTCGGTCGCGGTCATCGGCTCCGCGTCCGCGGGCGGCGTCCCGGCCCGGGGGGCGTCGACCGGAGGGCCCGCCGTGGACGGGGGCTCGTTGGCCGGAATTCCCTTCTCGGGCAGTGGAGTTCCCGATTCGGGCCAGGGGATCTCGGTCACGACCGGGGACTGCGACGGCGCGGCTGTCGCGGTGGCGGCAAGCCAGACGCCGCCGAGTGCGGCGGCGCTGACGGTAATCGCGGTGAGCAGGAAACGCTTCATGCGAACGCTCCTTTCGCGAAAATCCATCTTCGAGCAAATTAATGGTTATCCAGAATGAGCCCCGAGTGGCACCGACGTTGTCACTACGAAATGCGGGTGAAACCGGGGCGTGATGGAAGAGTTTCACTTTGTCGGCAAACCGCGCGCGAAAGCCTCGGCGGGCTTAGTATGTCGAACATGCCGCCGATGAGTGTCTTCTCACCCGGGTTCCGGGGCCACGCGCGCCCCGCGGACGACCGGCTCCCGCCGGGGCAATACCTGACCGAGGACTTCCCGGTGCTTTCGGCGGGACCGACGCCGCGCGTCGACCTCGACACCTGGACCTTCACCATCGTCGACGAGACCGGCGGGCGGCACCGCTGGAGCTGGGCGGAATTCCTCGACCTGCCGCAGAGCGGCCCGCATGTCGACATCCACTGCGTGACCAGGTGGTCCAAGCTCGATACCGACTGGGTCGGTGTCTCGATGGACACGCTGCTCGAGGACGTACCGACCCAGGCCGATTACGCCTTGGCGGTGAGTTACGGCGGGTACACCACCAATGTGCCGCTGGAGGACCTCACCGACGGCAAGGCGTGGATCGTGCACCGCTTCGACGGTCGCGAACTGGCCCCCGAACACGGCGGCCCGGCCCGGCTGCTCATACCCCACCTGTACTTCTGGAAATCGGCCAAATGGGTCACCGAGCTGCGTCTGCTCGACGAGGACGAGCCCGGCTTCTGGGAGAACGCCGGTTATCACGAGTACGGAGACCCGTGGCGCGAGCAGCGGTATCAGGGCGACTGACCGGCTGGCGGGCGGCGGAACTGGTCGCGTCGCGCTTCGAGACGGCCGCCGCGCGCACGCTGACCCTGCGCGTGGCGCAGTGGCCGGGCCATCTGCCCGGGCAGCACGTGGACGTGCGCCTGACCGCCCCGGACGGCTACCGGGCCGAACGCAGCTACTCGATCGCCGCGCCCGCCGAGGACGACCTCATCGAGCTGACCGTGCAGCGGGTGCCCGACGGCGAGGTCTCCGGGTATCTGGTGGACGGACTCGAGGTGGGCGAGAGCATCGAGATCCGCGGTCCGGTGGGCGGCTGGTTCGTGTGGAATCCGGCGGACGGCGGCGCGGCGCTGCTGGTGGCGGGCGGTTCCGGTGTCGTGCCGATCATGTCCATGCTGCGCGCGCAGCGCCGCTGCGCCGTTCCCCCGCCGGTCAGGACGATCTATGCCATGCGCGATCCGGGGCAGCTGTACTACCGCGACGAGCTCACCGCGAATCCCGATCTGTTCCTGGCCTATTCGCGCGCCGCGCCGCCCGGTGACCCGCGTCCGCCCGCGCGCCTGAGCGCCGCGGAACTCCTCGAGCACGGCCTCGCCCCGTCGGCACAGGTGACCTGCTATGTCTGCGGGCCGACCGGATTCGTCGAATCCGTCGCGGCCGCACTGGTCAGCGTCGGGCACGAGTCCGCGCGCATCAGAACCGAACGTTTCGGCCCCGGTGGGAGATGACCATGCGTGAACAGCCCGCACCGTACCTCGCGGACGACAACCACGTCGACGGCAACGCGCTGGCCGGTCCGCTGTCGGAGATATTCGTCGGCGACGTGACGGTGTGCGCGTGCCGCTGCGGGGCGTGCGGTGCCGTCGCGCCGATTGCGCACGCCCTCGTCTATCCGCACGGTCCGGGCGCGGTGGCGCGGTGCGCCTCCTGCGCGGCGATCGTGCTGCGGCTGACGACGACTCCGTCGGGCCGCTGGTTCGATCTGGGCGAGGGTGCGTCGCTGTGCCTGCCCGTGCCGGACGGTTTCTGATCGAACCGCACTGTTTCGTGCCGGTAACTCGGCGTCGCGCGCGTGTGCGGGCCGTGTTACCGCCGCCGGGTGAAACGCCAGCTAAATGGTTAACCGGTGGCAACTCGTGTGTGTCGGGTATCGGCGACCCGCGGCCGATATGCGTACTGGAACTGTTCTAGCACAACAGATTTCGAACATCCCGGCATACGTCGACACGGTGAGTGTCCGGTAATGCCCAATTCGTCCCGATGTGACCAAACGGAAATGGCGGGGGCGTGAACTCTTATGCATCGGCTCGCGCGGACGCGCATCGGAGCCGGACATTTCCACCGCCACAGGCATCCATGCCGTCCGCATCGGCATTCGAACATCAGGAGCACTCATGGCCGCACCCACGACCTCGACGTCGGAGATCGACAAGCAGATCGAGGAGAACATCGCCAAATCCCTCGGCGAGATCCCGCATCCGGCGCTGCCCAAGGGCACCAATATCTACGGTTCGACCAAGATCTTCCCCGACTACCGGGCCGAGGCGGGCGAAACCTACTTCACCCTCGTGCACGGTATCGCGCACGAATCCTCGGTGAGCTTCGTGGCGATACTCCAGGCCACCCGCGCGCTGCGCAAGGGTTTCGATTCGGCGATCTACTTCTACGGGCCCGGCGCGATCAATTGCGTTGCCACCCGCGGCTTCCCGACCACCGGCGACAGCGGATTCCCCGGCGAGCAGAACATCAACCAGGCACTGGCCACCTTCATCGAGGAGGGCGGCAAGGTCTTCGCGTGCCGCTTCGGCCTTGCACTGCACGGCGCGCGCGAGGAGGACCTCATCGAAGGCGTCATCCCCGCGCATCCCCTCGACGTGCAGGACGCGCTGATCCATTACGCGCGCAAGGGCGCGATCATCAACTCGACCTACCAGATCTAGGCGCGACCATGACCGACCTGTCCACACGAGTAGATCTGGCGCTACTCGGAATTCGCGTCGAGGTGCCGGTGCAGCGCCGCTACGGAGCCGGACCGAGCGATGACGGTCATGTCCTGATCGGGGGTGACGGCGTTGCCATCCCCATCCGCTCCGACAGTCCGTACGAGATCCGCGCCGACCGGCTGCTGTTCGACGGCGCCGACGCCGGGGTCACGGTGCGGCCCGTGCGCCGACCGCGCTTCTATGACCTGAGCACCGCCGACGGCATCGCCTACGACAAGATCGCGAAACTGCACGGCGCCGACGTGCTGGCCACCACCGTGGTGCAGACCTGTATCCGCTACGGCGAGGAGCAGCGCTGCCGGTTCTGTTCCATCGAGGCGTCCCTGCGCGCGGGCAGCACCATCGCCGTCAAACGCCCCGATCAGCTCGCCGAGGTCGCCGCGGCCGCGGTGGCGCTCGACGGAGTGCGGCAGATGGTCATGACCACCGGCACCTCCGCGGCCGCCGACCGCGGTGCGCGTCATCTTGCCCGATGCGTGCGCGCCGTCAAGGCCGCGGTACCGGGACTGCCCGTCCAGGTACAGTGCGAACCACCCGGGGATCTGCGCACGATCTCCGAATTGCGCTCGGCGGGCGCGGATTCCATCGGCATCCACGTCGAGTCGCTCGACGACCGGGTGCGGGCGCGGTGGATGCCGGGCAAGGCGACGGTCCCGCTGGGCGAATACCGCGCGGCGTGGGCCGAGGCGGTGCGCGTATTCGGCCGCAACCAGGTCTCGACCTACCTGCTCGTCGGACTCGGCGAGGACCCGGAGGAGCTGGTCGCGGGCGCGATCGAACTCATCGAGATGGGCGTGTACCCGTTCGTTGTGCCGTTTCGCCCGCTCGCGGGCACCCTCGCCGTCGATGTCGACCGCGCCGAGGCCCCGCCCGCCGATCTGCTGGCCGATGTCAGCCGCCGGGTGGCGCGGGAACTGCGTCGCGCGGGCATGCTCGGCGCGGACCAGAAGGCGGGCTGCGCGGCCTGCGGGGCGTGCAGCGTCCTGCGCACGGCGGGAGGCTGACATGCGTCGCCACGCGCCCGCCGCGACCTGGGCCGACCATTCGGCTTCCGCGCCCGAGGCATCGCTGGACTACTGCGTGCTCGCCGGTCACCCGTATCCGGCCGCACCGGGATCGGGATTCCTCATCCGGGTCGCCGACACGCGGCTGCTGACCCGGTACCGGGCGCTGCGCCGCGAGAACTTCGTCCTCCGACAGGGCCTGTTCGCGGGCTCCGATCTCGACGACATCGACGACGACCCGCGCGCTCGCGTGCTGGTCGCCGTCACCCCCGAGGGCGACCTGCTCGGCGGGGTGCGCCTGGCGCCCGCGACCGAGCCCGATCTCGGCTGGTGGACCGGCAGCCGACTCGTCGTGGACTGCGGGGGCCGCACCCGCGGGGTCGGGCAGGCGCTGGTCCGCGCCGCCTGTGCCTTCGCGGAGACCGAGAACGTGCTGCGCTTCGAGGCGACGGTGCAGGCCAGATACGCCCCGATGTTCGGCAGGCTCGGCTGGACAGACCTGGGAGCGTGCGTATTCGGCGGTGTCGAACACCGTCGGATGCGCTGGCCGATCGACCGGATCGGCCGACTGGTCGAGGCCACCAAGGCCGTCCTGTCCGAAGCGCTGGCGCCATTGCGGGGACACGATTCGGCATTGGGCGGCAAAGGTTTCCGTGGCGACGACGGCGCGCCGGTGCCCGGCAGCGATCTGGTCGCCGCCTGCGACGCCATCATTCCCTCGATGGTCGAACGCGATCCCGAGTGGGCCGGATGGTGCGCGGCGCTGGTCAATCTCAACGATCTGTCCGCCATGGGCGCGCATCCGGTGGGCCTGCTCGACGCGGTGGGCGCGCCGACCCGCTCCCTGCTGACCCGGGTGCTGCGCGGTCTGGCCCGCGCCGCCGAGACCTGGGACGTTCCGGTGCTCGGCGGGCACACCCAGCTCGGGGTGCAAGCCGCGCTGTCGGTCACCGCGCTCGGCCGCACCGCGCGGCCGGTGCCGGGCGGCGGCGGGCAGGTCGGTGACGAGCTGCGCCTCACCGCCGACCTCGGCGGTGGGTGGCGTCCGGGATATGCCGGGCGGCAATGGGATTCGTCCTCCCATCGCAGCGGTTCGGAGCTGCGCGAACTCGGGGGGTTCGTGGCGCGCACCGCGCCGCGCGCGGCCAAGGACGTCAGCATGGCCGGACTCGCGGGCACGGCGGGCATGCTCGCCGAAGCGAGCGGAGTCGGGGCGGAACTGGAAGTGGCGCGGATTCCGCGTCCCTCCGGCGCCACGGTGGGCGACTGGCTCACCTGTTTCCCCGGCTTCGCGATGATCACCGCCGACCGGCCGGGCGCGTCCGCCGCCGCGGCCGGACCGGCCACCTCCGCGACCTGCGGAGCACTCACTTCGACACCGGGGGTCGGCCTGCGCTGGCCCGACGGGACGACAACGGTCGCGGTGCCCGGCGCCGTCACCGGATTGGGAGAATCATGAGCGAGCTCACGATATCCGTCGCCGCCGCGGAATTCGGCCGCGACATGGATACCTGCTACCGCACGGTCGAGGCGTTGATGGCACGCGCCCGCGACCGCGGCAGCGCGCTGCTGGTACTGCCCGAGGCGTGCCTTGGCGGCTATCTGCCCAGCCTCGGCGGGGGCGAGGAGAGCGAGGAGGCCAAGCGGCGCAGGTTGCGCAGCCTGCCGCCCGCGCTCGACCTCGACGGACCCGAACTGCGCCGCGTCATGTCGATGGCGGGTGATCTCGTGGTCACCCTCGGCTTCTGCGAGGCCGACGGCGAGACCCGCTACAACGCCGCGGTCACCCTCAGCGGTGACGGCATCCTCGGCTCCTACCGCAAGGTTCACCAGCCGCTCGGCGAAAACCTGTGCTACGCGGCAGGTTCGGCGTATCGGGCCTTCGATACGCCGATCGGCCGGATGGGTATGCAGATCTGCTACGACAAGGCGTTCCCGGAGGCCGCGCGCAGTCTCGCGCTGGACGGCGCGCAGATCATCACCTCGCTGTCGGCGTGGCCCACCGCGCGCACCGCCACCGTCGAACGCATGGAGGAGGACCGCTGGAAGCAGCGCTTCGACATCTACGACCGTGCCCGCGCGTTGGAGAACCAGGTGGTGTGGGTGGCCTCGAACCAGGCGGGTTCCTTCGGGTCGCTGCGATTCGTGTGCAGCGCGAAAATCGTCGGACCGGGCGGCGAGATACTGGCCGACACCGGTATCGAGCCCGGATTAGCCACCGCCACAGTGGATGTCGACCACGCCTTGGCCCAGGCTCGCGGCGGCGGCATGTACAACCTGCGCGACCGGCGGCCCGAACTGTACGGGCGTGTGGTGCAGTGCGACGGTGTGGTCGGCAGGCCGGAGACCCCCGCTCGGGTGCCCGCGCTCGGGAGCATCCGGTGACCGCCCCGAATTCCGATGCGGCCGTGGAACGTCGAGAGGTCGTCGTGATCGGCGGCGGCCAGGCCGGACTGTCGATGAGCTGGCATCTCACCGCGCGCGGCATCGATCACGTCGTCCTCGAACGCGATACCGTCGCGCACGAATGGCGCGATGCCCGCTGGGACAATTTCACACTGGTCACGCCGAACTGGCAATGCGCGCTGCCCGGATACGCCTACGCCGGACCCGACCCGGACGGCTTCATGTCCCGCGCCGAGGTGTACGACTGGGTGCGCGGCTACGCCGACACCTTCGGCGCGCCCGTGCGCGAACATGTGGAGGTGTGCGCGGTGACCCGTTCGCCCGAGGGCGGATTCGATGTCGACACGACCGCGGGGCCGCTGCACTGCGAACAGGTGGTGGTCGCAGTCGGCGGCTATCACATTCCGACGATCCCGCGCTTCGCCGAGAAGCTGCCCGCCGACGTGACCCAGCTGCATTCCGCCCGATATCGCAGCGCCGCGGCTCTTCCCGACGGCGGCGTGCTCGTGGTCGGCACCGGGCAGTCCGGCGCGCAGATCGCCGAGGACCTGCACATCGAGGGCCGCGCCGTGCACCTCGCGGCCGGTGACGCGCCGCGGGTGGCGCGCTTCTACCGCGGCCGCGACTGCGTGGCATGGCTGCACGATATGGGTCACTACGACATACCCATCCAGCAGCAACCCGGCGGACTCGGCAAGCGCGAGAACACCAATCACTACGTCACCGGCCGCGACGGCGGCCGCGATATCGACCTGCGCCGCTTCGCCCTGGAGGGAATGTCGCTGTACGGGCGAATGATTGACGCCGACGGCACGCGAGTGCGATTCGCCCCGACCCTGGAACGCTCGCTCGACGCCGCCGACGCCGTCGCCGAGGGCATCAAGGACAGTATCGACGCCTATATCGCCCGCTCGGGGATCGAGGCGCCGCCCGAACCCCGCTACCGACCGGTGTGGCGGCCCGAACGCGAGGTGACCGCCATCGACCTGGCCGAGGCCGCGATCTCCACCGTCATCTGGTCGGTCGGCTTCCGTACCGATTACCGGTGGCTGCGGGTCGGCGTCTTCGACGGCGCGGGACATCCCTGCCACAACCGCGGCGTCACCACCGTCGCCGGGCTGTATTTCCTCGGACTGCCCTGGTTGCACACCTGGGGATCGGGCCGTTTCGCCGCCATCGCGCGCGACGCCGAATACCTGGGCGAGCGAATCGCGGTCGGCGCCAAGGAAATCGCAGCCGCCTGAGAAGGGAACGCGGATGGCTCTGACCCGAATCGCCGCGGTCGCCGGACATTTCGGCGCCGATATCGGCCGCGCGCTGGACAAACTGTCCGGCATACTGGAACGGCTCGCCGCCGACGGGGTGGATCTGCTCGTCCTGCCGGACGCGACTCTCGGCGGCTATCTTGGCGATCTGCGCAATCCCGATCCGGCCAGTCTGCCCGAGGCCATCGACCCGGACGGGTCCGAGATCCGCATGCTGTGCCGGATGGCCGGGAACATGACGGTCTGCGTCGGATACGCCGAGGCGGACGGACCCCGCCGCTACAACGCCGCGGTCTGCCTGACCGGTGACGGAGTCCTCGGCCGTCACCGCAAGGTGCACCAGCCCGCGGGCGAGTATCTGGCCTACGCGGCGGGGGACCGTTTCACCGCCTTCGACACCCCGGTCGGCCGCCTGGGCATGCTCATCGACTACGACAAGACCTTCCCCGAGGCCGCGCGCACCCTCGCCCTGGACGGCGCGCGCACCATCGCGGCACTGTCGGCGTGGCCCGCCAGCGTCACCGATCGCGCCTCCCGAATGCCGAACGACCGGCAGTCACGGCTGTTCGACCTGTACGACCAGGCCCGTGCCGCGGAGAACCAGGTGGTGCTCGCCTCCTCCAATCAGACCGGTGTCACCGGCTCCCTGCGCTTCCTCGGACAGGCCAAAGTGGTCGGGCCCGGCGGCGACATCCTCGCCAAGACCTGGTCCAAGGGCGGTCTCGCGGTGGCCGACATCGATATCGGGGCCGAGGTGGACCGCGCGCGGCGGGTCCTGCGCCACCTCGATGAACGCCGCACCGAGGCGTATCACAATCTGTTGCGCGACAAGGCGGGCCGATGACGAGAATCGCACTACTGACCTATTCGACCAAACCGCGCGGCGGCGTGGTGCACACCCTGAATCTGGCCGAGGCGCTGGCCAGGGCGGGCGCGCGGGTCACGGTGGTCACCCTCGGACGGGGCGGCGACACCGCGTTCTTCCGCCCGGTCGATCCGGCGGTGCGGGTCGAGGTGGTGCCCTTCGCGGCGGTCGACAACGAATCGGTCGGCGCGCGGATCATGCGCTCCATCGCGGCCATGCGCGCCGAATTCCGCCCCGGCGACCACGACATCGTGCACGCGCAGGACTGCATCACCGCCAATGCGGTCGACCACTGCGTCCGCACCATCCACCACCTCGACGACTTCACCACCCCGGAACTGGCGCGCTGCCACGAACGGGCGATCGTGAAACCGTACGCGCGCATCTGCGTCTCGCGGTCGGTAGCCGAAGCGGTCCGCGCCCGTTGGGGTTTCGCGCCCACCGTCATCCCCAACGGCGTCGAATACGAACGCTTCGCCCGCGCCGCGGGACCCGAGGGCGAAGGGGCGCGGCGGCGGTGGCGTGATCGTCTCGGCCGTTATGTGCTCGCGGTCGGCGGAATCGAACCGCGCAAGGGCAGCATCGATCTGCTCGAGGCGTTCGCGCTGCTGGACGAACCCGGTCTGCGGCTGGTCGTCGCGGGCGGGGAGACCCTGTTCGACTACCGCGACTACCGCGCCCGATTCGATTCGCGCGCGGCCGAACTCGGCGTGGAGGTGACCGTGCTCGGCGCCGTCGCGCACGACGAACTGCCCGCGCTCGTGGCGGGTGCGGCGGTGCTGCCGTTCTTTTCGACCAGGGAGGGGTTCGGGTTGGCGGCGCTGGAGGCGCTGGCGGCCGGAGTGCCCGTGGCGGCGCGGGATCTGCCGGTCCTGCGCGAGGTGTTCGGCACGGCGGTGACCTACGCGAACACCCACGCCGAGATGGCCGCACGGCTGGCGGGGGCCCTGCGCGCCGACCCCGCGCGGACCCGACGCGGTCGAATCGTGGCCCGCGGATACGACTGGGATCGCGCCGCACGAGCCCACTTGCGGTTCTACGCCGAGGCAGGCCGGCCGGTCACCGTGTGAGCCGAGCCACAGCTATCGGACAGCGATCATGTTTTGGTAACGATCCCTCGCGACGAGCGCGGGCGGCGGCCGTGGACCGGTGCGCCGAAGTCTCGATACAGCCGCGGAATCGGGTATTCGTCCCGCATCGGCGCCGGTTCCGACGCGGTTCCGCCGGGATTGCACCGGAGTTGACCGGGAGTACGCTCGACCCGGGCTCTGCTCGCTGACGCTCGGAGGCGCTCGCTGGTCGGGGATGTTCGGTGACATCGTCCGGCCCCGCCGGGGGTCTCCGCGCCGCCACGACCCCGTACGCGGGGGCGAGCGCGCCGCGCACACGACCTCCCGCGGCGATCTGTGAATCGCCGCCGACGACGCGGGATTCCCGCACGGAAAGGAACCACGACCCATGAGTATCGACATCCGCAAGGTGGCCGTCCTCGGCACCGGTGTCCTCGGCTCCCAGATCGCCTTCCAGACCGCCTTCAGCGGATTCGAGGTCACCGCCTACGACATCAGCGATGACGCGCTGACCGCGGCCCGCGACCGGTTCGCGAAACTCGCGCGGACCTATCGCGCGGAGGTACCGGGCGCCGCGGACGGCAAGGCCGACGCGGTGCGCGACGGCATCGTGCTCACCGCCGACCTGAACGCGGCCGTGGGCGATGCCGACCTGGTCATCGAGGCGGTGCCGGAGGTGCTGTCGATCAAGCAGGACACCTACCGCAAGCTGGCCGAGGCCGCGCCGCCGCGCACGATATTCGCGACCAATTCCTCGACCCTGCTGCCCAGCGCGATCGCCGAGTCCACCGGTCGCCCGGATAGATTCCTCGCACTGCATTTCGCGAATCAGGTGTGGAAGTCCAATACCGCCGAGGTCATGGGCACCGAGGAGACCGATCCGAAGGTGTACGCGGCGGTGGTCGACTTCGCCTCGGCCATCGGCATGGTGCCCATCGAACTGCACAAGGAGAAGGCCGGATACGTCCTCAATTCGCTGCTGGTGCCGTTCCTGAATTCCGCGATGGCGCTGAGCGCGGGCGGATACGCCGAGCCCGAGGCCGTCGACAAGACCTGGCGGATCGCGACCGGCGCGCCGATGGGCCCGTTCCAGATCCTCGACGTCATCGGCCTGACCACGCCGTACAACATTCTCGTGCACGGTGGCGAGGACGCGGAGAAGCTCGCGGCCTGGCTCAAGACCGAGTACATCGACAAGGGCAAACTCGGCATCGCCACCGGCGAGGGCTTCTATCGCTATTCCGCCTGAGCTCCGCGCGCGGACGAAGCGGGCGGCGGATCTGGGATTGCGCCGCCCGCTTCGCTATCCGATGGCGCGATCGGGTCGCCAGGTCGCGATCGCCCAGATGACGATGACGTTCATGGCGATGACCAGGATCGACCAGGCCGGATAGTAGGGCAGCGACAGGAAGTTCATCACGATCGACAGCGCCGCGAGACAGATCGCGGCGTAGCGCCCCCACAGGGTGCCGGTCAGCAGTCCGACGGAGCACAGTGCAAGCACGAGTCCGAGGACTATGTGGATCCAGCCCCACGAGGTTGTGTCGAATCGGTAGGTGTATTCGATTCCGACGAGGTACATCCCGTCGTCGAACAGGGCCGACAGACCTTCGAAGAACGACAGCACGGCCGCGGTGAGCAGCAGTATCGCGGAGGCGAGGGAGGTGCCCTCGGCGATGCGTCGCCGCAGTACGCCCTTCACCTTCGGGGTGGGCGCGTCGTCCGGTGCGTGTGCCATGTTCGCCCCTTCCTGTCGCGGTCGACGGATCGGCGAGCGCCGATCCCGCCGGATCAGTGTCGAACAGTGCGCTTTCGCCGCGATTCCGAACGATTTCCGTCGGCGTCGGCGTCGGCGCGGTCGGCGGTCACGTGTGGGCTAGGCGAACGAACGGTGCGTAGTCGCGGACGTGACCGTCGAGCCACTCCCACACCGAGGTGCTGTCCACCGCGACCCCACGTTGCAGGCACAGTCGCCAGCCCGCGCTGGTCTTGTGCCATATGTCGCCGTCACGATCGCGGTAGATCCCGGTGTGCGCGGGCTCGCCCACATCGCCGTCGATCGCGACGGCATTCGAAATCCGTTCTCCGTGAGTGGATTCGACCAGCGGAGCGCATGCGAGCAGGCGGTCGGTCAGTGCGACGGTCTGCTCGGCCAGCCCGAGCAGACCGGCCAGGATCGTGGCACGATCCGAGGTGGCGGGCGCGGCGACGGTATGCGAGGCGGATGAATCCGTCATGGGTACTCCTGTTGTCGAAGAAATGCGATGCGAGCGATTATTTGCGACCGTTCTTTCGCATCGCTTCCGCGCCGGTTCCATCCGACTTCCACGGTGATTCGATATCGTTTCGTGATTCCCTCGGGCGGTCGTGGCGTCCGCGTGCCTGAATACAGTATCGGCATTCCGGTGTGTATCGGAGGTGAATGCGTGAACCGGCACAACAGAACCGCACGTCGCGGCGTTGCGCCCGAGGGGCTTTCGGCCGTTGCCGTGGCAGAACGGCGAGCCGGGGTGGACGGTGGGAGTTTTGCCGAGAGTGTCCGGGTATCACCGGATGTCACGACGCGATGTCGTACTACCGATCCGTTTCGCCGTGTGGGTGCGGCCGGGCGGGTTCGGGAGCGGTTGCCCGATCGGTGGAAATCGCCGCGGCGCCGTGTGGAAAACGCGATGTGTCAAGTAGTGGCCGGCGCATAGCCGAAGCCGGCGAAGCGGCAGGTACGGGCCTTGCGAGGATTTGTCGGGATTCGGATCCGAATCGCAGATGTTGTTGTGTAGCAACGTGGTTGCCGACACATCTAGATGAGGAGCATTTGTCAATTCGGTAGTCCGGCGGTAATTTAACGGAGATCATGCAGACTAAACGGTAGTTTTTCAATGATCGGGCAGCTGGAGAGGCGTCGTGCCATGACGGAGCTACAGGTTCGAGTGTTCGGCCCGCTACGAGTCTCACTGGATGGACACGCGGCCCACATCGGCGCGGGACGGCAGCAGGCGGTACTCGGAAGACTGGTCCTCGCCGGTGGAAAGTCGATAGCGGTCGACCGGCTGGCCGAGGATGTGTGGGAGGGCGCGCCGCCCGCGCAGGCATCCTCGGTCCTCCAGGTGCAAATTCACAATCTAAGGCGGGTATTGGAACCCAAGCGAAGACCGAGGACGCCGGCGCGCATATTGGTCTCGGAAGCGGGCGGATACGCGCTTCGGCTGGATGCGGCGAGTGTGGACGCATGGCGCTTCGAGCAGTTGCTGCGTGAGTACGAACAAAAGGTGCACAGCGCTTCCGAACGCCCCGACGCGGGTGAGCGGTACCGGATGCTGGACGCCGCGCTGGAATGCTGGCGCGGCAACGCCTTCGAATCCTTCGCGGGCGCGTCATGGGCCACCGCGGAGGTGGCGAGGTTGACGGATTTGCGGATTACCGCGACCGAGATGCGGGCCGAAGTCGCATTGGAACTGGGCCGGATCGGGGAAGTGGTCGCGGTATTGCGCCGGCAGGTCGAGGAATATCCGGGGCGGGAAGAGAGCGCCCGATTGCTGGCATTGGCCCAACACCGACTCGGACAACAGATCGAGGCGTTGGCGACCGTGCGACGCGCCCGCGAGTATCTGCGGTCGGAATTCGGGATCGATCCCGGGCAGCGCCTGTGCGAACTGGAATCGGCGATTCTGAACCAGTCGCTGGAGGAGGACCGGATCGCGGTCGCGGCGCCGAATGAGCCGGTACGAATCAGAAATCCGCAGGTCGAATCCGGTGTGCGGTCGGGAAGGACCACCGTCGCGACCGCGCCCACCTTCTATCCCGCCCAGCGTCGCGCCATTCGCGCCACCGCCGCCGAGGTCTGCGCGGGTGGCCTGCGGGTGATCTGGCTGGTCGGGGAATCGGGCACCGGCAAGACTGCGCTCGTCTCCGGCGTGATGGAAGGCCTGGCGGCCGACGGGTGGACCACCGCGGCAGGATGCTGCCCCGAGGTGGACGGCGCACCGCCCGCCTGGGTCTGGACCGAGATCCTCGCCGGACTCGGTGATACGCACGATCTTTCGGCCGCACGGCATTCCGGGCAGGCGCGTCCGGCCCCGGTCGATCCGTTCACGATCGTGCAGGCCGTCACCGTGCGCTGTCGCGAACTCGCCGCGGTCGCACCGATCGCCATCGTGCTCGAGGACGCGCACCGGGCCGATTCGGCCACCCTCCAGGTGCTGCGTCAGATGGCGACCTGGCTGTACCGCGAGCCGGTGCTCATCGTACTGACGGTGCGCGGCTCGGAGCTGACACCCGCCCTGCGCGCCACCGAGGCCGCGCTGGTGGAGCACGCCACCGCGCGGGTGCAGCTGTCGGGACTCGATGCGGACGGCACCCGCGAGGTCGCCGGGCAGGTCGGACTCGCCGACCTCGACGAGGAGACGCTGCACACACTGCACCGGCGGACCGGCGGCAATCCGCTGTTCATCCGGGAACTGTCGAAACTGCTGCTCGCGGGCGGTGACCTGCGGGGGCTGCCGGAGAGTATCCGCGCGGTGCTGATCGAACGAATCGAGCGGCTGCCCACCGGAGTGCTGACGGTGCTGCAACATATCGCCGTGTGGGGCAAGGCGATCGACCTGGACACCCTCGCCGAACTGTCGGGGGTCGCCGAGGAGGAACTGGTCGATCTCATCGACACCGCCGCGGCCGCGGATCTGCTCGTATTCGACGCGCGCGGGCGGATCGTGCCGGATCACCCGTTGGTCCAAGACGCCGTCTACGACAGCATCGCACCGCTGCGCCGCAGCCGAATGCATTGGAACGCACTGGAGTTCATGCGGCGCCGGGCCTCGGGAGACAGCGCGGACCTGTGCGAGGTGACCGCGCTGGCCCACCACGCGGCCCGCGGGGCCACCCGCACCACCGCCGCGTACGCCCTGGCCCGGGTCGCCGCCGCGGCACGCACCTGCGACAACCTCGGCATGCGCGGCGATGCCACCCGCTGGTGGCGCACCGCGGTGGGTCTGCACGAGCTCGCCGACCACACCGTGAGCTCCGCGCCGCGGGCCGATCGCGAGGCGCTGCTCGACACGCTGTGCGCCTTCGTCGACTCCCTGGCGCACGACGGCTGCGTCCGCTCGGCCCGCGCGGTGCGCGAACGCGCGCTGGAGGTCGCCGAGTCGCTGTCGGACCCGCACCTGGTGACGCGAGCGCTGACCTGTTGGCGCGCACCGGTACTGCGCGGCATTCGCGACTGGTCCCTGCGTGGCGACCGCGTATACGACGCGCTGGAAGCGGCGGTCGCGGAGGAGCACCCGCCGCGCGAACAGGCATGGCTACTGGTGACCCTCGTCTTCGAGAGCGAGGTCGGCGCCGACGCGGCCCGGATGCACCGCCATGCCCGCCGCGCACTCGAGCTGGCGGGTCCGACCGGTGACCGCGATCTGCTCTGCGCCGCGCTCAACGCCGTCGCCTTCACCCTGTC
This sequence comes from Nocardia arizonensis, assembly GCF_001310275.1. Taxonomy (GTDB): domain Bacteria; phylum Actinomycetota; class Actinomycetes; order Mycobacteriales; family Mycobacteriaceae; genus Nocardia; species Nocardia arizonensis. The sequence continues at coordinate 119,448 of NZ_LGYZ01000001.1, forward strand.
GGGGGCGGCCTCGACAGAGTGGCGTCCGGCGGCCGACGAGCTCATGCGGGCGGCGCGGGGGGCCCGGGCACTGGACTACCAATCCCTGGCGCACTTCCTGCGCTTCCGTGCCGCCTGTCAGGACGTGGACCTCGCCGCGGCCGGCCGTTACGCCGTGCGGGCGCTGGAATGCGCCATCGCCGCCGAATTCCGCCAGCCGCTGGACCACCTGCTGGCCTTCCCCGCGGTGGTCGCGGTGCTGCGCGGCGACCTGACGGCCGCCGAACACCGGTATCAGCACTTCGTCACCCGTATGATCCGCCCCGGCATCGCCAACGAGGAGGCCGTCCGTATGACCGGCGCGCTCACCCTGGCCTGGGCGCGCGGTGATCTCTCGGCGCTGGTGAACCGTTGCGCGCGATGGTACGTCCGGGAACCGGAGCTGGTCGCCCAGATCTATGTCGTCGCCCTCGTGCACGCCGGCCAGACCGCAAGGGCGCGCGCGATCTTCCATGAACACCCGTCCTCGCCCGCCGGGTTCTACCGGCAGGTGATGACCGCGTTCCGCGGTTACGCGGCGCTCGCGCTGGGAGAGGTAGGCGCGGCGCGGGACGTGTACGCCGCGCTGGCCCCGTATTCGGGCACGCTCATCGGATTCGACAGCGGCGCGGCCACATTCGGTCCAATGGACGCGCTGCTCGGCGATCTGGCCGAACTCGTCGGCGACCTCGACGCGGCCGCGGTCAACCGCACCCGGGCCTCGATCCTGCTCGACAGCCTGCGCACCTCGCTGAATTCGCTGACGCCGGTGCTGGATTCCATCGAGGACCTGTGCTCGGTTCCCGCCGTCGACGGCGCGAACAGGTGACCCGCCCGCCTCACTCCTCCGGTAGCGGTATCAGTTCCAAATGCTCCGCGGGCGTATAGGCGCCGAGTCCGCTCACCGGGCTGACGCCGCCGCGATGGGCGGCCAGCCATTGGCCGCACACGCAACGCAGATACCGCACCGAGCCGTGGGACGACACACGCATCGGTGATGGCCAAGAGCAGGTCGGGCACGGTGCGGACATACCTGTCAGCCTGGGAAAACTCGGCCGCTATTGCAACGACCGGCTCGGCGTGGCGGCCGGTCGGATTCCTTCATCGGCAGTAGTGGCAGACCCCGCTGGAGGGCAGCTGGATGAAGCACTCGCCGCAGACACGTGCTCGGACCTGCGGTTCCGCCTCGATCTCCGGCTCGGTTTCGATCATCGTGCGCACCGCGCCCGCCGCCGGTTCCGACGTCTTCGCGGTCGCCGCCCGCCTGCGCGCCGCCACCTTCGGGGTCAGCGGCGGAATACCGATATCCGCGGGCATACCCGCGCCGAAATGCTGGTAGCACTGCCAGCGTGCGTACGCGGCGTGCAGTTCCAGATCATCGGGAACGGGCAGTCCGGCCAATTCCAGGACATAGCGGTAGGTGTCGCCGACGGTCTGGTTCTGGCGCACGCACAATGCCGTCAGCGGCGGCTCGCCCGCGTTGTGGCAGCGCCTGGCGACCTTGCGCAGGATGGCGTCCATCCACATCCTGGTCGGGGTGTCGGTGGTCACCCCCGAGGTCTGCTGCACGCGTTCGGCGAGTTCGTTGACGGTGATGAAATGTCCATAGGCGGTGGCGGTTTCGGCCAGCTCCGCGTGTGCGGCCAAGGCCCATGCCACCGTGGCTTCCCGGAACGGAACCGCCGCCCCGTCGACCGCTCGTCGTGCTCCTGCCTTCGTCGGTACGGAATCCTTCGTCACCACACGCAATAAGGTATCGTGCCGTCCCCGCGGCCCGCGCACGGGGTGCACTCACGCGGTGCGGGGGAACGGCCGCGCCGCGAGTTCACAGCGCGGCGGCCGCGATGCGTCGGTGAGGACGGCCGGTTCACCGAGCCGGGTGCGTATCCAGTCCCGCACGTCCGCCAATCGCGCCATCCTGGCATCGATTTCGGCCAACTTGCGGCGATAGACCTCCGAGGAGGCGGGACAGGAATCGCCCGTCGGATGACCCGCGCGCAGACAGTCGACGAACGGGCGGATGTCCTCGAGATCGAAGCCGCAGTCCTGTAGGGCCTTGATCTGGCGCAGGACCACCACATCGGCCTCGTCGTACACGCGATAGCCGCTGTCGTCGCGGTGCGCGCCGAGCAGTCCGCGCGATTCGTAGTACCGCAGCGTGCGCGTGGTCGTCGCCGCGCGCCGGGCCAGTTCTCCGATCCGCATGTAGATCCTTTCCGCCGTTCGCGATGCTAGACATTGACCCCGACGTCAAGGCAAGCCGGAATATTCCGGCCTCGGCGCGCCGTCGTCGGACCGTCCGATTCCGTCGGATCGACCGCAGAATGTGATGCCCGCCATATTTCGGGCCCGACTCCGGTGCGCCGCCGAAGGATAGGTGTCGACGCCGCGGTGTGTGCGAGACCGGGTATCCGCACGGTGATCTTCGGGTAGTGCGCTACGCGTGCGCCGCGCCCGCACCGCGGCACAATCTCTCGATAGCGTGTGGAACCGCGACGACTTCGGAAATCAAGGGGGCAGGCGTTGGTGGATCGGATCGCACGTGATCGGGCGCTGTCGTCGGCCCCGGCCTCGGAACCCGGATTGCGGATGTGTCGGACAGACGTGCGCGCGCAGACGGCGTCGCGCGGTCGCGCGCCGACGCGCCGGATCCGGTGCGGCGGGGGCGGATCGGCGGCGCGCGTCGAACCGGTCGTGGACGGTGGCGTCCTCGGTTCGGCCCGGGAATTCGCCGAACGGGCGCTGCGGGTCGTGCTGGAGGTGCTCGATCACCGCCGTCCGGCGGCGCAGCTGGCGGCCTTCACCGATCCGCGCGTGGTCGCGGCGGTGCGCACGGTGGTGACCTCGGGCGCGGCGCCGGGGCAGCAGTTGGGCACGGCGACCCTCGGTCGGGTGACCGTCGTCCCGGTGGACGGGCGCACGGTGGAGATCTGCGCCGGATACGACCGTGGCGCACGGCATTTCGCCCTGGCCGGGCGGATCGTGCGGGTCGAGTCGGGCGGCTGGCGGCTGGCCGCGCTGCGGGTGCGATGAACGCCGGGAATACCCGCCGGGAGTGTGCTGTTAGTTTGGTTGCCATATCAACAAAGCGTTGGATGTCGACCCGAGGAGGGCCACGTGCAGTTCGGAATCTTCACCGTCGGTGACGTCACCACCGACCCGGTCACCGGCCGGACGCCGAGCGAGGCCGAGCGGATCAAGGCCATGATCGCCATCGGCGAGAAGGCCGAGGAGGTCGGTCTCGACGTCTTCGCCACCGGTGAGCACCACAACCCGCCGTTCGTCCCGTCCTCGCCGACCACCATGCTCGGCTATCTGGCGGCCCGCACCGAACGACTGATCCTGTCCACCGCGACCACCCTGATCACCACGAGCGACCCGGTGAAGATCGCCGAGGACTTCGCCATGCTGCAACATCTGTCCGGCGGCAGAACCGATCTCATGCTCGGCCGGGGCAACACCGGCCCGGTGTACCCGTGGTTCGGCAAGGACATCCGTGACGGACTCGCGCTGGCCGGGGAGAACTACCACCTGCTGCGCAGGCTGTGGCGGGAACCGCGGGTGGACTGGGAGGGCCGGTTCCGCACTCCCTTGCAGGGCTACGCCTCCACGCCCGCCCCGCTGGAGAACACGCCGCCGTTCGTCTGGCACGGCTCGATCCGCTCGCCGGAGATCGCCGAGCAGGCCGCCTACTACGGCGACGGCTTCTTCCACAACAACATCTTCTGGAACAAGGAGCACACCGAGCAGATGGTGCGGCTGTACCGGCAGCGCTTCGAGCACTTCGGGCACGGCGCGGCCGACCAGGCCATCGTCGGACTCGGCGGACAGGTCTTCATGGCCGAGACCGAAGCCGAGGCCAAGAGGTTCTTCCGCCCGTACTTCGACAACGCGCCCGTCTACGGCCACGGACCCTCGCTGGAGGAATTCACCGAACTGACCCCGCTCACGGTCGGCACACCCGAACAGGTCATCGAACGGACCCTCGGATTCGCCGACTACGCCGGTGACTACCAACGCCAACTGTTCCTGATGGACCACGCGGGCCTGCCACTGGATGTGGTGCTCGAGCAGATCGACATCCTCGGCCGCGAGGTGGTCCCGGTATTGCGCCGGGAGTTCGAGACCCGCCGCCCGGCCCATGTGCCCAGCGATCCGCCCACCCACCCCACCCTGGTCGCCGCAGGACCGGACGCCCCGCACCACCTGGTCGAACCGGCACGAGAACGCGCTGCCGCCGAAACGAATCGAGTCGAGGCATGAGCCGCAAGCTAGTCGTGATCACCGCGGGTGTATGGCAGCCTCGGTCCACCCGGCTGCTCGCTGCCGCGTGGGGGTCGAGGGGAGGGCCTCGGAGGTCCAGGTGATCGAATTGCGCAAACCGGCCGTCGAACTGGGCCACCACCCTCACCGTGGGCGGGTTGCCGACGCCCGCGGTGGCGGCGGATTCTCTGTGGCCCGCATCGATCAGCAGTCGTGCGGCGCGTAGTCACCTTGAAGTACCGCCGCATGAGCCTTGCCCCACAACGAGTTGAGCCGCCCCAATCGGTGCCGTCCTGCAACAGTCGGCTTTCCCCAATCGTCCACATCAGGCCAGGACCCATGCCGCCACGTGGAGAGCGAGCAGGGAGGCGCTGGGGATGGGCATGTCGGACGAACAGGGATCTCGCGACCCACACACCGTGATCAGGCGTGACGCACCCTTGTGACGCGGACGGGTCGAGCTTGGTCAACGCATCCCGCTGCCGGTCTCATCCCAGGCACCACGACCGACCCGCACCGGCCATGCGTCCCGCCGCGAACCGATCGCAAGGGTGATGCCAGGCCCTTACCTCCGGTATCAGCGCGGTAACCGCGGTGTCCCTCGGTGAGTCCCGCGCTCACGATCCATTCGCCGGGGGCCGCGGCGCCTACCCTGTGAATCGCACACCTCACCGGCCGATACGAAGAGGAACGCGCATGGCGGGCAGCGACGAACAGTTGGACCTCGGTTTTGCCGTCGAGCAGACCGAGTGGGGCAAGTGGGTCGACCCCGAACGACGCGCCGCCCAGGTGTGGAAGTTCATGAAACACGCAGGACTACAAGAGATTCCAGCCGAGCCGTGGGCCTTGGACGCGCCGGAGGTCAAGCGGCTCAACCCGATCGTGGCCGAACTGTTCCCCGACATGGCTACCGCGATGGCACCCGAGAACGCCGATATGGCAGACGCATTCATCTGCTTCATGGGTGAATGCTTCGTCAAATACGCGGGCGCGGAATGGATCGATGAAGAATACTTCGGCCGCGAATACTCCTTCTACGATCACGTCAACCCCGCGTTGCTGTTCGACAACCACGACGAAGACGTAGAAACAGCATACGGATTGATGCAAAGCATCATCACCCGCTCATCTGGCCATGACGGAATGTTTTCCAAATTGGTCGCCATCTTGCGAGAATACCGAGAATATTACGAAGAGAAACGTCGAGAGGATGCCTCGATGTAAGGGTAGCTTTCCGTAGCTCGAGGGGGGTTCGTGCGCGACGAGTACGACAAAGACCGCCACAACATCGACAACAACACGCGCGGAAGGGTATTCGAGAACGGTGCGTACAAGTTCTTTCGCGACGGCGAGAACGGCTACAACCGCCAATCTCGCAAATTCGTTGCCGTCGGTCAGCGCATCAGGTTCGACAAGATAAAGGACGACCGAGGGCGCATCTATACCATCGAAGAGAAGTCAGGAAGAATCGAGGGGCAGAAAGACGAAAAACAACTGACAGTCGTTCGCGCACTTCTCGAAAACGGCGAGGTCGAACAGCACACTCTACGATCTGTCGAAAACGAGGAAATTTCTGATGAGACCCGCAAACTCATCGATGCGTTGAAACGTGACTTCCCGGACAGGTTCGTCCACCAGGTGATATCGCGGACCGACGCCCACGAGATCTGGGTACGCGGATTCCAGCTCGAGGAAGGCGAACAACTCGAGATCCCCGAAGTCGGCCGAACTGCCCGACTACAGCGCGCCCAGCAACGAGCCCAAGGCACCGCGAAAGCCCGACCAGAGCGCACCCAAGCCCCCGAACGGCCCCACACGGCCCGGGATGCTCAAATCCCGCTGGCGCTCGAGCATGGCACCGAAAAGGCTCAGCTTGAACAGATGTCCGCCACCCTGGGTCGGAGCAAGGATCTGGCCGCGACGCAGCAGGCCCTCCACGAGGCCATCGCCGCCGAGGTCCGCGAACTCGCCGAAGCCCAGCGACAGGGCCGTACCGTCGACGCCGAGCGGCTACGCGAAACCCACGCCCGCTTGACAGCCGGTCTGGCCGAGATCCGCGACCGAGAGCGGCAGAACACTCGCGACATGCTCGCCGCGGCAGGTCACACCGCCCGGCAGATCGAGCAGATGACGCCCATACGTCCTATCGGTCGGCCCGCGACGCAACCTCGGCCCGTTCCGCGAGTACCCGGCCCGCGCCCGTTCCGACGGCACGCGCCGTCGGCGTGCCGTCGGTGAGCAGCAGCGCGTATTCGGTGTCATTGTGCACCGGCGTGGCGCCGCAGGCCGCCGCGAGTACGCCGTCCTCGTCCACCACGACCTCGACGCGCGGCAGTGCGGCGGGCGGGAAGGCGTGGCGCAGCGAACGGCTCAGGTCGGCCAGCGCCAGCCGCGCCAGCGGGATCAGCTCACCGGAACTGTCGTCGGTGACCAGGACGACGGTCAGCGCGGACGCGCGCGGCCAGACGGCAAGCACATGTTCCACGGTCGCGATCCGGTGCATGCCGAGCACCACGATCATGCGGTCGTCGTCGAATCGGGCGGCGGCCCGCCGCACCATATCCGTGCACTCCGGGGGCGAGAAATGCGGGTGGAAGCGCTCCGGCCGCGGCGGCGGCGCAGCCACGCGGCCGGGCTCGCGGGGTCCGGGATCGAGGGCGGCGACCTGTTCGCACAGGGCGACCACCCGACCGGGATCGACGAAATCGGCCGCGGCGAAGGAGAGTTGGGTGGCCCCGTAGAGAATGGTCAGCACCGATTCGGCATTGCCGATACTGCGCGCCCGCGTCGTCGCGCCGTCCTCCGCGAGGCCTTCGACGGCCAGTCCGAGCAATATGGCGTCGAGTTTGACCAGTTGCGAGAAGGCTCGGCGCAACCGCGGCGTGGTCTGGATCTGCGGGATCAGGTCGATGCTGATCACGGGGGAACTCAGCTGTGCGTCGTCGTAGTCGTAGTCGTAGTCGGCGGAACGGGGCAGCTGTTCGGCCCAGGTGGCGGCGAAGACTCCGAGCGCGGCGGCCGGGGTGCGGCCGGGTTCGCGCGGGGGCGGCGGCGGTGCGAGTTCGGCGCCGCGGGCGAGCACCTCCAGGTACAGCGCGCGTTTGCCGGGGAAGTTCGAGTAGACCGCGCCCCGGGTCAGCTCGGCGCGTTCGGCGATGGCGTCCACGGTGGCGCCGCGGAATCCGCGCTGCACGAACTCGGCTTCGGCCGCGTCCAGGACTTTCCTCCGGGTCACCTCTTGCTGTTGCGCTCTGCTGAGCCGTCCCATCCGTTCCTTCGCAATCTGCGGACGTCCGCGTCCTGTATCCGACGGTTGTGCTTGCACGGTAGCTGTCATCGAGCCGGGACACCGCGATCGGCGCCGCGCGGCGATCGCCGCACGGATGCTCGCGATCATCTCGGGATGCGCTACCCATTCGGATGTTGTTATCATCTCGATTGGGATTCCGGCGCGGTGTCCCATAGCCCGGACCGTGCGGTTGAGAGTGGCGAATCGATAGCTGATCGAGGGCACGCGGATGACAGGCAAGACAGGAACCAGGCTGAGCTCGGCAATCGCCGAGCGCCGCATCGACCTGCGCGCCCGGCATCGGCCGTTCCCGATCCGGTCCGCAACCGGGGTGCCGCGTCGCGCCGGAATTCACGGGGTTGTCCGGTGTGGCGCGGCAGCCCACGGTATGCGGAGTTCGCTCGAAACCTACGACGGTTCCGGGCGCGCCCCGATGGCGCCGCGGTAGCGGCGGCGGGAGGCGGCACGGCATGTCGGAGTTGGATGCCATCCCATTCGCGCCCGGACGCAGGCCGTTCGTCGGTCACGCGCCCGCATTCCTCGACGATCCGATCGGATTCGTCTCCTCGCTGCCCGCGTACGGCAAACTGTGCCGAATCCAGTTGGGGCCCACCGCCATCGTCGTGGTCGGCGATCGAGAACTGATTCGCGGCGTCCTGCTCGACGACCGGACCTACGACAAGGGCGGCCCGTTCTACGAACGTTCGCGCGATGTCGCGGGCAACGGCCTCGGCAGCTGCCCGCACCATCAGCACCGCAGGCAGCGGCGGCTGTGTCAGCCCGCGTTCCGCGAGGACCGCGTCCGCGGTTACGCCGAGACCATGTCGCGTTCGGTGCAGCGCGCACTGGCGGGGTGGACCGACGGCGCGGTCGTCGACCTGAGCGCGGCGATGGTCGAGTTCGGCGTCGATGCCGCGGTGCGGACGATGTTCTCGGCCTCGCTGTCCGAACACGCCATCGGATCGGCCTCCGACGATCTCGGCGTGATCGCCGAGGGCCTGTTCCGGCGCACCGTGCTGCCCGCGGCCGTGAACCGTCTGCCCACACCGGGCAATCGGCGCTTCTTCGCGGCACGGCGGCGCATTCGCGGGCTCGCCGCGGACATGATCGCCGAACGCCGCCGCTCCAGCGTCGATCGCGGTGATCTGCTGTCGGCGCTGCTGGCCGCCCGCGATGTCGGCGCGTCCGCCGCTTCGGCCTGCGACGCCGAACTCTCCGATCGCGAACTCGTCGATCAGGTCTTCACCTTCTTCCTCGCGGGCGCCGAGACCACGGCGGGCGCGCTGACCTGGTCGTTGTATTTGCTTGGCCGACATCCCGATATCGCCGCGGCGGTGCACGCCGAGGTCGATACGGTGCTGGCCGGCCGCGCCGCGCGCGCCGCCGATCTGGTCGATCTGCCGCTGGTGAACCGGGTGCTCACCGAGACATTGCGGCTGTATCCGCCCGGCTGGCTGCTCACCCGTGTGGTCTCCGCCGACACCACGCTCGGCGGAGTCGCCATCCCCGCGGGCACCACCATCGCGGTCAGTCCGCACACCGTGCACCGCGATCCCTCCATCTACCTGCGTCCACACGATTTCGTGCCCGACCGGTGGCTCGCCGTCACCCCCGACCGCACCGGCTATCTGCCTTTCGGCGCGGGTGCGCGCCGCTGTATCGGCGACCGATTCGCCCTGGTCGAGGCGGGTATCGCCCTGGCCACCATCGCCTCGCGCTGGCAGCTGACCGCCACGGAAGCCGGCCCGCTCACGATCACGTTGCGTGAGCTGCCCGCCCCGCGCGCCCTGCCCATGCGACTGACCGCGAGGACCGCGCTCGACCGCGAGACCCCGCGTACGTAGCGGAGTTCTCGAATGGCCATCGACCTGAATATGCCCGCCGCTCCGCCCCGCGCGCTCACCGTCGCGGCGCGGGAACTGCGTATCTGCTGGTGGTTCACCCGCGCGGATCTCACCGCGACGGTGCTGCCCGCCTCGGTGTTCGCGCTGGCGGCGGCCGCCTCGGCCGGGCTGTCGGCCGAGGCGGCGGTCGGTGTGCTGCTGCGTTGCGTGCCCTACTTCTGGCTGTACATCTACACATTCGACCTGTCCAACCAGCTCACCGGCATCGACGAGGACCGGATCAACAAGCCGGGGCGCCCGCTGGTCAGTGGTCTGGTCTCGGTCGCCGAGGCCAGGCGCAGGCTGGTGGTCACCACGGTGGCCTTCCTCGCGCTGGGCGCGGTGCTGCGCGTGCCGGAGTGGACGGTGCTGTGGGTCGCGGCCTGGGTCTTCCACAATCATCTCGGCGGCGCGCGGTTGTGGTGGGGGAAGAATCTCGCCATGGTGGCGGGCGTCGTCGCCCAGCTCGCCGCCACCTGGCAGATGATCACCGAGCCGACCGAGCGGACCTGGGTCTGGATTCTCGCCATCGCGGTGCCGCTGGCCGGACTGGTCTCGGTGCAGGATCTGCGTGATCGCGACGGCGATATCGCCGCCGGTCGGCGGACGCTGGTCGTGGTGCTCGGCGAGACCCGCGCCCGCGTCGTGCTCGCGGTGGCCTTCGCCTGCTATCCGATCCCGCTCTACGCGCTGCTGTATGGCGATGCGCCGACAGCCGCGCGCGTGCTCGGCGCGGTGGGCGCGCTCGGGTTGGCGGTGATCGCGATCCGGGTGCTCCGGCGCCGTTCACCGCGGGCCGATCACCTGACCTATGTGCTCTACACCCTCTGGTACTGCCTGACCCTGGTTTCCGCGATCCCGGCCTTCGCGAGGTAGCCGGTCGATCGTTGCTGAAAGACGCGCTGCGCGACCGTATTCCGATCAGATCGGTCGCGTTCGCGAATCACTCGCCGGTTCGTGGAGGGGACGAACCGGCGAGTGGAGGGGGACAGGCGCGCTGTCGAATCGCGGGGGCGACCCAGGTTTCCAGATAGGCGCGCAGTGCCGCGCCGTCGCGGGGCGGGCGTCCCGGGTCGACGACGAAGGACTGGACGATGCGCAGCATGTGTTCGACCAGTCCGTCGAGGTCGTCTATGCCCGCGGCGCGCCAGTCCACGGCGAAGCGCCTCAGGATGGATCGTCCGAAGGCCAGTGCGGTGTCGGAGGTGACGCCCGCCGATGAAGGTCCTGCCCGCCCCGGGCGCAGGATCACTCCGAGATAGGTGTCCTGCGGGAGCCGTTCCAGCGTGTAGGCGATGCCCTCGACCACCGCGTGCGCGGGATCGGTGACCGGCGCCAGATGTTCGGCGAGTACGTCGAGGAAGCGCTGTGCCTCGCCGATGGCGGTGGCGGTGAGCAGCGCTTCGGCGTTGGGGAAGTAGCGGTAGACGGTTTGGCGGGTGACGCCGAGGTCGCGCGCGATCTCGGCCATCGTGAAATCCGCGCCGGTGCGCTCGATCGCGGTGCGGGCGGCGGCCACGATCCGCGCGACGGCCTCGGCGTCGTCGGCAGGCGCCGCACCCGACCATCCGTGCGTGCGCATCGCCGGTCCTCCTTCGCATCGCTGGTCGTTCGACACTACCGTTCCGCGATTCCCGGAAATTGACCATACAAATTGATCCATGTGTATGGTCACCGGTGAGAGGAGTCGATATGACCATCCAGCACCCCGGCGACACCCACGGATTGACCGACGAACTCACCCGTCGCGCTCTGCGCCTCGTCCTCGACCACACCACCGACATGGCGGACACCACCTTGCGGGTGCCGCTGCACTACTACCGCGACCCCAAGATCACCGAGATCGAGGAATCGCAGATCCTGCGCCGCACACCGCTGGCCATCGTGCCCAGCGCGCAGATCCCCGCGCCGAATGACTACGTGGTGCGCACCGTCCTCGGTGACTCCCTGCTGGTCACCCGCGACCGCGACGGTCGCGCGCACGTGCTGCTCAACTACTGCCGCCACCGCGGCGCGAAGCCCGCCTGCGGTTCGGGCAACGCCACCCGCTTCACCTGCCCCTATCACGCCTGGACCTACCGCAATACCGGCGAACTCGTCGGCGTACCCGGCAAGGAGGGCTTCGAGGGCATGGCCCGCGGCGACTACGGCTTGGTCGAACTGCCCACCCAGGAGCGGCACGGATTCGTCTGGGCGGTGCTGTCGGCCGACGGGGAGATCGATGTCGACGATCATCTCGGGGCGATGGGACAGGAACTGGCGCAGCTGGACTACGCCTCCTACGGCTATCACGACGACCGCGAATTCGAATCCGAGGTCAGCTGGAAGGGCGCGCTGGAGGCGTTCGCGGAGGGCTACCACTTCCCGTTCGTGCACGGGGAGAGCGTGATCGGCCAGAACACCGTCGCCAACACCTCGGTGCACGATGGCTTCGGCCGTCATCACCGCATGGGATTCCCGTTCACCTGGATCACCGGACTCGAGGCCGATCCGACCGGCACCTGGGATCCGATGATGAACATGGGCGTCATCTACTGGATCTATCCCAATCTCATCCTCGCCAACAGCCCGGTCGGCGTCGAAGTCCTGGACATGCTGCCCGCCGGGTCGCCCACCCGCTGCACCGTCCGCCACAGTTGGATGGCGCGGATTCCCGCCGCCGACGAGGCGCAACGCGCGGTGTACGACGGCATATACGCCCAGGTACACGCCGCGGTCCGGGACGAGGATTTCGCCATGCTGCCACAGTGCGGTGAGGGGGTGCGTCACGGGCAGCACGACCATATGATCATCGGCCGGAACGAGATCGGCGTACAGCACATGGTCAAGGTCTTCGCCGCCGAACTCGGCGTCGCGCTGGCCTGATATACCCTTCGACCACGACCAGCTACCGGATCAGCGAGGATTCGCCCATGCCAGCAACACCGCCCCCGCGACCACGGCAACTCGACTCGCCCCTTGTTCCGAAGATCATCAAATACGCGGGCCGGGTGCAGGTGTGGATCTTCCGCCGAACGGGCGGCCGCATAGGCGGCCGTTGGCGCATCGGGGCCGGATTCCGCAAACCGGTCGCGACCCTGCTGCTCGAGCACAAGGGTCGCAAATCCGGGCGGATATTCACGGTGCCGTTGCTCTACCTCGAAGACGGCGCCGATATCGTGGTCGTCGCCTCCCAGGGCGGACTGCCCAACCATCCGCAGTGGTACCACAACCTGCGTGCCGATCCTGATATCCACATCCAGATCGGCTCGCGTCGCCGCCCGGTGCGCGCGGAGCTCGCCGACGCGACCGAGCGCGCCCGTCTGTGGCCGCGTCTGGTCGAGCTCTACGCCGATTTCGACACCTACCAGTCCTGGACGGAGCGCGAGATCCCGGTGTTCATCCTCCGCCCGCGCGGCTGAACGGGGAGAACCACGGCGCCGGTGGAATGGTCTGTGAACTGCGGATGACGTCGAGACAGGCGCATTCAGGAAACCGGCGGTCAACCGACCGGCGCAGCTAAACCGCTGTTCACGGGACGGCATGGTTGCCCGGTTACCGTCGATCCGTCGATGCATCGGCGAGACCGACGTCAGGGGTTGCGATGGGCCTCCACGAGCCTTCCCGCCGGACCGTACTCACCGCATTCGCCGCCGCGGCCGCGCTACCCGCGGGTGGCTTCGCCCTCTTCGCGCCGCCGTCACTGTCGATGGTGGCGCGGGATCTGGAAGTGGTCACCGTCACCGATCAGTCGGTGGCACTGACCTGGACCACCGCCGCGGTGGACCGTTTCGGGCGCTGGCGTCCGGTCCCAGCCGAGACCGAACTCGCACTCGGACCGGCCGATTCGCACAAGCCGCTGCCGGTGGTGCATTTCGATCCGACACCGACCGCATTCCATTACGTCGAGGTCGCCGGACTCGAGCCCGGCAGGCGCTACTCGGTGGAGGCCCGCTCGCGCGGTATGCGCGCGGTCGCCGGGTCCGGTTCGGCGACGCGCTGGTGGGCCGAGGAGGACCGGCACGAATTCCGAACTCTCACACCGCCGCCGGGACGGCTGTTACGCACGATCGCGCTGGCCAACGACCTGCACTTCGGCGAGGAGGTCAGCGGGCAGATCGCGCCGATGCTGCCAACCGGCGTGCGTCAGGAGCCCGGGATGGCTCCCTATCCGGCGGTCATGCTGGACGCGCTGCTGACCGATGTGCGCGCCCCCGACCGCGATGTCGACCACCTCGTGCTCGCGGGTGACCTCACCAGTGACGGCACGACCGCCGAAGCACGCAATCTGCGGCACTGGCTGAACAATTGGGGACAGATCGGCCGAGACCTACTGGTGTGCCGGGGAAATCACGATCGTCCTCGAGTGGGCGCGTTCTGGCAGTCGGGGCTGCGGCTGCCCGGCGGCGAACACCACGACTGCTGGGGTCCGCACTTCCTGCCCCGGCAGCGGCTGTTCGACTACGACCTCGACGGCTTACGTGTGATCGGACTCGACACCACCGACCTCGACGGTGCGGGCGGCCGTATCGACGAGGAACAGATGTCGCGGCTGCGCAGTCTGCTGCGCAACGAACCCGACCAGCCGACACTGGTTTTCGGCCACCACCCGGTCACCCGGGAGTCGGGGTTGAGCAATCTCGGCGGTCCCGGCTTCGTCCTGAACCGCCGCGATGCCGGCTCCCTGCACCGGCTCTACGAACAGGCGCCCGGGGTGTTCCTGCATCACAGCGGACACACCCATCGCAATCGTCGCACCAGACCCGACATCCCCGTCCCCGTGGAATTCCTCGAGGTGGCCTCGATCAAGGAGTATCCGGCCGGATACGCGATGCTGCGGCTCTACGAGGGTGGATACATGGTCACCTTCCAGACCACCCGCACCGAGATCGCCCGACGCTGGAGCACCCGCACCGGCGGTCAATTATTCGGCCTGCAAAGGCGATACAGCATCGGTTCGCTCGCCGACCGCAATCACGTGGTGCTGCGCGACCTGTCCGGCATCGAACCCGTCGTCCACACGCGCAAGGCGGTCGAGGCGACCCACCGCTACGGTCACCGCGGCACGCTCGCCACCGCCCGGCGCTGAGCCGAGGTCACCGCGCGACGACGGTGCGCATCCAGTCGATGACGGCGTCCTGGTAGTCGACGGTATTGCGCGCAAGATTGACCGAGTGACCGCTGCCCGGCAGCACGAACGTACGCAATCGGGCCGCGGGACCGAAGAATTGGGCCTCCGCCTCGTGCAGTGCGGCGCTGTCGCGGCAAACCGCGTACCCCGGGCCGCAGGACAGCCGGTCCACGCTGCCGTTGACGAGCAGCACCGGCGCCGCGATCAGCGAGGACATCCCCGGCAGGGTCGAGGTGAGACCGTCGGGGTATTCGGTGAGCGAGAAGGTCTCCTTGGTCGACTCGTCGCGCGCGAGCACCTGCGGATCGACATTGCCGTCGCCGTAGAAGTTGTGCGCGCGGGTGCCGGGGCGGGTCACCAGATAGCCGGAATCCAGTCCGCGCGAGGCGAATACCGGATCGTCGGCGGCCGGATAGTAGGTGCTGATCACCCCGAGCACCTCGGGAATGTTCAGCGCGTGCGAATAGCCGGTGAGCAGCACGCCGTCGACGTCGCGGTAGGCGGTGGCCTCCATGACCGAGGTGCCCGAACTCAGCGAGTGGCCCGCGGTGACCACCTTGGCGAACGGCGCGGTGTCGCCGTCACCGCGGCGCAGGCTCTGCACGATGCCGTGCAGGGCTTCGGCGGTGGCGGTCGCGGTCAACGACACGCTGGGCGGTTTGCTGCTCGCGCCGTTGCCGAGCCGATCGGCCACCAGGGTCGCGTAACCGGCCGCGTTCATCGCCCGCCGGAAGTTGTAGGTCTGCGGGGCGTAGGGGAAGTCCCAGTAGGTGTGGTTGTAGTTGGAGCCCGCCATGAGCACCATGACGGTGTCGGTGGGGCCGTCCGGGAGGCAGAGGGTGGCCGCCAACGCGCCCTGCGGCACCGGGAAACTCAGCTCGCGGCACCGATCCGGCGCGGGGGCGGGATCGGCGTCGGCGGCGCCGGGGACGACGAGACACAGCAGCGTCGCCGCAGCGGCTGCAACCAGGGTTCGGACCGAGGTTCGCACGCGAGGAACTCCCTAGGGTGGCGGCGATGAACACCGACCTGGCAGTCGGCTGACGGTGAGGCAGGCTATAGCGCATTCCCGGCGACACGCAAGACAGCGACGCTCCGGCGAATCCCGCTGGAGTCACGTCGGTTTCACAGCTATCGCGGGGCAAGGGATTGTGCGATGCTCCCGGAGAGGGCCGGTCGCTGTGTGCGAACAGCCGCCGACCTGTGCCTGGTGATACGGAAGTTTCTGGAAGGTTGCGATCTACGATGCACGATATGGGCACTCGGGCAGTGCATTTCGTCGGCAGTTACCCGGCGGAGAGCACCGAGGAGGCGATGTTGGCGTTGCTCGACGGCGCGGGTTCGCGTCTGCTCACCCTCCCGACCGGGGAAACGTGCCGCTACGAGTACTACGTCCAGCCGATCATCGCGGGTTTGGTCGCGCAGAGGGCGTTGGAGGTCAAGCGGGCCGGATCGTTGAATTCGAGCCGGGAGCGCACCATCCATCGCGTGCCACGCGGCGCCGAATTGACCGGCGATATGATGGAACTCGGCTATCTCGGCGAAGCGCGGGAGGCGCTGCCGATCTACCGTCGGCTGCGCGACGAGCGCGAGCTACCCGGCCTACCCTTGCAGATCGGGATGCCGACCGATTTCACCTTGGCATTCGTCGCGATGGGCGTCGACGGAGTCCGTTCGCACCGCATTGCCTTTCGGGATGCGACGGTGCGCGATATCGCCGCGATCCGCGAGTTCGCCGGCGAGGAGGTGGTCATCCAATTGGAGGCCACCGCCGAGATGGTGCTGATGGCGAAATCCCAACCGCTGCACCGAAGATTGGAGGCGGTGCTCGGCATCGGCAAGGGCATCGCGGCACTGGCCGCCGCCGCACCCGCGGGCACCCGATTCGGTGTGCACCTGTGCGTCGGCAGCATGAACAACAGGTCCCGCGCGACCATGCGCGACGCGCGGCCGCTGGTCGACCTCGCCGATTCCATCGCGCGCCACTGGCCATCGGATCGGCCGTTGGAATACGTGCACGGTCCACTCGCGGCGGGGAATATCCCGCCCGCCGTGGACAGGCGGTTCTACGCGCCGCTGGCCGAACTCGACCTGCCACCCGACACTCGCTTCGTCGCGGGCTTCATCCACGAAAGCCCTTCCCAGGAGGAACAATCCGCGACATTGCGCATGATCGAAGCGGCGCTCGGCAGGCGAGTCGACGGCATCGCCAGCGCGTGCGGCCTCGGCCGCCGTCCGCGATCGGTCGCCGACGCCATGGTGGCCCGCGCCGCGGCGCTGGCCGATGTGAGCTGACGCCCCGGGTTCAGCGTTTGCGGCCGATACCGCCCAGCAGCACGAGATTGGTGCTGGGCAGATCGTCGTCGAGCCAGTCCTGCACCGCGACGACGCCCGGTTCGAGCACCTCGAAACCGTCCAGCAGCCGCGCCACTTCCTCCCGCGTGCGGTAGCGCGGCTGCGAGGAACTGCCGACGGTGGTGCCGGAGGACCGGGCGATGAAATCGCTTTGCGTGTCGATGGTGGCGTGGGTGAAGGCCAGGAAGCTGCCGGGCGCGAGTTCGTCGCGCAAGCGCGCCACGATGCCGACCGGGTCCTCGTCGTCCATCACGTAGTGCAGGACGCCGACGATCAGGATGGCGACCGGTTGGTCGAAATCGATGAGCTGTTCGCTCCGCAGCCGTTCGATGATGACATCCGGTCGGCGGATATCGCCCAGCATCGAGGTGACACCCGGCGAACTGGCCAGCAGCGCGTTGGCGTGCACGTGGACGACCGGGTCGTAATCGACGGCGACGACCCGTGCGGTCGGCTCGATCTCCTGGGCCACCTCGTGCACATTCGGCGAGATCGGAATGCCCGCACCGATGTCGATGAACTGCCGCACGCCCGCGCGCGCGGCTATTTCCACGGCTTGGAGCAGAAACCGGCGGCTGAACCAGGCCGTGGTCCTGGTATCCGGTGCGACCGCGAGCATCTGGTGCGCGAGTAGCTGGTCGACCTCGTAGTTGTCCTTGCCGCCCAGCAAGTAGTTGTAGACGCGCGCCGCGTTCGGCCTGTTGGGATCGGCGCCCTTCGGCAGGCGCTCGGCCTCCGCCACGGCGTTGTCCTCCATATCCCCGCTCAATGTCGTAACCTACTGTCCTCGTATCGGAATCGGCCGTCGACCGATCGCGTAATCGGTCGAAATCCGTTGGCCGATCGATGCTTCTGTCTTTCGATACCTTCGGCGACATGCCGAAGACACCGGAAGATCAGAGTACCGGCCACCGTGCCCGACTCGACTCCCATAGATCGCGGTGGAGGCCGTGGAGTAGTCTCTTCGACCGCGCGGGGTGGGAATTCAGGAATTCGGCGGTGCGTCATAGCCGGGTTGGTCGTCGTCGCGGCCTCGAGCGGCTGCGCCCGCACCGTATACGGAACACCGGTCGCCGCGAGCGAGACCAGTGCCGCGTCGGTGCCGCCGAAACTCCGAGAGATCACCGGCGAATGGGTCGGCACCTACACCTGTGCACAGGGCGAAACCGGACTCACCCTCATCGTAGAGCCGAGCGGCCGTACCGAATTCAGATTCTACGCCCTGCCCGCCAATGTCGCCGCGAGATCCGGCAGTTTCGAGATGCGCGCGTCGGTCGACGGCCCGCAGCCGGAGTTCCACCAGGTCCGCTGGCTCAACCGCCCCGGCGACTACCTGATGGTCGACCTCCGCGCCACCGACAAGACCCCCGACACCATGCGCGGCGTCGTATTCGGCAACGGATGCACCACATTCAAGGTCAACCGCAACCAAAGCTGACCTTACGACGCGAGGTCGGCGTTCAGGTCGACGAGGCGAGGTAGTCGGACCCTCCGACGTAGAAGGTGTGGCCGTGGGGGACCGGTGCGTCGATCGCGCGGACGATCGCCTCGGCGAATACGTCGATCGTGGGCAGGGGGCCGCTGGTCCTACGGGTCGCGACGGCGTCGGCGTCGCGGCGTTCGAGGAGTCGGACGATGATCGTACCGTCGATCATGTCGCCGGAGACCACGACGAATCCGATCTCGTGGTCGAGGAATTCGGGTATGAGGGCGCGCAGTGCGTCCTCGCCCGCGCGCTTGCTGATCGCGATCGGTTCGTATCCGTGCGGCAACGGCCTGCCTCGGTGGTGGAAGTGGGCTTGGTGGCTGGTGACGAAGACGACCTGGCCCCCGGCGGGCATCAGCGGTAGCGCGAGTGTGGCGAGGCGGACCTGCGCGTCGCGATTGAGTTGCAGAGCGTAGCCTGGTTCGGCGCTACGTTCGAGTCCGCCGGAGGCGTTGAGCACGAGTGCGTCCAGGTGGCCGAACTGGTCGGCGACTGTGCCGAGCATCGCAGTGACCTGTGCGAGGTCGGAGAGGTCCGCGCTGATGGCCGAGGCGCTGCCGCCCGCGGCGGTAATCGCGTCCACCACCGCAAGTGCGCGCTTGGCCTTCTCCCGATAGTTGATCACGACGTGGGTGTCGGGTGCGGCGAGTCGTTGTGCCGTGGTGGCGCCGATTCCCCGGGAAGCGCCGGTGATCAGCACGATTCTTCTGTGGTTCGCGTTAGTTGGGTTCACCTGGGTCTCCTCGTCCGCCCGGCCACGCTTCTGAATCAGAAGCACCTATGGTACTTCGAAATGAGAAGCGCGAGCGATCGGTGAGGTGAAGTGGAGCGATCGGATGATTCGGCTCATGCCGCGATCCTGACGGCGATCGATCTGCTGGGACAACGGTGGATGCTGCGGGTCGTGTGGGAACTCGAACCGGGACCGTTGGGGTTTCTGGAATTGCGTCGCAGGATGGGCAACTGTTCGTCGAGCATGTTGTCCAATCGATTGCAGCAGTTGCAGGTAGCGGGACTCGTGGACAAGCACGGCCCGAAGGGGGCCTATGAACTCACCGGCGCCGGTGTCGGCCTCAGTGAGGCATTGCAGCCGCTGTGGGACTGGTCCGAGTCCTGGGCGTCGGGGAGTTCGAGGGGCGTGTGGTTCCGGGGAGGCTCGAACTAGCCAGCTGAGGCTAACCTCGGCCAATCACGCCAATTCACGGTGGCGGCTCCCTGAAATGGCGAGAGGTGCTCTGAGCTGCGATAATTCGATTTGCTTAGGACCGAATATTGCAGTTTGAGGAGCACCTAATACTCCAGCCGTAGTTCGTGATGCCGCCGCTTTGCGGCGGCATCA
>NZ_LGYZ01000002.1 GCF_001310275.1 Nocardia arizonensis
CTGACATTCATCGACACACTATTGAGTTCTCAAAGAACACACGCACACACACCGACACCGGCAACCAACCGATGACTTCCGTGAGGCAACTTTTCCAGCCTAACTGACCTACCTTACGAAGTCAACTCCGCTCGGCCGTCCAGTTCAGGAAGTGTTCTACATGCTGGTCAGGCGCTCCTCGTACTACCTCGTTTCCCGGTCCCTGTTCCAGCCTCTGAGCTGGGGTTTCGGGCTCCGGGTCGGTGTCCGTGTCGCTCTGACTCGCAATAAGTTACGCGGCGGAGAACGCGCCGTCAAATCCGCACTACACGGCTGTGATTCCCCAGGTCAGAGACCCACGGCGGCACCGAAACGTGGCTTGGGCCGCACAAGTGTGACCCAAGCCACGCCGAACTCACGCTCGCGAGCGCAGCACTCCCGCGATATTGCGCTTGCCGCGGCGCAGTGCCAACCAGCGTCCGTGCAGGTAATCGCTCTCGGCGGGGGTCCATTCGGGGTCGGAGATCTTCACGTTGTTCACATACGCGCCGCCCTCGTTCACCGCCCGGCGCGCGGCGCCGCGGCTCTCCGAGAGTCCGCTCGCCACCAGCAGGTCGACGATCGTATTCGTATCGTTCGCGCCGATCTCCGCGACCGTCGCGTCGACGGCGGCCTCGCGCAGCGCCGCACCCAATGTCGACTCGTCGAGTTCGCGCAGATCGCCCCGGCCGAACAGTGCCTGGCTGGCGAGCTGCACCGCGCGGGTATCGGCCTCGCCGTGCACCAGCGTCGTCATCTCGGCGGCAAGCCTGCGCTGCGCCTCGCGGGCGTGCGGGCGTTCGGCCGTCGCGAGTTCGAGTTCGGCGAGTTCCTCGCGGGTGAGGAAGGTGAACCAACGCAGGTAACGCACCACGTCGGCGTCGGCGGTGTTCACGAAGTACTGGTACCAGGCATACGGGCTGGTCATCTCCGGATCGAGCCACAGACTGCCGCCGCCGGTGGACTTGCCGAACTTCTTGCCGTCGGCGGAGGTGACCAGCGGCACGGTCAGCGCGTGCACCGATTCGCCGTCGACGCGGCGGTTCAATTCGACGCCCGCGATGATGTTGCCCCACTGGTCGGAGCCGCCCACCTGCAATCGGCAACCGTGGGTGCGGCGCAGCTGGAGGTAGTCGTTGGCCTGCAACAGCATGTAGCTGAACTCGGTGTAGGACATGCCGTCGCCGTCGAGGCGCCGCTTGACGGTGTCCCGGGCCAGCATCACGTTCACCGAGAAGTGCTTGCCGATATCGCGCAGGAAGTCCACCGCCGAGAGTTCGCCGGTCCAGTCCATGTTGTCGGCGATGATCGCGCCGGTCGGCGAATCGTCCAGGTCGACGAACCGCTCCAGTTGCGAACGGATGCGCCCCGCCCATTCGGCGACCGTGTCGGTGGAGTTCATGGCACGTTCGCCGACATCGCGGGGATCACCGATGAGTCCGGTTGCCCCGCCCGCGAGCACGATCGGGCGATGACCGGCGCGCTGGAATCGCTTCAGCGCCAGCAGCGGGACCAGGTGTCCGGCGTGCAGACTCGCCGCGGTCGGATCGAAACCGGCATAGAGCGTCAACGGCCCGCCGTCCAGCGCCGCGCGCAGGGCGTCGAGGTCGGTGGACTGTGCGATCAGTCCGCGCCAGGTCAGTTCGTCGATGATGTCGCCGCTCACGCCGTCCCATCTTTCCGCACCGTTGCCCTGCGCCGATGCTCAGGTACCGCCGTCGCAGGCGAGGACGGCACCGCGCGGTCGAGCCGTTTTCCGCCGCCTCGATGGTCACCGCCGACCCGTCGGATGATCATCGAGGCGCGAACGCGACCGTGCGACCGGAGGGTCATGCCCTCCGGTCGCCGGTGGTTCGGGTCGGGTCAGCGCGCCACCGTCGCCCGCAGCGCATCGATGCTGTCGCGGCGCAGGTAGGCGATCGCGGCGAAGATCGCGGCCAGGACCAGCGGGAAGATCGCCATGAGGGGTGCGTCGAGGATGAAAGCCTGAGTGGCCGCGGCGCAGACCGTGAGGATCGACAGGCCCGCGGCGGCCAGTCCGCTGGTGCGGTAGATCAGCAGCCCGAGTCCGCCCGCGATCTCCACCGCGCCGGTGAAGTACATGAACCAGGAACCCGCGCCGATCTCGGCGAACGTACGCACGGCGTTGGATTCGCCGATCAGCTTCGGCAGGCCGGAGCCCGCGATGAAGAACACGCCGAACAGGATCTGAAGCGTCCACAGGGTCCGATTGAGTGCCTTGCCGGGACGGACGGCGGCGGCGGTGATGGCGGTCATGATGTGTGTCCTTCTGGTCGGTCGCACCGGGTCGGTGGTGCGTTCACCAGACAGGACGGGGCATCGTCGCCGAACTCATCGCCGCCGCGGAAGATTTTTCCCGTCGCCCGGATCAGGCCGATTCCGCGGCGGGCCGAGGTGCGCGCGGACTGCGACGATAGACCGATACCGCGCGCGAGGCGGGCAGCCAGAAACGCCACGGCAGGTCGGCGGCGAGACTGACGCCGACGCGCGGCCCGACGGCGATATCCGCGGCGGTCACCGGATCGCGCAGTTCCAAGCGAATCGGCGAGGACGAGTCGAGCAACCGGGTGCCGTAGTCGGCGAGCTCGATGGCGAGCACACTGCCGAAGTTGCCCGGCCCCCGTGCCAAGTCGCTGTCGGAGCGGGCAGCGCGCCGACGGGCGCGGGCCTCATCGATGCCCGCGACCACTTCGCCGGAGCGCAGCAGCGCCGCACTGGCGACCCCGTCCGGTCCGGTCGTCACGTTCAGGCAGTAGTGCATGCCGTAGCTCAGATAGACATACAGTGACCCGGCCGGGCCGAACATGACCGCGTTGCGCGCGGTGCGACCGCGACCGGAATGCGAGGCCGGGTCCGGCCACGGCCCCGCGGGATCGCCGCCGTACGCCTCGACCTCGGTGATCCGCACCCCGACCGGACCCGACCACAGAATCGACCCGAGCAGGCGCTTGGCGGCGGTGGGGGGATCGTGGGCGAGCGAATCTGCGGACACAGCCGCCAATTCTCCCGGATTCGCGGTCGCCTCAGCCGATGAGGTCCGTACCGCGGGTCAGGCCGGCGAGTTTGTGCGGGTTGACCTGGAAGCGCAGGTTCACGATGTGGCCGTCGATCAGGTCGTAGGTGAAGGCCGCGACCGGGTTGCCGTCGATGAGGGTCAGCACGCCGAGTTCGCCGTTGATCGTCGCGGTGCGGAAGCGGAATCCGGCGGCGACCGGCTTGGCGAGCACGCCGAGGGTCCAGCGCGCGACGTGGTCGGGACCGTGGAGCGGTCTGCGCGCGGCGGTGACCACGCCGCCGCCGTCGGACCACGAGGTCACCTCGGGGGCGAGCAGATCCATGAGCGCGTTGAGGTCACCGCCCGCGCACGCGGCCATGAATCGCGCGGTGACCCGTTCGCGTTCGGCCCGATCGGTGTCGAAGCGCGGACGCCGGGACCGCACGTGCGCGCGGGCGCGGTGGGCGATCTGACGCACCGCGGCCTCGGATCTGTCCAGTGTCGCGGCGATCTCGGCGTGGCTGTAGCCGAAGACCTCGCGCAGCAGGAAGACCGCGCGTTCCACCGGCGCGAGGGTTTCCAGCACCACGAGCACGGCGGTGCAGACGGTGTCGGCCGACTCGGCTTCCTCCGCGAAATTCGGTGTGGTCAGCAGGGGTTCGGGGAGCCAGGGGCCGACATAGGTCTCCCTGACCGCGCGAGCCGAGGTGAGCCGGTTCAGCGCCAGATTGGTCACCGTGCGCACCAGGTACGACTTCGGATGTCCGACCGCCGCGTGGTCGGTGTCGTGCCATTTCAGCCAGGCGTCCTGGAGGACGTCCTCGGCGTCGGTCACGGTGCCGAGCATGCGGTAGGCGGTGGCGAACAGCAACCGTCGTAGGGCAAGGTCGCTTCGTGGTCGACGGTGACCCGCCGGAGTTCGGTGTCGACAGCGGTGGCGGCGCCGCGTACGAAGTGGATATCGGTGCCGCGCAGCAGGTCGGGAATGCGGTGGTCGGCGAGTTGCGCGCCCGCCGCGACCTGGTGCATGCGCAGGCGTTCGGTGAAACGGTCGGAGGGGTTGACGAGGGTTATCCGCACGTCGCGGGTGCGGGTCCGCGCGGACAGGCGGATGGCGGCGAGCAGGCCGGTGTATCCCGCGCCGAGGACGACTACGCGGTGGGTTGTCGAGGTGGCGTTCATGGTTGTCACTCCCGGTGGTCGGTGGGTCATCGGTCGGGTCCGTGGGCCGGTGACACTCAGGGGACAAACGGCCGCGCCCCGATGTGACAGCCATCCGAGTGATCTGCGTCACAAGACGCCTCGGTGTCGGTTCAGGGACGAATCGGGGTCGCTCCCGGATGTGCCGCGACCCTGTCGATTCCTAACGTCGAGGCATGTCAACACAGATTCGCCCGCGCCGCGCACGGCGCTGGATTCTCGGTTCGATCGCCGCGGCGTCGCTCGCGGTGACGGCGGTAGCGGGCTGCGTCGTCGCGACCTATGTCGACGCGCCGATATCCACCGTGGGCACGGTGCAGTTCCGCAATCCGCTCGCCATACCGCCGGAAGACACCGGGCGCGTCGACGCCGACGGCGTGCGCGTCTTCGACCTCGGGATGTATTCGGGCCGAACGGAGTTCACCCCGGGCACGCGTACCGAGACATGGGGTTTCAACGGGACCTACCTCGGCCCGACGCTGCGGGCGCGCCGTGGCGAGCAGGTCCGCGTCGAGGTGCGCAACGAGCTGCCCGAGACGTCGAGCGTGCACTGGCACGGTATGCACCTGCCCGCGGCGATGGACGGCGGGCCACATCAGCCGATCGCCGCGGGCGCGAGATGGACTCCGCACTGGACCGTGGACCAGCCCGCGGCCACGCTCTGGTATCACCCCCATCCGCACGGCGCGACCGAATCCCACGTCCGGCGCGGACTGGCGGGGCTGTTCGTACTCGACGACGAGGACACCGACGCGCTCGCGCTGCCGCACGACTACGGCGTCGATGATCTCCCGGTCGTGGTGCAGGACGTGACCTTCCGCGGCGACCGGCTCGACGATTCGCACCGGATCTTCCGCACCACCGGCTTCCTCGGCGAGCAGATCCTGGTCAACGGCACGCTCGCCCCGTTCCGCGAGGTCGGCGACGAACTCGTGCGGCTGCGACTGCTCAATGCCTCGACCGCGCGCCTCTACGATTTCGGCTTCGCCGACGATCGCGGATTCGACCTGATCGGCACCGATAGCGGCCTGCTGCACCGGCCCGTGCGCGTGACCCGGGTGCCGCTCTCGCCCGGGGAACGCGCCGAGATCGTGGTCCGGGTGCGCCCGGGTGAGCGCGCCGTGTTGCGCAGTACCGCGCCGCGGGCCGGACTCGATTTCTGGAACGCGCGCTTCTCCGGCGGGGACGACAGCTTCGACATCCTCGAACTGCGCGCAGCCGCGACCCTGCGCCCCGCCCCCGCCCTGCCCGATGTCCTGGCGCGACCGTCGACGCCGGAGGGGACGAATCCGGCGCGGCAACGCGACTTCGATCTGGCGACGGACGGTATCAACGGGCAGCCGATGGATATGGGACGCATCGACTTCACGGTCACCCGTGGCACGGAGGAGATCTGGACTGTGCGCAATGTCGACGGGGCACCGCACAACTTCCACGTGCACGATGTGCGGTTCCGGGTGCTGAGCGTGAACGGCGCGGCGCCGCCGCCGACGCTGTCGGGCCCGAAGGACACGGTGTATGTCGCGCCGGGTACGGCCGTGCGGCTGGCCCTGCGCTTCGACGGACCGGCCGATCCCGCGGCGCCGTACATGTACCACTGTCATCTGCTCTGGCACGAAGACCGGGCGATGATGGGCCAATTCGTCGTGGTGGAGCCGGGGCAGAACGCGGAAACACTCGCACCGCACGGACATTGAGTCGCGGCGACTCGCCGAACGACCCTTGTCCGTCCGGTCGGGCCGCGCTAAATTCATCGCATAATGAATTCAACAACTGATGAGTTCAACAACTGATGAATTGAGGCGACCATGTCGCAGCCCTCGTCATCCGCGGCCGTGGAGATCCGCGATCTCACCGTCCGACGCGGTAAACGCGAAGTACTGCACAATATTTCGCTGACCATCCCGCGCGGCTCGATCACCGGCTTGCTCGGGCCGTCGGGATGCGGCAAGACCACGCTCATGCGCAGCGTCGTCGGCACCCAGATCGTGGCGTCCGGCCAGGTCACGGCGCTGGGGCTGCCCGCGGGTTCGCCCGAACTGCGCCGCCGCATCGGCTACGTCACCCAGGCGCCGAGCATCTACCCCGATGTCAGCATCCGGGAGAACGTCGCGTACTACGCGGCGCTGTACGGGCGTGACCGCGCCGATGTCGATGAGGCCATCTCGGCGGTCGGGCTCCTCGAACACGCCCACCAGCGCGGCGACGAACTCTCCGGCGGACAGCAGACGCGCGCCTCACTTGCCTGCGCGCTCGTCGCTCGGCCGGACATGCTGGTCTTGGACGAACCCACCGTCGGGCTCGACCCGGTCCTGCGCGTCGAACTGTGGAAGCAGTTCCACGAGTTGGCCGCGGGCGGCACCACCCTGCTGGTCTCGAGTCACGTGATGGACGAGGCCGAACACTGCGACCGGTTGCTGCTCATGCGCGAGGGCGTGCTGCTGGCCGAGCTCAGCCCGGACGAACTGCGCGAGCGCACCGGCGAACACAATCTCGAACAGGCATTCCTCGCACTCATCACGACGGGATCGACCGCATGACCGCCAACCTCACCCCCGCGCGAACGCCCCTGCGTCCCTATGCCGCGACCACCGGCCGCATCCTGCGCCAACTGCGCAACGACCACCGCACGGTCGGCATGATCCTGGTGGTGCCCGCCGTGCTCATGGCGTTGCTGTATTTCATCTACCAGGACTCGCCGCATCCGCCGTACGGTCCCTCGCTGTTCGACCGGGTCGGCATCAGCATGCTCGGCATCCTGCCGTTCATCGTCATGTTCCTGATCACCGCGATCGCCATGCAGCGCGAGCGCACCTCCGGCACCTTGGAGCGACTGCTCACGACCCCGCTGTCCAAGGTCGACCTGCTCGCGGGCTACGGCACCGCATTCTCCCTCGCCGCCGCGGCCCAGGCGACCGTGGCCTGCGTGGTCTCCTTCGGACTGCTCGGACTCGAGGCCGAGGGCAATCCCGGCTGGGTCGTGCTCATCGCGGTGGTCGACGCGATCTGCGGTGTCGCGCTCGGACTGCTGGCCAGCGCCTTCGCGCGCACGGAATTCCAGGCCGTGCAGTTCATGCCGGTGGTGGTCGCCCCGCAGATCTTCTTGTGCGGGCTGCTCGTGCCGCGCGATCAATTGCCCGGCTGGCTCCAGCCGGTCAGCGATGTGATGCCGCTCAGCTACGCGGTGGACGCGCTGCAACAGGTATCGGTCAATACCGAGGTGACCGGCGAGATGTGGCGGGATCTCGGCATCGTCGCCGCGTTCTCGGTCGTCGCGCTCGGCCTCGGCGCGGCCACCCTACGCCGTAGGACCGCATGAGCACCGTATCCGGGAACGATATCGGGGACCGGGATATCCCCGATGCCACCGATCTACCCGACGACGAGCGCCAGGGGCGATCCGGACGCCGTCCCGGCCGGTCGGGCGCCAAGGAGGCGATCCTCGCCGCGGCTCGGACGCGTTTCGCACGGCACGGCTTCGACAAGACCTCCATCCGTGCCATCGCGGGCGACGCGGGCGTCGATCCGGCGCTCGTGCACCACTACTTCGGCACCAAACAGCAGTTGTTCGTGGCGATGGCGGGACTGCCGGTCGACCCGGAGGCGACCTTGCAGACGATTCTGTCTGCCCCGATGGACCGGCTCGGCGAGACGATCGTGCGCGCGGTGGTCGGAGTATGGGATTCGCCCGCAGGTCCCGGACTCGTCGCGGTACTGCGCAGCATGCTCGCCGGTGGCGATATGTCGCCGGCCCGCATGTTCATCCTCGAGGTGGTGCTCGAACGGGTTCGGGAGCGGATCGCCACTCCCGAGGACGACGGCCGGGTACGGATCGGACTGCTGGCCACGCAGATGATGGGCGTGCTGGTGGCGCGCAAACTGATCGGCGTCGAGCCGATCGCCTCCATGCCCGTGGCCGACCTGGCGGCCGCGGTCGGGCCGACCATGCAGCGCTATCTCACCGGTCCGGTCGACCTTTCCGCCGAATCCGCCTGATCAGGCGTCGGGATGCTGCGCGAGGTATGCCTCGTGCTCGGCGTCGCCGACGTCGCGCGCCTCATCGATGAGCAGCACCGGGATGCCGTTCTCGATCGGGTAGGCGCGGCGCAGGCGCGGGTTGTAGAAGAGGCTGCGACCGTCGTCGGCACGGACCAGCAGCAGCGGGCCTTTGTCCTGTGGGCAGGCGAGCAGGCTCAACAGTGTGGCGTCCAAGGCGGCATCGTGCGGCATAGCCGATAACCTACCTGGCCGACGGATTCGACCGGGAACCGTCCGCCGCGGTCGCGGGACGGCGGAACGAGATGTAGCGGTGTCCGAAGAAGCTCGCGACCGCGACCAACCCCATGACCACGACCGCGGCGGGTTTGTCCGGGAAGCGCAGCACGGTGACCGCCAGTTCGAGCAGCACCACGTTCATCAGCAGTCCGCCGGAGTTCACCACGCAGAACCGCAGGAAATCGCGCACCACGTGACCGCGTACCCGGAACACCAGCGTGCGGTGCAGCACGAAGGCCACCGCGATGCCGATGACATAGGCGAGTACCACCGCCACCGACGGCGGGGTGTCGGCACCGAGTACGGCCAGCCAGGCGACGGTCAGGCCCATACCGAGCAGGGTGTTGAAGCCGCCGACGGCGGCGAAGGCGATCTCCTGGCGGCGAACCAGTCGCAGCAGCGGACCCGGGTTCTCCGCGCCGGTGGCGCCCGCGTGACCGGCGGCCTCACCGAGAACCTCCCCGCTCACCGGCTCGTCTCCGCGAGTTCCCGGGTCGGATGCGGCGTCGAATCCGTCTCCGGATCGCCGGGCGTCGGTGTCCGTCGATGCAGCCATTGCAGAACCCCCACTCCGAGTAGTCCGAGCAATACTGTCGCCGCGCCGATCCGCCATCCGGGCGGTTCCCAGGTGACGACGAGTCGGGCGTCGCGGGTGCCCGGCGGGATCTCGACGGCGACAAAGGTTTCCGAGACCAACCGGTACGGGATCTCCCGGCCGTCGAGTGTCACACGGTACCCCGGCCAGCCCAGCCGGGCGAGGACAACGCGCCCGCCGTTCGCCGAGTCGACCCGGACTCGGCTGGTCCGGTCGGTCTCGGACACCGATACCGCGCGCACCCCGTCCGCCGCGGCGATCCGGCCCTCGCGGGTGGACACCGGCCCGTCGACGCGCTCCAGAACCGCGATGTAGCGCTCGTGTCCCGGATAGTCCACCCATCGCCAACCCGGCGGGGCTGGATCGACGCCCGCGCCCGGGAACAGTGCCTTCTGCACCACGACCCGGTCCACCTTCATCAGGTCGACCACGCTGCGGCCGGTGGTCGGCTCGACGGCGAAGGCGCGGCGGTAGGCGTCCGGGCAGACACTGGTGTCCCAGCGCATGCACAGCATCTCGCCGAACCGGAGATGGCCGTTGGGGGTGTACCCGCCGACGTAGGTGAGCTCGAGATCCTTGGCGTAGTTGCCGAAGACGAGTGACCCGTACGCGCCGTCGAGGCTGCGATCCGACGGTGCGATCAGCGCGCGGTCGGCCAATTGCAGCGTGGTGCCCTCGAAATCGGGGAAGGCCGCCTTCATCTCCGAGCGCCGCTCGGCGAGCTTCCAGTTCAGCGGGGTGGGCTGGGCGGCGCGAACCTGGAGGTAAGCGATGGGAAAGATCGAGACGATGATCAGCGCGCAAGCCGCCGCCGTCCCACGGCGCAGCCCCAGCCACACCGTCGCGGCGCCGAGCGCGCCGACGCCGAGTGCCGAGATCACATGCCATACCACCTCGTCCGGCGCGGCCGATACCGACCGCAGCCACAGCACGCCGATCAGCACACCCGCGGCGACGCCGCGGCGACGCCGGTCCCGCGCGGTGGCGTACCGACCGAGCAGGACGCAGACCAGAATCAGCAGACTCAACGCCACCAGGGGCAGTACGCGGGCGGGCCAGCGCAGCGGACCGATGGTGCCCGGCCCCGCGGTCCACATCAGCGCGGCGATGGCGACCAGTCCGATCGCGGTGAACTCCCGCCAGTCGCGCCGAGCCCTGCGCCAGTCGACGAAGGCCAGCGCCGGAATCAGGAACCACGCGATGTAGACCACCGGTATCGGCTGGATGTAGCCCCACCACGAACTGTAGGCGGGCAGGGTGCTCGGCAGGCTCGCGTTCAGCGACTCCGACCACGGCACGGTCAGGAACTGGTCGTTGTTGATCTGGGCCGTGCCCCGCCACGTGACCCGCGCCGACAACATGCTGGGCAGATAGGTCGCCAGACCGGCCGCGGCCGCGCAGGCCGCGACCGCGAGCACCCGCGCCGAGGGCAGCGCCCGGCGCTGACGGACCAGTTCGCCGATGGCCACGGCGGCGATCACGAGTCCGGCCTCCACGGCCGGGAAGATGTACTGCACCGAGATCGCGAGATACAGGAAGACGAAGACCGGAATCGGCCCGCTACGCCCGCGGGCGTAGCGCACCCCCGAGGCCCACGCCTGCACCAGCCACGCCGTGCCGGTCAGCGCCGTGTACCAGCTGGCCTCGTCGAAGAACAGCAACCAGCCGGTGAAGGGCGCGGCGATGCCCGCGGCCGCGGCCCACGGCAGTGCCGCGCCGTACTCCTCGCACACCCGGAAGACGCCGAGCGCGAGAATGATGGCGAAGAGCAGTTTCACCACGGTCGCGTAGAGCGCGACATTGTCGACCGACGGCGCGATCAGATCGATCAGCAGCTGCGGCGGATTCAGCAGTCCGGCTTCCTCAATGGCGTAGTTGCCCGCCATCCAGTGTTCGGGGACCAGGACGGGGAACCGCCCGTCACGCAGTGTCCGGCCGAGAATGACCCACAGCGGGGCGTACTGCGATTCGGTGTCGTCGGCGTAGAAATGTCTGGCATTGGCGAACAGGACCGCAAGATATCCCGCAATCACGCCGATCGCGGTGATCAGACCCCAGGTGTACACATCCCGCCGGGCGCGGGCGCCGCTATCCGCCACGAGTCACAGACCATACAGTGCCGCCTCCGGCAGCCTGCACGGCCCGAACCCGCGTCCGGCGATCCGGCCCGACGCGGATCACCCGACTACGAGACCGCCTCGGCCAGTTCGCGTTCGGGTTCGCGTGTCGACGGCCCGGAATCGGGCGCGCCGGTGTCACGACGTCGCGAGCGCACGTAGAACCATTGCAGGGCGCCGAGGCCGATGACACCGAGGGCAAAGGTCGCGATGCCGATCTTCCAGCCCGGCGGACGCCAGGTGAGCACCAGTTCGGCATCCCGAGTGCCCGCCGGGATATTCACCGCGACAAAGGATTTCGCGACGGTGGTGATATCGATCGGCTTGCCGTCGAGTGTGGCGCGGTACCCGGGCCAGCCCAGGCGGGCGAAGACGATCCGGCCGCCGTCGGCGGAGCTCACCCGCACCCGGCTGGCGGTGTCGGTCTCGGATGTCGACACGGCGTCCACGCCCCTGGTGTCGGAGACCCGGCCGTTGACCGTCGAGATGCGCCCGCTCTCGCGTTCCAGCACCGCGATATAACGCTCGTGGCTCGGATAGGTCACCCATTTCCAGCCGTCGGGGGCGGGCTGGTTCACGGCATCGGGGAACAGCGCCCGCTGCACCACGACCCGATCCAGTTTCATCAGGTCGACCAGCGGCCTGCCCGTCGTCGCCTCGGGGGCGAACATGCGGCGGAAGGCGTCGGGGCAGACGCTGCTGTCCCAGCGCATGCAGGTCAACTCGCCGAAATAGAAGTGGCCGGTAGGGGTGTAGCCGTTGACGTAGGTCTGTTCGAGCGCCCTGGCGTAGTTGCCGAAGACCAGCGAACCGTACGCCCCGTCGATGCTCTTGTCCTGCGGCTGCAACAGTCCGCGATCACCCAGCTGGATGGTGGTGCCGGTGAAGTGCGGGAACTTCGCCATCGCCGTGGAGCGCTGCGCGGGCAGATTCCACGACATCGGGGTCGGCTGAGCGGCCCACACCTGCACGTAGGCGATGGGGAACATGGCCACGATGGTCAACGCGCACGCCGCCGCGACGCCCTTGTGCGCGGCCAGCCACACGACCGCGGCCACCAGCGCCGCCACCACCGCCGCGGCCAGCACGTGCCAGAGCGCGTCATGCGGATCGGCGGAGAAGGTGCGCACCCACAGCAGACCGATCAGCACGGCGGCGGCGATCGCGCGCCCGCGGTGGTCGCGCAGTGTCCCGAACCGGCCGAGCAGCACGCAGACCAGTACCAGCAGCCCGATGGCCAGCATGGGCAGCACCCGCACCGGCCAGCGCAGTGGGCCGACCGAGCCCGGACCCGCGGTCCACATCAGCATCATGATCGAGAACAGCCCGATGGTGACGAACTCGCGCCACGCCGCGCGCGCCCGGCCCCAGTCCACGAAGGCCAGCGCCGGAATCAGGAACCACGCGATGTAGGTGACCGGCATCGGCTGCACGTATCCCCACCACGAGGTGAAGGCGGGCAGTGAACTCGGCAGGCTCGCGTTCAGCGATTCCGACCACGGCACGGTCAGGAACTGGTCGTTAATGATCTGGGCGGTGCCGCGCCAGGTCACCTTGGCCGAGAGCATGCTCGGCAGGAAGGTCAGCAGTCCGGCCAGTCCCGCGCAGAGCGACACGAGAGTGAGCCGCAGGATCGGCAGCGCGCGGCGCTGGGTCACCAGCTCGCCCACCGCCACCGCCAGCAGCATGAGCGCCGCCTCGACCGCCGGGAAGATGTACTGGGTGGAGATGCACAGGTAGAGGAAGACGAAGACGGGAACTGGTCCCGATTGCCCGCGCGTGTAGCGCACCGCCGAGGCCCACGCGTGCACCAGCCACGCGGTGCCGGTCAGCGCGGTCATCCAGCTGGCCTGGTCGAAGAACAGGAAGAAGCCCGACAGCGGGAAGGCGATACCGGCGACCGCGGCCCACTGCGGTCGGCCGCCGTAGGCCAGGCAGATGCGGTACACGCCGGTGGCGGCGATGATCGCGAAGATCAGCTTGACGACGGTGGCGTAGACGGCGACGTTGTCCACCGACGGCGCGATCAGATCGATCAGCAGCTGCGGCGGGTTGAACAGGCCCGCGTCGTCCATGGTGTTGTTCCCCGACATCCACTGTTCGGGCACCATGACCGGGAAGGTGCCCTCGCGCAGCGCGCGGCCCAGGCCCACCCAGAGAGCGGTGTACTGCGACTCGGTGTCGTCGGTGAAGAAATGGCGGGCGTTGGCCAGCAGCACCGCCGCGTACCCGGCGATGACGCCGACCACCGTGATCACGGTCCACCGGATCACCTCGCGGCGCGAATCGGGCAGCGCCGCAACCGGACCGGGAGCGGAGACGACCTCCGTCGCGGCCATCGCGGCCCCGTCGTCCATCGCCTTCGGTACTGCACTTTCCGTCACGAGATCCAAACCCTACAGTGCACCGCGGTGCTTGGCATCGGCGCTGGAGGCCACGATGATGGTGTGATGTCCGGCCTCGGAACCCGCCACCGCCACCGTGCTAGAGTTCACGGCGGCTCGGGCTCTGCTGTCCAGCGGGGAATTCCGGCTCGCACCGTCATCGAAAGTCGATCCAGCTGATGCCGATTCCCTCAACACGCGTTCCCTCCACACGCGCCTTCCGGTCCCCCGACGCCGCGCCGAGCAGCCGTCCGGGCGCCGACCGTCCGCACGCGATCTCGGTGGTCGTGCCGGTCTACCGGGGCGAGGACACCATCGGCGACCTGGTCGCCGAACTCGACACGCTGACCGCGCCGGGGCTGACCCCGGGTGGCGCGCGGTACGTCGTCGAGGAGATCATCCTCGTCCACGACAACGGCCCGGACCGCTCCGACGTGGTGCTCCAGGAACTCGAGGCCACCCACGCCCGGGTTCGCACGGTCTGGCTGAGCCGTAATTTCGGGCAGGACGCCGCGACCATCGCGGGCATGTCCGCCGCACGCGGCGACTGGATCGTCACGATGGACGAGGACGGCCAGCACGATCCGGCCTTCATCGCCACCTTCCTCGACGCGGCGCTGTCCGAACGCGCCGATCTTGTGTATTCCAAGCCGACCAACACCCGCCCGCACGGGTTCCTGCGCAACCTCACCTCGCGCGGAGCCAAGCTGGTGCTGGCCACCTTGTTCGCCTTCCCCGACTCCACCCGGTTCGAGAGCTACCGCCTCATCCGGGGTGATATCGGCCGCCGGCTCGCCGAGGTCGCCTCCAACGGGGTGTACCTCGACGTCGCGCTGACCTGGGTGGTCGGGCGGGTGGCGCAGGTGCCGGTGCGGTTGCGGGCCGAGGGCCGCGAGGAATCCGGCTACAACTACCGGCGGCTGTTCTCGCTGTTCTGGAAGATGGTGCTGTGCAGCGGCACCCGTGGTCTGCGGCTGGTGAGCATGCTCGGCATCACCCTGGCGCTCGGCGGCGTTGTCATGGCAGGCGTCGTGGTGGTCGAGGCGCTGGGCCGCGACGACTGGGCGCCGGAGGGCTGGGCGTCGACGATCGTGGTGCTGCTGCTGTGTTCGGGCGCGATCCTCTTCTCGCTGGGATTGATCGCCGAATATCTCGGCGTGGCCCTGCACATCCTGGTCGGCAAACCGCTCTATCTGACCGTGCAGACGCCGACGCCTCGTCCGGCGCCGGAGCAGCCGCGACCGGTAGCCTCCGTAACCTCGGGATCGGCGAACGGCGCCGCGGACTTCCGGGAACTGTCCACGACCACCGCCACCAAGGGGAACGACCGGCTTGAGCACTGACCGCGTCATCTTCAGCCGCCCGTACCGGGCGCGCAGGGAACTCGCCAATCTGGAGGCCGTGCTCGCCTCCGATCACAGTCACGGCGACGGGCCGTTCACGGCCGCGGCCACCGCGAAGCTGAAGACCATCACCGGTGCTCCGCACGCCCTGCTGACCACCTCCTGCACCTCGGCGCTGGAAATGGCGGGCCTGCTGCTGGAACTCGGTCCCGACGACGAGGTGATCGTCCCGAGTTTCGCGTTCACCTCCACCGCGACCTCGATGGCGCTGCGCGGGGCCACCTGCGTATTCGCCGATATCGACCTCGACACCGGCAATCTGGATCCCGAGTCGGTCGCGGCGCTGGTCACCGAACGGACCAAGGCGGTGGTGGTCATCCACTACGGCGGTGTCGCCGCCGATATGGATCGCCTGCTCGACCTGGCCAACACGCACGGGTTCGCGATCGTCGAGGACAACGCGCACGGTCTGGGCGGCAGGTGGCGGGGGCTGCCGCTGGGCACCATCGGCACCCTCGGCACGCTGAGCTTCCACGACACCAAGAACGTGCACTGCGGTGAGGGCGGCGCGCTGCTGCTCACCGACGAGATCTTGATGGCGCGGGCCGAGATCATCCGCGAGAAGGGCACCGACCGCGCCCGCTTCCTGCGCGGCGCGGTGGACAAGTACTCCTGGCAGGACATCGGCTCGAGCTATCTGCCCAGCGAGCTGAACGCCGCGGTGCTCGACGCCCAGCTCGACGAGTTCGCCAACATCCAGGCGCAACGGCACCGGGTGTGGAACGGCTACGCGGCGGCGTTGCCGGACTGGGCCGCCCGCAACGACGTGCGCCTCATGCGGGTGCCCGACGACCGCGAGCACACCGCGCACCTCTACTACCTGCGCACCCCCACCGAACAGCGCCGCGACGAGCTGATCTCGCATCTGGCCGCGCGCGGCATCGTAGCGCCGTTCCACTACGTGCCGCTGGATTCGAGTCCGGCGGGTCTGAAGCTCGGTCGCACCCCGGTGCCGTGCACGCGCAGCGCCCACTTCTCCGGCACCGTCGTACGGCTGCCGCTGTGGCCCGCGCTCGGTGATGACCAGCTCGCCCGGGTGGTCGACGCGGTCACCGCCTTCACGGTCTAGGTCAGGCCGACAGCACGTACAGCTTCTCCCGTCCGCCCGCGATCAGTTCGCGGGCGACCACCCGGTCGCGATAGCCGTCGAGGAACGCGTCGAGGCTTGTCTCGGTGAACCGGTGGTCCTGCGCGCCGTCGCCCGCGTCGGTGAACCGGCGGGCGACGGCGGCGAGCACCGGATTGTCGCTGGAAGCGAGATTGCGCACCGGTTCGGCGAGTATCACCTGTTTGCGGGCCGCGGCCAGCATGCGGTCGAGCACCGGTGCCGGTTCGGGCAGGAAGTGGTAGAGGCTGGCCTGCATGATCACGTAGTCGGCGGCGGGCAGCGGATCATCGGAGTGCATGTTCCATACCAGGCCCGTGCCGCCCGCGGCGGTGAGACGGGCGATGAAACCGGCGTTGAGGTCGAGTCCGGTGTAGTCCACGCCGCGCCCGCGCAGGTGACCGGTGTAGAGCGTCGCGGGTCCGCAGCACACGTCCACCACGCTCGCGCCGTCGGGGATGAGATCCGCGATGGCCCGGTAGCGGGCCCGGTAGTGCCGTCCGTACAGTCCGCGCATCAGCAGTTCGTAGGTGGTCCGATTGGAGTAGATAACGCTCGCCCTCACACCGACGGATGCTACGTGCACACGGCGCGCCCGGCACGGCGATGAGTGTCCACGCAGGTCGATCTGTTACCGAACCCCTTGCCGGACATGGTGTGTCATCACGCGCCCGCATGCGGCGGGTGCACGGGAATCTCGGCTCACTCCCCCAGCAGTACCCTCGCCTCGTCCTCGGTGAGTACCTCGTAGCAATCGGAGACGCGGTTGTACCACCAGGTGTCGGGTCCGGGCGACGGACGGCCCTGCGCCTGCACGGCCCGTGTCGAAGGTCGATAGGTGGCGCTGCGCGGAATGTCGTCCACCACGTAGACCAGGTCCGGGCGCTGCGACGGGTCGAGAGCGCGGGCGGCCTCGGTGACGTCCTTGGGTTCGAGCCGGTGTCCCGCCCGCACGCTCACCGCGGCGACGGCCAGTGTGCGCTCGCCCGCTGTCAGACCGTAGGCGACCTCTAGGTCGACGGCGGTGATGTCGTTGAGCATATCCACGATGGGCTGGGTGTACACCGGTCCGCGCGTGGTCTCGATGACGGTGTCGGTGCGGTCGACCAGCCAGTAGTCGCCGTCGCCGTCGCGGCGGAACAGATTCTCCGTCGGCATCCAGGAATCGCCCGCGACGAATACCCCGCGCAAACCGCCCGCGGAGATGTCGATGCCGTCGGCCGCCTTGCCGAGCAGCAGACCGACCTCGTTGTCCGCGCAGCGGCGCGCGAAACCGGATTCGTCGGTGAGTATGCGTTCGGTGACCGGATCGTAGGCGACCAGTTCGACCTTGGCCGTCCCCGGCACGGGCCTGCCCTTGCAGCCGACCTTCACGCCGGTGACATTGGCAAGCACCACATCGCCCTCGATGGAGGCGTAGAACTCGAGCACGCGGGCCGGTTCGAACTGATCGGTGGTGCGCCGCCACAGTCCCGCGGGCATGCCGGAGCCGATGAACAGCCGGATGGGATGTGAATGCCCGGCGGGGAAGACCTCGGCGTCGAGGATGTCACGCATCATGGTCCAGGTGTAGGTGACCACGGTGACGCCGTAGCGGTGCACCTCCTCCCCGAAGCGGGCCGGGTCCAGCGACCGGGCCAGGGCGATGCGGCTGCCGCCGGCGATGGCTCCGCCCAGGCTGACCAGCAGGCCGGAGGAGTGGTGCAGCGGTGCCAGACAGTAGACGGTGTCGCGGCGGCCGAGATCGGCGGAGGTCGCGGTGCCGAAGGCCGACAGCGCCCAGCGGTGGTTGGTGATGTATTTGGTCTCCAGGCGGTCGCCGGTTCCGGTGACAAGGACGAAGGCCAGCTCGCGGGCCAGTCCCGGATCGGGGCGGTACCAGGCGGGCAGGCGCACCTGGGTCGGGTCGACGCGTTCGAGGTCGACCACCCGGTCGTCGGTGGGTATGTCGAGGGTGCGGGTGCCGCCGCCGCCGAGGACCAGGACCCGCAGACCGGTGGCGGCGGCTTGGCGCACATTCTCCGGGTCGGCGACGATGGTCTGCGCGCCGGTCCGCTCGATCGCCCGGCCGAGTTCGCTGCCGGGGGCGAGCAGCACCGCCACCGCGCCGAGCCGCGACAGCGCCGCCACCCCGGCCAGCGCGCTCGGCCGGGTCTCCATGACCACCGCGACCCGCTCGGCCGGCCGGATGCCGACCGAGATCAGTCCGCGCACCACATTGTCGATACGGGCGTCGACCGCGGCGTTGGTGTGCACCCGGTCGTCGAAGAGGAAGCATTCGCGCAGCGGCGCGCGCCGGGCCTGTTCGGCGATGAGCCGTCCCAGCGAGATCCGGGTGCTCGGCTGGATCATGCCGAGTCGGGTGAGCCGCGGCAGCGCCCGCGCCGCCTCGCCGACGCGTTCGACCGAACCGCGCATCGCGGAGTTGGCGACGGTCTCGATGGCCTTGCCGAATCCGGCGCCCGCTTCGGCGAGGATCACGGCGGTGTGCACCACGCGGGTCGCCGCCGATCGCGGAACCGTGCTCGCGACGTGCTCGCTCATGGGCGCGATCTCGGCGGGCAGTTCCTTGCCGCGTTCGAGCCAGTCGATCCACTGGCGCACCAGCGGCCAGGTCGTCGAGCTGGCCGTACTGCCCGCGACCAGACCGAAATGGCCCGCCACCAGACTCGCCTCGTACACCTCTGCATTGGGTGCCGCGCGCACGATGCCGCGCACGGCGGCGGGCTGGCCGATATCGTCGACCTCGCCGACGAAGGCCAGGATGGGGCACTTCAGCTCCGCCAGCGAGACGGGCTGGTCACGGATGACGAAACCGCCCAGCATCATCCGGTTGTGCACCACGAACTGCTTGAGCAGATCCGCCGCGGCCGGCCCGGCGTAGCCCACCCAGCCGTCGTTGTTGAGGAAGCGCCGCTGGCGCTCCTTGGGCAGCAGCGCCTCGCGATCGTGCAGCTGGCGCAGGAAATCGATCCTGGACTTGGCGGTCTTGACCGGATCGAGCATCTGGAAGCCCAACCTGACCATCGAATCGGTGATCGGCAGTCGGGTCACCACGTGGTCGGCCAGGAAGTCGGCGACTTCGGAGACCAGACCGTAGGGCAGGCCGAAGGGCAGGCCCGCGACGATGTCGACCGGGCTGCCGAAGGTCACGATGCTGGCGATGCCCTTGCCGAAGCGGTAGGCGGCGGTCTGATAGGCGAACATGCCGCCCTGGGAGTAGCCCATGAGGTGCACCCCGGACCCGGTCGCCTCGGTGACGGCGTCGATCGCGCTGTCGACCGCGAGCACGTGATCGGCGAGGTCGCGCTGCCAGCCGCCCTCCTCGGTCGCGGGCGAGCCGAAGTCGACCACCCAGCAGTCCACGCCGCCCCGATGCAGGATGCCGACCGCGCCGTCCTCGGCGTTGACGTCCCAGATGTCGGCCTTGACCATGAGCGGCGGAACCAGCAGGGCCACCGGCCGCTGTTCGCCCTCGGCCACCGTGTCGTCGGGGAAGTAGTGACGCAGCCGGTACATGCGTCTGCGCTCGACCACCTCGAACGGCGACGACTCCAGGTCCTGGGTCAATCCGCCGAATCGGATCACCTCGAGGCCGTTCTGCGCGGTGGCCATCAATCGCCGAACCGAGTTCATCATTTTCTTCGCCCCAAACTTCACGATCGCTCCGGCCCTACCTCAGCGTGACCCATGACACAGCCCGACCACTCGAGTCGAGCGTCCCACACATGTGTCCATTATGTGTCCGCTGCGGCCAGTTACGTGTACCGATGGCCAGGCGCTGTCATCACGCCGTGGCCGACGCGACGGCCGACCCGCCGCGATCTCGGAGGATGCCGAGGGTTCGCCGCACCAGGTCGAGTCGGCGGCGATCGTCCGGTACCGCGGCCTGCCGGACAGCCGGGTAGCCGACGTGGGCCGTTCGAACGGTCTGCGACATCACCGCCCCGGCGCCGACCACGCGGAGGCGAGGCGATACGCCTACTCCTCGAATCGAACCGCACCGCGGTGTGTTACGTCTCGGCCGGCGAGTTCGAACGCGAATAGACCCACGCCACAATCGATTACAGAAGGCGGCCGGACGCGCCACGGCCCCCTGCGCGCATACGACCAAGAGGCTGCCGCGGGTCATCGGATCGACATGAAATACCGTCCGGTCGGGTGCGTCCCCGACTCACCGCGGATTGTGGAACGTACCGACCGGGATTCGACGGATCCGCCAATTCCGCTGCGCCGCTATCGCTGCGCGACCTAGCATCGATACGTCCGGGACAAGCGTTCTCTCCGGAAAGCAGTGTCCTGTAAGTCGATTCGTTCGAGGGCGGACGTCCACGGTCCGCCTGCACCCACAGTTCCGAACAGATATCGATTCTCGATCTCCAGTGCACGTTTCGTGACCGTCTCGAGGTGAGGACCACGCATGACAATTGAGATGCCGATTCCGACGGATGATTCGGTGAGCGCCGCACAGCAGTCGCTGTCGACCACCGCGGCCCACCAATTGGCGACGACGACGAAGTCGGAGCCGCAGATGCAAGGGATCACCTCGCGGTGGTTGACGCGCTCACTGCCGTGGGTGCAGGTCAACGGCGGCGTATACCGGGTGAACCGACGCTTGACCCACACCGTCGGCAACGGCGAGATCGAATTCGTGATCGAGGGCCCGACGGCGCGGGTGATTCCCGCCGAGCTGACCGAGATCCCGGCGCTGCACGGATTGGACGATCCCGAGGTGCTCGCCGGTCTGGCCGACCGCTTCGTCCAGCACGATCTGGACGCCGGATCGGTGCTCGCCGAATTCGGAAACCCCATGCACCAAATCGTTCTCGTCGTGCACGGAAAAATCGCCCGCGTCGGCAACGGCGAATACGGCGAGCAGACAGTGATCGGCATACTTGGGGCGGGCGATCACGACGGCGCCCGGATCCTGGTGGACACCAACGCGATCTGGGATTACACGCTCAAGGCGATGACCCCGGCCACGGTGCTCGTACTGACCCGGGACGCGCTGGACGATCTGCGCACCGCCGTGCCGGTGCTGCGCGACCATCTGGCCGCCGCGGCCGCCGCGCCGCCGCGCGCGCAGAACGCCAAGGGTGAGGCGGATATCGAGATCGCCTCCGGCCATGTCGGGGAACCGTTGCTGACGACCACGTTCGTCGACTACGAGACCAGCCCGCGCGAGTACGAACTGTCCTTGGCGCAGTCGGTCTTGCGGATACACACCAGGGTGGCGGATCTGTTCAACGATCCGATGAACCAGACCCAGCAGCAGCTGAAACTGACCATCGAGGCGCTCTACGAACGCCGCGAACACGATCTCCTCAACAACCCCGACTTCGGTCTGCTGCACAACTGCGATCTCAAACAGCGCATCCACACCCAGTCCGGTCCGCCCACCCCCGACGACCTGGACGAGCTGATCTCCATGCGCCGCGGCACCAATGTGCTGCTGGCCCACCCCAAGGCCATCGCCGCGTTCTCCCGGCAGACCACCGCCGCCGGGATCTACCCCACACCCACCACCGTCGACGGCCACCACCTGCCCGCCTGGCGGGGCATTCCGCTGCTGCCGTGTTCGAAGATCCCGGTCTCGCCCACGGGCACGACCAGCATCCTGGCCATGCGCACCGGCGAGAACAACCAGGGCGTCATCGGCCTGCACCAGACCGGCAT
Source organism: Nocardia arizonensis (assembly GCF_001310275.1). Lineage (GTDB taxonomy): Bacteria > Actinomycetota > Actinomycetes > Mycobacteriales > Mycobacteriaceae > Nocardia > Nocardia arizonensis. Next base: position 21,790 of record NZ_LGYZ01000002.1, read on the forward strand.
TCCCGACGAGTACGAACCCAGTCTCAATGTCCGCTTCACCGGCATCGACAACCAGTCGATCATCAGCTATCTCGTCAGCTGCTACTACTCCGCGGCCGTGCTCGTTCCCGACGCTCTCGGCATTCTCGACAACGTCCAGATCGCCCGAACCGCGAGCTGATCGGAGCGACGGCCATGTCGGTACTATCCCGTGCCGCCGCGCCACCCGCCATGGACGAGGTGGCGGCGACGGTCACCGCGCTGCTCGGCGCCGTCGGCGTCGCCGCGCCCGCCGAACTCTTCCGTGCGGCGAAACCGGCGCCCGAAGGCGCACAACATCGTTCGACCACGTCGCGACCGCCGTCGGGGGCGACCCCGGCGCGGTTGCTCGGCCCGACGGGCGTCGGCTCGGCCGCCCTGCGACTGCCGCCGCCCGCGCCGCCCGACACCGCGACCGCGGATGTCGAGTCCAGCGATGACCGCGAGACTCCCGCCGGATCGGCGCCCGCGGCCCGTCCGCCGGACACCCGTCCCGAAATACCCTGCGGCCCCAGCGGATTGGGAATAGCCGCGGCCACGATCGCGCCGCGCGGTGATCCCGGCGCCCTGACCCCGCCCGCGGCCGACAGCGAATCCGGGGCCGAGGCGATTCCCCCGCTCTACTGCCCGCCGCCCGTGCGCGACGATCCGGCTTTGGCGGAGCTGGTGAACGACGGACTGATCACGTGGGCGGCGGAAATCGGCTTGTACGAGGGCCGTCTGGACGAGCTGCGCGACGCCGACTTCGGCAGGCTCATCATGCTCGCCCACCCGTACTGCGACGACGCCGATCGGCTGCTGGCCGCGACCAAATGCGCGGTCTCGGAATGGTCGGTCGACGACTACTACTGTGAGGAGGGCGCCGACGCGCGCGCACCGGACGGCACCGCGTCCAGCGCCACCGCCGAACTCGGCCCTCGACTCGAATTGGCCGCCGCGGCAATAGATCCGGCCCATCTACCGGTGCGGTACGCCGGGCAGTTGGAGCAGGCGATGCGGGCCGATCCCATCCTGCGCGCCTTCCGCACCTCCTTCGAACACCTCGGCCGCTACGCCGTCCCCGCGCAGCTGGCCCGGCTGCGCACCGAGATCGCGGGCTGGTTCATCGCCCTCGGCGCCGAGGCGGGCTGGCGGGTGGCCGACCGGATGCCGCCGGTGTGGGAATACCTCACCAATCGGCAGCCGCACAGTTTCCTGCCCTGTATGGCGCCCATCGATGTGCTCGACGGCTACGAATTGTCCGCCGCCGAATACACCGAACCGCGGGTGCGCCGGGTGGTCACCACGGCGGCGCTGGCCGCGCAGATGGTCAACGACCTGTATTCCATGGCGCGCGAGGACCGCGCCGAACACCGGGAGTTCAATCTCCCCACCGTGCTCGCCGCGGAGGAGGGGTGTTCACGGCGGGAGGCGGTGCGGCGCACCGCCGCCGTACACGACGAACTGGTGCACCGGTTCGAGACCGAGGCGGCTCCGCTGGCCGCATCGGGGTCACCCGAACTGCGCCGTTTCCTGGTCGGTCTGTGGGCGTGGATGGGCGGCAATCGCGCCTGGCATGCGGGCAGCAAGCGTTACCACGACGCGAAATAACCAGTACCGCCGAGAGAGGATGATCACGAATGACCATGCTCAACCCCGAAACCAGCGCCGTACTGCGTACCAGTTATCAGAAGTCCGTTGCCGAGTACTGGAACGACAATCCCAACGACGACCGCGTGAACACCGAGCTCGGCGAGGTGGACGGGCTCTACCACCACCACTACGGCATCGGCGAGCCCGATCGGTCGGTGCTCGACGGCCCGGAGGACACCCGGCACAGCCGCATCGTGGAGGAACTGCACCGTCTCGAGACCGCCCAGGCCGAACTGCTGCTCGACCACCTCGGCGAGGTGCGGCCCGGCGACCGGCTCATGGACGGCGGCTCGGGTCGCGGCGGCACGAGTTTCATGGCCAACCAGCGCTTCGGCTGCCGGGTCGACGGGGTCACCATCTCCGAATACCAGGTCGGTTTCGCCAATGAGCAGGCGCGTCACCGCGGCGTCGAGGACCGGGTGCGGTTCCATTTCCTGAACATGCTCGACACAGGATTCGAATCCGGCTCGATGCGCGGCATCTGGACCAACGAGACCACCATGTACGTGGATCTGCCCGAGCTGTTCGCCGAATTCTCCCGCCTGTTGGAGTCGGGCGGGCGCTACGTGTGCATCACCGGCTGCTCCAACGACGTCACCGGCGGGCGGTCCGCCTCGGTCAGCTGGATCGACGCGCACTACGGCTGCATGATCCATCCGCGCAGCGAATACTTCCGTGCGCTGGCCGATAACGGGCTCGTTCCGATCGAGGTGACAGACCTCACGGCGGCCACCATCCCGTACTGGGAGATGCGCGCGAAATCCGAGCTCGCGACGGGTGTGGAGAAGCCGTTCCTCACCGCCTATCGGGAGGGCAGCTTCCAGTACCTGCTGATCGCCGCCGATAAGGTAGGACGGTGACCGAGACCCTGGCCGCCCCCCGCACCGATCGCGAGGCACTACCCGTCGAACTGGTCGACGACGCGGGCCGCGCGATCGGCGCGTGTCCCGTCTCGCGGGCGCACCGACCGCCCGGCCTGCTGCACCGCGCCTTCTCGGTGCTGTTGTTCGACGGCACGGGCCGGGTACTGCTCCAGCGGCGTGCGGCGGTGAAGACCCGCTTCCCGCTGTTGTGGGCCAACACCTGCTGCGGTCATCCCGCCCCCGGCGAATCGGTCGTGGACGCCGCGGCGGTGCGACTGGACCAGGAATTGGGATTGACCGCCGACCTCGTGGAAGCGGGGGTCTTCCGGTACCACGCCGAGGACCACGGTTCCGGGCGGGTCGAACACGAATGGGACCACGTCGTCATCGGCACGCTGGATGGCGGGCAGCCGCGCCCCGATCCGACCGAGGTGGCCGATTTCGCCTGGGTGCAGCCCGATGCGCTGCGCATGCGGCTGTGCGACGACCCGCGCAGCTATTCGCCCTGGCTCGGGCAGGTGCTTGATATCGCCGACGAGGCGTATCACCGGGTCGAAGGGTAGCCCCGGCGAGTCCGCCGTTGTCACCCGGTTATCGCGCGACGGATATATCTTCCGCGGGCGCCGGCAGGCCGGTGTCGGCGGCCAGGGTCGTGATCACCGATTCGAGCCTGCGGTGGTGGGCTTCCGCGATGAGCAGCAGCCGGTCCACGTCGCGAGCGAGGAATGCGTCGAGCATGAGGACGTGATCGGTGTGCAGCCGGGCCCGGTCGGCGCGGTCGATGTGCACCATGGACTGCACGGGTTCGGTCACATTCCACGCGGACTCGAGCATATGCAACAGCCGGAACATGCGCGAGGGTCTGGTCAGGCCGACGTGGAAACGACGTGACTGGCGATGGTAGGCCACCGGATCATCCTCGCGGATCGCCTGTTCCAGCAGTGCGTTGACCTCGAGCAGTTCCGCGCGGTCGGCGTCGGTGGCGCTCGTGACCGCCGCGGCGAGCGAGGCCGTCTCCAATGTCTCACGCACGACGTACATTTCGCGCAATTCACCCGCGCTCAGCCGTGCGACGGCGTAACCGCCGCGCGGCTCATGGGTGACCAGCCCCTCCCCCATGAGGGTCGCGAGCGCCTCGCGCACGGGAATGTGGCTGACCCCGAAGAGTTCCGCCACTTCACGCAGCGGGATGACGGTGCACGGGGGGACCGCGCCGTCGAGTATCACCCGGCGTAGTTCGCCGAGAATCACTTGCGGTCTGCCCGGCTCGTCGACTACCAACCTCGCGAGCAGGGCCGAACGTCTCCGTGGCGGCATGATCACACCGTAGGACAGCCGTGTTGCGATCTCGGTCCCCGATGTGACGGGCAGGAAAATGCGCGGTCACGCTCAGCGGGCGGTGAGGTAACGAATTCGTGCGGCGTCATACGCTGTAAGGCGATGGAGGAGAGGATCACATGACCACAACCGCGACCACCCAGTTCGTCGACCGTCGCTTCGCGTCGCTGGTCGCCGAGTTCGACCGGCTGTTCCGCCGCCCCGCCGACGGCGGCGGCGCGCTCGCGGTCTACCAGCACGGAGAGCCCGTCGTCGACGTGTGGGCGGGTTTCGCCCGGCCCGGCGAACCGTGGCGCCACGACACGGTCGCGATGGCGTATTCGACCGGTAAGGGTGTGGCCTCCACCCTGCTGCACCGCTTCGCCGAACGCGGCGCGCTCGACTACGACGCTCCGGTCGCGCGGTACTGGCCGGAGTTCGCGGCAGCGGGCAAGGACCGGATCACGGTGCGCGAACTGCTCAGCCACCGCGCCGGTCTGCACCGGCTGCGCGGACTGCTGACCGGCCCGGTCGACTCCTTCCTCGACGACACGGCCGTCACCGCCGCACTCGCCGCGGCCACGCCCGATCCGCGCCACCTGGTCACCAGCGGCTATCACGGGATCACCTTCGGGCATCTGGTGGCCGAACTGGTGCGCCGGGTGGGCGGCGCGGAGTTCACCGACCTGCTGCGCACCGAGATCGCCGAACCGCTCGGCGCGACCGAACTCTGGTTCCGCGTGCCCGAATCCGAGCGCGGGCGCATCGCCACGAACTTCCCGCGCCTCACCGTGGCCGGGATGAGCTGGGACGCGGGCGCGAAACTGATGGGCCGTTCCCGCTTCACCTCGGCCGCCGCCGAGACCACCCCGATCGGATTCGCCGACCTGGTCGCCGATCCTCGGCTGCACGATTCGATCATGCCAGGCGTGAACGGCGTCTTCTCCGCCCGCGCACTGGCCCGCATGTACGGGGCGCTGGCCGATGGCGGCGAACTCGACGGCTACCGTCTGCTGTGCCCGGAGACCATCGCCGCGATGTCCACCCGTCAGGTCTTCACCCCCGACTACGTGCTGGCCTTCCGCATTCCGTGGGGACTGGGCTACCACGGCGTGCCGATGAAACCGTCCAAGGCGGAACCCATTTCGGCGTTCGGACATTTCGGCCTCGGCGGTTCGGGCGGCTTCGCCGATCCGAGCACCGGCATGTCGCTCGGCTTCGTCACCAACCGGCTCGGCGGCCGGCTCACCCCGCTCGGCGACGCGCGCCTGGCCCGACTCGGCGCGGTGGCGCACTCGCTGGCGAAAAAGGCGAACGAAGCCTGATTCGGCCCCTCAGTGCCCGCCCAATTCCAGGGCCAGCACACCGAGGATCACCAAGCCGACACCGCCCACCTGTACCGGGGTGAGGCGTTCGTCCAGGAACAGCGCCCCGATGGCGGCGACCGCGGCCACCCCGATCGCCGACCAGATGCCATACGCCACTCCGATCGGCATACCGCGTTTCAACGCCTGTGACAGGAAGAAGAACGCGGCGCAGTAACCGATCACCACGACGATCGACGGGATGACCTTGCTGAAACCCTCGGACAGTTTCAGCGAGACGGTCGCGGATATCTCGGAGACGATCGCCAGTGCCAGGTACAGAAAGGTCATCGCGGCACAATCACCGGCGCAGCCAGTCGCGCAGTTCCGTGACGCTCGCGCGGACCTCGTCGAGCTGGGCCGCCACCTGAACGCCCGCCGTGCCGCCGCGGGCATTGCGAGAGGCTATAGAACCCCGCACGGTCAGCACCTCGCGCACCCGCGGGGTCAGCGCGGGATCGATGGCGGCGAATTCCTCGTCGGTGAGCGCGTCGAGTCCCACGCCGCGCCCTTCGGCCGCGCGCACGCACGCGCCCGCCGCCTCGTGCGCCACCCGGAACGGAACACCTTGGCGGACAAGCCATTCGGCGATGTCGGTGGCCAGGGTGAAGCCCGCGGGGGCGAGTTCGGCCATGCGCTCGGTGTGGAAGGTGAGGGTGGAGACCAGTCCGGCGATGGCGGGCAGCAGCAGTTCCAGCTGGGCCACCGAGTCGAACAACGGCTCCTTGTCCTCCTGGAGATCGCGGTTGTATGCCAGCGGCTGCGCCTTGAGGGTGGCGAGCAGTCCGGTGAGATTGCCGATGAGCCGGCCCGCCTTGCCGCGGGTGAGTTCGGACACGTCAGGATTCTTCTTCTGCGGCATGATCGAGGAGCCGGTGGACCAGGCGTCGGCCAGGGTGATGTAGCCGAATTCCGGTGTGCTCCAGATGATCACCTCCTCGGCCATCCGACTCAGGTCGACGCCGATCATCGCGAGCACGAAGGCCGCCTCCGCGGCGAAGTCGCGCGCCGAGGTCGCGTCGATCGAATTCGCGGCCGAGGCGGTGAAATCCAGCTCCGCCGCGATCTGCGCCGGATCCAGGCCGAGCGAGGAACCCGCCAGCGCGCCCGACCCGTACGGGGAGATCGCCGCGCGACGGTCGAAATCGCGCAGCCGGTCGATATCGCGGAGCAGCGGATGCGCGTGCGCGAGCAGATGGTGGGCCAGCAGCACCGGCTGCGCGGCCTGGAGATGCGTCTTGCCCGGCATGACCGCATCCGTATGCGCCGCGGCCTGGGCGACCAGCGCGTCCACCACCTCGAGCAGGCCGAAGGCGATCCGGCGGACCGCGTCGCGCAGCCACATGCGGAACAACGTGGCGACCTGGTCGTTGCGGGACCGTCCGGCGCGCAGCCTGCCACCGAGTTCGGCACCGACGCGCTCGATGAGCCCACGCTCCAGCGCGCCGTGCACGTCCTCGTCGGAGTCTTGCGGACCGAACGCGCCCGAGGCCACGTCGGCGGCCAATCGATCCAGCCCCGCGAGCATGTCCGACAGGTCGGAATCCGACAGCAACGCCGCCTTGTGCAGCACCCGGGCGTGTGCCTTGGAGGCGCGGATGTCATAGGGCGCGAGCGCCCAGTCGAACTGCGTGGACTTGCTCAGCGCCGCCATCGCCGCCGCGGGCCCCGAGGCGAATCGACCACCCCACAGCGCGCCTTCGTTCGTGCCGTGCCCGGTCGATTGCTCGCCGCCGGATGTCATGGGTGGGCTCTCTCCTCGCCGGTGGGGTTTTCGGTGATCGAGTTCGTGCGGACGCTCCGCACGGGTGTGGCCCGGACGCATGTCGCGCGCCGGGCCCGGGACGCGCTACTTCTGGTTGAGGTCGCGCCGCGCGGCGACCTTGGAGGACAGCCCGTGGATCTGGACGAAGCCCTTGGCCAGCGACTGGTCGAAGGTGTCACCCTCGTCGTAGGTCGCCAGGTTGAAATCGTAGAGCGACTGCTCGGAGCGACGGCCGTTGACCACCGCGGAACCGCCGTGCAGCACCATGCGTATCTCGCCGGTGACATGCTGTTGGGTGTCCTGGACGAACGCGTCGAGCGCGCGCTTGAGCGGGGAGAACCACAGGCCGTCGTAGGCCAGCTCGCCCCAGCGCTGCTCGACCTGCCGCTTGTAGCGGCCGAGTTCACGTTCGATGGTGACGTTCTCCAGCGCCTGGTGGGCGGTGATGAGGGCGATGGCGCCCGGCGCCTCGTAGATCTCGCGGCTCTTGATGCCCACCAACCTGTCCTCGACCATGTCGAGGCGGCCGACGCCCTGCCGTCCGGCTCGGTGGTTCAGTTCCACGATGGCCTCGAGCACGCTGACCGCGCGGCCGTCGATGGCGACCGGAACGCCCTTGTCGAAGGTGACGATCAGCTCGTCGGGCGCCTCGAAGTTGACGGTGGGGTCGACGGTGTAGTCGTAGACATCCTTGGTCGGCGCGTTCCACAGATCCTCGAGGAAGCCGGTCTCGACGGCACGGCCCCACACGTTCTGGTCGATGGAGAACGGCGACTTCTTGGTGACATTGATCGGCAGCCGGTTCTCCTCGGCGAAGGCGATGGCCTTCTCCCGAGTCCAGGCGTAGTCGCGCACCGGCGCGATCACCCTCAGGTCCGGCGCGAGCGCGCCGATACCGACCTCGAACCGGACCTGGTCGTTGCCCTTGCCGGTGCAGCCGTGCGCGACGGTGCTCGCGCCGTGGAACTTCGCCGCTTCCACCAGATGCTTGACGATCAACGGCCTGCTGATGGCCGACACCAGCGGATACTGCCCCATGTACATGGCGTTGGCCTGGATGGTGGGCAAGCAGTACTCGTCGGCGAACTCGTCGCGCGCGTCGACCACGATCGCCTCGACCGCGCCGCAGTCGAGCGCGCGCCGGCGCACCACGTTCATGTCCTCGCCGCCCTGCCCCAGGTCGATGGCGACCGCCACGACCTCGGCGCCGGTCTCCTTGCCGATCCAGCTGATGGCGACAGAGGTGTCAAGCCCACCGGAGTAGGCGAGTACGACGCGATCGGACATAGTCTGTGTGCTCCTAGTTCGTGCGGTGTCATCGGCATAAGGGGCGGGCATCCGAAGATGTCCTGGTCGGCGCGGTGGACGGCCAGCCGGTCGCGTCGGCGGGTCGGGCGGCTCGCACCCGTCTACAAATGATTATGCATGTCTATGCAATCTCATTCACAATCGGGTCGACCTTCGGTCCCGGTCCTACCCCGCGCCGCCGAACGAGCGCTGCGAGCAGACTACTGCGCCACCTGCCGTGAACGCACCGGACAAGGCACCCCGAGCGGCACCGTCACGCGCGAAGAGCGCCCCTGTCCCTCGACCTCAACCGGCACGCGCCGTAACAGCGATACGAAGCGCGAATCGTCGGTCACCGATCGCGACAGTCGCCCACCTACTCGGGTGCGAGTTTCTTGCCCCCGGTGCCGACGAGCGGTGTATCCGAAAGAATCTGGTCTCGTCCTCGAAAGTCGAAGGGGCGTTGGCCGGGTTCGAACCAGGGAGTTATCTGAATCGGCTGATTTCCGTTGAGGAATAGGTAATAGCCATATCGTGGGCGGCCGTAGTCGGAGTCACTCATCTCCGACAGCCCCTTCCAACAGACGCCGGAGGTGCCTGCGCGACGATCGAGTTCGGCGGCGGTGGTTTGCTGCGGCACATCGACGATGCGATCGAAGCCGTCCTGCCAGCCCGCGGATCGCGCCAGGTCACGGAGCGTCGTCGGCGTACCCGCGGCAGCGGCGGCGATCGCACCATCGGCGAACCGAGACAGGGAACCCAACGGTTCGGCATTCTTATTAAAACTGAACTCCGACGCGCACGCCGCGGTCTTGTTCTTCCCGTCGGGCGACGCCACGGGCGTGCATCCCGCGTTGGCGACCGCGGCGGCGGCGATCAGGGCCAGGAGAACCGGGACTCGTCCACTCACGGAATCACTTCTTTCCAGGCAATGGAATGCCAACACCCGGCGCGAGCCCGGTATTGCCTTCGGGAATGTTGCTGAATGCCAGCTTCGGCGAATGCTCCGCACCGTTGGCGTCCTTGGTTTCCAGCACCACCAGCGTGCCCTTGTCGATCTCGCTCTTGATGATCTGCTGCAACTCGGCCGGGCTCGCATTCGGATTTGCCAGCGCGATCTGGCGACCGCGTTCATTGTTGTACAGGTCCATCGCTTCGCGTTGCGGGACGTTTCCGGCCGACTTCTCGTGCGCCGTACCATACTCCTTCGTCCAGTCCTCGCCGAACTGCTGCGTCATCAAGGCATTCCAGTAGGCGTGCCGGAACGCATCGCCTTGGCCGTCCGCCGTCGACGCGGGGAAAGTCGATTCCGCCGCGGCCATCGCTTCCGAGGAGAGCTTGAAGTGCTCACCTACGGCTTCGGGGCCCTGGGTGAGGAGAAGGGTCTTCATCGCCGACATTTCCTCGGGCGTCAACATCGACGGGTTGACGTCCGGATACTTCAGTCGAATCAGCTCGAGCTCCAACCCGGTCGGCCAGAGTTCGGCGGCCGTGGACGAGACGTCCGTCTGGTAGTTCTTCAGGATCTCGTCCAGCTGTGGATTGCCGGTTTCCAGCGACTTCGCGACTCCGGCCTTCACGGAGTCGGGGAGCAGTTCGAGGAAGCGGACGAGTTGTTCGGCGCCTTCTTGGTCGTCGCGCTGAACAGCATCCAGCGCCCCCTTGATCGATGACGACAGCCGAGACGTCTCGAATTCCTTCGCCAGAACGGCCGCGGCGCCCATCGGCCAGTAGTCGCGGGATGTTTCGGCGTTCGATTTGCGTGACCGCACCGTGCCGTCGTCCTGCACGAAGAGATCCCAGCGCGACGCTTCCGCCGAGGCGATTCCCGCCTTGATCGTGGCTATGTTCATGGCGATGTCCTCGGCCAGTGATGCGGTCTTCGTTGCCATCTGCGCCAACACATCAGCCGTGCCGACGAGTTCGTTCCGGTCGGATTGTCCTCGTACCCGAGCCGCGTCGCCCGCCGAACCTTTGAAGTAGTCGATCGACCGCGAAATCTTGCTCTCCGCGGATTTTGCTTCGGCTTCCAGGATGTCCGAGCAGGACGCCATCCGAACAGCGGCCTGTGCCATGTGCGCCGTATCCCATTCGATAACGGTCGGCACAGTGAGCAGGTCGATCCCTGTCATCTGGGCTCCAGTCGGTTCATTTGATCCCCCGTCGCCTTATCCAATTCCTCTTGCAGCGCGGCAACGTAATCGGTATCCGTACAGAAGTTACGCAGAGCCGTCGTATGGTATTTGACAACCGTATCGAGCGCCTGCAGCGACTCTTGCAGTTTGGTCGCCAGATTGGATTTCTTCATGAAGCGCCGAGCATTGTCGCGCTGCTCACCGACGATAGGCGAGACGGCATCGATGGCATCCGCATTGAGCCGAACGTCATTCGCCATCTCCCGCATTCTGGCGGGATCGATCTCGAACGACATCCGTCATCCTCGCCTGATATGCGAAGGTATATAACCGAATTCGCCCGAACCGCTGTCCTCGACGATACTCTCCCGCGCGGAACGTCGGTCCGCCACGGACTCTTCCGGCGGAGGAAGCGCCTCGAAGAGGTCGACCACTTTCGCCTCGACCGCGTTCATCGCGGCCCTGTGCCGATCGGTGATGAGACTCGCCAACGCGTCCGGGCCATTGTCCATCGCGTAGTCGGCGAGGTACAGGTGGGTGATTCGGCCGCTGGGGTCGGTCTCGATGGCGACGCTACCGTCGACGGCGCGGGCCGATCCGCGTAATTCGGCCAGACGCTTGTTGATTCGATCGATCTCGTCCTGAGCGGCGTCGACGCCCATCCCACTTCCCCCAACTGCCGGAATACATTCGGCGGACAGTGTATATCAGCCGTCGCGCCGGCCCGTCCCAGCGCATGAGACCGAGCGAAAGCGCATCGCCCACGATGGCATCGGCATCCGCCCCTCGAGGTGGTTGTCGTCGGCATACCACGATATCTCGAAATGCGCGGCGGCCATCCGCTGCTGGATGCCGGCCAGACTGTCTTCATCGAGTTCGGTCAGATCGACCCGAAACGGTTCGACCATGAATCGTCTCCCCCGAGATCTACGGCAAATCGAGTGAACTGGTGTATGTGGCCCGATCGGTATCGAGCCGGGCATCCGTTATCGACCTCGTCACACCGCACGGCCACCGTGGCGGCGGTCAATACCCCTTCGCCTGAACCTTTTTCAGGCGCGCGCGGGAGTCGTCGAGGCGGTCGGCGAGGGCGAGGTAGCGGTCGGACCATCCGCTGCCGATGGCGATTTCGCAGAGTGGGCCCGTCGGGGCGAAGGTGAACGACAGGTCCCGCAGGCGGGTGTGGTCGCCTCGGCGCAGGCGGGCGGTGTGGTCTTCGATGTCGGAGACGAGTTCCTCGGTGTCGGCATAGGTGGCCTGCCACATCATGTCCTGGTCCACGGCGCGGACGATGCTCAGCACGTCCGCGAGTATCGCGATGATCTCCTCGGCTGGGGTCACGGGTCAGGCGAGTTCTTCGATCTTGGCGGCGAGTTCGGCGCCGGTGAGGGGTTCGCGGGCGATGACCGCGATGGTGTCGTCGCCCGCGATGGTGCCGACGATGAAGGGCAGGGCGGCGCGGTCCAGGGCGCTGGCGAGATAGTGTGCCGCGCCGGGCGGGGTGCGCAGGACGGCGATATTGCCGCTGCAATCGGTGGAGACCAGTAGGTCGCCGAGGAGTTTGGAGAGGCGGCCGGTGCCGCCGGTGACTCCGCGCACCGGACTGCCGTCCTCGGGGACGACGTAGACCCCGGCTCCGCCGTCGGCGGCGCGCAACTTCACGGCGCCGAGTTCGTCGAGGTCGCGCGACAGGGTGGCCTGCGTGGTCTCGATACCCTCGGCGGCGAGCAGGGCCGCCAATTCGGTCTGGCTGCGCACCGAATGGGCGGACAGCAGTTCGACGATGCGGGACTGGCGCCCGGCGCGGGTGCGGGCGATGGCCGCGCCCTTGGTGTTCGTGGTTCTGCCGGTTTCCGGCTGCACGGTCATGGCCGCACCTCGCCGCGGCGACGGCTCCGAGTCCGAATATCCGGCGATGCCGCGAGACCGGGACCGCCGCCCCGTTCTCGCCGCGCGCTAGCGGTTCCCTCGCTCACCGGGCGTCACCGCGTCGCTTGGCCAGTAACCACACCAGCAGCGCCTTCTGGGCGTGCAGCCGGTTCTCGGCCTCGTCCCATACCGCGCTGCGCGGACCGTCGATCACCTCGTCGGTGATCTCCTCGCCGCGATGGGCCGGAAGGCAGTGCAGGACAACGGCATCGGGCCGCGCCGCGGCCAGCAGGTCGGTGTCGAGCCGGAACGGGCGGAACGGGCCGACCCGGTCGAGGCCGTCGTTCTCCTGTCCCATCGAGGTCCAGGTGTCGGTGACGAGCGCGTGCGCGCCCGCGGCGGCGGAGATCGGATCGCCGCAGACCCTGACGGCGGCCCCGGTTTCGGCGGCCCGTTTGCGCGCCGCCTCGAGAATCCACGGCTGCGGTTCGAAGCCCCCGGGTGCGGCGATGGTCACGTTGAGACCCGCGGTCACACCGCCGAGCAACAGCGAATGCGCCATGTTGTTCGCACCGTCGCCGAAATAGGTGAGATCGCGGCCCGCGAGGTCGCCCAGGCGTTCGCGCAGGGTCAGCAGATCGGCGAGCACCTGACAGGGATGGAATTCGTTGGACAGCGCGTTCACCACCGGAACCGTTGCCGCGGCGGCCATCTCGTCGAGCCGCACCTGTTCGAAGGTGCGCCACACGATGGCGTCGACGTAGCGGGAGAGCACCCGGCCGGTGTCGCCGAGGGTCTCCTCGCGGCCGAGCTGGGTGTCACGGCCGTCGACCACCACCGCGTGCCCGCCGAGTTGGGCGATACCCATCTCGAAGGAGAACCGCGTGCGAGTGGAGTTCTTCTCGAAGATCACACCGACCCCGCGCGGCCCCTCCAGCGGCCGACGCGAGAACGGCGCCTTCTTGAGTTCGGCTGCCAGCGTGAGAATCTCGTCCTGTTCGGCCGGGGAAATATCGTCGTCACGCAGAAAGTGCCGCACCCCGCTCCCGTCGCTCATGCCGTGGTTCCCTTCGCATCGTCGGCGGCGCCGTCCAGGATCTCGGGCAGGTCGGCCACGAAATTGTCGGACTGGGTCTCGGTGAGCACCAGCGGCGGCGCCAGCCTGATGATATTCGGCTTCGGCGCGTTGACCAGATAGCCCGCGGCCCTGGCCCGACTCTCGACCTCGGCCGAGATATCGCGATTCAGAACGATGCCGAGCAGCAGACCGGCCCCGCGCACGTGGTCGATCAGCGGATGTTCGAGCAGTTCGATACCGTCGCTGAGCCGCTTGCCCACCGATTCCACGTGCGCGAGCAACCCCTCCTGGTCGATGGTGCGCAGCACCGCCAGCGCCGCCGCCGCGCATACCGCGTTGCCGCCGAAGGTGGTGCCGTGCAATCCGGGGGTGAGCAGGTCGGCGGCCCGGCCGGTGGCCAACACCGCGCCGATCGGCAGTCCGCCGCCGAGGCCCTTGGCCAGGGTGATGACATCGGGGACGATGCCCGAGGCATGGTGGGCGTAGAACTTGCCGGTGCGCCCGATACCGGTCTGCACCTCGTCCAGTACCAGCAGCGCGCCGTTGCGCGCGGTGATATCCCTCGCTTTGACCAGGTAGTCCATCGGTGGCACCACCACGCCGCTCTCCCCCATCATGGGTTCGAGGAACACCGCGGCGGTGTCGTCGTCGACCGCGGCCTCGAGTGCGGCCGCGTCACCGTAGGGGATGTGCACGACGCCGGGCGGCATGGGTTCGAACGGGGCGCGCTTGGCGGGTTGCCCCGTCAACGCCAGCGCGCCCATGGTGCGGCCGTGGAACGCCTCCTCGCAGGCGATGATCTTGTGCCGACCGGTCAGCCGGGCCATCTTGAACGCGGCCTCGTTGGCCTCGGTGCCGGAATTGCAGAAGAAGGCCCGGCCGTGGCCGTCGCCGAATTCGCCGTCGCCGAAGTGGGCGAGCAACCGTTCGGCGAGTTCGACGACCGGCTCGTTGACGTAGAGATTCGAGGTGTGCCCGAGCGTGCCGAGTTGCTGGGTGACCGCCTCCAGGATGGCCGGATGGCCGTGGCCGAGGCTGTTGACCGCGATACCGCCGAGGAAGTCGAGGTAGCGCTTGCCGTCGGCGTCGTAGACGACCGCACCCGCGCCGCGCACCAGCGCGACCTTCGGGGTGCCGTAGTTCTTCATCAGCGCCGCGGACCAGCGCCGCTGTAGATCTTCTGTACTCATTCGTCGACTCCGTTCAGCTCGGGTCCGGCGACCGTGCGGTTGGTCTCGTTGACTCGTTCACTCGTGACCGGCGTCACCATAGTGCCGATGCCCTCACCGGTGAACAGTTCCAGCAGTACCGAATGCGGGACGCGTCCGTCGATGACGTGCGCCGTCGGCACACCCGCGAGCACCGCGCGCAGACACGCCTCCATCTTCGGCACCATGCCCTCGTCCAGGCTCGGCAGCAGCGCGGCGAGCGCGGCGGTGTCGATACTGCTGGTCAGCGAGGAGCGATCCGGCCAGTCGGTGTAGAGGCCCTCGACATCGGTGAGGATCACCAGCTTCTCCGCGCCGATGCCCTCGGCGAGCGCGGCGGCCGCGGTGTCGGCGTTGATGTTGTGCACCACGCCGTCGGCGTCCGGGGCGATGGTGGAGACCACCGGGATCCGTCCGGCCCCGATGAGGTCGAGCACCGCCGCCGAATTCACCGTGGTCACATCGCCGACCAGACCGATATCGGTCGGCAGGCCGTCCACGTCGACGGTGCGGCGGGTGGCGGTGAACAGGTGCGCGTCCTCACCGGAGATGCCGACCGCGTAGGGGCCGTGCGCGTTGATCAGCCCGACCAGTTCGCGGCCGACCTGACCGAACAGCACCATCCGCACCACATCCATGACCTCGGGTGTGGTGACCCGGAATCCGCCGCGGAATTCCCCTTGCAGCCCAAGCCTTTTCAGCATCGCGCTGATCTGCGGGCCGCCGCCGTGCACCACCACCGGATGCACGCCGACGGTGCGCAGGAAGGCCATATCCGCGGCGAAGGCGCGTTTGAGCTCGTCGTCGACCATGGCGTTGCCGCCGTATTTCACGACCACGATCTTGTCGCGGAACTTCTGCAACCAGGGCAGCGCGCCCGCGAGGACGTGTGCCTTGTCGAGGGCCGAGAGTTCGTGCAGCAGTTGACCCGTCGCGGTGTCGCCGGTCATGAGCTGTAGGCCGAGTTCTCTTCGACGTACCCGTGTGAGAGGTCGGTGGTGCGCACCGTCGCGGTTCCGTCGCCGAGTCCGAGGTCGATACGCACCTCGATATCCGTGCCGGACAGATCGACCTGGCGCGCGCCCGGCGCACCGACGCCGTCGACGCACACCGGTTTACCGTTGAACGACACCGAGATTCGGTCCGGCTCCAGGGTGACGGGCGCGATGCCGACGGCCGCCAGCACCCGGCCCCAGTTCGGGTCGGAACCGAATAGCGCGGTCTTGACCAGCGAGTCGCGCGCGACGGCGCGGGCGGCGACGAGCGCCTCGTCCTCGTCGACGGCGCCCGCGACGGTGATGTGCACCCGCTTGGTAACGCCCTCGGCGTCGCCCATCAACTGCTCGGCCAGATCGTCGCAGACCGCGAGCACCGCGGCGTCGAGGTCGTCCTGGGCGGGCGTCATGCCGCTGGCGCCGCTGGCCAGCAGGAGAACGGTGTCATTGGTGGAGCAGGAGCCGTCGACGTCGAGCCGGTCGAAGGTCAGGCGGGTGGCCTTGCGCAGCGCGCTGTCCAACTGGGCGGCCGAGGCGACGGCGTCGGTGGTGAGGACCACGAGCATGGTTGCCAGCGAGGGCGCGAGCATGCCCGCGCCCTTGGCCATTCCGCCGACATTCCATCTGTCGTGATGGTGGAAGGCGGCCTCCTTGGGCACGGTGTCGGTGGTCATGATGGCGTGGGCGGCGTCGAGGCCGCCGGAGAGGCCGCCGCCCATCTCGTGCACGATCTCGGTGACCGCTGGGACCAGCTTGTCCATCGGCAGCCGGTCGCCGATCAGGCCGGTCGAGCACACCGCGATCTCGCCCGCACCGGTCTCGGTGCCCCAATTGCTCAGCGCCGCGGCCAGTTCCTCTGCGGTGCGGTGGGTGTCCTGGAAGCCGCCCGGTCCGGTGCAGGCGTTGGCGCCACCGGAATTGAGGATGACCGCCCGCAACCGACCCGAGGTCAGCACCTGCTGCGACCACAGCACCGGGGCGGCCTTGACCTTGTTGCGGGTGAACACGCCCGCCGCCGCGTACTCGGGGCCCTCGTTGAAAACCAGTGCCAGATCGGGTTTTCCGCTCGCCTTGATCCCAGCGGCGATACCCGCGGCGCGGAAACCGAGCGGGGCGGTCACGCCCTGGGTCCGCACCAGCCTGCCGCTCTCGACTGTCGTCACGGTGCCACTCCTACGGTGGAAAGTCCTTCGGCCTCATCGAATCCGAGAGCCAGATTCATGGATTGCACCGCGGCGCCCGCGGTGCCCTTGGTCAGGTTGTCGACGGCGCCGATCACCACGAGTAGGCCGGCGTCGGCGTCCACGGTCACCTGGAGGGTGATGGCGTTGGAACCGAGTACCGAACCCGTCTGCGGCAGTGCGCCTTCGGGCAGCAGATGCACGAAAGGCTCATTCGCGTACGCCTTCTCGTAGACAGCGCGCGCCTGCGCGGCGTCGACCCGCACCGGCGCGGTACAGGTCGCCAGTATGCCGCGCGGCATGGGCGCGAGGACCGGGGTGAACGACACCGAGACCGGCGCGCCGTTCGCGGCCGCGAGATTCTGAGCTATCTCCGGGGTGTGCCGGTGCGCGCCCGCGATGTTGTAGGCGCGCACCGAGCCCATGACTTCGGAGCCGAGCAGGCCGACATCGAGTTTGCGCCCCGCGCCCGAGGTGCCGCTCACCGCGACGACCCGCACGGCGGGTTCGACGATGCCCGCGGCGAGCGCGGGCGCGAGCGCCACACTGGCCACGGTGGGATAGCAGCCGGGCACGGCGATGCGCCGCGCACCGCGTAGGGCGTCACGGCCGCCCGGCAGCTCGGGCAGACCGTAGGGCCAACTTCCCGCGTGCTCGGTACCGTAGTACCTGGTCCACGCGCCCGCGTCGCGCAGCCGGAAGTCGGCGCCGCAATCGATGATCACGGTCGACTCCGGCAGGGTCGCGGCCAGCGCCGCGGACCGGCCGTGCGGCAGTCCGAGGAACACCACGTCGTGTCCGGCGAGTTCCTCGGCGGTGGTCGGCGCCAGCACGCGATCGGCCAGCGGTAGCAGGTGCGGCTGGTGCTCGCCCAGCGTGCTGCCCGCGTTCGCGCCCGCGGTGAGCGCGCCGATCTCCAGGCGACCGTCGCGCAGGCGAGGATGGCCGAGCAGCAGGCGCAGCACTTCACCGCCCGCGTACCCGCTCGCTCCGGCAACGGCAACCCGCACGCGGGTCTCGTCCGAGGAATCAACCATGAAATGATTATGCACGACTGTGCAAGCTCATTCACGAATGGGGGCGCGTCGCTCGGCGTTTCCCCAGGACACACCCGAATCGGACACGCCATCCGCTCGACTCCACCCGCAGGCGTCGCGCCGACGAAGCCCGACCCGACCGTACGCGCACGCGGCGCGGCGGGGCCGTTCCCACCGCGGGGCCGCCGCGGGTTGATGAGTGCCCATTCGGTAGGTCGTCACACTCTTCGGAACGGCGCCGACCGTGCTCCTGGGGGCTGCACCGGCTCCGTCGGCGACCAAGGGCAGTGCTGTGGCGTCACCCTGGTAGACGCGGTTCCGGTCAGGTGCCGGACAGCTGTCTTGTCAGGTTCACGAGGAATTGGGCGGCTTTTTGCTTCTTCTCGTCGGTGAGGCGCAAGGGCCCGCCCGCGGTGTTCGTGGTCTCGTTCTCGATGTAGAGGCGGACATTCCATTCGTTGACGCGGGTCGCGAAGCGGATTTGGCTGGAAGGGTTGAGCGGATCGGCGGTGCGGTCGCGCACCCAGACGGAGACGCCCAGGACGGTGCTCTGCTCGAAGCCGGGAACACCTTCGGTCGGGTCGTCGTCCTCGGGTGCATGACGCGACTCGACCCAGCCTGCCGGTTTGCCGCCCTGCACAACCTGGCATATCCCGCTGATGGTTATCGTCGAGGACTCGTCCTTGGACACCGGGATGGTTTGCAGTGCCCGTGCGTGTAGTTCTTCGGTGAAGAACTGTTTCAGCGAGGCGCACAACTCTCCTTGAGTCATGGCTGCTCGATCTGTCGTAGGCGGTGGTGCCGAGGGCGACGGTGCGGGGGAGCACCCGAATATCGGCAGGGTGAATATCACCGCCGCGACGGCTACGGGTACGGAGATACGTGTCATGGTGTGATCACCGCCGTATTGCCGATTTCCCAGTCGGATTTGTCCCCGTCCAGGGTGGTTCCATCACCGATGGCGCCACGCACATCATCGAGCGCCGAAGATCCGGCCGATGCGTAGACGTCCTTCTGCACGGCGGGTGGCCATTTGTTGTTCGGGAGTCCCACCTGGATCGATGTGTTCTGTGCGATCCGATTCCCCTCGATCATATTGTCGACCGCGCTATTCGCCATGGATTCGACGATGTCGGTGACGAAGCTGTTGATCGCGGCCGCCGCCGTGGCGAGATCAGCGAGTGAGGATATGGGTCCCCATGGCAGGTTGAACACGGCCTTGGCGAAGTCCGTGACTATCCCGGTGACCTTTTCGACCAGCTCTTGTGTTTTGGTCGCCAGGTCTCCGTAGAGTGTCATCTCCGCTTTGGCGACGTTTTCGAGACTCACCGCGATCTCCTCGCAGACCTTCGGCAGGTTCGCGAATGCTTTTGCCTGCCCGTACGCACGTGTTGCAGGAATCGTTCCAGGATGGCTTCGGGTGAAACGAGATCGGCGGCGCCCGCCCCGGCCGCGCGAGCGCGCGCGTCGATCGCCAGATGCAGATAGAACGGCACACCCGCACTCGACACGGCGATAGCGCGGCGCTCGGCGGCATCATCGACACCCGCCGAATCGAGCAGTTCGTATCGCGCCTCCATGGGTAGGTCGTCGACCCGGCACACCCGCACCCGGGTCACCCATTCCCTATCGTGACGCTCCCAGCCGAGTGGTTCCCGGCTCGCGACCACCACGAGCCCGGTATCCAGCTGCGCGACCACATCACGCAGCCAGGCATCCGACGCCGCGGCCCGACCCTCGCGGTCGGTACCGCCCATCAACGCCTCGTACGCGTCGAGGAATACGACATACGGCTTCTTGTTCGCCGTACCGATTTTCAGATCCTCGACGAAAAGGTAGGAGACCGCGGCCTCCAACGCCGCGAGGCCGAGCTGATCGAGTTCTTGCAGCACCGCATCGTGACGAATCCTGTGCGTGCGAATCGTCCGGCGCGCACCGGTGTCGAGCAATCGGGTGGCCGTGCCGAATACCGGAATCCCGGTCGCGTCGTTGAGGATTTCGGTCAGGATCTCGCTGTGCTGCGCCAAGGCCGGTGAATCGAATCCGAGGCGTAGATGCGGATGCATCCGCTGCCACAGCACGGCGCAGGCGATGTCGAACCGGTGGAATTTGATCTTCTGCCGGCCGAACTGCATACGCAGCGCGGCCAGGCCGTCGGCCGCCTGACGCTGACTCGGCACCTGTAGGTCGAGCACCGCGGCGGGATGCTTCTTGTCGACGCGCGCACGCAATTCGGCGATCAGCCGCGATTTGCCGATGCCGCCCACACCGCTGAGCAGCATGACCCGCGGATGTTCGGCGGCCTCGGCGAGCAGTTCGTCGAACATCGCTAGCACCGGCGTCCGGTCGACGAACGG
Organism: Nocardia arizonensis; assembly: GCF_001310275.1. Classification (GTDB taxonomy): domain Bacteria; phylum Actinomycetota; class Actinomycetes; order Mycobacteriales; family Mycobacteriaceae; genus Nocardia; species Nocardia arizonensis. The sequence continues at coordinate 41,896 of NZ_LGYZ01000002.1, forward strand.
GCGGCGGGTGGCTCCGGGTTGGAACCGTGCGGTCAGCACCATGGTCGTATCCCCCTCGGACGAATCCGCCACGATTCTGTCAGAGGTGCCGCCGGAAAGCAGGGCCGGTCAATGTTTTTCGACTACGTGTTCGCCTTTGCCGGGAGTCCAGATGGTGATGCGGAGGTGGTCGTCGGTCACTTCCACGGTGGAGGCGCCGGTGAGGGTGGCCGTGAAGTAGTGGTCGAATTCCTGGTCTCGGATATCGAAGCCGGTCTCTTCGAACAAAGCCTGGGCGAAGCGGCGGTGTACGGATATGTCGGGGATGTCGGTGACGGTGCCGAAGAGTTTGGCGTCGCCGTCGCCGACCATGGGGTCGACGGTGGCGGTGTGCAGGCAGAATCGCGGGTCGCGGGCGAGATCGTGGAATTTGGTGGTGTCGGGCATACCGGCTATCACCAGGTCGCCTTCGAAGACACGGGGTTCGACGGGGCTGATGCGTGGGCTGCCGTCGGCGCGCAGGGTGGCGAGCATGCAGAGGTTGCCGGTGGCGCGGTGGCGGCGAATGAAGACCTCCGAGATGGTCGGGGCCTGCTCGGTGAACTCGCTCCATGTGGTCATGTCTCGACGGTAGGCGGTGAACCTGTCATCTTCTGTCATGTTTGCCGGATAGTGTCGAATGGTGCGTGCGAGCCGGTTGGTGCAGTTGCTGTTGATCCTGCAGACGCGGGGCAAGGTGACCGCGCCCGAGTTGGCCGACGAGCTCGAGGTGTCGGTGCGGACGGTGTATCGAGATGTGGAGGCGCTGTCGGCGGCGGGGGTTCCGGTGTTCGGCGAAGCGGGGCGGGCGGGCGGCATCCGGCTGGTCGACGGCTACCGCACGCGGTTGACCGGATTGACCGCCGACGAGGCCGACGCGGTGCTGCTCACCGGTCTGCCGCACGCCGCCGCCGATCTCGGCCTCGGCACCGTGCTGGCCACCGCGCAATTGAAGATGCTGGCCGCGCTGCCGCCGGAACTGCGCGGGCGCGCCACCCGCATCGCCGAACGGGTCCACGTCGACGCCCCCGGCTGGTTCCACCGCCCCGACGAAACCCCCACCCTGGCGACCATCACGGACGCCCTGTGGCGCGATCGCCGACTATCGGTGCGCTACGCCCGCCGCGACCGAACCGTTGACCGCACCCTCGACCCGCTCGGCCTGGTTCTCAAGGCGGGCACCTGGTATCTGGTGGCCCGTCACCGCACCGATATCCGCTCCTACCGTGTCGGCCGCATCGACGCGGCCCAACCACTCGACGAAACCTTCACCCGTCCCGATGGTTTCGATCTGTCCGTGCACTGGGCGACGGCGCGGGAAGAGTTCGCGCGATCGATGCTGCGGGTGCGGGCCGACTGCCGCGTCGACCGGGCGCACCTCGGTCTGCTGCGCCTGGGCTTCGATCCCTTCGCCGTCGGCGAGGCCGAGGCGACGATGTCGCAACCCGACGCCGATGGCCGGGTGCGTATCGACATCGCCGCCGAGTCGTATCCGGTTCTCCTGCACGGCATTCTGCTGCTCGGCGAATACGCGGAAGTGCTCGGCCCGCCCGAGGTGCGGGCGCGCATGGCCGAGATCACCGCGGCGATGGCGAAGCGCTACGCCGATCCGCCGAACGGGGCGGGCTGACGATTCGGGGAGGCATCGCTCGCCGGGGTGGCCGAGCGATGCACCGGCTAGTACTCCAGCCGTAGTTCGTGACCAGGCCGACGGCCTGGTCA
>NZ_LGYZ01000003.1 GCF_001310275.1 Nocardia arizonensis
TAGTACTCCAGCCGTAGTTCGTGACCAGGCCGACGGCCTGGTCACGATGGGGTTCGGGGGTGGCGGCGTGTCGGGCCGGTGAGGGCGGCCACCGCGTGATTCTGTCGAATGTGTGTGCAATACAACTGAATTCGCGGTGACCGCTGCGCATAGCGTAGCGGGTGATCGGTGGCGCGAAGAGTTCGAGGGTCTGATGGGGCGTGTCGCCGGGCGGTTCCGGCGGGTCGAACCGCGTAGGACGGCGCGGGAGATGGTGGCCGGGCTGGCCTCGGAACTACCGGACAAGAACTGCTGGACCTTGTCCGAACATGCTGGGCACGAAACACCGGATGCTATGCAGCACTTGCTGTCTCGTGCCGTGTGGGACGCCGACGCGGTATGCGAGGATCTGCGTGACTACGTCGTGGGATCTCTCGGTGACACCGATGCGATCCTCGTGGTGGACGAAAGCGGGGACCTGAAAAAGGGCACCTCGACTGTCGGCGTGCAACGTCAATACACCGGCACGGCTGGTCGTATCGAGAATTCCCAGGTAGCGGTGTTCTTGACCTACGCCACCGCGCGGGGTCACACCTTCATCGATCGGGCCTTGTACCTGCCGAAATCCTGGATGGCCGACCGGGAGCGGTGCCAGCGCGCCGGTGTGCCCGAATCGGTGGGATTCGCGACCAAACCCGCACTGGCACAGGCGATGATCACCCAAGCGTTGGATGCGGGCGTGCCCGCACGGTGGGTCACCGGCGACGAGGTCTACGGCGCCGACCCGAAACTCCGGGCCACCCTCGAATCCCGTGGTGTCGGATACGTGCTGGCCATCGCCTGTGACCGCCGTGTGAGCACCGCTGCCGGACGCGTTCGCGCTGACGCGGTGGTGGCCGGACTGCCCCGGCAGGCGTGGCAAGCGATCTCGGCCGGGCACGGCGCGAAAGGTCCTCGGGTCTACGACTGGGCCTGGATCGGCATCGATACCGACGATCCGGCACCGGGGCATCGGTGGCTGTTGGCCCGCCGTAACCGCACCACCGGTGAGCTGGCCTATTACCGCTGTTACGCCGCCGGTCCGGTCACCCTGAAGACCCTGGTCGGCGTGGCCGGGCGGAGGTGGTCGATCGAGGAGGACTTCCAATCCGGCAAGGGTCTGGCCGGGCTCGACCAGCACCAGGTCCGCCGCTGGGCCTCCTGGCACCGATGGACCGCGCTGTCCATGCTGGCACTGGCCCTGCTCACCGTGCTGGCCGCCACCGAGCACGCCACCCCAACCACACCCGAACCCTTGATCCCGTTGACCCGCAACGAAATCCACCACCTCGCCGCCATGCTGATCTGGCACCCGATCCTCGACATCGGCCACCGACTCCGCCGATCACTGTGGCGACGACGCCACCAACACCGCGCCAAAATCAGCCACTACCAGCGCCGACACACCAAACCGCCCAGCCCGTGATGCCGCCGCAAAGCGGCGGCATCACGAACTACGGCTGGAGTA
>NZ_LGYZ01000004.1 GCF_001310275.1 Nocardia arizonensis
AGGTAGTAGTAGGACCACTTCACCGGGCCACGCAGTTTCGTGATATCCCAGGACCACACCGAATTCGGTCCCGCGGCGACCAATTCCGGTTTCACCCGCGCAGGATGTGCGGCCTGGCGGCGACGTTCACGAACCTCGCCGTGCGCGCGCAGGATCCGATACATCGTCGACACCGACGCCAGATACTCGCCGGAGTCGAGTAATTCGTGGTAGACCGCCGCTGGCGCCTTGTCGACATGGGCGGGGCTGTTGAGTACCTGTCGGATCCGCGTGCGCTCCGGCTCGGTCAACGCCCGTGGCTGCGGCTTCGGCGCCCGCGTGGGCTCGGCCGGTGGTGGCGAGGTCCGGTGCCGCCGATAGTGATTGGCTTGCGGACGTCCCACGGCGCGGCACGCCGCCCGGGTGCCGATCACCGGCTTCAACTCACCGATCGCGGCATCGATCACGACGCGGGCTCGCTCCCGTTGGTCGGGCTGTCGGTCGCGAGCTGTCCCAACAGTTCCGAGAGTTTTCCCTGAACCTCGATCACCTTGCGCGCCTTGGTCAATTCCGCACGCAACTGCTCGTTCTCCCGCCGTAACCGGGCATTGTCCTTATCCCGCGGATCGGCCTTCGGCCGACCCGCCGGCTGGGCCAACGCCGCGGCCGCACCCTTGTCACGCTGATCCCGCCAGTAGGTGATCAGCGACGAGTACAAACCCTCCCTGCGCAGCAACGCACCCTTGCCGGCCTTGTCCAAACCTTCGTACTCGGCCAGGATCCTGGCCTTATAGGCCGCGGAGAACGTCCGCGACTTCGCCTTCGCCGGAACCTCCGGGTCCGGCACACCACTGTTCTTCGACCCCATCGGGGTGAAACTCCTCGCTCGCCCTCAAACCAAAGTTACCTCGACACATCCTGCCTCATCCAAGGTTGACACAGAGGG
>NZ_LGYZ01000005.1 GCF_001310275.1 Nocardia arizonensis
GCTGGGTTTTCGGACTCGAGTAGGTACTTTTGATTGCGCCCTTTTTTGGGGTGTGGTTGTGAGTCTTCAACGGAGAGTTTGATCCTGGCTCAGGACGAACGCTGGCGGCGTGCTTAACACATGCAAGTCGAGCGGTAAGGCCTTTCGGGGTACACGAGCGGCGAACGGGTGAGTAACACGTGGGTGATCTGCCTCGTACTTCGGGATAAGCTCGGGAAACTGGGTCTAATACCGGATAGGACCATGGGATGCATGTCTTGTGGTGGAAAGATTTATCGGTGCGAGATGGGCCCGCGGCCTATCAGCTTGTTGGTGGGGTAATGGCCTACCAAGGCGACGACGGGTAGCCGACCTGAGAGGGTGACCGGCCACACTGGGACTGAGACACGGCCCAGACTCCTACGGGAGGCAGCAGTGGGGAATATTGCACAATGGGCGGAAGCCTGATGCAGCGACGCCGCGTGAGGGATGACGGCCTTCGGGTTGTAAACCTCTTTCGACTCCGACGAAGGGAAACTGACGGTAGGGGTAGAAGAAGCACCGGCCAACTACGTGCCAGCAGCCGCGGTAATACGTAGGGTGCGAGCGTTGTCCGGAATTACTGGGCGTAAAGAGCTTGTAGGCGGTTTGTCGCGTCTTCTGTGAAAACTCACAGCTCAACTGTGAGCTTGCAGGGGATACGGGCAGACTAGAGTACTTCAGGGGAGACTGGAATTCCTGGTGTAGCGGTGAAATGCGCAGATATCAGGAGGAACACCGGTGGCGAAGGCGGGTCTCTGGGAAGTAACTGACGCTGAGAAGCGAAAGCGTGGGTAGCGAACAGGATTAGATACCCTGGTAGTCCACGCCGTAAACGGTGGGTACTAGGTGTGGGTTTCCTTCCACGGGATCCGTGCCGTAGCTAACGCATTAAGTACCCCGCCTGGGGAGTACGGCCGCAAGGCTAAAACTCAAAGGAATTGACGGGGGCCCGCACAAGCGGCGGAGCATGTGGATTAATTCGATGCAACGCGAAGAACCTTACCTGGGTTTGACATACACCGGAAACCTGCAGAGATGTAGGCCCCCTTGTGGTCGGTGTACAGGTGGTGCATGGCTGTCGTCAGCTCGTGTCGTGAGATGTTGGGTTAAGTCCCGCAACGAGCGCAACCCTTGTCCTGTATTGCCAGCGGGTTATGCCGGGGACTTGCAGGAGACTGCCGGGGTCAACTCGGAGGAAGGTGGGGACGACGTCAAGTCATCATGCCCCTTATGTCCAGGGCTTCACACATGCTACAATGGCCGGTACAGAGGGCTGCGATATCGTGAGGTGGAGCGAATCCCTTAAAGCCGGTCTCAGTTCGGATCGGGGTCTGCAACTCGACCCCGTGAAGTTGGAGTCGCTAGTAATCGCAGATCAGCAACGCTGCGGTGAATACGTTCCCGGGCCTTGTACACACCGCCCGTCACGTCATGAAAGTCGGTAACACCCGAAGCCGGTGGCCCAACCCTTGTGGAGGGAGCCGTCGAAGGTGGGATTGGCGATTGGGACGAAGTCGTAACAAGGTAGCCGTACCGGAAGGTGCGGCTGGATCACCTCCTTTCTAAGGAGCTTTCTCCAGGTGCCCTGTCGGAGGATGGGTGTTGTCTGGCAGAGCCGTTTCGGATTCGAATGTAGTCCGGCGGAGCTCATGGGTGGAACGCTGACATGTGCCTCGATGTGTGCTGGGAGCCGTTGGTGTTCCTGGTTTCGGGGAGTGTAGTCGACACGCTGTTGGGTCCTGAAAGAACAGGCGTTCTTTCTAGGCGAATAGACGATCCGGAAGGGTTTCCGGGGTACCGCCGAGTTTTTCGGGCTGGTCTCGGGTTGGGTTCTTCTGGGTGTGTTGTTTGAGAACTGCACAGTGGACGCGAGCATCTTTGTTTGTAAGTGTTTAAGAGCGTACGGTGGATGCCTTGGCACCAGGAGCCGATGAAGGACGTGGGAGGCTGCGATATGCCTCGGGGAGCTGTCAACCGAGCTGAGATCCGAGGATTTCCGAATGGGGAAACCCGGCACGAGTGATGTCGTGTCACCTGCACCTGAATATATAGGGTGTGTGGAGGGAACGTGGGGAAGTGAAACATCTCAGTACCCACAGGAAGAGAAAACAATTGTGATTCCGTGAGTAGTGGCGAGCGAAAGCGGATGAGGCTAAACCTTGGGCGTGTGATACCCGGCAGGGGTTGCGTCTTGGGGGTTGTGGGGTTGTTCTTCCTGGTTCTGCCGGACCGGGCGTGAGTCAGAAACCGTGGCATTAGTCGAACTGGTCTGGGATGGCCGATCGTAGAGGGTGAGAGTCCCGTAGACGAAAATGTGGCGGCTCATGTGAATGATGCCCGAGTAGCAGCGGGCCCGTGAAATCTGCTGTGAATCTGCCGGGACCACCCGGTAAGCCTGAATACTCCCTGGTGACCGATAGCGGACTAGTACCGTGAGGGAAAGGTGAAAAGTACCCCGGGAGGGGAGTGAAATAGTACCTGAAACCGTGCGCTTACAATCCGTCAGGGCCCTGTTGTGGGGTGATGGCGTGCCTTTTGAAGAATGAGCCTGCGAGTTAGTGGCATGTGGCGAGGTTAACCCGTGTGGGGTAGCCGTAGCGAAAGCGAGTCCGAATAGGGCGTTGAGTCGTGTGTTCTAGACCCGAAGCGGAGTGATCTACCCATGGCCAGGGTGAAGCGTCGGTAAGACGTCGTGGAGGCCCGAACCCACTTAGGTTGAAAACTGAGGGGATGAGTTGTGGGTAGGGGTGAAAGGCCAATCAAACTCCGTGATAGCTGGTTCTCCCCGAAATGCATTTAGGTGCAGCGTTGCGTGTTTCACATCGGAGGTAGAGCTACTGGATGGCCTAGGGGGCCTACAAGCTTACCGAAGTCAGCCAAACTCCGAATGCCGGTGTGTGAGAGCGTGGCAGTGAGACTGCGGGGGATAAGCTTCGTAGTCGAGAGGGAAACAGCCCAGATCGCCGGCTAAGGCCCCTAAGCGTGTACTAAGTGGAAAAGGATGTGGGGTCGCGAAGACAACCAGGAGGTTGGCTTAGAAGCAGCCACCCTTGAAAGAGTGCGTAATAGCTCACTGGTCAAGTGATCCTGCGCCGACAATGTAGCGGGGCTCAAGTACACCGCCGAAGCCGCGGCATTCCAGTGTGGCCTGCTTTCGAGCCAGGTGCTGGGATGGGTAGGGGAGCGTCGTGTCACCGGGGAAGCGGCGGCGTGAGCCAGTCGTGGAGGTGATGCGAGTGAGAATGCAGGCATGAGTAGCGAAAGACGAGTGGGAAACTCGTCCGCCGAATGACCAAGGGTTCCTGGGCCAGGTTAATCCGCCCAGGGTGAGTCGGGACCTAAGGCGAGGCCGACAGGCGTAGTCGATGGACAACGGGTTGATATTCCCGTACCCGTGTATCCGCGCCAAGTGGTGAATCATCTGTGCTAAACGTCCAAATGCGGATGGACTTCCTTCGGGGAGCCGGAAGTGGCTGCACGTGACCCTGGGTGTAGTAGTCAAGCGATGGGGTGACGCAGGAAGGTAGCTGGGCCAGTGAGTGGTTGTACTGGTGTAAGCCTGTAGGGTGTGGCATAGGTAAATCCGTGTCGCGTGTGCCTGAGAGGTGATGCGTAGCCGATTGAGGTGAATTCAGTGATCCTATGCTGCCGAGAAAAGCCTCTAGTGAGTTGGTACACGGCCCGTACCCCAAACCGACACAGGTGGTCAGGTAGAGAATACCGAGGCGATCGAGAGAACTGTGGTTAAGGAACTCGGCAAAATGCCCCCGTAACTTCGGGAGAAGGGGGACCACTGTTGGTGACGGCCCTTTGCGGTTCGAGCTGGTGGTGGTCGCAGAGACCAGAGAGAAGCGACTGTTTACTAAAAACACAGGTCCGTGCGAAGTCGTAAGACGATGTATACGGACTGACGCCTGCCCGGTGCCGGAAGGTTAAGAGGACCGGTTAGCCTGTGAGGGCGAAGCTGAGAATTTAAGCCCCGGTAAACGGCGGTGGTAACTATAACCATCCTAAGGTAGCGAAATTCCTTGTCGGGTAAGTTCCGACCTGCACGAATGGCGTAACGACTTCTCTGCTGTCTCAACCACAGACTCGGCGAAATTGCATTACGAGTAAAGATGCTCGTTACGCGCGGCAGGACGAAAAGACCCCGGGACCTTCACTATAGCTTGGTATTGGTG
>NZ_LGYZ01000006.1 GCF_001310275.1 Nocardia arizonensis
CACGGTCTGATCGGACTCAGGCACTGCGCACTCCTACCGTCGAACACCACTGCATCGCCCCGAGTTTCTAGCACCGCCGACGCATCGGGTCGCGCTACTCGGCGACCCCAGCTCGGGCTGTACACCCCCCGTTAACCCTGCTGCGGCGCTCGGCCCGCGTAGATGCAGTCAGAGCTGGCAGTATGTCAACGCGTGAGACCGAAGTCATCGCCCAACTGGCTCAACCGGTATCGAGACGGCCAACGGGAACAGGTGTGGCACGAACTACGCCAGCTGGGCAGCACGATCCTCGACTCGGACCTCGCGAGGAAGCACAACTGGTCTGTGACGAGATGGCGCTACGGGCCCGGCGCAAAATCGAGGTGATCATCGATCGGCTTTCCAGAGACGGCTACCAGTTTCACGCCAACGACGACGACCAGACGCAGGCGGTGCCGTTCATACCGGCCACAGCGGGGGCAGCCGAGCATGCGAGTTGGCTTCGTGAACAGTTCGATGCCGTGCCGATGACACTGCTGTCCTGGGTGCGGCTGGTCGGCGACGTGTGGCTGGTCGGCACGCATCTGGACTGGCCGGAGTCGTCGTCAGCTGATCCATTGGTGATCCAGGTCGAGGGTTCGCACTATCCCGATTCGTCGATGCGCGGATACTTCACCGACCAGCTCGACGGGTGGAGCGAATGGAACGACGGCCACCCTGGAACGCGGTTCGTCCTGCCGCTCGCGCCGGACAGGTACCACAAGGAGAATGTCAGTGGAGGTGAGCCGTACGGGATGGCGCTTCCGGACGGATGTGTCGACGGGCTTTTCGTCGCAAAGTCGCGACCATGCCGTTCATGTCCTACCTGAACTGGGCGTTCGACAATGGCGGTTTCCCATGGCCTCCCGGCTCAGACGCCCAGTGGCGGGTGCGTCATGACCTCCGTAAGGACATGCTGCCATTGTGATCCTGATTTGGGTGCGGGTGATCGTGCCCTCGTCGAGGTTGCTGGTTCCCTTTTGCAGCAATCGTTTTCGTCGCGGCGGGCCAGGCCGGGGCGGCCAGTCGAGTATGCAGGCGGTGACGACTCCGACACCGCCGACTAGCTCGAGTCGGCGGGCCTCGACATCGCCGCGTTCGCGGTACCGCAGGAGGCGCTCGACCGGGCTGAACTGGACGGCTGCACCCCGATCGAGGTGCTGTTCCGGCTCCACGCCGACCTCCGGGCGCGCACCTCGGTGCACGAGAACTCGACGCAGCCACGACCGCAGGTCGAAACGATGCGACGACTGCTGGACTCGATCGACCGCGGCTACTGAAGCTCGATGCTCGAACTCTGGCGGCCTGACTTCCTGGAACGCGGCGACAATCGCGCGGCGGGTGTGCCGCATTGGGTTAACCACAGGTGACCGACCGGTGGTGGTGGTCGCGACCGGGCGGAGGAACAGGCGCAGCCGTGGTTAGGTGTCGGCGCAGTGGTGGTGTTCGACGGTAGGAGTGCGCAGTGCCTGAGTCCGATCAGACCGTGTGGTCCGGGTTGTTGAAGGGTGCGCAGAACGGCAAGCTGAAACTGTTGAACGTCGACCTGGCCGAGTTCAAGAAACTGATCACCGCGTGTGAGTCGTTCGTGGCCGACATCATCGGGTTGAGTACCGCGACCGGACAGAACTTTCCACCCACCATCTGGACACACGACAACAGTGGCGAAAAACTCGAAAAGGGTGGAAATCCCACGAAAACGGTCACGACTCTGGAATCGATGCGACTGTTGTTCGAACGATACGAGAAGAAACGGTTGACCGAGCTGGTCGAGGCGTTGAAAGACCATCAAACCCTGATCACCACGATGGCCGACACGTTCAGCCGCGCCCACAGCTCCTACAAGAACACCGACGACGCCAACGCCACCACCTTCAACACCCCCGCCACCGGAACCGATCACTGGCCCAGGATCTGGAAAGAACACTCCGTACCGAACTCGAACTGGAGCAACGGGCCTGGTGAGCCGACCACCGCCGGGTCGGGTGCCCCGTTCGACCCGAACGTGAAGAAGGACCTCGAAGGGTTCATCGAGCACGGCTACCAGTTCGGGTTGTACGACTTCGCCAACGTCAGGTTGATCATCGAGAAGAACGCGGGCAACGTCCCCTGGATCGCTGGTGAGTGGCGGGCGTTCGCCGATATCTGGCGGCACTCGGTCCTGAACTTCAAAACAGCTGTGTCCCCGGCATTCACCGCGGGCCATTGGCAGGGTGAGGGTGCTGAACAGGCGGTGGCGTTCCTCACCAAATATCTTGATACCGCGAAATCGTTGGAAAACAGTATGGTGTCGATGTCGAACGTCATCGGTAACACCGCCAACTTCATGTCGTATGTGCACAACAATCTACCGTTCTACTCCGAGATCGAAGTCGACGACAACCAGGTCCCCACCAAAGTCGGCACCCATAACGCGTCCAGTCACATCACCGTGATCCGTGACTTCTGGGACACCGGTTACGACGGCACCGGCCGCCTCGGTTACCGCGACGGCATATCCCAAATCATGGGGTGGGTTCCGACTTTCGCCGACCCCATCACCCTCACAGCTGCCCCGCCGGTCACCCCCGACAACAGTGGCGGTGGCACCGGCGGTAACGACAACAACAAGAACAACAAGGACGGCGACAAGCAACCCGGTGGCGGTGGCGACAAGCAACCCGAAACCGGCGGCGGGGGAGCAAACCCCAACGACAAGAAGGCCGGTGGTGGCACCGGTGGCGACTCGGGCAGCCCGAAGACCGGCGGCGAAGGCGCCGGTGGAAACAAGGGCGCGACCGGCGGCGCCGGGGGAACCAACCCCGGTGGCTCGAACGGCACCGGCGGCACTGGTGGCGCGACCGGCGGCGGCGGGATGTCGAGTTCGGACATGCTCAGTCTGTTCTCCGAAGTCCTGCAACTCGTTTCCTCGGGAATCACCGCCCTGGTGCAGCTGGGCAACCAGCTCGCTGCCCAACTCGGACCGGGACTGCAAGCGCTGGCAAAGGCCGTCGAGAACGGCTCGATGACGGTGAAGCAGGCGCTGACCGAGGCATCCGAACGGCTCGAACGCCAGGTGGACGAGGTCGAGGAGAAGCTGTTCCCGCCGGGCGCGACCGGACCCGTCGATGTGTCGTTCGCCTTGTTCCCCGGCGGCGGACCCGAGCTGCGGATCGACTTCCCCGGCCGGGCGGGCAGCGCCGAGCCGCAGGTATTCCAGGACTTCACCATGGCGCGGTCGACCACCGAAGTCCCCGGCGTGCCGGTGGCGACCGAGCAGGCAGGCGAGACAGTGGAGGAGAACCGATAGTGGAACGCACCTGGCGGCTGACCGGCTTCGAATATCTGATCCTGCGGGATCGGCTGGTCGGCCGACGCAACAACTGGCCGATCATGTACCTGTCCGACCTTCCCGGCGGCTACTACGACTTCCAATACGCCAAGGCGCGAGTCTGGGGCGAGCTGCAGGCCGCCTGGGATCCGGCACTGGCCGATGTCCTGGTCAAGTCGCTCGGCGCCGACCTCCGGATGGTCGTCACCGCCCTGGATTATTCGGCCGAACAGTGGCTCGCCAAGCGTATTGTGTTGGCGGGTAAGCGGTTCGGTGATCGTGCTGTCCTGATCCAGGGCTTCTCCGACACCACGCCGGAACGGCACGACACGGTGGAGATCACCGAGTGCGACGCGGCATCGTTGACCCGGCTGATCGTGGACCGGCTGCCGCAGATGGACGCGGGCAGCCGGCCCCGCGTGGAACTGCTGAACTCCGGCGCCGACACCGAAGCCGATCACTGGCACGCGCGCAGCACCCTGTACGACGAAGACGACGGTGACGTCGACAGCCGGAGCAGACAGTGGCAGGCGGCGCGGAAGTCGACCGTCGGGCGGATCGAGATCACCCAGGGCAAGTCGGACTTCGGTCCCCGCGGGCAGATGACGAAATGGCTTGTCTGGGAAGACCATCCGGGCGACGGCCGGTACGTGATCGGGATGGAACAACCCGTCGTCGCTGTCGCGGCCGACGCTGCCGGTCTGCGGGCGCAGATCGATCGTCACTGTGACGAGTTGCTCCTGGTCCGGCAGGACGAGTCGCGCCGCGGTGTCGCGCGAGCCAGTGTGTTCGACAGCTGAGGGGCGATCGTGCGCGATTCGAACGAACGACTGAGAACCGAAGTGGCCCAGATGGTCGACGACGTTCATGGACTCATCTCCCGCCTCGTGGCGGCGAAGGCGGTCCATGACGCGGTCACGGCCACCGCCACCGTGGAGCGGGGACAGATCACCGTGGTCACGGATGCGTCCGGCGCGGTGCGGGAGGTCGAGTTCGGCGACTACATCGATGAACTCAACTATCACCGCATCGCCCGTGGCGTCGTGCGGGCGGCGCAGCGGGCGGCCGACGAGGTCCGGGGCAAGGCCGATGACGTTCTCGCACCGCAGCGGTCGGTCAGGGCACAGTTGCCGACGCTGTCGGATCTGGTCGACCGGCTGCCGGGCGCGCCGGAGCGGGAACTCCCGCCGCCACCGCCCGCCCTGCGGACACCGCCGTCGGAGCGCGAACCGCTCGGCCACCCAGCCGACGACACACTGGCCGATCGGCAGCAGCGGCGCGCTGAGCTGTACGCGACCGCCACTGCCGAGGGTCGCCGGGTGACCGCCTCGGTGAACGCCGACGGTGTGCTCATCGATATCCAATTCTCCGGCGCCATCGGCGATCTCGACTACGACGAGATCGCCGCGGCGATCACCGATGCCGCGCGGGTCGCGGTGGCGTCGGTGGCGCGCAAGGTCGCCGAACTCTACGCGCCGACCGTCGCCGACGATCGGCCCGCCTTTCCCGGCCCGGACATCCTGCTGGCCGGTCTCGAACGCTTACGCGACCAACTGCGGTGATCGGAGAAGAAGATGGCGTCTGACCCGGACAGCACGATCTGGGCGAGTCTGCACGGCCTGGCGGACGAGGGATACCTCGAGCTGGAGCCGGGCACGGCCGAGGACTGCGCTCGCCACGTCGAGGACATGCTCGATGACGTTGTCGGCATGCAGAAATGGATGATGTACAACGGGGTCGCCGGCAGTCCCTACATCTCCGGTTCGCCGTCGGGCGCCAATCTGGCACTCGTCTTCGGCCACAAATTCGCCTCGGAATTGCGCACGCGCCTCGACCGGCACCGCGAGATCTTGGTCGACATGGGCAATACCTTCATCACCGCGGGGAAGAAGTATCAGCGCACCGAGGACAGCTCGACGCACAGCTTCGAGGACATCAACTTCCACCCGGAAGGCACCCTGCCGCAGGGCGGGCCGACGAAAGGCGCCATCCCGGAGAATCCGCCGAAACCCGATGCGGTGACCAAGTACGACGTGCCCAATGATCTCCTCGTTCCGGAACTGGGCGCCCAGCTGTCCTGGGAACAGCTCTACGAGTACTGCAACCTGATCAACCCGCAGGCGGTCGCCGACGCGGCCGGTGTCTGGCAGTGGATCTCCACCAGTCTCGACACCAGCTTCACCACCCTGCGCACGACGATCTCGGCGGCCGGGAACTGGTGGAAGGGGGTGGGCGCGAAGGCCGCGATCGGGTCGACCACCCAGTACGCCGAGACATCGAAGCAGCTCACCAGCGACATGCGGGTGCTGGGCAATACCTTGCTCTACACCTCGGGCTGGCTGCAGCAGACCAGGCAGAACGCGCTACCGCCGACGCCGACACCTCCCGTGGCCACCACCGAGGAACAGCAGACGGCCAACGCCAACGACCTGCTGCGTTTCCAGCAGAACTACCAGACCTATTTCACGACCAACTACACCCACACCTCCACCCGGATCGTCACGCTGCCCACGCCCGATCCCGTGACGGTCACCGCCCTGCGGGCCGGCGAGTCGGCGGGAGTTCCGCTGGGTGAGCCGTCCACGGTGGACGAGGACCACACCGGTGAAGGGCCGGACATCGACTCCGGCAACGAGGATTCCACCGGTGACCACGACGGTGGCGACCTCGACGGCGGCGATCTCGACGGTGGTGGCGGCGACGGCGACCACAGCGGTGGCGGTGACGACCACACCGATGGCGGCAACGGCCAGGATCCGACCGAGTCGTCGCCCGGCCCGGAATGGAACGCGACGACGCCGGAGGGCATCACCGGCGAGGATCTGTCCCTGCTCGACAACCTGCCGCAGAACCAGTCCACCGAGACCTCGCACACGCCGGGGATCGTCGCGAGCATTCCCACTACCGGTGTGCCGCTGGGAAATACGGTCGGCGGGATCAGCAGCAAGGGCGTGGGCGGTGGCCGGGGGTCGGTGTTCACCGCACCGCTGGGCACGCAGGAAGCCAAGCTGTTCCCGCGCGCCACCGCGCCGGTGGACCCGCGCGTGATCACCAGGGCGGGCCCGGTCGGCGGGCCCGGCGGTATGCCGTTCGGCGGTGCTCCTGGCCGGTCGATGTCGGACGAGGAGCGCGAGCGGCGGCGGGTGGAGTACCTGAACTCGGTCGAGCACCTCGACGAAGCGCTCGGCGAGCACGGGCGCGGCATCCGGCCGGTACTCGATCGGTGAGCCGCCGCTGGGAACTCACGGATGTGGCGCTGATCGATCTGTGGGACACCATGTTTCACGATCAGCTGCCCGCACCGCTGTTCGCGCTGTATCGCGGCGAGAACGCCGAGGGATGGGCGCGGCTGCGCGCCGAGGCCAGGGCGGCGCGCGCCGACGACGGCAACCTGCGCGACGCGCTCACACGTGTCGCCCACGCCGACGTGCTGGTCTCGGCGCACGGCCTCGACCCGCGGCGCCCCGCCGGCCCGGACGGCCTGATCCGGGCGATCGGCGCGCGACAGGGCGCGGTGGCCACCCTGATCAGCCAGTGGCCGGGCGAAAGCCACTGGCACAGCGGCGGTTACGTGATCACCTCCGGGCACGCCGATCGGCTCGCCGGTGCGGTGGTCGGCGCACTGCCCGACCGTGGCGCCGGGCGGCTGGCCGATACGCCGCTGGTGATCGTGCCGGGTGGTGACGACGCCGACCACTACTACGGCCGGTCCCAGGTCCAGGAGAGCTACACCGATCTCGATCGGCGCAGCGCCGAGTGGCTCGACCGGCCCGCCGAGGGCGCGGGTGCCATCGAAATACGGTTGGGCAGTTCGATTTTCGGACCACGCGGGATCACCCGCTACCGCATCACCTGGCGCGATCTGGTGGACGACGGCCGCTACGCCGTCACCGCGACCGCACCCCCCGTCGCGACCGCCGTCGACCGTCCCCGGCTCGCCGCCATGATCACCACCCACATCACCACCGTGCTACAGACCCTGGAGGACGAGCGCCGTGCCTGAACCATCCCGAACCGCCCCCTACCCCGAGGCGATCCACGACAACCCGGTCTACGAAGGCTCCGATCCCGCACCGGAAGCCGTCCCCGAGCAGCCGGACGCACCCGTGTTCGAGACCTTCACCACCGGTGTGGCGTCGCTGCGCGGCGGCGAGATCGTCGTCACCGCCACGGATTCCGGGCTGCCGACCGAGATCGTCGTGACCCCGGAGCAGCTGCGGCGCGATCCCGACGAGCTCGCCGGCGAGATCCTGCGGCTGTGCCGGCTCGCCACCGACCGGGCGGGTGTGGCGCGCCGCGAATACCTGACCAACCTCGGGCTCGGCGAGCAGGCACTGAGCCTGCTCGGCCTGCCGACCGCGCAGCTGCTCGCGCAGTCCGAACTCGCCGACGAGGCCGAACACGACTACGAGCCGCGCAGCTGGCTGGATCAGGGCGGGAGCACCTGGTGACCGATTTCGCCGCCCTGGAAGCGGCCGCCACCGCGCAGTGGGAGCGGATGCGCCGCCTCGCCGCGGACATCGAGACGATCCGCATCGAACACCGGACCGACGACGGGGCGATCACCGTCGGAGTCGACGGTGCGGGACGCCTGCACGACCTGCGGCTGACCGAGCAGATCGCCCGGCTCTCACCCGCCGAATTCGACAGGGCCGTGGTCACCGCCGCGGCCGCCGCCGTCACGCGGGCGATGGCGAGGCGGGGGGAGCTGGTCGCCGATTTCAACGATCGGGTGAACAAGCAACAGCAAGGTGAACAGTAGTGCCCGCGACTCCGCAGAGATTGCGAAAAGCGGTGCGCTCGTTAAATTTCCGGGCGAACCACAAGGTATGCCAAGCGCAGATCAGCCCCAGGAGGGTGTCGAGATGAATGTTCTCAACGTGCAGCCGCAGACATTCCGCGACTATGCCGCCGTCTCCGACGGAATGGCCGCGACGGTGGCCACGGTCGCCGCCGTCGATCAGGCCGCCGTCGTATCCGCCGCCGTCCCGGTCTTCGGCCTGATCGGGCAGGAGTTCCTGCTGAGCTTCGCCTACGCGCAGGCCAATCACTTCGCCGCGCTGGGCGCTCTGGTGACCAACTACGCCGGAACAGCCGCCACCGCGCGCATCGCCGCACAGTCCTACGAGCTGGCCGACCAAGCCGGCGCGGCGTCGTTCGCCCCGCCCGCCGGCACATCGCGATGACCGTCGAACCTCTGGCGGCGCCGCTGGCGCCCAGCGTGCTCGACGCGATCCGGGACACCCCCGTCGCGCCGTTGCTGAACCGGCCGACCGAGGAGATCCTGGCGCAGATCGGGATCCCGCAGCTGCCGCAGCTGCCCGGCCTGCCACCCTTGCCCGGCCTGCCGCCGCTGCCGCCGATCGACCCGGTGGCGCTGATGAAGCCGGTCACCGACCTCTTCAGTGGTTTCGGCAACGGCAACCTGAGCGCCAACGGCGGACTCGATCCCCAGGCCGTGTTCCAGAGCGTCACCGAATCGATCAGTACCGCACTGCAACTGGCGAGCACCGGCCTGCAGCTGCTGCAATCGATGCAGAGTGCGGGCAGTCAGGCGGCCACCTCGGCCGCGGTGGACACCGCGACCACCTCGACCGCGATCGCCGGGCAGGCGACCACCATGAACGGTGTCGCCGCGGGCGCGGCGGGCACGGTGGCCACCGGCTACCTCCAGATGGCCGCGGTGGCAACCCGATTCGCGATGACCACCGCCGCGCTGGGCCCCACCCTGGTGACCCCGCCGGGGCAGGCGGCGCTGCTGGCCACCGCGATCGAAGCGGGCGCCGAGGCGACGGCCATCACCGTGCAGACCAAGGCGCAACTCGCGGTGCACTCCGGGCAGATGACCGAAGCAGGCACGCCGGTGCCGGTGCGCAAGCCGGTCACCCCGAAGCTGAGCACCCTGAGTACGGTGTCGCAACCGCTGGCCACGAGCGCGACATCCGGGGTGAGCATGGTCGCGCAGACCCCCGGTGTGGCGCCGACCGCGGGACTGTCGTCGAAGTCCGTGTCGACCGCGGCGACCAGTTCGGCGGGTTCCGGCCAGCAGGTCCTCCAGCAGGTGGTGCAGCTGGTGCAACCGCTGATCAGCGCGGCGAACCAGGTGGGCAAGCAGGTCGCCGCGGCTCTCCCGGCCACGTCGGCGCCGGAGGCCGCGGCGCCGGTGGTGAATCGGCCCGCACCCGCGCCGGTGCCTGCCACACCGGTCGCATCGGTGACCGCCGGTGCGCCGGTCAACAGCGCGGCCGCGCCGCTGAGCGGGTGGCAGGCCGAGACCGTCGCGATGTCGCCGGGTGCTTCGGCCCCCGTCGCCGCATCGTCCGCGAGATTCGCCGCGGAGGTCATGCCGCCCCTGCTGCCCGGCGCGGGCGCGCCGATCACCGCGGCATCGCGGTCGCGGGCGGCCGACGGCATCGCGCTGGTGGACGCGAGCCACATCGATGACCTGGTCGACAGCAGGGCCGACACCTCGGCTCCGGTCATCGGCGACACGCCGGCCGGCCGATCAGGAAACCCGTACAGCTTGTAGAAGGAGCAGATTTCGATGAGTCAGATTTCCTACGACGGTGAGATCGCCCGGCTGGCCGCAGGCCGCCTGGACAGTCTCGCCGACGGCTTGGTGGCCACCATGCACCGGCGCGGTGATGCGCTCGATCCCGTTGCGGCAGCACTGGATCCGGTATCGCGGGAGACCGCGCGGACGCTCGGCGCGGTCGGCGGATCGTTCCAGGAGTCCTACGCCAGCGGCGTCGGTGAACTGCGCCGGATCGCGGCCAACCTGCGCGCCCACGCCGCCCTCGCCGCTGTCTCCGACGACGACGCCGTCGATTCCTTCACCTCGCTGATGTAGTGCCATGGTCGAGCAGCCGCAGGCCGGATTTACCGGTGCGATATGGGATGCCGTGCCCGCCGAGACCTTGGCGCGGGAGCTGACGACGGGCCCCGGCGCGGGCCCGATGGCCGACGCGGGGCTGGCCTACACCGAGCTCGCCGCCGCGCTCGGCGCGGCGGGGACCGAGTTCCGCGCCATCCTGGCGGTCGTCGGCAGTGCCTGGGGATCCGATTCCAGCGAAGACGGCCTGGCGCAACTGGCCGGGCTGTCGAGCTGGTTCGACACCATCACCGCCGCGGCGACCGACAATGCCGCGACGGCCGCCCAGCAGGCGGTGTCCTATGAGCTGGCCAAGGTCGCCATGCCGCCGGTCGGTGAGATCGATCAGGCCTTGCGGTCGGCGGAGACGATGCTGAGCGGCGCGCTGCTCGGCGCACCGCTGGCCGGGCTGCTCGACCTGGCCGAACAGCAGGTCGATGCGCTGCACCACCAGGCGGCGCAGGTGATGCGCACCTACGAAGCGGCCGGGGAGAAGCTGGCCGTCCCGTGGGAGCAGGAACTGGCGCCCGCGGTGTCCGCGGGCGCCAACCTGCTCGCCGAACAGGCACGCGGTCAGGGCGGTGCGCACGACGCCGCCGGCCCGGCCGCGACGGAGCAGCTGCCCACCGAGGTACTGCGCGGGCCCGCGCCGACGGTCGATCTGTCCCTGCTCCACGTCACGCCGACCCCGGCGGTGGTCGGCGGTGAGTCCCTGCTGCTCACCCCGCTCCCCACCGTGGCGCCCGTCGCGCCCACGGTAACGGCGGCGGTGTCGGCGACCGCGACCACGGTCACCGCACCGCCACCGGTCGCGACGCCCGCCGCGCCGCAGACCGCCACCGCCACACCGCAACCGGGTGCGCGCGCCGCTGCCGCCGAGACCGGCGATATCGGTGCGCAGATCGTCGTCGACGCCGGATTCTCCACCGCGCCAGCGGTATTGGGTGCGGTGGCCCACGACCGTGCGGAACCCGCAGCACCGCAGGCGCTGCCGTGAGGACCGGCGACGGCCGACCGACGAGACCGGAAAGGAGGCCGCGATGACGGTCATGACCAGCGACGGCACGCTCGTCGCCGCCGAAGCCCTCGGTGTGCAGACCCTGCCCGCCGTGCTCGCGCTGCGGTCGGCGCACCTCGACCACACGGCCGCCGCCGCGGCGCGCGCGGCGGTGCTGGCGCAGCTGAGCGAACGGGGTGTGCTCGACGCCGCAGGCGATGTCCGCGACGACGAGCTCGCGACCGCGCTGTTCACCCTCGCCCGCCCAGAACGCGAACTGGTACTGCGGATTCGGCGTGGCACCGCGCTGGACCGGGTGTGCCTGGTCCGGCGCGGGCTCGACCACGCCGTCGCGATCCGGCGCGGCGACGAACTCGAGATCCGCCCGGTGTGGGGAGACGAGGATCCCGACCTGCTGGCCCGGCCGCTGCTCGATGCGCTCGGTCAGGCGCAACCCGCCGACATCGCGACCTTCCGCGCTCCCACCACCGAGTTGCGCGCACGGCTCGACGACCCCGACACCAGCCCGGCGACCGCGGTCTACCAGCTCGGTATGCCGGAGCCGGCCGCGGTCACGCTGGGACTTGCACTGCGGCAATGGACGTCGCTCGCCGAGCTGGTCTGCTACGCCCACACCGACGGCATCGCCGTTCGTTCCCCCGCCACCGCCGCGGTGTACGACACCCCGGCGGGCCGCATCATCGCCGGCGGCAGTATCGCCGCCGACGGACGGGCCTGGACCACCCTGGCCCCCGGCAGCGACCGCAGGCTGGCCCAGGTGGTCGCCGCCCAGATCGAAGCCCTGCCCCAGGGCCGCTGGATGCCGTGACCAGCCCTTGATCGTCCGGGGTGACCACTCCGGCAGTTTCACCGATCCACGCATTCCCGAGAGGACCTCCCATGGCCGGAACACCACAACTCCACCTTGATTTTCCGACATTCCAGAAATGCGCGAACGATTACGCCGCGACAATTCCCCCGATCGACAAGACCGTCGACAAGCTGAATGCGGCAGTGGAAGCGGCGAAGACCGGTTGGGAGGGCGCTGCCAAAGATGCATTCAAACGCTTCGCCGATGAGCTGCAGGCGGAGATCCTGGCGGTAAACAAGGATCTGGGCATTGTTTCCCAGGCGCTCGACACCGGTGAGAAGAAGGTCGCCTCCGCCGAAGACCAGAGCGTGAGCGGATTTACGACACTGAACTTCAACTACGTCTAAGAATTAGAAAAGGACTGTCCCACCATGTTGTACGATGACGCGAAGGTCAATGCCCTGATCGGCGATCTGACCACCTACAAGAGCGCAATCCAGACCGAACGTGACAATGCCGAGACCGCGAAGCAGAGTCTGCTGAAGGTCGGCTGGCAGGGCGACGCGGCGCTGGCTTTCGAGCAGAAGCACAACACCCTGATGACCGATATGGACGACCTGCTCAGGATCCTCGGGAAGGGGATCGAGAACGTGAAGGCGGCGCTGGCCACGGCGCAGGCCACCGACAAGCACGTCGCCGACGACTTCGTCTGGTAGTTCCCCGACAGCGGACAGGGACCCGTCGCCACCCGGCGACGGGTCCCTTTCTCATGCCGTCGGCACCAGCTCGCGCGCTTCCCGCTCGGTGGCCCCGAGGAAATCGAATTCCTCGGGAATGGACACCAACCGGACGGTCAGGACCTCGCCGGCGGTGCGCAGCACCACCGAGCCGGGGGCGTCGGGGGAGTCGATCAGCACGACGTCCGCGTCGAGCACCTGCGCCCCGACTTCCTCCGGTGCGCGAACGTGGACCGCCGTGGCCTCCGAGACCTGCCCGGCCGAGGTCACGCCGTCGTAGATGATCATCGTGGCGGTCGCGGCGTGCTGAGCGCCCGCCGCCGAGGCCACAGCCATCGTCGCCGGGTCGTCGACCTTGTCGACGAGGCGTTGCCACTGCTCGGGCCGGGCACTGTGCACGAACACCGTGGCGCCGACCGCGATCGCCCGCAGCACCATCAGCTGGGTCAGCCGCAACGATCCGACGATCTCCACCCGCCGGACCGAGGGACCGAACAGGGGAACGGCCACGCCCGCGCCGTCGGTGGTCGCTCCGATCACCTGACCGCACGCCCCCACCGGCACCGTGAACGCCGCCATCGCCGCCGGTGGGCCGCTCAGCGCGGCCGAGGGGTCGAGATCTCCGCCGTCGAGCAGCAGCCGCCGCTGGGCACCGCGCACCGGGCGCAGGCCGAGATCGATTGGCGCGGTGCCCGGTTCGGTCTCGGTGGCGGCGGTGTCGTGGCGGACAAGGGCGGTCAGCGACACGTCGGTGCCGCGATGACCAGGCGCGTTCGACTCCGGTGCCGGGGTGAGCCGCAGCGTGGTGAGGACGGATCGTCCAGGCAGCGTCCAGATGCCGGAGAGCACGCTGGAGTCGAGGCGGGCAGGGGGGATGGCATAGCCGTGCAGCGCGATGTCGGTGCCGCGCACCGCACGCCACTCCTCGGTCCACTGCGCGGCGTCGGTGTCGTGCAGCGTGGCCGAGTGCGCCGCGGCCAGCTCCGCGGCGGTGAGCACCCGCACCCGGACGCTGCGCGAGGTGAGCCTGCTCGCGACCCGGCGGGTGGCGACCAGGGCGGTGCGGATCATGCCTTCCTGGCCACCGCCACGGTTGTCGATGGCGCCCGGATTGTCGAGCGGATCGAACCGCAACACCAGCCACACCGTGCGGGACGCCGCCGCGGGGAGTGGACCGAGCAGCTTGGTGTACAGCCCGACGACAGACTCCGGGCCGCTGGTGCGGGCGCCGAGGGACACGACATCGACGGCCGCCAGGCGGATGTCGAACTGGGCAAGGCAGCGCGCCACATCGGCCAGTGACACCGTCGAGTGGGTGGTGACCTCGGCGGCGCCGAGCAGGGTCGGCAGCACCGCGGTGGGTTCGAGCGCGAGCATCGTGATCAGATGCGTGCCGTCCCAGCGCATTCCGCAGCGGCGGCCATCGGATTCCGGCAACGGCACATCGAACGGTTCGGGATGCGCGGGCCTAGCATTCGCCTCGCGATTACGCCACCACAATGCGGTCCGCAGCCCGATGATTCGCCAGATGTTCGTCTTTCGCGCCCTGGCGGCGCCGAGCGCGGACACCGCGGCGCCCGCACCCGCCGCCGCCCACAGCGGGCCGTCCAGCGCGATCGTCGAGGTAGCGGCCAATGCACCCGCCGCGGCACACGGCAACACGATGTTCAGCGGCATCAGATCGAAGGGCGTGCGCCTGTCCGAACTCGGCGCCGGAATCGTCGCGGCCGCCGTTGCCGTATTTCCTGGAATTTGTTCGCTATTCACTCGGCCTGCTTCCGTTCAGCATGAATCCCCCGCAGTGCGCTAGCGTCTCACACGCCAGCCAAAATTGCGTAAGGAGTTGTGGTGCCTGCCCAGTTGACTACCCGCGCGCAGGTGAACGGATATCGATTCCTCCTGCAGCGTTACACGCATGCGATGGTGCGTCGGGACGTGCGAATGCTGCACGATCCCATGCGCATTCAATTTCGGTCGATGATCACCGGAATCGTGCTCGCGGTATTGGTCGTCGCGGGCTGCGCGATATTGTCTTTTCTGCGCCCACAGGGACAGGTGGGTGACGCCAAGATCGTGATGGGTTCCGGGAGCGGCGCCCTGTACGCGGTCGTGGACGGACGGTTGCATCCGGTCCTGAATCTCGCTTCGGCGCGGCTGATCACCGGCAGCGGTGAATCGCCCACCTCGGTGAAAGACGCCAAGCTGTCGTCGATGCCGCGCGGGCCGCTGCTCGGTATTCCGGGCGCACCCTCGGCGCTGCCCGGTTCGGCCGACAGCGGCCGGTCGGACTGGACGCTGTGCGAGGAGGCGGGCGCCGGGCTGCACAGCACCGTGCTGGCCGGCCCGGCCCGGCTCGGCCCACGGACGCGGGTCGCCGGCCGCGACGAGGCGGTGCTTGCCGCGCGGGACGGCATCCCGTACCTGGTGTACGGCGGCAAGCACGCGCGCGTCGACATGGGCAACGAGGCGATCGTGTCGGCGCTGCCGCAGCTGCGCGCCATCCGGCCGCGGCCGATCGGCGCCGGCTTGCTCAATGCCACGGTGGCCGTCCCCGACCTCGCGGTCCCGGAGATCCCGAAGGTGGGACTGCCGAGCGCGATTCGCGGCGGGGAGATCGCCATCGGCACGGTGATCCGCGTGCACGATGTGGGCGGCCAGACCTCCTATGTGGTGCTCGCGGACGGCCTGCAGCGGATCTCGGCGTTCACCGCGCAGGTGCTGCGCACATCGAACTCCCTGGGCCACACCAGCATTCCGCTGTTCTCACCCGATGCGATCCGCGGCATCCCGATCGTCGACACGCTGCCGGTCCAGCATTTCCCCGCCGACGATCTGACCATCGTCTCCACCGAGACCGACCCCATCGTGTGCGCCGCCTGGAGTCGCGGCAACGGTGAGCAGGCCGCCCGGCTGCAGGTGCTGCTCGGCAGCGCACTGCCGATGGCCGCGGGTGCCGCACCGATGCCGTTGGTGGCGAGCCAGGGGGCGGGCGCGGCCTATCTGCCCGCATCGACCGGTGAGTTCATCCAGGCGACCGGGATCGAGCCGGACAGCACCCGGCGCGACGCGCTGTTCTACGTCACCGATACCGGGGTGCGGTTCGGCATCCCCGATCTCGCGACGGCCGCCGTGCTCGGCCTGGCGCAACCGAAACCGGCGCCGTGGCAGATCGTCAGCCAGCTGCCGGGCGGGCCGATGCTCGACCGGTCCTCGGCCCTGGTAGCCAGGGATATCGTCACCACCGGCCAGTAACACGACCATGCGGAATACGAAGGAGGACAACGGATGCCGCGGATAGTGGGCGGATACGCCGACGACTCGGTGGTCGTCGCGGTCGGCGGAGCCTGTGTGGTCATCGGGCCCGGCACCCTCGACGACACCGGGCGCTGTGGGACAGCGCCGGCGGACCTGGTGGTCGATCTGGTGAGTACCGCGGCGGCACAGGCCGGTTTCGCGGCCGCCGACGCGCCGATGCCGACCGGTTTGCTCTCGGCCGACCAGATCGCGGCGGTGCTGGCGTGGGAGGTCGGGTACGTCGAGGGTGTGCCGGGCGACGCACAACGGCCGGGGCTCAGCGCGGCCGAGGTCGAGCTGTATCTGCGGTACCGGCCGGACACCGGCGACGGCTATCCCGGCGGCGCCGAACTCGCGGCGGTGGACCGCCCGTTCTCGCTGGGCGGGTTCCTCGCCGATCTGGAAACCGTCGGTGCGACAGCGGATTCCGATGCCGATCCAGCGCTGATCGGGCAGCTCTGCGCGTCGATGGGCTACGTCGAGGAACTGGCGAGCGCGGAGATCGTCGCCGACGCGGCGACGGATCTGATCGACCGGATCAGCTACCTCGCGACCGTGGCGGAGTTCTATCCCGCACTGGCACAGGCGGTGTCGGCACAGTCGGTGCCCGCGCCCGCGGTCGAGCTCGCCGGCAAGTTCACCGAGGAACAGATCCTGGACTTCCTCGGCCGGCTGGTCGCCGAACTGGACCGGCGCAGGCCGTGGCCGGATCCCGCTCTCGTTCCGGTGGATCCGCGCACCTGGCCGTCGATGGGGTCGAGCGTGCCGGTCGGCTGGGTCGATATCGTGATCTCCGATCTGGAGTGGGCGGTCAAGGCCGAATTCGAGATCGTGCCCGACGACGACAACGCGCTGCTGGTGCTGCGCACGCGCGGCGGCCAGCTGATCGCACTGGTCGGGGAGGACGATCCGAATCCGGCGCGGTTCCTGGTGCTCCTGCCCGATGTCGACGGCCGGTCCGAGGCGAGCGAGGTCCGCGACTATCTCGCGAGATACGCGGGGTTGCAGGTGGAATCCGACGGGCTCGACGCAGCGCTGGCCGCGGCGGCACAGTCATGACACGGCCCGAGAACCAGCGTCTGGCGGGGGAGGCCACCGAACTGATCGGCGCCGTGTCCGGCCTGCTCGAACAGCTGACCGACATGCGGTCGACCCAGGCGGCGCTCACGGCGTCGGCGACGGTCGAACACGGCCGGATCACCGTCGTGGTCGATGCCACCGGCGCCATCATCGAGACCGTGTACGCCGAGGGAATCGACGAACTCAGCTACGGGCAGATCGCGCGCGCCACCGTGCAGGCCGCCCAAGCGGCGGCAGCGACAGTGGCGCGCAAGCACACCGCGCTGCTCGCCCCGATCGAGGCGATGCGCGCCGGCATGCCGGCGCCGATCGACCTGCCACCGGACCTGGCTGCGCTGCGCGCCCAGCTTCCCGAACCGGCGCGGGCGCCGCTCACGCCACCGGCGGAGCGCACGGCCGGGGAGACCCGTGCGGGTCAGAGCCGGATCCTGGATCGCTGAGCACCGTCCGTACCGAAGGGAGCACCGATGGATGACAATTTCGCCGGCGCCGTCAACGAATTCCAGGCCACCGTCGCCGAACTGACGCGGGTGCAGGCCGAATGCGCGCAGCTGGTCGCCACCGGCTGGGCACAGCGGCGCCGGGTGCGGGTGACGGTGAACGCCGAGGGGATCGCGATCGAGATCAAGTTCGGCGCCGGGATCGAGCAACTGAGCTATGACGAGATCGCCGAGGCCGTCACCGAGGCATCGCGGCAGGCCGTGCGCGAGATCGCTGCGCGCACCAGCGAACTCATGGGCGCCGTCGCGGCCGACACCGGGCCGCCGCCGCAGCTCGACGGCCTGCGCGACCTGGTCGGCTCGCTGCGCGACCTCCTGCGCTGACCAGGCCGGGTCGCGCTCGGTTACCGGGTGAACTGCCCAATCCGTACAATTCCGGGATTGTCGACGGCTTCTGACACACCGGGCCACGGCGCGGCGAGGCCCGAGACGACCCGAGCCGGACCGGAGAGGCAGCCGATGGTACTGGAGAACACCCGCGTGCACGCAGCCGAGACGGGAGCGTGCGCCGAGCCGATGCCCCTCGGTGTCCGGCGACGCCGCCTCGTCTTGCTGACGTTGTGCGCCGTCGCGTTCATGATCACCGAGGACACCGCGATGCAGACTATCGCCGTGCAAAC
Organism: Nocardia arizonensis; assembly: GCF_001310275.1. Classification (GTDB taxonomy): domain Bacteria; phylum Actinomycetota; class Actinomycetes; order Mycobacteriales; family Mycobacteriaceae; genus Nocardia; species Nocardia arizonensis. The sequence continues at coordinate 18,239 of NZ_LGYZ01000006.1, forward strand.
GCTGCTGCGGCAGCTGGGACATCGCCCCGACCTGACGATTTCGATGTGGCTGCCGACGGCGCACGTGGTGGCCTATGTCGCGTTGTTGCTCGGCGGCGGCGCGCTCGCCGACCGGCTGGGCGCCAAGCGGGTGATGGTCGGTGGCTATCTGATCTATCTCGTCGGCGTCGCGCTGCATGTGTGCTTTCCGAGCATCCCGATCGCCCTGCTTGTCGCGCGCACCACCATGGGCGTTGGCGCCGCGGCCATTCTGCCCGCATCGCTGGCGATGGTCGTGCTCGTCTACGGCGACGGCAGTCGCCGGGCGCGCGCCGTGACGGCGTGGGCGGGCTGTTCCACGGCGGGAGTGATGGTCGCGATGCTCGTCACCGCGGTGATCCTCAACCAGGTGTGGTGGCCGAATGTGCTTGTCGCGGTGATGATCGCGAACCTGATCGTGCTGGTCGGGGTTCTCACCGCGGTCCCCGCCGTCGCGGTCGACCCGGCGAGCCCGATCGATTGGCCCGCGATCCTCGCCATGGTCGGCTCGGGCGGGTTGCTGGCGCTCGGCCTGCATCAGGCCGTCACCGTGGGCTTCACCTCGCCGCTGTTCCTCGCGGCGATGGTGCTCGGCGGGGCGCTCGCGGTGGTGGCGGCACTCATCCGGCGCGGCGGCTCGCTGCCGCACGACTGGCTGGTCAGTGCCGCACCACGGGTGCGGCTGGTGATGCTCGCGCTCGGGTGCGCCGTCCTGTCGATGTTCGGCATGGTATTCCTGGTCATCCAGTATCTGCAGGTGCTCGGGGGTGAGGTCCCCGTGGTCGCGGGCCTCGCGCTGTTTCTGCCCACCTGCCTGGCCACCGCCGTCGGCGCGAAAATCGGTGCGGCCTTCTATCGCGGTGGCTGCGCGGTGGTCGCGGTGATCATCGGATCCACCGCGATCATGGACGGGCTCGCCATCGGATTGACCGCGGGCGAACCTGGTGACCTGACCCCGCTCGTCGCCATGGCGACGGTGACGAGCCTGGGCTGCGCGCTGGTGCTCGGTATCGCGCTGGAGGTGCTCAGCGCCGCGAACCCGACGCGGCGCACGGGCGTGCGCTGGGCGGCGAAGCTGGTGCTGGTGCAGCTGTGTGGGCTGTGGGGCGTCGCGATCGTCAACGGGCTCGTCGCGCACGGGTACGCGGCGAACTTCGTCGTCCCCGCCGCGGTCCGGGCCGTCGGCGGCGTTGACGTCGGCCACGACCCGGTGGGTGACGGGGTGCGCGCGGTGAGCATGGCCGACGATCGGCTCGGCGTTCCGCTGGCTATCGCGCTGCGCAACGCGTTCGTCGCCGGATACCGGGGCGGGCTGCTGGCCACGATCGGCGTGGTCGCCGTGGTGATGGTGGTCATGCTCGTGGCGGTCGCGCTGAATCGCAAGTCCAAGACGGAATCACTCCAGTAGCTGTTTCCCAAGAAACTGACAACATCTCAAAAGGTTCTAAAGATTCCTTTCGAATTCCATCTGAAATCAGATCAGCTGCAAAATTTCGGCGCCTGAATTGACGAATTCTGAATGCTGCGAATAAATTGTCTGCAGAATTCATCGGAAGGCGGGATATACCATGAGCACTGTCGAACCCAGCTCCCGTGGCGGCTCAGGACGCCGGGCCGCCGCGTCCCGCACCTCGGCCGAGGAAGTGCTGGCGCGCTCGCGCGCCGAGCGGGCGCAGCTCGAACAGGGCAAGGTGTTTCGCGCCTACCTCATCGAAGAGGCCGAGCGGGTGCACGAGGAACTCGGCCTGCTCCACGATGAGCTACGCGGGATCTACCGTCAGCTGGGTTGCCTGCGCAAGCGGTTCCCCAGCCTGCCGCCTGCCCCGCGGCTGGCCGGATATCCACCGGTCGTCGTCGGGTCGTCGCCGGTCGGCACGCACGTCCCCGCTGTGACCAAGGCCACCGCGTGATCTGCACGCCAGTGTTGTTCCCGCGCTTGGGGTAATCTCACCGGTCGGTCGGATTGCTCCATGGGCTTTGGAAAGGACCGGGGTGATGCGTGTGGTGGTGGTGGAGGACGATGCCGGGATGGCACGGGCCGTGGTCGAGGGCTTGCGCGAACACGGTTTCGGCACGGTAGAGCACCTTTCCCTCGGTCTCGATCTGCTGACCTCACACACCGAGTACGACGCGGTGGTCCTCGATCTCGGCCTGCCCGACCTCAACGGCTATCTCGTGCTGCGCCAATTACGCAAGGTCAGTGCGGTCCCGGTCATCGTCCTCACCGCCCAGGACGACGAGGTCGCCGTCGTCTCCTGCCTGCGCGCCGGCGCGGACGACTATGTGGTCAAACCCCCACGCGTCGGTGAGCTGGCCGCGCGCCTGGAAACCGTCGTGCGGCGCAGCCGCGCCACCGAGACGGCCCCGACGGTCATCGTCTCCGGCGACGTCCAGGTCGACCTGATGGCGCGGACCGTCGCCGTGGCGAACACACCGATCGCGTTGACGCAGAAGGAATTCGCCGTTGCCCGTGTGCTGGCCGAGCGGGTCGGCGTCGCGGTGGGCAGGGACACCATCATGGTCGAGGTGTGGGGCGCGAAGACGCCATCGATCTCCCGTTCGCTCGATGTGCACATGGGTGCGCTCCGCGCGAAGTTGAACCGGCCGGGACTGATCACCACGATCCACGGCTTCGGCTATCGCTGGTCGCGCTGAGCAGGCGCAGTGCGCGCTCGATTGGTCACCGCGTTCACCGTGCTGGCGGCGATCTGCATGGTCTGCTTCGGCGCCGTGATCGCCAGCGAACTCGCCGCGAGCCGAACCAGGGGACTGGTGGTGGAGCGCGCGCACGACGCGAACCGGTTCGGCGTGCTCGCGGCGACGTCACCGGCGGGTCTGACCGACGCCGCCCAGGCCTACCGCGACAGCACCAACAACGGCATCCTCGTTCTCGCCGCGGACGGTTCGGTGCTGTGCGAAGTCGATATCGACCGCACCGACGCGCGGGTGCTCGCCGCGACCCGCGATCGTCACCTGCTCGAGATGCCGCGACCGCTGTATCCGTGGAACACCGAGGAGGTGTTCGTCGCGCAGCCCATCGGCATCGCGCCGCAGGCGGGTGGTGTGGTGGTGATCGCCGTGTCCACCGCGGTGACTCGCACCGACATCGTGGTCAGGTGGGTGCAGCTGGCCTGTGTCACCGCGACCGCGCTGCTGATCTTCTCCGGGCTGGCGCTGCTGGTGGCCGGCTGGATTCTGCGCCCGGTGACCGGGCTGTTGCGCGATGTCGACGCGCTGTCGTCGACCCTGCCCGCGCACAGCGTGCCACCGCGGCGGCCCGCGGCGATGAGCGAGGGCCCGCCCGAGATCCTGATGCTGGCGGCCGGTGTCGAATCGGTGACGCGTGCGGTGGCCGCGCTGGCCGCCTCCGAGCGGCAGAACGTCATCGACACCGCGCATTCCCTGCGCAATCCGCTGGCGGCGCTGGCGGTTCGGTTGCAGGCGCTGCAGCCGATGCTGGCCGCCGACCTGGCCGCGGCGACCTTCGTCAGTGTGGTCAGTGAGGTGGACCGGCTGACCGAGTTGCTCGACGGTCTGCTGTCCTCCGCGGTCGGCGCCGAGCGCAAGCAGCAGGTCGCGGCCGCCGCCGGTTTCGACGCGATCGCCGCGGTGGCCGAGCGCGTCGGGTTCTGGCGCGACGCCTACCTGCGCGCGGATATCGTCCTGACCTGCGAGCCGCTCGTCGATACCGCGCGCACGAGTGTGCCCGCGAGTGTGCTCGCCCAGATTCTCGATGTGGCGCTGAGCAATTCGGCTCGCTACGCCGGGGCGGGCAGCCGCACGACCGTGACCGTCGACCGGGAATCGGAGTCGGTGGTGATCTCGGTGGCCGATACCGGTGTCGGGGTGTCGGCCGACGAGCTCGACCTGATCACCACGCGATTCTTCCGCGGCGCGCGGGCCGCGGCGGGCGGGTCGGGGCTCGGCTTGCCGATCGCGGCCACCTTGGCGGCGCAGTACGACGGACTGATGTTCGTCGAATCGGCCGACCCGCACGGGCTGGTGGTGACGGTGACCCTGCCCGCGATCGTCGATCCGGCCGACATGACATCTCGGTGAACTGCTGAACGGGCGGTGAACTCTCCCGTCCCGGCGCTCCGCCCGCGCGTTCCCGCGTGACGATATGCGGCGTGCAGCACGGGCTTTCGGGTCCGCCGGGACAGTGAGCGAGGGTTGGTGATGGGCGAATCGAAGTCGAACAACCGCAAGGTTGAAGTCGACGCCGAGGTGCTGATCGCCAAGGGCAAACAGCTCGCCGACCTGCCCGGCGCCGGCGGCGGGCTGTTCGACATCCTGAACAAACTCAGCGGCGACCTCGCCCGCCTCGGAACACCGTGGGGCGACGACGAACTGGGTGACCAGTTCGCCGAAGGCAAAGACGGCTACCTGACCGCGAAGGAAGGGCTGATCGGCAATGCCGGCACCGGGCCCGACGCCCAGGGCGCGATACCGATCTACGGGCAGCTGCTGATCAACTACGGCCGCAGCCTCGAGGAAGCGGGCAAGCGGTTCTCCGCCGGTGAGGACCTGTTCGCCGACTGGATTCTGAAGAACTACGTCAACGAGGACGCCAAGGGCGACCCAGGGCCGTATACCGGTCCGCTCAGCTCCGACCCGAACCATCCGAGCAACAAGAAGAATCAGGTCCCCCCGCCCGGCGGAAACCAGGACAAGGACGGCAACGGACCGAACGGCGACGGGACCAACGGTGGCGGTGGCCCGCAGATCAAGTCGAACGGCGGCAACGGCCCCGATATCGGTAGCTCCGGCCTCAGCGGAAACGGGGCGACACCCGACCTCGGCGGCATGAACCCCAGCGGTCCGGAGTCGAGCCCGAGCGACAAGCCGCCGTTCGCGAATCTGTCCAGCAGCAGCCCCAACTCGCCGTTCACCCCCGAGCTGGACGGCATCTCGAACAAGGCCATCGACCCCTCGACGGACCCGAACTCCCTGTTCGGTCCCGGCACGTACGGGCCGGGTCTCAGCCCGTACGACAGCAAGGCGATCGACCCGGTGACAGGCAAGCCTGTGGACAAGTCCGGGCTGCCGATCGGCAGTACGCCGGGCAAGGGCGGTGCGCCGCTGGGTAACCCGCTGCTGCGGCCGACCGGCGCGTTCGACGGGGAGAAGCTGGCGAACAAGTCCACCCAGGGCGCGAACCAGAGCCGCGCCGGCATCGCGGGTACCCCGATGATGCCGGGCACGCCGGGCGCCGGATCCGGCGTGCCGGGCGGCGCGTCGACCGGCGACACCAAGGACAAGCGGCGTGAGCGACGTAAGGACACGCCTGCGGCGGAGGAAATCGACATCGACAGCACCGGCGGCGGTCCGTGGACCCGCGCCGGGTGGCGAAACAGCGAGCGGCAGTAGATGTCCGGCGTATCGGCATCGGATCTGAAGCTCCCCGAGGAAATCCAGTTCCTTTCGTGGGTGGCCGGTGGCGCGTGGCCACAGGGCAGCGAGAACGGGATGTTCGCACTGGCCGACGCGTGGGACGAGGCCGGTTCCGGGCTGGCCGGTGTGGTCGCGAATGTCGAGGAGGTCGTCAAGGACATCCTGGGGGCGTACTCGTCGCAGAGCGACAATTCGACCCTGGCCCGGACCTTGAAGAGCCTGACCGACGAGTCCGAGGACGTGTCGCTGCAGAAGATCGCCGAGGCGATGAAGCAGATCTCGAAATCGTGCGACAAGGTCGGCTGCGCGATCGAGGAAAACAAGTGGATGATCATCATCGGCTTGCTGCAACTGGTGATCGAGATCGCCTGGGCGCTGTCGAATCCGGTCACGGCCGCCACGGTGCCGGCGAAGATCGCCCTGTACAAGCTGATCTTCCAATGGCTCAAGGTCCTGCTGTGGGAGATGCTCAAGGGCGCGATCAGCGCCATGCTGATCCAGATGGTGCTGAACTCGCTGCTGCAAGCGGGCCAGATGGCGGCGGGCCACCGCGAGAATTTCGACACCCAGTCGTTCGGCGCGTATGCCCTGGGCGGGTTCATGGGTGGCGCGTTCGGTGGGCTGTTCGGCAAGATCGGCGGGGATCTTTTCAAGCAGCTGGGCAAGCAGTTCACCGGGTCGGCGTTCGACGGGATGTGGCAGCGGATCGCGACCGGGTTCGTCGCCGGTGGTGCCGGTGGTGTGGGCGGCATGATCGGTGGTGGTCTGTCCAATCAGATCATCTACGGGCAACCGTTCGAGCTGGACCCGCGCATGTTCGCGTCGGGTTTCGGCGCCGGGTTGAGCGGTGGCGCGCGGGGCGTGCGTGCGCCGAAGGTCTCCGTGCATATGGATGTGAACCCGAAGCTGTCGGCTGGGTCGCTGGCTGGTGGGCCGCCGTCGCTGGCGCCCAGCGGTAGTCGCGCCGGGTTGGCGTCGGAGGGTCCGCACTCGCGGGTGCCCTCCCCGTCGGTGGACGGGTCGTCGATCGGGCGCACAGGTGACGCTGGGGGGTCGAACGCCTCGGTGCATTCCTCCGGCGACGGCGCGGGCTCTGTTCAGCACGACCAGCAGTCGTCGGTTCAGGTCCATGGTGCCGGCGAGGGTGATTCGTCGTCGATGTCGACCCATGACCTCGATGGGACCGGTTTCCGGGACACGTCTTCGCTGAACAGCTCGACATCGACTTCCGGTGACATGCAGATTCTCGACACCGGGTCGAATTACGGTGACAAGACGGGGAATCTGCATGTCTCGACGCCGATGGATGGTTCCGGTGCGTCACCGATCAACGAGAATGTGAACTCGCCGAAGCCCGCACAGGTTTCCGATGTGGCCCCCGGTGCGTTGGCGGCGTCGCATTCCTCGGCGCAATCCAATGCCGCAGGGCGGTCGGACGTCGGCCTGTCCAACACCGGGCAGTCCGGTGGTACTCCGGTCGCGAAGCCGTCGTCGGTGGCCAACCTGTCGGCGTCGTCCCCGTCGTCCCCGTCGTCGAGTAACTCCTCGTCGCCGGTCGGCAGTCATGCGCAGCCGTCTTCGTCGGCCCCGGTCGCGCGGTCGAACGCGTCCGCTTTCTCCGGTACCGACGGCTCGGTGGTGCAGACCAAGACCAACACCGCCCCGGTACCGACCAAGGTTTCCGCCGAGAACGGATCGCCGGTCACGCGGTCGGTGGCGAATACGCCGGACACACCGAAGACACCAGAAGCGCCGAAGACACCGGACCGGCCGAAGTCGATCGCGGAATCCGTGCGGAGCGATCGGACGGGCAGCACCAAGACGGTGGCGAGCGGCAACTCCGATGTCACCGTCCGGTCGACCGCGTCGGAGACGGTGCCGGTCCCCGAGAAGACCGATGCCGGGTCGGTCGCCGGTGTCAAGGTGACCGAAACGGCGCAGGGTTCGGAAGGTTCAGGGCTGTGGCGGGCGCTGACCGAGGAGCGCTGGCGGATGGTCGATTCGAGTCTGACCGCGCCGGTCTGGCCCGGTCTGCGCGGGTTCATCCACCAGATCATGCCGTTGACGGAGTTCCGGGATTGGCTGAGCAACCGGCCGTCCTCGGCCGTGCCGCACGAGGTATACCGGCCGCATCAGGGCAATGATCTGCCCGTGCGCGACCACTACGGGTGGGAGCCCTCCGGTGCAAAGGACGGCGATGCCGACGGGAAGCCGGTGGCGGGCAAGCCGAACCTGCTGTCGCGGAATGTGCACTGGTACACGGAGAAGGAACGGGCCCCGCACCGTTTCACGGTGGGCGACGACCTGACGTGGAAGAAGGTCGGCGACGGCGACGGTGCACCGTCGGCCGGGAAGAAGTCCGACGCGTCGACGACATCGGGTGATTCGGCGGAGGAGCCGAAGGGCGCGACACCGCCGGAGGTGCCGCCGATCGAGAACATGGTCGGTGACGACGGCGACATCACCACGACGATGCCGCGCTACGGTCCGCTGCTGAAGCGGTGGGGCGAGAACGAGGCGCCGACGATGCGCACGGTGGTCGTCGACCACGACGGGAACTGGTACATCAGCGCTGTGGAGCACGAGTCGTTCCACAATGCGGGTGTCTACGCGGCGTTCCAGGCGCAGTTCGTCAAGGGGAAGATGACCGCGGTCCTGGATTGGGCAGGCGCCTACGAGATCGCGCCGGCGCGCACGCGGAAGGTGCTGACCGATCTCGGCCTCTACGAGACTGTCGAACACTTCGACCGCGGCGGCCGGAAGTACTCGGACGAAGACAAGGCGAATTGGTATGCGGCCGAACCGACTCCGTCGGACAAGTCGCATGCCGAGGGTGCGGAGAGCACCGGGGGCACCGACAAGGATCACGACACCGAGGGCCGGCTCCAGGGTGGGGTGAAATGGGACGACATCGCCGACCTGGGCGATGAGCCGAAGGTGCTGTCGAAGACCGACTGGGCCGACGCCGATATCGCGAATGTCAAGGTCGCGGTGCTCGGCGACAAGACGACCGCGCACTACATCTGGCGCGCCGGGGACGGCACGACCACCGAGAACAGCCGGTGGCGGCGGCTGTCGGCCGACGGCGACGGTGCTGTCGAGACGGATTTCACCGGCGATATCAGCGATGTCCTGTCCGATCCGCGGTTGACCGAATTCGCGGTGCCCGCCGACACCGACATCGTGGTGAAGAAGACGTCACGGCCCGACCACGGCGACGACGATGCGCTGGGTGCGGCGGGACGCCGGGACGGGTCGGGCGAGGGCCGCGACCGTGATCTGCTCACTGTGCCACCACCGCGCGAGGACGGGTCGGCGGAGCCGGATTCGGCTCCCGTCCCGCCGAAGGATCCGGCGGCCACGGCCAAGCACTTCGAGGACCAGGCCCGCGAGATCCTCGACCAGCACCGCAGGCAGGCGGACGAGTGGTCCGGGCGGACGACCGAAGACCTCACCGAGCTACTGAAGGGGGCGGCCCACCACAACGATCCGGCCAGGGCCGAGGACTACCGCAGGGCGGTGGGCGCCGCGGTGGAGCTGATCCTGCGCGAGGACGGCAAGACCGCCTACCAGACCCAGGTGATGGGCACGATGGCCATGCACGCCGGGCCGATCCGGATGGCCGCCGGCGAGGGCAAGTCGCTGGTGTTCATGGCGACAGCCATGCTGATGGCGTCCTCGGGCGACGGTCCGGTGCACGTCTACACCACGCGGGATACGCTGGCGGACAAGGCATTCGCCGATTTCTCGAAGACGTTGAAGAAATACGGTTTCGAGATCGGCCGGTTGCGGTCGGACAGTCTTCCCGAGGGTCTCACCCCCGATCTCGACCCGGCCGCGCCGCCGAAGCCGACCATCTATGTCGGCACCGTCAGCGACGGCGTGTTCGGCCGGATGCGGGGGATCGAGGTGCCGGGCAAGCGCGCGTTGATCGACGAGATCGATGAAGCGCTGGGCGGTTCGAGCTCGTTCATTCTCGCCGACCGTGGCGGAGTCGCGTCCGAGCACGTGACCACGACGGTCAACGACGCGCAAAAGTTCCTGTCCAAGCATCTGGCGGACGGGGCACTGACCCTCGAGCATTTCGGCAAGACCGATGAGCGGGTCGGTCCGGCGAAGCTGACGCCCGAGGGAGTCGAGGTTGTCGAGGAGTTGCTGCGGGCGGGCGGACCCCGCGGGCCGAAAGCGCTCGATCCGCAGCAGCTCGCCGAGCAGGTGCGGGCGGTGGAGATGGCCGCGACCGCGCGCTGGGAGTACCCCGAACAGGACTCCTACATCATCGATGAGAAGAACCAGCGGGTGGTGATCATCGACAAGATCAGCCACAAGGTGATGGCCGATGCGAAGACCTCGACCGAGAGCCGGTGGAACGGTGGGCTGGCGCAGGCGATCGAAGCCAAGCACGGTCTGCCGGTCCGCAGCGACACGGGTGCGGCGCAGAGCACGACCGCGAAGGAGTTCTTCGCGCAGTTCTACGACAAGGTGACCGGCGCGTCGGGCACACCGGACGGTGCGGCGGCGGTGCTGGCTCAGCTCGGCGCACCCGACATCGTGTCGATTCCGCGGAACAAGGATTCGCGCCTGACGATCCTGGACACGGTGACGGCGGTGGACCAGCCGACGAAGCATCGCATGATCGCCGACGAGATCATCGCCGCCCATCGCGACCGCCCCGATCCGCGACCGATCCTGATGATCGCCAACCGCAACAGCGAGGTCGCCGCGGTGTCGGACCTGTTGGGGCCCACCGTCGAACATGTGCGGGTCGACGCCGACCAGTTCCTGGCGTGGGGTGAGCATGCCGAAGGCAATCTGTTGAAGCTGCTCGACGTCGCGGGACAGTCGGGGTCGGTGTTGCTGATCAACCGGCAGGGTGGTCGTGGCGTCGATATCTTCATCGACAAGCTGATCGACGAGGCCGGCGGTCTGCACGTGCTGGTGACCAGCAAATCCGATCTCCGGGACATCGACATCCAGGCCGAGAGCCGCGCCGCGCGCAACGGTCAGCAAGGCAGCGCCCGGTACTACATGGCCGCCGACGACGAGCTGTTCGCGCACTCGCCCGATCACCAGATCTCGGTGATCCAGTATCGCGACGCGGTCGCCGACCACCATGCCGCCGTGGCCACCCACACCAAATCGGCCGCGGACCTTGACGCCGCCGTCGCCGCACACGACGCGGCGGTGACCGCCCGCGACACCGCCGATACCGAACACCAGCACCTCCTCGCCGAGTCGACGACCGCCACGGCCCGGTTCGAGGCCGCGAACGCGGACTACGAGGCCGCGAACGCCACCCTCGCGGTCGCCGACGCCGCCGACCGCGCCCCACCTGCCGAGCGGGCAGGCGGAAGCACGCCCGCCGCTGTCGCCGCTGCCGAAGCCGCGCGCGACGCGGCCCGCGACGCCCGCGATGCCGCCGCGGCGGCCGCCGACCAGGCCGCGGTGGCAGCCCGCGATGCGGCGCAGGTTGCCCGCGACGCCGCCGGGGCAGTGCGCGAGACGCACGCCGCGTTGGAGGCGGCGCAAGCAGCCGAGGCGGCGGCGGCCCGCGCTCGCCATGCGGCCCTGCTCGAGCGAGAGGCGGCGGAGAACGTCCTGCACGACGCGGTGCCGGATCTGCAGGCGCGCAATGCCGCCAAGCAGCTGGCGGACAGCGTCCGGCTCCCGATGTCGACCACCTCGGCGAACCGGACCCCGATCGATCCGGCCGTCACCAGCCCGGCGGTCCTCGCTCCCGTCAGCGGGAACGCGGAGCACAACGACCACCGGTCCGCGCAATCGGAATTCGATGCGGCCGTGCACGGTTCCGGCCTCGCCCGGCCCGAACCGCCCGCGGCGACGAAACCGGTCATGCCGGTCACCGTCACCGAGATCGACAATCCGGGGTTGCTGGTCAGCGATGTCACCGGGCACCTGGTGCCGGTGGCGCCAGGGCAGCACCTGGACGTCGACGACAACGTCGATGCCTCGTTCCGCGAGGTCGACGTGCCGGGCGCCGGTCGGGTGCTGCTGCCGAACACACTGATCGCGGCGGCGTTCGACCAGGTCCGTTCGGCCGCCGGGTCGCTCCAGCTCGTGCCGAAGGTGTCGGGCATCGTCGCCTTCGACGCCGACAGCAACGCGCAGGTCATGCCCGATGGGCCGATGTTCGTCCGGCCCTATCACGATGCCGGCGAAAGCCGTTCCCGCATGGAGGTTTTCGGTGGACCGGCGGTGGGCTGGTTGCGGGTCGACGCCGACCGCAGCAGCGTCCGGTCGCGCCGGGCGCAGGGTCCGCTGTACCCGAGCGATGTCGACGTGCCCCGGCCCGCCGATGTGTTGCAGGGCTCGGCCGCGGACTGCTACCTGTTCGCGAACCTGCTCGGCATGGCCTCGAACACGCCGAGCCTGATCACCGACATGATCGCCCCGGCCGTCGTCGACGGTCAACCGGTGTACCGGGTCCGGTTCTACGACCCCGAGACCGCAGGCTGGGTGTGGGTGACCGTCGACGACACCTTCTATGTGAACGCCGACGGGACCATGACCTACGCGGTGCACGGTGCCGACCAGCCGCTGTGGGCGGCGGTGATCGAAAAGGCGTGGGCGGTGTTCCACGGCGGCGAACACGGGTACCACGGGCTCGACCTCGGGATGCCGGGAAAGACCGCCGCGATGCTGCGGCCGCCGACGCTGCCCGGACCCGAGACCGGACGCGCCCAACCGACCCGCGCGGTCGATGAGCCGATGTTCGCCGATCCGTTCCAGCTCGACCGCGACACCCTCGCCGAATTGCTCGGCCGGTCCGGCTTCGCGCGGATGGTCCTCGACGCCGAGTCCCGGTTCGCCGCGCTCGGCCGCGGCACGGTGGCCCAGACCAGGGACAAATTCCTGGTGTTCCTCGACAAGGAAGTCAAGACAGCCGCGACCCGCGCGGCCGACCGGCTGCGCCGGGCACAGGTGCGTCCGTCGGAGCTGGCCGACCTGGACCGCGCCGCGGTCGCGGAGATCCTCGGCGGTGACGGGCTGGCCGATGCGGTGCTCGAGGTGCTGGCCGGCTGGGACGCCGTCGACGATGCGCTGGGCCACAACAGCTTCAGCGCGTTCCTGACCGAGCAGTGGCAAGGCCCGCGGCGGGCACTCGAACAGCATCTCGACGCCTGGAAATCGGACACCAAGCTGTCCGACACGACCGTCGCGCAGTGGATGGCCGACCGCATCGACCATCTGGTCCGGCGCGGCGACACCGTCAGCCTGGGTACCAAGGCCGCCTTCGACACTGCCACCTACCATCCGAGCAGCGTGCTGACCGCCAAACACGCCTACTCGGTGGTCCGGGTGGACCGATCCGGCGCGACCACGCGCGTGGTGATCCGCGACCCGCGACACGACCGCGAAATCGGGGTCCCGATCGACGAACTCAACCAGTTCACCACGATCAGCGCCGCGGGCGCGGGCACGCTGTTCGTCTTCGGCGCCGCGAACGTCACCGCGGCGTCGTCGTCCACGGTGGTCGCGCGGACACCCGCGGGGGATCTGCTCGGTGTGTCCAACCCGTTCCGGCGCCGACCCGCGGCGGGGGCGACCGCGCAGTTCACCGCCCCGCCCGCGCTGCCCGGATTCGGCCTCCTGCCGAGTTCGGTCCAGCGCGCCGAGAAGACCCTGGAATGGTGGACCGCGCACGGCGAGCGGTGGTGGAACGAGCTGCGTTTCGCCGAACTGCCGCAGGACGCGCGATACCGCCTGACCACCAAGTATCACAAGCTGCGCGACCTGGCGGGTATCCCGGCCGCCGTCCGCGACGAGATGAACCGTGGCTACCTGACCGCGGAACTGGACCGGCTCGACCGTGTCCGGAGTGAACGGCAACTCACCGCCGGTGAGCGCACGCTGCATCTGTTCGTGTCGCAGGCGAGCCGGGGACTCGCCCAGGCAGAGGAATACGCGCGCCGCGGCGCCGAGCTCTCCGGCATCGCCGCGCCGCCGGTGTACGTGCTGAGTTGCCGGCCACAGGCGTTCGACGGTGCGGGCTCGATGATCCTCAGCTACGGCGACGCCGACCGGGCCGAGACGGTGGCGTGGCATGTGCCCGGCGAGCGACCGGCAGGGCTGCCGCAGCAGTGGCGGGGCCTGCGGACCGGGATGGACCTGTACACCGCCGCCGAACACGACAGTCTCGCCGCGAGTACGGCCGTCGTCGTCTGGATGGCGCACGACGGGGCGTTCGGGCCCGAATCGACTGCATCCGCGCTGAATTGGGCGAAGGACACGTCGGCGGACGGCAAGCAGCGGCTGGCTTCGGCGGTGTCGCGATTTCACGGCGTCAGGACCGTGCTCGAGCGCGGCGGCGCGGCCCCGCCTCCGCACACGCTCGAAGTCCACGACCATCGGTGGCACACGAATCCGGGCGAGATCCACGACCGGCCCACCCGCCGCATCGACCAACCGGTCAACCGCGCACTCCACGGGCTCCCCGCCGCCGACCCCGGCCTCCCCGTGCCCGTGCTGGTCTCGATGCCGGTCACGCGCCGCCTGTTCACCGGTGTCCCCGGTGAGCAGGATGTGCTGCGGGACAACGATCGTCGGCATGCCGGCGACCAGCATCTGTCCGCCCAGCTGCGTGAGCTGGCCCGCGAACGTCCCGGCTGGGTGCGCCGCATGGTCCGCGAGCGCCTCGACGGCGCGTACGAGGTGCGGTTCACCGGCCCCGACGGCCGTGCGATCCGCGTCGCCGTTGACCGCCAGTTCCCCGCCTACGACGGCGCGATGGCCTACGGCGCGCACCGACCGGATCGACCGCTGTGGCCGCTCGTGGTCGAGAAGGCTTGGCAGACGCTGCTGAGTACGGAGGAGTCCGGGCCGTATATCCAGGGCGCCCTGCGCGGTAACCGGTACAGCGTGGTCAACGCGCTACGTCCGGCGGGCGAATGGACGCCCGCGGGCTCGTGGCGACCTACTCGGGGCGCTGTGCACCGTGTCGACGAGCACCCGATGAACCTGAGCGAGTCCGCGCTCGCGGCAGCGCTCGGCAATGCCGACGCGGCCGAGGTGATCTCAGGCCTTCGGCACGACTGGGAGCGACGGCAGACGGTGGTGCCCGACTTCGCTGTGTGGGAAGCCGTGCGGGCCGCACGGGCCGCGGCTCGCGCCCCGGAAAACTCCGTCGACGTCGTCCTCGCCTGGCTGCAACAAGGCGGCGACATCGCCGACCAGCATCGCTTCGAAGTGGAGCTGGCCATCTCGACGGCTGAGCAGCCGGTGCTACGACAGCCACTGCGGCAACTGCGTACCCGCCTGCTGTCCTACGGCGAGGCCGTGTCGGCGCGCTGGCCCGCACTGTTCGACGCGCTGACCGCGAATCTGACCCGGGAGGAGTTCGCGCACTGGATGCGCGTCAACGACGTCTCCACCACCGCCGGGTTCCGCGCATTCCTGGAGGAGCAATTCGTCGGCACCGAGCACCAGGCGATGTACGACTCGTCGTGGCCGCGACTGCTCGACGCGATGTCGGAGTGGGACACCGATGCGCCGGTCAGCCCTTCCGCCCTGCGGGACTCGGTCGGCTCGCGGCTGCACCAGCTGTTCGAACACAGCCGCGCGCTCATCGTGAGCACCCGGCCGGCCTGGCCCAACAGTCCCACCGAAAGCGGGCTGCTCGGCGACTACCGTTACGAGGTGTCGAACGTCTTCCTCGACGACACCGACCGGGTCACCGCGGTACTGCTGACTGATGACACCGGGCGCGAAACCATTGTCCCCGCACACTATTTCAACCAGTTCCTCGTGCTCTCCGGCTATGACCAGGCCGACCGGCCCCTGCGCACGGCCGCCCCTGCGCCGCCGCAATACCCGGCCGACGACCTCGCACCGCCGGAGTACCGGGCCGAGGAACTCGCGCCGTTGGACCAGTACCTCGACGAATTCGGCTTCCCGGTTCCGCACCAGCTGGTGACAGCCATCGTCGACCGGTACGGGTCGCAGATCGTCGTGCCGTCCGCGGATTTCACCGACTTCGCCAGGGCGCCGATCGCCGAGGTGGCGGCGACACCGCTCGGCCTGCTCGCCGCGCGTGACCTCGACGGTCCGCTGTTCGGTCCGACCGGGCGCCCGCACGTCGAGGACTTGCGGCACCTGCCGCAGTGGCCGGTGGTACGGCACCTGCGGAACCTGGCCGCCGACCCGGCGGCGCTCGAGCGCCTGCTGCGCCCGGTCGTCGAGAAGTCCGAATCCGCCACCCGCGCCGTCGGATTGGACGTTCTGCTCCCCGTGTCAGGGACACCGACCTGGATCCGGGTGCAGCGCTCGACGGCGCTCCCGCAGACCGGGCCCGCGAACACGCCGGTCTGGGGCGCGATGTTCCTCGAGGCGCTGGCCGCCGCCCGCGTGCTCGAAAACCAGGACGCCTCCTGGCAAGCGGTCGTGCACTTCGACTTCACCGAAAGTGCCGAAACCGATGACGCCGGACCGATTCCGCTGGTCCCGGCGGGGACGACGACATCGGGCGCCCCGGTGGAATACGTCCGCAGCTATCCGATCCGGCGGCCGGGCGCGACCCGCACGGATGTCATGTTCGGGTACGAACGGGTCCTGCCGACACCGATCGGCAGTAGTGTCGTCCAGCTGGAACGCCTCGATGCCGACGGCGACCTGGTGACGGTCGATCGCGACGAGCTGGCCGACCTCGGACTGCCTGCCTTCAGCCTGCTCCGTGGTGCGCCGTGGCCCGATGAGGTCGGTCCGCTGGCCGATCACCTGGCGCACCTGCCGGATTCGCCCGCGGTGAACCAGTTGCGGCAGTTGGCGGCCGAGGACCCGAACCGCCTGCGCGACCTGGTCCGCGTCGACGGGGACGGCACGACTGCCACGGTCCACCTGCTGGTGCAGGGCACGCCGCAGTGGGTGCGGGTCAACGGTGTGACCGCGCTGCCAGGGCCCGCGCAGGACGGGACCTGGGCCGATCATCCGACCTGGCCCGCATTCGTGCTCGAAGCCTACGAGGCCACTCGGGACGACAGCGACGACGAGGACACCGACTTCGCCGCATACGACGACCAGGAACTGTTCGCGCCCTTCCCGATCGCGCAGGCGGACGAGCAGATCACGCCGCCCGATTTCGTCATCGACGACGTCGCCGGCCTAGCCGCGCTGCACGCGGCGGCTGCCGCGTCGAATCCGTTCGGCCCGCACAACGGCATGCCGACTGGGCCGGTGCTCGCTCCGATCGGGCTGGGGACCAGGGTCGTGTACGGGTACGCGCCACTGGTGGCAGCGGATGGATCGGTCGTCGAACCGTTCGACGGCGGCATCCTGTCGCTGCAGGCGAGGTTCCTGCGCGACGACGGCACCGACACCGCACGGGTCACCGGTCTGAGCGGGACCGTCGAGGTGCCGATGGCGATGCTCGCCGCGCACGGCTACCACTGGGACCCGGTGCACGAGTGGCTGGCCAGAGCGATCCCACTGCCCAACGGGGAGTTGGTGTTCGAGCATCAGCGGGTCGTCGTAGATCCGCGGCCGTTCCCCGGCCACGTGCTGCTGCACGTCGGCGATCGGCGCCACTGGATCGATGAGCGGGTAGCCGCGCAGTTCGGGCTCATCCGGCCCGGTGGCACTCGGGTCTCCGGTGCGCTGACGCTGCCGTCCGGCGCGCAGGTGATGATCTCGCAGCTGCCCGTCGTGGTCGACCCGTCGCCGCAGACCCGGCCGGGCCAGATCCTGCTCCGCAACGAGGGTGAGCCGCTGTGGGTCGCCGAGGACCAGGCGGCGGCGGCCGGGTTGAGGCGGGCGCGACGGCTGGACCGGCCGATCTTCGGCGAACGCGGGCCCACGGTCGACGACCTCGCCGGTCTGCCGGACTGGCCCGAGGTCGAGGAGTTGCGTGCGCGCGCGGCGAATCCGGTGAACATCCTGAGTATGGTCCGCTACGTCGTCGTCGACGGTGGCGCGATCAGGACGGTCGACGGGGTCGACACCGCGATCTTCCCGAACTATGTCGACAAGCACGGCAACGTGCTGAGCCGGGCCGGCGGGGTGCTCGTCAGCAACAGCAATGTGATCGGCATCGATGTGCTGCTGTCCGTGGCCGGGCAACCGCGCTGGGTGCGGGTGGACCGATCCACGGTGATCCAGGCCATGATGTCCGACGCCACGCCGTCGTGGCCGCTGCTGTTCCTGGAGGCGGTCGGCGCGGTGCGCGCCTACGAAACGGGGATCGGGGTACCGGTCCACGCCGCCCCGCGCGCTACGCCCACCCTGTTGACGCAGGCCTTCCACGCACCGTCCGATGACGCACCGGCGCTGGGGAATCCAGGTCCCACCCAGCCGGTGACCGCGACCGCGCCGCAGTTCGCGCCGACGCAGTTCGCGGCGGACGTCGAGATGGCGCTGCTGCGGCCGTCGAGTGGTCCGGTGGACGCGGGGATGCCGGTGCTGACCTCGCCTGGTTCCCGGCTGGCCTTCGAATTCCCCCCGCTGGTCCACATGTCCGGCGCGGGCAGGCGGGTGTGGCCGCCGTTCGAGGGCGGGATCCTGTTGGTCACCGGAGCCCTGGACGAGCGGACCGGGTACGTCCGTCTGTCCGGACCGAACGGCACCCTGCCCGTCTCCCTCGCCGCACTGGCCGCCAAGGGATATCGCTGGGACGCGGCGAACGGGTGGTATGCGCGCGCGGTGACCGTCCAGACGCTGGACGCGGGCGACATCGTGCTGTTCGAGCATCAGACCGTGGTCGCCGAACCGCACCCGCAATCGCCGGATCACCTGTCGGTGCGCGCCGGCGGTCGGACGTACTCGATCGCGACGGCCGAGGCGAACCGGGTCGGTATCCGCCTGCCACAGCAGCTCGGCGGCGACCTCTACGGTGCTCGCGGTCCGGTCGTCGAAGACCTTGCGGGCCTGCCGGATTGGGCGGCCGTCCGGCAGTTGCGCGAGCTCGTCGGCGACCCGGCGGGCATCACGACGATGCTGCGCCAGGTCGTCGACCGCGACGGGAACCTGACCCACGTCGATGTGGCCATGCTGGTGGCCGGTGAGCGGCAGTGGGTCCGGGTGGACCGCTCGACCATCGTCCCGGCCGATCCCGCGGTGACCGACCTCGCCACCACCCCGATCTGGCCGTACGCCATGCTCGCGGCGCACCTGGCGGCCAGGACCATCGATGACGCGTCGGCGATCGACGACCTGATGGATTCCCAGTGGATCGGTAACCGGGCCGCGGCGCTCGTCAACCACGGGCTTTTCGCGCGGGATGGTGTGGATGAGGACGACGTCGCCGCAGGGCTCAAAGATGAACCGGCACTACAAGAGACGGAGACGGTGGCCCACCCGGCCCAGGTCGGGGATCTGCCCGGCAACAGCACGCCCCCGCTCGACGCGGCACTGCCCGTGAGTGGTCCGGTCACGGTGGGCACGCCGCATCCGATCGCCGATGTGCTCGACGACGGCGAACTGGCCGCGCTGTTCGACACTCCGGAGGTGGAGAGCGCGGCATTCGAGCGGGCGGCGATCCCGGTACCGGACGGCTCGGCCGTCATCGCGCCAGCGGGCATGGAATGGCCGATGCCGGTCACCACGGCACACATTCCGGCCGCGCCGGGAACGATGCTGGTCAGCGACAACAAGCAGCGTCTGGTCGCCATCCGGACGGCCAGGTCGCTGCCCGTGCTCGCTCGGGAAGCGGACGGCCATGTCCGAGTACAGCTTCCGGACGGCCGCACCGCCGTCCTGACCCCCGAGATGGTCGCCGCCGCCTTCGTGCCGGGCCGCCGGCTCAATCGAGCCGATGGTCAGGAGCTGTTGCGGCCCATCATCCCACCGAGCCCGCACAGTCTCGGCTGGGTCGTCGATGCCGCGGGCGCCGTTGTCGAACTGCCCGGCAAGGCATTCCGGGCGCGGCCGCATTCCGGCGAGCCCCGCTACTCGATGGCGGTGCACGCGGGACCGGAATTCCGTTGGTACGCGGTGGAACCCACGCGACTCGACGTCAAGGCCGAACGCGCGCGCGGGCCGCTGTACGGCCCGACGGGACTGCCACAGCCGGGCGACGCCAAGCAGGGCCGCCTCGGTGACTGCTATCTGATCGCGCCGCTGATCGGGATGGCCACCGACCACCCCGGCTTGATCACCGACATGATCAAGCCGGTCGACCACCTCGACGGCATGTACGACGTGCGCTTCTACGACGAACAGACGCACACCTGGGTGTGGGTCCGGGTCGACGACACCTTCTACCATCGCGGCACCGACGGCACGATGATCTACGCGGTACAGAACCCGGATCAGCCGTTCTGGCCCGCGCTGATCGAAAAGGCCTTCGCGATTCTGCGCGGCGGCGCGGCCGGCTACCAGGGCATCCACGGTGGCAATTCGGCCGCTGCCGGGGCGACGCTGCGTCCGCCGGTGCTGCCGGGGACCGCGGGCCGCAGCCAGCCCTCCGCGAGTGAACGTCTCAGCTTGACCCGATTGCCGTTCCTGGTCGACTACGACACCATGATCGACATCGCGGGCAGTGCGGGATTCGTGCGCATGATGCAGGGCTGGGAGCACGAATTCCGCACCGCGCAGCTCGCGCAGGACGATCTCGGCGCCGCGTTCAAGACACTGGCGCTGAAAGAAGTGAACGCCGAGCTGAAACGCGTCCGCGCGGCGCTGGACAGCCCCGAGCTGGCGTCGGTGCCGCTGTCGGCGATCACCCGTGCGGACCTGATCGCGCAGCTGGGCGACAACGGCACGGTCGACGCGGTGCTGGAGGCACTGTCGGCCCGGACCAACGACGACAATCGGGTCGGCTTCGTCACACGCCTGGGCAAGCAGTGGCGGGCCGCGAGCAGCAACATCGAACAGCACCTGTCCGCCTGGTTCGCGAACACCAGGCTGGCCGACACCGCGGTGGCGCAGTGGCTGGCCGCGCGAATCGAGTTCCTGCTGTCGCGGGGTGACACGGTCACCCTCGGCACCAGGTCGAACATCGCACGCACCTATCACCCGACAGCACCGGTCGTTTCGGGCCACGGCTACTCGGTTCGCCGCGTCCTGCGGTCTGGAACGGACACCTACGTCGAAGTGGTCGATCCACACCGTCCCGATACGAGCCTCCGGATTCCGCTCGACGAACTGAACCTGTTCCGCACGCTCAGCTCGACCGGTGCGGGCACCATGTTCGCGTCCGGCGGACTGCCCGATCAGAGTGTGAGCGCCGCGGCCCGGCCGACGAGTGAAGTGCTGGAGCCTGCCCCGACCGCGCCGGAATGGGCGGTCGCGGTGGAGCAGTGGTTCGACGGCGCGTGGACCGTGCACACCGGTGCGGTCGCCGAGTGGCGGCCGGTGGATCCGGCCGACATCATGCTGCTCGGTACCTCGGCACAGCAGCTGTTCGTGCTGCACCGCGGCCGGGCCGGCCGGATCGAGGCGCTGGATTTCCAGGGCAGGCCGGTCGCGCTGGACGAGCGTGGCATCGGCGGGCTGATCAGCGACCACCAGCTGACCGAATTCCTGGTGGGCCGAATCGAGATGGCCCCGCAGTACGACGTGACCGGGCGGGTGGTGTCGTTCACCGGTTTGCTCGACGAGTGGGTCGAGCCCGCGTTCGTCGCGCCGGTGGACGCGGTGATCGAACGGGAGACCCTGGTGGCAGTGCCCACACCGCCGCGCGCGCGGGTGCCGGAGGCCGGAATTCTTCTCGATCGGGGCCGGGGCCTGGTGGACGGTCAGCGCTACGCGGTGCGCCGGTCCGATGACCCGGCGCTGGTGGAGGTCAAGCCGGTCACCGGCGGTGACGCGTGGCTGATGTCGGCCGAACATGCCGCGGCGTTCGGGCTGTACCCGGCACAGCCGATCGATGGCGCATTGTGGGGGCCCGAGGGGCCGTCACCCGAGGACGTCCCGGAGTTGCTGGGAGACAAGGAGTTCACCGAGCAGCTGCGGGAGCTGGCGCGGCGGGATCCGGGCGCGATCGTGGACATGTTCGCGATGGCCGACGCCGAGGACCGCGCCACAGCGAGCCGCTACCGGATCATGATCGCCGACAGCACTGGTCCGGTGCTGGTGGAAGTGGACCGCCTGCTGCATCCGGATGCCGAGGGCCGGCCGGTGATCGAGGACGGGCACCCGGTGTGGCCGCATCTCGTGCGGAAGGCGTACGACAGAACACGATTCGCCGAGATCCTCGGCATCGACACCACGGCGATCGACTTCGCCCCCACCCGCGACCAGCTCCAGAGGCTGCCTGCCGACGCGCGCGTCATCGCCATCGCGGCCGACGGAAACTGCTTCTTCCGTGCCGTTTCCGCCATCATCGGACAGGATCACGCGACCATTCGTGCGGATCTCGTCGCCTATCTTCTCGACCGGCGCGCCGAATTCGAACACTTCGTCGTCATCGAGGAGGGTGAATCTCGCGCACAGAAGTTCCTCGACGACGTCACCGCGTTGCGGCGTGACGGGACGTACGCCAATGATGCCGCCGACTTCCTGGTCGTGGCCGCCGCCCGACGGTACGGCATCGACCTGGCGGTGATGGACGACGCCGGGAACGTCGTCGAGACGCACGGAGTCCCCGGATCCAGCACACGGCACTACCTGCTCCGGCGCGAGGTGGCCGGGGGCCACTACAACCTTGCGATGGTGTCCGGGCAGCCGTCGGGCAGCGGGCAGGTGTTCGGGCACCCGAGCGGGACACCACAGCGTCAGGCGACGCGCCGGGTGGTCGGCGCCGCCGTGCGACGGCTGCTCGCGGTCCTGGCAGGAGTTCCGCGCACCCCGAAGACCCCGCGCACCGTGGAACCCTGGTTCGACAAGGAGCTGCCACCGCTTCCGGCAAGTTCTGCGCGCATATCAGCGGACAACGATGCGCCGTTGTGGGAGAACGCTCTCGACCAGTGGTTCGACGGGGACTGGTCCGATTTCTCCGGTGCGGTGGCGCGGTGGCGGCCTGCCGATCGGGCGGAGATCATGCTGCTCGGCACGGCGACGCGGCATCTGTTCGTCCTGCACAGCGGTCCTGCGGGACGGGTCGGGGTGCTCGATTTCGACGGCAGGCCGGTCGTGCTGGACGCGCGCGGGATCGACGGATTGATCAGCGACCATCAGGTGACCGAATTCCTGCTCGGCCACATCGAAATGGCGCCGCAGCATGGTCGGGTGGTGTCGCTGACCGGACTCGACACCCTGCTCGCGGAGCAGGAGGACACCTTCGCCGCGCCGACCGACGACACCACACCGGCGCAGGCGACGGATCTCGCGCGCGCGGTGGACTCACTGCGGGCAGTGCCCGACTACGGCGCGGAACTCGCCGCGCAGCAGTACGGACCGGAATCGGGCATCGCTCCCGCCCACGGCCGGCCCGTCTTCGCCGGTACTTCCCTCCCGGTGCCCGCGCGACGGACCGCCGCCGACGAGATCGTGCTCGCCGGTGTCGCGCCGCTTCCCGAGGTGACCGTCCCCCCGGTCCACGCCGGCCTGCACGAGAAGCGTCGCATCGTCGTCGGACCCGACGGCCTGCTGTACCGATCCGACGGCAGCCTCTTCGACACCCGGTGGTCGGCGAGCCCGCATGGTGGCCACCAGCAGCCGACACACCTGACGCAGTCGCCGATGAACCGGCGCGCCATCCTGGTGATGGACGAGCGCGGCAACATGTGGGCCGTCCCGTCGGGCGAATTCGACGGAAAGACGATCACCCCCGCGTCGCTGCTCGGTGCGGGCCGGGCCGCCGCATCGGCGTGGATCGAGGTGCGTGCGGGCGTGCTCACCGTGCTGGCCGACGCGAACGGCGAGTACGGGTTCGACATGTCGCAACACAATGGCAACGCGCTGCTGTACCTGATGCGCGGGCAGCCCGCCGGTGCCGGGCCGGTCATGCCGAGAATGCTTGTGGCCGAAGACTTCCGGCACCTGCGTTATGTCGGTGCCGGGCGCACCCCGAGCGAACCGGGCTGGATCGAGCAGGACTGGCTGGGCAGCCGGACGGCGTCGGAGCAGGTGGCCGCGCCGCTCGGCACCGCAGCGCGTCGACCTCTCCCCATCGCCCCCGACGGCGCGACGAGTCAGCTGGTCGAGACGGCACCGCAGACCAAGGGTTCCCGCGTGTGGCCGCGCGATCTGCCCACCATCACCACGGAGGCGGGGACCACGCTGCGATCGTTGCCTGGGGGAATCCTGCGGCACCGCAGCTTGCCGACGCGAGTGCGCGTCGACGACAACGGCGAGCGGTCCTACTTCGTCACCGGGGCGGACGGGACCGGCTGGGTCACCGGCCGCACCCTGCACAGCAACGGCTACCGCCTGGACGCGGCCAACGGGCGGTTCGCGCGGGAACTGACCCTGCCGACGTCGGCCGGTCCGATCACGCTGTCGGTTAACGAGCTCCTTCGCGTCGAGCAGGACCCCGCGGCACCGGACCGGGTGCTGCTGTTCCGCGGCGCCGCCGCCCCCGTATCGGTGGCCGCGGACCAGGCCGACCGGCTCGGCCTGCGCCCGCTGCGTCGACTCGCCCATCGTGTGTTCGCCACCTCCGGTCCTTCGATCGACGATCTGGCACACGTCGGTCTCGCCCCCGATTCCGCAGTGCTGGAGCAACTTCGCGACCTCGTAACCCACAACCCGAAGCGCCTCGTGTCGATGTTCACCTCCTTGGGGCGGGATTTCGGGGTGCTGCTGATGGTGCGTGGCCGTCCACGCTGGGTCCGCGTCGATCGCTTCACCACCATGGACTTCACCGGCACGGACAACGACCCGATCTGGCCGCTGCTGCTGCTGGAAGCCGTTGCCGCGGTACGCAAAGCCGAGGACCAGCACGATGTTCAGCTCAGCCTGCACGACAGGGAGTACGACACCGACGCCGGAATCTGGATCCCCGCGGCAAGCGTCGATGACGAACTCGACAGCCGGGTGGCGACGTGGCTGAGCGCGGTCACCGACGGCCCGCCCGCAGCGCCCGAACCGACCGCGACCGGGGACGACGATCAGACGGAATGGGAGCGGGCACAGCTGCTGATCGTGTGGACCGATGCCGCGGGCAACCACCCCGACGCACAACTGACGCTCTACGACGCGGGCCGCGGCGTCACGGTCCAGATGACCCGGCAGGAGCTGGCGGACCAGGGGTACGTGTACTCGAACACCGAACTCGGCAAACGCTTCACGCTGCCGATCATCGAGAACGCCCACGGCTTGCCGACCGGACCCGAACTGAATCCCGCCGCACCGCAGACTTATCCGTCGGCGGTGACGCCGGCGACCGTCGACGAGCCCGGCGCCGTCGATCAGCTACCCGCCGCCGACATCCTGATCCCGCCCACCGCGGTCACACTGCCGACCACAACCGGACCGCTGCACCTCGCCGCAGGTACCCGCATCGCTGCGCGCCGCACCGCGAGCCACCCCGACCACGTGTGGATCAGGCAACCGCGGCAGGCGCTGTGGCATCTGGCCGCGGAAGCGGACCTCGCTGCCGCAGGCATGGAAGTGCCGCACGTCGTCCGCGTCCTCGGTGACCTGTTCGGCCCGGACGGGCGCCCGCACGCGGGTGATACCGGGCAGATCGGGCTCGGCACCTGCTATCTGCAGAGTCTGCTCCGCAGCCTCACCATGACCCACCCCGACTGGATCCAGCAGATGGTCGAGGAACGCGACGGCGGCTTCGCGGTGCGGTTCACCGGGCCCACCGGGTACGTCTGGATCCCGGTCGACCGGCGGTTCTACGCGGTCGGGTCCGGCGCGGACCAGCGACTGGCCTACGGCGTCCACGCGCCGGGGCGGCCGCTGTGGGCGGTCGTGATCGAGAAGGCGCTGGCGATCTATGTCGGCGGCGATCGGGGTTACGCCGGCATCAGCGGCGGCACCGCCGCGGCCACCGCGGCGATACTGGCTCCGCTGCACGCGTGGAACTCGATCGGACGGCCAGCGCGATTCCGGGCCACCGATGATCTCGGGTACGCCCACCCCATGACGATGGGTCAGGACGCCCTGGCCGCCGTGGTCGGCAGCTCGGCGCTCGCCCGCGAAGTCCTCCAGCTGGAGCAGGCCTGGCGCGATCGCATCAAGAACCAGACCCAGACGGGCCCGGAACACAATCCCTATGTGGCCGAGGGCTTCCGGGCCTTCCTCCGATCCACGATGGACCCCGCCGGCTTCGATCGGCTGCTGCAGGCGACCGCGCTGTGGGACGCCATGCGGGACTGGGACTCTGGTCGCCCCCAGACGACGGGAACGGCGCTGACCCAGTGGGCACTGGACCGGATCGGCTACCTCGTCGATCACGGCGACGCCGTCGTCCTCGGCACCAGGGGCGATCTCGACCAGGACGCGCCCGGCAACATCGGCTTGCTGAGTGGCCACGCCTACACCGTGCTCGGTGTGGAAACCGATGCGGCGACCGGACACGTCACCGGCGTCGTCGTCGTCGATCCGGGCCGGAGCATGTACGACCCGGCCGCGTTCATCACTGTGACCCAGACCCATCTCAACGCCTTCATCATGCTCTCGTCCGCCGGACCGGGCAGCTGGGGAGCGCACGGCCACGACTACCTCCCCACCCAGCTCCTCGGCTTCGGAGCGCCCCCGGCGGAGCCGCCGGCCCCGAACCGCGCGACCCGCCCCAGCCCGGCACCGTGGGCGATGTCGGTCGTCGATGCGTCGACGAATCAGCCGGTGGCTCCGCCTATTCCGCGGTCCACCCGACCGGCTGTCGTGGCGCCGATCGCCACGGTCGTCGCCACCGCGCCGCCCGCCTCGGAGTTCGCGCTTCCGCCCGCCGCGACCGACATTCCGCGCCAAGGATTCTCGCTCGATGCCTACAGCGGTCACCGAGTGCGCTTGGCCGACGGGGCACGGGTCCCGTTGCGGGTGCATGAAGACCACGTATGGCTCTTGGCTGCTTCGGAACAGAACTCCACGCCACAGTGGCACCAATTCGACAAGGACGCGGTGACCCGGCGCGGAGTCGAAGTGCCGCAGGTCGTCACGATGGACAATGTCCTGTTCGACCCCGACCGGCTGCCCTCGGTGCTCGATGTCGAGCAGGGGATGTTCGGAACCTGCTACCTGATGGCGGATTTGATCGGACTCGCCGAGCAGCATCCGAACTGGATCTACGACATGATCATCGAAATGGCCGACGGCACCTTCGATGTGCGGTTCACCGAGCAGATCGACGACCTGCACCGGCGTGAAGTGTGGATATCAGTCGACCGGAACTTCTATGTCTACGACGCTGAACGGCCCTACGCGCAACGCAAGTCGGGGATGCCGCTGTGGGCGATGGTGATCGAGAAGGCATGGGCGAAGTACCGCGGCGGCGATGACCGCGGCTATGTCGGCATCGAAGGCGGCAGCGCCGGTGCCACCGCCGCCGCGTTCCAGCCGCCGACCGTGACCGGCAGGCACGGCAGGCTGGTCTCCTCGCGCGCCATGGACGACCACTATTTCGCCCACCCGCTCACCCTGGGGCAGGACGCGCTCGCCGAATTGATCGTGGGACCCGGTGTGCAGGAGGAGAATGCGCACCGCAGCGCGCTCGAGCCGGCCGAGGAGATTCTCGACTTGGAACCGGCGTGGCGCGAGTGGATGAACAGGTGGGCCGACCACACGAACTGGGATCGGGCCAAGAGCGTGTGGCGCTCGCTCCACGGAACGAACTCCGCGATCGATCCGAACGAACCGCGGTATCGCCGATGGCTCGATGCCAACAACGCGCACACCTCGACGGGGTTCCGGACCTTCCTGCGCGAAACCCTCAGCGCCGACCGGTACGCGGCGCTGGCCCCGGCGCTCGAGGTGCTGCACACCGAAATGGCGAAGTGGGAGTCCGGCCAACCGCTCGAGGAGTCCTCGGTGCTCACCCAGTGGGTCGCCGATCGGATCGCCCGGCTGCTCGAACGCGGCGACAACGTCACCGTCGGCACTCGCCGCGTGCGGAACGGAAACGTCCACCCTCACACCGGATTGCCGGCCGGGCACGGGCTCTCGGTGACGAGAGTGGTGACCGAGAACGGTCGCGCGACCGCCCTGGAGTTGCGTGATCCGACCGATTGGATCGACTTCCCGAACGCTGTCGCGCCGTCGCGCATCGTGTCGGTGCGCCACCTCAACCAGTTCCTGCTGCTGAGTTCCGCCGGGCCAGGCACGCGGTTCGCGCACGGGTGGGATGCGTTCGTGACCCCGACGTACTGGCCGGTGCGCGCCAGCGCTGTGGTCGGCGATCGCGCGCTCGACCTCGCCGGAACCGGTGCGGGCCGCACCGCCCTGTCGTCGCAGAACGACCTGGCCGATCGGGACGTCCCGTTGACCGCCGCCGACTCCATCCTGGCGAATCGGTACGACGCGGACAACCAGGACCTCCTGCCTGCCGCACTTGTCAAGATCCGCACCGATCTCGAGCTCGAGTCGAACGGGGTGCTGGTGGAACTGGAGGCCGGGTCGCGGGTTGCGGTTCGGCTGGACACGGGCACACCGGACCGAGTCCTGGTGTACGCGGCGGCGGTCGGGTCAGAGGAGTCGACCTGGCATGCGGTCGATCGGTCGGTTCTCGTGGCCGCCGGTGTGACACTACCGGCACTCGTTCGGGTTTCCGGCCCGCTGTTCGGCGCCGGTGGACTTCCGGCGGTGACCGATGTGAAGCAGGGCGACATCGGCACCTGCTATCTGATGGCCGACCTGATCGGCCTGGCCGCCAAGCATCCGACGTGGGTGCAGCAGATGATCCGCCCGCGCGACGGCGGCGGCTGGGAAGTGCGGTTCACCGAAGAGGTCGTCGACGACAGTGGGCGTCCGGCACCCCGCGCCTCGGCGTTCGACGACCCGGTCCGCCGTGAGGTCTGGATCGCGGTGGACGACCGCTTCTACGCCGTCGGCACGGACATGGCGTACGCGGCGCACCAGACCGGTCACCCCCTGTGGCCCGCGGTGATCGAGAAAGCCTGGGCGATATACACCGGTCAGCACGAGGGATACGCCGGCATCGAGGGCGGACTGCCCGGCGCCACCGGCGCCGCGCTGTGGCCGACGGTCCTCACCGGCAGTTCGGGCCGCACCCTGTCCAAGCGGGCGGTGGACGATATGGGTTTCGCGCATCCGATGTCGCTCGGACTGGACCTGGTGACCGACATCCTCGGCGATACGACGCTCGCGAAAGAGGTGCTGAGCCTGGAGTCCGAGTGGCAGGCGTGGATGAACGGCTGGTCGGACCTGTCGACGTGGGACCGCGCGGCCGAGGAAATGGAACGGATCGACAACCTCGGACTGTCCGAGGAGGCTGCCTCGACCGAATTCTGGAACTGGCTGCGGCGCCAAGACGCTCGAACATCGGCCGGATTCGCCGAATTCTTGAAGGCCTCCTGGGGGTTCGTCGAGACCGATCCGCTCGGCCGGCAGTTGGCGCCGTTGTTCGAGGTGATGGAGCAGTGGGAATCCGGGGCGCCGATGGCCGGTTCGCCGGTCGCGCAGTGGGCGGGGGATCGGATCAAGCAGCTGCTCGACCGCGGCGACACCGTGGTCCTGTCCACCCGGCGGCTCGAGGTGGGCCGACGTCACCCCGACACCGACCTGACGCATCAGCACGCGCACGTGGTCGCCGGTGTCGTCACCGACGAGGCGGGGAACGTCACCGCGGTGCGCCTGATCGACCCGTTCTGGTGGCTGCCCGAACACCGGTTCGCGGACGGCATCGAGGTGCCCCTGCGATATCTGAATCAGTTCGAGAGTCTGTCGTCGGTCGGGATGGGCGCGCGGTTGGCGTACGGCTGGGACACGGCCGTTCCGACCGCGGAAGGGTACGGAACGTCGCAGCCGGGAGACGAACTGGCACAGGCATTCGAGTCGACGCTGTCCCTCGACTCCGCCGCGGGTCAACTCACCTCGTCCAGCAGGCCGCAGAACGATCCCACGCTCTGGGCGCTCGAGGTTCTTCGCAGCAGCTCGGAGCTGAATCGTCGTGAGTGGCTGGCGCACGCCGCGACCGGGATCACCGATCACAACGAGTACGCCGCGCAGCGCTACGGCGACAAGGCCGCGGCGATTCTGCATGACCTCGACAGCCTCAACGAGGAGTTCGGCGTCACCCGTGACTTCCGGCAACTGCTGATCGATCCGGGCGTCGTCTCGGAGACGCACCGGCCCGCGTTCCTGGAGTTCGTGCGAGCGGGGACCTGGACCGAGCAGACCGTGTTCGATATTCGGCACGCCTTCGCGGATTCGCTGGGGAAAACGACGTACTACCGTGCGCTGAAGCTGACGCAGGAAGCGGCCGAGCAGATCCAGGCCGAGACCGGTCTCAGCAGCCGCGCCTGGCGGACGGCCACCGCCGCCCCCGGTCTCGAAGGTGCGATCCGTGCTGGCCAGTCCGGTGTGCTCGATCCCCGTGAAATCTTCGATGCGCCACTGAGCCAGGCGATGACGAACCATGTCCGGCCCTTCTCGCGAACATCCACGATGCGACCGTGGGGCACCCTGAAACCGGTCGCCAGCTACAAACCCGCCGCGACGAAGGAACAGCGTGATGCCGGTGCTGCGCGCATCGATCAGAGCAGAGTCACTACACGCGCGACCGAGCTGCGCGCCATGGAATTCCGCTATTGGGAGCCGTATCTGACGGCTGCGGCGAGGCAGCTCGGCCTGCTGGCCGAAGCGGATGCGCTGTCGCTGAGGGCGTTCGACAACTTCACGGCGGTACAGCGGTCGGGAATCCACCAGATCGCACGTCCTGCGTACATCGCGGCGCGAAACAGCGACCTCGATCGGCTCAAGGACGCCGATGCCTTCCAGTCGGTCACGCTGGATCAGCGTGTGGCGAAGTCGGTTGCCGCCACTCCGGAGATGGCCGGACAGCTGCGCGACGGGGAGTCGATCTACCTGTTCGAACTCGAGCTGTCCCCACTCGACGTCATCGATCCCGAGGACTATGTCGGCAGCGCCGAAGCGCCGAAGTTCGTCAGATTCAGCGGCGGCGAATGGTTCGCCTACAGCGGCGATATCGAGGGGATCGTGCTGGGACATATCCACTCGTCGCAGATCCGGTCGGCCGCCCCGCTCGACCCCGCACGGTGCCAGGACTGCCAGATGGAGCTTTCGTGGGATCCCGTCACCGGCCAGGTGACCGCACACCAGCACCCGCCGGCGGGCGGGTCGTCGGCGGGCGGGTCGTCGGCGGAATCCCCGGACTTCCTGGACCTGTGAACCGATGATCCATATTCCGCACGATCTGCAATGGCTGGGCTGGCTGGTCGGTGTCGACCTGCCCGAAGGGAACGAAGACCTGCTCTTCGCCATCGGCGAAGCGTGGAACGACGCGGCGAAAGCGATTGCCGCGCAGGTCGGCCCGCTGGAACAGGTCAGGGACAAGGCGTCCGGTGCGTACCGCGAGGGAGCAGGCGCCGAGACCATCGCGGCACTGTTCGACGACCTGCTCGACGGGGACAGCTCGGTGGCGTCGCTGGCCGCCGCGTTCGACGAACTCGGTGATGCCGCTTTCGATTTCGGCACCACGGTGCAGGCGGCGAAGCTGATGATGATCGTCTCGTTCGTCCTGCTCGCGCTGGAGATCCTGTGGGCGTGGATGTTTCCGCCGACCGCGCCCGCGGTCGAGGCGGCGGCGGTGGCCGGGACCAGGTCCACCCTGCGGCGGATCGAGGACCTGGTGATCACCCGGATCGAGCAGGTGATTCTGCGGGCGTTCGGCAGCGTCGGGCAGCAGGCGTGGACCAAGCTGGTGGTCAAGAACCTGGCCACCTACGCCGTGAAAGGCGCGGTGTCGGGTGTGCAATCGGTGCTGGTGGACGTGACCATCCAGGGCGGGCAGCTGGCGGCGGGGACGCGCCGCCACTTCGACGGCAACCAGACCCTGGTCTCCTTCGGCGCGTCCTTCGCCAGCGGGCTGTTCGGCCGGGCCTCGGCGCACTGGGGCGGCATCGGGTTCGACGCCTCCATCGGCAGGGTCACCAACCGGCTCGGTCGCGCGGGCGATGTGGGCCGCGGCGCGGCGATCGGCGCCTTCGCCGGTGCGGTCGGCACCGTCGGCGGATCGATGGCCACCGCGATGAACAGTGGTGACTGGCAGGGTTCGTTCACCGCGAGCGGGTTCGGCCTCGGTGCGGCCGGTGGCGGATTCCGCGGCGGGATGGCCGGTGGCGCCCGTGGGCTGTTCCACCTGAACCGGGTGCCACGGGGGTCGGCGCGGACCGGGTTCCTCCGGCATTTCCAGCTCGATGCCGAAGGGAATGTGTACGTTCCGGCGAGCCAGGTCGCGGCCGCGGGCGGATCGGCGACCGATTCCCCGATCCCGCGGCCCGCGCGGGTGGCCCGGCCGACGGTGGACGCGTCGGAGGAAGCGACCCCGCGACACCAGCGCAGCCTGCGCGCGCTGGACCGGGCGGACGCGGCGAACCTGCGCGACTACCACCGGCAGGTTCGCCAAGCCCAACCCGAATTGCGTGCCGCGCCGTCGGAGCACGTCGAGAACCAGCCACGGGCACGGGCGCTCGGCACACCCGACGGGCAGGAGTCGGTCGACCGGCAGCCGCAGTGGGGCAGCCGCATGGCGGATCGGGCCGCCGACATGCAGGGCAGGGCGCAGACCTCCCAGGCGAACGCCGATCGCGCGCAGAACGCTGCCGACGCCGTGCAGCGGCGCGCGGACATGCAGCAGCGGCGGGCGACGACCGAGGACAACGCGGCCGAGGAGGCGCGGACGCGTGCCGAACAGACAAGGGGACAGTTGCGCACCGCCGAGGACAGGATGGCGGAACTGCGGGCGACCGACGATCCCGATCCGCAGCAGATCGAGCGGGCCGAACAGGGGCTGACTCTGGCGCGCGCCGCGCACACCAGCGCGGAGGAGACACACACCACCACACGCACGCGCGCCGACGCGCACCAGCGCCGGGCCGACGAATTCCAGGCGCGCGCCGACGACGCCCAGCGCAAGGCCGATCATGCGCAGGCCCGCGCCGACGACCTGCGCATGGTCCGCGTCGATCCCGAGGCGGTCGACCACAAGTCCGACACCGAGGCCAAACCGGCGATCCGTCCGCTCGGGGACGAGCACAGCTGGTGGCAGCGGGCCCTGCTGCGCAGTGAGCAGCTCGGCAAGGAGTACGGGACCGGCGGGCCGGGGACGGACCACTACCAGCCGAAGGCCACCGATCTGCGGGCCAAGACTCGATCCAAGCTCGAGAAGTACGAGCAGCCGACGATCGAAGACTATGTCGCGCCGCTGCCGCCCGACCCCGCTGTGTGGGGATCGCCGCCGGACTCGGCAGCGCCCGACGAACCGAAGGAAGAGCCGAAAGAGGCCGAGGAGCCGGAGGAACCCGAGGAGCCGGAGGAGCCGGAGGAACCGGAGGAACCCGAGGAACCCGAGGAACCCGGACATCGCTCAGGACGCTGAAAACCCTTAGTTTGCCTAGTGTTTCGGATCCGGCTCACCACCATCCCGATACCGGTTGCCTGTCACGGGCAGTCTTGCTCCGATACGCCGTGTGACGAGGGGAGCCACCGTGGCGAACGTGATCGCCGTCGATTCGACGACCGACCTGCACTCCGCCGCCGTGGTGATGGACAGCGTGGCCGACGCCATCGAAGGAGCGGTGCGCGTGCTCGCCGATACGCTGACGACACTGGGTGATCCGATCTCGGTGCAGGACAACGGCAATGAGGCGAGCAAGGTCACCGCACGCGGCGACGGCACGCCGCCGTGGGGAACCGATTCCTACGGCAAGCAGTTCGCGCAGGGCGACGCAGGCTACGTGAAGCTCGGCGTCGGCCTGCTCCAGGGCGGCTTCGATCTGGCCCACACCCTGTCCGAATTCGCGACCGGAATGGGTCGCGCGGCAGGCGATGTGCGCCGATCCGAGGACGAGGCGAGCGCCGGCTTCGCCTGATCGGCGGCCTGGATCACCGCCGCTAGGAGACGACCAGGCCCGCCATCGACAGCTCGCACAGCGCCCCGGCGAGATCGTGGGCCGGATCGTCGAAGAAGGCCGCCACGATGCCACGGGTGACGGTGCCCGCCTCCGCCGCGGCCACCAGATCCGCCGCCGCCACGCGATGACGCGGCAGCGGATCGGATATCGCCGCCGCACAGAGGACGTCGATGACATCCGAGGCCGACCACACGCCGGGAACGGCACTGCTGACCTGATCCGCGGTGGGGGAGTCGCCGCGATACCACCGATCGTTGTCCCACCAGTAGCAGAACGACAGCAGTCCCCGGCGTGCCCGCGAGTTCAGCACCTGATCGGTCACCCACTCGGGCGCCCCGGCGTAGACCTCGGGGAAGGGCGCGCGGCGGTGGTAAGCGGCGTCCAATTCCGGTGCGTCCCATACCCCGCCGGACAGCACCGCGCGCCCACCCGGCAGCACGTGCAGGGTGGACCCGCTCCTGGCCGCACCTTCGAAAATGCCGAGGGCGGGCATGATGCGCGGTCCGCGCTCGGAACCGACCGCCACGAACGCGGCGGCGATCACCGCCCAGCGGGCCAGCATCAGTGGCAGCGCGGGGAACTCGCCGGGTGCGGGGATCGCGGTGCGACCGGCCGCCCGATCGGTGACGGCGCCTGCGGCGGCGACCTTGGGGCTGCGCGACTGCCGATCGTTGTGGAAGACATACGCGGCCAGCCAGACCGGCACCCGGTCGCGAGGATGGGCCTCGAGATCGATCAGATACGCCTCGGGGACCAGCAGCTGATCCTCGGGAAACGGCTCGTGCCCGTAGTCGTATTCGATCTCGCGGTCGCCTCCGAGATCGCCGCGCACGATCATGCGCCACCATGGACCGTCACCGTGCCCGGCGGAGTCTTCGCGCAACTTCTTGGCCAGCTCGAGCACCGCGGGCGCCGGGTCGACGCGGAACGGGCGATCGGTCTCGTCGGCATACACGACGAACGCGACACCGCCGATCACCGTGAGCGCGAAGATCGCTTCGAATCGCCGCCACCCGTCCGGACCCGCCGCGGCGAGGGCGTCGGCCAGCTGATCCGCCGGGTCGGGCGCCTGCTCGCTCACCGCTCGAATCCCCAGAACGCCTCGGCCCGCCACTGGTCGGCGTTCCTGCGGAGTTCGGCCAGGTGTCCGGCGCCGAGAAGGTCGCCCGGAGCCGGAGTGCCGCGGGGTTCGAACCCCGGTTGCATCAGGACCGAATCCACGCGGATCACCGCGAGGTCGTCCGGCGCCACCAGGTAGCGACCTGAGCTGTCGATCTCCCAGGGGCGCAACACGATACACACGATGCCGACCGCGACCACGAGGGTGCCGTCGGTGTGTTCGGCGACGATCCACGCGGGCTCGGCCCCGACCTGGCGCTGATGCCGGACGGGATCGCGCGGCATGGTCTGCTTGTTCACGGACACTGTTCCTCTCAACCGACCGGCGGTAGATGGCAGATCTGGACGAGGTCGCGCCCCCGTGTGCGCGAGACCAGCAGACCGCGGCCGGGCGGGTACTGGGCCGGGCGCACGTCGCTGAGCAGGATGCCCTCGTCCTTCGGCGTGCTCATCAGGATGCCGTCCACCGACATGTCCTTCATCGGGCCGAGCACCTGGTCGTACAGTGCGCGGGCCGCGCCGCCGGAGCGCCGGGCGATGATCACGTGCAGGCCGATGTCGCGGGCCTGCGGCAGCAGCTCCATCAGTGGCAGCAGCGGGTTGTTGGCGGCCACCATGTCGTAGTCATCGACGATGACATACACCTCGGGACCGGTCCACCAGCTGCGTTCCCGCAGCTGCGCGGGCGTGATGTCGGCGCCGGGCAGCCGCTGCGACACGAAACCCGCGACTTCCTTCAAGGTGGGTACCGAGGTCTGCGCCGAGGTGGAATAGCCGGCCAGGTGCGGGCCCTCGACCGCGCCGAGCATGGTGCGGCGGTAGTCGACGATGATCACCCGCGCCTCGTTCGGGTGCGAGTTCTCCACGATGCCCTGCGCGATATTGCGCAGCAGCGTGGTCTTGCCGCAACC
Source organism: Nocardia arizonensis (assembly GCF_001310275.1). Taxonomy (GTDB): domain Bacteria; phylum Actinomycetota; class Actinomycetes; order Mycobacteriales; family Mycobacteriaceae; genus Nocardia; species Nocardia arizonensis. Next base: position 53,574 of record NZ_LGYZ01000006.1, read on the forward strand.
CACGTCGGCGAACACCAGCAGGTGCGGCGACTCCTCGAAGTCGAGCACCACCGGCGCCAGCTCCGACTCGCTCAGGCCGATCACCACCCGCTTGCTGTCGATGCGCATGTCCATCTCCCGCGCGGTGGCCAGCACCTGCTCGCGGTCGATCAGGTCGGGCAGCATCCGCACCGCGGGCGCGCGGCGGCCGGGATAGAGCTCGGCGAGACCGGCTTTCGCGGCGGCGATGCCGTCGGCCAGCGTCTCCGGGTCGACGTCGGCGTCGAGGCGGGGCAGGGCCAGCAGCATGTGGAGTTTGTCGGGGGTCATGCCCCGGCCCGGCCGGTTGACCGGAACATGCACCGCCGCACGGCGATCCATCTCCGAATCCGACGGATCACCCAGGCGCAGCTCGATCCTGGTGCCGATCTGATCCTTGACGTTGGGCCGGATCTCGGCCCACCGGTTCGCGCCGAGCATGAGGTGGATGCCGTAGGACAGGCCGCGCGCGGCGAGCGCGAGCACGTGACCCTCGATGAGGTCGAAATCCTCGCGGAAGGCCGCCCACCCGTCGATCACCAGGAACACATCGCCGAACAGGTCGGCCGAGAGCGGATGCGCGGCCCGCTCCTCGGCGGGCAGCTGCGCGATCTCGGCCTTCTGCCGCCGGAAATCGCGGATGTTCTCCACGCCGAGTTCGAGGAAGCGCGCCTCGCGCTGGCGCAGCAGCACGGTGAGCTCGGCGATGGTGCGGCGCACCCGATCGGTTTCCAGCCGCCCCGCCGCGGACCCGACATGCGGCAGACCGGTGAGCGCGGCCAGCGTGCCGCCACCGAAATCGAGGCAGTAGAACTGCACCTGCTCGGGAGTGTGGGTGGCCGCCGCCGAGAGGATGATCGTGCGCAGCGCGGTCGACTTGCCCGATTGGGGTCCGCCGACGACCGCGACATTGCCCTGGCCGCCGGACAGGTCGATCGAGAGCACGTCGCGCTTCTGCTCGTAGGGCTTGTCGATGATGCCGATCGGCAGCCACAGCGTGGTGGTGCGGTTGGCCTCGGAACGCCAATCATCGTCGGGCAGCAGCATATCCACGGTGGGGGACACATCCAGCGGCGGCAGCCATACCTGGTGGGCTGGCCTGCCGTGCCCGGTCAGCCGGTCGACCACCACGGCAAGCAGCGACCGTTCGGGATCGGCGGGCGCCGCCGCGGTCGCGCCGAGGAGTTCGCTCAGATCGGGCAGCTCCACCGGAATCGGTTCGCCGGTGGCCGCGGCGGCCACCGGCTCGGTGCGTTCGACGACGGCGGCGGTGAACAGGTCGACGCGCCCGGCGACGGCCGCCGCCGGGCCGACCGCCCGGCCCGCGACCGGTGGGACATAGGGGCCGGAGACGTAAGTGGCATTGAACCGCAACGGATCCGACGAGTCGCTCTTCAAATAGCCCGCGCCGGGCTGCGCGGGCAGATGGTAGGCGTCGGTGATGCCGAGCACCTGCCGGGACTCGCCCGCCGAGAACGTGCGCAGCCCGATCCGATACGACAGGTGCGAATCGAGGCCGCGCAGCCGGTTCTCCTCCAGCCGCTGCGACGCCAGCAGCAGATGCACCCGCAGCGACCGGCCGAGGCGCCCGATCATCACGAACAGCTCCGCGAAATCCGGTTTCTGCGAGAGCAATTCGGAGAATTCGTCCACGATGATGAACAGCGCGGGCAGCGGATCCAGTGGCGCGCCGTTGGCGCGGGCCTTCTCGTATTCGGTGACATTGGCGAAGTTGCCCGCCGACCGCAGCAGTTCCTGCCGCCGGGTCAGCTCACCCGCCAGCGCGTCGCGCATGCGGTCCACCATCGAGAGTTCTTCCTCGAGGTTGGTGATCACCGCGGACACGTGGGGGAGCGGATCGAGGCCGAGGAACGTCGCGCCGCCCTTGAAGTCGACCAGCACCAGGTTGAGCAGGTCGGGCGAGTGGGTCGTCACCATCGACAGCACCAGGGTGCGCAGGAACTCGGACTTGCCCGAACCCGTTGCGCCGATGCACAACCCGTGCGGTCCCATACCGTTTTCGGCGGATTCCTTGATGTCGATCTCGACGCGGGTGCCGTCGGGGGTGACACCGATCGGCACCCGGAGGCGCTCGCGCGCCGAGCGGGGCCGCCACACCACATCGGCGTCGATGGTCGCCGCGTCCGCGACACCGAGCATCGCCATCAGGCCGGGGTCGGTGGTGATGTCCTCGCCCAGGTCGACGATCTGGGCGCTGGTGGCGATCCGGTAGCGTGCCATGGCGCGCCCGAAGGTGGCGGCCACCTCGAGGCCGACCCGGTCGGGTCCGGCGAAGTTCTCCACCGCGCCGCCGGTGCGCGCACCGATGATCGCCTCCTCGACTACCAGTTGCAGACCGCGGCGCACCGCGAGACCGGTCTGCGGCGCGGTGAGGTCGAGGACGGTCACCGAGTCCAGGCCCGCGTCGCTGATGGTGCGCTCGGAACCGCTCACATAGCCGTCATCGATCACAACGACCAGGTGTACGCGGCCCGCGGTGGGCGGGGCGTTGCGCAGGAAGCGTCCGCGTTCGAGCAGGTCCTCCGCCAGGGCGGTCTCGAGTTCCGACAGCGATTCGTAGAGCATCCGCATCGAACCGATCCGGTCGGTGTCGCGCGGATGTTGCAGGTGCGGTAGCCATTTGGTCCAGCCCCAGGCCACGCCGTCGGGGTCGGCGGTGACGATGGCGATGATCAGGCTGTCCGGGCCGTGGAAGGTCGCCAGTTCCATCACCATCGACCGGGCAAGGGCGCGGCCGTGTTCGCGCGGGCCTTCGATGTTCACGGCGGGGAACGCGCGCAGGGAGATGGCGGTGGGCAGGCCGTGCACGACCGAATGAGTGCGCACGAAGCGGCGCAGCGCCACCGTCGCCACCGGTTCGAGGTCTTCGAGCGGAACCGTTTCCGGCCGGGCGAGTTTGGTGGCGAGGCGATGGCTGCCGACGCCGATCCGGACGTGCCCGAAGTCGGGGTCGCCCGCCCTGCGCTCCCACATCCGGCGGGTGCCGATCAGCGCGTGCACGTCGATCGGATGCGGATGGCTCCAGAACAAGGCCTCGCGCTGGGCGAGGCCGGTGGTGCGGACATCGCGGCGCAGCTGGTCGAGGTAGCGGAAGTAGTCCTTGCGTTCCTCATTGAGCTCGGCGGCCTTCTTCCCGCCGCCGCCGGAGCGGCCGGCGAACATGCCGACCATCGACATCAGCATCATCATCGGGAACATCATCGTCATCGGATTGGTGAGCATGGACCGCCCGCCCATGGTGACCATGAGCGCGATCATGCCGACCATCGCGACCACCATCACCACCGGCAGCAACCGCTGCCACAGCGGCGCAGGCACCGGTGCGGTGATCTCCGGCGGCGCGTTGAGAATCACCTCGCCGCCCGGTGGGCGAGGCGGCGCGATCCGGGCGAGCCGGATGAATCCCTGTGTGCCCATGGGCAATTCCTTCGGTTAGTCGTCGCCAGGCAGGACGAGAGGCGTGCGCTGTTCGCGCCGGAACGGAATGGACAGGACGAGCACGATCGCCAGCAGCGTCAGCGCGCCGACGGCGCCGGCGAGCCCGACCCGTCGCGGCCACGGACTCACGTACGGCGGCGGCGTCGGCCCCGCGATCGCGACGCCGTGGGCCGGATCCTGTGCCGCGGCGGGCGGCACGACGGCGGTGAGTGCGGCGAGCGGGTCGATCAGGCCCGCGCCGATCCGGGAGTCGCGCCCACTGCCGGGGCCGTGGGCGGTGCGGGTGATGCGTTCCATCACTTGCCGGGCCGACAGGTCGGGAAACCGGGCGCGCACCAGCGCGGCCAGACCGGCGACGTAGGCGCTGGCGAAGCTGGTGCCGTTCACCGGAGCCACCTGCCCGTCGGCCTGCGGGGTGCCGTTGACCAATCCGGTGCCGCCCGGCTTGCTGTCCAGCGACATCAGATTGCTGCCCGGCGCGGCCACCGAGACCCACGGTCCGTACAGCGTGAACGGTGAGGGCGAACCGTCGGGTTCGATCGAGGCCACCGACAGCACATAGGGCGCGAACCAGGCGGGTGTCGCGACCGTGCCCACCGCATTCCAGCCTGCGGTGCCGTTCTGTTCCTTGCACGCACCCTGCTGTTGCACATTGCCCGCCGCCACCACCACGACGACATTGCGTTCGAAGGCGTACTGCAGCGACGCGCCGAGCGCGCGGTCGACGGCGTCGGTGCCCGCAGGCCTGCACGACACCGCGGAGATGTTGATGACCGTCGCGCCGCTGTCGACCGCGTGCACCACCGCGTTGGCGAGGCTGTCGACGGTGCCGTAGCCACCCGCCGACATGCCGCCCGGATCGTCCCCGGCGCGGCTGCGGTTCTTCGCTTCGTAGGCCAGGCTGGTCTGGCGCACGGTGAGGATCTCCGCCGCGGGCGCGACGCCGGAGAACCCGTCGCTGCCGTCGGGCGCAGGCCGTCCTGCGATGATGCCGGCGACCAGCGTGCCGTGCCCGTCGCAGTCGGCGGTGCCGTCGGAATCGGCGACGTAGTCGCCGCCGGGCCGGACCGACAGCCGCGGATGCGCGGTGACGCCGGTGTCGATCACCGCGACGGTCTGGCCCTCGCCCCGGCTGAACCGCCAAGCATCGGCGAGACCGAGCACCTTCTGGACGGCGGGGATGCCGGTCGGCGCCGGCCCGCTCCAGATCGGTTGCGAGCACAGCAGTCGCTGCTCGGCCGGTTCCGGCGGCGCCACCGGCGCTGTCGTGTTCAGTGCGCCCGGATCGACCACCGGCGGCGGCACCCCGAGCGCGGCACCGGCAGGCCCGGCCACCAGTGCCATGGTCACGGCGGCGACGACAACCGACCGCGGGGCCGGGAACTCACGCATTGCGGGCCATGGCGTAGATGTCGATGATCCAGAACACGAGCGGGCCGATCACACAGATGAGGACGTATTCGACGATCTCGCCCGCCCGCTGCACGACCGGCGACACCTCCATGTTCGGGCCTGCCACCCCGATGACCATCGCCAGCCCCGCGACCACCAGCAGCACGCCCGCGGCGGGCAGCGCCAGCTCCGGTATCCGCAGACCCCACAGCACGCACGGCACGATCAGCGCCGCGCAGCCACCGGCCACCAGCACCGCCGCCTGGGTCAGATCGGCGAACGCCCGTCCGCGCCGGGCGAGCACGACACCGACCGCACCGGCCAGCAGCGCGCACTGCCAGCGGTGCTCGGTCGCCGCCGCGACGACCATGATCGTCGCGAGCACGGCGACGCCGACGATGCCGAAGATCATCCCGGACTGGTAGTCGTTGGCCGTTCTCGACCGTTCGCCGAGCCCGGCCGCCGACGGAATGGCCGTGGCGCCGATCGCACCGATGCCTTCGATGGTCGGGCGTGGCTCGTGGTCGCGCGGATCGATTGCCCCACCCGCCGTCGGCACCGGGGGCACCGGGAGCCGCGCGGACGCCACCGCGATCCGCGGGGCCAGCGTGATGGCGAGCAGCGCGAACACGATCACCCCGGCCGCGACCTTGGCGGGTGCCGCGTCCCAGATCGTCACCACGCCCGTCGTGGCGACGCCGAACGTCGCGACCGTCATCACGGCGGTGAACATCGTCGGTCGAACGGGTACCGTCCGCGCGGCGATCACGGCGAGCAACAGCGTGGTGGCACAGCCGAGCAGCACATGCGGCGCGCCGGGCACCCCCGGCACGAAAGCCGCTGCGCCCGTTCCCATCAGCAGCAAACCGCACAGCGCGAGGACGGTGGCCGCGGCCCCCGCCTCGTATTTGCGCACCACCAGCGCGCTGCCGCCGAGGATCACCGCACCGATGCCGGCACCGGCCGCCCCGGCCACGATGCCCCAGCCGAGCGCCGCCGCATACAGCAGCAGCGCACAGGAACCGGCCACGGCCGCGATCGCGCCCGCCATGCCTGCGCGTCCCGCCGACTCGCCGGTCCACCCGGGAAAGGAATCGTCGGTGAGCCGGGCGACCGCATCGATCACATCGTCGAACAGGGGCGGTGATTCGACCGAGTCCACCGCGCGCAGCACCAGCAGATCGCCGTCGAACACCTCGGCCTCGGCCAGTGTGCGATCCGGGTCGATCGCGGTCTGGCCGAGCCGGGACAAGGTCCAGTGCCGGGCCGCGAGTGGCCCGTTGTCCTCGTGTTCGGACAGGTCGGGATTGCGGGAAGCGATGAGCGCCACCAGGTCTGGCGTGATATTCGCGATCGGGATGGTGGCGGGCAACACCACATCCATCTGGGTGTTGTCACCGATCACCGAAATCCGGCACAGCTGCGGCTCGATCGCCGTGGACTCCATCACCTTCGGGAAACTAACAACGGCACCGTGACCTCGGCTCGGTGCGCGCGGTCGAGTTTCCTTTGTTGTAACCCTGGACGGGCCGCGACATGGGATTCCGTGACGCGGGCCGCGTCGTACGGTTAAGCGACAGTGAATGCCGAGTACGCGCCATCGCGGTCGCCGAGCCACCGTGGCGCGGCTCGGTTAGGTTGCGCGGCATGTCAGCGATTCGGCAAGCACAACAGGTGTTCGACGCGGGCGTACTGTCGTTGGGTTTGATGGTCGACGGCCAGCAGGCCACCAAGAACCTCGAGTACGCCAAGGTGGCCTTCCGCCGGGCCACTGAGCTGGACCCGGACATGTGTGACGCGTGGCTGGGTCGCCTCGCCGCGGGCGACGCGACCGAGGAGGTGCTCCGGCAGCTGCACCGCACCTCGACCACCTCGCTGATGCGCGAGCAGCGTCGGCTCGGGTTGCCGCCGCGCCAGCTGGCGGGCCGTTTCCAGATCGGCCAGTACATCGACTATCCGGTCGCCGGTCTCACCGAGATCTGGCTCGCGCGGGCCATGCGCCTGCTGGAGGACAAGCAGTTCGACGAGGCCGAGCAGATCCTGGACGAGCTGGACGAGCGCCGCGCCAAGCTCACCGACGACCCCGACCGCGCCCTCGACGACCGGGCCTGCGCCTACGCCCGTGGCGTCCTGTATTTCACCGCGCAGCTGTGGCCCGATGTGATGGCGGTGCTGGCGGGCTCGGCCGAATGGCAGGACCAGTTCATGGCCGTGGGCGCCCACGTCATGGTCGGCACCGCCTGCGCGCACCTCGGCCTGTTCGGTGAGGCGACGCGCAGGCTCGAACAGGCCGAGCGCGGCCCGATTCCGGCGGCACGCACCGCGGCGATGTACTGCCGCGGCCTCGCCCTGCGCGAACAGGGCAACGAGGACGAGGCCCGCGCCCTGTTCGAGACCGTGTACAGCCAGGTGCCCGGTTTCGCCGCGAACTCGCGGGCGATGAGCGACCCGACGTTCCGGATCGTGGTCACCACCCGTGAACAGATCGAATCCCGCACCAGCCGTTGGGATCCCGAGACCGCGCCGTCGCTGGCCGAGGCGGCCGAGCAGGAACATCAGGACCGGGCCGAACAGGTGCTGGCGTCGGCGCGCGCCGAACTGGATGCCCAGATCGGTTTGGCCGCGGTCAAGGTGCAGGTCGACAAGCTGCAATCGTCGGCGACCATGGCCAAGATCCGGGCCGAAAAGGGTCTCAACAGCGTGCCGCGCGGGCAGCATCTCGCGTTCACCGGCCCGCCCGGTACCGGCAAGACCACCATCGCCCGTGTGGTCGCCAAGATCTACTGCGGTCTCGGGTTGCTCAAGACCGACAAGGTGGTGGAGGCCAAACGGTCCGATTTCGTCGGCCAGCACCTCGGTTCGACGGCGATCAAGACGAACGCGCTGATCGACTCGGCGATGGACGGCGTGCTGTTCGTCGACGAGGCGTACACGCTGATCCAGGCGGGCCTGTCCGGTGGTGACGCGTTCGGCCGGGAAGCGGTGGACACCCTGCTCGCGCGGATGGAGAACGACCGCGACCGGCTGGTGGTGATCATCGCCGGCTACGACGGCGAGATCGACCGGTTCCTCGCCAGCAACGACGGCCTCGCCTCCCGGTTCGCCAAACGCGTGAAGTTCGACTCGTACTCGCCCGAAGAGCTCTGCGACATCGGCAGATTCATCGCCCGCAAACGCGACTCCTCGGTCTCGGAGGACGCCGTCGACATTCTGCGCGCCGCGTGCGCCGAGCTGTACGCGGCCGAGCGCACCGACCAGAGTGGCCTGCCGCGCCGCGGTGTCGATCTCGCCGGCAACGGCCGCTTCATCCGCAATGTGATCGAAACGGCCGAGGAGGAACGGGAATACCGCCTGGCCATGGACGAATCGCTCGACCCGCGGTCGCTCGACGAGGTGACCTTGATGCGCATCGAAGCCGACGACATGCGCAAGGCGCTGGAAATGGTGCTCGCCACGCTGAGCTGAGCTGCCGGACAGCTCGAGGAGAGAGCCCGTGAAGATCAATCGTGCGATGCGCCTGGGAATCTGCGCGACGGTACTGATGGTGGCTGCGACCGCGGCCTGTGGCGGTGCCGAGCAGAAATCGGCACTGGAGAACGCCAGGGGCGGCACGCTGACCATCGGCATCAAATTCGACCAGCCGGGTCTCGGCCTGCGTGTCGCCGACGGCATCTACCGCGGTTTCGACGTCGATGTCGCCGAGTATGTCGCGGACAAGCTCGGTGTGCGCCCGGAGAGCATCACCTTCAAGGAAACGCCATCGGCCCAGCGCGAGAGCATGATCGAGAGCGGGCAGGTCGACTTCGTCGTCGCCACCTACTCGATCAACGACAAGCGCAAGGACCGGGTCGATTTCGCAGGCCCCTACTACGTGGCAGGTCAGGACCTGCTCGTTCAGGCTGCCGATACCGACATCACCGGCCCGCATTCACTGTTCGCCGGCAAGCGGGTCTGCTCGGTGACGGGCTCGACCCCGGCGCTGTACATCGAGCGGAACTTCCCGCGGACGCGGGTCCAGACCTACGACTCGTACTCGCTGTGCGTGGAGGCACTGCGCACAGGCGCGGTCGACGCGGTCACCACCGACAACGTGATCCTCGCCGGTTACGCGGCCCAGTCGCCAGGCCGGTTCAAACTGGTGAACAAGACTTTCACCACCGAGAAATACGGCATCGGCCTGAAAAAGGGCGACACCGAACTGCGCCGCACCATCAACGACGCCATCGAAGCGATGATCCTCGACGGCTCCTGGCAGGCCGCCCAGGAGAAGTCCTTCGCGGGCACCGGTTTCGTCGTCCCACAGCCACCCCTCGTAGACCACTACTGACCAGCGGTGGATCGGGGTGGTGCGGCATGCCGGGAATGGAACAAGTGGTGGACCAACCACGACGCAGTCGTCGGAGGCACGTCGTATCTCCCGGCAAAGCCGCCGAGGGAAAGCGGATCCACCGGCTCGAAGCCGATCCCCGAACAGCGCCGGTCGTGCGACGCATCTACCACGAATACCTCTCCGGTTTCGGCATGGAAATCGAGCCCATCGTCCAAGCCGAGGGCGCGGCGGTAGGCGACGAACCGGGAATTCAGGCGCTGGCAGCCGATCCGCAGGCCGCGCTCGGACGGCCAAGCCGCGGGGTTCCCGTCGGCCCCGAGCAGCGGCCGGACCTCGGCGAACCATTCGTCGAGGACATCGACGGTCCAGTCCCACATAGTCAGGACACCGCGTCGTTTCGGCGGCGATCCCTTCTTGGCCTTGCCGAACCGGACCTGGCAGTAGCCGAACTGCTTGAACTGGGGAGCGTGCGGGTTGGTGCCGAAGTCTGCGGCATCCAGCATTCGAGTTTCGTTGCGCCGCAACCCGAATGCGTAGGCGGTCTTGAACATGGTGGCGTCCCGGAAAGCAGGTAGCCAGCCTTTTCGGCCGAACGCCCGGATGCGGGCGACTTCGTCGTCGCAGTGGGCGAAGAACGCGTGCAGCTCGGCCTTGGTGAATGCTCGCTTCTTCGGATCGGATTCGTTGTCCTGGACGTGGGCGGCGGTGTTCCACTCGTGCACCACCTGGACCGGGTGCGTGCCGAACCGGTCCTCGCAGGTGACCGGCCACTGATAGAGCGGGTCGGTGACGAAGTGGCAGAACGCCCGGATCGCCTCGGAGTAGGAGCGGATCGTCGTCCGCTTCAGCTCGCGCAGCGACCGCAGGTCACCCAGCCATTCATCGACCATCGCCGGACTCCACTGCCACGGAAACGCGTTCACGTAGGCGGCGAACGCCTTCACTGTGCGTTCCCGGCTTTCCACCGTGGTGCGGGCCAGATTCCGGGCCAACTGCTGATTCGCGAAGCCCGACAGCATCGCCTCGAACACCTGCTCCTCCGGCCGCAGCAGCGACACCCCATCGACCAGGTGCAGCCGTGCCGCACCCGGCACCGAACCGCCGAAACCCGCCAAACCGGCCCACCTCCATCGGTCGCATCAGATGCGAGAAAGTCGCATCTGATGCGAGCCATGGCGGAACCCGCAGGCAGTTGCGTCAGACAGACCGCTTTGGGGCCTTCAGCCGTCTATCTTCATCGGTGCCGACACAGCTGAAGCCCTCTGGTAGAGACTGGATTCGCCGCCTCGAACCGGTCGATGCGCATACCGTCGCGAGTTCGCATCCGATGCAATTGGCGGCGAAAGTAGTAACGGCGCGAAAAGCAACGGATATGGCGTAATCCGCTGGTAGAGGACGGGTTTCAGGCTCGGGACCCTCGTCAGGATGGGTGCCGCTGATCGAGGCGTTCGCGATAGATCCGGTATGCCTTGCGGTCGGCGGCCGAGGTGCTGTGTCGAACTGTTTCGGCGGCGGCCAGTAGCGCTTGGTGGACGTGGGGTGGTGCGGTGACGGGCAGGCTGTAGCCCTGTCCGCGGCGCACTTGCTGTCCTTGGTGCAGGGCGTGGCGCTCGGCTTCGCCGAGGTCGGTGGCCTGTGTGGTGATGTGGTGGGCGATCTTGCCGGGCATCTCGATGCGGACCGGGTGCGGTTCTGCGCTGTCGGTGCGCGCGGGTTGTTCGCGGCGGCCGGGCAGCAGGTCGGCGAGGGCGGTGCGGATCGCGACGCGGCTCACCTGGTGCTCGCGCGCTAGAGCGGCGATGCTGGCTCCGTCGCGGTATTGCTGGCGGACCTGGGCGGTGGCCCCGGCCGCGGCGACTTGCGCGCGGCGTCCGGATCGGGAGCCTTGGGCCCAGGCGGCGGCCAGGCCCTTGCGGGTGAGTTCGTTTTGCAGGTCGCGCTGGAATTGGCCGACCGAGATCAGCACGTTGACCAGCATGGCGGTGGTCGCGTCGGTGGCGGCGAGGTCGGTGATGCCCGACAAGGCCCCGGACAGCACGCGCAGCTGCACGTCGTGCTGCTGGCACCAGTCGCGCACGGCCAGGATGTCGGCGAGGTCGCGGCACAGCCGAGACAGCTCCGACACCGTCAGCCGGTCACCGCGGCGCGCATACTGCGCGAGCTGGTGGAAGCCGTCGCGGTCGAGAGGGGATCTTGGAGGAGGTGGCCGGGTCGGCGAACAATCGCACGCCGGGCGCGCCGTCGACGAGACCGGCGTCGTTGAGCAGGTGGGTCTGGCGCAGGGTGCTCTGCTCGTCGGTGGATACCCGGGTGTAAACGAGTTCGGCCATGACCGCCGCGCCCTTTCCGCCGACTCGGTCGCTTCCGTTCACTGTTCTATCTGTCGTCAAACCCTGTCGTCAATCCGAAACGGATCGCAATGGATCGGATGCGCTGTTTCCGCAGGATCCCGGCGGCGCGGAAGCCGCTCGCGACGGGTGTCGCCAAAGGGTCATTTGACGACACTATGGTCCACGGCACGGGCTGAATCGAACGCTCAAACTGATGGCCGAGTCGACCTGGGACTCAGACGAGAAGGGTGAAGAACGCGATGCCGAGACCGGCGGCGACGCCGCAGGCGCCGAAGCCGTAAAGGGCGGCCTTGAACGGGTTGGTCCCACCACGCCACGACAGGAATCCCCCGGCCAGTCTGCAGATGGCGGCGAGCGTCAGCAGCAGGGCGCACCTGCTGCGCCGAAAGCTGTCCTTCCAACAGTGTTGGGCCATAGTCGCCTACCTTGCCGGGGCACTTTCGATTTTCGCAAAACGTACCGGTACGTATTTCCGCGAGTTCGCTATCGGCACCTGTCTCCTTGCACCGCAACTGATCCCGCAACGCCTGGAACGTGGCGATCTCGTACACCATCCGCACCACACGCCGGTGACCGTGCTGATCGTTCTGACACACCAGCTCCGCCCAGTCCCCGGACACACCCCGATGCACCGGAACCTCGTCGCCGGCCGGGTAGTAGCGCAGGTTCTCGCCAGCGTACCTACCGATCAGCTCGAGCGCGTCGTGCACCGGCCGGTGGGTGGTGTTGTTGCGCCCACCGGACCGGCCGAACGGGAGCGCGGGCTTGCTCGAACGAGGTCCGCGAGTTCCGTTCGGCCGGTTGATGGCTTAGGTCGGCAACCCGGAGCCTATGGAGCGCCGTCGGCCTGTTCGAGCTCCACGACCACGCCGGTGTCCGAACCGTCTCCGTTGACGGTCACGGCCAGGTCGTGAAAGAAGCGGTCAGGGTCGACAACCGCGTCCGGCGGATGTACTCCGGCTCGAACGGCGGTTCCGTCGACAATCTGAGACAGTCCGAGCGCCAAGGGAATTCCGGTAGCTCTGGCCATATCCGAGGTCAGTGAAGCCAAGCCGGTGCCCTCGGCGAGACGCGCCAGAGCCGTGTACCACTGCCCGTTCTTGATGCCCAGCGCGGCCGCGAAGAACGGCGGCAAGGTACCCGGCGACTTGAACTTCGCGGCACGCACCATCGAACGGACTCCACGCCGAAACGACGGGCTCGCGAGATCTGCCGCCGCGGTCTCGTTCGTCAGACGTCCCTTGTCGATGTCGGTGCGCAGCACATCTAGGTAGGCCGCCGTCCCCGGCGAGATGACCATTAGGTTCGCCGAGTCACCGGATGGCCGAAGCGTTAGCCGAAGGGTCACCGGCTCGGGATGTCCGACGGTGTAGGCGGTGCCGCTACGCCCGCCGGGCAAGGACAGCGAAACAGCCCGTAACGGCTCTTCCTGCGCGATCTGCCCGTCGCGCACCACCGCAACGGTCCCGCTGATCTGCTGCATCCAGTGCACCGCCGCCGCCGAAGGCTGCCCGTCCGGAGCCAACAGCTGGGCATTCTCCTCGTCTTGATTCCCCACGCCCGGACCGTCGACGGGCCAGGCCGTGTACACGTTCACGACGTTGTCGAGTTCGCGTGCCGCCCGCGCCGCGAGCAAATTGCTCACACCCGGACTGGCCCCCATGCCCACGATTGCACAGACACCCGCCCTGCGGGCCTCCGCATCGAGCTCGAGCATCTGCAACGTCGGCTCCCAGTCGTCGCAGATGTCGAGGTAGTGCGTGCCGGTCTCGATCGCCGCCCGCAACACCGTCAGCCCGAATCGGTAGTACGGGCCGACGGTGTTCAGGACCACGTCCGCGCCGTCGAACGCTGCATACAGCCCCTGCCGGTCGGTCACGTCGACCTTGCGCGCCCGTACCGGCACACCGGCACCGACCATCTCGCGGGCGAGAGCATCGGCAGCGGAGTAGTCGCGATCGGCGACCACGATCTCCGCGACCGCCGGCAAACTCACCGCGGTCCGAACAGCTTCCGCGCCCATCGCGCCGCCACCACCTAGCGCCAGAACTCTCATCCCGTCCTTCTCCTATCCGAACCAGGCCCAACGCCGCAGACCTGCCGCCAATCAGCGGTGCTATTCTATCATTGTGTCTACGATCGTTTTGAATGCGATAGATATGATCTCAATAGTCAGATACCCACCCGAGCAAGAGTCGAGGAACACAGTGGCCAACAACGAGAAGCCGACGACAACGCCGAGGACGACTTCAACCCACACCCCCGCGTCGGCCGGCGCAGCTGCCGCCGACGCACCGCTCGCGGACAAGCACGCGAACATCCTCATCGTCGGAATCGGCTTCGCAGGCATAGGAACAGCGATTCGACTACTGCAGCACGGCTTTGGCGATGATCTACTGGTGATCGAACGAGAGGGCGAAGTCGGTGGCACGTGGCGGGACAACACCTATCCGGGTTGCGCCTGCGATGTTCCCTCGCACCTTTACTCCTTCTCGTTCGCACCCAACCCCGAGTGGAGCAGGCGGTTCGCGTCCCAACCCGAGATCGGCGCATACCTGCGGCGATGTGCTGACGAGTTCGGGGTGCGGCCGCACATCAGGTTCGGGTGCGAGCTGCAGCGCGCGGAGTGGGATCAACAGGCCCAGATCTGGCGCGTCGACACAAGCAGGGGTCCGCTGACCGCCCGCTTTTTGGTCATGGCACAGGGGCCGCTCTCCGAGCCGTCGATCCCACAGCTGCCCGGACTCGAGAAGTTCGCGGGCAAGTCATTTCACTCAGCCAGGTGGGACCACTCGGTGGATCTGTCCGGGCTTCGGGTCGGTGTGATCGGGACCGGGGCGAGCGCCATACAGTTCATTCCCGAGATTCAGCCAAAAGTGGCACACCTGACCGTCTTTCAGAGAACGCCGTCGTGGATCACTCCGCGCCACGACTGGACGATACCGGGCTGGCTGCAGAGGCTGTACCGCACGCTGCCGGTTCTGCAGCGCCTCACCCGCGGATTCGAGTACCTCACCCGCGAAGCATCCGTCCCCGCCCTGATGGGCAACACGACGCTACGCGTCCTGGGTCGCAGGTCAGCCGAGGACCACTTGAAGCGCCAGGTGCGCGATCCCGAGCTCCGCCGGAAGCTGACCCCCGACCATGAGCTCGGGTGCAAACGAGTCCTTCTCTCCGACAATTACTTTCCCGCGCTGACTCAACCCAATGTCTCGGTCGTCACCGATCCGATTCGAGGCATCGACACCGACCGGGTGCGGACGGGTGCGGCCGACAGCAGCTCATCCGACGAGCACACCGTCGACGTGCTCGTCTTCAGTACCGGATTTCGGGTGACCGATGCGTCTCATCCGCGCATGATCTTCGGGTACGGCGGGCGTTCCCTCGAGGATGTGTGGGAAGGCAGTCCGCAGGCCTATCGGGGATCGACCGTGGCCGGGTTTCCCAACCTGTTCTTGATGGCCGGACCCAACACCGGGCTCGGACACAACAGCTTGATCTACATGATCGAGGCCCAGATCGCCTACCTGCTCAGCACCTTGCAGTTCATGCGAGCGCTGCGGTTGCGGTCGGTGGACGTCAAAGCATCCAGGCAAGAGGAATACAACGCCGACCTTCGGAAACGATTGGCCCCCAGTGTCTGGGCGAGCGGTGGATGCGATAGCTGGTACAAGGACAAGAAGAACCAGATCACCACCATCTGGCCCGACCAGACCTGGCGCTTCCGCATGCAGACCGCCGAATTCGATGCCGAGAACTACATCTTGACCACCGCCGAGAACACCAACGCCGCCAAGATCCCCGGGTGACAGGCGGGGGCCGGCGACATGCAGAGCGCGAACCGGCCGTGCCCCGGCCTGTTGAACCTTCGGCCCGCACGGCGACTGATGGCGATCGAGGCCTCGGTAGCAGTGCTGTACGCGGCCGTCACCTTGCCGTTAACCTCGCTCGATGCCCCGAAGATTCCCGACTGGGTGTCACTGTCGGGGCTCGCAATCGTGTTGCTCATGATCGCCTTGAATCTCCACACCTGGCGGGTGGTTGTCACCGGCGGCCTGACCCGCTACGGGGTCGCGTCCTCGGTGCACCCCGTCAGACGACTGGAGGATCAATTACGCGACGAGAGGCGCCTGCGAACGGTGGCCGCGAGCTACCTCGCTCTGCCGATCGCGCTCCTTCCCGTGCCCGCGACCTGGGTGACGTTCTGGTTCGCGTTCACTGTCGCCACCGCATGCCTGGCCGCATCGTCACTCCTCTCGCTCGTATACACCTCGGCGCGGCGGACCCGAGAGGCAACCGGAGCTTCGTAGGAAGCACACCGCCGACCGGCCGTCGCCGGCGCGAGCAGTTCCGGAGGTTCGCGTTTCGTACGGGATGGAGACGATCAGCTCGCGCATGAACGTAGAGTTTCCGAGCGCGGTGTTGTGGCTGCGCCCGAACCGCAGGAGGCGACCGTTGAACAGCAGCCAGGGCCGCGACACCGAGATCTCCACGCGGACCCTCGTCGAAAGCATGGTCCGGCAGGACACGACCATTGCCGCTGACGAACTCTACGACGTCGCCAACGCTCTCGGTATGACCGATCAACAGGTTCGGCTGTGTATCAAGCGGTTGATCACCGAAGGTCGATTCACCCAGGAGGGCCGCGGCCGCAAAGCAGTACTCCGCGCCACCGAATCGACGCGCGATTCGATCGGACCGGACCGGGAATTCGTCCGCTACATGTACGCCCAGGATCGTGGGCAGGTCTCGTGGGACGGCCGGTGGCATCTCGTGGCGTTCGCGGTTCCGGAATCGGCGCGCCACGCCCGCGATGCCATGCGCGATGCGATCCTGCGCCTGGGCGGCGCGCCGATCCAAGGGGGCCTGTACGTCTGCGCGAACCCCTGGGAAGACCGAATCGACACGGCCGCGAGCCAACTCGCCGTCAGCGACCACGTCACGACGCTGACCACGACAGATCTGAAGATCGGAACGATCAGTGAACCCCGCCAGCTCGCCGAGCAGTTGTGGCCGATCGAGCGTATCGCCGAGGGCCACCGGCGACTGCTCGCTGCTGCCGAACGGTTCTCGGCGGACTTGCGCGCCGCCTCGCGCACCCAGCGCCTGACCATCGCCGTCGCTCTGGCCACCGAATTCACCCGGGCCGTCGAGCCCGACCCACTCCTACCGCCTCAGCTGCTGCCCCAGCCGTGGATCGGGGCAGCGGCGCGGGCCGCGGTGGCGGCGTGCTGGGCAGAGCTGCTGAAATCCGAACCGGCGCAGTCTATGCAGCTGTTCCGATGGTACTCCGAGGCGATCGCCGATATCGCCCATCCCGGTGTCGCTCAACGCTGAGGATCGACTCCCATTCCGATTTCGCTCCGCGGCAACCGAAACAGCGACACCGCGCCCATGGCGGCAAGAACCGCGTTCGCAGCCGAGCTCACAGGAGCAGTGAGCTCGGCGCGCAGCACCGGAGCGATTTGGCGCTGCGAACGCGCCCGGGCCTCAGGTCTTCCCGCGTCGAGCAGCGGAGATTCCCATCAGGGCGGGGATCGCGGCTGCTACCGAGCAATGGCGGTCGGGCTCGCTGCTCGTGCGGCGTGGATTCGGCACCACTTGGCTCGGGCAGGACAGACGGTCCATCCGCTGCCATCGCGCGGCATTCGACGCCCCACGTCGACTGCCCGGTGTTGCCGGGGGTCGGTGGACGGCTCCGATCCCGGCGCGGCCCGATCGACCGGGGCGCCACCGTGCTGCGTCGGCCGGACCGGGGCTACGGCA
Organism: Nocardia arizonensis; assembly: GCF_001310275.1. Classification (GTDB taxonomy): domain Bacteria; phylum Actinomycetota; class Actinomycetes; order Mycobacteriales; family Mycobacteriaceae; genus Nocardia; species Nocardia arizonensis. The sequence continues at coordinate 70,890 of NZ_LGYZ01000006.1, forward strand.
GCGTGATCGGCCGCGAGGTCGGCATAGTCGTCGGATGTGACACTGTGACCCCGAGACCGATCACGACGGCCACAGCCGCCGCGACCGCGGCACCGGCCGCACGAGTGGAGCGTTGCATGTTGTTCGAGAACATGTGGTGGAAGACCTCCTGGAGAGTGGGCTTTCAGGTGTCAGCGCTGCCGCCGATGTGCCCCCGGAGAAACCAGGTCGGCAGCCGGGGCGTAGAAGCACCAGGTGGTTGACCTCATCGCGTGGGCGTTCGCTTCGAGCCTGTCGTCGGTGGATTGCCCGATGCGGGGGGCAAGCACACAGGGCAGCGTGTTCGCCCGCGCGGACCGCGCCGTCCACGTAGCTGTTCCAGATCCGGGATTGTTCGGCACCGGCCCAGATGATCGGGCCGGTTGGTCGGTATGGTCTTCGCCGATGCGGGTGAGTAGGCCTGGCGGCACGGCGGGTAGGCATCCTGCAGTGAATCCTTCGCTGCGCCAGTCCTGTTCGAGATAGTCGACCGGGTTCCTGGCCTGCGGGCCGAAGTATCTGGTGAGGCAGTCGATTACCGCGCTGCGGCGCAGGTCGGGTTCGGTGAGTTGGGCTCGAGTCGGGGCGGAAGTATTCGGGCCGCTCGAGCCGGCGACAAAGGCGGTGAGGATGCCGATGTGGGCATCGGGTGGGGAGTTGTCCACAGTCACCGGTGCGGGGTTGCAGTCGGTGAGGGCTTGACCGTTGAGGCCCGCCTCGCGCCAGAACGGTCTGGGGTAGACGACGTGCACCTTGATGCCGGGATGAGCGGCGATGCGTTCGGTGGCTTCGGCGAGCGCCGGGGGTAGTGGCGGATCGAACTGGATCGAGCGCCGATCGGCAGGACTCAACGCGACAATGACACGCCGGGCGCGGACTATCCGATCGTCAGTGTGGACACGAGCACCGTCACCGATGGTTTCGATTCGGGTTACCGGCCGACCGAGTTCCACTGCAGCGCCCAACTCTTCGGCCATACGCAGTGCGAGGCGTTGGGATCCGCCGACGAAGCGCCGTTCCTGGGCGCCGCCGCGTGTGTCGAGAAGTCTGCTGAGCCCGTCAGTCGACTGGATGCGAGTCAGGACCGCAAGCAACGAGATCTCGGCGGGGTCACCGCCGAAGGTCAATCCGCTGATCACCTCGAACACCTGCCGGGCACCGCGGGTGCGCAGATGTCGCCGCAGGAACTGGTCAAGGGTTTGGCTGTCGAGTTCGGCGGCGCGGTCGCCCACCCAGGGCCGGTCGAGGTCGATTCGGTGCGCCAGCGATTCCAGCAAGATCAGGGTTCGGGCAAGATCCAGGCTGACCAAGGGGAACGGATAGGGCACGCCGAACCGATAGGTGCGGCGCCTGCCGCCGAGAATCATGACAGAGCGGCCACGGTCGTAGCTGGGAAAGGTCGAAACGCCGAGTTCGTGCGCAACGCGAGGACTCGATCCTGGCCCGGACCGACCCATTGGCCGCCGCCTTCGACGACGGTGTCGCCATCGATGCGTTGATTGAGCAGACGTCCGCCGACCTGGTCGGCGGCTTCGAGAACTACGACGCGGCACATCCCGTTCTGCCGCAATCGGCGAGCGGCGACCAGCCCCGACAGTCCGGCGCCGCAGACGACGACCTCGACATCGAGCGCGTCATCCATGGTGAGCACTTCGGTCACGCGTGCCGTTGTCGGCACGACCGTGGACTACCGCAGCCACGAGGGCCGCTGCTGCTCTCATCGCCACAGACCCGCCTCGTACGAGAACCCGCACAATGCTCTCCTTCGATCGAAACCCAATCGTTCAATACTACTACGAGCGAAACTATCACGATAGTTACTGAACCTCGACCCAGCGTCGGTCGCGCGGTCGGTCGATTCGAGAATTACAGCGGCGCAGCGGATTCGACCCGTCGTCGCGGACCTGCCGACTCGTCGCACCGACAGGCGCGGTGCGGCATCGTCATAGGCCGGCGACACCGCTGCTCATGGGCCCGGCCGACGCCGACGCGGAATGGGCGCAACTGGCTCGCGCCGACCACGGTCGCTTGGCGCTATGGCCGCACTATGAGCGTGCGCTGAGCACGGCGTCGGTCACACCGCATTCGCGGAATCCCAGCGACTCCCGGATCTGCGCCCGGTGGTCACCTACCCCCCCGATCGAGAGAGCGACGCTCAGGTCGGGAGCTCCCGGCACCTGTGGATGACACGATGTAGATCGCGGTTCCCACGACGAAGAGTGTCTCGATGACGGTGGCGAGGATGGAGGCATCGAAGGCATGGTCGACGTGATGAACCAGTTCACCAACAAGATCCAGGGCCTCGACATCCAGGAGAAGCTACGCCGCAAGGCCGTTGATCTCGGCGGCACCATCTCTCGCGCCCGCTTGGGCTACCTGAACGTCCGGGTGGATCACGAAGGCTCCCTCGTCAACTCCATCGCGGTGGATGAGAAGCGGGCACCGTTGGTACGCAAGGCGTTCGAGCTATACGCCACGGGCAAGTCGCCTGATCTTCGCCGAGGTCACCGGCCGGGGTGGCGTCAAGTACCAGTACTTCGTGTGCCGCGGCCGGGAGGATGGGCTCTGCGATCTGCCGCATCTGCGGGTGGAACTGGTGGAACAGGTGATCATCGACCACTACCAGACGCTCGGCCTGCCCGATGACTTCGCCAGTGAGCTTCGTAGCCTTCTGGACGAAACCCTGGCGGATGAATCCGCTGGCGTGAAGGAACGGCACGCCGCCTTGCAACGCCAACTCAAGAAGCTTGATCAACAGGAAGACCGTCTAGTGTCGGCTCTCGCCGATGACACGATGCCAATCGGCAAGATCAAGGCGAAGCTGCAAGAGATCACCATCCAGCGCGCCCGCATCCAAGCCGGGCTGACCAACACGACCGCAGAACTGGGCCTCGGTGTCGAGATGCTGCGGGACGCGCTCCGCCTCGTCGCCAACCCCCGCCAGCTCTACCACGACGGCACGGATTCGATCCGCCGCCTGCTCAACGAGACGTTCTTCGAGCGGTTCTACCTGGACGACCCGGACGTAGCCGCGGACGAGAAGACACCGCTGTTCACCGAGTTGCACGATGCTCACCGGGCCTACCGGCAACGAGCCACTGCCGAGGCTGAGGGTATGCGGCTCGTATCCGACCGAACTGGACATCGCCCTGGAAGCGGGTCGAAGAGTACAAGGCAGCGGAGTCGTCCATCCAGCTCAGGCGGTGGAAACAGCACCATAGATGATCAGACAGTTCAGGAAAATGGCCACGGCCTTACCCTTGCCAGTGTCTTTTCAGTCACTGGTTCAGGTAAGGCCGCGCTGGTCGGGCTGACAGGATTTGAACCTGCGACCACTTGACACAGGTTCCAGTTTTCCGGTGGTGCCTGGAAAGTGCTCAAATTGACTGAGCAAGTCAGGGTTTCACGCACATGCCCTCTCTGGTCGAGTCTCGATACGACCGGTCATTTCTCATCAAAAGTGTGAGATTTCGGTGAGACGCGGCCTCGAAGTCCTGCTGAGCCGCGGTGCACGACCGCTGGGTCGCCGGCTCTCCCGCGACCTGAGTTCGCAGCATCACCTGCTACTCGTGGTCGGGATGTTGGCATGGCCATCGGTCGGGTGTTCTTCCAGCGTGTCATCGCCTCGACACGCCGCCGAATTTTCGCGGTAGCAAATCTTCGGCAATGACTGGCTCGTTGGGGGCCGTTTGGCGTCTGACGTCGGAAGAACCTCTGGCGCGCCCGCGCGCAGATCGGCTGGGAAGGCGAGCGAAATGTCGACATCGCACGGGACCTGATCCGACGGGGTATCGAGGACATCGCACTAGCTGCCTATCGGGCTGGTCAGGCCATGGCATTTCGGCTGATGCTGAACACGGTGTTCGATCTCACCAAAGATCCGGACGAACTGCAGAATCTGCTCCACGTCATTACCTGGTCGATCGGCGACTTCGTGGAGAACACGGCGGCCCGCGCGATGGAACTCATGCGTGCAGAACGATCGGAGATATTGCGCGGCAGCCGGCCCGAACTGCGAGAGACCGTCGCCCTCGTCCTGGATGGCGCCCCGATCACGCTTCGACGAGCCGAATCGAAACTGGGTTACCGGCTCGAGCAAACCCACACCGCCGTGATCGTATGGAGCGCCGAACCCGATGTAGGGCTGCAGCAGGTTGATGTGATCGTGGAAAACCTTGGTGGACAACGCAATACCCGCCCCCTGATCGTGATGCCGGGCGCCTCCACGAAGTGGGTATGGCTCCCCGGAACCGCGGACATCGATCGTGAGCAACTCCGTGCGGCAGTGAACCCGAGCGGTTCGATACAAGTCGCCGTCGGTGGGCGGGCCCCGGGCGTGGAGGGATTCCGGCGCAGCCACCTCGAAGCCGTTGCGGCCCAACGTATGGTCGCTCGGCTGGAATCGCCGCAACGTGTCGTCTTCTTCGACGAGATCCAACTCGTGGCGCTGCTGACCAACGACGCCGACGGAGCGCAGCAGTTCCTGCGCCAGACACTCGGCGACCTCGCCCAGGCTTCACCGGAGATTCGAGAGACCGTCCTCGCTTTCGTCGAGGAAAGCGGAAGCGTAGGCCGGGTCGCCGCGCGGGTGTATGCCCACCGCAATACTGTCCTGCGTCGAATGGCCCGAGCTGAAACGCTCCTCCCCGACCGCTGGCCGCCAACCCGGTCCAGGTGGCTGCCGCTCTGCAGACCCTGCACTGGACGAAACCTGGCCGCTGACATCGGAGCCAAACCGGTCGTGCAGCGCGCTGGTGGCCGACCTGCCCCCGGATCCGAAGATCGACCGACCAGATCGGACCGCACGTCTGTCGGCTATCCGTGCCGGCGTCCTGGAGGTCTCGATCCTCCGGGACGCCCGGAATTCTCTGAGCCGTTGATCGCAGGGCCTGCCGACGTTGCGGGATCCCGATCCGGCCGCGGGTATGACCGGCGCGGTGATCAGCTCGGTGAAGTGGCGAGCGCGCGCAGCCGGGCGATGGGTTTGCGTACTCCGTAGGCGACGACGGTTGCCTGCCCTGTGTCATGACGCCAGGTGAGTGGGGCGGATCCGGCGGCGACATCGCCCTCCACATGGGTGGATGCGCCGCTGAGGGACAAGGGCCCGACGACTTTGATTGCTGTTGCGAGGATTTCGGTCCAGAAGTAGTTGTCGTCGGGTGCTCCGGTCGGCTGCAGTCCCAGTGCGGAAGCGGCGGCGACCTTGCCTTGGGCGACTGCGTTGGACCAGAACGGGGCACGCCTGTTGTCGGCGCGTCGGTAGGTGACATCACCGGCGGCGTAAACATCGGGGACTGTGGTCTTGCATGCGTCGTCAATGCCGACACCGTTGCGATCGGCCAAACCGGTCCCAGCCAGCCAGGAGGTGTTCGGGACTTCTCCGGCGCAGGTCACCACCAGATCCGCTGTCAGAACGGCTCCATCGGGAAGAGCCACGCCGCTGACCGGGTCGCCGGACAGAGTGACGAAATCCGTTGTGTGCACTACTCGGACGCCGTGTCGTTCGGCGCGGGCGCTGATCACGCCGCTCAGATAGGAGCCGAGGATCGTGTGCAGGGGCGGCTCGACGTCGATCACGGTAACCGGGATCGCACGGGCGACACAGGCACTGACGACTTCCATTCCGAGAAACCCCGCCGCCGACCACGATCACGGACGTGGCTGTGTCGAGGCGTGAGCGCAGTATTCGCGCATCATCGAACGTCCGCAGTACGAGTTCGCCGAGTTGCCCGGGTTTCGCGATGCGGCGGGCTTCGGCGCCGGTCGCGATGATCAACGCGTCGTAGGACAGTGTGTCGCCGTCACCGGTGACGATGGTGCGCCGGTCGACGTCGGCGCTGACCGCGCGCGAGTGCACACTGGTGAGGTCGAGGTCATCGAGTCGATAGCCCAGGGTGTCGTCGGCTGCGGAATCCTCGAGCACCGCCTTGGATAGTGGGGGCAGGTAATAGGAGCCGTCTGGGTCGGCGCCGACGAGGGTGATCGTGCCTCGGTGCCCGAGAGCCCGCAGTTCGCGTGCGGCGGTGACACCGGCGACGGATTCGCCGACGATGACGGCGCAACGCTCGCTCACGATGCTTCCCGCAGGGCGGCGACCGGGCAGGAAACGATGGCGGCGCGCGCCGCGGTGACCTTGTCATCGGGAACGTTCTCGCCGTCGAAGTGGTAGATCAGTTCGGTGTCGTCATCGAGGCTGAACACCTCAGGTGCTTGTTCGGCGCACAGTCCGTGCCCTTCGCAGCGGGCGTAGTCGACGGTGATTTTCATCGGTGTTCTCTCTTTCGGGCGGGGATGAGTCGCAGGGGCAAACGCGCGTAGCGGTGAATGATGTTGTTCATCGCCCATTCGGGCTGTCCGGCCACCTCGATGTGGTCGATACGTTCGGTGAGCGCACGCAGGATGGCTTGGGTCTCCAAGCGGGCAAGGCCTTGTCCGGCGCAGCCGTGGGTGCCGTGGCCGAATCCGAGTTGGCGGGCGGCGTCGCGGCGAATATCGAAGGTGTCGGGGGATTCCCATTCGAGTGGGTCGCGGTTGGCCGAGCCGTAGATCACCACGACTCGCGCGCCCTTTTCGATCGAGGCTCCGGCGATCTCGACGTCGCGAACTGTCTTGCGGGAGAACGCCCTGATCGGAGAGTGGTAGCGGACAACTTCGTTCACCGTGTTGGGGATCAGCGAAGGGTCCGATTTCAGCAGCCGCCACTGCTCGGGATGTGTGGCCAGCAGGTACAGGGCGCTGGAAATCGCACTGATCGTGGTGTCCAGTGACGGCGCCAGGTAGTCGATCAGCAGGGCTGGGCATTGCGCACGCGGGAGCGTGCCTTCATCGGCGGCTTTCAGCACGTCTCGGCCGGCGCCGCCGGGCAGGATGGAGCGCTCGCGGGCGACCCGGCGGGCGAAGCGCATCATCTCGAAGCCCGATGGTGTGGACCGCGCGGTTTGCCAGTTGAAGGGTCCGAGTGCGTCGAAAGTCGCTCCTGCCCAGCGCAGGAGGTGTTCGCGGCCTTCGTGCGGCCATCCGATGAGGTCGGGCACGACCGACATCGGTAGTGCGGTCGCCAATTCGACGCCGTCGACGTGGCCTTGGTCGGCTGCGGTCGCGACGACCGCGTCCGCCTGCTTGTCGACAGATTCCCGCATCGCGCGCAATGCTCGTGGCGTCAGATGGGGGGACAGGAGCGCTCGACGGCGTGCGTGGTCGTCACCGTCGCTGTTCAAGGTGGTGCCGCGCGAGAGCCGGTTGGTGAGCGGGTTCAGGGCGACGCCCGCGCCGGAGATGAACGTCGTGTCGTCGAGCAGCGCCTGCTTGCATTCGGCGTACCGCGGCAGCGCATAAGCTTTCTGGCGCGCCAGCCACACCACCGGGCCGAGTTCCCGCAACCGCGCATAGTGCGGGTAGGTGTCTCGAACTGCTTGGGGGGAGTAGAGATTCGGTTCGTAGACGGGGATTCGGGCGTGTTTACGCATCGGGACTCCTGTACAAGATCGGGGTGATCCCCGCACGGGGATCGGTGTAGGCTGGCGGGCCCGGAGCCGCTGCCCGGGAGCACGCCGAGCACCGAACCGACTGTCCGTGCTGCGGTCTGGACCGTGCCATCGGGACGGACGAGTGCGGCGCGAGCCCACTTTCGCCGCAGCCACACGCCCAACTCGCTGCCCGCCTCGACCGGAACGAGAACAGCCCCGCGCCGCGCTATCTCGATGCGCTGCACCAGGGTTGGTTCGGCGACGGTGACAAGCGTGTAGCGGCCGCCGGCGACGGTGTCGAATCGGCGGTCGGCGTCGACCATCACGTTCGGTATCAGCGTGCCCGCCAGGCCACGGCCGAAGCGGCGGCGGGTGTTCAACGCCGATCGCCGCAGCGGTGGCGTCTCGTCGCCGGTGACGACTCCGGTGAAGCCAGGTATGCGTATCAGCCGCGGCACGATCAGGCGGCGCAGTACATTGCCGAATTCGCCGCCTTCGGTCATCGCCCTTCCGGTCAGTGTGGCCAGCCGGATCAGGCTGCGCGCGTGAGGTTTGCGTTCGATCTCGTAACTGGAGAGCACCTGCGGCGGCAGAGAGCCGCTCAGCACAGCAGCCAGCTTCCAGGCGAGATTGGCCGCATCGCGCACACCGGCGCCCATGCCCTGACCGATAAAGGGAGGAGTGAGGTGCGCGGCGTCGCCGAGCAAAAAGATGCTCCCGGCCTGCCATCGATCAGCGATCTGGGCTCGTGAGATGTATTCGGCGACGCGGACCAGCTGGAGTTCGTCGAGCTCGATGGTCTTGGTCCAGGGCCGGATCAGCGGATACAGATCGGCGATATCTTGGAAGTCGGCGTCCGATTCGCCTGGCAGCAGGCGAAATTCCCACCGGTATCGGGTGGCTCCGATGCGCATGTATGTGGCCGCGCGGGCCGGATCGCAGACCTGGTGCACGCCCTCCCATTCGCCGAGTTCGGCGGTGGTGGCGATATCGACGACGAGCCAGCGCTGTTCGAACCCGAGGTCGCGCATGGCCGACCCGATCGAGGCGCGAACGACACTGTTGGCGCCGTCACAGCCCAGGACGTACCGGCCCCGGATCGATGCGGTGGCGCCGCTGGTGCGGTCGGTGTAATCGACACGCGCCCAGTCGCTTTCCTGCACCGCTGCGGTCACCTCCACGCCGCCGCGGATCGTGATTTCGGCGTGTCGTCGTGCGTTGCGACGTAGTACGGCCTCGAGGTCGGGCTGGTCGAACAGATTCGCTTCGGGAAAGCCGTTGCGCCCGCCGGCCGGGGCACGATCGAATTGGGCAAGAACCCGCAGTGCGGGATCGACCAGTCGTAGCCCGAGGGCGGGCCGGGAGAGGGCGGCGAACTCCTCGTCGATACCGAGGCGGGCCAGGATTCGCCGGATTTCGCCGTCGAGGTGCACCGCCCGTGGCTGCGGGTAGACGTCGTGCCAGCGGTCCAGCACAACCGATTCCACGCCGTGCCGGGCAAGCAGACTCGCCGCGGTGAGCCCGGTCGGGCCGGCACCGACGATGATCACCTCGGTGTCGAGCGTGTTCATCGGCTCGTGCCCAACGCCACCAGGTAGCAGCCGCACAGAAATCCGACGACGACCGCGGGCGCGAACTCTTGTACTCGGTCACGCACCCGCAGGTGGGTCACGAGAGCGCCGATCATCAGCAGTGTCAGCCCGATACCGGCGGCGGCGCCGATCGGCCACCACGCGATGCCGATCAGCAGCCCGAGGGCTCCGGCGATCTCGAGGCATCCGATGACTCGATATGCGTCGACGGAGAAGCCGGCGTGGTCGGCTCGTCGCCGAATTTGCGGTAGAGCCGCAATTTTCGCGGCACCCAGCGGCGCGAACAGCACCGCGAGCACGACAGCCAGGATCGTGGCCGGGGCAGTCGTCATCGGACCACAACTTTCCATTCGATCGCGTATGCGCTCAAAACGGCTTCGGCACTGGTGCGGTCAGCGTCCGATTCGAGTTCGACTGTCGTGATGATCGAACCGTCCTCGATGACGGCGGCCACGCTGGTCACACCGGGGACTTCGGAGAGAGCGTCGCGGACTTCTCGTCGCGTGGCATCAGCGCGTAATCCGAGCTTGTAGGGCTTTCCGACATCGGTGACGGGCAGGGCGTCGAGCACGACAACCGCTTTCGGCGCGGCGGCCCGTTCAGGGACGTGCTCCCCCGCCCAGGCAAGCAGTTCGGGTTCGGGGGTCTCGTCACCGGCGGTCAGAGTGACGTAGACCACCGGCACCTCGCCCGAGTGCACATCGGGTCGCCCGACCGCGCCGGCGGCGGTCACCGAGGGATGCGACAGCAGGGCGTCTTCGACGAGCGCGGGGTCGATGTTGTGTCCGCCGCGGATGATGAGATCCTTTTCGCGCCCGTGCAGATGGATGAAGCCGTCCTCGTCGATGTGCGCGAGGTCGCCGGTGTCGAGCCATCCGTCGACGAGTTTGCCGAGACCGTCGAGGACATGCCCGCGCTCGCCGTGACCGCTGACATATCCCGCGAAAACGGTCGGCCCGCTGATTGCCAGAACCCCCGTCTCACCGGCGGGAAGGTCATGCCACGTTCCGTCGTCCCCGACGCGGACGACCCTGATCTGCTGATATGGCATGCGTTGCCCGACCGCGCCCGGGCGCGGCTGGTTCGGGAAGCTGCGCGCACTCGCGCAGGTGGCCTCGGTGAGGCCATATCCTTCGACAAGAGTGACACCGGCGTGGGCTTGGAAGTTGTCCCGCACTGCCGCCGGCAGTGGAGAGGCACCGACCATTGCGTAGCGCAGCGTGCTGATGTCGGCATCGACGGGGCATTGCGCCAGTACCGCATACACCGTCGGGACCGCGCTCATCGCGGCGATCCGATAGTGGGCCACGATTTTCCAGAATTCTGCGTAGAGGGCGAAATCGCGATAGCCCAGTGGGCCGGCCCACACCACCGCTTGTCCCTTGAACAATGGCGCGAGCAAGGTGACGACAAGTGCGTTGACATGAAACAGCGGCAGGGCGGCGAATCCCACCGCTTGCTCGTCGAGCAACGAATTGGCCGCGATCATCCAGGCGTTGGCCACCTCACCGCGATGGGTATGTGCGGCCAGCTTCGGAACCCCGGTGGTGCCGCCGGTATGAAAGAGCCCTGCCACATCGTGCGATCGTGGTAGCTGTCCGGCGAAACTGCGGGCGTCTTCCTCACCGGCCGACTCGTCGAGATAGCCGAGGTGAACACCGTCGACCAGCGATACGGGCTCCGGGGTCGACGCCGCTGCGGTGGGTCGCAGCAACAGTATCGAGTCGAGTAGTCCCTGAGCGGCCAGCTCACGCGCGCAAGCCCACGTGGTGGCGTCGAGTTCAGGGCCGGCGGCGATCAGTACCCGTGCACCCGAACGTTTCAATAGTTCTGCGACATGGTGCTGCGAGAGTGCGGGATTGATCGGGGCGGCGATTCCGGCCAGTTGAGCGGCGAGGGTCGCCGGGATCAGCTCGGCGCAGTTGGGGGCCATCAACGCGACCGCGTCACCACGCCGGATGCCCAGGCGGCGGAGAAGGTTCGCGTACCGGTGTACCTGTGCCCGCAGGTCGGAGTAGGTGCACTGCCACGGTTGCCGCCACCGGGCAGCTTCGGGAAGTACGGTCAGCGCTGTCCGATTCGGCCACAGCTCAGCCGCTCGCACCAGCAGCGCGTAGGTCGATTCAGGCAACCCCCGCTCTTCCAGGGGTATCGCCTCGACCGCGGGCAGGTCGGCGGGTTCGGCGTAACGCGGCCACAGCAGTTCATGATTGATCAGTTGCTCGGTCATCGCGCGTACCTCACAACGGTGCGCTGACGCCCGAGGTCGATCTTGCCGTCGTCGGTAGCCACGCTCGCTTCGATCACGTCACCGTCCTGCAGATACTTCCGGTTCTTGGCTTGGGCTTTGAAGAACAATCGCCATTTCGTCGCGGCGGGAAGCAGCGAGCCGACGATCTCGACCGGTTTGGGCGGGGCACTGATCGCGGTGCCGACCGGCGTTCCGGTGAGCAACAGGTCACCGGGGGCGATGTGCTGGAATCTGGTCAGCGCCTGCAAAGTCTGCACCGGGTGGTAGATCATGTCCGCCACAGTCATGTCCTGGCGGATTTCACCGTTGACCGACAGCCGCAGCCGCAGCTCGGTAAACCGTTGCAGCTCATCAGCATCCAGTAGCACCAGCGCCGGTCCGACCGGGGTGAAGGTGGGATAGGACTTGCCCTCGTAGAACTGGGTTTTCGGTAGCTGCACATCGCGAGCCGAAATGTCGTTGGTGACCACCAGACCTGCGACGTAGTCGGCGAGATTCTCAGCGGTGATGGTGGTGCCCACCGGCATGTCCCTGCCGAATACGAGACCGATTTCGACCTCGTAGTCCAGCAGCCGGACATGAGCGGGCCGGATGACCTCGTCGAACGGACCGCTGATCGAACCGGAGGACTTCCGGAAGAACGTCAGGGGCACGGTGTCCGGGTCTCCGCCCGCGTCGGTAACGTGAGAAGCGAAATTGGTCATCTGAGCCACCACCCGGCACGGTGCGGTCACCGGCGATACCAACGACAGACTGTCGGCAGGTACGAGTCGAGTGCTCGTCGATGCTGCCGCCAACGCCGCCCGATCGGCCAACAGCTCCCCGGTGGATGTCGCGGTCGTGTCCACCCGGGCTGCGCCGGCAGGTGTCGACACCCACCAACCACCGGTGGTGCGAAGAACGGACATACTCATGAAGAGGCCACTTTCAACAGGCCGCGCAGGCGGCGGAGATCGAATTCGTTGTCATCGCGCAAGGCGCCGAGCGCAGCCCGCGCCTCCCGCAGCATTTCTCGGCTGGGACTGATCCCGAGGAAGTCTTTGCTGACGGGCGGGCCCCACTGAGCAAGGCCTGAGGCAGTCATGGGTGCCCAGCCCGGTTCGACCGTGCAGTCGAACATGTCCCCGTCGGTGAAGTGTTCGACAAGAAATCCGTCCGGATCGCGCCAGTAGTCGAACAGCTGGCTGCCCTGTATATGACGTCCGATCCCCCAGGATCTGCGGTATCCGCTACCGCGGAGGTATTCCCCGCCCGCGGCGAGGGCATCGAGATCGGCGACCTGATAGGCCGAGTGGACATACCGATTCCTCGGCCCCAGTACCAGAGCCAGCGTGTGATGGTCGGCGGGAGTGTGGCCGCGGTCGCAACGGATGAAGCTCATGACCGGCCCGCGGTCACGCTGACCGCGGTAATACTGGAAATCGCTGACGATCATGCCCAGGTATTGCAGATACCAGTCCAAGGTCTGGCGGTACTTGGTCGTCTGAACTACGACGTGGCCCAGGCGCTGCACCCGCGATGGTTCTCGCGGTGGTCGCTGAGTGCGGTTGGCGCGGGCGAGTGCGCGGCCGATGTTGAGGGTGTGCGGTGGTTGCGCCGGCAACTCAGCGTGAACATCGGTGTCGGAGACGAGTCGGACCCTCAGTCCGCTGGGATCTGCGACATCGACACTCACGCCGCCGAGGCTTTCCGGCAGCGGGGCTGCCGCCGCGCCAGTCGCAGCCGAAAACCGTGCCAGATCTTTCCGGTCGGCCACCGAAAAGGCCGGACCGACGAATCGGGAGCGCGCGCCACGGCGAATGATCACACACGGTGACCCGGCGTCCACGCCGCGCAGGTGCAGCTCGGCCGGGGTTCGCATGATGGTCGTGAAACCGAAAGCGGTCGCGAACTTTTCGGCACCGACAAGATCGCGCTTTTCGAATTCCAGCCATGCGAGGTCGTGCACCTTGACGATCGGATTCAGCGCTCGCCCCGGATGTTCGCCGACGAAGGCGCCGTGCTCACTGTGCAGATCCGCATGGGGATCACGCAGGTCGTTCATCGACCGCTCCCTTCGGTGTACCTGAATATATCCTCACTTACGAAGAAGTTCTCAGTCAAGCCCGATCTGAACATTTCCTCATAACTGACAGCGCGAGGTAGGATCGAGCGGAGATCAGAGGAGGCGAACAGGATGGCCGAGCAGGCAGTCCAGGGACCGAACCGCCTACAGAGACGCAAGGCACGCACCCGCGCCGCACTCGTCGGCGCGGCGCAGATGTTCATCGCTCGAGGCAAGATGAACGTCCCGATCTCGGATATCACTCAGGCGGCCGATGTCGGGATGGGGTCGTTCTACAACCACTTCCAGACCCGCGACGAGCTGTTCGCCGCCGCCGTCGAAGAGGTGCTCGACATCCTCGGCGCGACCCTCGACGCGCTCACCGAAGACATCGAGGACCCGGCCCAGGTATTCGCGCAAGGCTTCCGGCTGACCGGCCGCCTGCACCGCAGAAATCCCACCCTGAGCAAAGTCCTGCTCAACAGCGGGATGAGTCTGGCAGTGTCGGAGAAGGGCTTGGCACCACGCGCTCGCCGTGACATCGAGGCCGCCACCCGAGCCGGCCGATTCCACACACACGATGCCGAACTGGCCATGACCGTCGTCACCGGGGCCGCGTTATGCCTGGGCCAACTACTACACGAGCATCCCGAACGCGACGACGCCGAAGCCGCCGACCAGGTCACCGAAGACCTGCTGCGCATGTTCGGCCTTTCCACCGACGAGGCCCACGAGATATGCCAGCGACCACTGCCCACCGTCGACACGCTGCCAGGCACCGATGACGCGGCGTAGGCAACACGCAACCACGACAAGCGCAAGGCGGCCCACCACCCGCGCGCACCGCAGACTCTCAACACAACACTGTGCCGCCATCGATATTGAGCACGTGGCCGTTGATCCGCGCACCGTGGTCGGAGATCAGAAAGGCGACCAGCGCAGCCACGTCGTCAGTGTCGCCGACTCGCGGACTGTGCATACGCCGTAGCGCGCCGGCCTGCAGATCGGGCCACTGAGGAGCCGACCTCATGGTCTCGGTTGCGGTGAACCCCGGGGCCACGGCGTTGCACCGAATTCCTTCGCGGCCCCAGCGTGTCGCGACGTGGGGCGTGAGGGCCCCGACGCCCGCCTTCGCAGCGGCATGGGCAGGGCGCGCAGGTTCTCTCTGAAACGCCGCCGCCGAGGAGGTGTTGAGGATGACCGCCCCCGCCTGCGAGTAGCTACGGGATGGCGTGCTTCATGGTCAGCAGGTAACCGCGGAGGTTCACGGTCAAGAGGCGATCCCAGCTATCGAGATCAATGTCGACGACATCGGTATCCCCCCGCAATGCCCGCATATCCGCACCGACGTTGAACACTCCGTCCAACCTGCCGAATTACCTTGCGGCCGTAGTGATCACTTCACGTATGGAAGACTCGTCGGCAAGATCGAAACCGCACGCAAGTCCCGTGCCCCCAGCCGCCGGCGATATCGCCCACGGTGCGCTGCGCTCCCGCCTCATCGGCATCACCCACCACCACCCGATAACCGGTCGAACCCAGCCGCCTCGCGGTGGCAGCGCCGACCCCACTCGCGCCACAGGCTACGAGCACGACGCGGCCGTCAGCGTCCGAGCCTCCCATACACACCTCTCGGAATTGCATTTACCAGCTGTGTCGCGGGGAGCTTTGCCTGCGTCGGGTGCACCCCGGCGCTACTTCGTCAAGCCGAGCAGGGCGGCGGTCAAGCCGAGGTCCGGCCCGAGTTCTTCGATTTTTCCAGTTCTGCACCCGTCAGCGCGCATTTGGATCCGTTCACAGAACAGGCTGACGACCTCGCCCGACATCGCTGTGCCCAGCACGGCGTGGGACCGCATATACCCGCCGTTGCGATCCGTTGCCCTGTCGAAGTTCTGCAGGAGAAGGGGTGCCACGTCGGCCACCTCCTCGACGCTGGCGGCGTTGGCCCGCATCTGATCGGTTACTGTGACCGCGCTCACCGAATCTCCTCAAGCGGGCTCGCCGAAATTCCCCACCGTGAGCGGGTCAGATTTTAGCGGCTCCCGATTCCCCGTCGTGGCCCGCCGCAGGTTGTCCGCGGTGGCCTGGTGGTCGCGCAGCCGGTAGGAATCGCCGTCGAGGTTGATCACCATCGATCGGTGTAACAAGCGATCCAACAACGCCGCGGCGACCGTGTTGTCTCCCAGCACCTCTCCCCACGACCCGACGCCCCGGTTGGTCGTGATCACGATCGAGGTCTTCAAATATCGTTGCGACACGACCTGGAACAGCGCGGCCGCTGCCTCGCCGGGCAGCGGGAGATATCCGAGTTCGTCGATGACCAGCAGCGCCGGGCCGGCGTAGAACCGCATCGTGGTCGCCCACCGGCCCTCGATCGCCGCTCGGTGACACCGTGCGGCGAGTTCCGCGGCTGTGGTGAAGTAGGCGCGGTAGCCGGCGTGCGCGGCAGCGCGCGCCAAACCCGTCGCCAGGTGGGTCTTGCCGGTTCCCGGAGTGCCGATCAGCAGGACGTTGGTCGCGGTCTCCAGGAACCGGCAGGTCGCCAGTTCGTCGAGCAGTGGCCGGTCGATCCCGGAGGCGGCGTCGGTGTCGAAGTTCTCCAGCGACGCCGGGGTCGCCAGGTTCGCGAACCGCAACCGGCCGGTCAACCGGCGTGCTTCGGTGTCGTCGACCTCGATCCGTAGCAGTCTCTCCAATGTCGCTGTAGCGGAGAGGTTCTCGCTGCCGGCTTGGTCCAGGACCGATGGCAGCGCCTCGGCGGCGGCGTGGAGTTTCAGTGTCGACAGATGCGACCGCAGCTGTTGGTAGCGGGTCGCGGTCTCCTCGGCGCCGACCGCCTTGACGGCTTTGCGGGCGGAGGCCGGCTTCTTCGGGCTGGTCATGTGCGGCTCCTGGCGGTGGCGGCGCGCTCGTAGGCGGCCAGATCGGTGACATTGCCGGTGGTGGCCGGTTCGCCCGGCGCTGGTCCGGCCGCCGCGGTGGCGGGGTTCGCGGCGGCGCGCAGGATCGCCGCGGCGGCGCGGGCGGCGTCACCGGGTGGGATGCGTTCCTTGCGGCGGTGCGGGCGGCCGGAGTTCGCGGCTTGCATCGCGGCGAGGTCCAGGGCGAGGACGTGGCCGTGGTCGCGGACGGTGGCTCCGAGCCCGTCGGTGGCGCGTTCGTGGCGGGCGATCACGATCCCGTCGGTCGTGGCGATGTCGATAATGTTGCCGCGCAACGGCTGCGCGACGATCACCGTCGCCGCCGCGAGTTCGGGTGGCACCGAATAGCGGTTGCCGCGCCAGGAGATCATCGCCTGCCGGGAGGCGACCCGGGGTTCGGCGAGGATCGCCGGATAAGGCTCGGCGGGCATGCGCCGTAGCGGTTCTCGTGCCGCGACCGTCGCGACACTCGCCCGGCCGTCGGCGGTCGGGCGCAGGCGGGTGTCACCGCGCAGCGAGCAGAACCCGTCCAAGCCGGTTTGAGCCTGCTCGACTGTCACATCGTCGGCCAGAGTGCGCCACCAGCGTTGCGCGGCGGTGTGATTGGCCTTCTCGACGACGCCTTTGCGGTTGCCGCGTCGGGGTGGGCAGATCGCCGGGATGACCTCGTAGTATTTCGCGACCGCGGCGAACGACGCGGTGACCTGCCCCGAGGCGGGGTGGCAGACGGTGGACATGCGGTCGAACCGCCAGGTGCCGGTCACCCCGCCCAGCTTGCGGGCGACCCGGTCGAGGCCTTCGATCAGGTGCGGCTGATCGGTCGACGGTGCGAGGTAGGAATTATGTGGTCACTCCTGGACGGCCACAACTGCCCGATATATCCACGTTCACGCCACTCACGTTGAAGACGCCTGGGTGACCGGGCAACGCCGAGTCGCCGACCGATGGAAAGGACTGGCCCATTGAAATGGAACCTGCGTCTAGCCGCGGCCAACCGCGGCATCTGGAAGGCTAGCGAGCTGCAACGCATGCTCGCCGCCCGCGGCAAGCTCCAATGCGCGCGGAGCGCGAGGATCCGGGATGAGGTCGGTCGGCACCATGAACCGCAGAACTGGATGGGACAGCACCACCGAGCCAGACTCTCGATCTGCAGTGGTGATTCGCGGCGGCGTCTCGCCGAGGCACTGCGGTGGCATTCTTTTGTTCGCCGAGACAGTCCTTCGATGACCCGGGACATGGGGAACATCGGCACGAAAACTGGCGCTATGGCCGTTGCCGCGGATAGGGCGGGCCCCCGCTCTCGTGAGCGGGAACCCGCTGTCATCAGCGCAGTCCATGGCCTGAAGGCCAGTCTGCTGCTCAGTTCCATCCGTTGGGGAGGCTACCGCCGAAATTGGTGCGGACCCAGGTGGCGAGGTTTTGCGTCTGGGCCGGCCAGTCGGTGTGCCACACCTGGTTGCCGTTGATCAACGCGGCGTTCTTCGTGCTCCACGGCAGTTGCATGGCCGCATCGACCCTGTTCCAGGAGGGGAAGTGGCCGGTGAAGTTGCGCCCGACCCATTCCCCGATGTCGACCGTGTGACCTGGCCAGTCGGTGTGCCACACCTGATCGCCGTTGAACAGCGCCGCGTTCTTCTCGTCCCAGGGGAGTTTGCAGGACGCATCGATCCTGCTCCAGTCGGGCAGCTTGCCGGTGAAGTTGCGGGAGGCCCAGTCCGCGATGGTCAGTGTTTGACCCGGCCAGTCGGTGTGCCACACCTGATCGCCGTTGAACAGCGCCGCGTTTTTCGTGCTCCATGGCAGTTGCATGGCCGCATCGACCGACTTCCAGGAGGGAAGATTGCCGGTGAAGTTTCGCCCGACCCATTCCGCGATGCTCAGCGTCTGACCGGACCAGTCGGTGTGCCACACCTCATCACCTTTGATCAACGCCGCGTTCTTTGCGTCCCACGGGAGCTTGCAGGATGCACTGATCATCTCTCCTCCTCCTTGGAATCTGCCGGGGTCATCGGTGCGATGACCGCTGGGATCGCACAGTGAAAAGGCTGAGCTGGGATGTTCCTTGAAGCGATTCGGTTCGGGACTAGCTGCGTAGATATCTGCGGCGGACCGGGGCCGCGCGTAGCGGCCAAGCCCGATCGCCCTTCATGATCGACACCGTGCCATCCCAAAAAGGGCTGGTCAGGAGCCATCCGACATCCTATTGATGTCAAGGCCAATTTACCGCATTCGACCGGCGGTGCTTGACGGCTTGTCGGCGTGTCAGGTGATCGGGTCAAAGGCGTCGGCGCGAAAGCTCCAGTAGCCCCTTTCGATCACGGACGGCGTGGTGGCTGTTGAGCTCAGGTGCCGCCGCACATAGTTTCGCGAGTCGACCGATCCACAGGAGCCCGTTGCACCAGCTCGATAATCGAGCTATCGCGCATAGTGCGCCGCTATACGCGGGCATGTGCTTAACCCCAGTTTCCACAGAATTGGGCAGGCACCGGAAAACTCTCCACGCGAACGACTCTCATTCCTGAACCGAGCACTCGCTAACGCCAGTTTTCGTTCAACTGGACCCTACACGCCGAAGCCGTCCGCGGAAGATGTCAACCTTTGTGGGGCGGGTTGTTCAGTGGTTCATTGAATC
>NZ_LGYZ01000007.1 GCF_001310275.1 Nocardia arizonensis
GTCACGGTATTTTCGCGATCGATATTATTATGATTCGACAGAGGGTGTTACATTCCCTGACGGTCGTCGATTCGAGATCCGTTGTATTTGCGAATCGGGGAGGTTAGGGCAAACTTTTGCCGGAGTTTAATTATGTAGTTTCGTCCAGGATTGATAATTTGGCCAGTCCCCGATAACGCGACCACCCGGTTTCAGAGTCGGTGTCGTTCGGTCGGTGTTCAGTTGATGTCGCAGCCCACGGGGTGGTGGGTGTGGGTGCAGGCCGCAGCGTACTCGGCCGGGGTGCGGTAGCCCAGCGCCGAATGCCGGTGCCGGTGGTTGTGCTCGTGCTTGAAATCCGCGATCACCACCCTCGCTTCGAGCAGGCTGGTCCAGTGGTTGCGGTTGAGGCATTCCACGCGCAGGCGCCGGTTGAACGATTCCACGTACCCGTTGTTCCAGGGGGTACCCGGCGGAATATACGAGATCCCGACCCGGTCTCGGCAAAATGTTTGCAGTGCTGCCGAAATCATTTCCGGCCCGTTGTCCAGGCGCAGCACCTTCGGCGCCCCGTGGACGGCGAAGACCCGCTCGAGTTCGGCGACCAGATGCTCGCCGGTGATCGACCGCTCGACCAGGTGCAGTAGGGATTCGCGGGTGTGCTCGTCGATCATCGACGCGATCTTCACCACCCGCCCGTCGACGGTAGAGTCGAACTGGAAATCCAGCGCCCACACCACGTTCGGCGCATCCGCATCCACCGCCGGCACCGACGAGGTGCCGGCCCGTTTACGCGGGTGATGCGCCCGCACCTGCAAACCTTCTTCCCGCCAGAGCCGGTGGACTTTCTTGATGTTCATCCGGTGGCCTTCGTCGAACCGCAGCACTGCCCAGGCCCGGCGGAACCCATGACACGGGTTCTTGGCCGCATAATTCCGCAGCCACGCCCGCGTCCCGGCGTCGGGGTCTGCCGGTGTTTGCGTGGCAGGGCACCGGCGGTATGTCGACCGAGCGAGCCCAACGACCTTGCACGCGAACCGTTGCGACATGCCCATGACCTCGCTGAGCATGTCCACGGCGCGGCGCTTGGCCGCTGGGCCTAGAATTTTCCCTTCGAAATCTCGCGCAGCGCGTCTTTCTCCAGTTCCGCGTCGGCGAGTAGCCGCTTCAATCGGGCGTTCTGTTCCCGCAGTTCCTTGAGTTCTTTGGCGGCGTCGGTGTCCATGCCGCCGTACTGGCGACGCCAGTTATAGAGTGTCGCCGCCGAGACTCCCAGGTCAGCGGCGATTTGCTCGCCGGTCAAGCCTTCCGCGGCCAGTTCATCGGCGCGCCGCAGCTTGCGCACGATGTCCTCCGCGGAATGCCGTTTCCGTCCAGCCATGGTTCCCATAGTCCCTTCTAACCCCTGATCAGGGCCAACGAGACTCTAATTCCGGCTGGTCGCATCCATGGGGGACGGGTCATGATCACCATGTTGCAGGGTAACGAGAACACCAAAAATCTGATCGACCGCCCGATGGAGTTCTTGGGCAACCTCTTGTTGCTGATCGTCGGTGGCAACGACACGACCCGGAACTCGATGAGCGGCGGTGTGCTTGCACTCAACCGCTTCCCTGACCAGTTCGATAAGGTGAAGGCGAACCCGGGCTTGATCCCCAATATGGTCTCGGAGATCATCCGGTGGCAAACTCCGCTGGCCTACATGCGCCGGATCGCCAAGGCAGACACAATTCTGAACGGCCAGTTCATCCGCAAGGGCGACAAAGTGGTGATGTGGTATGCCTCGGGCAATCGCGACGAGCGCGTGTTCGAACGACCGGACGAGTTCATAATCGACCGGTCCAACGCCCGCAACCATATCGCTTTCGGCTTCGGCGTCCACCGCTGCATGGGCAACCGGCTGGCCGAGCTGCAGCTTCGGATCCTCTGGGAGGAGCTGCTTCCTCGCTTCGAGAATATCGAGGTCGTGGGGGAGCCCGAGTACGTGCAGTCCAACTTCGTGCGGGGCATCAGCAAGATGATGGTCCGCCTCACTCCGAAGGCAGACGTATGAGTGTACAGCGAGCTCTCATCGTCGGGGCCGGCCATGGTGGAGTCCAACTCGCGGCCAGTCTGCGCCAGGATGGGTGGACGGGCGAGGTCGTCCTCATCGGTGAGGAGCCGACTCTACCCTATCAACGCCCTCCGCTGTCGAAAGCCTATCTGGCCGGGAAGAGCACAATTGACGAGCTCGCGATCCGCAGCGCGGAATTCTATCGCAAGCAGGGAATCAAACTCGTGGATGCGACAGTAGAGGCGATCGATCGATCGGCTGGTCGCCTCGCACTGAGCACTGGCGACGCATTGCCCTATGACAAGCTCGCGCTGTGCACTGGTGCCCGCCCTCGTCGGCTCGCCACCTCGGGCGCCGATCTGGCAGGGGTCTACTACCTACGCACCGCCGCCGATGTCGAGATGATCCGAGCCGCTGCCCGCCCCGGGCGGCGGGCCGTGATCGTCGGCGGCGGCTACATCGGACTGGAGACGGCCGCCTCCCTGCGAGCGTTGGGACCCCGATATCGTCGCGGCTGGGGACTGCGCCAGTCACCGGATGGCCCGTTATGGCCGCCGTATACGCCTGGAGTCGGTGCCGAGCGCCAGCGAGCAGGCCAAGGTCGCAGCCGCGACCATCAACGGGAAGTCCAGGAAGATAGCGGCGCTTCCGTGGTTCTGGTCGGATCAATACGATCTCAAGCTCCAGATCGCCGGCCTCAACACCGGATACGACGAAGTCGTCCTCAGCGGGGACCCATCCGGGGACCGCGACTTCACCTGCTTTTACCTCCGCGCCGGCGAGCTCGTTGCCGCCGACTGTATCAACCGCCCCCGCGACTTCGTATTCAGTAAGCGGGCAATCACGCAGCAACTCCACATCAACCGGGACGAACTGTTGCTCGCCGGCTCGGCCTGAGGCCACGGTCTGTTGGGTGATGGCTACGCGGCAGTGCGT
The DNA here is from genome assembly GCF_001310275.1 of Nocardia arizonensis. Taxonomy (GTDB): domain Bacteria; phylum Actinomycetota; class Actinomycetes; order Mycobacteriales; family Mycobacteriaceae; genus Nocardia; species Nocardia arizonensis. The sequence continues at coordinate 2,969 of NZ_LGYZ01000007.1, forward strand.
GGGGCGTAGGCCGGCTCAGCGGTGGCTGACCCGCTCTTGCTTCGATGCACCGGTTTTGCCCAACCCTCAGCCGATTGCGCGACGTTCAGTGCATAGCAGCCCGTCTCGTGTTCGGCCGATGGTTGCAGCCCCAGCAGTGCACGATTCGGGACTTAACCAGCCGACTCAGTCCTCGCTGAGGAGCTCGACGTCGTCGAGCCGGGTGAGCGGATCGGCGCCGAAACAGGAATCGCTGGGGATCGCGTCGGTTGTGTGGAGCCGCATCGTGGTTGCTGCCTACGCGTTGGCGTAGGCGTCACCGACCGACCCGACCGACCCGATCGACCGTCGGAGATCCGAGACCGCCAGTGCTTCCACGAGTTTTACTGCGGTGTATCGAGACCTCACATCGGAATGATGTATCGCTCCACCGACCGGAAGACCTTCGCGAGCCCGCAGAGCGACCGCGGGCCGGATCGCCTTCTCCGCAAACGTGGCGTCTTCGCTGGTCGAGCATTCCGAGCCGAGGACGCAGCCGGCGTAGGCATCGACGACGAACGCGGTAGACGAACATCGGTGATCAGGCGGATGTAGGTGAATCGGCCATGAGCCGCGTGTTCTGCGCCAGAACCCGAAACTGCCGGTCCGCCAGGTCGGTCGCTCTCGACGCGGCCTGGTTCGGTTTGGTCATGCCGACCTTCTTGCCGCGCACGATCAGCCACTGCTATCGCGGCCGCTAGTCGCACGAAGAAAGATGTTGCCGCTTCGCGGATTCCGATCGTTCCTCGGATTCCCTATTCGTGCGGTGCAGCTGGCAAATCTCCCTCGCTGCCTCCGTCGACACGCCTTCGGCGCCGCCGGTGTCGACCGCGGCGCGGCGCACCCAATTGCGCAGGGCTTACGGGTCGCTCCGAGCCTCGCAGAGACCGCTTTCATTCCGCCGAAATGCGTGGGCACCACACCCGGGCGGTTCATCTGCCGGAGCTGCCTGGTCGCGATCATTCCCGTCGATCAGGGCTTATGGGTGGACTGGCAATGCCGAAGCAGGCAGTGCGAAACGGCGCCACCCAGCGACGGAAGCGGAGCAAAGTGCAGCCGGAGTAGTGACCGAGGGAGTATCTTCGGTGGCCGATGCCTGCCAACCGCCCCTGCACCACAACCGCACTTTCCTCGGCCGTAGATGGGCGAGACTGCTCATGTGGATGGTGTCGTCGCACGTCGCGGTTGCTATCGGCCGACTTTCGCCGGGGCGATATCGCTCGGTTGCCAGAGGGTCGCTCGCGCGTCCCGGGATCGATCGAAATCCTCTATTGACACTGCGTGAGCAGCACCACATACTCATACCCAGAGTATCTGGTACTTGCAGTAGTGCACAAGGAGGTGCCGTGAGCAGGGTGCGCTCGATAATGACCCGACGAGGTACGTCATACCGGCGAAGCCATTCCGATCATTCGGAGAACGAGCTATGCCGGATCGTCGACACTTTCCTAGCGGGCGCGCCAGTTGCGTTGCGGAGCGATACTCTTGGTTAGGACGGGAATCTGTGGTAATGCCTGAACGTAGCGCGCTATCGACGTCGACGAGGTTGCTCAGGGAAAACTTTTCCGAAACCGTAGTGTCGGCGCTCAGAACTTTTGGCCGGTCGACGCAGATGGCTTCTGAGTCGGCTGCGGGAGCAGTAAGCGATATCGTTCGTTTGAGATTCCAGTGGCGAGAGGCACTGAATCAAGCTTGGTATCTGATCACCGTTACTGCGATTCCGGCCATCCTGATGGCCGTGCCTTTCGGTGTCATCGTTTCCGTCCAGGTCGGAAACTTGATTCATCAAATCGGGGCGGACTCCCTGCTCGGTGCCGCTGGTGGATTGGGTGTGATCAAACAGGGCGCCCCCATGGCAACAGGGCTGCTGCTGGGTGCGGCCGGAGCGGCCGCAATCGCGGCGGATCTGGGTGCACGTAACATTCGCGAAGAAATCGATGCCATGCGAACGATGGGCATCAGCCCCTTGCACCGACTCGTTATTCCTCGGATGGTGGCGATGGTTTTCGTCGCGCCGATGCTCAATATCTTGATCATCTTCACGGGCGTGATAGCTGGATATGCGGTCGCAATCGGCCCCCAGGGAGTGACCCCCGGCAGCTACTGGGGAACGTTCGGCTCTTTCACCGTTGTCGCGGACATCGGTGTCTCGATAGCCAAGTCCGTGCTGTTCGGATTCATCGTGGTCGTGATCGCGTGCCAGCGGGGGCTCGAGGCAAAAGGCGGTCCGCGCGGAGTGGCGGATGGCGTGAACGCGGCTGTAGTTCTCTCCGTAGTTTCCATCGCCATCACGAACCTCATAATTACTCAGCTGGTGTCGATGTTCCTTCCGACGAGGCTGGCCTAGATGTCGGAGGTAAAGGTTACTCCACCTCGGCTGGCGAGGCTCAGGAGAAGAATAGCGCCGTTCGGAGCGCGCATCGCGCCCCTGGAGTCGATCGGTTTCGTACTCGCGTTCGTTTGGGAGGCGCTGTCCGCGATCCCGTTCACGATCAGGCGATATCGAGCCGAGACTATGCGCGTGATCACGGATATGACATGGGGCCAAGGGTCCATTATCGTCGGCGGTGGAACTGTGCCGATGCTGGTGGTACTCGGTCTGGTGATCGGAGGCTCGGTCGGTGTAGAGTCCTTCACCACTCTCAACCTGATCAGCATGGGGCCGGTGACCGGCATCGTTTCGGCCTTTGCCAATACACGGGAACTTGCACCGATTGCTGCGGGCGTCGGGTTCGCCGCACAAGCCGGATGCCGTATTACGGCCCAAATCGGCGCTATGCGGATCTCCGAGGAGATCGATGCACTCGAGTCGCTTGGACTGCGATCGATACCGTTCGTTGTGACCACCCGGGTCATCGCCGGGGCCGTGGCAATCATTCCGACATTCTTGATCGCCTTGATCCTGAGTTATGCCGCTTGTCGCGCGGTGATCGTGCAACTTCATGGCCAAGCCGCCGGTGTCTACGATCACTATTTTTATCAATTCATCAGCGGCTGGGATGTGACGGCCTCGGTGATAAAGGTTCTCGTATTCGGGACGGCTGTGATTCTTATCCATAGCTATCATGGGTTCTTCGCCGTTGGTGGGCCAGAAGGCGTCGGAATCGCATCTGGACGTGCTGTCCGAGCAAGCTTCGTGGCAATCATCGGTTTGGATATGGTGTTGACCCTCCTCCTGTGGGGCGTCAACTCCTCCATCGAATTTACGGGGTGAGAAACGATGTCTCGCTATGAAATGCCGGGTGTGTCGACATCGAAGCGGTCATCGGTCATGCTGGGTGTTCTCGCCGTGATCACAGTGATCGTAGTAGCCTTGACCTGGACTGTTGTGATGGCCCTACAGGATGATAATCGAATAGTGGTACTGCTGCGTACCGAGTCCATCGGCGACGGAATCACCGTCGGAACACCCGTTCGATTCGACGGTATCGAGATAGGTGATGTTTCGGCGATCGAATCGGACGATGGGGCGAAACAATTGATTCTCAGACTGGAAAGCGCCGAATCGGCAGGTCTCACGGACGGGCTGTTCGTCGACTACTCGCCATCGAACTTGTTCGGCATCAGTGAAATTGCGCTGAAACCAGGTGATGGTGGGGCTCCATTACGGGATGGCAGTATCGTCGATTTGACGGGGCCGCGAGCCGACCGGCAACGAGACGCAACGATGGGTGTTCTCATCCGCAGCGTAGCTCAAGCAACTGGAGACATTCTCGTCCCGGAATTGACCGAGATCCTGACACGGGGCGCGACAATAGCCCGGCAATTCACACCTCTCATGGAGGCAATCGTTGTATCCAGCCGGAACATTGCTGAAACCCAGACGATGCCGATATCGCAGCTGCTGGACCAATACGGTTCCATGCTAGTCGGGACTGCATCGATGATCGACGGTACGGTCGGCCTCATAAATCGGCTCACCACGATCGAGATCTTGAATACAGATCGTGAGCTGTTCGATTCGACAGTCAATACTGTAGGTCGGGAGTTCTTTCCTGGGCTGGCGGAAACTCTATTCGCGGCTCAGGGTCATCTGTCGGACTATGCGGCTATGCTCGCTCCGGTTCTGTCAACGGCAACTAAAATGGTACCTACCCCCGGCGCCTCGAGCATGCAGCTCACTGAACTCCTATCACGTCTAGACCGATCATTCACGTCGACTCCAGACGGTCCGATTCTGAACATCGAGTTGGTTCTCGATATGGTTCCAGCGTTCACCGCGTTCTTGCCGGGTCTTCCGCCGACATCCAACATCGGAGGTGGCCGATGACAAGACAGCGAAGTTTTCTGGCGACCAGCGCAAAACTTATCGTGTCTGCCGTCGTGATCACTGTGCTGCTCGCGATCATCGTTCAGACGGTGCAACGCCCCGTATCTGGAGACGTGGTAGAATTCTCGGCTGAATTCGTCGACGCGAACGGCCTCAAGGCCGGCGACGATGTCCGTATGGATGGTCTTCGAGTTGGCGAGGTACGATCGATTACCTTGGATGCCAGTGGTCGAGCGGTGGTTGGATTTGCGGTCCAGCGCAATCACCCGATCTACGAGAACACTGTGCTGGCGATTCGCTATCAGAACCTCGTAGGACAGCGATATCTCGATGTTCAACAATCATCGCCGACCACAGCGGAGTTGACGGCCGGACATAAGATCGATATTGCCAACACGATCCCGTCGTTCGACATTACGGATTTATTCAACGGCTTACAACCGGTACTCGCAGAGCTGTCGCCCGAAGCGGTGAACAAGTTCGCAGAGAACATGATCGCTGTCATCGAGGGAGACGGAGCGGGCGTCGGTTCCGTCCTCGACTCTATCGAAGCCTTGTCCAACTATGCGCTGGACAGGCAAGCGGTAGTCACCGTTCTGGTCGGAAATCTCAAAGAGATATCCGACCATATCGGTGGCCGATCCTCGCATCTCGTCCGACTTGTCTCGGAGCTGGCCTCGGTTGTGTCCACGTTGCGTAGCAAGGTGGATGGAATTGTCGAATTCGCCCTCATGGCACCAGACGTGATCGCGCCATTGAACGGCCTTCTCGAGGCCTTCGGCTTGACGGCCGGACCTAACGCCGATGCCGATGCCCTGTTGGGGGCAGTATTTCCGGACCCGGAACAGGCGGTCGAGGTGCTGCGGAAGCTGCCGGCCGTTCTCGAGACACTGAATGCGTGGGTTCCCGCCGATGGACCGGTCATCAATCGTAACTGCTCGAACGGCAACGCCGAAGTTCCGGCGCCGTTACATGTGTTGATCAGTGGGCAAAGGATCTCGATATGCGAGCGGTGATCAGTAAGCTATTCCGTGTTCGCGGGGGTACCGCGTTGCAGACGGTGAGTGCTCCCCTTCGAAGCATGGACCGAGAATTGCGCTGGGCTGCCGTCGGGGCCGCAGTGATGGGAGCGGTCTTGACGGCGAGCGTAGTAGTCTACGTAGTACCTTTCGACGAGTCCACATACTGGGCGGAAATGCCGGAAGTGGGCTCGGTCAAGGTTGGCGATGACGTCCGAATCGCGGGTGTGCCGGTTGGTGCGGTGAAGTCCATCGAGCTGAGCCGAAGGAACGTTCGAATGAGCTTCACCGTCGACAGCGACATCTTCATCGGTGACCAGACGAGTCTCGATATCCGTATGCTGACACTGATCGGCGGCCGCTACCTCGCGGTGACGCCGGCGGGGAATTCTGCGTTACACTCGTCCATTCCCGCCGAGAGGGTCCATCTTCCGTACAGCTTGGGTCGGACTTTTGAGGACGCGATTCGGCCGATCGATGATATCGATGGCGATACGTTGCGGCAGAATTTGACGAACATGAACGCTGCGATTGCCAGTGGACCGTCCGGCATTCGCCGAGCAACAGAGGCATTCGGATCTCTGGTCGACATCCTCGACCGCCAGAACCGTGACATTTCGGACACGCTCGCGATGGCGGACGAGTATCTCGGCGCGATCAACGAGTCGAAGGCGACACTCGGCGGAATGATCGACAGCGTCAATCTGATGGAGACAGTGGGCCTCGACAAAAAGGCCGAGATCTACGAAGCCGTCCGGCTGATGGACGAGCTTCTCGCGCGTATCGCGGGCCTCGAGCCGGCGTATCGATCCAGGTTGCAATCCGTTGCGCGAGCCCTGGCCGACGTCATCCCTGAGCTGGAACGTCTGGGTGAAGAAATGGGACAGGTTGTCACGAATACGCGCGACCTACTGGCGCGGCTCCAGCCGATCGCGTCGTCGAAGGATGGGCTCGTGGTCGACCAATCCGCGACAGTTGTCCAGGTACCGTCGGTGTGTATTCCGGTCCCCGGAAAGGAGTGCTGACGATGAATAAGCTCTTGGCGTCCCGGGGTCTCATGTCCGTTCTCGGTGTCGCGGTCGTATGTGCAATTCTGATCGTCGGATACTTCGTGATCATCGAGCCTCCCAAGAGGATGCGTAGCTATTGCGCGAATATGCCGGATGCAATCGGCTTGTACGCCGGGAACCATGTCACCATGCGAGGGGTCAGAGTCGGCTCGGTGACGCGTATCGAACCTCATGGTGACATGGTCCGTGTCGAATTCGAGGTAGAGGTAAGCCATTCGCCCCGCGGTCAGGTGTCAGCTACCACCGTATCCGACACAATCGTCGCGGACCGATCGCTTGCATTACTCGATGACAGCGAAGCCGAGCATGAATGGGATTCTGGACAGTGCATTACCCGTACACTGACGCCAAAGAGCATGTCGCAGACTATGAATGCGCTGGGCAACCTCGCTGCAGAGATCACCGATGGAAATGATTCGACACAGCGTGAAAGGCTTGCGGATGAGCTCGCGGCCTTAGATGCCGCATTATCCGGAACAGGACCTGAAATGAATGATACGATCCTCAAGTTGGGTCGTGCTCTCAATTCCCCCAATGCTGCTATCGGGCATATCGGTGCGCTTATCGACTCACTGCGATCATTATCGGACAGCATGGCCGGCGGATGGGGCGATATCAAGGCCATGATCACTCGTCTGGCTCCAGGTCTCGAAGTGATCGATCATGGCATCTTTGAGCGCACCGTGTCGATTATCGATTCGTTGCGGATCATTGTGCCATGGTTGAACGAGATTACTTCAATGTTTGGTGACCAAATTCTCGAAGCGTTGAACGCGACAGTCCCATTAGCGCGTCTCGCCCGTGCGAATATCGGCTCGGTACAAGAAATAATCGACCTGACGCCACCGCTGGTGCAGGCTTTTCAGAGGGCGACGGCGCAGGAGGGTGGTTCACCGATCCTGACTTACGCGGCGCCGGTGGCTCAGCTGCCGCCGGCGGACGCAGAGCGGGTATGCGCGGCCATCGAGCGTGTCGTGCCAGGTAGCTGCAAGTCCGCTGAGAACGAGTTGGAGAAGGTTTCGGTTCTTCCGTTGATATTCGGGACGGCAGGTGCGCGGTGATGGTTCTGCGACGAGTCGTATGGGCGCGATCTGCTCGTGAGCGTGGTGGTCGGTTCATCGCTGCGGCCGCGGTGGCAATGGTGTGCATAGTTCCCGGATGTGGATTCGATCCCGCGGAGGTTCCCGTTCCGGGGACCGGAATTTCTGGAGACCGGTACGGTATCCGGATTCTGTTCGCTGACGCCTTGAATCTGCCAGCGCGAGCGAAGGTTACAGTCGATGGTCTGCGAGCAGGGGTCGTGCGCGATGTGTCACTGGTCGACGCGGGCGAGGACCACGACGGGTATGTTGCCGTCGATGTCGACCTGATGGCGTCGGTTCGATTGCCGGTCGGCACCACCGCTGAACTCCGCCAGCCGACGATACTTGGCGATGTCTCCATCGCGCTGATGACTCCGCCGACCGGCACGCAGGATGCCCTTCCCCCGGGCGCCACCATCGGATTGGACAAGACGAAGCCGCTGCTGCAGGTTGAGGACACCATGAACGTACTCGCGACCTTCGTCCAAGGAGGAGGGATTCAACAGGCTCAGGAGATAATGAACCGCGTGAACGGGGTGCTGCCGATCGACACTCGGCAGACTGCTTCGATATCCGAGGTAGTCGGTGCGGATATCATTGACCTGGCCAACCACCTGGATGCCGTCGACGCAATGCTGAACGGTCTGCGCGCGAACACGGACGTGGTGCAGCGTAGAACCCCTGAACTGGAGTATTTGCTGACCGAGTCGGGGGTGAGTCAGGCCGCTGCTTCGATGACTTCCATGATCGGGTTGATCACGTTGTACGACGGATTCAAATTGCTCACAGAATCTCTCCGGTGGGTCGGCCCCCTGGCGCAATCGGGCAATGAGGCCGCACGTGCCTTCGTGCCGCTATTGTTCACTCGCCGCCCGCTTGATCTGAACGCCCCCTCGAATTTGAACAAAGCCGTGGCCATTTTGCGCGAAAAGGTTATTCCATTTGTTGAGCGCGGTCCGAAGGTTGATATTGTAGGCATTGAAGGCGTCGGCCCCATATCGGACGACGATCGGATAGACAGTATTCTTGCGTCGCTGCGGATGATCGGAGTGGTTCGATGAAGTCGAGTTCCGTGCTATCCCTGGTGTCGATCGGAATCGTGCTGGTCTTGGGCACCGCATACCTAGCATTCGGTGTGCTTCGAGTTGATTGGTTTTCTGGCAGGACTGTTGTGACCATGGCTCTGCCGAGGACCGGGAGTTTGCTACCCGGTTCCCCGGTCCTGTTGAGAGGAGTGAAGGTAGGAGAGATCGACTCTATCGACAAGGCCGAGCGTGGTGTCGAATTGGTGCTGGGTCTCGATCCCAAGTACAGGGTTCCTGCGACCGGCAGCGCTACTGTTGAGGACCTTTCGGGGTTGGGGGAGCCCTATATCGAGTTCGTACCGGATACTGATGCCGGGCCCTACCTGGCCGACGGTCAGCGTATCGACGCGGTTGAAGTGGTTCTACCCCGCTCGATACCTGATGTGGCGCATACTGTCACCCATCTGGTCGAGCAACTGAACCCACAGGCGATCAGCAATATCGTCAAGACCTTGGATCAGACGTTGTCGGGAACGGAAGCCGTGATGCCGCGTCTGGCGGCATCGACAACGCTGCTTTCGGAAACGATTCTGAGTAGGTCACCCGAAATCCGTAATATCTTGACGAATTTGCAAACAATGGGTGCTGATATGGAGTGGGCCGAGGAGTCGATGACCGCCGCCGGCCCTCTGTGGGAGGAAGCCGGAGCGTGGGGCGCACTCATCGCGGACTCTCTGGCGCGACTGTCTCGAATCGGCAATATGCCCGGGGACTATATCGAAGGAAACGGACTTATTCCCTTCCTTGATAAAGTGACGTCTTACATCAATGAGATCGGCCCCGATCTTCGTGATCTGGTCCCGGCGGTACAGCCACTGGCGGAAAGCGCGTCGAACTCCATGGCGCAAATCAACATAAGCGACCTGATAGATCGTGCACTCAGTGTCACGGGGGACGGTGCTTTGCGAATGCGGATCGCCGTCAAATAGATGTGAAAGAACGAGAGACACCGGAGCTGATTATGCCCACAGAAGATTCTCATGATACTGACCGCGAAGCTGCGGAAGAAAAGCCGGTTGACGCGGGTGTGCCTCGGACGTCGGTCAAGGGTGGCTCGAGCGCACGCGGGTCGGAGAGGTCGTTCTCGATAAGCCTGCGTTCTCTGGCCTTGGGAACCGCAGTAGCCCTCCTTGTTGTCGCGGTGGCCGTTTCGATTCCGTTGTGGCTCTCGGCTAGGAGCGAGTTGAAAGATCGGGACGCTGTCGTAGCCGCGGAGAAGCGCGCCGAAGAAGTAGCGTCTGAGTATGCAGTCGGAGCCTCGAATATCGACTATCAGAATTTCGACCAGTGGGTTCGTGGTTTGAAGTCCAACGTCTCGCCCGTTCTTGCAAACAAGTTCGATGCCACTGCTCCGCAGCTGAAAGAAATTGTGCTGCCACTGAAGTGGAGTTCTAGTGGAGTTCCCATCGCGGCGACAGTGCGCTCCGAACGATCGGGTGTCTATGTCGTCAATGTGTTCCTGAATGTGACATCGAAGAGTGCGCAGATACCGGAGGGTGCGCAAACGACTGTTACCTATACCGTAACAGTTGACAAGAATCTGGATTGGAAGGTAACAGATGTCGGTGGTGTCGACTCGGCACTCCCGGCCAAATAGTCACCGGGGTTTTTCGACGTTGAGGAGCTTGGAATAATGACTTCGATTTCCAGCGCGGGTGTTCCCTGCCGCCGACTCGCTCTCACACGGGACGACGGTCCGACATTGCAGATCACCGAATGGGGCTCGCAGACCCCGCGAGTGACTATGGTCTTGACCCATGGACTCGCGTTGTCGCACGAGAGTTGGGAGGACGTTGCTCAGCTTGTGATCGCTGCGGACCCGACTATTCGCGTCGTCACCTACGACCATCGGGGACACGGGGATTCGGAGTCGGCTCCGGCCAGCCTCGAGATTCTTGCGGACGATCTTGCGACTATTCTTTCGGAAACTGTGCCTACGGGTCCGGTCGTATTGGGTGGTCATTCGATGGGAGGGATGACTCTCATGGCCTTGGCTGAACGTCACAGTGAGGTGCTCGGACCGAGAATCCTCGGCGTCGCGTTGGTGTCGACAGGGGCGGGCGATATTCTGGGAAATATGCTGCGCAGCAAATTCTGGCGAAGGCTGATAATGCTGGGTCTGGAGGCGCTACCCTATATCAGGATTCCTTCCCGGCCGCTTTTCCTGATGCGGCAGTCGACACGAGGCATCCTATTCGGAGCGCGTCCTCGTCGGCACGATATGAACCGTGCTGTGCTGCAGCTCGCGAAGAGCAATTCTCGCAATGTCGCGGAGCTGACCCGTTCGATACTCTCTCACAAGCGTTACGGCGTGCTGGGCAGATTCAGCTGTCCCGTCGTCGTGCTGGTCGGGTCTCGTGACCGCCTGACCCCCGTTCATCACTCGCGTGCGCTTCGGCATCGTATTCCAGGGAGTCATTTGGTCATCTTCGAAAAGGCTGGGCACTACCTGCCCTACGAACGCAGCGGTGAGGTGGCCGTCCATCTCCTCGGATTGACTCGGGAAGCGCGCATACGCGAAGCAACCGTCGCATAGCGGCATTAACATTCGTCATACGCTGAGGGTAACGATAGGCGAATAGTTCGCTATCAGAGCTTGATATCGGTCCGGGAACCGCGGAACGCCCTTTCTCAACAGCCGGATGATGACTGTCAGGGTAGTGGGTGCAGCCGCAGCGCGCTGGGGCCGATGTCGTATAGTCCAGCGCCGGCTGCCGGTGCCGCTAGTTATGGTCGGCTTTGAAGCCACCGATTTCAATGCGGGTTCCAGCTGGCTGTTTCAGCGGTTGCGGCCCGGCGCGCGGGTTCGCAACCTTGTTGTCGAACGTCTCGGCGAAGCTGTTGTTCAAGGTTGTGCCCGGCGGCAGGTACCGAGCTACAGAACATGCTGGTCACCATCATCGGTCCGCCGCCCCGGTTCTAGGTTGGACAACGGTCGGGAGATGATTTCGGTTGCCCTGCAACCAGTTCTGCGCCGACCGGGTCGGAGTATCCTGAGCGGTGACGGGACCCGGTAGTCGGTCCGCCGCGTGTGAGAACCAGTTGTAGGGGATGCAGGGTTGTAGCGTATCCGGCTGGGGCGTTGCAGCCCAGGCCGGAATCTCTTCGGCGGTGATTGTATTCTTCCTTCCAGTCGCTGATCACGACGCGGGCTTGGGCCAACGACCAGAAGCTGTTGATGTTGGGGCATTCGTCGCGTCGGCGGCGGCTGAACCATTCAATGTAGCCGTTGCGGCAGGGTCGGCTAGTGTGACGAACGCTGAGCAGACCCGTTCCGCCGCCCAGTCGCCTGGCACGCGAAATTGGTCTGTTGCCGCAGCGCAGGGCGGCGGGGTAGTTGCGATCGACAGCGATTCGTTGATGAGTCCGTCGGCGGTGATCGATCGTTCCACCAGCCGGCCCAAGCATTCGCGGGTGTGTTTCATCGACGATGGAGACGATCTGGACTGGGCGTGCGTCGTCGCTGGCATCGAATCGGAAGTCCACTGCCCATACACGGTTGGGTGCCCTTTGCCTCCGTCGTGGTGGTGGTTTCCAGGCGTTTCGGCGCCGCAGCGGCCCTCGTAATCCCTCGTCGCGCCAGAGGCGTTGGATTTTCTTGTGATTGACTGTCCAGCACTCGCTGCGGGCGCCGTGGTAGGCGCGGCGGAATCCTTGCCGTGGATGGGTTTCGTCCAGGCACGCAGCCATTCACGCAAAGCCGCATCGGGATGTGCGTTGGTGTCGGTGGTTCGAACGCGCCGTTGTGTACTTCGATGTTCGCCGGTAACCGGCAGGCGAACCTTTCGCGGACCCCGAGCACCCGCACCAGGTGCGCCACGGCCGCCCGCCGGCGTTCCGGGTCTAGAAGGTTCCCTTGGCGATCTCGTTCAATGCAGCTTTCTCTAGCTTCGCCTCGCCGAGAAGACTTTTCAGAGTGGAGTGTTCGCGTTCGGGGCCCTTCAACCGTTTGCCGTCGCCGGCCTTCAGCCCGCCGAACTGGTTGCGCCACCGTTAGTAGGTGGCCATGGTGATCTGCAGTGACGGCGACTTCCTTATTCTCGCCCAGCAGGTGGACGGCCTTGCTCAGCTTGCGCACGGCCTGTGGAGGTGTGTGCCCTTTTCGTGTCGCCATAGTCATCGAGCGTTCCTGCCCACTACGTGGGCGGCAATGCTCTCACAGCCGCCGGACCAAATGTCATCGGGTCAGGTCAGACGAATTCGCAAAGCGCGCACCACTTGAACCTACCTATCCTCGATGATCAGACACTGCCCATTCGACCTACGGGCCGCTATGCGATGCATGGGGGACAACGCAACTGACTATGGATCGAGTGTTCGCCGCACTGATGCCATCGATCGGTCATTGGCGTGGGCATCCGATCGACTGGTTCGAGCGGCGTGTGTAGGCCAGGGGAGGTGACGTCGGCGGCGCCGTCGGATACCGCTTTCGGCGGCTTTTCGTGGAGGGGAAAGTGGGACGAGGATCAGAACCCCGGCTATGGTGATCGCTGCCAGCGCGAGCGCCGAATGTTCCACCCCACTCCAAAAGGCATCCTTCGCATAGTCGGCGAGAGGCCTTCCTACATTACCGGCACGCTCAGCGACTTCGAGGGCACCGGCCAGGGAACTGCGGACCGGAGCGCGCGCGGGCTCGGGAAGGCGGTCCAGCACCTCGTTGATCCTCGAAGTATAGCTCGCGGACAAAATGCTACCGGAGACGGCAATGCCGATGGCCGCGCCGACTTCGCGAGTCGCGTCGTTGACCGCAGCGGATACCCCGTGCTTCTCCAACGGTGTGTCGAGCATGATCGCGTTGGTCGCGGGGGCGGCCGACAAGCCCAGCCCGGCGCTCATGATCAACAGGGGCCAGAGAACGTCGAAGTACGACGAACCGGTGTCGAGGCGAAGGATGGCGAGTAAGCCGACGGCGATGGTCAGAAGACCGGTCGCTGTCGTCACCCGCAATCCCGCCCATGCAGCGATTGCCGGCGACACGAGTGACATCACGATAAGCGGAACGACCATCGGCGCCAGCGCCAGCGCCGAGCCGAGGGCATCGAACCCGAGGATGAGCTGGAAGTGCTGTACCAGTAGGTACATCACACCGAAAGTCACGAGGAACTGGATGGTTATCGATAGCGCGCCGCTCGAGAAGCCCCGGCGGCGGAACAGGCTCACGTCCAGTAGCGGGTGCTCGGCACGCACCTCGGTGAGGATAAATGCCACGGTGCCGATTACTCCCGCCGCACCTGCGACAAGAACCCGGACATCCGTCCAGCCGCGCGACGGACCCTCGATGACCGCGAACACCGACGTGCCGATGGCGAGCACGACCCAGAACATGCCGAAAAGATCGAACGGCGGGAGTTCGGCGTCCTGTGAATCAGGCACGGTGAAGGCCAGAACCAGCAGTAGTAGTGCGACGACGGTCAGACCGACGAAGATCGAATGCCACGACCACTGGGTAAGAAGCAGACCGGATCCCACCATGCCGATCACGCCACCCGAGCCGGCGATCCCGGCCCAGACTCCGACCGCGTACGACCGCTTCTCCACTGGGAGGTTGCTTGTCAGAAGCGAGAGGGTCGCCGGCATGACGAAAGCTGCTCCTGCGCCCGCCAAGGCCCGGGAGGCAATGAGTGCCGCAGGAGTATCGAGAAATACAGGCACAACTGAAGCGGCCGCGAAGACCGCCAGGCCGACGATTAGAACGCGTCGGCGCCCATACCGATCGCCGATCGCGCCAGCGGGCAAAACCAAGCAGGCGAGGACCAGCGTGTATCCGTCGACGATCCATGTGAGAGCATTTTGATCTGCGCCGATGTCGAGCGCAAGGGCAGGCAGAGCGGTGTACAGCGCTGCCATGGCCGCAACAACCAATGCTACTGCGGCACAGGTTATGGCCAGCGTCCAAGCCGCGGAGTTGCGGTCGCGAAGCCGGTCTCCAAAGCTGATCATGTCGGTATCCTGGTCCCTTCGGGGCGTCGTCGGCATTCGCGTAGGTCCTACGGCTCAGCTTTGCGTAGCTTCTACTTCCTCCAGCGTCGTCGGCACGTGATAGGGCGGTCGTCCTCTGCCCTGAACTCGATAGCGGCCCCAGAAGTCACGATCGCCGATGGTCGCCGGCGCCTCGCCCGTACTGGTCCGGATCAGCACGGAACGTCGGCGTCCCCCTAACAGATTGTCGAGTTCGTCGTTCTGGCGGATGCGCCCGTACCAGCTGAAGCGGCCGTCGATGGGTTGGAAATAGCCGCGCAGTTCGACTTGCACCTCGACGTCGTCGGTTGCGATCACCACTGTGGCCGGCCCGATGTAGTCAGAGGCATCGTGCGGACTCTGAGACTTCACTGTGAACTCCTCCGTTTGGTCGATAGTCGACGCCAGCGATCGGATCGCCCGGCACTGGGGCCAAGTAGCCCGGCGTCGGGATCGGGGCCGGCCCTTGACAAGCCGCGCCGCCGGGGTCAAAGTTACCTCATACCCAAAGTATCCGCTACTGCCCGTATTGCACTCTTGAGCGGATACCGGGTTACTGCCACCGGACGTTGATCCGGACTGGATGTATCGATGCAGAGTCATCGATCGAGTCTCAAAGGAGCGACAGATGACGACCAGTGACGTCAGGGCCGAGACCAACGGGCAGATTGCCGTAACCACCGACGGTATGGCGCGCGTGAGCGGTCGGCGACCCATTGACCTGCAACGATCGGCCGGACGACTGCTCAAGACTTCCGTAGAGAAGTTCTACGACGCCGAAGTCGACATCGACTGGGATAGTCCGTGGTTGCCGGATAAGGCGTGGTTCCCCGAGCATCGCCTGTCCCTCTACGGCACCGGTCTGTGGAACCGGCTTTCCGAGGAACAGAAGATCGACCTGGGCAAACATGAGTTGGTGAGCATCCTCAGCTTCGGGATCTACGCCGAGAATTTGCTGAGTATGGCGTTGCTACGGCTGAACACGACGGGTGATCTCGTCGACAACAAGGCCCTATACGCACTTGCCGAGGTTGGCGACGAGAGCCGCCATTCCACAATGTTCGCGCGTCTGATCGCCAAAACGGGGATCCCGCCCTACAAGCTTCCGCCGGGGTTTCTGTCGCTGGCGAAGATCCTGCATTTCGTCCCGCTCGGGCCCTCGATCCAGGGCGCGACCTTGCTGATCGAGGAGATTCTCGATCGGGCACAGCGTGAAGCGATGAACGACGAACGCCTACAACCGCAGGTCCGGCAGTTGATGAAAATTCACGTGCTCGAGGAGGCCCGCCACATCACGTTCGCGCGCTCCGAGCTTGTCGAGGGTATGCGGTCGCGAGGCCGGATCTCGCGGGCATGGCACCGCGGCGTCCTCGCAGTTGTCGCGAACCTGTCCTACCCGATCTTGATCAATCCCAAGCTGTACCGTGCTGTCGGCGTGCATCCTCTGCGGGGGTTCCTCGCTTGCCAATTCGGCCCGCACTACCGGGAGAACCTGCAGTTCATGTCCGAGCCGATGATCCGATTCTTCGATGAGGCAGGAATGATGGAAGGTCGCTTCACCATGTTCCTTTGGCGCCTGACGAGGAGCCTGCCCGACGATATCGCCCGGCGGTGAACAGACTCGGACCGGCGTGAACAGCACCACGCATATTGCTGAGCGCAAGTCGCGCCGTGATATGTTGCGGCGGGCACTCGTCGAATCCCGCGAACTCCTCGGTCCTGCCGCCGGTCCGACATATCCGCAGTAGCTGAGTAGCTATCGAAAATTTGTGGCCACCTGTACCGCACGTGAGCCAACGTCCAGAGGAAATCGATGAGTAATAACCGTTCTGCCAAATACACGGGAAAGACCAATGGTTCGGGAGGTCGTGCAGCGAGCGAGAGGGTGCACACAACAGAGGTCCTCATCGTCGGGAGCGGATTCTCCGGCATGGGAATGGCGATTCAACTGCTGAAATCGGGAATGAATGACTTCTTGATAATCGAGAAGGATTCCGAAATCGGCGGAACCTGGCGCGACAATACATATCCGGGCTGTGCCTGCGACGTCCCTTCTCACATGTACTCGTACTCTTTCGAGCCCAAGCCGGATTGGAGTCACTTGTGGGCAGGACAGGATGAAATTCAGCAGTATCTCCTGAGTCTCGCACGCAAGTACGATCTCTATAGCCGCACGCATTTCGGGCGGGCCTTGCAATCCGGATACTGGGATCCTGGTGATTCCGCGTGGCATGTTACGACCTCCGACGGCAACGAGTACGTTGCCCGATTCCTGGTTTCAGGCGTAGGCGCACTCCATATACCGAATATCCCCCAGATCAAGGGGCAGAAGAAGTTCGCTGGTGCAGCATTTCACTCGGCGCAGTGGGATCATGACTGCACACTGGATGGCAAGAAGGTCGCTGTTATCGGGACGGGTGCGAGCGCAATCCAATTCGTTCCGGAAATTGCCAAGGTAGCCGATGAACTGCATCTATACCAGCGGACGCCGGCGTGGGTACTGCCCCGTAGGAACGTCAAGGTCCCGAAGGCGATCCAAGCCCTGCTCACGAGGGCGCCGATCCTCGCCAAAGCCCTCCGGACTGCCATCTACTGGTCAGCGGAGTCACTGTCGATAGGACTGAACGGACATATCAATTTCATGCGTCCGCTCGAGAGTGTCGCAAAGTGGAACATAGCGCGGGGAATTGATGATCCCGCGCTGCGCAAGAAGCTCACCCCCACGTATCGCATCGGGTGCAAAAGAATCCTCGGTTCCAGTGACTACTACCCAGCGCTGAATCGGCCCACTACATCCGTCATCACCGACGGGATCGCCGAGATCACCGAGGACGCCATCATATCCCAGTCCGGTGACAAGCGTCCGGTCGACGTGATCATCTATGCCACCGGTTTCCACGTAACCGACGGGTTCGACCACCTCCGGCTCAAGGGTGCGTCCGGTCGTGAACTCTCCTCCGTATGGTCGGACGAAGGGATTCAAACCCATCTCGGCATCACCACCGCAGGTTTCCCGAACTTGTTCTTCCTGCTCGGCCCCAACACCGGGCTCGGTCACAACTCGGTGGTATTCATGATCGAATGCCAGATCAGGTACATCATCGGCGCGATTCGGCTCGCGAAGCAACGTGGCGCAGCTGCGCTCGAGGTGCGTGAACCCGTTCAGCGGGAATTCAACTCGGACATCCAGCGGAAATTGGTGAACGGGGTCTGGAGCAGCGGGGGGTGCACCAGTTGGTACCTCGATGCACAGGGTGTCAATCGGACGGTCTGGCCAGGTTTCACCTGGCAGTATTGGCGGCGTACCCGCAATGTCGCGGACTCTGATTTCGCGTTGGTCGGCGAGTCGACAGGTGATCGAAGCGGCGACCTCCTTCCGAATTCGATCAAGAAGGGTAGCTTGCCGCGATGAGAGAGTTCAGCGACCGAGTCGTCTCGGTAACCGGGGCAGGTTCCGGAATCGGCCGTGCAGTTGCAATTCGACTCGCCGGCGAGGGCGCGCGGCTGGCCATTGCCGACATCGACGGCGAACGGGCCCGCGAAACCGCCTCCATGTGTACCGCGCTGGGTGTCGAATGCCAGCACTATCAGCTCGATGTGGCCGATCGTAGCGCATTCACGGAATATCGTCGTCAGGTCCTCAGCGACTTCGGTTCGGTCAGTATGGTAATCAACAATGCCGGGGTCGCACTCGGCGCCGACATACTGGATATGCAATGGATCGACTTCGAATGGTTGATGTCGATCAATTTCTGGGGAGTCGTGAACGGCACGAAACTATTTCTTCCGGATCTGATCGACTCGGGCGACGGCCATGTTGTCAACGTGTCGAGTGTCTTCGGACTGATGGCCATTCCCAGTCAGAGCGCATATAATGCTTCCAAATTCGCCGTCCGAGGCTTTACCGAGGCGTTGCGCCAGGAGATGCGAATTAACCGGCTACCGGTGGGTGTAACATGCGTGCATCCGGGTGGTGTTCGCACAAATATTGTGCGCGGAGCTCGAGGTGTCGGCGCGATGGGTGATCAGGAGAAGATTGTCGCCGGTTTCGATCGTATAGCGCTCACCACTCCGGAAGGCGCCGCCGAAACGATCTTGAAGGGCGTGCGACGGAACAAACCTCGAGTCCTTATCGGACCCGATGCCCTGGGTTTCGATTTCGTCGCCCGCGCGGTGGGGCCGAGGTATCAGGACCTGAACGCTCCGCTGGCCCGTGTCGGCTATGCGATCGGCCGTCGTTACGGCCTTGTCAAGCGCGACAGTTGAATCTGGGCCACGGGCCGGAATAATAGAGAAGGAATATCCTGGAAGATGAGCATGCCATGTGAACTCACGGTCTCCCGTGTAGTGCAGGAAACAGCGGATGCGGTGTCCATTTGGTTCGAGGTGCCCGAGCAGCAATTGGGCGTATTTGCCTACGACCCCGGGCAGTTTCTTACGTTGCGTATTCCCGGAGCCGGTGACGGGGAATATGTGGCCAGATGCTATTCGCTCTCGAGTTCCCCGCATGCAGACGACTCGCTAGCTGTCACAGTGAAACGCACGGAGGGCGGGTACGGATCTAACTGGCTGTGCGACAACATCAAGGTTGGAGCTGAGGTAACCGTTCTGCCGCCCACCGGGCACTTCACACCGAAAGACCTGGATGCGGACATGGTTCTGTTCGCAGCTGGTAGCGGAATCACCCCGGTGTTATCCATCGTCAAGTCGGCTCTGCTCGAAGGTGGCGGCCATCTCGTTCTCTTCTATGCCAACCAGCATGCCGAGAGCGTCATCTTCGGTGAAGACCTCCGTTACCTCGCCAAGCAGTTTCCCGAGCGACTGACTCTCATCGAGTGGCTGGAGAGCGAGCGTGGGCTACCGGACCGAAGCGCAATCCTTGAAATCTGCCGTGAGTACCGAAATCGGATGTATTTCTTGTGCGGGCCGGCGGCGTTCATGGATTTGGTGGTAGACGCGGCGCGCGAAGCCGGCGTGCAGCACCGGAACCTACACCGAGAAGTATTCCAATCTCTGCACTCCGATCCCTTCGACGTGGAGAACTACGTCAAGGAATCAATGACGAACGAACAAGCCCGTCTAGTAGTATATCTCGATGGTGATCGCGCCGAGCTGGAATGGCCGAAAGATTTGACCCTGGTCGAGGTCTTGTTGAACGAGGGGTACTCGCCTCCGTATTCCTGCCGGGAAGGCGGATGCGGTGCATGTGTGTGCAAGGTTATCGACGGCGATATAGAGATGAGAGTAAACGAGGTACTCGATGATGATGATATCGAGGAAGGTGATCGGCTGGCATGCCAGTCGGTACCCGCCACCAATTCGGTGACTGTGACATTCGACTGACCATGCGTTCGCGCAGGCCCCGTAACGGCGTTCATGCTCGCCCGATCCAGCGCGCAATCGCCGCCCGCGATATCGGTCACTTGTCCGATAGCGTATACTCGGCCAGATGGCGGGCGCACAAAAGCGGATTCGGGAGGTCGGTAGCTCGGTGGTTCGGCGAATTGACGCACGCTCGAGCCGATGGGAAGAGCACCGGGTCCTGGTTCGAGCAGAACTGGTCGACGCAGCGTACCGTGCCTTCGGCAAGTACGGTCCGGACGCGAGCATGGACGACATCGCTCGGGAGGCGGGTGCGACAAAACCCAAGCTGTATCGCCACTTCAAGGACAAACTGGGCCTTCGTGCAGCTGTTATCGAACGTGCGAAGGAACTCATGTGGTCGAATGTGCTTGCTACCGTTGATTTCGGATCCGATCCGATTCGAAGTGTGATGAATCAGCTCGTCGAGCAATACTCGCAGCTGGTCGACGAGCACAAGAACGTCTTCCAGTTTCTCGTTCGTAGTCATTTTAGCGACAATTCATCGGGATCGGATCCAGCTCTTGAGAACGCACGTGAACTGGCAGGTTTCATTGCGGGTCATTTCGTCACGGTTTTGGACACCGCTGGGGCTGACACGTCGGGCATAGACTTGGTGGTGCAGTCGATCGTAGGGGCGAGCCTCTCCGCGACGGATTGGTGGATAAACTCGCAATCCGATCCGACCTCGGCTATGCCGAGAAAGGCTTTCGTCGAGCATCTCAGCGCAATCATTTGGGGGATTATCGATTCCTCGGCGCGAGCTCGTGGAATCCGGATAGACCCGGATTCGACTTTGCGGATTGAGAATATTGGACTGATCGAGGCTTAGCTGAGCGAATTCGAGCCAAACGCCGGTCGAAGACGACGCGGGATGAGCTTATCTGCCATAGCGCGGTGACACTGCCGGATTGCATCCCCGCGGGGCAAAAGACCCGTGAGCAATGCCGTGGTCGCGCCATCGCCGGTGGGCGGGACGACCGCCGATCGGCCTGGTCCGCATCGATTGCTCGGTGCGTCAGCGTCGTCGGTGCTGCTCTACCCAACGCAGCAGCTGGTTGGGCTTGCCCGGCTTGTGCATGACAGCTCATGTGTCATTTGATAGTTTCGGGATTGCTTTCGTGCGAACCTGCGGACCCGAATCGATGGATCCGACGCGAACTTGGTTCAGACCGCCCGCAACCGCTGGCGACCACTTCGCGCTCGACGTTCCTCCGGCCGAGTCCGAGCTACGTTTCGAGAGCGTCGCCGCCTACTTGTCGTTGAACCAGCTGCTGTGGAATCAAGGGAAACGAGGGTACCGCTGCTTCAATGGCTCGGTACCGCGTTGTGGCATGCAGCTGAGGCATCTGGTCTGAGACCCGCAGAGCCCACCCCGAGATAACGTAGGGCAATCTCGGAGATCCGGCGTGCCGTTTCGGCGCTGTCGCTGGCCGGTAGTACGAGATGGCTGATCGTCAATCGAATGAGCGCATCGACTGCGTCGGCCACGTCATTGGCGTCGATGGTGGGGTAGTGGTGGAGGAACGCGGTGACCAGTCGCTCGGACGCGAGTTGAAGCATGGAGGCAGAGGTTGTCAACAGGGGGAGGACGCCGGTTTCATCGCGCGGGCCGCTACCGGGTGTAGTCAGGACGGCTTTGAGTAAGGGGCTGGCTGCAGCCTCGTCGAGCGTGTAGCGAACTATCGCTCGGATCGATTCAGGCAACGCGCTGCGGTTGGAAGCAAGCAAATCCTCGATCCCGGTCAGGAATTGCTCCGCTTCGTGCAGAACGAGTGCATCTCCAAGCCCTTGCTTGTCGCCGAACTCTCGATACAGCGTGGCGCGTGATACTCCGATCAGACCGGCTACCTCGCCGAATCGTACACGTTCCCAGCCCTTCTCGACCGTCAGGGCGCGGGCGGCGCGGATTGCTGCCTCGCGGAGGTGTCGCCTGAACGACAGCCTCACCGATTCTTCCACCACCCCTCGGATGGTAACAGAACGTGGGTTTTGTTCATGAGTGGACAAACTCCCGGACACTTCGTCATGTCCGCGCGCGTTGCTTGATCGCGAGCTATGTGCGACAAGCAGCGGAGATCTGATCAATTGTTGACAAAATGGTTCTGATTGTCTCCAATGTAGTTGTATCGCGGTCCTGCTCGAGTCTGATGTTGGGCGCGCGTTAGTCGACAGAGAGGTCTGGCCATGGACAAGGCTTCGGATGCGGTCAGTAGGTTGTCTGACCCAGGCGTGGAGGACTGGGTGCGCTCGTTCCGGCTCCTGGAATCCGGATCGCCAGAGTTGCCGCCGCACCATCCCGACTGTCTTGGTTGTGGGCCGGCCAACCCGCACGGACATTCCCTATCGGTGCGGCGTTGCGAGGGCGGCGTCGTTGCTCACCATCTTTTCGACCAGCGTCATGTCGGAGCGCCGGGGATCGCGCACGGTGGCGCGGTGGCGACCGTCATCGACGACCTGTTCGGCTTCTTGCTGTACACGGTCGGCGAACTCGCCGTGACCCGGAATCTCGACATGGATTATCTCGCCCCGGTACTGCTCGATACCCCCTACACGCTGCACGCCGAGGTACGGTCGCGGCATGGCCGTAAGTTGAATCTCGCGGCCAGGATGGAGGATCTAGAAGGGCGCTCGGTCACTACGGCAACCGCCGTGTTCATCGTGGTCGAGGCCGAACACTTCCTGCAGTCGCGGGCGAAGGCTCGGAGGCAGGCGTGACTGCTGGACCAACTGAGAGGGAACTACTCCTCGACGTCTTGCTGACCGATCACGGCTCAGCCGGCCCCTACGAGGCGTTCCGACGCTTGCGCGAGACTCAGCCCGTGCTTGTCACGCGATCGGGGGTCCTGGTACTGAGTCGCTACGACGACTGCGCAGCTGCGCTCCGTAACCGTAGCCTCGGCAAGGCCGACGAGTCGCTGGGATTCGGCTTGTCGGAGATTCCCGAAGAGTTGCAACGTCAGGCTATGCATCGATTCCGGCGCACCATGCTGTTCCGCAACCCGCCTGACCACCACCGGCTGCGTCGGCTGGTCGCTGACGTTTTCACCCCTCGGCACATCGACGAGTTGCGAGGCCGCGTTGTCACGCAGATCCGTGATCTGATCGATGTCATCGAGGACCAGGGTTCCGCCGATATCATCAGCGATCTCGCCCTCCCGCTGCCCGTGAATGTAATAGGCGATCTTCTTGGAGTGCCAGTGACCGATCGAGCCGTGGCCGCTCCTCTGGTACGCGCCCTGGTCGCCTCGCTCGAGCCCAGCGCGGACGCCGCGGCGCTGACTGCCGCGTGTGAAGCGGAAGACCAACTCGCAACGTACTTCACAGACCTCCTGGCGGCCAAACGCGCCCACCCGGACGACGACCTGCTCAGCCGTCTCGCCGTGGCGCATGGCGACGACGTCTTGGACGACGACGAATGCGTTGGCACCGCGATACTGTTGTTCGCGGCAGGGTTCGAAACCACCACAAACCTCATCGGTAACGGCGTTGCTGCACTGCTCGCCCATCCCAGCCAAATGGACCTATTGCGGGCCAGGCCCGATCTGGCGAGCAACGCCGTCGAAGAATTGTTGCGTTACGACTCGCCGGTCCAGACCAATGGGCGCACGGTGCTCGAGCCAACACGGGTGGCAGGAGTCGACCTGGATCCTGGCCAGGTTGTATTGACCTTGCTCGGGGCGGCCAACCGAGACCCGGACCGATTCTGCGACCCCGATAGCCTCGATATCACCCGAACCGGGACCCCGCCGCTATCGTTCGGTGCCGGCATTCACTTTTGTCTTGGCGCGCCGTTGGCGCGGCTCGAAGGAGCCGTACTGTTCCCACTCCTCACGGCGCGTTTTCCCGGTCTTAGGCTCGTCGAACAACCTCGCTGGCGTACGGGGTTGTCCTTTCGCGGGCTGTCGAGTCTGAAGGTGGTCACCGGATGCTGATCCAGCCTTACCCGCACCTGAAGGGCGGCCATTGTGGTTCGGGTGCGTTGCGCGATCTTATGTCCTGGGCCGGGCTTGGCTGGGACGGCGAGCTGAGCGAAGGACTCGTGTTCACACTCGGCGGCGCACTCGATTTCGCTTACCTGCGCGCCGATGCGATCAATCCTCCGATCTACCTGGTGGGGCGTGGTGGGGATTTGGAGGTCGACCTGTTGAGGCGCCTCGGTGCGAAGACCGAACTACGTCAGACCGAGGATCCCGACCTCGGTTGGAAATGGGTGAGGACCGAACTGGACTCCGGACGGCCCGTCATGGTCTGGGCCGACATCGCTGAACTCCCATACCTGCGGGTACGACTGCGCATGAGCCGCCACGACATCGTTATCGTCGGCTATGATGACGAGGCTCGCGACGCGTATATCGTCGACAACGACCGCGATGAGATCCAGACGGTGTCGTATGACGCATTGGCACGGGCACGAGCCTCCACGGGGTTCCCGACACCCACACGCCACGCCACGTACATAGTCGATTGGCCGTCCGACGTGCCTGACCTCCCGTCCATGGCTGCCGCAGCGCTCGAACAATCGGCGGCAACCCTGAAACATGGGGGCCCCAGTTCGATTGCCGCGCCGGCCTCGAACGGTGTCTCCGGCACCGGGCTCGACGGCGTTCGCCGCTTCGCTGAAGACGTCTCCCGTTGGCCCGACATCTTCGGAAACGAAGACCTCGAGGCTGTGCTCAGGTCACTCGCTGCCTTCATCGAAAAAGCGGGTACCGGAGGCGGTCTGTTTCGACGCCTCATCGCTCAAGGGTGCGTCGATCTCGCCGATTACACGCGCAATCCGAAGGTTCACGCGGCCGCACGCGCAGCACGGCTGGCCGCACAGTCTTGGACGAGGCTCGCCCATATCGCCGTCTCCGATGAAACCCCATCGCGACGCTCGGTTCAGGTAGCCCGGCATGCCGCCGTGCTGCCAGAGTTGGAGGAAACCTTGGCAGATCTTCTCGCCGCCGCCGCCAACTCACTCTGAACCAGCTTGTCTGCAGACAGGTACATCCGCTACGGCTTCGAGACCGGTGGTGAAGTGCGCCTGTGGGGGATGGGGTAGCCCCAGGCGGTGGCCCGGGACCGGGCCGACGACGTGAACCGTCCTGGACTGGCTGGAGACTCCTGATTTAGCAAGGGAGACTGTCAGCCATGGCGGCACCACGGAAGTT
The DNA here is from genome assembly GCF_001310275.1 of Nocardia arizonensis. Classification (GTDB taxonomy): domain Bacteria; phylum Actinomycetota; class Actinomycetes; order Mycobacteriales; family Mycobacteriaceae; genus Nocardia; species Nocardia arizonensis. The sequence continues at coordinate 27,988 of NZ_LGYZ01000007.1, forward strand.
CGACGAGGAAACCCGCGCTCGGGCGGTGAGGATGTATCAGGATCGGATCCGCGAGCACGGTGACTCGATGGCCGGTGCGCGCCGGCATGTCGGTGCGCTGCTGGATATCAACCCGGCGACTCTGCGGAACTGGGTCACCCGCGCCGAGCAGGGCGAGACCGGGCCGGCGGCCGCGGCGGAATCGGAGTATGCGGAGTTGAGGGCTCTGCGGCGTGAAGTAGTCGAATTGCGCAGGGCGAACGAGCTTTTGCGGACAGCGAGTGCGTTTTTCGCGGCGGCGGAGGTCGACCGCCGACTGCGGTGATCGTCGACTACATCGACGACCACAAGGGTTGCTTCGGGGTTGACCCGATCTGCCGCGTGCTGACCGAGCACGGGCTCAAGATCGCCCCGTCCACCTACTATGCCGCCAAACAGTGCGGTATCAGCGACGCCACCTGGGCCGATGCTCACACCGCGAACGTGTCGTTCGACCTGTGGAGCGCGAATCGGGGCCTGTACGGGGTGCGCAAACTCTGGCACACCGCCCGCCGCGCCGGTCACAATATCGGCCGCGACCAGGTAGCGCGGCTGATGCGGCTGACCGGGATAGACGGGGTTGTGCGCGGGTGACGGACCACGAGAACCACCGAACCCGGGCCCGCGTCGACGCCGCGGCATCCGGACCTGATCGGGCGCGCCTGGTCGACGCCGATGCGTCCAGATCAATGGCGGGTTGCCGATTTCACCTACTGCTGGACTCTGGCCGGGTTCTGTTACACCGCGTTCTGCGTGGACGTGTATTCGCGACGGATCTTGGGCTGGCGGGTTATGTCGTCGAAGACGACACCGTTGGTTATCTCGGTGCTCGAACAGGCGTTGTTCACCCGCCGTAGAACCGCTTTCCGTTTCACCGCAACAGGATTGATACATCATTCCGATGCGGGGTCGCAATATACGTCGCTGGCCTTCACCGAGGCATTACGGGATTCGGGAATCGCCGGATCCATAGGCAGCGTGGGAGATGCGCTCGATAACGCGCTCATGGAATCGGCGATCGGGCTCTACAAAACCGAGTTGATCGACCGGCACACCACGTTCTCGGGGCGGGCCGAGCTCGAACGGGAAACCGCATCATGGGTGCACTGGTACAACACCCAACGGCTACATTCCGCGATCGGATACCGGCCACCGGTCGAATACGAACACCTCTACCATCAACAGACCATCTCGGCCGAGGTGGCCTGAACTAGGGTCTCCACCGCATCCAGGACGGTTCAAGGCGACGCGACCTGCGCGGCGAATTCGTCGAACGTGGCGATCTGGTCGCCCAGCGCGTTGGGCGTCTGCCACCCGAGGCCGGGGTAGGACCCACCGGCGAGGGCATACCCGTCAGCGAGCAGTATGCTGCTCACCTCGGCCGAGTTGGCGTTCTGGGCGGGGTTCGACGGTCCGGGGTTGTAGCCATGGGAGAAGAGCAGCACGGTGCCGTTCCAGTTGGCCGGCACCTCGAACAGATAGGTGGATCCGTCGGGCAGTGTGCCGGTGATCTTGCGGGCAGCACCGTCCGCCGTTTCAGCGCATCCGACGTTACTGCCGGCGAGTGCCGCAACTGTGATGGCGGCCGCAGCCGCGATAAGAAACTTCTTCTTGGTGCGCATCAGGAACAGACCTTGCTTTCTCTGAACTATGAGGGATATGGGTTGCCGGCCTCGCCGGCGGCAGGGGGAGAGAAAGTGCTGCCAGGACGAGATTCAGGAGCGCTGCACCCGCGGCGATCAGGAATGAGATGCGGAAGCCGTCCAGCGTGGGTATCTCGGTGTTCTCTACGTGTTGAGCCGTGCCGGCGAGGACCACGCCGACGACGGCGCTGGACATCGCCGTGCCGATGGCGCGCATCAGTGAGTTCAGTCCGTTGGCCGCGCCCGATTCCGACGGGTCGACGGCGCCGAGGATGAGGGCGGGCATTGCCGCGTAGGCGGTGCCGACGCCGCTGCCCGCGAGGACGGCGACGATCACGATCTGCCACACCGCACCCAGCAGCATGGTGCCCGCGAGATATGCGACGGCGAGCAGTGCGAGCCCTGTCATCAGGGTGACCTTCGGCCCGCGCGCGGCCGAGAGCCGGGCGGCGAGCGGGGCGGCGATCATCATCGCGAGACCCATATGGGCAGCGCAGAGGCCGGTGACGATCATGGACATCCCCAACCCGTACCCGGTGGACTCGGGAAGCTGCAGTAGTTGCGGCAGGACGAGTGTCACCGCGAAGAACGCGAGGCCGGCGGTGATCGCGGCCAGGTTGGTCAGGAGGACCTGGCGGCGCGACGCCGTGCGCAGGTTCAGCAGCGGGTGCTCGGTGCGCAGTTCGAAGAGGACCCACAGCGCGAAGATCACGACGGTGGCGGCGAAGAGTCCGAGCGTGGTGGTGCTTGTCCAGCCCCAGTCGGCGCCCTTGGAGATGGGCAGCAGCAGGGCGACGAGGCCGAGGGCGAGTCCGAGCGCGCCGATCACGTCGAAGCGGCCGGGGGCGCGCTGCGCGCTCTCGGGGACGACGGCGAAGATCGTTGCCATGGCTGCCGCGCCGAGGGTGGCGGCGCCGAAGAACAGCCAGTGCCAGTCGAGGTTCTGGGCGACGACCGCGGCCAGCGGTATGGCGAGCGCGCCCCCGACGCCGAGCGAGCTGCTTATCAGGCGCCATTGCCGATCCGTGCCGTTCGGGCGGTAATTCGTCCCGGATGATGCCGATGCCTAGCGGGATGGCGCCCAATGCGAAGCCCTGTATGGCGCGGCCCAGGACCATCGGCACGAGGTCGGAGGTGAATCCGGAGATCAGCGAGCCCCAGCACCATCAGTGCGAGGCTGACGAGGACGAAGCGGCGCTTGCCGTAGAGGTCGCCGAGGCGTCCCATGACCGGAGTGGCGACGGCGCTGGACAGCAGGGTCGCGGTGATCACCCAGGCGGCGTTGGACGTTGTGGTGTCCAGCAGTCGGGGGAGGTCGGCGATGACGGGGACGAGTAGTGTCTGCATGACGGCGACGACGATGCCGCTGAAGGCGAGGACGGGGACGAGCCCGCTCGCTGTGGGAGTTGTGGCGGCGGGGGAGGCCGATATGGCCGATGTGGACACCGCGGCGGCGCCCTGGGGCGGTTCGTCACTACGGAAGGTGCCATGGTCGGTGGCCAGCGGAGCGTGAACCATGCGGGGGTCCTCCCGGGGCGGCGCGAATGGTCCGCCGTGCTGCGCCTGGTCGCTGCCGGAAGTGACGTCGGGAAATTGGGCGAATGAGCGTTTCATGGTTGGTTTCCTTGCTGCCGGCCCCGATGAAGGTCGCGGGAGATGTGTTCTGTGGCGTCCTGTGGTCAGGCGGCCCGCGTGGTGTGCGTACCGAAGGAGCGCTCGTGGGTAGATGAGGGGCCACGGGCCGTCCGCGCCCGCCTCGCCGGTGGGGTGGTCATGCTCAGGCCGGCTCGGTGAGGCGCGGGTCGAGGCCGTATTGCGCGTGGGCGCCGAGGTTCTCGCGCAGGGTGGATCCTTCGTAGTCCTCGTGGAACAGGCCACGTTCCTGCAGGATCGGGACGACCTGGTCGACGAAGGCGTCGAAGCCGTCGTGGAAGGCGTCGAGGGCGATCGAGAAGCCGTCACAGGCCCCGGCCTCGAACCACTCCTGCATGTGCTCGGCCACGTCGGTGGCGGTACCGGCGACCACGGGGTGATAGTCGATCACACCGTGGGCGATGACATCGCGCAGCGTCCAGCCTTCCCGGGCCACTTCCAGGGCGCGGCCGGAGCGCGGGTCGCGCGGACTGGGCACCGCGGCGGCCAGCTGCTGCACGGTGAGCGGCTGGTCGAGTTGTTCGGGGCCGAGCCGGAGGCCGATCATGGCCCCGAGATAACGGACGCGCTGGTCCAGGTCGACGACCTCGTCCAGGAAGCGTCGTCGCTCCAGAGCGGCAGCGCGGGAGCCGGCGATGGTCGGCATGAAGCCGGCGAGCATTTTCACCTCGTCCGGGTCGCGTCCGGCGCGCTCGGCGGCGTCCCGCAGGGCCTGGCGCTGAGCCCGGGCATCCTCGATGCTGTACGGGTTGGCGTACACGCCACTGGCGTAGCGGCCCGCGATCTCGAGGCCGTAACCGCCGCCGCCCGCCTGGAAGATGACCGGCTGACCCTGTTCGGACGGGGGGATGGGCAGCGGGCCGCGGGAGGCGACGTGGCGGCCCCGCAGGTTGACCGGCCGGATCCTGTCCATATCGGCGTAACGCTTGTTCTCGACGTCGAGCAGCAAGGCGTCCTTCTCCCAGCTGCCCCACAACGCCTGCACGATCTGGATGACCTCGTGGGCGCGCTCGTACTTCTCCGCGCGCGGCGGGACCTCGCTGCCGAAGTTCGCCGCGGCAGCGGGATCGGAGGTGGTCACCGCGTTCCAGCCGGCTCGGCCGTGGCTGATCACATCCAAGGCCTTGAACTGGCGGGCGAGGTTGTAGGGCTCGTTGAAAGTGGTGGAGGCGGTGGTGACCAGGCCGATCCGCTCGGTCTCCCGCGCGAGGACGGTCAGCAGCAGCAGCGGCTCGATCGCCTGGCGCGGTGCGTGGTGGGTGAGGTCCATATCCAGGACCGGGGTGTCGGCAATGAACAACAGTTGCACCTTGCCGCGTTCGGCGGCCTGCGCGTAGCGGACGAACTGGTCCATGTCCGTGTAGCTGTTCAGGTTCGCACCCGGCAGCCGCCAGGCCCCGGGCTCGGCCCCGTAGCCGCCGCTGAACTGCATGCCCAGGATCATCTGCCGGCTTGTCATGGTTGCCCTACCTTTCTGAGTAGGTCGTAGGGGCGGGTCGTAAAGTCCCTGAGGCCCAGGGGAATCGGGTGTGGCTTACATGGTTGTGCCGCGTGTGGCTCCAGGAGCTTGGCCGCCCGGTTCCCCGTGACGACCCGGCCGCATATTGGGATGTGCGAGCGAATCGCTGTGTAGGGCAACGTCGGCGCGGTCGTCTGTGGCGTGAGGTTCCAACGAGCTGATGGAGGCGGGCATGGCCCAGATCTGGGCTGGTGTGGACATCGGGAAGACCGGCCACCATTGCGTGGTCATCAACACCGACGGCAAACGACTGCTGTCGCGGCGAATAGCCAACGATGAACCCGAGCTGGTAAAACTCATCGACGAGGTTCGGGAGCTGGGCCAGGACACGGTCTGGGCGGTGGACCTGCCCGATGGCGGTGCGGCGCTGCTGATCGGGCTGCTGGTCGAACGCGATCAGCAGCTGCTGTATATCCCCGGCCGAACGCTGAACCGGGTCGCCGGCGGCTACCGGGGCGAAGGCAAGACCGACGCCCGCGACGCCGCGATCATCGCTGATCAAGCACGGATGCGCCGCGATCTGCATCCGCTGCGCCCCGGTGACGAAGTCACCATCGAGCTGAAGCTGCTCACCACCCGCCGCGCTGACCTGGTGGCCGACCGAACCCGCGCGATCAACCGGCTGCGTGGCCTGCTCAGCGGGATCTTTCCCGCGTTGGACCGCGCGTTCGACAACCTCACCCTGGTCGGACCGCTGACTCTGCTGACCGGCTATCAAACCCCTGCCGCTCTGCGCAGAACAGGTGCGTCCCGACTCGAAACCTGGTTGTCGACCAGAAAAGTGAGAAATCCCGGCAAGGTCGCCGCCGCAGCGATCGAGGCCGCGGCCCGCCAGCACACCCGCTTGCCCGGCGAAGCGCTGACCGCGTCGATGGTCGCGGCGCTGGCCGAGGAGGTGATGGCCCTCAACGAGCGAATCAAAGAAGCCGACAAGCTCATCGAGGGCCGATTTCACCGCCACGAACTCGCCGAAGTGATCATCAGCCTGCCCGGCATCGGCACCTTGCTCGGCGCGGAATTCCTCGCTGCCACCGGCGGTGACATGGACTACTTCGGGACCCCGGACCGACTCGCCGGATTTGCCGGGCTCGCACCCGCTGCCTGGGATTCCGGTCGAATACGCGGAAACCTGCACCGCCCCAAGCGATATCACCGCGGACTCAACCGTGTCTTCTACCAGTCGGCGATGATCTCGATCAGCTGCAGCCCCGAATCGCGCACCTACGACAGGAAACGCGGCGAGGGCAAAAAACACACCCAAGCCGTCCTCGCCCTGGTCCGCCGCCGCGTCAACGTGCTGTGGGCACTCATCCGCGAGAAACGGCCCTACCAACCGCTGCCACCCGTCGCGGTGGCAGCCTGATCCCGTCATCGGAAATCAACTTCCGAGGTTGACAACTTCATTGGGAAGCTCCTCCCAACGAGGCAATGGAAACGGAGGGTGCCTCCGTGGACTCCCAAGAATACGGAGGCAGCCTCCGAATTGTCAAGTGGTGCGATCTGCCGGCGGGAGGAACCCGAGACGGATGCCGCGCGTGTGGACCGAAGTGAGCGCGGGCTCCGGATCCGGGCCGGCCGTGTGGCGGCCCGGATCCACGCGCCGGGGGCATCTGTGGGCTGACGGACTATTGACCTTCGAGGACGCCGGGAGTGCCGTGCAGGATCACACTCTGCTGGAGCAGGATGCGTGTCCTACCGAACGGATTCACCGGCCCCGCAGGGTCGGCCGTGCCGAAGGAGATACCGAACAGCAGCTTGAGATCCTCACGAACATCCAGGAACTCGCGGACGGTATCGGCATAGATCCCGAGCATGGTCTGCGGAATACCGGCGAACCCCCGGGATGCCAGCGAGAGCAGGAAGTTCTGCGCGTACATACCGATGTCACCGGCCGTCCGCACCCCGTCGCCCAGGGCTGGCATGAACAGGAAAGCGACATGGGGAGCCCCGAAGAACTCCAGGTTTTCGCGGACCGCCGCCCTCCTGCCTTCGAGATCCGTGCGCGCGACGCCGAGGGATCCGTAGTAGCTCGCGGCCAGGGCCTGCGCCCGCTCGAGATAGATGCCGTCGCCGTAGCCATCGGTGAAATCCGGGGAGGTGCGTCCCTCCGTGTCGGCCTGAAGCAGTTCCTCGGCGAGCGCGTCGCGCTCCGCGCCCGAGACAACATGCACGGTCCACGGCTGGGTATTGCTGTTCGAAGGGGCCGTCTGCGCGTCTTCGAGCACGCCGCGGATGTCCGCCGGGGAAAGCGGGGCGGGCAGGAACTTGCGGGGGGAGCGCCGGGAGCGTACGAGGTCGGTGAAGAGGGACGCTGTGCCGGACAAGGCGTTTCCTTTCCAAGGCGCGCAGTCGCCGACAGGGCGGCCGGGCACAATGCTGTCTGCTCCAAGGCGACAGCCGTCGTAAGGGCCGGGTGTGGCACGCACTTTGCAGGTACCGGCAGGCTGCTTGCAGACCGCGGCACGGCACGACCACCCGGTCGAAGTGTGGGGACTGCGCGCTCTTCGTGTTCGTGTATGTGACGTGTTGGGTGTACGTGACGTACCAGCGGGGTCGGTCGGCGGCGGGCGGGGCGCGATTCATCTCCACGATGGGCTGCGAGATGGCAGTAGCCGGGAGGGCGCGAAACGCTCCGGGACGCTGTCGCGGAGACGATCGCGCCGACGCATGCGTTGCCGTCAGTCCCGGATTCCCGCCACCTCGACCTCGATGGCTTCGATCCGGCCCGTGGTATCGAAGCCGTTGACGAGGCGCTCGGGGCTTGTATCCGAGATGAGCAGGTAGAGGGTCCGCATCTCCGGTCCGCCGAGGATCGCGTCCACGGCGAATGTGCCGCCGTCGGGATACGCGGCGTCGGGTTCGATCCGGATGACGTCGGTGACCTCGCCGCCTTCGCGGACACGCCGGAATTCACCGATCCATGGGAAGGCCGCCCACACCGCACCCTCACTGTCGATGCCGATGCCATCGATGGACTCGGTGTCCGTTGACCCGAATTCGGCGAACACTCGCTGGTCGGTCAGCGCACCGTCGTCGGTCACGGTGAACGCGGTGAGCCTGGTACGTGGTGCCCGGAACGATTCTGCGACGACCAGGGTGCGCCCGTCGCCGGAGATCGCGATGCCGTTGGGAATATCAGGTCCTCGCCGCCCGTGTCGATCCGGCCGTCGGGATGGCGGATGATCAAACTCACGCCGACGGGATCGGTTCCGAAGGGAAAGCCCTGCGGGCCGATATATGCGCGGCCCTCCCGGTCCACTGCCATATCGTTGGGATGGAACGCGACCGGCGCGAGATCGGCGAGTTCCTCGAGCCCACTACTTCCCACGCGCAGCAGCCGTCCGTCGTCGATGGAAACAACCATCGGTGTCCCATCGGGGCCGAACCCGAGACCCGAGGGGCGCCCGGGTACATCGGCGATATCCTCGGGTGGCTCGCCAGGGGAGAGGCGACTGATCTTGCACCGGGTCATATCCGAGAACCAGAGCGCCCCGCGGTGCCACCGGGCGCCCTCGAGGTAGCCGAGATCACCCTGCGCCACAATGCGGCGAGCGTCGGCGGGCCAAACCCTTGGCGAATGACTCATAAATCCTCCTTGATGAAAACTGCGGTCCCGGACGTCGGCGGCTCGAGCCTGAGCGCGGGGCCCGGCGTTTTACGCCTTCTCGTCCCGCTGGCGGTAGCCGCTCGCGAGGAGGGTGCGGAGCCGGTCGAGTGATTCCTCGTCGGCGCCGTTGCCCTTGATCCAGGCAATGGAACAGGCTGCGAGGAACAGGTCGTAGCCACGCACCGACGCGCGTACCTGTCCCGTGCTCTGGGCTGCTTCCACGTATTTGTCGGTGGCGGCGATGAAGATGTCGCAAGGAATGGTGAGCGGATTGTCCGGGTCCTGCTCCTGGGCCGCGGCCATGAGCGGGTCCGGGAGCCCGCTGAAGGCGCTGAAGTACTCCTCCATTGCCCGTAGCCACAGTTCCAACGCCTCGCCGGCATCGCCCAACTGTTCGATGTCCGCTCGGCGGGCCACCAGCTCCTCGGAGCGTGTCTGCAGAACGGCCGCCAGCAGCGCTTCCCGGGTGGGGAAGTGCCGGTACAGGGTGCCGGGCCCGACGCCCGCCTCCTTGGCCACCGCCTCCAGGGAGGTGCCGACCCCATGCTGGAGGAAGTGACGCTGCGCGGTCTCCAGCAGAGCCGCGCGGTTGCGCTGGACGTCCGCGCGGGGCTTGCGCCCCCGTTGCTCACTGACGTTCATGTGCCCTCCTACCTCCGGTGATACTGCTGCCATTCAAAACGGATGCGACCTCCGTATGAAATTCGAGCATAAAGCGGAGGTGGCATCCGGTCAACTCGTGGGTCGGTCACCGAGGTCTTACCGTGACCCTGGGGACGGTTGTCTTATGTCCGAGGGACTGTTCCTGCTGGACGATGGGCGCGACCTTCTGGCCTCCGCTACGGCGGAAAATCGGACCGCTCCTGACACCGTGCTCGCAATCGTCGGCGGCACGAACACCGGTCCGCACCGCCAACCGAATCCGCCTCCACAAGCGGCGATCGACAACGCAGCCGCAGTTCACGCGGTTCACCACTGCACGATCTGGTCGAGTTCGGCGCGACGCGTTGGTAACTGTTGGCCGGGTGGTCACGGTCCGGGCGGCCGAACGAGATTCCGAGAAGTACAGCGCGGTCTGCAAGGATTTCGAAGAACTGCCGCAGGAACGGGGCGTAGGTGGCGAGTGCTGCTCGAGGTGTGGCCCACAGGCTCAAAGGTGGGCGCAGACTTGAGCAAGCCCCGCGGTTACCCCGCGCTTTCGTTGTCGAGGTGGCGTCGGCGTCAGGTGTCTATCGGGGGAGGGCGATGCTCGTGGAGTCGAATGCGCATCGCCGGTCGTGTAGCTTTTCCCTGGTCGGCCGTCTGTTGAGGTGTCGTGCGTCGTCTTGGGCGTAGCCGGCCGGCCGCTGTGTGGTTTACGGGTCGACTTGACGTCTGACGACAGGTCATCGAGGGGCGAGTGTTCGTTGTTGCGGTAGCTTCCGGCTGGTTCGCCCCGGGGCCCGTGCGGTAGGGTCCCGGCGGTAGTTTCTCACTGGGACGCTGTATTCTGTTGTGGCTGGACGTAATTGCCCGGATTGCCGCGTGCTGGTGTGCCCGTCTGCGTTGCCATCGCAGGGACCGGTCGCTGGGGTCGATGCCGAACGTCGATACCGCGCCCGGTCGATGAGTCTTATGAACCTCTTTGTGGGGGTCAGGGGTTCGAGTCCCCTTAGAGGACGTCTTACGTGGTGAGTTTCTTGTAGCAGGTCAGCGCTGCGGCGAGTTGTAGAAATGCTGCGAAGAGGCGGCCGTGTCGTTCGTAGCGGATCGTCAAGCGCCGGTATCCGGTCAACCATGCAATGGTCCGTTCGATCTTCCAACGGTGCTTACCCAGCCTCGTGGGATCCTCGATCCCACGACGAGCGATCCGAGGCACGATCCCGCGAGCACGCAGCCACCGGCGATGGACATCGAAGTCGTAACCCTTGTCCGCCCGCAGTTTGGCGGGCTTGCCGCGACGAGGGCCGCGCTGCGAGCGCACCCGCGGAATCGATTCGACCATCGGGGCGAGCATCACCGAGTCGTGGGTGTTCCCGGCAGAAACACCGGTGACCAGCGGTATCCCGTTCGCGTCCGAAATGACGTGGATCTTGGATCCTTTCTTGCCACGGTCGACCGGGCTGCGGCCGGTCAGCGATCCCCTTTTTTCGCTCGCACACTCGCCGCGTCCAGGATCGCCGCGCTCCAATCGAGATCGCCGGCGAGGCCGAGCCGGTCGAGGATCGCCCGATGCAACGCCTCGAATACCCCGGCATCAGCCCACACCATGAACCGGCGATGTGCGGTCGGAACGCTCACACCGAATGACGGCGGCAGATGCCTCCAAGCGCAACCGCTGGTCAATACGAACACCACCGCAGTGAAGACCGCTCGCTCGTCCGCCGGAGCTGTCCCGCCGCCCTGAGGTCTCGGCGTGAACTCGGGGAGCAGCGGTTTCACGATGTCCCACAACGCATCCGGGACCAGCCGTTGAGCAAGCCTGTCGACCACGGGTCACATCATGCCGGACAACGAATTACACCCACGTAAGACGTCCTCTTAGCTCCACCATAGGGTCACTACTAGAACCCGGGGCTGAATGAACGCC
>NZ_LGYZ01000008.1 GCF_001310275.1 Nocardia arizonensis
CACGATCGAGAGCTTCAGGCCGCTGCATGAAGATGAAAAAGGCTCAGTGCGTGGTCACGATCCCGAGGATAAGTGCTAGCTCGGCTGACGTGCGAGCACTGCGGTCTTCGAATTAAGCTGCTACGGTGGCAAATTGGTGGTTGCACACGAAAGTCGGGGAGTTTCACACAGTAAACTCACGCATGGATGGAACAGATATGATGGCGGACCGGTTCAGTGCTTGGAGGAACAATTGACGGATGTATTTCCGGAGTTTCGCGAGATCAGCGTCATTGATCCTCTCAGACAGGGCGATGTCCTAGAGGCCGTCGCTTCGACGGCCTCCCATTGGCAACGCCACCTTCTGGTGCTCACAGCTGACTGCGACCTGGCTTTCGCCAAGCACCGTGGCCGTGTGACATGTGCGCCTCTTCTAACCGCTCAGGAATACTTACTTGAGACGAAAATCCCCGACCTCCGCGAAAAGGCCCTCGTCAAGTTTGTCGGTGAACTACGCAAAGTCTTACCGGACAAGAATTCGAATATCTCAGACGAAAGGATCAAGGCATGGCCCTCCGAAGTGGCGCCTGACGAGATAATTGTCTTGCTAGGTCTTACCGGGCAGCACGCAGATGTCGCCGAAAAGGTGCTGAAGTCAATTCGCCTCATCAGCCATGAAGCCGAGTCGCTAGACGATGCGGTAGAAGCCCTGATCGAGTCGCAGGCAAGTGCGCCCAACGCGAAGAGTCGAGACAAAATCGTGGATGCAGTAGTTCAAGCGCTCAAAGCACCGCTTTCGCAGCCACCGGGCGACGCTCTGTTCCTTTCCTCGATAGCGCCGAACAACAACCTTGGCTACTTCGCATACCTTCGCCACGTTGAACAGGTGCAAGAATCCGAGATTGCTACCAGCCCGGGTAGAAAAACTGTTCGCTACCGGCGCATCGCACGCCTACAGGATCGGTATATTCACGCTCTCGTCCAGCAATTTGCGCTCGTCTTCATGTCAATAGGCCTTCCCTCAGAGTATGAGGATATGAGAAGGCTCCATTCCGAGTACCTGGGAGAGACCTACCAATGAAGCCGCTCGTCACTACTGTAAGCGCGCTCAAGGAGTTGGCTACCGGCCTGTCCAAGCAGGCCATCTCAACCTCGCCGTTGCTATTCGAGCACGCGGGGGACAATGTAGAGGTACTCCTTCACGTGAGCGACAAAGCTGACGAGCAGCGGGTTATCCTGATACGGGACCCTATTTTTGGGAGACGTACAATCGAACATCCGGCAGATCTCAGGGGCGACGTACTCAGCCGTATCGCCTCACTTGCCGAACGTGCCCGTGCGAAAGGGGCGCTGGTGTTACCTCACGGTTGGCGCCAGTATAAATACAATAGTCTCATCTCATTTTTCGCTATGCCGCGCGGAGATGTCAAAGCACGGCGGTGGACCGCAGAGATGCTGCTAGGTGAGCCGCCAGATATCGTCTTGTGGGGCATGACGGAGTCGGACCAGACGGTGAGCCTGGAGGATTTCGAAGCAATTAAGCCCGGCTTGCCGTTTGGGTGGGAGGCGGACTGGGACGCCGCCATCGCGAGGTTAATCGAGCAACTCCAGCTAGCAATACGATTCCAGTCGGCCGATGTCGAGATCGAACTCGGACGCCTAGGGCAATCAACGACAAAGGGGTGGCCATACAACAAGTGGATGGAGGAGATAACCGAAGACCAACGTTCCTTCATTGAAGCTGCGACGTCCAGGTCGATCCGCCTACGTGGACCGGCAGGTTCCGGCAAGACGCTTGCGATTACGCTGAAGGCAGCCAGAGAGGTTCTCAACGCCAGGGATAACGGCGTTGAATCCCGTGTGCTGATAGTGACGCACAGCTGGTCTTTGGCATCGGATATCTCGGATTCTATTGACTCTATGGGGATTGGCACTCTCACCGAAATTGATGTCTTTCCTCTCCTGGAGATCGCTAAGTTTATTTCGCCACAATACGTTGATGATAATTCGGGATACATCCTCAATGCTGAGGACAGTTTTAGCGGTAAACAGGCTCAGCTGGACGAAATTCTTGAGGTGATAGAAGATTTCGTCGCGGGCGACTGGATCACCTACCGAAGCAGTGTCACCGAGGGACTGCGCGTTAGATTCGACTCTTTTGAAATCAACGATCGGAGAGCGTTGGCATGGGATCTTCTTATTGAGTTTGGGTCCGTTATAGGTGCTGCCGCGATCTTCCCCGGCGCTGGTGCCGAGTCTCGATATTGCCACCTACCCAGAGCGGCCTGGATGCTCCCATTACAGACTCAAGACGAAAAACGGGTCGTCTTCGCGTTGTACACGAAATATGTGACGAATCTGGACGCCCGATCAATACTGACTTCAGATCAGGTATTGGCGGATTTGCTGAGCCACCTTGAAACCCATTCATGGAACCGAGCCCGACGAACGCAGGGGTACGATCTGATCTTTGTAGACGAGTTTCATCTGTTCAGTCCCCTTGAGCGCCAGGTTCTCCACTACCTGTCGCGGGACGTTAGCATTTACCCACGGGTATTCCTGGCGGTCGATCCGCGTCAGTCTCCATCCGAGGCATTTATTGGTGTGGCGTCCGACGGCACTCGATCCTCATTGCTTGCATTCGAGGATAGCATCGGGGACGTCGCCAACTTTGAGTTGGTGACTGTGCATAGATTCACACCTCAAATTTTGGACTTGATTAAGCACGTCCACCACGAGTTCCCCACTCTAGACCTCGGTGCAGAATGGCAAATCGACTTCAGCGCAGTCGAGTCAGTCCAGGAATCTGGCCCTCTTCCTCTGCTAAGCAAATCTGCATCGCGAACCGGAGAAGAGACTGATATTGCGAAGGCGGTTCAGAAGCTCTATCCGAGTGGCCGCATCGCTCTGGCCGTCGTGGACATTCGGCAGTGGCACAGATTTAGCGAGCTTGCGTCCCGGATTGCCACCTCGGGAAAGTATCACGTGTCGACAATCTCCAGCCGAAATGATATCGAAGGTATCGGGTACCGCAGTCGCGGCGTCGTAGTGGGACCTGCGGAGTACCTCGCTGGCCTCCAGTTCGACACGGTCTTGGTTGCAGGTATCCCAGATATGGAGATTTTCAGAACATCCACCAGCGAACGTATTCGTTTCCTGTCGTTGCTGTACCTCGCACTGAGCCGGGCACAGTACATAGTGCGCATATATGTCAACGATGATGACGGCGGTGCGGTAGAGGTGCTTAGCAGGGGGGTCGCCAACGGCATCATAAAGGAGGAGAAGGGCAGCTTGGTATGACGTGTCACCGGGGCATAAGCCAGCTCCAAAACAGACACGCGCTGACCGTCGGGCCACCTTCACAGTTGCATGAAACAGGTCGGCCATGATTTCCAATCACGCTATTCGTCGGTGATATTTCTCGCGACCGTCAGTGAGCCTTTTTCATCTTCATGCAGCGGCCTGAAGCTCTCGATCGTGGAGA
>NZ_LGYZ01000009.1 GCF_001310275.1 Nocardia arizonensis
GGACCCAGATTCTGGGTCCCCTACCGGCGTTTGGGGCGTATTTCCGCCCGTGGAGGCCCCCGGCATGCTGCCGGGGGCCTCCCGCCATTTCGGGGGGTTTTCTTCCGCTCGGATCATTCCTTCTCGTGGAGATTGTCGATCGATACCGGTCGTCGGCGGTTCAGCGCCGCGGCGTCGGGTATGGCGGCAGATGTTGTGCTTCCGCGCGTCCGATGACGGCCGATGCGGGCGGACGTCCGCCCGTCCGGGCGCGCCGGTACGGGAAGGAGTCGCTTCGGAGTGATGTCGCCGTCCTACGATCGGCACCCGTCCACGGTGTCGGATTGGAGCGACGCGCGTCGCAGGGCCCGGCTGCGGGAGACCCGCCTGGGGCACGGATGGCAGACGCTGCGTCGGACCAGACTGATATCGCTGCGGATGGCCGCGGTGCTCATCGCCGTTCTGTTCGTCTTCGTCCAGTACTGGACCATCGATGTCGCCCCCGAACGGGATCGCCTGGCCCACACCGAACCGTCGGTGCTGCCGGTCGCCCAGCCCGCCGACGAGCGCAACTGGGATACGGTCGTCGTGGATATGGTCGGGCTCGGCGGGCTCAATGCCTCCGACACCGCGGCATCGCTGCCCTCGCTGCGCCGGATGGGCGTGGTGTGGGCCATCAGATACGACAATCGCGGTATCGACACCAAGGTGATCGCCGATCTCATCACCCGCGCCGCCCTGATGTCGGGGATGAAGAACGTGATACTGGTCGGGCACAGTATGGGCGGAGTCGTCGCCCTCGAGGTCGGCAAGCACATCCACACCCACAGCGACCGCCGACTGGTGGCGGTGCTGTTGGACTGCACACCGATGGATCTGAACGCCGTGCGGCCGCAGAGCCGCGGGCGCGGTGAGGACATGGTGCGGTGGATGCGATGGTTGCCGGGAGCCCGGGAGAGCCGCGCGCTGCGCACCGCGGTGGAAACCTACGCCCGCCGGGAACAATTCCTCGACCGCTCGCGCTACGGTCTGCCGGGGGTCCGCAGTGACCGATTGCAGGAGGTGGTCGATGACGTGTGGCGGGAGAAGATCCTGTCCGCCGATGTGGCCAGCAATGGACTGATCGAATCGCAATTCCTGGCTATCGTCGCGGGTGGTGCGGTCGACGATCTGCGGGCGCTGTCGGAACCGGTGGACGGAAAGCCGCGGCCCGCCGTGGTTTTCCTGCGTCCGCGCGATCCGTCTGCCGACACCGTGGTCGATGTCGCCTATTCGCATCGGTTGCTCGTCGAGCGCGTGGGCGGTGTGGACGGGAGTTTGCTCGTGGTGTTCCCGCGCGGTACCGGGCACGCCAATCCGCGGCAGCGGCCGAGCGAATACAACCGCGTCATAGCGGATCAGGTGCTGCCGTTCGTGCAGCGATATCAAGCGCAAGCCAGGGCAGCGGGCGCGTCGGCTGCGCCGCGCTGACAAAGCCGCGGGTCGAAGACTCCGCCCAGGGTTCGAATCACGCGAACTCGAACCGTATGCCCGCTCGACGCGGCTTGATTCAATCCCATACATGTATCGACCAACTATGTTTCTCACCGGCCGTCGTGGCCGCACCACAGCCGCGTTGCTCGCCGCGGCGATCGTTGCGAGCCTGGGATTGACCGGTTGCGGAAGCGATGACACCGCGGTCGGTACCACCTCCGCCGACGCGCCGCTGCCGACCGAGGTGCCCGCGGGCACCTCATTGACCGTGGCCGATCAGTCGGAACGGTTACAGCAGGCGCTGCGGTTGTCCGGCGAGTTGGACAAGCTGCCGTTCAAGGTGCAATTCGCCAATTTCGTCGGCGGTCCCGCGATTCTCGAGGCGTTCCGCGCCGAGGCCGCCGACGTGGCGCCGGTGGGCGATGTACCGCCGATCCACGCCCTCGCCGCGAAACAGGACGTGCCGATCGTGGCCGCGTACCAGACCGCCACCGACGCGATGAAACTCGCGGTGGCGCCGGGGCGTTCGGTCACCCGGCCGGCAGAGCTCCGGGGTAAGAAGATCGCCTACGCCGAGGGCACCGCCCAGCAGGCCGCGGTGCTGCGCGCGCTGGACAAGGCGAAGCTGCGGCCCGGCGATGTGGAACTGGTCCGTTTGCAGCTCGCCGAATTCCCCGACGCGGTCCGCACGGGTCAGGTCGACGTCGCGCCGCTGCTCGAACCCAATGTCACCCGGTTCCTGCGCACTCCGGGCGCCTCGTTGGTCCCGGACTCCGAGACCGCGGGCATCTACCCGGGCCTCGCCTACCTCTACGCGCGCCGGGCGGTATTGCGGGACCCGGCGAAGGCGGCCGCCACCCGCGCGCTGGTGGCGGCGTATGTACGGGCCTACCAGTGGGTCAATACCCATCCGCGGGAGTTCGCGCAGAAGTACTACGTGGACAACCAGAAGGTCGGTCCCGAGGACGCCGGGCGGATCGTGGAATCCTTCGGCGTCTACACCTTCCCGCATCTGGATCAGGCGCTGGTCGACCGCCAGCAGGCCACCATCGATCTCATCGACGCGGTCGGCGAACTGCCAAGGAAGATCAAGGCGTCGGACGGCTTCGACCTCCGGTTCGACGCCGTCATCACCCAGACGGTGACCGAAGTCGGCGCCGCCTTCGAACGGGGGAAGAGCTGATGGCCATTCGCACCGCCGACGCCGGATTCGTCGGCAGGTTGCCCCGGGCCGGGCGCGTCGAGCCCGCGGTGCTCGCGCGGCGCAAACCCGCACGCCGCCGACTCGGCCCCGGTCGGCCAATCCCGTTCGGCATCGCCGTCGGACCGGTCCTGCTGATCGCCGCCTGGGTGGTCGGATCGGCCACCGGCAGCATCGACGCCGAGACACTGCCCGCGCCGTGGACGGTCGCACGGACCGCCCGCGATCTGATCGATGACGGGCGTTTGCAGTCGAATCTGCTGACCTCGTTGCAGCGCGCCGGACTCGGGCTCGGCATCGGTGTCGCCGCCGGACTCGTGTTGGCGCTGGTCGCCGGACTGAGCCGGGTCGGTGAGGCCCTGGTGGACGGCCCGATCCAGATCAAGCGGGCCATTCCGACACTGGCGCTGATCCCGCTGTTCATCGTGTGGTTCGGCATCGGCGAGGAGATGAAGCTCATCGTCATCACCACCAGTGTCGCCATCCCGGTCTATATCAATACACACGCGCAGCTGCGCAGTGTGGACGCCCGCTACGTGGAACTCGCTCAGACCGTGGGACTTTCGCGCTTGGCCTTCGTCCGGCAGGTGGCGCTGCCCGGTTCGCTGCCGGGCTTCTTCACCGGTCTGCGGCTCGCGGTCACCATCGCCTGGCTGGCACTGGTCGTGGTGGAACAGGTCAATGCCACCAGCGGAATCGGCTATCTCATGACCCAGGCGCGCACCTACGGCCAGATCGACGTCATCGTGGTCGGGCTCGTGATCTACGGTCTGCTCGGACTGTTCGGCGACATCGCCGTGCGCACCGCCGAGAGGAGGGCGTTGTCATGGCGACAGACATTGGCGGACTGACCGATTCGCGGGTCGTGCGACTTCGCGGACTGAGTCGCGGCTTCGGCGACCGGGTGGTGTTGCGCGGCGTCGACGTCGATATCGCGCGCGGTGAATTCGTCGCACTGCTCGGGCGCAGCGGTTCGGGCAAGAGCACGCTGCTGCGGGCACTGGCCGAACTCGACTACGACGTACCGGGTTCGGGCGAGTTGGAGGTGCCCGGTGAACGCGCCGTGGTGTTCCAGGATTCGCGGCTGCTGCCGTGGCTGCGGGTGCTCGACAATGTGACCCTCGGTCTGGGCGGGGCCGACGCCGACGCGCGCGGCCGCACCGCGCTCGCCGAAGTCGGTCTGGCCGGACGCGAGCGGGCTTGGCCCAAGGAACTCTCCGGCGGCGAACAGCAGCGGGTCGCGCTGGCCCGGTCGCTGGTGCGGGAGCCGGAACTGCTGCTGGCCGACGAACCCTTCGGCGCGCTGGACGCGCTGACACGTATCAAGATGCACGCGCTGTTGCAGGAGCTGTGCGCCGAGCACAAGCCCGCCGTCCTGCTGGTCACCCACGATGTCGACGAGGCCGTGGTGCTCGCCGACCGGGTGCTCGTGCTCGACGAGGGGCGTATCACCCTCGACCAGCGCGTAGACCTGCCCCGTCCGCGTCGCCATGGCGATCGGGAATTCATCCGGTTGCGCGAGACGCTGCTGGCCGGACTCGGCGTGGACGCCACCTATACTCCGTCGACTTCTCACGAGGATGCCTCATGAACGAGCCCCGTCAGCTCAGCCTCAATGCCTTCATCTACCCGTCGGGACATCACGAGGCGGCGTGGCGGCATCCGCAGAGTCAGCCGCACCGCATCTACGATGTGCGCTACTACCAGGAGATCGGCCGCACCGCCGAGGCGGCGAAGTTGGACGCGGTCTTCTTCGCCGACGGCCCGGCGCTGCGCACCGAGGTGAGGCACAACGCCGCCTCGGGACTGGAGCCGATCACCCTGCTGACCGCGATCGCCACCGCCACAACACATCTCGGCCTGATCGCGACCGCGTCGACCACCTATTACGAGCCCTACAACCTGGCGCGGCTGTTCTCCACGCTCGACCACATCTCCGGCGGGCGCGCGGGCTGGAACATCGTCACCACCGGCACCGATCTGGCCGCGGCCAATTTCGGGCTGGACCGCCACCCGGATCACGCCGAACGTTATGCCCGCGCAAGGGAATTCGTCGACGCCGTGGTGGCGCTGTGGGACAGCTGGGAAGACGACGCCATCGTGCTGGATCGTGCCGCCGGCGTCTACGCCGACACCGACAAGATCCACCCGATCGACTTCGCCGGTGAATTCCTCAAGGTGCGCGGGCCGTTCAACGCGCCGCGCACACCGCAGGGACATCCGGTGCTGGTGCAGGCCGGCGCCTCCAACGACGGCCGCGCCTTCGCCGGACAGTACGCCGAGGCGATCTTCACCGCTCACCAGCGGCTCGAGGACGCACAGGTCTTCTACGCCGACATCAAGACCAAGGCGCGCGAATTCGGCCGCGATCCCGACCAGGTCAAGATCCTGCCCGGGATCAGTCCGTTCATCGCCGACACCGAGCAGGCGGCCAAGCGGCTCGAACGCGAGTTCAACGAGCTCACCGTGCCGGAGTACGGACTGAAGCAGCTCGAGGGCATCGCGAACACGAGCCTGCGCCATCTGCCGCTGGATGAACCCATTCCGCTCGAATTGTTCAGCGACGCGGGCGATGTCGTCGACAACGCGCGCAGCCGCCGCCAGGTTGTCGCGGGTATCGTGCGGCGGGAGCGGCCCACCGTGCGCGGGCTGCTGCACCGGCTCGCGGGTGCGCGCGGGCACCGCGTCTTCGCGGGCACGTCGGAACAGGTGGCCGACACTATCGAGGAATGGTTCCGCAACGGGGCCGCCGACGGGTTCAATGTCATGCCGCCCTACTACCCGGGCGGCCTGGAGGTCTTCGCCGAGACCGTGGTGCCGATCTTGCAGCGGCGCGGGATCTTCCGCACCGAGTACACCGGCACGACCCTGCGGGATCACTTCGGACTGACTCGTCCGGCGAGTCGGTTCGCGCCGCGGCCGGCCTCGGTGCGGTGAGCACCGCGGGCTGCTGTTCGAGCCGGTCCGCTCCGCCGCGATCGCCCGGCGCGCCGGTAGCCGTGGTGGTCGCCTCGTGACCGGGTACACCGAATCCGGTGTCGCGGTGACGGGTTCGTATTCGCCGCGCCACCTCACGTGGACGATCTTCGTTCCGATGGCGGTCTACAGCATCGGAAGTGGCGCGGCCGCACCGATGTACGCGCTGCGGGCGCTCGATCTCGGCGCCTCGGCGGGCGCCGCCGGGCTGGTCGTCGCGCTCACCGGATTCGGGATGGTGCTCGCGGATCTGCCCGCGGGCGCCGTCGTGGCGCGCATCGGGGAACGCGGCGCGATCGGGGCGGGTTCGGTGATCGGCGTCGTCGGGGTGGTCGCGGCCATCTGCGCCCACGCGATGTGGTTGTTCGCCATCGGGATGGTGTTGATCGGCGTGTCGGGAGCGGTGTGGGGGTTGGCGCGCCAGTCGTATCTGGTCGCGGTCGTCCCGCCCGCGCACCGGGGCCGTGCGCTGTCGTTGATGGCCGGATCGTCGCGATTCGGCACCTTCTGCGGTCCGTTTCTCGGCGCGGCGCCGGTGCACTTCTTCGGGCCCGACGGCGCGCTGTGGCTGCAATTGGGCGCGACCGTCATCTCGGCCGCCGCCATGATGTCGATCGGCGAACCGGAGGGCGGGCGGGCGGTCGCGGGCGGACGGTCGCTGCGTGTCGTCGTCATCGAGAATCGCCGGGCGCTCGGCACTTTGGGCTCGGGAGCGTTGTTGACCGGCGCGGCGCGATCCGCGCGACTGACACTGCTGCCGCTGTGGGCGGCCCATATCGGGGTCGGCGCGGTGGCCACCAGCCTCATATTCGGTGTGGCGGGCGCCGTCGACGTGCTGATGTCGTATCCGGCGGGCGTGTGGATCGACCGCGTCGGGCGGCGCGGCACCGGGGTGCCCGCCATGTTGCTGTTCGCGCTCGGATACGGCATCGTGCCGTTGACCTCGTCGGCGGTCGCGCTCGGGGCGGCGGCGGTGGTGCTCGGCATCGCCAATGGCCTCAGCAACGGGTTGATCATGACCGTGGGCGCCGACGCCGCACCGCTGGGTCGCCGGGCGGAATTCCTCGGTGCGTGGCGACTCACGCACGATGTGGGCTATTTCGTGGGGCCCATCGCGGTCGGGTTGGCGGGTGCGGCGGCGTTGGGCGCCGCGGCGGTCACCATGGCGCTCGCCTCGGTGGCGGGCGCGGAGACCATGCGGCGCTGGTTCCCGGGAGCGCCCGCTGGAGCGGCGCGCTGAGCGCCGCCTCGATGACGGGGGACCCGGCGGGTCACCGCTGGACCCCGGATCAGCGAACGCGGCTGCCGAGCAGGTGGCGGACGCCGCCGACGAACAGTTGCAGGCCGAAGTCGAATCGGGCGGTGGCGTCGACGGGGTCCGACAGCGGCGAGGCGTCCTCGGCGAGGGCGCCCACCGAATCCATCTGCATGCGCGACTGTTCGTCGACGGTCTGGCCGAGCACGTAGTAGAGCAGGGTGAACGCCGCCGATTCGGCTTCACCGCGCGGCATACCGGCCCGCAGCGCCGCGCTGACCATGCGTTCGCGGCCCTTGCTGGTGGTGAGCCGGGAGGCGTAGGTGGCCGAGACCAGTTCGGCGCCGTCGCGGTAGGCGAGCAGGCAGTCGCGCAGTCGGTGCGCCAATTCGGTGATCTGGTCGGACCATTCGACCGCGAACACGGGTTCGTCCATGGGCGCGAGTATCCGGTCCGCGACCGCGCCGAGCAGTGCCTGCTTGTTCGGGAAGTGCCAGTACAGCGCGCCGGGCTGGACCTGGAGCGACCCGGCCAGCCGCCGCATGGTCAGATCGGCGAGACCGTACCGGTCGAGGATGGCGATCGCGCCATCGACGACATCCGCCCGGTGCAATTGCACGTGACAATCCTCCGATGTTTTGACTCGCTGTCCACCGCTACCCTAGCCTGAACACCGTTCAAGTTGCACGGCCACCTCGGCCGGACGAAGGGATTCGCGCAATGACGCAGGCACCCGCGGTTACCGAGACGCAGGCAACCGTGACCACCGACATTCTGGCTGTCGCTCGCGAGCAGGTGCTCGTACGCGGCGAGGGGCTGAGTCAGGAACAGACCCTCGAGGTGCTGCGCCTCGGCGACGACCGCCTCGAGGAACTGCTCGCGCTCGCGCACGAGGTACGGATGAAGTGGTGCGGCCCCGAGGTCGAGGTCGAGGGCATCATCTCGCTCAAGACCGGCGGTTGCCCCGAGGACTGTCACTTCTGCTCGCAGTCGGGCCTGTTCCAGTCGCCGGTGCGCGCCGCCTGGCTCGACATCCCGAGTCTGGTCGAGGCCGCCAAGCAGACCGCCAAGACCGGCGCAACCGAATTCTGCATCGTCGCGGCCGTGCGCGGTCCTGACGAACGGCTGATGGCACAGGTCGCCGCCGGTGTCGAGGCCATTCGCAACGAGGTCGACATCCAGGTCGCCTGTTCGCTGGGCATGTTGAACCAGGATCAGGTGGACCGGCTCGCGGCCATGGGTGTGCACCGCTACAACCACAATCTCGAGACCGCGCGCTCCTACTTCCCGAACGTGGTCACCACCCACTCCTGGGAGGAGCGCTGGGACACCCTGCGCATGGTGCGCGAGGCGGGTATGGAGGTGTGCTGCGGCGGCATCCTCGGCATGGGCGAGACGCTGGAGCAGCGCGCGGAATTCGCCGCGAACCTGGCGGCGCTCGAGCCGGACGAGGTGCCGCTGAACTTCCTCAACCCCCGCCCGGGGACCCCCTTCGGCGATCTCGAGGTGCTGCCCGCCGCCGACGCGCTGCGCGCCGTCGCCGCGTTCCGACTCGCCTTGCCGCGCACCATATTGCGTTTCGCGGGCGGTCGCGAGATCACCCTCGGCGACCTCGGCGCCAAACAGGGCATCCTCGGCGGCATCAACGCCGTCATCGTCGGCAACTACCTGACCACGCTTGGCCGCCCGGCCGAAGCCGACCTCGACCTGCTCGGTGAACTGAAGATGCCGATCAAGGCACTCAACGAAACGCTGTGAGCCGCGACCATGAGTAATGTCATGGACATGGACGCGCGCTACAACCCGTTCACCGGTGAACCGGTCGTGCCGGGACGCGAGGAGGCGGTGCCCGCCGCGGCGGCACTCGGCCTGGAGCCGCCGAGATACTGCGAGCAGTGCGGACGCCGCATGGTGGTGCAGGTGAGCCCCGACGGGTGGTGGGCCCGCTGCTCGCGCCACGGAGTCATCGACTCGGCGACGCTGGAACCCCGCTAGTGCGGGGGGCCGAGCAGAACGGTCTGCGGCGCGAGGTGGGCGCCGGTCTGACGACCGTGGCCGCGGTGGCGGTCGCGGGTATCGTCGGCGGGGTGATCTGGGGTCTGCTGGCCCCCGCCGAACAGCTGCTGGTCACCCAGCCGGGGCGCGGGGCCGCCCTGACCGGGGAGAGCGTGCACCAATTCGATTCCGTGGCGATCTTCGTCTGTATCGGCGCGGCGCTTGGAGTGCTGTCCGCGGCGAGCGCGTGGCGGCTGCGCGGCGTGCGCGGTCCGATTCTCCAACTCGGCGTGCTGCTCGGGGCCGCGCTGAGCGCCTGTGTCATGCGACTGGTCGGCGAAGCGGTGGCCGAATGGCACCATCCGCGACCCGATGACCCGCCGGTGGGGCAGATCATCTCCATCGCTCCGGTCGTTGGCACCGCGCTGGCGCTGATCGTCCAACCGCTGATCGCCTCGCTGGTCATGCTGTTCCTGGCGGCGTTGAGCCCGCGCGAGGATCTCGGCACCGGATTCGGCGGCGCGTTCGGCGGGAGCCGTCCGGTGCCGAGGTACGGGCCGAACGCGCCCGAGCCCGTGAGCGGTCTCATTCCCTACGGCACGCCGATCCCGTACGAGGGTCACGCGGATCCGTTGTCGCGGAGTTGATCCGGTCACTGAGCGGTTCCGGTCGCCGGGTCGGAATCCGGCGCGCGGTCGTGTCGCGCCGTCGCCGGTGAGCCGGGGCAGCGCGGCGGTACGGCCGTTGCTCGGCAGAGTAGGTCGCCGATCGCGCCTTCGACGAGCAAGCGGGCCGTCGCCTGCGGTCCGGTCGGCGTCGGTGGCGTCGAGCCGGTAGCCGTCGAACCTCGCGGTCCCGCACCCGAGTTCGTCGGACCGGCGAGCACCGACCCGCGCCGCGATCGAATCCCGCCGAAAATCGCTGGTAGGGCAGACCTCCGCACGGATACCCTGTAGTGGTGAGTCGACGGGAGGTGTCGGTGATGAAGGGGATCGGGAAGTCCGTGCCGGGGGTCGAGCCCGCCGACGAGCGCCCGGATCTGGTGGCGTGGCGGCGGCGTAACGCGCTGCGGCAGTGCAATGCCGCCCAGCCCGTGCGCAACAAGCGCAAGTACCGGCGCGGCGCCAAGCATCGCAAGCGCGGACAGCACGACTGAGAACACTTCGAAACCGGTTGCGGCCCCGATCATCACGGTGATCGGGGCCGTGTCACGTCGGCGGCCGGAACGCCGCGAACTCGTCGGTGACGCGGATGACGGAATCGGTGAACCGGTACAGCGCCGCGGGGCGTCCACCCGCCCGGCCGGGCGGTGCCGTGTCACCGGTGGGGGTGATGACCCCGCGGCGTGAGAGCACGCGCTGGAGGTTGGTCGTGTCCACGTCGTAACCCAGTGCGGCGCAATAGATCGCGCGCAGCGTGGACATGGTGAAGGTATCGGGGGCCAGCGCGAAGGCGATATTCGTGTAGGACAGTTTCGCCGCGAGGCGGGTGCGGGCGTGGTCGACGACGACACCGTGGTCGAAGGACATGGTCGGCAGGGCCGAGACCGGATGCCAGGTGGTGTCGTCGGGCAGTTTCGGATCGGCGGTGAGCGGGACCAGGCCGAGGTAGGCCGAGGCGATGCGGCGCGGCGCGGGCACTCGGTCGGGTGCGCTGAAGACGGCGAGCTGCTCGAGGTGGGCCAGTTCGCGCACGTCGACCTTCTCGGCGAGTTGGCGCCGGGCGGAGGTGTCGAGATCCTCGTTGTCGCGCAGTCGGCCGCCCGGTAGGGACCAGGTGTCCTTCTGCGGGTCGAGTGCGCGTTCCCACAGCAACACCGCCAGTTCGGTTCGCCGGCCGGGCCGGGGGGCGGCGTAACCCGTTTCCACGGGCTCGGCGACGCTGCTACCTGCGGTGATGTCCTCGCAGAAGCGGCGAACCTGGAACACCGCGGTGAGCGTTTCGTGGATGGTGCTACTATGGGGCACGTTTTCGATTCTAAGTCGAAAACCTGGTTGGGTGCGAATCGGCGAGATCGCCGACCGCACGAAGAAGGGAGCCATCATGGCGACGACAGGTGCGAACACGGCGCCCGCGCTGATGGAACACGTGATCGACGGACCGTTCGGATTCACCGGA
Organism: Nocardia arizonensis; assembly: GCF_001310275.1. Taxonomy (GTDB): domain Bacteria; phylum Actinomycetota; class Actinomycetes; order Mycobacteriales; family Mycobacteriaceae; genus Nocardia; species Nocardia arizonensis. Next base: position 10,998 of record NZ_LGYZ01000009.1, read on the forward strand.
GTCGAGGCGACGCCGGAGTGGGCGCGGGAGATTCGGCGGCTCGCGCGCGAGCGCAACGCGACCATCCTGGCGCACAACTACCAGCTGCCCGAGATCCAGGACGTGGCGGACCACGTCGGTGACTCGCTGGCGCTCTCGCGCATCGCGGCCGAAGCCGCGCAGGACACCATCGTGTTCTGCGGCGTGCACTTCATGGCCGAGACCGCCAAGATCCTCAGCCCGGACAAGACCGTGCTGATTCCCGATCAGCGCGCGGGCTGTTCGCTGGCCGATTCGATCACCGCGGATGAGCTGCGCGCCTGGAAGGCCGAATACCCGAACGCCGTGGTCGTCTCGTACGTGAACACCACCGCCGAGGTCAAGGCATTGACCGATATCTGCTGCACCTCGTCCAACGCCGTTGACGTGGTGGCGTCCATCGATCCCGAGCGAGAGGTGCTGTTCCTGCCCGACCAGTTCCTCGGCGCGCACGTCAAGCGCGTGACCGGCCGGGAGAACATGCACATCTGGGCGGGCGAATGCCACGTGCACGCGGGCATCAACGGCGACGAACTCACCGAACAGGCCCGCACCAATCCCGACGCCGAGCTGTTCGTGCACCCCGAATGCGGCTGCGCCACCTCGGCGCTGTACCTGGCGGGCGAGGGCGCGTTCCCCGCCGAGCGGGTGCACATCCTGTCCACCGGCGGCATGATCGACGCCGCGCGCGCGGCCACCTCGAATCGGGTGCTGGTGGCCACCGAGATCGGCATGCTGCACCAGTTGCGCAAGGCCGCGCCCGGTATCGATTTCCGGGCCGTCAACGATCGCGCGTCCTGCAAGTACATGAAGATGATCACCCCGGCCGCGCTGCTGCGATGCCTGACCGACGGCGCCGACGAGGTGCACGTCGACCGGGAGATGGCCGCGCGCGGCCGCAGTTCCGTCCAGCGCATGATCGAGATCGGAAACCCCGGTGGAGGCGAGTGAGGCCGCACGCGTCGAGTGGGAGACCACGGCCGATCTGGTCGTGATCGGCGGCGGCGTCGCCGGGCTCACCGCGGCGCGCACCGCGTCCCTGCGCGGATCACGGGTGTTGGTGCTCAGCAAGGGCGGTCCCACCGACACCGCGACGCAATACGCCCAGGGTGGTATCGCCGTGGTCGCCCCCGGCGGGGATTCCATCGAATCGCACGTGCAGGACACGGTGGCCGCGGGTGCGGGACTCTGCGAGGTCGACGCGGTGCGCTCGGTCGTCGAGGGCGGTCAGGCGGCGGTGGCCGCGCTGACCGACCTCGGCGCGGTCTTCGACCTCGGTCGCGACGGCCAGATCTCGCGCACCCGCGAGGGCGGCCACAGCATCCGGCGGATCATCCACGCGGGCGGCGACGCCACGGGCGCGGAGGTGCAGCGCGCACTCAACGCGGCGGGGTTGCCGGTGATGTTCGGCGCGGCGGCCTGCGAGGTGGTCACCGGACCCGGCGGCGTGCGGGGAGTGATCGCGGTGTCGGAACAGGGTTTCGGCGTAGTGCACACCCCGGCCGTGCTGCTGGCCACCGGCGGCCTCGGCCAGCTCTACGCGCTCAGCACCAATCCGCCCGGCGCGACCGCCGACGGTATCGCGCTGGCGCTGTGGGCGGGCGCGGCGGTCGCGGATCTGGAATTCGTGCAGTTCCACCCGACCGTGCTGTACACACCCGGCGGCACCGGTCGTCGTCCGCTGATCAGCGAGGCGGTGCGCGGCGAGGGCGCGACCCTGGTCGATAACCGCGGCCGGTCGGTGACCGCGGGGGCGCACCCGCGCGGTGACCTCGCCCCGCGCGATGTGGTCTCGCGGGCCATCGCCGCGCGCATGCGCGAACTCGGCGTCGACCACGTCTACCTCGACGCGCGCGGTATCGAGGAGTTCGACCGGCGTTTCCCCACCATCACCGCGTCCTGCCGCGCGGCCGGACTCGATCCGCGCGCCGATCTGATCCCGGTGGCCCCGGCCGCGCACTATCAGTGCGGCGGCGTGGTCACCGATCCGTACGGGCGCACCGGCGTGCCCGGTCTCTACGCCGCGGGTGAGGTGGCGCGCACGGGTCTGCACGGCGGCAACCGGCTGGCCTCCAACTCGCTGCTCGAGGGTCTCGTGATCGGGGAGCGGGTCGGCGTTGCCGTCGCCGAACGGCGCGAGGTCGCCGCCGAGGTCACCGAGGTCACCGGGATACGCACCCGCACCATGCCCCGGGTGGCGCGCGCGGCGGTACAACAGGTGATGACCGCGCACGCCTCGGTGGTTCGCGACCGTGACGGACTCGAGGAGGCGAGCGCGCGGCTGGAACGCGCGGTGCTGCGCAGTATGTCGACCCGGTTCGCCCAGTCGATCCGTGATCCCGGCGCGACGACCGTGCCCGCCGCGCCGGAGATAGTCGCCGCCCAACGTATCGCCGACCTCGAGGACGGCGCGCTGACCCTCACCGCGCGGGTCGTGCTGCTGGCCGCGAGCGTGCGAACCGAGAGTCGCGGCTGCCACACCCGATCCGACCATCCCTATTCCGAACCCGCACTGCGGCACAGTATTCCGATCCGCCTCGACAGCGACGGACATCCCGACGTGCGGCCGATGGGAGGCACTCCGGAAGGTCCGCTGCTGGCCGACCGGCTGGCCGCCGATCCGTACGGGCCGCCACTGTCGGTGGCCGTGCCGTGACCGCCGTCGACATCGTGAGGAGCGCCGCATGACCCACGCCCCCGTGACCCTCGACCCCGCACTGAACCGCGAGGAGGTCCGCACGCTGATCCGCACCGCGCTGGACGAGGATCTGCGCTACGGCCCCGACGTCACCACGCTGGCGACCGTGCCCGCCGACGCCGCGGTCAAGGCGTCGGTGGTCTCCCGCCAGTCCGGCGTGCTCGCCGGACTCGATATCGGCCTGCTCGTGTTGGACGAGGTGATCGGCGCGGGGAACTACGAGGTCACCGCGCGGGTCGCGGACGGGACCCGGCTCGACCCGGGCACGGCGGCACTGGGGATCGTCGCGCCGACCCGCGCTCTGCTGACCGCCGAGCGGACCATGCTCAACCTTGTCTGCCATCTGTCCGGCATCGCCACCGCCACCGCGGCCTGGGTCGCCGAGGTGGCGGGCACCGGATGCCGCATCCGTGACAGCCGCAAGACCCTGCCCGGTCTGCGCGCCATCCAGAAGTACGCGGTGCGGGTGGGCGGCGGAGTGAACCACCGGATGGGTCTCGGCGACGCCGCGCTGATCAAGGACAACCACGTGGTCGCCGCCGGATCGGTGGTCGAGGCATTGCGCGCGGTCCGGGCGCTGGCACCGGACATCCCGTGCGAGGTCGAGGTGGACAGCCTCGAACAGCTCGACGCCGTCCTGGCCGAGGGCGTGGAACTCGTACTGCTGGACAACTTCCCGCTGTGGCAGACCCAGGCGGCGGTGCAGCGCCGCAATGCCGTCGCGCCGGGAACCGAACTGGAATCCTCCGGCGGACTGCGGCTGGAGGACGCCGCCGACTACGCGCGCACCGGTGTCGACTATCTGGCGGTCGGGGCGCTCACCCATTCGGTGCGCGTGCTCGACCTCGGACTCGACATGTAGCGTCAGGCGGTCAGTTCCCGTTCCAGCGGGGTGCGGAAGCGGGGGATCGCGCGCACGTCGCCGTACCATTCGGCGATGCGGGCGATCTCCTCGTCGATGGCGGCGCGTGCCTGCGCGCCGACGTCCTCGAGCAGCCGGTGCGCGATCCGGCCGTCCTTGCGCTGACCCCAGCCGCCGACGATGCGGCCGTCCCACCAGATACTCGGACCGATATTGCCGTTGCGGTCGAACAGCGCCGGTCCGTGCGGACCCAGAAACCACTCGCGCGACCGCCATCCCATCGGGGTCGGGTCGAGTGCGGGCAGCACCGCCGCCGCCGGCTCCGGTGCGGCGACGGGCTCGAGATCGTCGGCCAGGACGACGCCGGTCGTTCCGTCCAGATCGACCTCGACCACGTCGAGGCGGGCGAGGGTCGCGCGGACCTGCGCGAGTGTCCAGCCGGTCCACCATTTGAGGTCCGCGACCGGTGCGGGCCCGAAGGCGCGCAGCCAACGGCGCACCAGTTCGTCGCGGGCATGTTCGGGCGCCGGCGTCGGCACGCCGTCGGGCAGCCACGATTCGATGGGCGCCCAACTGTACTGGCTGCTGGTCCACCCGCCGTTGGGGCGGCCGCGCACGATGCGCCCTTGGCAGCCGAGGATCACCAGCACCCAGGTGGTGATGTTCGTCGGCCGCGAATAGCTCTTGTCCGGCGCCGTATTCACCTGGGTGCGCAGCGCGGGCACGTCCTTGCTGAGCTGCGCCCCGGTGGCCGCGCCGCGAGCCAGCAACGCCCGGTGCGTCTGCTCCTCGACATCGGCCAGCCACGGTGCGACCGGTCCGTCCACGACCGCGGCCGCGTCGATGAACTTGCCGTAGGTGCGCCGCTGCCGCACCGCCAGATCGTCGGCGCACGAGGCTTGCAGGGCGGGCACCAGATCGACCGGTGCGACGAACATCGTGCGTCGCATGGCCAGCATGCGCAGCAACGAACGATCCTCGTACAGCGCCCTTTCCACATCGGCGGGCCGGGCAACGTGTGACCGCGCGCCGATCGAGAGGAAGACCGTGGCCGGGTCGGTGGCGTGCAACACCACCAGCGAGCGCACGATGTCGGCGACATCGTCACCGCGCGTCGCGTGCGCGAGCCGATGCCGAACGGAGAGCCGAGCCCGCCGCTGCGCGGCATCGATCGAACGCATATGCGAATACTAGCCGCGCACCGCCCTCACAGTCCGAACTGCCCCGGATCCAGTCGCAGCGCCCCGCACGCCTCGCGGACCGCGGCAACCTCGGCCTGATCGAAGTCGCCGTCGGCATTGCCGATCATGATCCCGATCTGCACCACGGCCTCGGCCTCGGTCGCCTTGCCCGCGACCTTGGCGATCTGCTGGAGCACATGCGCGCGGCCGAAGGCGGGGTCGGCGGTGATCCTGGCGCAGTTGTCCTCGAACAGCGCGCGCAGTTCGTCGGCGGGGAAATTGCCGAGCGCCGGTTCGGTGCCGACCAGTCCGGCCACCCGCGTCCGCTCGCTCGGATCGATCGTGCCGTCGGCCGCCGCGACCAGCGCGCACATGCCCATCGCGGCGTCTCGGAACGCCCCGCCGCGCAGGTCGTTCTTCTTGGCCAGCAACTGCTTACGCCACTGCGGCGCCTTGTCCATCACATCCATCAGACGGCCGAAGGTGTTCGCGTTGGACACCAGCCTGTTCAAGAAGGCCATGACTGCTCCCCGGAGAGTGGGTTCGGCCCGCGGGCGGAATCCCGAAATCGACATAGGACACGCGCGCACCGCGACGTCCGGCCTGCGCGCCTCATTATCGGCCAAAAGCCGGGCGGTGTTAATCCCTCGGGCGCATCGAACGACACCGCCGCGTGCGATCATGCGGACATGAGGCGCGCGTGCGGATTGCCTGCTGTTTGCTTGATGCTGTTGGCCTTGTCGATCGCCGCGGGTGTCACCGGGGCGCAGGCCGGAGCCGACCCGGACTGTCCGGTGCGGGTCGCGGTGCGGCCGGTGTCGATCACGGTGGACGGCGAGCAGGCCACCGGCCGGGTGTACGAACCCGAACGCTGCGGCGCGGCGCGGGCGCGGGCACTGGTCGTCGCGGTGCACGGACACAACGGTTCATCGGCGGACTACGCCGACTACCTGACCGCCATCGCGGCGCGCACCGAAACCCCGTTGCTGGTCATGGATCTGCGCGGCGATACAGGGACGTGGCGTACCGGGGAGTGGAATCTGTGGGCGGGGCAGCGCGACATCGTCGCCGCCACCCGCTGGTACCGCGACGCGCGTCCCGATATCGCGCGCACCGTGCTGTGGGGCTGGAGCCAGGGCGCCATCACGGGCGGACTCGCCGCCGCGCACGGACCGCGCGGACTGTTCGACTACTGGGTCGACAACTACGGTCCCGCCGACGATTTCACCATGTGGGCGGGCGGCGCGGCGGTCGATCCGGCGTTGCCCGGTCAGATCGAACGCGACGCGGGCGGTTGTTCGCCGATCGTCTGCCCCGCGGCCTACGCCGAACGTTCGCCCGTCCTGCTGGCCGGGCGCATGGATGTGCGCCGGGCGTTCGTGGTGCACGGCACCGCCGACACCGTGGTGCCCTACGCGGCAGGCCTGGAGATGCGCGCCGGACTCGTGGCGGCGGGCGTGCCGACCTCGATGTACACCGTGGTCACCGGTCGCGGACTCGACGGCGGCGTCGCGCCGGGCGACCACGGTGTCGGACCCGCCTTCTTCGAGGGCGGCTGCGTGGTGGAACGGCTGGTGCTCGGCAGCGAACCCGTGGACGGGCCGGACCGCGACTACCTGGTCGATGTCGCTTCGGGCACGGTCACCGCGCCGCCCGCCCCGCCCGGCGCCAAATGCGCCGCTTGAGTCGGCGGCGTCGGCGCGTCCGGGCCGGTGGCAGGCCGCGAAGCCACCACCCTCGACATCGGCCTCCAGCGCGCCGCGGAGGCCGCGCTGGCGCCGATCGGACAGCCCCGCCGCCGTCGTCGCGCTCACGCCGTCGACCGGTGCGGTGGTCGCGGTGGCGCAGAACGCCGCCGCGGACGCGCAGGGTCCGATCGCGCTGACCGGCCTGTATCCGCCCGGTTCGACCTTCAAGACGGTCACCGCGTCGGCCGCCCGCCAGGCCGGTACGGTCACCCCCGACACGGTGCTGCCCTGTCCTGGGGTGGCCGACATCGAGGGCCGCCGCATCCCCAACGACGACAACTTCGATCTTGGGCAGTGCCACTGCACACGGCCTTCGCCCGCTCCTGTAACACCACGATGGCCGCGCTGGCGGTGCGACTGCCCGCGACGGCGCTGACCGACGCCGCCGCCCAACTCGGCCTCGGCCTCGACTACGTGACCCCCGGACTGACCACGGTGACCGGCAAGGTGCCCGCCGCCGACACTCCCGCACAGCGGGTCGAATCGAGTATCGGCCAAGGGCAGGTCACGGCCTCGCCCTTCGGTATGGCACTGGTCGCCGCCGCCCTCGCGCACGGATCGCCGCCCGCGCCCGTCCTGGTCGCGGGTCGTCCCGGCGTCGCCGACCGCACCCCGGGCGCGCTGGCGGAATCGGTGGACGCCCAGATCCGCGCCATGATGCGCGAGACCGTCACCGGCGGCACCGCCACCGCCCTGACCGACATTCCGGGACTGCTCGGCAAGACGGGCACCGCCGAATACGGCGACAACACCCACGCGCACGGTTGGTTCGTCGGCATCGACGGCGATCTCGCCTTCGCGGTCTTCGTCGCCGACGCGGGCAGCTCGGCGCCCGCCGTCCAGGTCGCGGGGCGAATGTTGCGCGCACCACGCTGACTCGGCCCGGTTGTGTGAAGACACAGCACGGTCACGGCGATCGATGCGACGCGCCGGTTCCGTATCGAAATATCTCCGAGCTGGCGCGTGGGTTGGCGCGTGCGCCAGCTACACTCGTCGGCGGACCGTCAGCACGGTCAATATGCGGCATGTCACGATTTCGAGAAGGTTCGGAGTAGGCGCCATCGATACCGGTCAGTTGATCGCGGAGCATTACCGCCTGGTCGAGCGGATTGGTAGCGGCGGCACAGGCGTCGTCTGGCGTGCCGTCGACGAACGCCTGCAACGCTCGGTGGCGGTCAAGCAGATCCACATCCAGCCGAGCCTGCCGGAGGCCGAACGCGATGTCGTGCGCCAGCGCGCCATCCGCGAGGCACGCAACGCGGCCCGATTCCAGCATCCGAACGCCATCGTGGTCTTCGACATCACCGAACACGACGGCGATCCGTGTCTGGTGATGGAGTACATGAAGTCCAAGAGCCTGGCCGCGGTGCTCTCCGCGCAGGGCACGCTGCCCCTGACGCAGGTCTCGCGCATCGGCGAACAGGTCGCCTCGGCGTTGATCGCGGCGCATAACGCGGGCATCGTGCACCGCGATGTCAAACCGGGCAATGTCCTGCTCGACGACGCGGGCACGGTCAAGATCACCGACTTCGGCATCTCGCGCGCCACCGGCGATGTGACCCTCACCGAAACCGGGCTGATCTGCGGCACCGCCGCTTACCTCGCTCCCGAGGTGGCCCGCGGCGCCGATCCCACGCCCGCCGCCGACGTGTTCGCGCTCGGCGCGACACTGTTCCACGCACTCGAAGGCGAACCGCCCTACGGTGCGAGCCCGAATCCGCTCGCGGTGCTCTACGCGGCGGCCAACGGTCAGGTGAGCGAACCGCGTAACGCGGGTCAGGCCACCGATTTCCTGTTGCAGCTGCTCAGTCCCGATCCCGAGGATCGCCCGACGATGCGGGCGGCGCGTGATCATCTCGCCGCCTTCGCCGATTCCGCCGCCGCGCCGGTGCCCGCCGGTTTCGTGCCCGCCAGTGAGGCATACGCGCGCAGACAGGTCGGTCCGCCCGAGGTCGCGACCCGCTCGCTGCGCGCCGCGCCCGCCGCGAGTCCGCAGCCCGCGCCGCAGCGCAACGGCCGCCCGATGCCGCCGCCCAACCGCAACGGGCACAACGACACCGCCGCGCATCCGCGCCCGAGGACCCAGCCGCGTGCGGGGGAGCCCGCGCGCTCCAAGGGCAAGCGCAACGCCATCCTGATCGGCGGAATCGTCGGCGCGTGCGTGGCCGTGGCGGCGCTGCTGATCGGCGCGCTGAACCAGTCGGGGCCCGAAAAGCCGGGGCCGCAGGCGAGTCCGAGTTCGGTCACGGCGACGACCACCGGCGGCGCGCCGACGAGCTCGACCCCCGCGGCGCAGCTCGGCAAGACGCCGAGCGTCGGCTCGGTCGAATGGGGTCCGGCCGGTGAGCTGATCGTCGACTTCTACAGCAACCCGAGCGGTTCGTGGTCGCTGCTGACCCCGGCCGCGCAGAAGGTGTACGGCAGCGAGCAGGCATTCCGCCAGTACTGGGGTTCGCGCACCATCGACACCTTCGCCGATATCAACGGCACCAATCGCGGCGCCTATACCGACGGCTCGGTCGACATGCGGCTGGCCCAGCTCACCGTGGACGGTCAGACCACCTCGATGGTGCTGCACGTCATCGGCAGCGGCGGCGGCAGATTGCAGATCGACAGCGACACCCGGCCCACCGCCTGACGCGAACGGACACCGCGCGACGGTGAGGTCGCGATGTCCGCTCGCGCGCCCTCGTCAGGCCATCGCGAACCGCAGCAGCGCCTGCTTGTCACCCTGCTTGATCTTGCCCTTGCGATTGAGCACCTCGAGTTGCCAGACCGCGCCGTTGCGGAAGGTGCGTGCCACCGCGTTGGCGTTCTCGTTGCCGAGCAGCGACGGCCAGATGTCGGCGACCTGCTGGGAGCTGCCGCCGGTGGCGTCGTAGACCTTGAACGAGATGTTGTTCGCCTTGTCGAATGAGCTGCCCTTCTTGAACGCGGCGGCGACGAAGATGATCGCGTCGATACCCCCGGGCACGTCGGCGAAGCTGACCGTGACGGTCTCGTCGTCGCCGGAGGCCGCGCCGGTCTGTTCGTCACCTGAGTGCAGCACCGAGCCGTTGCCGAGCGGATCCAGCGAATCCAGACCTGCGAAACGCACGGGTTCGGACCCCTGCATGAGGATGGCGATCAAGTCGAGATCGACTCCCTTCTTCCTGCGTGCCCACCCGAGCGCACCGCCGCTGGTCCCCGCCGAAGGATCCCAGCTGACCCCGACAACCAGCCTGGTGATGCCCGCGAGATCCGCGGCGCCGTCTTCTTTCCTGAGCGTGATCATGGCAACAGACTACCGGCGAGGCCGAATTGCCGTGTGCGACACTGTTTTCGCTGGTCAGGGCGCAATACGCGGCGCGGTGGGAACGGAATTCGCCGAGTCGGAGCGGATTTCGAGTCGGGCCGGTCGGTTCGTCGGCCGTCCGTCGGACCGGACCATGGCATTCGGCGGGACCGGCCCGCAAAACCGCTGGTGCCGACCGATAGGGTGGAAATCGTGAGCACCACATCCGTCGCCCTGCTCGACTACGGTTCCGGCAACTTGCATTCGGCCGAACGCGCGCTGGTCCGCGCGGGCGCCACCGTCGAAGTGACCGCCGATCCACAGATCGCCCTGGCCGCCGACGGACTCGTGGTGCCCGGCGTCGGCGCCTTCGCCGCCTGCATGGCGGGACTGCGCGCGGTGCGCGGCGAACGCATCATCGGTCAGCGGCTCGCGGGTGGGCGTCCGGTGCTCGGCATCTGTGTCGGCATGCAGATCCTTTTCGAACGCGGCGTCGAATTCGGGGTGGAGACCGAAGGCTGCGCCGAATGGCCCGGCACCGTGGAACGCCTGTCCGCGCCGGTGCTGCCGCACATGGGGTGGAACACCGTATCCGCGCCCGCCGACAGCACACTGTTCGCGGGTCTGGATCGAGACACCCGGTTCTACTTCGTGCACTCCTACGCCGCCCAGACCTGGGATCTGCCGCCCAGCCAGCATTTCGCCAACCCGCGGCTCACCTGGGCCGAACACGGGGTGCCGTTCCTGGCCGCGGTGGAGAACGGCGCGCTCTCGGCCACCCAGTTCCACCCCGAGAAGTCCGGCGACGCGGGCGCGCAACTGCTGCGCAACTGGGTCACCTCGCTGTGACCGGTGACGCGGCCCGCTCGGGTGAGCTGTCGCATCGGCGCAGGCCCGGGGCTCGAATGCGCGGCGTGAGCCATTAAGCTCCTGTGAGTGAGTCTTGTGCTGTTGCCTGCCGTCGATGTCGCCAATGGTGAGGCCGTGCGTCTCGTACAGGGAGAGGCCGGTAGCGAAACCAGCTACGGCTCGCCCCGCGAGGCGGCGCTGGCCTGGCAGGAGGCGGGTGCGGAGTGGGTGCATCTGGTCGATCTCGACGCCGCCTTCGGGCGCGGGTCCAATCGTGAGCTGCTGGCCGAGGTGGTCGGCGAACTCGACGTCAAGGTCGAACTGTCCGGCGGCATCCGTGACGACGACTCGCTGCGCGCCGCTCTGGCCACCGGCTGCGCCCGGGTGAATCTGGGTACCGCCGCGCTGGAGGACCCGGTGTGGTGCGCCAAGGCCATCGCCGAACACGGCGACCGCGTCGCGGTGGGACTCGACGTGCGGATAGTCGACGGCGAGCATCGGTTGCGTGGGCGCGGCTGGGTCAGCGACGGCGGCGATCTGTGGGAGGTGCTCGAACGGCTCGAGCGCGACGGCTGTTCGCGCTACGTGGTCACCGACGTCACCAAGGACGGCACCCTGACCGGCCCCAATCTGGAACTGCTCCGCGATGTGTGCGCCGCCACCGACGCGCCGGTCATCGCCTCCGGCGGTGTGTCCACGGTGCGGGATCTGGTGGCAATCGCCGGACTCGTCCCCGCCGGGGTAGAGGGCTCGATCGTGGGCAAGGCGCTCTACGCGGGCCGGTTCACCCTGCCCGAAGCACTGGCGGCGGTGCGCTGAATCGACGATGGCCGCCGACCCGATCGCCGAACTCCCGGCCTTGCTCGCCGCCGCGCACGCCGTGCTCGATGACGCCGCGCCGCGTTTCGTCCAAGGCGTCGGCGGGCCGAGCGCGGTGATCAAGGGGCGCAACGACTTCGCAGTATCGGCGCGGTCGGCACGGCCTGATCTACTACCGAATGAAGGGTGAGGCAATGACGTTGGCGGTACGGGTGATTCCGTGTCTGGACGTGGACGCGGGCCGGGTGGTCAAGGGCGTCAATTTCGAGAATCTGCGTGACGCGGGCGATCCGGTGGAACTGGCGGCCCTCTACGACGCTCAGGGCGCCGACGAACTGACCTTTCTGGACGTGACCGCGTCCACCGGCGATCGCGGCACCATGATCGATGTCGTCACGCGCACCGCCGAGCAGATTTTCATCCCGCTCACCGTTGGCGGCGGGGTGCGCACCGTCGAGGACGTGGACCGGCTGTTGCGCGCGGGCGCGGACAAGGTCTCGGTGAATACCGCCGCCATCGCCCGCCCCGAGGTGCTACGGGAGATGAGCGAACGATTCGGTTCGCAGTGCATCGTGCTGTCGGTGGACGCGCGCACCGTGCCCGACGGGCAGCCCGACACCGCCTCCGGCTGGGAGGTCACCACCCACGGCGGCAAGCGCGGCACCGGCATCGACGCCGTGGAGTGGGCGGTGCGCGGCGCGGAACTCGGTGTCGGCGAGATCCTGCTGAACTCCATGGACGCCGACGGCACCAAGACCGGATTCGACCTGCCGATGATCCGCGCGGTGCGCGCCGCGGTGTCCGTTCCGGTCGTCGCCAGCGGCGGCGCGGGCGCGGTGGACGATTTCGCGCCCGCCGTGCACGCGGGAGCCGACGCGGTGCTTGCCGCCAGCGTCTTCCATTTCGGCGAACTCACCATCGGCGAGGTCAAGGAGTCGCTGCGCCGGGAGAAGATCGTCGTGCGCTGACGGGCGCCGATTCCGCGCTTGTTATAACGGTGATATGACATTGGATCCCGCCATCGCCGCCCGGCTCAAGCGCAACGACGCGGGCCTGGTCGCCGCGGTCGCCCAGGAGCGCGGCACCGGTGACGTGCTGATGGTCGCGTGGATGGACGACGAGGCGCTCGCGCGCACGCTCGACACCCGAAAGGCGACCTACTTCTCGCGCTCGCGCGGTGCGTACTGGGTGAAGGGTGAGACCTCGGGACATACCCAGTACGTGCACGAGGTGCGTCTGGACTGCGACGGCGACACCGTGTTGCTGGTGGTGGATCAGGAGGGGGCGGCCTGCCATACGGGCGCGCACACCTGCTTCGACGCCGATCGGTTGCTGGGCGAACCGGCCTGACTCGCGGCGGTCGTCAGCCGCGGGGCGATTCGGGCTGGGCGAGGATTTCGGTGAGCCGGGTTGCGAGGGTATCGCTCAGTTCGGCCAGCCGCACGGTTTCGTCGGGGCCGAGGCCGTCGAAGACCAGTCGGCGCACCGCGTTCAGATAGCCGGGCGCGGCCTCGACGACCTTCAGATAGCCGTCGTCGGTGAGCACCGCGTGCACGCCGCGGCGGCCCTCGGTGACCGACCGCTGTGCCAACCCGAGCCGCTCCAATTTGGAGACCACGTGCGACAGCCGCGATAGCGATGCGTTTGCTTTGTGGGCTAGATCACTCATTTGTAATCGATGACCCGGTTCTTCCGAGAGCAAGGTCAACACCCAGTATTCGAAATGCGTCACCCCGGATTCGCGCTGGAGTTGGGTGTCGAGCGCACTGGGTAGCCGAGTCATCAGCGCCACGATCGAGCGCCATGCTCGCTGTTCGACGGGGTCGAGCCACTTCGTCACTACATGCCTTCTTTCGAGCCAAGTGACGTGGGTCAGCGAATTCACAGTCACCCGCGAAGACGAGTTTGCCACGACTTCGCTCGACCGTCATGGAGTTGCCATATGTCGTGAGTTCATTCACATGGCCGCCCCGGCGGCGACGTGTTCGCGGTGATCCAGGCGGCGCGTTCAGCGGTTTTGCGCCACCGGTTCGGCGTCCGACCGGACCGGCCCGCCGGATCTCCCGGGAGGGGCCGCGTGGCTTGTTCGCGCTATTTCGCGCGCTCGCGCAGGAAGGCGAGCGCCTCGTCGGCGTGCACGTTCGCGCGCAGTTCGCCGGTGATCACCGTGAGGATCGTGCGGTCGGTGTCGATGACGAAGGTGTGGCGCTTGACCGGCGCGAGCTTGCCGAGCAGACCGCGCTTGACGCCGAATTTCGCGGCGACCGCGCCGCCGACATCCGACAGCAGCGGATAGCCGAGTCCCTGTGCGGCGGCGAAACCCGCCTGGGTATCGACCGCGTCGGTGGAGATGCCGGCGCAGCTCGCGCCCACCTTCTCGAATTCGGCGGACAGATCCCGGAAGTGGCACACCTCGGCGGTGCACACCGGGGTGTTGGCGGCCGGGTAGAAAAACAACACCAGGGGACCGTCGGCCAGCAGGCCGTCGAGCGAGCGGGAGGTCCCGGACTGATCGGGGAGCTCGAATTGCGGAGCGAGCCGGCCTGTCTGCATACCTGGACCCTACCGGTCGGCACGGAAAGGTCCAGGGCCGAGGAATCGGTTCCGCGCGGCCCTGGGATGATGGAAGCCATGTCTGGCCCTTCGATCCCCGCAACCACGACCCGCGAACAATTCCACGCACTCGCCGCGGAACACCGGGTCGTTCCGGTGACGCGGAAGGTGTTGGCGGACTCGGAGACTCCGCTGTCGGCGTACCGCAAACTCGGTGCCGACCGCGCGGGCACCTTCCTGTTCGAATCCGCGGAAAACGGGCGCTCCTGGTCGCGCTGGTCGTTCATCGGCGCGGGCAGCCCCTCGGCGCTGACCGTCGTCGACGGCGAGGCGGCCTGGCTCGGCGCTACCCCGGCCGACGCCCCGTCGGGGGGTGACCCCCTGGTCGCGCTGCGCGAGACCCTCGAACTGCTGCGCACCGAACGGCTGCCCGGTCTGCCGCCGCTGACCGGCGGCATGGTCGGCTATCTCGGCTACGACGCCGTGCGCCGCATCGAACGCCTGCCCGCGCTGGCCGCCGACGATCTGCGGTTGCCGGAGATGGTGCTGATGCTGGCCACCGACCTGGCCGCCTTCGACCATCACGAGGGCGCGATAACCCTCATCGCCAATGCGGTGAACTGGAACGGCACCACCGAACGGGTCGACGAGGCATACGACGACGCCGTGGCCCGCCTCGATCGCATGACCGAGGCGCTGGCCGCGCCCGCGCCGTCCACGGTGTCGGTGTTCGACCGCCCCGAACCGGACTTCCGGCGCGCCCGCACCTCCGAGGAATTCGGCGCGGGTGTGCGCAGGCTGGTCAAGGAGATCGAGGCGGGCGAGGCGTTCCAGGTGGTGCTCTCGCAGCGTTTCGAGATGGACTACGACGGTTCGCCGGTCGATCTGTACCGCATGTTGCGCGCCTCGAATCCGAGCCCGTACATGTACCTGATCCACATTCCCGACGGAGAGGGCGCGACCGCCTTCTCCATCGTCGGGTCCAGTCCGGAAGCGCTGGTGACCGTCAAGGACGGCGTCGCCACGACCCATCCCATCGCGGGCACCCGGTGGCGCGGGGCGAGCGAGGAGGACGACCTGCTGTTGGAGAAGGGGCTGCTGGCCGACGAGAAGGAGAACGCCGAACACCTCATGCTGGTCGACCTCGGCCGCAACGATCTCGGGCGGGTCTGCGAACCGGGCACCGTGCGGGTCACCGAGTACCGCCACATCGAGCGCTACAGCCACGTCATGCACCTGGTCTCGACCGTCTCCGGGCGGCTGGCCCCCGGCCGCGTCGCCTTGGACGCGGTGAACGCCTGCTTCCCGGCGGGCACTCTGTCCGGTGCGCCGAAGGTGCGCGCGATGGAACTGATCGAGGAGTTGGAGCCGACGCGGCGCGGCGTCTACGGCGGCGTGGTCGGCTATCTGGATTTCGCGGGCGACGCCGATACCGCCATCGCCATCCGCACCGCCCTGCTCAAGAACGGCACCGCCTACGTGCAGGCGGGCGCGGGCGTGGTCGCCGACTCCGATCCCGACTACGAGGACGTCGAATCCCGCAACAAGGCGATGGCGGTGCTCAAGGCCGTCGCTGCCGCGAAGACGATGCGCGCCTACGGCGCCGATCCGGCCCGAGCGGACGAGTCGCGATGACCGGAGCCGAGTCCGAATCCGTCGCGGTCGACCCTGCGTCGCCGCCGCGCAAGTACCCGGTAGGCGCGATCGTGCTGCTGGCCATGGCCGCCGCGGCCATGTGGGGCGCGTCGCGGCTGACCTGGGTCACCGTCAGCTCCACCGACGGTCTCACCGAACCGCGCACCGACGAACTGAACGGCGGCACCTGGTTCGGCGCCCTCACCCCGCTGGCCCTGGTCCTGCTCGCGGGCATCGCGGCGGTGCTCGCCACCCGCGGATGGCTGCGCCGCGTGGTCGGTGTGCTGATCGGATTGGTCGCCGCCGTGACCGCGGTGCCCGCCTTCGCCCTGGTGACCGGATCGGGCGCGACCGAGCGCCGCGCCGCGACCCTGGCCGAGCTGCCCGGCCGCGCCACCGTCACCGAGGTGCTCACCGCACCGTTCCCGGCCTGGCTCACCCTCGCCGCCGCGATCGCCACGTTCGTCGCGGCGGTCATGTTGACCCGAATGCCGGAGCAGACGGCGCGGTTGTCGGGGAAATACGACAACCCGGTCTTCCGCCGGGCCGCGGCCACCGAAGAGGTCGGCAGACGGCAGCGCGGCGACGAGACGGGCGGTGACCTGAGCGAACGTGTGCTCTGGGACGCACTCGACGCGGGCGCCGACCCCACCGAGGACGCCGCCGACCGGGATGCGGGCGCCGAGGATTCGGGGAGGTCGAGGCGGGGTGGGAATGCTTCGTGACGGGATCGGGCGGACACGGTACAACCCCGGCGGGATCGGGAAAGCGCACGCCATTTATTCTTTGTCAGCATCGGTGAGACAGCGCCTGGGGGGATTCTCAGGCAGCAAGTCCGTCTCCCCAGAAAGGATTCGAGCCAGATGACGGTACTCGACTCGATTCTCGACGGGGTCCGCGCGGATGTGGCCGCACGTGAAGCCGTCCTGGATTTCCAGGCGGTCAAGGCCGCCGCGACCCGGGCTCCCGCGCCGCTGGACGCGCGGGCGGCCCTTCTCGAGGACGGCATCGGCGTCATCGCCGAGGTCAAGCGGGCGAGTCCGTCCAAGGGCGCGCTGGCCGACATTCCCGACCCGGCCAGTCTGGCCAAAGCCTACGAGGACGGCGGCGCGCGCATCATCAGCGTGCTGACCGAGGGACGCCGTTTCGGCGGCTCGCTCGAGGATCTGGACGCCGTGCGCGCCACGGTGAACATTCCGATCCTGCGCAAGGACTTCGTCATCGGCCCCTACCAGATCCACGAGGCCCGCGCCCACGGCGCCGACGTGATCCTGCTGATCGTGGCCGCGCTGGCACAGGACGTGCTCTCCGCGCTCATCGACCGCACCGAATCGCTCGGCATGACCGCACTGGTCGAGGTCCACACCGAGGAGGAGGCCGACCGGGCGCTGGAGGCGGGCGCCTCGGTGATCGGCGTCAACGCGCGCAACCTCAAGACGCTCGAGGTCGATCGCGACGTATTCGCCCGCATCGCCCCCGGCCTGCCCACCGAGGTCATCCGCATCGCCGAATCCGGTGTGCGCGGCACCGCCGACCTGCTCGCCTACGCGGGCGCGGGCGCGGACGCGGTCCTGGTCGGCGAGGGTCTGGTGACCAGCGGCGACCCGCGCGCGGCCGTGCTGCAACTGGTCACCGCGGGCACCCACCCGTCCTGCCCGAAGCCCGCGCGGCGGGGACGGTGATGACCCTGAGTTCACTGCCGGAGGCCAGCAGCGGAGTCCACGAGCGCAGCGCCCACGAACCCGACGCGGGCGGTCACTGGGGCGTCTACGGCGGTCGTCACGTGCCGGAGGCGCTGATGGCGGTGATCGAGGAGGTCACCGCGGAATACGAGAAGTGCCGCCTCGACCCCGACTTCCTCGGCGAGTTGGACCGGCTGCAACGCGACTACACCGGGCGTCCGTCGCCGGTGTTCGAATGCACGCGCCTGGCCGAACACGCGGGCGGTGCGCGCATCGTGCTCAAGCGCGAGGATCTGAACCACACCGGTTCGCACAAGATCAACAACGTGCTCGGCCAGGCCCTGCTGGCCAAGCGTATGGGCAAGACCCGCGTCATCGCCGAGACCGGTGCCGGTCAGCACGGCGTCGCCACCGCGACCGCCTGCGCCCTGCTCGGCCTGAACTGCGTGATCTACATGGGTGCGGTCGACACCGCCCGCCAGGCGCTCAATGTCGCGCGGATGCGGTTGCTCGGCGCCGAGGTGGTCTCGGTGACCACCGGATCGCAGACGCTCAAGGACGCCATCAACGAGGCGCTGCGCGACTGGGTCACCAATGCCGAGGGCACCTATTACTGCTTCGGCACCGCCGCCGGTCCGCATCCGTTCCCGATGATGGTGCGCGACTTCCAGCGCGTGGTCGGCCTCGAGGCGCGCGCCCAGGTGCGGGCGCTGACGGGCGGTCTGCCGAACGCCGTTGTGGCCTGCGTGGGCGGAGGATCCAACGCCATCGGCATCTTCCACGCCTTCATCGACGATCCGGGCGTGCGCCTTATCGGCTACGAGGCGGCCGGTGACGGCGTCGAGACCGGGCGCCACGCCGCCACGTTCACCGGCGGCACTCCCGGCGCGTTCCAGGGCGCCTACTCGTATCTGCTCCAGGACGAGGACGGCCAGACCATCGAATCGCATTCGATCTCCGCGGGGCTGGACTACCCCGGCGTCGGGCCCGAACACGCCTACCTCAAGGACATCGGCCGCGCCGAATACCGGCCGATCACCGATACCGAGGCGATGGACGCGCTGCTGCTGCTCAGCCGCGCCGAAGGCATCATTCCCGCCATCGAGTCCGCGCACGCGGTGGCGGGCGCGCTGAAACTCGGCCCCGAACTCGGCCCGGGCGCGGTCATCCTGGTCAACCTGTCCGGCCGCGGTGACAAGGACATGGACACCGCCGCCCGCTGGTTCGGGCTGTTCGACGACGACGCCGAGGAGTCCGCCCGATGAGTCCGCAGTCCCGCTTGGCCGCCACTTTCGCCGCCGCGCGCGCCGAGGGCCGGGCCGCGCTCATCGGCTACCTGCCCGCGGGCTATCCCGATCTGCCCGGCTCCATCGAAGTGTGCCGGGCGATGGTCGAATACGGCTGCGACATCGTGGAAGTCGGCGTCGCCTATTCCGATCCGGTGATGGACGGGCCGACCATCCAGGCCGCCGCCGAACAGGCGCTGCGCGGCGGCGTCCGCGTGCGCGACGTGTTCTCGGTGGTCGAGGCCGTCACCGGGGCGGGCGGGCAGGCCGTGATCATGAGCTACTGGAATCCGTTGCTCAAGTACGGCATCGACCGCTTCTCGCGCGATCTGGCCGCCGCGGGCGGCGCGGGCATCATCACCCCGAACCTCATTCCCGAGGAGGCCGACGACTGGTTCGTCGCCTCGGCCGCGCACGATCTGGATCGCATCTTCCTGGTCGCGCCCTCCTCCACCGAGGAGCGTCTGGTCAAGACCTTGCAGGCATCTCGCGGATTCGTCTACGCGGCATCGACCATGGGCGTCACCGGCGCCCGCGACGCGGTGTCCTCGGCCGCGCCCGCGCTGTGTGCGCGCATCCGCGCCCATTCCGATATCCCGATCGGCGTCGGACTCGGCGTGCGCTCGGGGGCCCAGGCCGCCGAAATCGCCTCCTACGCAGACGGAGTCATCGTCGGCTCGGCGCTGGTGAGCGCCGCCGCCGAAGGGCTGGACGCGGTCCGCGCGCTCACCGGCGAACTCGCCGACGGGGTGCGCTCGGCCGCCGTCACATCCTGACGGATACGGATCCGCCGGGACCGCACCGAATGCCGTGCGCGGGTCTGGGCTACGGTGGCCTGCGTGACCTTACGAGTCCTGGCAGACAGTGTGGTGGCCCAGAGCGGTGTCGTCGCGCGCGGCGACCTACTCGCCTACATCCCCAGCCCCGCGCAGGGCGTATGGCAGCTCGGGCCGTTCCCGCTACGGGCCTACGCGTTGTGCATCATCGTCGGCATCGTCATCGCCATCTGGTGGGGCGAGCGGCGCTGGCAGGCGCGTGGCGGCCGGTCAGGGACGGTTCTCGACGTCGCGATGTTCGCGGTGCCCTTCGGCCTGATCGGCGGCAGGCTCTACCACGTCGCCACGGACTGGCAGAAGTACTTCGGCGCCGACGGGCATCCGCTCGACGCCCTCAAGATCTACCAGGGCGGACTCGGTATCTGGGGTGCGGTGTTCCTCGGCGGGATCGGCGCGTGGATCGGCTGCCGCATCTACCGAATCCCGTTGCCCGCCTTCGGTGACGCCATCGCACCGCCGATCCTGTTGGCCCAGGCCATCGGTCGGCTCGGCAACTACTTCAACCAGGAACTCTACGGCCGCGAAACCACCATGCCGTGGGGCCTCGAGATCTACCTGCGCTTCGACGACGACGGCAAGCTGGACATGATGAACGGCGTCTCCACCGGCGTCGTGGAGAAGGTCGTCCAGCCGACCTTCCTCTACGAGTTGCTGTGGAACGTGCTGATAGTGGTGCTGCTGGTGCAGATCGACCGGCGTTTCCGCATCGGCCACGGCCGCCTGTTCGCGCTCTATGTCGCCGGGTACTGCGTCGGCCGCTTCGTGGTGGAACTGCTGCGCGACGACGAGGCCACCAAGATCGCGGGTATCAGGATCAATTCGTTCACCTCCGCCCTGGTGTTCCTGGCGGCGATCGCCTATGTCATCTTCGCGACCAAGGGCCGCGAGACACCGGAGATGTTGCAGCCGGGCATCGCGAAACGACCGTGGCCGTGGCAGTTCGGTCGATTGCGCGCGGTGGGCGCGGAAGCCGAGGTCGCCTCGATCGCGGCGGCGCGGGCCGAAGCCGCCGAATCCCCGTCGGAGGAGTCGGCCGACCCGGGCGAATCCGGGGACGCCGACTTCGCGGAATCGAGCGAGAAATCGGTCTCCATCGAGAAGGCTGAGTCGGTCGAGAAGGCTGAGTCGGCCGAGAAGGCTGAATCGGCCGAGAAGGCTGAGTCGGCTGGGAAGGCTGAGTCGGCCGAGAAACCCGAGTCGGCCGAGAAACCCGAGTCGGCCGATGCGGACGCGTCCGTCGAGAAGGCGGAATCGAGCGGGGACGGCGAGGAGAAGTCCGGCACGGTCGCGGCTTCCGGCGAAGCCTCCGAGTCCGCGGCAACCAGCGCCGACGACGCCGATTCGAGTGCCGCGGACGAACCGGAGTCGAAGACCGAAGACCCCGAAGAGAGTCCCGCGGCGGCCGAACAGACCGCGAAGAACGGCGGCAAGGTCGTGGAATCCACGGCCGGAGCCGAGGCGGGTGACGGGTCCGCGGCCTCGGCCGCCGATACCGCGGAAAGCGCGACAGCCACCGGGAAGTCCAGGTCGAGGGCCGATTCGGAGGTCGCGGCCGATAAGTCCTGACCGGAGATTTTCGGGTCGGCGAGGTCCTTCGGCAAAAAATCGGCAGTCGATTCGGCAACGTCCGGGGCGCCGCGCGCGATAACCGAAGCGACGAACGGCGCGCAGCGCGCCGGATACGGTGTCGGCCGAGGTCGGCGGCGCACAGCGCGAGACAGTAGAGTCTGGCGATGT
The DNA here is from genome assembly GCF_001310275.1 of Nocardia arizonensis. Lineage (GTDB taxonomy): Bacteria > Actinomycetota > Actinomycetes > Mycobacteriales > Mycobacteriaceae > Nocardia > Nocardia arizonensis. The sequence goes on from NZ_LGYZ01000009.1 coordinate 32,176, forward strand.
CGCCGACGGCGGACCTCGCCAGGAGTGCGCGGTGTCCGGTGGCGACGCGCCATAAGGCGGGGGAGCCCGCACAAATGAGGAGGACATTTCGTGACCGACCCCTACCAGCAGAACCCCGGCGGCGGACCCCAGTACGGCCCGCCCGGTACGGGTCCGGATCTGAACAAGCCGGGTGCCGTTCCGGCGCAGCCGCCGTACGGCCAGACCTCGGACCCCTACGCGCAGCAGCCGCAGTACGGCCAGCAGTCGCAGTACGGCCAGCAGCCCGGCGGCTACCCGGCCGCGCCGTACGGCGGCCAGCAGCCCGGCGGCTACAACCCGGCCGACCCGGACGCGCCCTACGGTCGCGATATGTACGGCGCGCCGTACTCCGACAAGCAGAAGCTGACCGCGGGTCTGCTCCAGATCCTCCTCGGCGCCTTCGGTGTCGGCCGCTTCTACCTCGGCTACACCGGTCTCGGCATCGCCCAGATCGCCGTTGTCTGGCTGACCTGCGGCATCGGCGGCATCTGGCCGCTGATCGACGGCATCATGATGCTCACGGGCAAGGTACCCGACAGCACGGGACGTCCGCTGCGGGACTGATTTCCGCGGCCTCGAACCGGACAGGGCGTTCCGCATCGCGGGGCGCCCTGTCGCCGTTCCGGTTCACGAACCGCCTTGCGACGGATGTGTATTTTCTTCACCCAGGTTTCACCGAGGCCGGCGGGGGTCCCGCTACCTCAACAGGATTAGGCTTCTACCCGTGATGCGACGGACGAAGATTGTGTGCACGCTCGGCCCGGCCACTGCCACCGAGGACCGTATCCGCGAACTCGTCGAGAGCGGCATGGACGTGGCCCGGCTGAACTTCAGCCACGGTGAGCACGCCGACCATGCCGAGAATTACAAGAAGGTGCGCGCGGCCTCCGACCACCTCGGTCGGGCGGTCGGCATCTTAGCCGATCTACAGGGGCCGAAGATCCGGCTCGGCCGGTTCATCGAGGGCCGCACGGTCTGGGCGACCGGCGAAGAGGTCCGCATCACCGTCGACGAGATCGACGGAACCCACGACCGTGTCTCCACCACCTACCGGGAACTCGCCAAGGACGCCAAGCCGGGTGACCGCCTGCTCGTCGACGACGGGAAGGTCGGCCTGACGGTCACCGCCGTCGAGGACAACGACGTGATCTGCCGCGTCACCGAGGGCGGCCCGGTCTCCAACAACAAGGGCGTCTCGCTGCCGGGCATGGACGTCTCGGTGCCCGCGCTGTCGGAGAAGGACATCGAGGATCTGGAGTTCGCCCTGAAACTGGGCGTCGACTTCATCGCGCTGTCGTTCGTGCGCTCGCCCTCCGACGTCGAGCTCGTGCACGACGTGATGGACCGGGTCGGCCGCCGCGTGCCGGTCATCGGCAAACTGGAGAAGCCCGAGGCCATCGACAACCTCGAGGCCGTGGTGCTCGCCTTCGACGCCGTCATGGTCGCCCGCGGCGACCTCGGTGTGGAACTGCCGCTCGAGCAGGTCCCGATCGTGCAGAAGCGGGCCATCCAGATGGCCAGGGAGAACGCCAAGCCGGTCATCGTGGCGACCCAGATGCTGGAGTCGATGATCGAGAACTCCCGTCCCACCCGCGCCGAGGCATCCGACGTCGCCAACGCGGTGCTCGACGGCGCGGACGCGGTCATGCTGTCCGGTGAGACCTCGGTCGGCGCGTATCCGATCGAGACGGTGCGCACCATGGCCCGCATCGTGCACGCGGTGGAGACCGAATCGACCCGGGTGCCGCCGCTGACCCACGTGCCACGCACCAAGCGCGGCGTGATCTCCTACGCCGCCCGCGACATCGGCGAGCGGCTCAACGCCAAGGCGTTGGTGGCGTTCACCCAGTCCGGTGACACGGTGCGGCGACTGGCGCGCCTGCACACCCCGCTGCCGCTGCTGGCCTTCACCCCGCTGCCGGAGGTGCGCAGTCAGCTGGCATTGACCTGGGGCACCGAGACCTTCATCGTGCCGATGGTGGAGACCACCGACGCGATGATCCATCAGGTCGATGTAGCGTTGCTCTCGATGGGGCGATACGCCAAGGGAGATCTCGTGGTCATCGTGGCGGGTTCGCCGCCGGGTACTGTCGGGTCCACGAATCTCATCCATGTGCACCGGATCGGCGAGGAGGACCATTAAATGTCAGCTGCCCTAGGTGGCTCCGTCGATATCGAACCGACTCCTGATTCCGATCTCGACGTTCTGCTCGGCCTGCTCGATCTCGAACAGACGGCCGAGGACGTCTTCGTCGGACACCATCCGGAGAAGGTGTGGAGCCGTACCTTCGGCGGCCAACTCGTCGCACAGGGCATCATCGCGGCCGGTCGTACCGCGGGCGGCCGGCCGCTGCACGTCGTCAACGCGCATTTCGTGCGCGGCGGTGATGTCAAGCAGCCGATCGAATACCGCGTCGAACGGCACCGCGACGGCCGTTCCCTGGCCAACCGGACCGTCACCGCCGTGCAGGACGGTCAGGAACTGTTCGTGATGCTCGCGGCCTTCCAGGACTGGGGTAAGGGCCTCGAACACGCGCACGGCAAGCCCGAGGTGCCGGATCCCGAGGTTTTGCCCCGGGTGGAGGAGCATTTCGCGGGCTTCGAGGACAAACTGGAGATGTTCGTCAACGCGCCGCACCCGATCGATATGCGGTACACGAACGATCCGGCCTGGATCATGAAGGGCACCGGGGAACAGCTCAACCACAACCGGGTCTGGATGAAGGCCGACGGCATCTTGCCCGACGATCCGCTGATCCACAATGCGACACTGGGCTATTCCTCGGATACCACGATTCTGGATTCGATCATCACCACTCACGGATTGTCGTGGGGCCACGATCGCATCGTCGCCGCGACGGTGAACCACTCCATCTGGTTCCACCGCCCGCTCCGTTTCGACGATTGGGCCCTCTACGCCACCGAGTCCCCGGTCGCGGCGAATTCGCGCGGCCTGGCCACCGGCCGGTTCTACTCGCGCAGCGGCGAGTTGCTGGCGACCACGGTGCAGGAGGGGATGATCAGGCACTTCCCGCCGCGTCGCTGAGCGGCCGGCCTGCAACGACACGAACCCCGCCGTCACCGCGACGGCGGGGTTCGGTCGTCTTCGTCGACGTGGGTTCGGTCGTCTTCGTCGACGTGGGTTCGGTCGTCTTCGCCTGCTCTACAGGCTCTCTCGTTCGGTCTCGAAGTCGAAGCTGTCGCGCCGCTGCACCCGGATGCTGCGCGGGATGTGCGGATCCGCTGTGCCGCCTGCGGTTTCCATCATGAGCCTGCGTTCCAGCGCGGCCAGTCCCGGCGCGGTGAGATCGCGTGGGGCACCGACCAGGCTCAGGGCGATCTCATAGGTGCGCCGGCCATCGGGCTGCTCGTCGGGATGTTCGACGCGCCACTGGGTTTCGAGCAAGGTGTGCATGGGATCGTCGGTGTCGACGGGCAGGGTGAAACGCCACGCGAAGACCTCGCGGTCCTCCAAGTGGTCGTCGACGACGCCGCGGACTGTCTCCACGACCTGATCAAGTGTTTCCGGGGTCACATAAACATGGAGAGAAACATCCGAAATGCGTTTCGGCATGTCTGATTCCTGTCGTGTGTCGGACCATCAACGGCGGAAGTATGTCCGCGGGGAGTGTAAACCCTGGATGGGTTCGTGCGACACAGTCGGGGTGGAATTGTCGCGTGAGTCCCATTCACCGGATCCGCTGGGCGGCGAGAAAGGAGGCGAGCGGTGCGGGCCGCGCGCCCGGCTGCATCACCAGCCCGGGGCGTTCGTCCTCGCGCGGACGGATCCGTTCCAGCGGCGCCAGTGCCAGCAGCAGCGGAACCAGCGCCTCGGCGATGCGGTCGCCCACCTCGCAGAACGCCGCCTCCGACAGTCCGACCGGGTCGGCGATGTTCTCCCGCCCGACCAGGGCGAGGTCGTCGCGGGCCCGGTGCAGTTCGGCGACGGTGCGCGCCCCCGTCACCTTGGCGATGCGGCGGGCCTCCAGCAGCGTGAAGGTGCGCGGCCAGCCGCCGAAGGCCAGCGCCGCGGCCTGATCGCGGATCTGCTCGGTCATGCACAGCACGAGATCGGCGCGGTCGATCATCTCCGGCTTCAATTTGCGCGCCCGGAATCCCTCCGGGTCCGCCCCGAGTCCCACAATCGTCTGGGCGGCCAGCGGTTCGGGAGGAAATCCGACCAGAGCGCGGGTGCCCGCGCTTTCGGCGGTGAGCGCGGAAAGGCCGTGCTCGGCGGCGACGGCGCGCGCGAGACGCTCGGCGATTACCGAGCGGCAGACGTTGCCGTTGCAGACGAACAGGACGTGCATACGCCTACCGTAATCGGGCCGTTATCCCGGCAGAAGGCGACGCGGAGCCGTGCGTGCATCAATTCATCTGACCGTCGGCAACCGTACACGAACCGCACCCGACTATTGGCGTCGCCGATCGACGGCCGTCACTCTCGCGCATCATGTGCGCCGATATCCACCGGCTACCCGATCGCATTCGAGTTCAATCCAGTCGGCAATGGATTGTGTCATCGATCACTCGGATTTGCTATTGGTAATAGCTCGATTCGCTCACGACCGGTTCGATTCCCGCCGCGCGATCGAATACCCGTCCGCGCGTGGAGAACATTCGTCCGCGCGAAGGGACGACGGGTGCGAATAGCGCGAGCCCCGTACCCGGTTCCATATCGTCGTACATCGCGTCGATCCCGCCGCGCGCGAAGTACGCCTCGTGCCAGAATCCGGTGCCGCCCGAGTCCGCGAGGAACTTCTGCCACCAGTCCCGGTGCGGCGCGGAGCGAGTCCAGCGTTCCAAGCTGTCGAGATCGCGCCAGTACTGGCGGGCGCCCCAGTGGGGCGGGTAGAGCCCCCAGACGACGTCCTCGTGCAGCAGGAGCCCGTCGGGCCGATCCCGATGCGAGCGGTACAGTTTCGGTCCGAGCCCGAGCAGCCGCAGCATCCCCTTGGGTCGCCGTACCCGCATCCCGAGATAGATGACAACCATATCGGGATATCCGGACAGATCCACGGTCGTCCTGTTGACCCGCATCCCACCCCACCTTCCCTTCGGCGCGAATTCGCGCCCAGCAGTGATCCGGCGCCCGCCACGGGCGCCTCACAAGGACTACGGCCGACCGCGCCGAACGGTTCAGAGCCGATGCGCGCCATCCGCCCTCGAACAGGACAACCCACACCGCACCCGAAACACCGGAAGGGGATGTCGGGGGGCGAAGCGTCGCCGGGTAGAGCCCGGGGCATCGCCTACGGACCGCCTATGGGCACGGAATCGCCACAACCCGGCGTGATTTGCCAGAAAGGCGGAGAACAGGTTCTCCTTCGCGAATATTCAGCTCGAAGTTCACGAGCCTGGGCGTCACATTCTTCAGCTGGTGGTCGAAAGGAAATGAGGGGACGGCGCATACTGTGACTTCGCGGCCTTTGGTCGCGATACTCGCGGACTGGAATTGGTAATCCGAAGCCAAGACTGAGTTCCTGGAGGTGACCACGGCTGGTCACCTGTACGGTGCCGGACAATTCACGGGCAGCCGCGGCGGTAGGTCGGGTGCGAAGTCCGCGGAACGGTTGAGTAGGGCAAAGGCCGGCGGGCTCGCGATGTCGACTCGAACGCTCTCGGTCGCTCGGTCATGGGTGCGGAAGAGGGCCGTTACCGTGAACGGCGCTCCACCTTGGTGCCGAGTGTGGGACTCGAACCCACACGTCCTTTCGGACAACGGTTTTTGAGACCGTCGCGTCTGCCAGTTCCGCCAACTCGGCGCACCGGTGGTGAACTATAGCGCCTCGCGTGGCCCGGTGGCGAATGCGTCCCGCGGTTACCCCGCGGGCACGTCTTTACGCAGGGTATATGCGTTCGTCGTTGACCTGAAAGGTACTCTCTACATCACTCGAATCGTGGCGGGCGGGGCGATGGCGCGGGTGCGGTTCCGCTTGGGGCCGGGTCCGTGGCCGTGGCTCCTTTCCGCGTTTCGGGACAGGCATCGGAATAGAGGGGTCTACGTATGAGTGAGCGCAGCGAGCGAATCGTGTGCCAGCCCGTGTGGCGCATGCCGGAGCCGGGTGTCGGCGGGGTGTCGGCATGAGTGCGGCGGCCACCTCCTCGGGGTCCGCCAAGCGTGACGCGGGGGCGAAGCGGGTCGTCGTCGCCGAGGACGAGGCTCTCATTCGGATGGATCTGGTCGAGATGTTGACCGAGGAGGGGTATCAGGTCGTCGGCGAGGCAGGCGACGGCCAGCAGGCGGTGGATCTCGCGGTGGAGCATCGGCCGGATCTGGTCATCATGGATGTGAAGATGCCGCGCCGCGACGGAATCGACGCGGCGGCCGAGATTGCGTCGAAACGTGTTGCGCCGGTGGTGATCCTGACCGCGTTCAGTCAGCGCGACCTAGTCGAGCGGGCGCGCGACGCGGGAGCGATGGCGTATCTGGTCAAGCCGTTCACCAAGTCGGATCTGGTGCCCGCGATCGAGTTGGCGGCGAGTCGGTTCCATGAGATCACCGCGTTGGAGAGCGAGGTGGCCAATCTGGCGGATCGGTTGGAGACCCGCAAGCTCGTTGAGCGTGCCAAGGGTGTGCTGATGCAGACTCAGGGGCTGTCGGAGCCACAGGCTTTCAAGTGGATTCAGCGGACGGCGATGGATCGCCGCACGACGATGAAGGCTGTTGCCGAGGTGGTGCTGGAGAATCTGACGCCGAAGTGATCGGCGGTGCGTCCGGCGCGGCGTGTCAGGAAGACTTAACTTGTCCGAAACGAAATCGTGAAAGAGAATTCGACGCCGCGCCGTTCGCATGATGCGAATGTGATGCGGATCTAACGTACCGACGCTATGTTTCTGTCCGGGCTGACGTGGTCGGCCTCCTCGGCCAGCCGGGGGAGCACAGGGACGTAGAGGTGAGACGTTGATTGGTTCGACATGGCGCAGTCGTTCGACGCGCGGCGTAGTGGTCATCGGCGCTGCCGCCGCGCTGGTGCTGGCGGGTTGCAGTGATAAGTCGACCGACAGCGGCGGGGGTGGCGGCGGCGCCGATCTCTCCATCCAGCCGGTCGTGCAGCTCGACACCGAGGGCAAGGAGGTCGCGGCGGGTGATTCCGGCGCCGCGGCGGATCCGGCCGGTGACGGCAAGGCGACCTGCGCCCCGTTGACCATCGGTATGGCGGGCCCGCTGACCGGTGGCAACGCCGCGCTCGGCATCAATGTCGTGATGGGCGTGAAGCTCGCGCTGGACAAGCACAACAAGGCCAATCCGGGTTGCCAGGTCAAGGTCAAGGAATTCGATACCGAGGGCAAGGCGCAGAATGCCTCGACCGTTATTCCGACGATCATCAACGATCCGAATATCGTGGCGCTGATCGGCCCGACCTTCTCCGGTGAGACGAAGGCGACCGGCGGGCAGTTGAGCCAGGCGGGCATGCCGTTCCTGACCGCGTCGGCCACCAATCCGACGCTGACCCAGAACGGCTGGAAGACCTTCTTCCGCGGTCTGGGCAACGACAATTCGCAGGGTCCCGCGGTCGCGAAGTACCTGACCGGCAAGCTCGGCTACAAGAAGATCTGCGTGGTCGTGGACAACACCGACTACGGCAAGGGTCTGGCCGACGCGTTCACCGCGTCGGCGGGTTCGGCGGTGGATCCGAGTTGCGGAGTAGGTGTCAAGGAAGGCGACAAGGACTTCTCCGCGGCCGTGTCGGCGCTGTCGGCGGCCAAGCCGGACGCGATCTTCTACTCGGGCTACTACGCCGAGTCCGCGCCGTTCGTCCAGCAGCTTCGCACCGGCGGCGTGACCGCGACCTTCGCCTCCGCCGACGGCAGCAACGATCCCGAATTCGTGCGCCAGGCGGGCAATTCGGCCAAGGACGCCTACCTGTCGTGCCCGTGCAGCCCGGCGCCGGCGAAGTTCACCGAGGAGTACAAGGCGTTCAATGGCCAGGCTCCCGGCGTGTATTCGGTGGAGGGGTACGACCTCACCACCATCGTGCTGAAGGCCATCGCGGCGGGTAAGGTTACCCGCGCCGATATCGCCGAGTTCGTGCGCACGTACGACGGCACCGGTGTGGCGCGTCAGTACAAGTGGAACGAGTCCGGGGAGCTGTCGAACATCCAGATCTGGATGTACCAGGTCAAGTAGTTCACCGGCGAATGTGTTGATGGCGTGTGCGGGTCCCGCGGGACCCGCACACGCCGTTTCCCCGACACGAGAGATACGAATGACTTCAACCACATCCGTCGGTGTGGCCCTGCTCGCGAACGGGTCGATCGACTTCAATGTCTCCGGGGTGGTGGATCAATTCTGGCGCCTCACCGTCGACGGTCTCACCTACGGTTCCATCTATGCTCTTGTGGCCGTGGGTTATACCTTGGTCTACGGTGTGCTGCGCCTGATCAATTTCGCCCATTCCGAAATATTCATGTTGGGCATGTTCGGCACCTACGTGGGGTTGGAGATTCTCGGTTTCTCGCCCAGCGGCAACGTCTATGCCCAGGGCGTGGTGATGACGGTGGTGTTCCTCGGACTGGCCATGCTGTTCGGCATGGCCGTGTCCGGTGCCGCCGCGGTGGGGCTGGAGCGGGTGGCCTACCGGCCGCTGCGTAAACGCGGCGCGAAGCCGCTGGCCTTCCTGATCACCGCGATCGGCATGTCGTTCGTTCTCCAGGAGTTCGTGCACTACATCCTGCCGAAGTTCATCCCGAATCTCGGGGGCACCAATGCGCAGACCGGTATCCGGCTCGTCGATCCGAAGGTGCAGTTCAGTTTTCTCGGCGCCGACGTCACCAATGTCGCGATCGTCATCGTGGTGGCCGCGGTCGCGCTCGCCGTCGCGACCGAACTGCTCATCGAGAAGACCAAATTCGGCCGCGGTATCCGCGCGGTCGCCCAGGATCCGGATACCGCGACGCTCATGGGTGTTTCACGCGAGCGGGTCATCATGCTGACCTTCCTCATCGGCGGTGTCCTCGCGGGCGCCGCCGCGCTGCTCTACACGCTGCGGGTGCCGACCGGCATCATCTACTCCGGCGGATTCATCCTCGGCATCAAGGCGTTCAGCGCCGCGGTCCTCGGCGGCATCGGCAATCTGCGCGGCGCGCTGCTCGGCGGTCTGATCCTCGGGGTGGCCGAGCAATACGGCCAGATCCTGTTCGGCACCCAGTGGCGTGACGTGGTCGCCTTCGCCTTGCTGGTGGCGGTCCTGATGTTCCGGCCGACGGGCATCCTCGGCGAGAGCCTCGGAAAGGCGCGGGTATGACGACGACCGAGGTGCGGACGAGTCCGCCGAAAGCGAGTTCCGGCGATACGATTCGCGACTGGTGGGGCGGACTGTCGCGGCCGGGTCAGTGGCTGGCAGGCGTTCCGGTGATCATCGTGCTCGCGATACTCCCGCTGTTCCCGCCGCCGCTGCTGGACACGCCCGCGGTGAGCTTCGGCGGCGTGATGGCGCTGTTCGCCATGTACGCGCTGGTCGCGATCGGACTCAATGTCGTGGTCGGCCAGGCCGGCCTGCTCGACCTCGGCTACGTGGGTTTCTTCGCCGTCGGCGCGTACACCGTCGGCCTGCTCACCAGCAAGGACAGCCCGTGGAACCGGACCGACGGCTGGTTGCATCCGAGTTGGGCGTGGCTGGCCTGTGTGCCGCTGGCCATCGTTCTCACGGCTGTGTCCGGTCTGATCCTCGGCACGCCGACACTGCGGTTGCGCGGCGACTACCTCGCGATCGTGACCCTCGGATTCGGCGAGATCGTCCGTCTGCTGGCCGACAATCTCGGTGAGCTCACCAACGGCAGTCTCGGACTGTCCCAGATCGCCTACCCGGATGTCGGCGAATCCGAGCGGTTGCCCGGTGGCGTGTTCTCGCCGGGCAACCTGGGCGACACCGGCAGCTGGAATCCGTTCGTGCGGGCCAACAGCGGCACCTGGTGGTACTGGCTCGGCATGCTGCTTGTCATCGCCGTGCTGCTGTTCGTGGGCAATCTCGAGCGCAGCAGGGTGGGCCGCGCGTGGATCGCGATCCGGGAGGACGAGGACGCCGCCGAGATCATGGGCGTGCCGACCTTCCGCTACAAGCTGTGGGCCTTCACGATCGGCGCGGCCGTGGGCGGCATGTCCGGCGCCATGTTCGCCGGGACGTTCACCTACGTCAATCCCAAGCAGTTCGACATCATCACCTCGATGCTGTTCCTGTGCGCGGTGGTGCTCGGCGGAAAGGGCAACAAGCTCGGCGTGATCGTCGGCGCGTTCCTCATCGCCTATCTGCCGCTGCGCCTGCAGTCGGCGCAGTTGGTCTCCGACGAGGTGACCGGTTACGTGCTCCTCGCGGTGGATGTGGCGATCTTCGCCGGGCTTTACTTCGCGTGGCGCGCCAGGACGCAGTCGATGGGTGTGTGGTCGCGGCGCTGGGTCATCACCGGCATGGTGCTGACCGGTGTGCTCGGCCTGCTGCTGCTCGGCAGTGTGCTGCTGTTCCGCAAGGGCGGCGCGCAGTCCCTCGGTGACCTCAAATATCTGTATTTCGGTATCGCACTGGTGGTGATGATGATTCTGCGGCCGCAGGGTCTGTTCCCGGCCCGGCAGAAGCTGCTTGCCTACGGTCGGCAGGTTTACCGGGCGGTGCGCCGTCCGGCGCCCGAGCCGGTGGGAGCGCGGCGATGACCGGCCCCGGCGCGGGTGACGCGCTGTTCGACAACGAGGACATGTCGGCCGGTTACGCGCGGCCCGAGCAGGTCGAGAGCGCGGGCACGGTCGACCTCACCGAGGTGCTGCCGACGCTGGCCGATGCCGAGACCGTCGCGGAAGTGGTCGCGACACAGCGCGATATCGATACCGAGGTCGGCGCGCCGCTGCTGCGCACCGAGGGGCTGACCGTGCGCTTCGGCGGTCTGACCGCCCTGGACTCGGTGGATTTCGAGATCCGCCGCGGTGAGATCCTCGGTCTCATCGGACCCAACGGCGCGGGCAAGACCACCTGCTTCAACGCCATCACCGGTGTCTACCAGCCTGCCGCGGGCACGGTCTACTTCGACGGCAAGCCGCTGGCGAAATCCTCGCGCAACCAGATCACGCGCCTCGGCATCGCGCGGACCTTCCAGAACATCCGGCTCTTCGACGAGATGACGGCGCTGGAGAACGTGGTCGTCGGCACCGACGCCCGGCACAAGACCTCCGTGCTCGGCGCGGTACTGCGCACCCCACGCCACCGCCGCGAGGAACGCGACGCCATCGAGCGCGGCATGGCGCTGCTCGAATTCGTCGGCATCGCGCCGCACGCGGTGGAGAAGGCGCGCAATCTGTCCTACGGCGATCAGCGCCGACTCGAGATCGCCCGCGCCCTGGCGACCGAACCGAAACTGCTGTGCCTGGACGAGCCCGCCGCCGGTTTCAATCCCAGCGAGAAGGCCGCGCTGATGGATCTGATCCGCAAGATCCGCGACGACGGTTTCACGGTGCTGTTGATCGAGCACGACATGCGGCTGGTCATGGGGGTGACCGATCGCATCGTGGTACTCGAGTTCGGCCGCAAGATCGCCGACGGGCTGCCCGAGGACATCCGCGAGGATCCCAGCGTCATCGCCGCCTACCTCGGTGTGCCCGACGAACAGGTCGAGGAGGCCGCCGCGCGGGCGGGCATCGAGATCGCGCCGCCGCCGCGGCCACGGCCGTCGGAGCAACCGCCGGTCAAGCCCGGTATGCCGATGTTCGTCGCCCCGGAACAGCCCACCGAGAAGCTGCCACTGCCCGACCGGGCCGGTGGGCCGATCGAGGTGAGCGAATCCGCGCGCCCGGCCGTTCCCGGCGCGCGCCCGGCCCGTGACTTCAGCCGTGCCCCGGTGCTGCTCGAGGTGCAGGACATGGTCGTCAACTACGGCAGGATCCAGGCGCTGCACGGCATCTCGTTGCGGGTCGCCCAAGGTGAGCTCGTCACGCTGCTCGGCGCGAACGGCGCGGGCAAGACCACGACCATGCGCGCGCTGTCGGGGCTGTTGCCGCTGACGGCGGGCCGCATCATGTTCGAGGGCCGCGACATCAGCCGGATGAAGGCGCACGACCGCGTGGTGCGCGGCCTGATCCAGGCACCCGAGGGCCGCGGCGTGTTCCCCGGAATGACCGTGCAGGAGAACCTCGACATGGGTTGCTACGGGCGGGTTTTCAAGCAGAAGGCGGAATACTCGCAGACCCTGGAGTGGGTGTTCGAGCTGTTCCCGAGGTTGGCCGAGCGGCGCAGACAGGTCGGCGGCACCATGTCCGGCGGTGAGCAGCAGATGCTGGCCATCGGGCGGGCGCTCATGTCGCGGCCGCGGCTGCTGCTGCTCGATGAACCGTCGATGGGTCTGGCGCCCATGGTCATCCAGCAGATCTTCCGCATCGTCGGCGAGATCAACGAGCAGGGCACCACGGTGCTGCTGGTCGAGCAGAACGCCCAGCAGGCTCTCGCGCGCAGCGATCGCGCCTACATCCTGGAGACCGGTGAGGTCACCAAGTCGGGTGCGGGCGCCGCGCTACTGGACGACCCGGCGGTGAAGTCGGCTTATCTCGGTGTGGGTTAGCGCTCGTCTCGGTGCGGGCCGGATCGGTTTGCCAGAGCCCCGGAAATGCGCGCCGGACTGTGGTTGTACGGGGTTGCCCGTACAATCGCCCGAGTTGCGAGTCGGTGGTGGTTCGGGTTCCATTGATGATGCTTTCGATGGTGCTCGATTGAGGATTCACGCATGGACAGGCCGCAAGCGATCCTGACGGATCGAATGCGGCGCGGGCCGCGCGGACAGGTGGTGATCGCCTTCGGCGTGGTCGCCGTGCTGCTGGCGGCGGTGATCGTGGCCGCGTGCCGATCCTGTGCGGGCGAGGACACCCGTACCACCCAGGCGGTCTTCGCCGCCGACGGTGTGCCCGGATTCCACGGCGGCGTCCCCGATTCCAGCGATCCGGTGCGCGACGGCGCGCCGCCGGTCGCCCCGGCCCCGCTCGCGGGCGCGGCCACCGCGCGAACCGCCGTGAGCAGGGCGGTGTACGCGCTCGCCGATCATCCGCTCTTCGCCCGCCACGTCGGCCTGGAGCGGGTGAGCTGCGCGCTGCCGCAGTGGCGGGACGACCCGGCCGCGGCGCGTGAGTTCTACCGCGCGGCGATCGACTGCCTGGACGCGTCATGGGAGCCGACGCTGCGCGGTGCCGGGCTGCCCTTCCGCTCGCCGCGGCTCCTGGTCTCCGATCGGGTGTCCGAGGTCGGCGCCACCTGCGCGCCCGGTTCGGTGCGGACGCGCGATGCCTACTACTGCGCGAACACCGAGACCATTCTCATGTCCGCCGCTTCGCCGCGCTCGGCGTCCTCCTCGCGGCGCGGCGCCCAACTCGCCGCACTCGCTCACGAATACGGCCACCACGTACAGACAGTCATCGGCGTCACCCGCGCCTACCAGGACAAACGCGCCGGTCTCGGCTGGGATTCGGCGGCGGGCCAGGAACAGGGCAGGCGAATGGAATTGCAGGCGGGCTGCTTCTCCGGCGTGTTCCTCGGCACCAACGTGGGCCGCGGCGACATCGATGAGCGGACCTGGGCGGAGGCGGCCGTGAGCAATCGCGAGGCGGGCGACCGGCCGGGACAGGCGCGCGTGCACGGCAGCGACGCCGATGTGTGGGGCTGGTGGAAGTGGGGCTCGGATACCGGCGACACCTGGGAGTGCAACACCTGGTACGCAGCGCCCGTACACGTCGACTGAGGTCGCCGGGTGTCGGCGTGTCACCCTGTCGGTGCCGGTCCCTAGACTCTGGGGGGTGAGTTCACCCACGACAGCGCAGCGCCAGACCCCCGGCCCGAGTCACGCGGCCGGTGCCGACCGTCCGACTCTGCTCCTGTTGGACGGGCATTCGCTCGCCTACCGCGCGTTCTTCGCGCTACCGGCGGAGAACTTCAAGACGGTCACCGGGCAGACCACCAACGCGGTGTACGGCTTCACCGCCATGCTGATCAACTTGCTGCGCGACGAGAAGCCCACCCATGTGGCGGCGGCTTTCGACGTCTCCCGCAAGACCTTCCGCACCGAGGCGTATCCGGAATACAAGGCCAATCGCAGCCAGACTCCCGACGAATTCCGCGGCCAGGTCGAACTCACCAAGGATGTCCTCGGCGCACTTGGCATTCCGGTCATGGCGATCGATGGCTACGAGGCCGACGATGTCATCGCCACCATCACCACCCAGGCCGTGCCGCAGGGTTTCCGTGTGCTCATCGTCACCGGCGACCGGGATTCGATCCAGTTGGTCAGCGGCGATGTCACGGTGCTCTACCCGCGCAAGGGCGTCTCCGATCTCACCCGCTTCACCCCGGAGGAGGTGATGTCCAAGTACGGCCTCACCCCGGCCCAGTATCCTGATTACGCGGCGCTGCGCGGCGATCCGAGCGACAACCTGCCTGGCATACCCGGCGTCGGCGAGAAGACCGCGGCCAAATGGGTACGCGAATTCGGCGATCTGGCGACCTTGGTCGACAAGGTGGACGAGGTCAAGGGCAAGGTCGGCGACGCGCTGCGCGCCAATTTGAGCAGTGTCGTGCTCAACCGACAGCTCACCGAGATGGTCAAGGACGTCCCGCTGCCCTACACCCCCGACCAGCTCGCCCAGCAGCCCTGGGATCGCAACAAGATCCACCAGCTGTTCGACGATCTGGAATTCCGGGTGCTGCGCGATCGGCTGTTCGAGACGCTCGCGCCCGCGGAGCCCGAGGCGGAGGCCGGATTCGAGATCAGCGGCGGCGCGCTGGATGTCGGGGCGGTCGCGGACTGGCTCGCCGAACACGCGAAAGCCGGTGTGCGGCACGGACTCTCGGTGGTCGGCACCGGCATTCCCGCCAATGGCGACGTGCGCGCCCTCGCCATCGCGGCGGACGACGGTGAGGGCGGCTACATCGATGTCACCGTCCTCACCCCCGAGGACGAGGCCGCCCTCGGCGCGTGGCTGGCCGATCCCGAGGTGCCGAAGGCGCTGCACGAGGCCAAGGCCGCCATGCACGCGCTGCGCGGCCGCGGCTGGACCCTTGGCGGTCTGACCAGCGACACCGCCCTCGCCGCCTATCTGGTGCGTCCGGGGCAGCGCACCTTCAACCTCGATGACCTGTCGCTGCGCTACCTGCGCCGGGAATTGCGCGCGGAGACAGAGGAGGCTCCGCAACTGTCGCTGCTCGACGACGAGGACGCCGTCGACGCGGAGCTGGCGCAGGCCGAGATGCTGCGTGCCCGCGCGGTTCTCGATCTGGCCGAGGCGCTGGACGGCGAACTGCGCGATATCGAGTCCACGCCGCTGCTCGCGGAGATGGAACTGCCGCTGCTCGGTGTGCTCGCCACCCTCGAGGAAACGGGTATCGCGGTCGACGTCACCCGACTGGAATCGTTGCAGCGCCGCTTCGCCGACAAGGTCGCCGATGCCGCCGAGGCCGCGTACGGGGTGATCGGCAAGCAGATCAACCTGGGCTCGCCCAAGCAGTTGCAGGTGGTGCTGTTCGACGAACTCGACATGCCGAAGACCAAGCGCACCAAGACCGGCTACACCACCGACGCCGACGCGCTCGAGTCGCTGTACGAGAAGACCGAGCATCCGTTCCTGCGGCATCTGCTCGAACACCGCGACGCCACCCGGCTCAAGGTCACCGTCGACGGGCTGCTGAAGTCGGTGGCCGAGGACGGGCGCATCCACACGACCTTCAACCAGACCATCGCCGCCACCGGCCGTCTGTCCTCCACCGAGCCGAATCTCCAGAACATCCCGATCCGCACCGACACCGGCCGCGAGATCCGCGACACCTTCGTGGTCGGCCCGGGCTACGCGGAGTTGATGACCGCCGACTACAGCCAGATCGAGATGCGCATCATGGCGCACCTGTCGGGGGACGAGGGCCTGATCGAGGCGTTCAACTCCGGGGAAGATCTGCACAGTTTCGTGGCCTCCAAGGCGTTCGACATCCCCATCTCCGAGGTCACCCCGGAGACGCGCAGGCGGATCAAGGCCATGTCCTACGGTCTGGCCTACGGATTGAGCTCCTTCGGACTCGCGGCCCAGTTGCGGATCAGCACCTCCGAGGCCAAGGAGCAGATGGACATCTACTTCGCGCGCTTCGGCGGTATCCGCGACTACCTCCACGAGGTGGTCGAGCAGGCGCGCAAGGTCGGCTACACCGAGACGCTGTTCGGCCGCCGCCGCTACCTGCCGGATCTGGACGCGGGCAACCGCCAGCGCCGCGAGGCCGCCGAGCGCATGGCGCTCAACGCCCCCATCCAGGGCACCGCCGCCGACATCATCAAGGTGGCGATGATCGAGGTGCAGAAGTCGATCGAGCAGGCCGGTCTGCGCTCGCGCATGCTGTTGCAGATCCACGACGAACTCGTCTTCGAGGTCGCCGAGGGGGAGCGGGAGGAGTTGGAGCGGTTGGCGAAGGATCGAATGGCCTCGGCGATCGCGCTGTCGGTGCCGCTGGACGTCTCGGTCGGCACCGGGCCCAGCTGGGATTCGGCCGCGCACTAGCGCGCCGATTACACCGACGAGTCCTACGGCCGGCGATCCCGAGAAAGAACACGCGGCCGAGGAAACTCCACACCGGTTGCACACCAGGAGTCTATGGATCCGGCGCCCGACCGAACTGACCTGCGCCCGGCGACGTGCGGATTCTATTGAGCGTGAGGGGAACTCGTAGTCCGGTGCACGGCGGGATCTGATCGGGACCAGCCTGTGACGGCGTCGGCCCGCAGATGGCCGCCGCCGGTCTCGAGGCTGATGCCGAGCTCGCGCCGAGATGCTGGTCTAGATCGGCTCCGGTCGCGGGCGGAGGCCGAGCATCACGTGGGTGATGGTCTCGTCCAGCCATTCGTCCGCGGCGGCCGGTGCCACCAGCCCCGAGCCGAGAAACGCGGCCAGCCCCTGGAGGGCGGCCACCCAGGTCAGGGCTATGCGGCGCGGATCGCCCGCGATGATCTCGCCGCGCGCCTGCGCCTGTGCGATCAGCGCGACCGGTGTCGCGAAGGCGCGATCGACCGCGCGTGACATCTCGTCGCCCGCGACCGGACTGTGCCTGCGGGCGAACATCAGGGCCAGCAGTGCCGAATTCTCCGTGGCGAAGCGCAGGTAGGAGTTCGCCAGCGCGCGCATGGGCTCCTCGAACGCGATGCCCGGCACGGGCTTCTCGAACGAGTCCGCCAGTCGCTCGAATCCGGCCACCGCCAGTGCGTCCATCAACGCCTGTTTGTCCCGGAAGTGCCGGGTCGGCGCGGCGTGGCTGACGCCGATATCGCGGGCGAGTCGGCGCAGTGACAGGCCGTCGACACCCGATTCCCGCAGCGTGGCCTCGGCGCGCTGGAGCAGTTCGGCGCGCAGATCGCCGTGGTGGTAGGAGCGGACCCGGGTGAAAGACATGGTGGGACCAGGCTAACAAAATGTAGGCGTTGACTACTTTGTTGGCGCTGCCTACATTCGGTCCATGACGGTTCGGACCTTCGCCGCCCCGATCGCGCTGTTGGCGGTCTTCGGGTCGCTGCTCGCCACGATGTATCTCGGTTACGCCGCCAATACCGAGAAGAACCTGCACGACTTCCCGATCGCCCTGGTGAATCAGGATCTCGGGGAGATCGTCGACGGCGAACCCGCCAACTTCGGCGGCGAGATCGCCGACGCGCTCATCCGCGGCATACCCGCCGACAAGGTGGATCTACGGGTCGTCGGAATCGCCGAAGCCCGAGCCCAATTGAAGTCCGGGCAGGTCTACGGCGCCATCGTCATACCGTCGGATTTCACCCAGCGACTGGTGATCCTCGGCATGGGCGCGGTAGTGCCGGGCGATATCGAACAGCCGGTGATCACCGTGTACACCAATCCGCGGATCGGGCCGTACACCACCGGGATCACCCAGCGCATCGCCGATCGGGCGCTCACACAGGTCTCCGCGACGGTCGGCCGCGATCTCACCGAGCGCGTCGACGCGACGCTCGCCGCGGGCGCGGCGAATTCGGGCGCGGCCGCCGGTCAGGTCAGCGGTGCGGCCCGGTTGACGATCGCCGATCCGGTGCGGGTGATACAGAACCCGTACCGCCCCGTGCCGGACAACGCGGGACAGGGTCTGGTCGCGTTCTTCTACACGCTGATCCTGCTGCTCGCCGGGTTCACCGGCGCCATGATCATCAACACGCTGGTCGATTCGGCACTCGGCTTCACCCCGACCGAATACGGTCCCTGGTTCGTGCACCCGCCCGCGACCGGCCTGAGCCGATTCCGCACTCTGTTGCTCAAATGGGCGATCATCGCCTTGGCCGCGCCGATGCTGTCGGCGATATTCCTCGCGGTCGCGCACCTGATCGGCATTCCGCTGCCGGGGGCACTGCTGCTGTGGCTGTACGGCACGTTCGCCATCGTCTCGGTTGCGGTCACCGCGCTGTCGGTGCTGGCCGCCTTCGGCACGGCCGGTCTGCTGGTGAACCTGGTGCTGTTCGTGGTGCTCGGCCTGCCGTCCTCCGCGGCGACGGTGCCGCTCGAGGCGGTGCCCGGTTATATCGCCGTGCTCGGCGGCTTCGAACCCATGCACCAGATATATCTCGCCGTACGTGCCATCCTGTTCTTCGACGGGAGCGCCGAGGCCGGTCTGGCGCACGGACTGGGGATGACCGCGGCGGGGCTGGCCGTCGGCGCATGTCTCGGGGCAGCGGTGACGATCGCCTACGATCGCAGCGGGTTGCGGCGCGAGGCATCCGGGTCGGTGCCCGCGGCGGTGCCCGCGCCCGCGGGCTGAGGCGTGTCGCGGGCGAGGAGGGTCGCCGAACCGGCGCGCAGGTCCACCTCGGCGCGAGGGGGCGCGCCGTCGCCGGGGTCCTCCCGGTGCATGAGCGCGGTCGTGCGTTGTTCGAACTCGTGGTGCTTGCCGCCCTGGAACAATGCGGCGACCTCTTCGAAGCCGCTCGCGGCCACCGGACGGCCGGTGCGTTGCGGCCACGGCAGGAATCGATTTCCGGTCAGCCGATTCCACAGCACCTCGGCGAAGGCCAGTGTGATGAGCGACACCGCGAGACCGGGAATGGTCATGGCCATCAGCAACCCCATGTGAGCCACCGTACCCGGCCGTCGACGCCGAGCCGCCACGCCTGCGGGCACGGGGTCTGAACTGCGGCGATGAATTTCGCGATTAGCGGAAAACGGGCATCGGATGAGGTTGCTATCGGGCCGCGGAATGCCTATTGTCGATCGCGTGCCGAATCCCGCCCAGTGCCACAGCGCCGCGCTGACAGTCGCAGACCGCGACAGCGCGATGCTACTTCCGCTTACCGCGATGGCGGCGCGGGCGCGACTTCTCGTAGTAACCCGCCGTAGCGGGGTCTGATTCGGACCGGCCCCCTCGCTGCGGGCTGCCGATTGTTGATGCTGGTCCCCCCTCCACCGACATCTTCGGGAAGACCTCTACTGCAATGACGATCCTGACTCTCGACACACAGACCTTCATCGCCGCCGCCCCCAAGAGCCTGCGGGCGGAAACGTCCGGGCTCACCCCGGCGGAGTTCTACGACCGGTACTGCGCGCAGTCCGGCTCCATTCGGCTCTCCGAGTGGTCGCTCGGACAGGGCGCCGAGCGCACCGCCACGTTGGAATTCGCCGATCATCTGCGGTCGGTCGCCACCACCGGAAGTCCGGTGGCGGCGCTGACCTCGGCGTTGTATGACGAGGGCTATCCGGTCGAAATCCTGCAATTCCATCAGCGCCGTACCGCGGACGGCACCGCCACCTTCGTGCGGTGCGAATTCGACGGCAGGCGCGGCTGGGGCGCGGCGCTGGCCGACGACGGCGCGGAATCGACTGTCCGAGCGATGATTTCGAGTATCAACCGACTCGGTTCCTGAATCGGACGACGCCCGACACGACGATCGGGCCCGTGAACCGAGAAGGTTCGCGGGCCCGATCGGGGTGTCGGTGCGGACTCGCGTTACTCGGACGCGGCCTGTTGTTCGGCCAGCTGCTTGCGCACCTCGTCCATATCCAGCGCCTTCACCTGGGTCACCAGATCCTCGAGCGCCGCGGGCGGCAGGGCGCCGGGCTGGGCGAAGACCAGCACGCCCTCGCGGAAGGCCATGATGGTCGGAATCGACCGGATATTGGCGGCGGCGGCCAGACCCTGCTCGGCCTCGGTGTCCACCTTGCCGTGGACCACGTCGGGATGCGTCTCCGAGGATGCCTCGAAGGTCGGGGCGAAGCTGCGGCACGGTCCGCACCAGGAAGCCCAGAAATCGACGAGTACCACGTCGTTTCCGGTGACTACCTCATCGAAGTTCTTTTGGGTCAGCGTCTGGGTGGCCATGACGTCCGTCCTCTCGTCTCGTCTGTCGCAGGCTGTAACGCCGTGTGCTCTGTATATCTTCCATGTCGACATCGGTGGCAGCCGCGGCGTACACGACGTTCTCCCCTCGAGTACCCGTTCGACCCGCCGGGAATCGTGCGACGGATGGACACGCGGCGGCGGTCTCGACCTTCGCGAGCGCGCCGCCGGATGTTTGAAGTCCGCGCACCGGGTATGCCTGCCCTCGGCAAGGAGATTCCGAGACATGGGAGGTAACGAGTGTCTGAACATGCGAGCGGACCCCGTGAGGCCGTCGAAGGCGTCATCGAGGACATCAAGGGTCGGGCCAAGAAGGTGGCAGGAACCGTGACCGGTGACAGCAACCTCGAGGAGGAGGGCCAGGCCCAGGTGGACAAGGCGGAGGCGCAGCGCTCGGCCGCGCGCAAGGAGGCCGAGGCCGAGGCGGCCCGTAGCGCCGCCGATGTCAACGAGGCCCGCCAGAGCGCCAAACAGAACGGCGGCTGATCCCTCACGCCTCGTGGCCCGGTTCGAGGTCGGCGACCCGGTCGTAACGCATGGCGTCGACCTCGCTCCCGGGTGCCGAACCGGCCTCCGGGGCGAGAACGAAACCGACGTGGTCGCCGAGATCGTGGCGGGTGAGGACTCGCCCACAGAACCATCCGGCGGCCGCGTCGAGTATCGGCAGGTTCGCGGGGCCGGGATGCCAGTCGCAGTGCGCGAATTTGTCGATCTCGTCGCCGGTTTCCGCGCCGAACAAGGTGGCCAGCGAGAGCTGGTCGCGGTCGAGTAGATGGACCGCCAGATGGTGGGCGTTCTCGGCCAGCCGATAGGTGTGGTTGGCTTTCGAGATACAGACGAGGAATCGCGGCGGGTCGATGCTGACCTGAGTGGTGAACCCGACCAGACATCCGGCGCGATCGGGGCCTTTGCGGACGGTCACAACGAAAACCGGGTAGTCCGCGCGGGCGACGAGCGCGTCGAAGATGGCGGAGGTATTGGCGGAGGTGTCGGCATTGCCTTCGTACATGAGCGCTCCTTCCTCTCGGAACCACTCGATGGTACGGCCCGTGCCCGGGCGGGGCGGCGCTACTGTGGTCATGTGGGTCGGCCAGATCACGAATCACAATCGGAGCAGATCGTCACGGTCGTGCTGGAGTTGCTCGAGTCGCAGGGATACGACGCGGTCCAGCTCAGAGAGGTAGCCCGGCGTGCGCACGTCTCGCTGGCCACGGTCTACAAGTGGTTCCCGACGCGTAACGAACTCATCGTGGCGGCGGTGCGGCGCTGGATGGCGGTCCACTGCTATTCGTCGGTGACGAAGCCCGACCCGCAGGAGTCGCTGCGCGACGGGCTGAGGCGGTTGCTGCGGAGCGTCTTCGAACCGTGGGAGCGCAATCCCGAGATGCTCGAGGCGTACTACCGGGCGCGCGTCGGCGCGGGCGGGCATCGGCTCGACGTGCAGGGGATGGAGGCGGTGTTGCCCGCGGCCGATCCGCTCGTCGAGGGCGCCGATCCCGACTATGTGCGGGACATCGGCCTGATTCTGGCCAATATGACCTTCGCGCTGATCGGTCGATTCGTCGACAAGAGTCTCGACATCACCGAGATCCTGCCCGCCCTCGATCGCGCCGTCTACCGGCTGACCAGTGACAACGAGAGCGAAGCCGCGGCCGCGCGCGGTACGGCGCGCGCGAACCGGGGCGCACGGATCGATCCCTCCATGGCCGCGCCGTTCGACCGGCGCTGACCAGGTCTCCTCCGATCCGCTTCACGTGGTGTGATCAGGCTGTCGCCGAATCGAATTCGGCGACGATCGCGCTGCCGCGGTGAACGGCGACCGATGTCGCGGACGGGTTCGGCGGGTGCAGCGCGCGCCGCGACTCGAGCCATTCCGCGGCGGTGTCGCGCAGTTCGCGGACTATGTCGCCGAGTACCGCGCTCGGATGGGCGCGTGAGCGCCACAGTGCGCGGGTGGACAGCAGCACCGACTCGCGCGGGGTGAACAGTTCACCGGGTTTGCGTGTGCGGGAAAAGATCTCGATGATCGCGGCGGCGAGTACGGGATCGCGCACGGCGTCGTGGTACATCTCGACCTCCCACGGGCGCATGGCCTCCCCGCGCGCGAGTCGATTGGTCCACCGGTACACCTCGAGGCATTCGCGCAGGCGCAACTCGGCCCAGCCGCGGACCACCGCGTCGAGGGCGACCGGATTGTCCAGTACCGGCAGTATCCGCCGGGCGAGTTCGCGGCCGTAGTGCATGGCGTCGCGGATGCCCTGCGCGGTGACCGGATCCTTGAAATGTCCCGCGTCACCGGCCAGCGCCCACCCCGGACCCGCGGAGTGCCGGAAGTAGGAGGACAGTCCGGTCGCCGAGCGCACTCGGCCCACCTGGGTCGAACCACGCAGGCGCGCACCGAGTTCCGGCAGTCGCGCGATGGCCTCGTGGTAGCGGCGGTCGGCCTCGCCGGGGCGCAGCGGACCCGTGGCCGCCGGCGGCTGTACCAGACTCAGGACCAGTCCGTCGTCACACGGGAAGGCGGTGCCGAGGTCACCGCCCGCGCGCCACTGCGCCGCGATATGGCGGTGGTCAGGGTCGGCGTCGCGCCAGTAGGCGAAGTAGCAGTCGCGCCCGCTGGGCTGCGCGAGGAAGGGTTCCTGCGCGCCGACCAGTCGGGCCACGGTGC
This sequence comes from Nocardia arizonensis, assembly GCF_001310275.1. Taxonomy (GTDB): domain Bacteria; phylum Actinomycetota; class Actinomycetes; order Mycobacteriales; family Mycobacteriaceae; genus Nocardia; species Nocardia arizonensis. Next base: position 55,189 of record NZ_LGYZ01000009.1, read on the forward strand.
TGTGCCGCCCGTCCGCGCCGACCACCAGGGACGCGCGAATCTCGCGGGAGACGCCGTCGGGATCGCGGTACCGGACGCCGCGGCAGCGGCCGTGTTCCCGAATCAGTTCCAGCACACGGCATTTCTGGCGGACATCGGCGCCCGCCGCGACCGCGGCGTCGACCAGTGCGGCGTCGAGGTGGACGCGGCGCACGCACAGCGCGTAGTCGGTGCCGTCGAGGGCAGTGAAGGGAGCCGTCATGCGGTGGCCCGCCCCGACGGCCATGGCGGTGGTGAGTCGAGGCGCGCCGATGGCCTCGACGCGCTCGAGCACGCCGAGTTCGCGCAGTTCGAGCACGCCCGCGGGCCACAGTAGGTGAGTGGAGAGCGCATCGGAGGGGAAGGCGGCACCGTCCAGGACGATGACGCGACGACCGGCCGAGGCCAGCGGTATCGCGGTCGCCGAGCCCGCGCAGCGCGCGCCGACGACGACGACATCGCTGTCCTCGGTGAGGGTGGTGTCCTCGGTGGGGGTGGCGGATGACTCGCGCATGGAAATCGCCTCGGTCAGTGCGTATCGGCCGATGTGGATCGGACAGTATGTATCGGACAGTGTGTCCGATACATCATGTTGCGGCCGGCGTCGAATGTCAACGGATGTGGGTATCGCGGCAGAATGTCCGCATGGACCAGCCACGCGACCCACGATTACCCCGGTTGTCGGACCTGCGGCGGACGGGGTGCGGATGTCCTCGCTGACCCGTGTTCCGCGCTCGGCCCGCAAACAGGCCGACGACCGCCGCGCGGATTTCGAGCAAAGGGTCCTGCGCGCGGTCGAGGAGCTGCTGGCCGACGGCACGCCCTACACGGAGATCGCGGTGCAGAAGATCGCCGCGGCCTCCGGTGCGGCCCGGTCGACGTTCTATCGGTACTTCCCCGACAAGAGCAGGCTGTTGATCAGGATGGCGGAGCTGGCGACCGCCGATCTGTTCGCCGCCGCCGAGCAGTGGTGGCGAACCGAGCACACCGACCGGCAGAGCGGGGTGGTGCGGGCGATCGGCGCCATGATCGCCAGCTTCCGCGAGCATCGCTACCTGCTGCTGGCATTGAGCGAGGTCTCCGCCTACGACCGTGAGGTCGGCGCGTACTGGCGCGAGCGGCTGGCGGTCTTCGCGGATATGGTGCGCCGCCGCCTCGAGGCCGACCGGGATCGGGGCGCCATCGGCTCGGCCGTCGACCCGGCGGCCACCGCGATCGTGTTGACGGCGATGGTCGAGCGCTCGATCACGGTCGTGTTCTCCGAGACCGACGCGGAATCCGCGATCGCCGACGAGGCGCTTGCGGCCGCTATCGGCCGGGCCATCTGGCTGGTCGTCTACGGCGACGCGCCCGAGTGCGACGACGCGGCGACCGGCGGACATTCGCAGTAGACAATTTTTCCAATCTGTATACTCGGAAGCCGAACGCGTTCTAGATTTGCGCCATGGCTGCAACGGTCACCGAACTTCTGTCAGAGCGTTCCGACGACGACACCCGCGCGATCACCTATCGCGGACGAACCTGGACCTGGCGTGAACACATCGCCGAAGCACGCCGCCTGGCCGCGGCGATCCTGTCACTGGCCGATACCGATCGGCCCATCCACGTCGGCACCCTGTTGGGCAACACACCCGAGATGCTCACCGCGCTCGCCGCGGGCGCGCTCGGCGGTTACGTCACCGTCGGCGTCAACAACACCCGCCGCGGCGCGAGCCTGGCCGACGACATCCGGCGTTCCGACGTGCAGATACTCATCGTCGACGCCGAGCACCGCCCGCTGCTGGACGGACTCGACCTCGTCGGGGTCCGCGTCCTGGACAGTTCCTCGCCCGAGTGGGCCGAACTGCTCGCGGGCGCGGGGGAACTGACACCGCACAGCGTGCCCGAGGCCACCGATACGTTCATGCTCATCTTCACCTCGGGCACCAGCGGGAATCCGAAGCCGGTGCGGCTGGCGCACATGATGGTCCCCTTCGCCGGGCCGCCGCTGGTGGACCGTTTCGGCATCGGTTCCGACGACGTCTGCTACCTGTCCATGCCGCTGTTCCACTCGGCGGCGATCCTCGGCGGCTACTGCGTCGCACTGGTCAGCGGCGCGGCGATGGCGCCCGCCAAATTCTCGGCCTCGACCTTCCTCGTCGATATCCGTGCATACGGCGCGACCTACATGAACTACGTCGGCAAACCGCTGGCCTACATCCTCGCTACCGAGGAGCGACCCGACGACGCGGACAATCCGCTGCGCGTCGCCTTCGGCAACGAGGCCACCGATCGCGACATCGAGGAATTCGGCAGGCGTTTCGGCGCCACCGTGTGGGACGGCTTCGGTTCGACCGAACTCGCCATCATCATCACCCGCGAGCCCGGCACCCCACCCGGTTCCATCGGCAAGGGCTATCCCGGTGTGGCCGTGTACAATTCGACGACCGTGACGGAATGTCCGCGCGCGGTCTTCGACGAGAACGGCGCGCTCGCCAATCCGGAGGAGGCCATCGGCGAACTCGTCAACGCCGACGGCACCGGCCTGTTCATGGGCTACTACGGTGACGAGGGCGCGACCGCCGAACGCACCCGGGGCGGGCTGTACTGGTCGGGCGATCTGGCCTACAAGGACGCCGACGGGTGGATCTACCTGGCGGGCCGCACCGCCGACTGGATGCGCGTGGACGGGGAGAACCTGGCGGCCGGGCCGATCGAGCGCATACTCCAGCGCCTGCCCGCGATCAGCCGGGTCGCGGTGTACGCGGTGCCGGACGAGCGGGTCGGCGACTGCGTCATGGCCGCGATCGTGCTGCGCGACAACGAGACCCTGACACCCGGCGAGCTGGCCGACTTCCTGGCCGCGCAGCCCGACCTCTCACCCAAGGCGTGGCCGAGCTTTGTGCGGTTGGCGGCGGATCTGCCGACCACCGCCACCAACAAGATCCTCAAGCGCGCGCTGGTGCAGGAGGGCGCCACCGCGGGCGAGGGCGTCCTCTGGTCCCGCGCGCCGCGGTCGCGGACCTACGAGATCGCCGACGCGCAGGTCGGGAGTGCCGGTGTCCTCGGCTGAGGCCCGGGAGCGGCAGCCGAGGTGCGGCGCGGCGGCGCCGACCGAGCGCGGGGACCTGATGTTCCGTACCATGCTCGAACGCGCCGCGGCCGCCATCGACGATCTGTCGCCCGGCGCGCTTGGCTGATACGCCGCACGGACAACCGTGGTCGCCCGTGCGGCCTGTTACGGTGTGTCCCCGGCGGATTCGGCCATCGCCTTGACGCGGCCGAGGACATCCGGATAGCGGCGCAGGTGCGCGCCGCCGTTGAGGTCGATGGCCGAACCGGTCATCCACGCGGTCTTGTCGGAGGCCAGGAACGCGACGGTGTCGGCGATCTCCTCGGGGGCGCCGCTGCGACCGAGCGGCGTGTTCTCGATGTACTCCTCGGTCAGTCTGGGCACCAGGGAGATGCCCGCGACCAAGGGGGTGTCGACCAGGCCGGGGGAGATGGCGTTGACCCGCACACCGCGCTCGGCCAATTCCAGCGCCGCGACCTCGACCAGCATGAGGACACCGGCCTTGGCGGCGCAGTAGGAGGCCAGGCCCGTGCCGGGTTGGCGACCGTTGAGCGAGGCGATGCAGATGATGCTGCCGCCGTCGGCGATATGGCGACCCGCGTGCTTGAGCACGAGGAAGGTCCCGGTCAGGCACACGTCGACGGTGGTCTGCCAGTGCGCCAGTTCGAGTTCGGTGATCGGGCCGGGTATGGACAGACCCGCGCAGTTCACCACCGCGTGCAGACCGCGCCTGGCCTCGAGGCCCTCGGCCACCGTCACCTCGTCGGTGACGTCCATCTCCAGCGCGTCCGCCTCGGGACCCAACCGCTGCGCCGCGGCGCGCGCCGCGGCCTCATCGATATCCGCGATGGTCACCCGGTAGCCCTCGGCGGCCAGTGCGTGCGCACTGGCGAGGCCGATACCGGATGCTCCGCCGATGACCATCGCCGACCGGCGATCGGTGCTCATGCCGATTCCTCCACACCGGCCACCGTAGGCCATGTGGCCGTCCTCGGCGCGGCCGTCCCGGCATCGAGCAGATGCCGTCGCAGGAAACGGATCTGGTGGGCGATGGCGGGTTCGAACCACGGATTGCCCGCGAACAGGTCGAAATGGTCGCACGGATAGTGCCGTACCTCGGCGCGCGCCTTGAACGCGGCCTTGGCCGCGGCGTGCGGGGGCACGGCGCGGTCGAAGTCGGCGATCTGCACCAGTACCGGCGCGGCGATGCGGTCGGCGTGCCGGTCGGCGCGGTAGCCGCCGAGTTCCAATCCGACCGCCGCGTCCACTTCGTTGCGCCAGGTCGGCCCGGCCAACGCGGTGTAGCTCTCGTAGTAGCCGTCGGCGGTCAGGGCCGCGCGCTCGCCCGGTCTGCCGACCAACGGCATCATGGTGGGCGTGCCGCCGAGCCGTCCCGCGACGGCGCTGCGCACGCCGGTCACCGTCGAGCGCGCGACCGCGGCGAGTCCCACCTGCGCGAGTGCGTAGCGGCCCGCGGAGAGGCCGTCGATCATGGGCACCATCGCGATCACCGCGCTGATGTCGCGGCGGTCGGCCGCCACACTCATGGCGTGTCCGCCCGACTGCGAGATGCCCCACAGCACAATGCGTTCGGGGTCCGCGCCGGGCTGCCGTCCGGCCGCGGCGACGGCCGCGCGGTAGTCCTGTGCCTGTCCGCGCAGGGAGATCCGCTGGCGCGGTTCGCCTTCCGAGGCGCCGAAGCCGCGATAGTCGAAGGCGAAGACCGCGAGACCGGCCGCGGCGAGTCGCTCGGCGAAGGGCGCGAGTCCGCAATCCTTGGTGCCGCCGAAGCCGTGCGCCATCACCACCACCGGGCAGCCGCGCTCGCCCGCGTGGGCGCTGTCCGGGGCGGGATCGAAATACCAAGCGTCGCAGGTGGTTCCGTTCGAGGAGAAGGAGACCTGTCGAGGGGTCGTGCTCATTGTCGCGCTCCTGTCGCCGAACCGGATACCGCCGCCGTCGATTCCGCGGCGGTGTCGGACAATTCGGCCCATCGCGGTGGTCCCATTTCGCTCGCCCGCCGCGCCCCGGCGGGCAGTTCGCGGGTGCGCATATCGTGTTCGTAGAGGAAGTAGTCGACCTGCTGGGTGTGGCGCGGGCGGTCGAGCATGTGTCCGGTGTAGAACCGCTGGTCGGCCACGATCACCCGGCGCATCTCCTCGGCCGAGGGCAGCCGGTAGCGGCCGACGGCGTAGGCCCCGATGAGGCGGGCCTGGCATTCCACGAACGGGAACAGCGTCGGCGTGGACTGGGCGAATCCGGCGAACACCAGATCCTCGATGCCCGGATAGAACATGCGCTTGTACAGATCGATCCGATTGTCGGGCGCGCTGAGGAATTCGGTGTCGAAGAACGGGAAGGTGATGTTGTAGCCGGTCGCGTAGATGACGACGTCGAAATCGTCGCTGGTGCCGTCGGTGAAATGCACGGTATTGCCGTCGAGACGGGCGATATCGGGTTTGGGCGTCACATCGCCGGAGCCGAGGCGCAACGGCAGTTCCACCGACTGGGTCGGATGCGCCTCGAAGAATTTGTGGTTGGGGGTGGGCAGACCGTAGTTCTCCGGGCGGCCCGCCGTGAGCGGTTGACCCCACTGCGCGATCTTGCGCTGCCAGGAATAGGGGATGTGCGGACTGGTCCGGTAGTACTTGTCGGCCGGGCGGCCCGCGATGTACTTGGGCACGATCCACGCGCCCGAGCGTGTCGACAGACTCAGGCTGTTGCCCAGCGCCTTGGACGACAGTTCGACCGCGATATCGGCGGCGCTGTTGCCGAGTCCGACCACCAGGATGCGGCAGTCGGAGAAGTCCATCGGGGTGCGCGGGTCGATGTAATGGTGCGCGTGCAGTTCGGTGCCGGTGAACTCGCCGGGGAAATTCGGGTAGCGCGGGTCCCAGTGGTGTCCGTTGGCCACCACGAGCAGGTCGAAGTAGCGGGTGCCGGTGCGCTCGGTGCGCAGTTCCCAGCCGCCGTCGGGCAGCCTGCGCGCGTGTTCGACGCCGTTGGTGAACTCGATGCGATCGGTGAGGTCGAAGGCCGCGCTGTAGTCGTCGAGGTACCGCTTGATCTGGGTGTGGTGCGGGAAGTCGGGATAGTCCTGCGGCATCGGGAAGTCCCGGAACGACAGCTGATGTTTCGAGGTGTCGATGTGCAGCGACCGATAGGCGCTGCTGTGTCCGTTCGGATTGCCGAACGCCCAGTTGCCGCCCACCCGGTCCGAGGACTCGAAGCAGACGTAGGGCACGCCGTAGTCGTTGAGCATCTTGCCCGCGGTCAGACCGCTGATGCCTGCACCGATCACCGCGGTCCGCGGTTGGTACATGTGTTGTCCTTTCGTGCTTGTAGACAGATTTTGGAGAATGTCTACTAGTAGTCACATTCTCAGATGTGTCCACTCCTTGTTAGGGTTTTGGAGAAACCCACACAGTCGTTCCCCGACGCCGGACCCGAAAGCGAGACGCGTGACGGAGACACCGACGGCCACGGTGGTGGACCGCCTGCTGGATGCCGCGCAGAAGTTGCTGGCGGACAAGGGGATCAGGTCGACCACGGTGAGCGAGGTCGCCGAGGAGGCTGGTGTCTCGCGCGCCTGGCTCTACCGCCACTTCCCGGACAAGTCGACCCTGCTCGGCGCGGCGATCGTGCGGCTGACCGACGCGTTCTGGACCGACGCCAGGGCCGAACTGGACACCATCGCCACCTTCGGTGAGCAGCTCGCGGCGGGGGTGCGCATCGGCCGGGGCGCCTACGACGATCCGGGCGCGCTGCTCATGCGCCTTCGCATCGTCGAACCGGAGGAGTTCGCGGTGTGCGCCGGGGCGGGCGTCCACGGACTCGTGCCCGATCTGGCTCGATTCTGGCGGCCTTACGTGGACGCCGCCGTGGCGCGCGGGGAGGTGCACCCCGGTCACGATCCGGCCGAGGTCTCCGAATGGGTCGCCCGCATCTTGATCAGTCTGGGCACGGTGCCAGGCAACACCGTCGACCCCGACGATCCGGTGGCCGTCCATCGGCACCTGCGCCGCTTCGTGCTGCCCGGCCTGGCCGCCGATCCGAGCGAATCCTGAACCCGTGCCCGCGCGGCCGCTCCGTCGGAATTCGGACCGGCCGAATATCGGCTCGCATTCGATTCGAATAACCGTCGATATGCGGGACGAGTTATTCGGCGGCGGTCATTCGAGGGCGAGCAGTGCCGCGCGCGCCAAGCGGTCCGCGATATCGGAATACGATTCGTAGCCCATTCCGGCGCGGACCAGCGCGCCGGCGTACAGCAATTCCAGCGATTCGACGACATCGGGATCGGGTTCGGGTCCGAGCGCGCCAACGATGCGACGGCGGATCTCGTTGCCGATGCGCATCCGCAGATGTTGCACATCGGGATCGCGGCCGAGCAGCGCACTCGTCACCGCGCCGGACAATTCCGGTTCGTCGGCCACCAGCATCGCGATACCGCGCAACTCCTCGACCACGCGCACGGTCGAATCCGTATCCGTGCTGACCGGGGAGGGCGCGGTGTGCAAACGACGCCAGAATATCTCCGCGACGAGGTGTTCCTTCGACGAGAAATAGGTGTAGGCGGTGGCGGTGCCCACCCCTGCGGCGGTGGCGACCATTCGGATGGTCATCCCGGCGAAACCCTCCCGGGACAGGACTTCCACCGCGGCTCTCGTGAGCTTGTCGACGGTGTCCGCCTGTTTTCCGGTCAAGCGTCGACGCGTCGCCTCGACGGTCTTGGAATCACCTCTGGACATGTGTCTGGATGATACTATTCGGCAGGTTCGGGAGCAACAGCTCCGATTCGTTTTCGCTGGCAGTACAGCCCTGGCAGACAGGTGGACAGTTCGCTCATGGTATCGAGTTCCGCACCTTCTTCCGATATTGCTCGATGGGTCGAAGTCGCGACCGAGGCGCGCGGGTTCATGCCCGCCGACGAGGCGAAAGCCCTGTTCGACGCGGTGACGAGATATGCGCACGGCGGACCGGTCGTGGAGATCGGCACCTATTGCGGAAAATCGGCGGTATGGCTCGGCGCGGCGGCGCGTGAACGCAATTCCCTGGTTTACACCGTCGATCATCACCGCGGGTCCGAGGAACATCAGCCGGGCTGGGAATATCACGACGATTCGCTGGTAGACCCGGTGACCGGACGATTCGACACGGTCGCCGAATTCCGCCGCACCGTCGTGCGCGCCGGACTCGACGACACCGTGGTCGGCATCGTCGGCGATTCCGTCCAGGCCGCGGCCATCTGGCGCGTGCCCATCGATCTGCTGTTCATCGACGGCGGTCACACCGAGGCCGCCGCGGTGCGCGACTACGAGGGCTGGGCGAAATGGGTCGCGGTCGGGTCGGCGCTGGCCATCCACGATGTGTTCCCCGATCCGAACGACGGCGGTCGGGCGCCGTACGGCATCTACCGCCGCGCGCTGGACAGCGCCGAATTCCGTGAGGTCTCGTGCACCGGATCGCTGCGCGTCCTGGAACGGATCGCCGTCCCCGCCGCCTGAGATCCGGCGCGCCGGATCAGGCCATGACGTATCCGGCGCTCGCCCCGGCGACATCGCGGAAGATGCCGCCCGCGGGCGTCGCGCCGGACAGCGCGTCGGCGGCCAGCACGACCGCCGCGCCGGTCCAGGTGGTGCGCTCCTCGGGCCAGCGCTTGCCGTCGGCGAAGACCAGGCCGGTCCAGTACGAGCCGTCCTGTTCGCGCAGGTGCTGCATCGCCGCGAACAGTTCGCGCGCACGCTCCCGGTCGTCCAGGGTGTCCAGCGCCATGACCAATTCGCAGGTTTCCGCGCCGGTGACCCACGGCCGGTCGGCCACGCAGCGGATGCCGATATTGCCCACCACGAATTCGCTCCAACGCGCGGCGATGCGCTCGCGCCCCGCCGCGCCGGTGAGCGCGCCGCCGAGCACCGGGTAGTACCAATCCATCGAGTACCGGTCCTTGGCGGTGAACAGCTCAGGGCGGTGCCGCAGCGCGGTCGCCAGCCGGGTGCGCGCGGCATCCCAGGCGCGATGCTGTTCGCCGAGCCGCTCGGCCAGGGCGATGGCGCAGCAGATGCTGTGGTGGATGCTCGCGCATCCGGTGACCAGCGCCTCGGCGAAGATGCCGGATTCGTCCCTGGCCCAGAAGATCTGACCCTGCTCGCCCTGCATGCCGATCACGAAGTCGATGGCCGCCCGCACCGTCGGCCACATCTCGCGCGCGAAATCCGCATCGCCGGTGCACAGCAGATGGTGCCAGATCCCGGTGGCGACATAGGCGCAGAAATTGGTGTCGCTGTCGTCGAGTTCCACTTCGCCGCAACGGAATTGGCGCGGCCAGGAGCCGTCGGCGCGCTGGGTCGAGGCCGACCAGCGGTAGGCGGCCTCGGCCTCGGCGTAGAATCCGGTGGCCGACAGCGCCATCGCCGATTCGACGTGATCCCACGGGTCGGTGTGCCCACCCCGGAACCACGGTATCGCCCCTGACGACTCCTGTTCGGCGGCAATGGATTCGGCGGTCCGCAGACATTGACGCCTGCTCAGCGCGCCGGGGACGAAGGGCAGTTCAGACCGCGGCACGTCGCACCGCCGGCTTGGTGAAATACAGGGCGACGCTCTTGCCGACCAGCGGGTCGAGCATCGTCTCCGCGAGCCGGGTGGCGCGCGGTCTCCCCATCATGTCCCAAACCAGCAGTCGGTGATACGCCTTGACCAGTACGTGGTTCTCATTGCGCACGCCCACAGCGCATTTGAGCCACCAGTACGGCGAATGCAGCGCGTGGGCGTGGTGTCGGTGGGTGAAGCGGACACCGTGCGCGCCGATCTTGGCGCGCAGTTCGTCGGCGCGGTAGATGCGGACGTGCCCGCCCTCGTTGCTGTGGTACTCGGTGGACAGCGCCCAGCAGACCCGCTCGGGCAGCCAGCGCGGCACCGTCACCACCAGTTGTCCGCCCGGTCGCAGCACCCGCGCGAGTTCCGCGATGGCGGCGTCGTCGCGCGGAATGTGCTCGAGGATCTCCGAGGCGATGACGACGTCGAATTCCTCGTCCTCATACGGCAGGGCGAGCGCGTCACCGCGCACGGCCCGCGCTTCGGCCGCCGCGGGAGCCTGACCTTCCTGCGCCATCGCCTTCAGCATGATCTCGACGTTCGCCAGCTCGTCGGCATCCTGGTCGAAGGCGACGACGTCGGCGCCGCGCCGGAACGCCTCGAAGCTGTGGCGGCCCGCCCCGCAGCCGACATCGATGACGCGGGTGCCCGGGCCGATGCCGAGGCGATCGAAGTCGACGGTCAGCATGCGGAACCTCCTGCGGGGTGATGGGGCCGAGGCGCGGGTGCCGTCGTCCGCCGGTCGATGGCCTGTTGATAAACCTGAACGGTGCTGGCGGCGACCGACTCCCAGCTGAAGACGTTCACCGCGCGCTCACGACAGGCCAGCCGCATGGCAGCGCGCTGCCGCGGCGAATCGAGCAGCGCGCCGATGGCGCGCGCGAGCGCCGCCGTGTCGCCCGGCTCGACGAGCTCGGCGCAGACGCCGGATTCGCCCACGACCTCCGGCAGCGCGCCGGTGCGACTGACGACCAGCGGGGTGCCGCTGGCCATCGCCTCGACCGCGGGCAGCGAGAATCCCTCGTACAGCGAAGGGATACAGGCGATCTCGGCCGAGCGCAGCAGTTCGGCGAGTTCGAGATCGGTCAGTCCGCAGCGGACGGTGACGATATCGGACAGACCGAGTTCGGCGATGGCCTTCTCGGTCGCCCCGTTCGGCTCGAGCTTGGCGACCAGCTGTAATTCGACGGTGTGCGTGACGCGCAGCCGGGTCAGTGCCCGGAGCAGGTGATGTATGCCCTTGAGCGGTTTGTCGGCGCTGGCCACCGCCACGATCCGTCCGGGCTGCCGGGGTCGGTCGTCCGGCGCGAACAGCGTCGTGTCGACGCCGAGCGGCACAACCTCGAGCTGGTCGGGGCGGACCCCGAAATCGGCGACGATATCGGCGCGGGAGGATGTCGACACCGTCAGCAGGTCCGGGATCTGCTCGGCCACTCGCTGCTGCATGCCGAGGAACCCGTACCAGCGCCGCACGAACGGTTTGCGCCGCCAGATCGCCGCGGCCAGGTCGACCTCGCGGTCCTTGGTGATCGGATGGTGGATGGTCGCCACCAACGGCAGGATGCGCTGGATATCGAGCAGGCCGCTGCCGAGGCACTGGTTGTCGTGCACCACGTCGAAGTCGGCGGCGCGATCGCGCAGCAGGCGGGCCGCGCGCATGCTGAAGGTCCGCGGCTCCGGGAATCCGGCGGTCCACATGGTGGCGAGTTCGAGCAGATCGATCCGGTCGCGAATCTCGCTGGGGTGCGGCGTGCGGAACGGGTCGGGGTCGCGGTAGAGGTCGAGACTCGGCACCTCGGTCAACTTGACCCGCTCGTCCAGTTCCGCCGGATAGGGCGGGCCGGAGAAGACCTCCACCGTATGCCCCAGTTCGGCGAGTCCGGCGCTGAGCTGCCGGACGTACACGCCCTGACCGCCGCAGTGCGGCTTGCTTCGATAAGACAACAAAGCAATTCGCACTAGCGGGTTCCTCCATCTGCGGGCAACACGATCTTGCGTAGTTTGCCCGATAAGCCATCGAGTCGGGCGTCCACCCCGAATGCGCCGGGTGCGTCGCCGCCGTGCGGACGGTCCGCACGCGCCGTCCGCACGCCGGTTGCGCTCATGACCGGAATACCTGTCCGCCGTCGATGTTGAAGATCTGGCCGG
>NZ_LGYZ01000010.1 GCF_001310275.1 Nocardia arizonensis
GTACCGCCACCTCGCCATCCGCTGGGAACGCCGCACCGACATCCACCACGGATTCCTCACCCTCGCCGCAGCCCTCATCTGCTGGCGACGACTCAGCAACAGAACCCGATAGGAGCTCTAAGGGCTCTCCCTCGACAGCTCCTATGGCGGCAACGTCGGCGGGGGCCAGCGTCGATACCCGCTGAACCACTTGTCTCAAAGTGACATGATGCAAGCACTATGTCACTGAAGTGCCTATAGAGTGACATGATGGACCTCGGTATGTTCCTAAACAGCGAATCCGGATCAGTCGTCGACATCTGGGGCACAGATCCGGTCTTCGGCGACTGGAAGCACAAAGCGTTCGTCGCGGCACCACTGCCCGATGAAATGCCTGAACTGAGCGTTCCCACTATTCTCGCCACGACTGCAGCGCGCGCGGCTCTGGGTGCGCTCGACAGCACAGCCGCCCAACTACCGAACCCCCAACTTCTGCGGCTGCCGACACTACGACGCGAAGCGCAGAGTACATCCGCACTGGAAGGAACCTACGCGCCACTCGCCGAGGTGCTGACCGCCGACGAAGAGGCGCCGGCGAGTGCCGAACTCTCCGAGATCCTCAACTACGTACGCATGGCCAACTACGCGTTCTCCTGGATCTCCGACGATCGCCCGGTGACCACATCCCTGCTCAGCAGCCTTCAAGGCATCCTGATGCGAGGGACGTCGCTGGAATCGGAGTCCGGACGGATCCGCGACCGACAGGTCGTGATCGGTCGAAGAGACGACGCAACCCCGGGGATGGCACCAGTACACGCAGCTCGGTTCATTCCACCACCGCCCGATGACACCTTGAGCATCGGCGTCCAGGACCTCGTCGACTAGATTCGCGAAGACCACTCCGCCACGATCGACCCCGTCATCGCGGCAGCTATGTCGCACTACCAGTTCGAGTCACTCCATCCCTTTCGTGACGGCAACGGCCGACTCGGCCGGCTACTCATCGTCATGCACCTCCAGCTCACCCAAGTACTGACCGAGCCGACACTCACCGTCTCACCGTGGTTCGAGGCCAGACGCGACGACTACTACAACCGACTCCTCGCGGTCAGCACCCGAGGCGACTGGGACAACTACATCCGATTCTTTGCGCACGGCCTGAAGGAGGCCGCAGAATCGACTCGGCGCCAGATGATCGCCCTCGTCAAAATCCAGAGCGAGCTGAAGGACGTCGTACGACGTTCGCCATTGCGTGCCGACAGCGCGCACACGCTGATCGATCTCGCTGTCGCGAACCCATCATTCACCGTGCGCCAAGTCGAGACCGAGCTCGGAATCTCGTACGGCCGAGCGAACAAACTCGTCGGTCAACTCATCGAGCTGGAGATACTCCGGGTCGCGAACAGCGCCTACAAACGCCGCATCTACGCACCACGCGTCCTCCAGGTACTCACGCAAGCAATCCCTTGAGACCAACCACCGAACAGACCGTCCGCCACCGTGCCCACGCTCTACCAACTACACAGTCAGACACGCAGATACGCCGGGCAGCAGTCGCGATCGACAATTCGGTACAACGACGGATATTCGAGCACACCTGATCTAGTCCGCGCTAAGGGGCATCCGGAACCGCACGGTCGCTCACCGGGGCGACGGAACCGCTCCGACCCGAGGGTGACGCGGCACCGTTCGACGTTGCACATCTGTTGCACACCAGCCTATGTCGGCCCCATGGCCGCGGCACCAGAATGCCCTTCACCCGGCGATCCGGTGGCTGAGCCACGGCCCGACGGCCGCCCGCGCTGTTACCCCGGCCCGAACGAGACCACCGCCGGGACTTGTGAGCTGCGCCCATCCTGCGACCCAGTGCCATCGCCGTCGGTGCCGGCGGGGTCGCAAGGCTCAGGGCTGATCGGCGCATGAGGCAGTCACCAGCCACGAATCATCGACCGGCATGTGGGCTCGTTGCGGCGGCACAGTCGTGATGATCTCACCGGACCGGTCGGTGATCGACGCGGCCCATCGGCGCCCAGTCTCCACGATTGGGCCGCTTCCTCGCGGCCGCAGCGCCCGGGCATGCCCCCACCGTTCTCAGTGCGGCGGCGCCAGGTATTCGTGGCCCTCGCTCGGCGGCGCTACGACTCCTGTCTGCCGAGTAGAGCGAGCAGACGCTGTTGTGCTCCAGCGGATTCCGGAACGGAAATCGCAGGCGCGAATTTGCCGCCGGCCGCCAGAGTCGGGTGTATCCGCTCGATCATCGGCAATACCTCGTTGACGACCTCGGGGTCCAACGGATCGTTCCTTCCCGTGGCACGTGCCAAATCCCATGTGTGGGTTGTCAAGTCGACCGTGAGGATGCGAGCCAGATCGGCGATCGACATTTGGCCGCCGAACGGTGAAGGCGCTTGCTGCTGGAGGACCTCGGTTCGGGAGAGTCCTGCCTGTACAGCCGCGCACGCCGCCGACCACGCCGCGAGCGGTCCGTCGTGGCAGCGGTCGGCGGGACGACCGTGCAGCCGTAGCGCCATCTGTTCATGGTTTCCCGTCACATGGTTTACCAGAGCCCGTACATCCCACTCCGCGCACGGGGTGGGGAGCTCCCATTGGTCGGATCCGACCTCGACGAGGCAGATCCGGAAGCGCTCGGCCGCGCGGCGGTGCAGTTGGATGATTTCCATCGGTACAGCCCTTCTCGAACCTCACTTGCAAATTACAAGTCACACCCTGGCAGCTATACTTGCAAAAGACAAGACACACAGAGGGCGAAAAATATTGACGGTGAACAACATCGGCATCGAGCCAGCCGATCCGTTGCGGTCGCCGTGCCCGCTGGCCGCGGCACTGGATGTGGTCGGCGACCGCTGGACCTTGTTGGTGATCCGGGACCTACTTGCCGGCAAGCGCCGTTACAGTCAGTTCCTCACATCACCCGAACGGATCACCACCAACATCCTCGCCGACCGTCTGCGCCGTCTCGAACAAGCCGGACTGGTGTATACCACCACCTATCGCGAACACCCGCCGCGCCGCGAATATCTGTTGACGGACACCGGAAGACAACTGGTGCCTGCCGTCCGGGCGTTGGCTCAATGGGGTGGCGAGAACATCATCGGTGCCGCGGACCCGGCCACCGCCCTCGCGACAATCGCCGTCGATCCGGACGGTCAGGACCCAGCCGCATTCTGCGATGACTGAGCCACTTGCTCACGGCCACGAAGTCGGCTCGACCACCTCCACGCCACCCGCTCGGATGGTCGATACCTCGGCACGAGCACACCGACGCATCTCGTAATCCTCTGTCCCACACGGGCGGCCGACCGGCGGTCGCCAGCATCGGCGCGGGCACGGACACACCCCTCAGCGTATCGAGTCCATCGAGGCCATCCGACGCGCCGTCGCAGATGCGGCAGTGGAACGCGGACGGGAAATCGCGATCAGTCCGGCGAAGATGACAGGCGTGGGGAGTTCGGAGGCAAGTGACGGCGGGTACGCAGTCGATACCTGCGCTCGGCGTACGCCAAGTCGTCACGCCACAGCCGGGTCGCGACATGAGCCATCAGCGGACGCAGCACCGGCAGGACTCGGTGCGCGTACCGAAATCCCGGCCGCTGCGAGTTCGCGATCACGGCCTCGATCACCGTGGTACGCGCGCGGCCGTCGGGGCCGGGACCTATCGGGGTCGCGTGGGTTTCCACCACGCTTCCAGTCCCCTCACCGGAGACGATTCGCATGACGACGGTGCGGGGATCCGGGCAGGTGAACTCGGCTACGACGGGTACGCCGAGCCTGCGGGTCACACGGAAGGTCACGGTGAGCTCGAATCGGTGATTCTCCTCGGTGATGTCGCGGCGCGGTGGGGTCCGCGTCACCTCGAGGCGGGTGAACGAGTACGGATGTAACCATGCGCCGTGCCAGGGGTCGAGTCGGTTCGCGATGATGTCGCGGGGTTCGCACACGCCGGTCAAGCGGGTCACCGCGTGCACGGTGGTGTCGGCGGGGCGGGGACCGATGATCGGCGTGTCGGTGGGTGCCTGCTCGCCGATCGTGTCCAGCCGCACCCAGGCCAGCACGCCGTCGTCGTAACTGGGGTATGGGCACCATCTGGCTGATCCGGTCGCTTCCACGCGCAGTCCGTGCCATCGGCAGATCAGTGCGGCGTCATCGACCCGCGCCTCGGCGAGCGGCGCCCCCAGGTGCGGACACGCTCCTGGACCGACGTGCAAGACGTTCCGCTCGTCACGCCAGGCGACGAGTTCGATTCCGCCGATGGTCGCGCTCAGCGGACGGCCGCGACCGACACTGCGACTGGCCGCGAAGGCGTACCAATTACCCGAGGGCCGCTGCTGTGACCATCGCAGCGCGGCCGCGATCAGACCGGGGTCGGCATCCGCGTGGGTCGGCCGCCGGCGGGACCATTTCTCCGGCGAGAACCGCTGTAGCGGTGTGTCTTTCGGCCATCTGCCGAACTCGGCGCGCTTACTCATCGCGATCCCCTCGAGTGGCGAGCGTGCGCAGGATCGCCGATCGGCCCTGGCTGGGCACCGTTTGTAAGGAGTGCCCGGCACCGGCCCATTGACGAACCAGCGTGTTCGCCGCGATCCAGCCGGTGGTCGCGGCGCGTTCCATCAGAGCGACCGGCAGGTCGACGCGTATGCCGTCGCCGGCCAGGACCAATCGCGGGTGCGGGGTCGAGATACCGGGCCGTCGAGCGAAATCTCCGGGCGCGAACCGTGGGCAATCCTGCCGCCACAGCATGTTCTCCCCCACGACGCCGGCTTCGGCGGTCTCAGGGTAGATATGGTGCAGCCGCGCCAGCATCCGGCTGCGGACCTCGTCACGCGCGTCACCGGGCGGTATTCCGTCCGCGACGGCGTAGGCGTGCAATTCGACGACGCTTCCACCGCTCTCGCGTGCCCAGCGCGCTGCCTGCTTCTCGTACTTGCTCACCACGCTGATGTTGTCGAGCGGATCCAGGTTGCCGGTGCCGAGGAAGCTCGGACGGTCGGCGCGAATCGGCTGGTTCAGCCAGAGACGATGCACCGCGAAGGATGGTGCGACAGCCATTCGGGCTACCTGTGCACGCCATGGGCCGTCGCCGAGCGTGGGAGACGCGGCGACGATCCGGCGCAACCCGGTGATATCGACGGCCAGGACCACCGCATCGGCGGTCGTCTCGGCGCCGGTGTCGTCGAGCACCCGGAACCCGCGCGCCTCGTCGGCATCTATGCGGTCCAGGCACACGCCGGTGTGCATGCGGACGGTGCCCGGCCGCTCGGGCACTCGCGGCGCGGTGAGGTAGTCCGCGAGTGGCGTCCACAGGCTGACATCGAAATTGTCCTCGGCCACGTCGAAGAGCAGGCCTTCGCTGGAGCCCAGGAAATAGATGTGGAACATGGTCGCCAGTTCGGCGGCGGACATGTGCTGGGGGGCGACGAAGAAGCTGCGGGAGAAGACGTCGAACGCGAGGTGGCGCGCCGCTTCGGGGAAGTTGACGCGACGCAGGAACGTTTCGGCATCCAGGTGATCGATCCGGTGGTAGATGTCCGGGACCGAGACCGCGGCCAGCGGCGCGGCAGCGCGTGGGTCCATACGAATCAGATCCCGCAGTCGAAACGTCGGGCTGCGTAGTGCGAAGGCGAGCGCGTTCCACGGTGGAGTGCTCGGAAGATGGCGGAAGCTGTCGCGGCGACCCTCGGCGTCGATGAGTGGGTAGTCGTCGAGCCGACGCAACCTGCGTAACTGCGGATCGGTACGGGCGAGCAGTTTCCGTAGGTTGTAATACTGAGCGAAGAAGGCGTGGAAGCCGCGGTTCATCCCGACGACGCTGCGGTCGAGAAGCCGCTCGGTCCAGCCGCCGACCCGTCCACCGAGATACCGTTCCCGTTCGATGACCTCGACGTGGAATCCCCGTTCGGCCAGCCCCGTCGCGGCGGCCAAGCCCGCGATCCCCGCACCGACGACAACGGCGCGCGGGCGGCGACCGTCGCGGCCGACGTCCCTGTGTCCCGCGGCTGCGGGATAGCGAACGCGCCGGGGATCCCCGCGGCGCCGAGAGGCTGATGCTTCGAGCCTCATCGCCGCACACCTTCCTGCCGCTGCCTTGTCCGCTCCCAGCCCAGGAGTACCGAGGTCACCAAGACGAAGCCGAACAAGAAGTCCTCCACCGGGATATCCCACGGGAACCGGAGTCCAAGGACGTGGTCGGGGTTGTACCGCACGATCGGCGCGTCGAGCCTGGTCAACCACCCGTCGACGGGGATCTGAAAACTCAGGACGATCAGCATCGTCAACCAGTAGCCGGGTCGCCGGAACAGCCCGGTCCGCAACAGCGTGCACTCGACCAGACACACCACCACGACCGCCGCCACGGCGGGCAACGTGTACCCCCAACCCACCCAGCTCATCGTGCCCGCCCCTTCATCGCGCTCGTGCTACCGCGGCGGCGAGCCGCTCCGAGCAGCGTTTCGACCGCGACGTAGGTCAGCAGCCCGCACAGCGGGACGACGAGGAAGAACAACAATTCCTCCAGCGGAATCGCCCCGGGCAGGAACACACCCAACAGATAACGGGAGTTGAACTCCCACACGCCGGCGGCGATCGCCAACAGGTCCCAGACCACGAACACCGTGACGATTGGCAGCAGAGCGCCCAGCAGCAGCCGCGGCCTGCGGTAGACACCAGGACCGATGAACTCCAGCGGAGCGGTCAGCACCAGGCAGGCGACGAGAACAAGGAGGTAACGCCAGTGGTCCATCTCAACACCTCACGTCTGTTCGCGCGGATCGGCGGATTGGAGCGGAAGTGCGGAATCGTCCGGGGTGACGGGTGAAGCGCCCGGCCGAGCCGGTCCCACCGGTCGCCGTATCCACCATGTTCGCAGCCGGCCCGCCGCGCCGACCTGTAGTCGCCGACTGGTTCCGACTCTGGCACGTCGCCCGAACACTTCGAAATCCATCGCTTCGATGCGGTCGAGTATCTCCGCGTACAACGTCGCCGCGGTCCGCACACATGGCCGTGAGCGGGGCGCGAGCAGTGCGATCCCATCGAGCGCGTCTCGTAGATCTCCCTTGTCCACCTCCGTAGCAGCGATAACGGGTATCGGCGGGCACGCGAGAACGAATCTGCGCGCTGTCGCCGACGCCTGTGCCAGAACACGTCCGGCGGCAGAAGCGGGTCGACGATGCCGCGACCGCCGTCACTTTTCGTTCCCCGCGCTCGATCGCCGTTCCTGATCTGTAGGTGCGGCTACAGCGCGCCGCGGGCCGGAGGTCACTTCGGCCAACACCGTAGCGATTACGTCGAAAGGTGAGCTACTCGCGATTTCCGACGCCATCCGGTTCGCTGTCGCACGGAAGCTGCGGCAGCTCAGCACCCTGTCGACCGCCGCCAGGATGGCAGCGGGTCGCGGCCGGGCGGTGCCGAGATCGATGCCTGCCCCGACGTATGCCACGCGCGCCGCGGTCTCGGGCTTGTCCGCAGTGTCGCCCGCGACGATCAACGGCACTCCGTAACGAAGTGCTTGGTTGACGCCACCGTAGCCACCGTTGGTGATCATCACGTCGACACGCGGCAAGAGCCTGTCATACGGGACGAAATCCGCGGCGTAGGCGTTCGCGGGCAGAGGTCCGATTGGTGTGCACGAACCGCCGGTACACGCGACGACCAGCACATCGGGGCGTTGGCTCAGCGCAGACAAAGACGGGCGGAGCAAATGGTCGAAATCCCGGTTGTCCCATGTCCCCTGTGTGACGTGAACGATCTTCTTCGCACCATCCGATACGGGCCACCAGCTCGGCAGTCCGCCTTCCCCGGCGGCAGGAGTCGGAATCGGTCCGGTGAAGACCACCGACGGCGGCAGATCGTGTCGCGGATACTCGAACCCAGGCACGGTGAACTGCAAGATTCGATCAGCCAGCAGCGGCCAGTCGAGGATAAAGGCCGGCGTGGGCCCGAGGTCGAGCGCGCGCAGGATTTCGTCGAGCTTCACCTGGATATCACGAAACAGCACCTGCTGCACAAACCGGTTCATGGTCGTGTAATCACGGCCCCGCGGCTGCCACCCGATCCCGAACGGCGGGCAGTCCGCGCTCGACAGCATCAGCGGAACCACGCCGCAGGCAATCACCGGCGGACGTTCTCGCTGCGACAAGAGCAGCGGAATGGCCCCGGCGAACATCACATCGACCAGAACGGCGTCGAAGTTCGTGCGCTGCAGTTCGGCGCACAATGCCCGGTACTGCGCTGGGATCGGCGCGAGAAAAGCGGACCGCAACTCCGCCCGTCCGGTTCGCCACCGCCGAACCAAATTCGAGGCCCGACTGCCTGACAGTGCGGCACGTGCCACCTCCGCACCACGAGGCAGCTCCGAGAATTCGACACCGTGCGCTCGAGTGGATGCCCCGAACGCGGCACCGGTCAGCAAGCGCACCTGATCCCCACGTCGCCTCAGGTCAGCCGCGACGGCCTGGATAGGTGCTACATGTCCGGAGATCGGACTCGCTGCCAACAGGTATCGAGCCATGCCCAGATTCCTTCACTGATCTTTTGACACATCTCAATGGTTTCGCTCGTGGCCGCCGTACCACGTCATCGGCTCGATATCGCCGACTCACGCCCCATGGTTTCCTGACGAGCAGGTAATTAGTCCAACGGGAAAACGATCGGGTGCTGTCCAACAAGCATCCAGATCAATGGTGTCAAATTTCGACGAGGCATCGAACTGAACGCGCAGTAGACACGCCGGTCCGGGTCGTATGTCTCAGTTGGCGCCGACTGCCTGCCGCTCCGGTCACTCCCTTTCCCGACAGACTAAAAACCCTTTCCGACCTCGGTCGGAGGGGTTTTGTCATTCTCCCACAACCCGCAGAGCGGGACCAGAACGGGACCGCAGATGCCCGGACAGCTTGTCACCGGCCCCGGTGATCTCCGAACGGTCCGGGTGCAGTACCGCTCGGTGGTGCGGCTGTCGGCGTGCCCGGCGATCTTCTGGAGCACGTGCAGGCTCACCCCGGCTCGGCCATCCGCGTCAGCCCCGTGTGCCGCAGATCGTGGCGGCGAAGGTGTTCGTAGCCGAGCTGCGCGACGACTTCGTCCCAAGGGGTGGCATCCCGCAGCACTCCCGTTGCGATGCGCCCGCCACGCGGGCCGCGGAACAGTCGAGCATCCGGGTTGTCGGTGCCGAGGACCGCCAGGCGGTCGGAGACCAGCGCACGCGCGCCTTGAACGGGCGACGACCGTAGTCGGAACGGAACTCGATATCCGACGAAAGCCGCACTCCCACAGGTATATCGACGTGATCGCTCATCACGCCGCCTGCTCGGACGGGTCGATCCGCGAGCCCTGCAACCACGCCTCGATATCCTGGGCCGCATCGGCATGAGCGTCGGCAGCGCACGGCTGGCTACCTGCTCACCGCGGCTACCCCGACCGGGACCATACTTCCCCACCCGCGACGGCTGTGTCGCCGCCGCCGCGCCGTGCGCCGGCCCCGCTCGCGACCGGCGCAATGATCATCGTCACGATTCGTTCCACGGCCCCTGACGATTCGACCGCGCCTCGACACGCAGGGACTCGAGACGCTGATCCAATCGTTCGACTTCTTCGGGCGTGAGGGATTCGCCGTGATGGAGTTTGCGCAAGATCCCATGCAAGATCAGGTCCCGCGACCTGCGAGGGCCCTTCGCGACCTGTTCCGCGACCAGCGCGGGAAGCCACCGCGCCACGTCGGTGAACTCGAATCCCCATGCCCGCACCAATCGGGTGTCGATCGTGAAGTCTTCCGAGAAACCGAACGGTGAGAAGTTGCCCGCGGTGGGTTGTTCGGCATGGACGACCGGTGATCCGACCATCGCGGCGACCGTCTCCAGCAGGTCGCCCACGGAGATCGGGTCGCTCGACGCGGCATTGACCGGTCCGGTATGTCGTTGGCCGCCCAGCCATGTCAAGAATCGACCGGCATCCCGGGACCACAGGAGCGACTGCCGCACGCCGGGGTTCGGCACGAAGACCGGTGACCCGGTCCTGACGGCTTGTATGTGCCAGTCGAGTCGACGCGACCTGTCGTCGGAGCCGAGAATATTGGGGAAACGTACCGCGGCCACCGGGAAGTCGGCTCGTTGGAAGAAGGCGGCTTCGGCGGCTCTCTTACCTTCGCCGTAGCGGAGGTGTTCGGGCAAGGCCGAGGGTTCCACTTCCGCGCGAAACCTGTTCGGATCGAAGGCGGCTTCCCCGCGAGCGGGCCCCGGCTCGTAGACCATGATCGACGACGTGAAGACGTACCGGCCGACGCGGCCCGCGAAGCAGTCGCACGCCGCCTCGGCCTGCTCCGCTGTGTAGCAGATCTGGTCGTAGACCACATCCCACGGACCCGTCGCGGCGAGTGTTCGCAGGGCGGCGCGCTCGCCGCGCTCGATCCGCACGCGTTCCACGCTGTCCCCGAACGAATCCGGTGTGATGCCTCGGTTCGCGATCGTCACCTCGGCACCGTCGCCGATCAGCTCGGACACCAACGCTGGTCCGATGAGATTGCTGCCGCCCAGCACCAGAACTCTCATGTCCGCGAGTCAGCGGAGGCCCTCGGCATCGGACCACAGCGGGTCGACACAGTGGGCGTAGTCGTAGCCGTCCAACAGACGGAGATCGTTCATGCCGCCGGTGTCCCGCAGCCGCAAGACCTCCTCCACAGTGCCGCGTCGCCTGTCGATGACCTGAATCCAGGAGTCGCCGTGCCTGCGTTCATTCCGGTGCAGGAATTCCGAGGTTCCCACTATGAAGTAATCGCCGGTCATCGCGAAGCCGCGCGGGTACCCCGGCGTCGGAAGCGGCAGCGCGTAGCCGCGGTTGGAACGGATTTCGTTGTCCGCCGTCCCGATCCAGAACAGTTCGTCCTCGAACAGCGCCACACCGTGGATGCACGAGCCCGCCTGGCGGATCACGTGGTCCAGTGTCCGGGTCGCGGCTTTGTAGGTGTTGATGAAACTCGGTGTGTCGAAGTTGTGGGCCGCGACGAACAGATATCCGTCGGCCCAGAGCAGCGAATTGAAGTGGTGCCTGTCCTGCTTCTCGGATGCCTCACGCGGGGTGTAGTGATACAACTCCCCGTCCAGCAGGTCGAATTCGATGGCGAATGCCTGCGATTCGAGGTGAACAGCGATCAGCGAGTTGGTCCGCGGACTCACCGCCCACACCCATCCCCGGTGGTAGGCCAGTTGGTGGATATTGATCTGGAGCGACACCGGCGCAATGCGCAGGTACCGCAACTGTCTGTCGTATACCAGTAGTTGCCGGTGGTTGGCGATATACAGCTCATCCGGTCCCCAGGTGATCCCGAAAGGCCGACAGGGGAAGGCACCGTCCGGATCGGGGTCGGTGAACTCAGGTCGCACCGGAATGGAGTTCACCGATCCGGATTCCAGGTCGACCACGACGCCCAGCCGCACCATATCGGATACGGTCGCCATGACTCTCACGCGTTGGCTCCTCGCTTCTCGGTCGAATTCGCTGTGCTCGTCACACGTCCGACGCCTCGGTCAGCACGCGCTCGTACTCGACCGGTGTCAAAGGCGGCACGCGGGCCACCGCGATATTCTCGGCAACGTGTTCGGTGTCGCGCATGCCGACGAGCGCCGAGGCGATACCGGGAGTCGACCTGGTGAACTGGATCGCGCGCAGGGCATCCGAATCCAACCCGGGTAGTGATCGCGCGATCTCGTCCGGCAGGTCGAGGGCCAAGCGACCTTGCAGCAGCGTCGCGCTCGCGATCACCGTGATTCCGAAACCCTCGGCCTGCTCCAGCACACCGACGCCGCCTGTCTCGGGAGAGTGTCGGGCTTCCCGCATTCCGTAGTTGAAAGGTAGTTCCACGAAGCGGAAGTGATGGCTGTCGCCCGCGATCTCCTCGGCGATTTCGACCAGGGCGGGTAGCGACAGCGATCCGTCCCGGAATCCGTCCCACGTCGCCGCGCCGTAGTACCTGATCAGCCCGTCGGCCACGGCGAATTCCAGTGACTCGAACGCCGCCCCGACCCGTCTCGCGAACTCACGTTGATTCATGAACGCCAGTTGCGTTTCCGGGTTGTGGAGGTAGTAGACGTCGATCGCGTCGAGACCGAGATTCCGCCGACTGCGTTCGATCTGGTCGGCGAGAAAGGCCGGGGCCATGGAATGCACACCGCCCACCACATCGTCGGCGGTGAGGGTGCCCGCCGTAATTGCCTGCGACACCAGGTATCCACCCTTGGTGCAGACCACGATCTCGTCGCGGCTGCCCCCGCTCGCCTCGATGAAAGACCGAATTCCCGTGGCCACCGCACGCTCGGACCGCTGACTCCGGTAGGTGAGGGCGGTGTCGATCAGGTTGATTCCGGCATCGAGCGCGGCACGGACCGACGCGGCGTAGGCGGCGTCGGTCTCGGTGTTGGCGGCGCCGTGATAGGTCCCGATGCCGACGCTCGAGATAATCAGATCCTGTGCCGTCCGATAGAAATCCGCGCGCTTCCCACCGCCGCGGGCGGCAAGACGCCGACCGCCCTCCGCCGACGCCCGTCCTGACAGCGACGGTGCCCGCACGGGCTCGGTCGCGGGCTCGAATCGTATGCTGTCCCTCGGTGTTCGCGATTCGCCGAGGTGCCGCCGCAATCGTTGTAGTTCGTCCTCGGTCAGGGACTCGCCCCGATGCAGTTTGGTCAGAATCGAATTCAAGCCCGGGTGCCGAGATCTCATGCCGACGGCGACGGCACCGGGGCGACCGATCCCGTCCTGTTCGAATCGCCCCTGTCCTCGGCGAGGACGGGCATCAACGCCGCGCTGGAATCCTCGACCATCCGCGTCACGGCGTCGTCGGCCGCGTCGGATTCGGATAACTTGTACTTGCGCGGCGAGCCGTTCAAGATGGTTTCGGCGATCAGCAGGCGACTCGAGACGAATCGCTCGACCGGGTCGGCCTCGGAGAGCGAGGCCAGCGAGTCGTCGAAATTTCGGTGGTCCCCGTTCATGGTCGTGAGCACACTCCGGGCGGTCCGTATCTCGTCTCCGGTGAGCGTCGTCAACAGATCCAGGATTTCGGGGCGACGGACCGCATTCGAGAGAGTGCCGACTTCCCGCGCCTCCCTCCAGTAGCGGTCGAACAGCAGATGTACGCGCGACCCGGGCACGGGAGGGAAAGGGTCGAGAAGTCCCAGAATCGAGGTGAACCAGTCCACGAATTGTTTTCCGGCCGGGCCCAATTCCTGCGGGCAGTGCACTCGCAGCTGTTCACCCAGGTAGTGGGCACGCGCGAGGGCGGTGCGGCTTCCGACCATCTTGACGGGTCCGTAGACATCCTCGAGGTCGGAGGCGCGCTGCTCCGCCGCGATCGCCAGCAGCGCGAGATGCACGTAGACGTGGAACGCCGCGAGCGCGCGATGCACGTCCCAATAGTTGTTGTTCGTCCGATCCGGCCTGTTCCAGGGTGAATGGATCAGCGGGGCGTCGGCCCGATCGAAATCCGGACTCAGCAACGAATGTCCGCGCCGGAAATCGTAGAGCTGCTGGTGCAGCGATTCGTGGAGCAGATGTTCAGCCACCGTCCACGGGTTGGTGAGCAGGCGCCTGCTCAGAAAGATCGTGCCGCTGACTCTGAACTCCGAACTGGACATGCGCGTCTTCCAGAGACCGGCCTGCGGGAAGACCGCGATCAGGTGCGTGTGACTCAGCGGTCCGGACGACGCGAGCGGCAGCAGTTCGTCGAGCAGCCGCACTCCCCTCGCCAGCATGGCCAGCTCGTCGGCGTCGGGTGTGCAGAGCTCTTCTTCGTAGTCGTTCTCGCGGACTATATGGCGGAAGGCCCGCGTCAACACGGTGTCGGGGCGATCCTGGCTCCAGATCCACCCGCGCCGAGGCGCCGGACTCAACCGGTGGACGAGCCCGGATCCGAGCGGTCCGTACCGACCGTCCGCGAGCAGCCGAGTGGTTTCCCGGTATATCTCTTCGCAGTCTTGCAGCGGCAGCCCGTACTCGACGCCCATCTCGAGTCGCGCGTGCGCGTGCTGGATGGCGCAGCGCACCACCGTGTCGCCGAACGTGCGGTACTGCCCGTAGGCATCCGTGCGACCGAGCGCCTCGAGCAGTTCGGCAGCGGCGGGCAGGTGCTCGGACACCTTGCCCAAGCGGCGTTTGTAGCAGATGTGCAGTTGTTCGGTGATGTAGTCACTGTCGCCGAACGGGTGGTGCGCCAGTAGGGCGTCGATATCTTCGATTCTGTTCCGCATGACGGATCCGCCATTCATCGCTTTCCTCCGCCGAGATGTCCCGGGCACGACCGGGCGGCCGCAGGCGAAACCGGTCCGCACGCCGTCACGCCGGGAACGCGAACAGCACATAAAGACCCCCGGGACACCCGGCGGATGAGAAATAGTCAAGGTATCGGCCACAAAATGAATTCAGGCCATGAAAATACTTCGAGCAAATCGGCGCCGAACTCGA
Organism: Nocardia arizonensis; assembly: GCF_001310275.1. Classification (GTDB taxonomy): domain Bacteria; phylum Actinomycetota; class Actinomycetes; order Mycobacteriales; family Mycobacteriaceae; genus Nocardia; species Nocardia arizonensis. Next base: position 14,440 of record NZ_LGYZ01000010.1, read on the forward strand.
AGGTGATCGTGAATTAGAAGCAACGTCGGTACGGTGGGCTCGGGCCGGGAATCAGACCTCCGGCAATTCCGTTTTGGTCTCGATCTGCTCGAGAATTCCACCCTGGATCTCGATCTGGGGGTGATGGTGCGTGAAATGCCCGCCCGGCGACGTATGCGTGTCGTGGTTCGGCGTGCCCGCGGCCATTTCCAGGCCGTCGACGTGCGATTGCAGACCGGCCAGTTCTTCCGGGGACAGCTTCGCCCGCTGCTTCAATTTATCCAAGATCGAGTCGAGTTCGAATTCATCTGCCATGACAACCCCCGTCGATACCGACAGCTAAGAATTTTGGTGAGTGAGGATTCGCGCTGCGGCGGATCGCGTCAAGTGTATCCAACGGATCTCGCCGCCGCAATCAGTTCGCAAAGTACCCTACATTGTCGATCATGAATTCCATCGGGCCTCGCCACGAAGGGCACGGCACGGAAATTTTCCGCTCCCGATCATCGGCGACAGGTAGGCATCCGGCACCGGGAGATCGGCGTAGTAGTTCTGTAGCGTCCCGACCCTTCCCTCGGTCCGGTCGAAAGGCTTTACGCAGTCGACGGTTGAGGCGAAGTCCAGGTACTCGAAGACCAGACGCGGTTCGACCTGAGTAGCCGCGACCGCGATCTGCTCGACCGCCGATCGGACTCACTCGAGCGAAGCCTCCATCGTCGGGTCTCGACAGCAGGGTCTGGGACTGCGGTGAATCGCCCCGGGTTCGGTGCTCACCTTATTTCTTGGGAAGGACCGGCAGATCATGCCTGCGAAGTACGACGAAGCGACCAAGGCGAAGGCTGTCCGGCTGGTCGTCGATCGCCGTGACGACTACGACAGCGAGTGGGCCGCGATGAAGGCGGTCTCCGCGGGGTCGGGAATGACTGCGGAGACCCTGCGCAAGTGGGTGCGCCAGGCCGAGGTCGATGCTGGTGAGACCGAGGGGGTCACCACCGTCATCGGGGAGACATATTCTCGCCGGGAACGTCGCTCCCTCGGCGAGATCGCCGAACCGGTTGGCACCGCGTGCATCCGGAGCCCGCACAGCGGTACCGGATACACGCGGCAGTGTCGACTTGCCGGAGGCTTGTCACCTCCCGGCCATCACGGATCGGGTCGGCCGCCGATCTCTGTCACAGCCTCCGACTGCGACCCGTCCAACAGGTCCACGGGAATCGACGCGATATCGAATTCCGCTCCGGGCTTCGGGAGCTCGAAGAAGAACCACAGAACGTCGTCCGCGATCCGGTATCCGTGGGCTCGGACTTGGATGTCACCTCGATGCCCCTGCCTCGGGGCAAGGCTTACCGAGTACAGCCCCACACCGGGGCACGGAGCGACAGTCGGAGACAACGGAGTAGTTATCCCGGCCCCGGCCGACGGCTCCGGACCGAATCTCGGCCAACCGCCCGGCGACAGTTCGACCACCGCCAGCGGAACCGAGACGATCGAATACAGGTGCAGTGGCCCGTCCTCGTTCTCGGCGCCCACGGAGAAAACGATGTCGTCATCGTCCACACCGTACGAATCCGAGAAGACTCGAATCTCGCTACCGGAGAGGAGCTTCAGCACTTGAAGATCCAACTCGAATGCCGGCGGTCCTCCCGGCCAGTCCAAGCGCTCGGTAAATCTCATCACACTCCGATCATCTAGTGTCCCGGCACTCCGAGATAACGTCCGCCCTTTCTTTTCGCCTTGTCGAAGACCGGATTCTTCTCTATATCCTTGAGATACCCCTTCGGCGGCGACGCACCGTACTCGTCTTCCCACTTGTCCGTATTGAAGTTGTATTTGTACTTTTCATCATTTCTGTTGGCTCGGCCGTTGACCGTCTGCAGATGCATCTCACCCGATATGCTGAATCGCAATATCGTTGATGTATGGTAGTGAGATGAAAGACCGGACGTTAGATAACTACACATTTCGGACGGACGACCAAGGAAGGGAGTTCTTTTCAGTAATCGCCTCACACATGACTTCAAATTTTGAAATCTCCGAACCGGAAGCTGTAGCCAGAATAAATCATCGATTCATAGGCATGGAATTTTTCGATAATGATTTGTTTTTTCATAAGTCGGAAGAATATTGGGCGAGAGATGTACTGTTCGGTCACGATGTATGGTGGAAATCTGACGCTGATATCGCCCCGCTACCTGCGCCCGGTTTGTTCGATCGCTGGCTGCATAAGCGGCGATGGTGGCTCCTGTATTGGAGGTGGCGTCGTCAGCGACAAATAGACAGCGCTATATGGAAAGCGCGTAAAGCTTAGAGCTCCTATCTCTAACTACCGGATGCGGCAACGGATGCGGGGCCACGCCTGGCCGCAACGTCGGGTCGAACACCGCGGATATCACATCTCCCAGCGAGATAGCGCACTCTTGGCAACCACTGCCGCACCTATGGGGCAGCGCCGAATAGATCAGAGCCAGCGAATTCGGAAAGCGGCGGAATCACACTGCTGCGGTCAGTCTCAAGATGCCAGGATGGAAATAATGGAACAGGCTTTCAAGTACGATCTGCTGTGTTCTAACTGTGGTCAGCCTGCTGCGGGATGGCAAGGACAAGAACTACCCGAAGCCTCGAACGCGATCAGATGGTTCATCGAATGGTGTTGCCTGTCATGCGGTCTCGTCAGCGACGACTACGGCAACGGACCAGGCCCGGAATCGCTTCGCCGCGCACTCATAGAAAGATTCGGCGGCTCGACCATCGCGGTAGCGAACCGCGACACACGTCTGGCTATCCTGAAGAAACTACGCGAGATATTCGGGTTCACCCTCTCCGAAGCACTCACCGCGTTGACGGGATCAGGACCGGATAATCCGCTCGGTACGACAATAGAAGTTCAGGCCATCATCCGAGAAATCGAAAAACAAGGCCGCCCGTTCCAGCGCGTGGACACCACAGTGGCTCCCGGCGGCCTCCCTGACCCGAACTGATCATGGCCCTGCCCACCGCCGAATCACCCGCCCCGTCAGCCCCGCCGACCTCGGCTTGCCCCGGCCGGAAAAGGCGCTCAGCAGTCGTTGTTGCCCGCACACGCCGGACTGCAACTACCGTGGACAGCCGAAGGAGCCGCGCGCGATGCGTGCAGTTACGGAGGCTGATCCCATGGACCGGCGGGTATTTCTGACCGCGATGGGCACAGCGATGAGTGCCCCCGCCCACCAATGGCTGCTGGCCGAACCGGTCCCGCCCCTGACCTGGACCGGCAGAATACGCCGCGTCCAGCAGGCCACCGTCGACGAACTCGACCTCATGAACGCCAGCCTGCGGCGCCTCGACGACGGCGGAGGCGGAGGCGGAGGTGGAGACTCGGTACTGCGCATGGTGCGCGCGCACCTACGCCAGGTGATCAACCGGGACTGCTGCAGGATCAGGTGACAGCTTCGATCACGCGGCCTGACTGGCCGGTGTGGTCATGGTTGTCTCGTATTCGACCGGTGTCAAACGCCCAAGAGCGGTCTGACGTCGGCGGCGGTGGTACGTCCGCTCGATCCAGGTGACAATCGCGATGCGCAATTCCTCACGGCTGCACCAGGATCCTGCTCGAGCGTCACACCGTCGTCGCGATTGCGGACGACGCGTACGACATCGTCGCGGAACTCGCAGGGGTAGGGCTTGGGCACAGTGACATCCTTCCAGCCCACCCGGCAAGCCAACTCGGTTGTCACCTATCCCTGCAGCAGTCCCATCTCCGGTGTGTCGCTGTCGGTTTGCTGATGCATGGCTGTACCCTTCCCGGCACCTACGGGCATCGATGTATCAGCCCAGATAGATCAGACGCGGCGCCTATGCCTTTCACGATCACCAACACCGTCAGTACCGCGCCCAAGCTCGACGACACCGCCACCAACGACAAGAACGATCTCGCGACGGCGCCGCGGCCGATACGACCGCGCACCGACGCCCCAGACTCAATGCCCGACCGACCGCGAACAGCACATTCGGGCCGGGAACAACGACGATGATCATTGCCGCGACTGCGAACCCCGCCGCATGCCACAGCGGGATCATTTCAGAGTCCGTCGGAGCCGGACGTGTGCTCGATGCTCGGCGGATGCGCCGCCGCCCCGGACGAAACCGCCGTTCCGAGCGCGTGTCCAGTCGTGGTGACGAGATGTTCGGGTAGTTGTTCGTGATGGTCGCCGGTCGTGGGCGTGCCGGTGGGTTCGAACATCAGGATCGATGCCCCACCCGCGGAGGACGGTCGATGCTCCACACCCCGGGCGACGACGAACAGCGAGCCGGTGGGCAGGGTCACGGTGCGCTCACCACGATCCTCGCGCAGCGCGATGCGCAGTTCTCCGTCGAGGACCAGGAAGAACTCGTCGGTGTCGTCGTGACGGTGCCAGGCGAACTCACCGGCCACCTTGGCGACGCGGACGTCGTAATCGTTGACCCTGGCGGCGATCCGGGGCGCCCACAGGTCGTCGAAGCCGGCCAACGCGCGGTGCAGGTCGAGGGGTTCATCGCTCACCGTGTCATCGTCATCGCCGCGCCCGCACCGGGAAAGTGCTAAAAGTCGCATATGTCGCATGGATCCCCGCATCGCGTGGTGATGATCGTCGACGAGGGCTCGAACCCGTTCGAACTCGGCGTCGCGACGGAGTTGTTCGGGCTACGGCGCCCGGAACTCGACACCGACTGGTACGAGTTCGCGCTGTGTGCCGAGGGCGGCGCGGCGCGCATGCACGCGGGACTGTTCACCCTGAGCCGGGTCGCCACGCTCGACGCCGCGCAAACGGCCGACACCCTGATCGTGCCGAATCGCCCGGACCCCGACGCGGGATGCTCGCCACCGGTCCTGGCCGCCGTCCGGCACGCCGCCCGGCGGGGCGCTCGACTGGTCAGCTTCTGCACCGGAGCGTTCACACTCGCCGAAGCCGGCGTTCTGGACGGGCGCCGGGCCACCACACACTGGCGGTGGGCCGAGCAGTTGACCCGACGCTTTCCGAACGTGCGGTGCGAGCCCGACGTCCTCTACATCGACGACGGCGACGTACTCACCGCCGCGGGCAGCGCCGCCGCACTCGACCTCGGCCTGTATCTCATCCGCCGTGACCACGGCGCCGAGATCGCCACCGCCGTCAGCCGCCGCTTGGTCTTCGCCGCCCACCGCGAGGGCGGACAACGCCAGTTCGTCCAACGCCCCGTACCCGCAGTGAAAGACACATCTCTGACATCCGTACTCGATTGGGCCCGAAGTCGTTTGGACCAGCATATGGCCGTGGCCGACCTCGCCGCCCACGCCGCGGTCAGCCCCGCGACCCTGCACCGCCGCTTCCGCACCGAACTCGGCACCACCCCCTTGGCATGGCTGACCGCCGAACGAACCACCCTGGCCTGCCGACTCCTCGAACGCGGCGAACAGAGCCTCGACCGGGTCGCCCACGCCAGCGGACTCGGCACCGCCTCCAACCTCAGAACACAACTGCGCCGCCGAACCGGACTGACCCCCACCACATACCGCCACCGCTTCGGAACCGCCGCCACCCCGCCTCCGATGCGTTGATCCCCCTCGTTACGCCCGCCGGACCCGCCAACTACCCGATCGCAGATGTCGGCAGAAGTTTCTCCCAATGCCAGCGGTGCCGGTGTTTGAGGCAAGCACCCTCGGAGTCACCCAGCACCAAGTCAGTGAAGAGCCTTTCGAACGGCTAATGTCCCCTCGACACTCACTCCACACCGCAAAGACCACACTGGCCACTCCAGTCTCGAGCCCGGGTCGGGGTCGTGGGCGCACGACACGCGGATACGGCAGGATCGGTGATCATGGCCACGCCCCCGCAGTCGACGAAAACCTCCTTGCAGCAGCGGTTGTCGGGCCGTGCCCGGCAGCGGTGGCCGCAAGTGGCCGCGATCGAGGTTCGGTTCCGCGCTCAATACGCTGACGTCACAGCCGAACTCGCCGACGGATCGACTCAGCCGTTGATGCGGTTGCGGTACGCCGAGTCGGCGTCGATGTGGGGTTTCGCGGTCTACCTGGCCAGCCGGGGCGGCTATCAGGACTCGGTCCTGGCCAACGGTCATACCGCCGGGACGCCCGAGGATGCCCTCGACACGGCGTGTGGTCAATATCTCGGTGACCCGACCGCTTGGATCTGACCCCCGACGAACTTACAGGCGAGACCACTAAGAACTGGATCCAGCGATCTATGGGGTCACCGAATAGCGTCGTCACGGTTTGGAGAAGAATTCAGGCAACGCAACCGGTTGGCATGCATTTGAATTGGATCCGAATCGGAGCTACAGCAGCAGGCGCCGTTCAGCCGCAAGGGATGTAACCGACTGGTCGCCTTTGTGGTGGTGGCAGATCCGGTTTTCACGTGCTGTCGACGAATTTCGGGTTCTGGGGATTATAATATGAGACACGACACCGCACCGTGCTCAGCGCCACCCCACGCTCCTTAATCTCAGCTCTCGCTGAGTATCTTCAGCGCGGCCACAATCCGACCGGCCGGACTGATATTACGTCACCTGACCATGACAATGCAGGGAAACGGCGATAACGCTGGTCCAGGCGGGAAGCGGGGAGACCGCGAGAGCCGGGAAATTCAGGACCTCGATTACTTTCCCGGTGTTCGGCCGCGCAGCCGTCCGTTGGGACACCGCAAACTGGCCCCGGGTACAGGTGGGTCGAGTATGCTTGTACGCGTTGAGATCTCGCCCCGACCCGACGCAAACGGGCGGGGCGTGATTTCGGCGAAAAAGGTCAGAGAAAGCAGGGAGGGCTCCATGACAACACAAGCCACTTCTACCACATTCGTAATTGACAATCGGGCGACGACGTATAACGCGTGGTCCCACGTCAACTACACTGATCCCACGAGCGGGCAAGCGAAAACGTGGGACAGCGGTCAATTTGGTCAGGACATTCGTTCGGTCTCCATCCCGGCGGGGGCAACGAATATCACTCTGGAAGGCGGAGCGATTGGTGGCGGGTTCGTCTTCAATCCCGTCCTGAGCTACAATCCCCTGCCAGGAAGCATAACAACCGTCGCTTTCGCGGGGAGTCAGTCCGCCCCGACCTATGTCATTTCTCAGTTGAAACTGTCAGTATAATAGAACTCTTGGCAAACGGTGGAACGCGGGTTGCCTCCGTCATTCGAAGAACGGCGGAGCGTCGTTCGCGGCGGCTGACCGAGTCCGTCGCGTTGCCTAATGGATCCTCCGGGCCGAGAAGCATGGCATCGACGTTGTCGGTGGTGTCGGCTATGGGCGACACCACCGATCAACTGCTGATTTGGCTCCCACCACATCTGCTCCGCGCCGCAGCCGAGGAAGTGCTGAGAATCCTGAGCGTGCCCGAGGCCGGCGGCACCCTGGCTGCTGAATTTCACCGCCGTTTCAGCCATGACCCGACCGAATAACATGCCGATCGTTGATACCTCAAGCTGCGAGCGAGGTGAATACAGAGCGAATGGGTAAAATCTCGGCGCTTGGTGGGGCGGAGTCTGCCCGGGCGAAGAGACGAATCGGTGGGACTTGGTCCAAGCCGGTGGTCTGTTCATGAAGTGCCGGTCACTGCGGGGGCGCCGGGATCAGCTGTAGCCGCGCATTCCTTTACTTGCTGATGTGGAGGTCCGTAGAGACCCAGCCGCCGAGCTTCGTCAACTCCTCGAACCCCGGAGTTCAGGGCAATTCGCCGCTGGTGGTGGCAGGGTCGTGTGGTCACGGGCCGTCAGTTCATGAACCCCCGGCTCGGCTAGCATCGTACCGGCCACCTGTCCGTCAGTTCCGCGCAGGTGTCGCTTCAGAATTCATGAACCCACGAGGAACGGGGGTAAATCTGAGTTCTGGATCGGAAGTCAGGTTTCCGATCACGGTGAGGACGGTATCTCCGGCCATGGTGGTTCTCCTCGAGAGTCGATGATCAACAGGGACAGACGAATTCACGCGGCCCGCAGACCACGCCCGCACCACCCCGCCCCCTGCGCCCACACCTGCGACGCGGAGGCGGCCGAGGGCGGCGCGTGGCTAGTCGGCGAGCCGGTGGTGGGTTTCGGGTTCGGCGGTCTCGCCGAGCGCGGTGAGGATCTCGGTGAGCGAGCGCACGGGGCGGGCGTGGCCTTCGCTGATCAGTAGGTCGCAGCCCCGCGCGGCTGAGCCGAAGTCGGCGGGCACGGCCAGTGCCGGCCGGTGCAGCCGCCGCGCCCACCGCGCGGTCGACAGGGTGCCCGAACGCACTCCGGCCTCGGTGACGACCAGTTGCCGCGACATCGCCGCGACCAGTCGATTACGCGCGAGCAACCGCGAAGGTTCCACCCCGTCACGGGGCGGGTATTCGGAGATGATCGCGCCGGTCTGCGCGATGGCGTCGAACACCTCGAGGTGCGCGCTGGGATAGACGCGGTCGATCCCGGTCGCGGACACGAGCGTGGTCGCCACACCCCGGTCCAGGGCCGCCCGGTGCGCGATCACGTCCACCCCATACGCGCCGCCACTGACGATGTGCACACCGCGTTCGACGAGATCGCCCGCGATCTGACCGGTGATGGCGGCACCGCGCGGGGAGACCGCCCGGGCACCGACGATTCCGACGCGGGTCAGCACCGAGACCGCTTCGACGGTGCCGCGCACCCATACCGCGACCGGTGCGTCGAGGTGGTCGTTGCCGGGGGCGTCGAGGTCATCGAATCCCAGACAGGCCCAGGCCGGATCGTCGGGGGTGAGCAGCCACGCGCCGGCCCGTTCGGCGCGGTCGATGTCGCCCTCGGCCAGCTCGGCGATCGAGGCTCGCGATCTGGGTTCAGCGGCGAGCGACCCGATCTGTTCGGCGGCGTCCTCGATATCGGGTGCGGCGGCGCGGGTGGCCGCGACCGCGCGAGGGTAGGCGGCCGGGGTGAGGGCGGCGCGGGCCAGACCGCCCACGCCCGTCCGCGGCGACTCCCGCGACATCCTCGCCGAGGACGCGGTCTGCCTGCTCGACGTTCCCGTCCACAAGACCGGCACCGCGTTCACCAAACCCGTCGACCCTCTCGTCGGACAAGCTATCCACGCATGGCAGACACTGCGGCCCGACCAGCCGAAACGGTTGGACCGCAAGACCGGTGAGCGCGTCGAGGTGCTGTTCTCCATTCGCGCCCTGCCCGTCGGCAAGCCCTACATCAACCACACCATCATCCCGGCACTCTGCGCCAAGGCCGGTGTCCCCACCGCCGATGTCCGCGGCACCATCACCAGCCACCGCGCCCGATCCACGATCGCGAGCCAGCTCTACAACGCCAAGGAACCCATGACCCTGTTCGAACTGCAGGCATGGCTCGGACATCGCACCCCCAATACCACCCAGCATTATGCCAAAATCACCCCGAACACCCTGTCCAAGGCATATTCCGAGGCCGGGTACTTCGCCCGCAACGTCCGCACCATCGAGGTCCTCCTCGACCGAGACGCTGTTACCTCCGGCGCAGCCGCCGCCGGAGAACCCTGGCAGCACTACGACCTCGGTCACGGCTTCTGCACCTACACGTTCTTCGAACAGTGCCCCCACCGAATGGCCTGCGCCCGATGCGATTTCTACACTCCCAAGAACTCCGGCAAGGGCCAACTCCTCGAAGCCAAAGAGAACCTGCAACGGATGCTCGCCAACATCCCGCTCACCGACGAAGAACGAGTCGCCGTCGACGAGGGACACAGCGCTCTCGACCAGCTCCTCGAACGCCTCATCGACGTCCCCGCCCCAACCGGAGCCACACCCCGACAGATAGGCGTTCCACCCACCGCCACCTTGCTGCCCATAACCCCCACAACCCCCGAAAAACCACCATAAACAAGACATTTCAGATTCCACAGAATGGCGACCGTGCTGGACTGTTTCTCGAAGAAGGTGGTCGGTTACGCGATGGCCGATCACATGCGCACGGAATTGGTGACCGACGCGCTGCGGATGGCTGCCCGGAATCTCCCGTTCCGGCGTGGGGAAACAATATTTCACAGCGACCGCGGCGTGCAATATCTGTCGGCCGAGTTCGCCGCGGTGACCGAGGAATTGGGTGTCCTTCGTTCTGTCGGCCGCACCGGAGTGTGCTGGGACAACTGCTGGGCGGAATCGTTCAATGGCACCTTGAAGAACGAACGCGTCCATCGCACGGAATATCCGACACGAGAGCACGCACGGAAGGACATCGTCAGCTATATCGAGTTGCGGTACAATCAGATTCGGCTTCACTCCGGAATTGACTACCGGACACCGAACGAAGTAGAGTCCGAGTGGTTCGATCGGAACAAGGCAGCATAGATGCAAAAGATCCGCTGTCCGAAATCTTTCCGGCTCCTCAGCTGGCACGGCCCGTATCCGACATCGTCTCCCACCGCGGCTCCGCTGATCGTGGCCCGGTTCACCAAGAGTCAGTGCCAGCCATGTCCGGTCCGCAACCAGTGCACCACCTCCCGTGACGGCGCCCGCAACGTGGGATTTCCCCCGCGAGAACTCCTCGACCTGCAGGTACGGACCCGCGCCGAGCAGCAGAGCCCGGCCTGGCGCACACGGTATGCGGTGCGCTCCGGCATCGAAGGCACCATCTGCGAATTCGCGCACGGACACGGTATGAGACGTTGCCGCTACCACGGCCAGGCCAAAACCCACCTGCAGCACGTGTTCACCGCCATCGCAGTGAACATCGAACGCCTCAGCACAGGATCGGTACCAGACGAACCATCCCCGCCCCGGACACCAACCGCCTTCCAAAACTACCTGGACCACAAGGGAATTCCCCGACTACGGTCCTGGAGAGCCGTCAGCAACGGAACTTGAAACTTCCAAGATCACCGACAGAGTCAAGCTAAGTGCTTGTCGGCCAATCCCAGATGACTATCGAAGAAGCGTTTCGGGAGGATTTCGAGGATGTAGAAGCAGCACTTCTTGGGGCCGGTGTAGCCGTATTGGTCTGCGATGGCTTGGGAGAAGGCGAGGTAGTCGTCGCGGTGGCCGCCTTCGGGGGATGTCCACGGCCAGTGCCATTCGATGTCGTCGTCGAGTTCCTGGTAGCCGGAGAAGTAGGCCTGGTCTGGCTTGATGTCGGGGAAGAGGGTGGTGAGGTCGGCGAAGACGAGCATGTCCCACTGCACGATGGTGACGAGTTCCCAGGTCAGGAAGCGGCCACGTTTGTCGTACCAGTCCAGGACCAGCAGGTCGCCGTGCATCCATTTGGTGTAGGGGTCGTGGCCGTAGGTGCCTTCGTAGCACCAGAAGTCGTCGAGGAGGTCGCCGAGGAGGTCGCGGTAGGCGGCGGCTTCGTGGATCCGGCCGCCGAAGAGGCCGAAGATCTGGCGGTCGGGGTTGTGTTCGCGGAGCAGTTGCAGATGGTTGCGGGTCACCTCCGGTTCCTTGTAGAACCAGTAGATGACGGCCATGTCTGGATAGGACGTGTTCGCCGGTGGGCGCCGGGTGATCCGTGGTGTACGCGGTGCGAAGAGATCGGGGTGGATGCGGGTCAGTTCGCCGGTCCGCACCATCTGGTCGACCATGCCGTCGCAGGGGATGTCGGCCTGGAAGCAGGCGCGGGCGCCCTCGAGGGTGCCGTGCGCGACCGCCACGTGCAGCAGGTTGCGGGAGTAGTCGGCGAAGTCGCGGGCCGCGGCGCCGCCCGTGCTGCCCACCTGTTCCGCGCGGGTGAGCCAGCTGTCGAAGCTCGGGTACGGATAGTGCAGAATCACCGGCGCGGTGACTGTTCCGCTCGCGCCCGCGAATCCGGTGAACCCGTGTTTGTCCGCCGGAGCGATGCCGGCTGCGCTGAGCCGGACAGCGCTGCGGGTGGCGGGGGCGTCGAGGAAAGGTGAGCGTCCGTTCACCCGGAAGACGGTGCACTCGCGGAACGGGTCGGCGACCGGGTGCGGCATCGGCACGGCCTCGTGCGCGAGGAAGACCACGTGGTCGGCGCCCGAGATCTGCCAGTGCCTGCTCCCGTCATCGTGGAAGAGTTCGCGCGGGCCGAGGGGGAGTAGCCATTCCATCTCGGCGGTGCGCGCTGCGGTGATCGCGGCACCGATATTGGCGACCTCGCGAGCGTCGGGGTCGGCCGCGTCACTGGTGTTGTCGCACAACATGATCGGATATTCTGCTGCTTCGACCAGCAGGCGGACAGCCGGATCGCCGGAGTAGACGATGAGCAGGTTCGCGTGGGCACCATGATGGTTGAGCCAGGTGGGCAGGCCCGGCCAGTGCCGGTCGATGGTGGCGCAGATGGCGATCGGCTCCTCGGTCGCGCGCGGCCTGCCGACCCCGACACCCTGGTGCACACGGGTGGTGAGGTCGTAGATCTCGTGCTGAACCAGATATTCGCAGTACTCGCTCCACGGGTCGATACCCGTCGCCCGCGCCGCCGTGAGGTTCGGGCCACCGACCGGGCGCGTGTGCCGCACCGTCGCCACGTCGAGAATGGCGATCGAATAGGTGTCGGAAACGAACTTCGGCCAGTGGAAATCCAGGCCCCACCCGGTCTGGGTGACGGCGAAGGTCGGCAGGCAGCGCAGTAGGAAGTCGCGGTGGAAGCAGGGCGCCATGATCTCTACGAAATTCGTGTAGCGCAGTTCGTAGCGGCGGTCGACGAGCGTGATCTCGTGGGTGAAGTAGCTGTCCTCGGTGAGCGCGGGTTGCGACAGTGAAAGCTGGTACCGCGCCGTGTATTCGAAGATGTCGTTGATGGTGTCGGTGTCGGTGGCGAGATCGTCGTCGGGGAGCCAGATGTAGTCGTAGTCGTCGATCACCTCCGCCAGATCAACGGTCAGCACATGATGCAGTGCGGTCCATTTCGTGCCTTTGCGGTCCAGCCGCAGGACGTCGTCGGTGCGGAACCGGTCGGGGTCGTCGCCGAAATAGCTGACGACGAGATCCCAGGTGCGCGGCTGCGATCCTGCGAGCCATTGTTCGTGCAGCGACCCCTCGCCCGCGCGCAGGACGACCAGGTTCCGGCGCCGCTGGCTCCGTGGTGTCATCGTGTCCTCCTAGGCGGTGTACCAGCCATCGGCCCACAGCGTGGTGAGGCGCTCGAAGTACGCCTCGTACTGGGGTGCGACGGCATCGAGGGAGAATCGCGCGACGGCGTCGTCGCGGATCCGCTGGTAGTCGAGCTTGTCGACGGCGTCGGCGGCGTCGCAGAACTCGCGCAGCGTGCGGCAGCGGAAGCCGTGCACGCCCTGCTGGACGGTTTCGGTGAACACACCCCAGTCGGTGGTGATCACCGGTGTGCCGCACAGCATCGCTTCGGCGTGGACACCGCCGAACGGTTCCAGATACAGCGACGGCACGAACACCGCGCGGGCCCGGCTCATCAGTTCACCGCGGCGCACATGGTCGACCACGCCGACGTAGTCGGCGAGTTCGGGCGGTGGCGCCGCACCGGGGCCGGCGACAACGAGCTTCACGCCGAGCCGCCGGCAGGTTTCGAGGGCGATCTGGATGCCCTTCGCTTCGACGACGCGGCCGATGAAGAGGAAGTAGTCGTCCTTCGTGTCGGAGAACGGAAAGTCCTCCACCTCATAGTAATTCGGGATCACGGTGTCGTAGAACTGGCCACGGGTGTTCATGACGTCGGCCGGGCTGCGGGCGCCGTAGATAGAGTGCATCCAGGCATAGCTTTCGAACACGCGATACTGCGCGAACACCCCGCTGTACCCGATCCCGAACTCGACGGTCATGAGTTCGGGAAACTGGTCGGCGATCGGCTGCTGATAGATCCCGCCGAGCAGGCAGATGAAGTCGCGATCCCGCTTGCGTTTGGCGATTTCGGTGATGGCGTGCTCGTTGGTGGTGGTCCAGTGCGGCGCGAAAGCCTTCCAGGTGAGGTTGTTCGGTTCGGTGTAGAGGTCGGTGTTGCCGAACCATTCGGCCTGCTCCGCCTTCGTCACGACGGTGACGAATTCGGTGCAGGCCGCGTCGTTCTCCTCGCCGCCGTAGAGGATCACCTCGTGACCCAGCTCCGTCATCATGATGGCGAAACGCCGGATCTTCTGGGTGTAGGCGCACGGCTGGTAGTGCTTGGTGGTCTGGGTGTTGGGGAAGTTGACGACATGAAAACGCATGGCGGGACTCACGTTCGGGTTCGAAGGGGCTCAGCGGTCGATGATCGGCCGGACCGACAGCGGATCCTCGCCGACGGCTTCCTCCAGGTGCTCGGTGCCGTCGAGGTAGGCCGCGCGTTTGCGCTGCTGCTGTTGCTGGCCAGCCTGCGCGCCACCGCCCATGCCACCACCCATCGGGTAGCCGCCGCCGTAGGGCATCGCCGCCGACGGGGCAATCCCGGCACGGGTTTCCACCGCATCGGTGATCTTTCCGGCCGTGGTCGCGCGTGGAAAGAGCTTGTCCTCGGCCGCTTTCGCGGTCGGCGACGACGAGCCGCCCCCGCCCGCGGAACCGCCGCCGCCCCCGCGGAGCCCTGCTGATTCGAGATCGAAGCCGAACGGGACCGCGCCGGTGGCGCCCAGGGGGCCGGCGGCGCCCAGCGGTGCGGTGGTCAGTGGCGCGCCGGTGGGGCCGGACAGGCCGGAGGTCAACTCCTGCAGAGCTTTCGACAGAGAGGACAGGGCTTCCGGGCCGGTGGCGCCGCTCGGTTTCTCGGTGGCCGACTTCGAGGAGGGTGTGAAGGCGGAGGGGTCGAGGTTGCTGCCCTTCCCGCCGGTGCTGCTGCCGGTGGGGGCACCGCCGGATTTCCCGATGCCGCTGCCGCCACCACTGGTTCCGGGCTTCTTGTCGCCACCTCCGGTCCCGCCGCCGGTTCCGGGTTGCTTGTCGCCGTCCTTGTTGTTCTTGTTGTTGTCGTTACCGCC
>NZ_LGYZ01000011.1 GCF_001310275.1 Nocardia arizonensis
GCTGCCTGAACCGCTCGACCGCGTCCGTCCCCTGCGCGGGCGCCCCCGGACCGCCACGACGCCGGATCACCACCCTGTCGCCGACAAGGGCTACGACTACCCGCGCGTCTACGACGAACTGGCACAACGACATATCACCGGCTACATCCGTGCGTCGCGGCACCCGCGACAAGGGCACTGCCGGACGCTGGATCGTCGAACAGACCCTGGCCCTACTCCACCAGTACCGCCACCTCGCCATCCGCTGGGAACGCCGCACCGACATCCACCACGATTTCCTCAGCCTCGCGGCCGCCCTCATCTGCTGGCGACGACTCAGCAACCGAACCCGACACAGCTCTTGGATTCTGGGCCGAATTCGCGACGGTCACAGGCGGTCGTCGGTATCGCCGTGCCGCTCTATCCTCAGGCGGACGCCGCGCACCGGTCCGTATGGCGGCACCGTCGCGCCGCCGATCAGCGACCACAGCGGGAAATCGTCGGAGCCGTCATTGTGCGGACGCAGCGGAAAGCTGACGAGATGGCCCGCGACGCCGCAGGTGAGTACCGCGAGCAGGACCGCGTCGTGGATTCTCGGAACGTGGGGCAGCGCCGCTCGCGCTTCGATGCGCGTCTCCTCACCGTCGATATCCTCGGTGGATACGACCAAGTGCAGTGAGGCCTGTCCGTCGAGTATCTCGGTCACGACCGGATCATCCAGTTCGATCGCCACCTCGATCGCGTCGCTCCCGCCGCGATCGGGTTCCGGCAGACTCCGCACCGGCTGAAGTGCCCATTGTTCGAGTGTCTCGGCCAGTTCGGTATCCGAGAGCCGCAGGTTGCCGCTCGTGTCCCGGCGAAGTCCGAGGTTCGCGAGGATGCGGGCTTTGGCCGACTGCTCCTCGGGGGTATCGCGCGTATCCTCGCGCTCGCCCGATTCGCGCCGGGGTGTCGCGTCTCGCGCGGGCAGCGCTAGGAACAGGTCCTCGTAGTCGTCGGGTTCGCGGTTGCCGGGCCAGGTGATGTCGTCCATAGCGAGTCCTTCTAGCTGTTGAGGTCGTCGTCGGTATCGGGAGCGGACGGATCATCGCCGAGCATCTTCCAACGATGCTCGGCCAGCAGGTTACGGGCGGTGAACAACCTGCTCTTCACGGTCCCCGGATTGATCCCCAGGATGCGCGCGACTTCGCTCTGCGGTCGCGCGTTGAAATCGAAGGCGCGTGGATCCCATAGCAGGTCGACGACCGCTCGGAGCTTGTCCGGCAGCTCCGCGATGGCGGCGGTGACACTGTTGACCAGGCTGCTGTCAAGCACGTCGCGTTCCACGTCGTTGTCGCCGCGGGTCTCCATCGCGATGTCGTAGTCGACCCGGTGACCGTGCACCTCGCGCTCGCGTTTGGCCTTCGTCCACAGGGTGGCGATCAGATTGTTCACCGTGCCTCGGATGTAGGCCTCGACACTGTTCACCTCGAGCGGGCCGCCCGCCGAACGGATCCACAGTTTGAGCAGCGCCTGCTGGGCGATGTCCTCGGCCTGGACGAGATCGCGGGTCCTGCGCCGGGCCTGATCGAAGGTCCAGCTCAGTGCCTCGTCGATCGTGCAGCCGAAGCAGTCCGTGAACCGTTGTTCGGCCCGTGCCTCCTGAGCCTGCGCCGCGTACTGCTCGGCCAACGAAGGCGGTCCCTGCTCGTTGGGCTCCTCATCGGTATCGAATACGGCGGGTTCGTCGGACATGTGGTGGGGAACCTTTCGCCTAGGTGTCGTACGGTTCGACCCGCGGAACGCCGCGGGGGTTCGATTCGCGATGGTCACGAATTCGTCACGGATGGTCGAGTGGGTGCGGTCGCTCCGAAAAGTAAGGCGTGGCGGAGATTTCGGCAGCCGGACCGAACCGAGGAGTCACAACGACGGTCGTTACCTGCATGGGTGGCCATCCGGGGAGGGTGGCCCGCACACACAGGAGCGATATGTCTCACCGCATAGAACGCCACCGTTCCCCCCGCCGCCACCGCTGGCCGCTGTGTGAGCAGACCGGCAAGACGCGGTACCGGGAGTGCAACGACGCCAAATCGGCACTGGCACAGATCCGGCGGCTGCGCGAGCAGGCCGAGGAAGTAGGCCTCCGCAGCAGGCGTCGGGAATGCCGCCGATATCTGTGCCCCGCATGTCACGGTTGGCACTTGACCTCCAAACCGTCATGGAACGACTAGATGCGCGCTGCCGGATCGGCGTCGCCCACCGGCGACGCCTTCGGTAGGTGGGCCAAGACGTCGGCGACGGCGTCCGCGATGGGCCGCCAGTATGCCGAGCGCGCGGCCAATGGCTGCTCGAGCTGCAGTCCGGCGCCGCCGACGGCGAACCTGTTGACGATATTGGCGTGCGAGCGTGCACCGTACGGTTCGTCGGGACCGACAAGTCGAACCGGTATTCGAACGGCGCGCAGACATTCTCGCAGCGCCGAGTGCACACGCCACTTCAGGTCCTCCTCGCAGCCGCCGCCGATGAGTACCGTGTTTCCCCGATAGCCGTGGAAGGCCACGGTGCGTCGATACGGCCGATCCGAGAGTGCGCGCAATTTCGGAAAACTCGCGTGGTGTAGGTCGGTCGAGGCGATATGCCAGCGGCGATACGCGCCGCCGCCTCGATACCAGCCCAGGCAGGCCCAGACCGCGGCGCGCTCCCACCCGAGTCGGTACGCGACCCGATATGCCTGGAGGTCGGTCCACTTCTCGATATCGCCGCCGTGCGGTGCGAGCGCGAGGACGAACCGTTCGTCGCCGCGCTCGACACACTCCTCGATGAACCCGTTGTGTCTGCGTGCTTGGCGGCGAGACATGCTGTCCGCGCAGTGGATTCGCAACGTGACGGGAGTACCTGCCTCGTGCCCGAGCCTGCGTAGACCGCCGGGTGTGAGAGCGAGATAGGTCGATGCCTCGGTGTCCGCGCTCGCGCGCAAGGTGTACAGCGCCGCCCCCCGCACGGTCGCGATGCGCACCTGCGCGCCGGGCTCGGCGTCGAGGCGGCGGATCAGCAGCGGATGGGCGAGGGCGTCGTGGCGGCCCTCGGGAGAGCTCGGGTCGGTGATGAGTCCGACCGTGACGGTCGGGTTCGCCGCGCCATCGGTCATTGATTGCCCGCCCCGTAGGTCACCAGTCCGGCCCAGTGCCGTGGGTCGGCGCCCGGATCGCTGTCACGCCAGCGCAGTTTGGCAAGCCGCAGCGCTGCCGCCGCGCCGACCCCCTCGCCGAGGAGTCGCCAGTAGCTGCTCATGATTTCCGCGGTGGCTTGGTCGTCGATGGCGAACAGCGACCCGATCACCGTGGTCGCCCCGCGCAACATGAGCGCCAACGGGAACCCGCCGATCTCGATGCCGTCGGGACTGGTGATCGAACTGTGGCAGGAAGCGAGCACGCACAGCCTTGGAACCGACCAACTGAAGACATCGCTGGCCTGCACGGTCGTCCCGTCGGGTAGTTGTTTGGCCTGGCCCCAGCCGGATTCGTCGTGACTGCCGTGCACGGCCATGGCCAACAGCGCATACGGTGACGGACCCTGGGTCGCCAGCGCGCGGTGCAAGTCGGCGTATCCGCCGACCTGGGCGATATCGATGAGATTGGCGCACAGGGCATCCAGCTCGGCGGTCGCGTGCGACAGGCGCGCGGCGTCGTATACCGCGAGCGACGGTGCGGTGGCGCCGGTGTGCCGCACCTGGAGCAGAGCCAATGTGCCGGTGAGTGATCCGTGGATACTGATGACCGCGTCATCGATAAGCGGGCGGTCGTCAACCGGGAGCACGTCGAACGGAATATCGAAGGAGCCGGTCGGCACGATCAGCAGCCGGATCGGTCCCTCGTCCCGATGATCGCGGACGAATTGTCGCAGCGGTGGCGGCAACAACGCCTTTGCGAGGGTCGGCGCCCAGTCGTAGGTGCTGCGATCCTGCGCGTGCAGCGCTGTCAGCACGGCGGGCACGTGGACCGCGTCGAGGTGTTCGGTGATCGTGCCCGCATGGCACAGAGTGACCCGGCGGTAGAACGTGGCTGTGCCCGATCGCGGCGGATCGTCGTCGGGACCGTTCGGCCGATACAGCTGGAGCAGTGCGGTCGCGGTGGGCGTCGCCCGCCGCGACAGTACGGCGCCGGGGTGTGCGTTGGCGAGCTCGGCGGGATCGCACAGTGCCCCGAGCGGGCCGAGGACCTGCTCGGCGTCGGCTATGGCCCGCGCGCGGTCGACTAGTATCTGCGCCGAACGTTCGCGCGTCCGCTGCTCGGTGTCGGGTTTCGGCGGCGGCTTCTCGCCGTTCTCGTACCCGCCTTCCTCATCCGCGTCCGCGCTGCCCGCGACCGGGGTGTCGAGGCGACTCGCCGTCACCGACAGCGCCGCGGACCTGATCGCGTCGTCCACCCGCGGATTGGCGATGAGCTCGGCCAGCAGCAGTCCGACCCGGTCGCGACGCGCGGCTTCCATGATGAGATCGGCGGCAGCGTGCTCGTCCAGGGCTACCGCTAGGTCTGCGGCATCAGCGAACAGCCGGGCGAATCTGGCTGTGGCGCTGCGTCGGGTCTCACTGTTCGCGATGGTGATCGTGTGCTCGGCCACGCAGCCGATGGCCCGCAGCATCCGGTTCAGGCGTTCGGGTGGGTCGGGCATCGCCGCTGCGGCGGTCTGCCACACGGTGGCCTCGAGGTCGGGGTCGTAGCTGACGGACGCGGGACGCAGCAGGGGAGCCGCGCGCATCGCCGCATCCTCGGCCGCATGCCAGTCCGGCACCTCGCCCGCCGTCTCGGCGGCCCGGCAGACGCGCAGATGGAACTCCGCGGTGAGACCGTAGAGGGTGCCGAGTTCGGGACCACTGCTGGTGGTCGATTCCAGTTGGGCGATGCGCTCGCCGAGTCGCCGCAGCACGCGGCCGTCACCGACCGAACCGTGCCGAACCGCGGTGATCATCGCGCGGCGACGGGTGGTGAAACGCGGCGCGGCGGCCTCCACCCGAAGGATCTCCTCGGTGAGCCGAGGCAGGGGAGGATCGGGCTGGAGCAGTTCGATCTGCGCCCGCGCGAGACTTACGGTGTGGATACCGTTGACGGCGAACTCCTGCCAGGCCTGCGCCGCGGCGTCCAGGTAGCCAAGTGCCTCGGCGCGGGCCTGCGGATCGGTGCGCAGCGTGCCCGAGTCGTAGAGATTGAGCGCCAAGTCGAAGGCATCGTTGCCGACATTGGTCAGCTGCTGGGGCGAGTTCAGCTCGCTGATTCCACCGACGAGTCGACATACCTGCGCCGCGGTCATGGTCGACGGGTCGAGTTCGACGCCGAGACGCCATCTCGCCCTGACCGCCATGCGTTCTTTGAACAGCGTTGTCGAACGGTCGAATTCGAGGAGTTTGCTTGCATTGTCGGCGGCGCAGCGCAACCAGTACAGACGCACCGCGTTGCGTTGCGGATGGTCGGAGCTGATCCGCTCCAACAGCTTCTCGGTCCGGGTGAAGGCCTCGACATCGCGGCGTTCGCGCTCCACACGGGCACGCCGCTGCAATGACCAGCAATAGTCGCCGAGCTGGGTGTCCTGGTGCGCTTCGGTGAAGGCGACCAGTTCGTCGGCGGCCCGCTGCGCACGATCGGAGTCGTTGAGATTCAGGTACATATCGACCCGGTGCAGCAGCAGGCGGAGCATGAGCCGCTGGCCGAATCCGGGCTTGCTGTCGGTGGTCAGGAAGGGTGCGGTGCGGTACAACCAATGCTCGGTCGACCGCTGGTCACACGCACGCAGCGTGGTGAGGGCGATTTCGTAGTGGCTGTTCTCCGACTCCGAATCGCGCACCGCGAAAAATCTTCGGGCGAGGAGGAAATGGGCCAGCGCGACGATGAGCGGATCCTCGGGAACCACCTCATCGAGTGCGCGCCGAGCCTCCTCCAGCGCGGTGTCCAGTTCTCCCGGGACGGTCGCGGTGCACGAGTAGGTGAGATGGGTCAGTGCGAGAACGCGATAGCCCGCGGCCTGCCGGGTGTCCTCGCCCGCGGGAACGTCACGCAGCTGTCGCGCGGCGGCGCGGACCACCAACTTGTCGGGGCGACCGGAGGGAAATCCGCCCGTGCGGACAACCCCGAGAGATTCGCGGCACATCCGCACCGCGGCGACGCAGATGCAGGCGAGGAGCCGAGCGCGTTCCGGATCGGGCGCTGTCCGTGCGTATTCCAGCACATCGGACCAGTCCGTCCAATCGTTGGTCATCATCGAGGAATCCTGTTCCGATCCGATCAGTGGTGGGCGCAACCGTAGGTGATCAATCCGGCCCACAGACGGTGCCGGGAACGACGATCGGGTCTTTCGGCCAACCACTCGAGTTTGGCCTCCCACAGCGCGTACACCGGCGGGACTCCCTCGGCCATTCGTCGCCAGAACCGGGTCATGATCTGGGCAGTGGCCTCGTCCTCGATATTGAACAGCCCGCCGATCACTGTCGCCGCGCCGCGCAGCATCAGCGCCAAAGGAAAGCCATCCAGCTCGACCCCGTCGTGTGTGGTCACCGAGGAGTAGCAGGACGCCAGCACGCACAGGACGGGCACGCGCAGTGCGAGCATCTGGGTCGCGGTGATCTCGGAACCGTCCGGCATGAGTTTGGTCTGCCCCCAGCCGGTTCGGTCCATCCTGCCGTGCACGCCCATGGCGAGCACGCTGAGGCGTGCGCCCTCGGGCGCGAGCGCGCCGCGAAGTTGGTCGGCGCCCTCGACCCTGGTGACCGGGCTGATGGCGGCGTGCAGTGCACGGAATTCCTGACCCGCGTGGCGAAGACGTGTCTCATCGTAGACGGCGAGCAGGGGCGACGGAACCGAGACCAGTTCGGTGTCGAGCAGGGCCGGCGCGCTGGTCAGCGAGCCGTGCACGCTGACGGCGGCGCGGTCGAGTACCGAGGAGTCGGCGCTCACGGGCATGGCGTCGAAGGGGACGTGGAAGAAGCCGGTGGGCACGATCAACAACCGGATCGGGTCCGTGGTGACGCGGGCGGGCAGTTCGCGCAGCGGAGGCGGCAGCAATGCCTTCGCGAAAGTCTCGCGCCAGTCGAAGATGCGCTGGTCGCCGGGAGCCAGGTCGGTCGTGCTCCGGGGTACGTCGACCAGGTCGACGTACTCGATGGCATTGGTCGCGGCGTCGGCGCGGTAGGTCAGTCGCCGCAGGACCGGAACGGTCGCCGCACCAGAGCGGTCCGTGCCGGACAACGGAAGCAGTTGCAGTACAGCGATCGTTGTGTCCCGACGCGGCGCACCCGCGATCAGCGCCTCGGCACGTGCGGCCTCGAGAACCGATGGATCGCACAGCGCCCCCAGCGGGCCGAGTACCGCGTCGGCCGAACACCGCGCTCCCGCCCGATTCGCAAGCACATGCGCAGAGCGTTGCTCGAGGTCGATCGGCGCCGACCTGGTCGAATCACCTGAGCTTTCGATATCGCCGTCCGGACGTTCCAGCGAAGCGGTCGAACTGGCGCTCACCGCGAGCGCGGTGGCCCTGATGGCGACGTCGACTTCGGGGTTGCGGGCCAGCTCCGCCAGGATCAGACCGACTCGGTCGCGCCGCGCCGCCTCCATGATGAGATCGGCCGCGGCGTGGTCGTTCAACGCGACCGCCGATGCCGCCGCGTCGGCGAACAAATAGCCGAAGCGGTCGGCGAGTTCGCGGCGGTCGTCGTCGGTGCCGATGGTGACCATCAGTTCGGCCACGCAGCCGATGGCCGCCAGCAGATGTTTCATCTGTCCACGGGGGTTCTGGCCGATCGCCCGGCACCACGCCGCGGCGCACCTCGCGATGGTCTCCAGCTTCGGATCGATACTTACGCCCGCGGGGCGCAAGCGTCGAATCGCCTCGGTGGCAGCGGCTTCCACCTCGGATCTGTGGGTGGCGTCTTCGCTGGCGCCGATCGTGCGCCACCACCATTCGGCGGAGAGCCCGTAAAACTTCGCCGAGAGTATCTCGGTATCGGGCGCGGGGTGCGCCAGCAGCCAGGTGAGGCCGTCCTTCGAGCCACGCTCCCGGTAGCGGCGAAGGCACTGCCGCAGTCCGTCGATCGACGGGAGGGCGGAGGTGTCGGCGAAATATTCGACACCGAGGTCGGCTCGGATGCGCGCGTGGAGCCGGTGCAACCGCAGGGTCCAGGCCCGCCCATGATCGTGGAGCCGAATAGCGTTGCCGCTGCCGGTGGCATTCAATTCGTGGAAGACACTGTTGACGTCCGGTCTCGCCTCGGCCATCTGCTTCAGCTGTGCTTCGGCGGCGAGGAAGGTCCGTACGTCGCGACGGCGGCGAGCCACCGTCGCGAGCAACGACAATGCAGATGCGTGCTGCCCCGGGACGGCGCCGACATAGGTCGCGGTATGCGCCACCAAGGCATCGGTGACCGTGGTCGCGTCGGCGACGCGTTGTGCGTCGAGGTAGGCCCTGGCCAATACGTGCAGTGCCCGGGACCTGATGCGCTGCGGCAGCGGCTCCGGGAGGAAGGGCGCGTCCCGGAGCAGGAGGGCCCCTGCGTTCTCGGTGAGATCGATCCGGTCCACCACCGGCTGCAGGATCTCCATCGCGCCGACGCGAGCCTGCCCCGCGTTGCGCAACGCGGGGCACAGCGTGGCGGCGGTCATCAGTTCCACTGCGGGATCGGCGATCACAATGCTCATACGCCACGCCAGTGTGCAGTCACGCACACGCTGATCGAGTTCCGATCCGCCCAGCGGTACAGGCGCTGACTCCTGGGGTTGGTAGTGCAGCGACAGCAAGGCGATGACGTGCCGGGTGCGCGCGAGATCGTCGGATGGCCGTGCGGTGCGCGCGAGCAGATCGGCCGCAGCGGCACGCACAGTGCTTTTCGCGGGCCGTCCACGCGGAAAACCGCCGGGCCGATCGGCATTCAGCGATTCCGGGCACCACGGCAGCGCCGCCACACAGAGTGCGGTCAGTGTGGTTTCGTCGGCCTTCGCGCGGGCGAGCTCACGCCAGGGATCGGTGGCGGATGCCCCGGTGCTCGCGCAGTGCCGCGATGGTTCGTTCACGAGGTCTCCTAGACACGAGCGCGATACACCCAACGGTAGCCGCGTGGTCGCCGCGCCGCGTGGCGATGCAATGAATCCCCCTCGTGCACGGCATGATTCGGGGCAGGTTAGAGCCCGAACCCGCATCCGGTCCGATGCGGGTCCGGGTTTCCGATCAGACCGCGTCGGTGCGTTCGCTCGAGCTTGTGGCGCAGTCGAACGCGGTTTCAACCAGCGACATTCCGCCGCACTGGAACAGGACTTCGGCGTAGACCTTGTGGACGGGTGAGTAGATCATCGGCGTGACATAGGTCCCGGGATCGGCGCCGTTGAGCCCGAAGTCGTGATGCTGTTCGTAGCCGGTGTCCTGAACGGCGCGCAGGACCAACGGGGCGGTGCCGATCACACGCGCGCCCACCGGATACTGTTCGTAGCGCGCCCAGTTCGTCTTGCAGGTCGGCGAGTAGCGGACCTCGATCAGCGAACCTTGCAGATGTTTCGCTGCAATGGTTTTCGCGTCTTGGGCGCATCGCGTCTGGTTCGGGTCGCGGCCCGAGCAGTAGTCACCGTAACAGGTGACGTCGGCGGCGGCGGTCGCGGCGGCGGTCACCAGCGCGCCCGGGATCGCGGCGAGCAGTATCGCGGTGACAGCGGGTTTCACAATGTTCATGTCGAGGTAGACCCCGCGACACGAACATCGGTTCGGAATCGGCGAATTTCTTCGCACGATCCGCGAGCGGGTCGGTTCGGCTGGTACGGATCAGTACTCGAGGGCTCCGGATTCGACGGCTATCTGGTTGCCGGTGGTCGAGACCTGGCGGGCGTCCTGCTGCCTTAGCCGACGGTCCGATCGTTGCTGTCGAGAATGTTCGGCCAGTTCGCCACGAACCGAGCGCTTGCGCCGGCGACGCCGTTGGGCTCGTTCCCAGCGGGCCAACTGTTGTTCAGCCTCGATCTCGGCGATTGTCATCGCCTCGTACAGTTCCGGGATGTTCTGTAGGGGAACGCAGTCGCGGGCTACTTCGACCGATCTTTCGAGCGCGGCGAGATCGGCGGGCTGATGGCTGGACAATAGCGACTTCGATGTCATGGAACCTGCCTCGGGCCGGATGGGAGGTAGTTGAGGTCGGCACCGGACTCGGCCGCGCATGGATGCGGCTCACCGGTGAGTTCGGCGAGTGCTCATGCGACTTCCGGGAGACCGGCGCGGCTGTAGAGCAGAGTCGTCGCGCCACCGGGGTTGTCGGTGTGCCCGGCATAGGCTTTGGCGACCGGAACTCCGAAACGTCGCTCTACCCAGGTCAAGGTCGTGTGAGCGTCGGTATGGGGCGCGGTGCCGAGCTTTCGCTCGGTCCGTTTCCCATACCGCGCTCCCGAACCGGACGTGCGAGTTGTCCCCGTATCCGGCTCTCCATAGGTCAAGTTGGGGCGACGGTGGGTTGCCACGGGGTGGTGATCTTCGAACCCCGGTATTGGTGACGTTGGATGCGTTGCGATGCCGGGTTGTAGAGCGGTATCCCGTTGTATTCGGGCTGGCGGCGCACGTGATAGCGCGCCCACGTCGCCCGGCGTGATGCGTGCCGGTGCTTGGTCGAATGGCCCGGGGGTGTACCTGTCTTTCGCGCGGGATCTGCCCTTCGAGGCCGATGGTCGGCACCGGGAGCCGGAGCGCGGTCGCAGGCAAGCACCCTCACGCCGCTGCCGGTGAGGGCGATCGCACTGCGCCGTTCACCCGGCGTCGGCTATATTGAGCCCAACCGTGCCGAACTGCCGTGCTGGGAGTGTGGGGCTGTGGGAGGCGGTGCAAGACAATGATGTTCACGACGATTTGGGGGGCAGCTCGATGAGTGATCTCTCGGTAGAGACCGACGCTGTTCGGACGTTCGCCGCGGAGAACGAGGGCGTCGCGGCGCAGATCGCGGGTGCCGGGAATTTCGACGCCGTCTCGCAGGTGGCCGCGCTCACGCCGGTGTTCGGCTTGATCGGCGGCGATTATCTGCTGAGCTTCGCGGCGGCGCAGGTATTGCAGGCCCGGGATATCAACGACCTGTCGGCCAAGTTCAACAACCTGTCGTCCAAGGCATTCACCGCCTCGCTGCGCTTCGACGAGACCGACAGCGGCAACGCGGGCGCCATCGGCGCCGCCGAGGCCCAGATCTGAGTCAGGGGATACGTATATGGAAACCGGTCTCTCCGGTGTGATCGCCCCCGCGGATCAGGCCGTCGCCGCGGTCGCGCAGTCGGCCGACGACGGCAATCAGATCGTCGCCGCGGCGATTCAGAGTGTGCCGCAGGCGATTCAGGATCTGCCGCTGCCGCAGCTGCCCGAGGATATGACGATCGAAGCGCCGGACTTCGTGCTGGCCAAGAAGATCAGCGACGAGTCGCAGAACCACGCCGCCATGCCCGGCGGTCTGCCAGGGCTCGGTGGCGGCGCCGCGCCCGACGCCCATTCCGTACTCTCGGGCGCGCCCACCGACGTGTCGAGTCTGCTCGGCGGCGCCGACACCGCGATCCATCACGCCGTGACCCAGGCCCAGACGGCCGTCCAGGGGGCGCTGAACCAGGCCAACGGCGTGCTCGGCGGTGCGATGAGCGGCGGCGCGGCCCAGCTCGCCCAGGCGTCCCAGCAGGCCGCGAGCGCACTGCCCACGGTTTCGATGCCCGCGCTGCCCGCCGATCCGGTCGCGGCCCTCATGAGCGGACTCGCGCTGCCCGCGCTGCCTGGTATCGACCAGCTGTTCAAGCCGATCCTGGATCTGCTCAGCAGTTTCGGCACCGGCGTGCTCGGCGCGCTCGATCCCACCAAGATCCTGAGCGCGTCCTCCGAGATCATCGAGACCGCCGTCCAAGTCGGCAAGGGCAGTATGGCCACCGTCGAGCAGGTCTGGGAGGGGCAGGCCGCCCGCAGCGCGCAGGCGGCCAGTCAGGAGGCCACCCAGCAGGGCACCGAGACCAGCCGGCGCGGCTTCGACATCTCCGGCCTCACCGAGGCCGCGGCCTCCACGGTTCAGGCGGGCAATACCCAACTCGTCGGGATCGCGAGTTCCTTCGCGACCCAGGCCGTCGCCCTCGCGCCGGTGATCTTCACCCCGCCCGCGCAGACGGCGCTGATCGCCACGGCCACACAGCATCTCGGCAATGCCGTGAGCGTCGTCAACGCCACTCGCGGCGACCTGGCGGGCAAGACCGCCGAGCTGAACGGCATGGTCGCCCAGATGCTCGGGCAGAGCGGTCTGCCCGCACCGCAGGATGTCGCGCAGGCGGCCATCCAGAACATCGGCGAACCGCTGCTGAGCGAGGCGCAGGATAGCGCGACCAAATCCGCGGGCCTCGGGTCGGACTCCTCGTCCTCGCCGCTGCTCGGTTCGCAGTCCTCGACCACCCCGCAGTCGGTCGGACACGGCAGCGGCGGCGCTTCGGGCGCGCTCGGCGCACTGGGCACCGCCCGTCCCGGCGGATCCTCCTCGGGCCGGGGCGGGGGCATCGGTTCCGGTTCGGGTTCCGGCGGCTCGGGATCCTCCAGCGGAAAGACCGGTGCCGGAGTGCCTGGCGCGACGGTCTCACCGCTGCGGTCGACCGCGGGCATGTCGGGCACCTCGCTGGGCGCAGGCGCCTCGGGCGCGTCCACCGGTACGGCGGGCACCGGCAACTCCTTCATGGGCGGCCCCGGTGCGGCGGGCGGTCAGCGCGGCGCCGACGACGAGCACGGCCGGACCGTGCAGCCGTACCAGAGCCGTACCGGCAACGACGATCTGACCGGCCCGCTCGGCGAGTCCACGCCGGATGTCATCGGCGCGCCGCATTCCGACGAACTGCTCTCCGATTATCAGCAGGACCAGTTCTGAGCCGACGGTTTCTCGCCGACACACCGCGGCCCTTCCCGAATCGGGAAGGGCCGCGGTGCGTTTCGGATCGGTCTCGACGAATGTTCAGCTCTTGACGAATGCGTCGAGCAGTCTGCGGTAAAGGTCGGCGAAACGCTGCCTCGCCGACCGCTGGTCGTTGCCGAATCCGTCGATCACGTCGGGGGAGTACACGATGAGATGCACGTCCTGATCCGGCGCCTGCGGCATCAGGTCGATGATCCGCACACCGCCGTTGGCCGGTGGAGTGCCGAAGTCGGCGCCCGCGAGCGCCCTGATCTCGGTCAGCGCCGCCTGGAGCGCCTCGGGACCGATGGTGCCGTCGAGTTGCCGTGGTGGCGTCTCGGGCCTGCGGTCCGCGGACGCGGCGTCGGGCATCTCGATCGCGTGGCCGTCGGAGTAGATCTCCAGAACCGGGCGTAGGTCGGTGCGGGTCTCCCAGCCGCTGGGAATGGTGGTCAGGGTGATCAGGGCGTACGGCTGCGCGATCGGCGCCGCCGCGACGGGTTCGGCCGCCGCGATGGTCGCGCTGCCCGCGACGGACAGCACGAGCGACGGCACCACGGCCAGGATCGTGCGCATCAATTACCTACCTTGTTCTCTACGGTGTTGTTCGACGAATCGCGGTGTGCCCGCGACGATCAGCGCAGCGCGTCGGGATTGTCCAGGTCGCGCGCGGAATAGGTGTCGCACGCCTTGACCAGGCCGGTCCGGTATCCGGTGAGGAACCATTTCTGGCGCTGCTCCGAGGACCCGTGCGTCCACGCTTCCGGATTGACCCGCCCCTGGGCGGCGCGCTGGATCCGATCGTCGCCGACCGCCGAGGCCGCGGACAGCGCGTCACGGACATCGTTGTCCGACAGCGGTTTCAGGAACGGTTGGTTCGTTCCCGGCGCGGGGGTCTTGTCGGCGTAGTGTGCCCAGAGGCCCGCGTAGCAGTCGGCCTGCAATTCGGTGCGCACCGCACCGGATTCGGGACCGCGCGGATCTTGTTGGGCGCGGCCGATATCGCCGAGCAGATTCTGGACGTGGTGGCCGATCTCGTGGGCGACGACGTATTCCTGGGCCAGCGGACCATTGCGGGCGCCGAAGCGATCGGTCAATTCGTTGAAGAAGCTGACGTCGAAGTAGGCGGTCTTGTCGGCCGGGCAGTAGAACGGGCCGACCGCGCTGGTGGCATTGCCGCAACCGGTGTTCGTCGCGCCGGAGAACAGCACGACCTGCGGCTTGGCGTAGTTGCGCCCGACCTGTTTCGGCAGCTCCCCGCCCCAGATGGCGTTGAGGCTGATGGCGGTGAGCGCGACGCGGCAGTCGACGTACTTGTTGGCGTCGGCGCCGGTCTTGCAGTGTTCGGGGGTTCCCGAGGTGGCGGACTGGGACTGCTGATCCTGTGCGCCGGTCAGGTCGCCGAGCAGTGATCCGGGATCGCCGCCGAAGAGCAGGGCCAGGACCAGCACGATGATGCCGCCCGCGCCGCCGCCCAAGGCGATCCGTCCGCCCATACCGGGTCCGCCCCCGCCGGATCTGACGGCATCGGGATCGATCTGCATGCCCTCGTTGAAGGTCATCGTCGTCGCTTCCTGTGTTCGATGGGACGCGCGGCCGCCGACGCGGCCGGTCCGGGCGCGACCCGCAGTGTCTACCAGCTTGGCACGAATGCCCGATATCCGGATTCGGACACCTAGCGTGTCGCACGACACGGCGCGCTCGCCCGTGGGTACGCGGGTGCGCGAATATCAATTAGGGACCGTGCCTGCGTCGTCGCTACGATGGCAACCGCACCGAAGGCCGAAGTCCGGTGCCGGAATCGTCGAAAGGAATCCGATGCTGCGCACCCACTTGGCTGGTTCGCTGCGAAGCGAACATGCAGGTCAGACCGTCACCCTCACCGGATGGGTGGCCCGGCGTCGTGACCACGGTGGCGTGATCTTCATCGATCTGCGCGATGCGTCCGGCATGGCGCAGGCGGTGTTCCGGTCGGGCCCGGCGGCCGAGCAGGCCCACCGGCTGCGCGCCGAATTCTGCGTGCTGGTCACCGGCGTTGTGGAGCGGCGCCCGGACGGCAACGAGAACCCGGAGCTGCCCACCGGACAGATCGAGGTCGACGTCGCCGAACTCGAGGTACTCAACGAGAGCGCCCCGCTGCCGTTCCAGCTCGACGAGCACCCCGGCGAGGAGGCGCGCCTGCGCCACCGCTACCTCGATCTGCGCCGCGAGGGGCCTGCCCATGCCATCCGGCTACGTTCCAAGGCGAATGCCGCCGCGCGCGATGTGTTGGCCAAGCACGCCTTCGTCGAGGTCGAGACGCCCACGCTGACCAGGTCCACCCCGGAGGGCGCGCGCGACTTCGTTGTGCCCGCGCGGTTGCAGCCGGGCAGCTTCTACGCGCTGCCGCAGAGTCCGCAGCTCTTCAAGCAGCTGCTCATGGTCGGCGGCATCGAGCGCTACTACCAGATCGCGCGCTGCTACCGCGACGAGGACTTCCGCGCCGACCGGCAACCGGAGTTCACCCAGCTCGATATCGAGATGAGCTTCGTGCGACAGGAGGATGTCATCCTGCTGGCCGAGGACATCCTGGTCGCGCTGTGGCGGCTCATCGGCCACGAGATCCCCACGCCGATTCCGCATATGACCTACGCGGAGGCCATGCGCCGCTTCGGTTCCGACAAACCGGACCTGCGCTTCGGCGTCGAGATCACCGAACTCGCCGAGTACTTCCGCGATACCCCGTTCCGGGTCTTCCAGGCGCCCTACGTGGGCGCGGTGGTGATGCCGGGCGGCGCGAGTCAGCCGCGTCGCAAGCTCGACGGCTGGCAGGAATGGGCCAAACAGCGCGGTGCGCGCGGTCTGGGCTACGTCCTGGTAAACGAGGACGGCACGCTGAGCGGCCCGGTCGCCAAGAACATCAGTGACGCCGAACGCGAGGGTCTTGCCGCGCGGGTCGGCGCCGCGCCCGGTGACTGCGTGTTCTTCGCGGCGGGCGAGGTCAAGTCGAGTCGCGCCCTGCTCGGCGCGGCGCGCGGGGAGATCGCCCGCCAGGTCGGCCTGATCGACGAGAGCGCGTGGTCGTTCGTGTGGATCGTGGACGCGCCGCTGTTCGAACCGGCCGCCGACGCCGCGGCGGGCGGCGACGTGGCACTGGGCTATTCGGCGTGGACGGCGGTGCATCACGCCTTCACCTCGCCCAAGCCGGAATCGATGGACACCTTCGACACCGATCCGGGTTCGGCGCTGGCCTACGCCTACGACATCGTCTGCAACGGCAACGAGATCGGCGGTGGTTCCATCCGCATCCACCGCCGCGACGTCCAGGAGCGCGTATTCGGTGTGATGGGCATCGATCACGCCGAAGCGCAGGAGAAGTTCGGCTTCCTGTTGGACGCCTTCGCCTTCGGCGCGCCCCCGCACGGCGGCATCGCCTTCGGTTGGGACCGGATCGTGGCGCTGCTGGCCGGACTGGATTCCATTCGTGAGGTCATCGCCTTCCCGAAGACCGGCGGTGGCGTCGATCCGCTGACCGACGCGCCCGCCCCGATCAGTGACCAGCAGCGCAAAGAGGCCGGGCTCGACGCGAAACCCACGCCGAAGAAGGACGGTGCGACCAACGGCGCGGTGCGGCCCGAGGTGTTCAAAGCCTGAGCACGGCCATGGCGGACGGCGCGTGCGGACGGTAGGTTCTGCTCAGTTTCGCTGCGGAACGACGGCGCTGACCGAGGGGTACCCGTGCTGCATCTGCGCATGATCAGTCCGCCCGAGACCACCGATCGGGTTCTCGCGGTCCTTGCCGTCGATCCCGGTGTCACGCACGTGACTCTCGCCCGCGGTTGTGCCATTGAACCCGCGGGCGATCTGGTCCAGGCCGACGTGGCGCGCGAGGCGGCGAACGACGTCATCGACCGAGAAGTGAAGTCTGCCGTTCGGCCGCTCAGGCGGCGACCATGCCGCCGGTGAGTCCCCGGTAGGCGTAGGTCACCGCGACGACCGCGACCGGCCCGGCGATCAGCAGCCCGAGGCCGCACAGCAGCATGCCGAGGAAGGTCATCACCACGACCGCGAGCGCGAGCAGCGCGGTCTGGCCGGGATTGCGCAGCACCAGCGTCGCACTGGATTTGATCGCGGCGAATGGCCCCTGATCCTGGTCGATGACGAAATGCAGGGCGAACATGCACAGGTAGCCGACGATGAGGCCGGGCAGGACACAGAACGCCAGGCCGATCCAGGTGCCGAGATAGACCAGCAGTGCCGTCAACAGCACATTGCCCGCGTTCAGATAACGGAAGAAGGACCCGAAATCCGGCTTGTTGCCATCGGTTTCGTACAGCGCGCCGCGCACCATCGCCGCTTGCAGCAGCCAAAGCCCGGTGAGCACCAGCAGGAAGATCACCGCGACCGGGAGGAGCGAGGTCGGATCGACGACCTGGACCAGCACGATGAAAGCCAGGTAGATGACAACGCCGAGCGCGGTGATTCCAAGCCAGGGAGCGGGATTCAGCCGGAACTTGTCCAGGCCGTAACTGATCGCATTACCGACATCCAGACCGGTCGGTCCGGCCGTTTGGTATCCGTACACCGGTTGATCGTCGTAGTGCGCCGTGCCATCCGACCCGGACGAGGGCACGCCCGGACCGGTGCCGGGCGGACCGTAACTCGGCTGCGGCGCCGCGCCGACCACGGGCTCGACGCCCGGCTCGGCCGGCTCGCTGCCGTACCTGGCCGCGCCCGGAACGCCCTCCGGTTGCCCGGGGCGCGCCGTATGCTGTGAAGCTGCGCCCCCACGGGGTGTGTCGCGAGCCGGATCATGCGGTACGGGCGACGATGTGTCGGTCAATGTAGTAGACCTTTCGAGGCAACTGGTTTGCGGTGTGGCGCACAGCAGTTGGGGTCGAGAAAACCCGACCGACGCAGCCGTGTCAAGCGAGCGGCGCCCGACCCGCAACCGCGCGGGCGGGACACGCCGGGCCACGCGGAAAGGTTGTGTAACAGGTCGCTGAAAGTGACCCGAAGCGAGTAGCTTGAGAGGCGATGACCGCACTATTGGCCGAACGCGCCGCCGAAGTCGTGTCCGCAGCACAGCAGTTGCTCACAAAGCGAATGGGTGCTCCGGTGAAGCTGAGCGATCCGATGGAGCTCAGCGGAAGTGGTAGGACGACAGTCCTACGCGCGCGTGTTTCGGAGAACGCCTTCTCGTTGCCACGGACCCTGATCATCAAACAGGTCCGCGGTGCCGCTCGCGACCTCAGAACCGGCGCGTTCGCGCCGGGGGTCGCCAGCATCGATTCGGCATTCCTCCGTGAAACCGTGTCCTATCAGTTCACCACCGCGCTCGGTCGCGACCAGCGACCCGGGGCGTACCTGATCGCGCACAGCCTGCCGGACCGGCTGTTGATCCTCAGCGATCTGGGTGAGAACTCCCTGCTGACCCACGTGCTCGAATCCGGCGCCGAGCCACCGACCCGTAACGCGCTTATGGCCTTCGCGCAGGCGATGGGCCGCATGCACGCGGCCACCGTCGGGCGTGAGGCCGATTTCGTCGCGCTGCTACGTCGAGTCGATGTCGTGCACCGCGTCGACGGCATCGCCCAGCAGGCCGAATCGGCGATCGCCGAGGTGCCCGGCCTGCTGCGCCGCGAACTCGGCGTCGAGGTGCCCGGCGAGATCGCCGAGCGGATCGTCCGGGGCAACCGGCTCTTCTCCGCCGGCCGATTCCGTGCCTTCAGCCCGTCCGATCTGTGCCCCGACAACGTGATCATCAACGAGGAGGGCGCGCGCTTCCTCGATTACGAATGGGGCGGCTTCCGCGACGCGACCCTCGACATCGCCTACGCGCTGGTCTCCTTCCCCGGCTGCCTGTGCGATTTCGAGCTGTCGCGCGAACGCGGACGGCAGATGGTGGAGGCGTGGCGCTCCGAGGTCGTCGGGGTGTGGCCCGCCCTCGCCGACGACGACGCGCTGGCCCAGCGCATCCTCGAGGCCAGGCTCATCTGGGTGTGGCTGAGCACCTACTGGTTCCTGCCCGCCGATCACGCGCGCATCGCCGCCGCCCGCGAACACGGGCTCTCGGTGCCGCGATCGGTGGCGCTGATCAACAGGTGGGCCGCACTGGCCGAGGATGCCCGCTGCACCGGCGATGACACCGTCGGCGATTTCGCCGAAGACGTCTCCGCGATGCTCGAGGAACGCTGGTCCGAGTAGGCCGTGCCGCGGTTGGGCCGAGTGGGCCGTGCCGCGGCGGCGGATCAGCGGCGTCGCAGCATCAGGCCGCGCACGAACGCGGCCTGGCCGCAATGCTGGATGTCGTCGTCGACCACGCTGATCAGCCGCACCCCGAGGGTGACGGGCGGATCCCAGCGGGTGTCGACGACGCGCGGCAGGTCGGCGTCGGACAGACCCGAGACGTAGTCGACGGTTTGCGCGTGCACGGCGTCGTGATAGCCGAGCAGCAACTCCGCCGTTGCCGTGCCCAGCTTCTCGACCTCGGCCGAGCCGTGACCGTAGCCGGTCGCGGACGCGTCGAAGGGCAGATCGAAGCGGCCCACCCAGTTCGCCGCCGTCCACACCTGGTCGAGTCCGGCGACCTCGGCGATGTGATCGTCCTGGACGCGGGTCAGATGCCAGACCAGCCAGGCGATGGAGTTCGCGCCCGGCTCGATACGGGTTGTCAGTTCATCCTGGGTCAGGCCCTCGACCGCGCCGTGTACGTTCTCGCGAATCCGGCCGAAGGCGTCCACCAGCAAGTCGGCACTCGTCATACCGATTCCAAGTTTCGGCCACCGGCGCGATATTCCCGCCACCGCTCAGGCGATCGGCCCCGGCCGCGGCTCCACTCGTCCGCCTGCCGGTACCGCGAAGGAAGCGCCGTGCCGCACACCGGTATTCGCGTCCTCGACGTCGAGGACGTAGAACCAGTCCATCCGGGCCTGCGCGGCGGTGACTTCGAGGACGCCGTATCCGTGCGATTCCAGTTCGACGTAGCGCAGATGGCCGTTGAAGCCCCTGATGGAGTCCTCGACCGCTACCGCCAGCGTGCGCGGCGGGGCCTTCAGCAGTTCGCCGACACTGGCCGAGGTCACCGACGGGACCACGAATTCGGCTCCGACCGTCGGACCGCCCGGATAGTTCGCGGCATCGACGGGCAGATCGGCGGCCCACGAGGAATGGATATCGCCGGTCAGGAAGACCACGTCGCCGATTCGCCGGTCCAGCAGGGTGGCGAACAGCGTCCGGCGATCGGCGGTGTAGCCGTCCCACTGGTCACCGTTGGCCGGGATACCGCCCTGCGGCAATCCCATGACGCTTGTGATGGCCTCCGTGGTGGCCGGTTCCAGCGGCGGGAACACCAGCGGTGCGATCATGACCGAATTGCCGACCAGCTTCCACCGAGCGGGGGAGGAGGCCAAACCCGCTGTGAGCCAGTCCATCTGGGCCTTGCCGGTGATGGTGCGCGCCGGATCGTCGACCACGCGCCAGCCGGTGACGGCCTTGGCCTCGCGGTCGCGGTAGCTGCGCAGGTCGAGCATGGACAGTTCCGCCAGGGTGCCGAATCGCAGTCGCCGGTATATGCGCACCTGATCGCCGGACCCGTTGGCGCGCACCGGCATCCATTCCAGATAGGCGCGCGCGGAGGCGGCGCGCCGGTCGCGCCACGCCCCGCTCACCGCCGGATCGTGCGTGCTCGAACCGCCCGACCAGGAGTTGTCGGCGGATTCGTGGTCGTCCCAGGTGCAGATGAAGGGGTGGCGCATGTGCAGTGCGGCCAGGTCGGGATCGGTCTTGTACTGCGCGTGTCGGATACGGTAGTCGGCAAGGGTGACGATCTCGCTCGCGGGTTCGTGTCCACGCACCGGGCCGTGCATGCCGCCGTACTTGCCGCGGCCGTATTCGTAGATGTAGTCGCCGAGGTGGACGATGGCGTCGAGATCCTCGCGGGCGGCCAGGTGCCGGTAGGCCGCGAAGTAGCCCGCTTCCCAATTCGAACACGAGACCACACCCAAGCGCAGGCGTTCGGGTGCGTCGGAGTCGGCGGGCGCGGTGCGGGTGCGGCCCACCGGGGAGCGCTGGTCCAGCGCGGTGAACCGGTAATAGTAGTCGGAGGCCGGGCCGAGCCCGGTCACATCCACTTTGACCGTGTGATCGGAGTCGGCGCTCGCGGTGACGCGCCCGGCGGCGGCGATCGAGGTGAAGCCCTCGTCGTCGGCGACCTCCCAGGTGACCGTGGCCGCCGCGCCGACACCGGATCCGGGTGTGGCCTCGGGCGCCACGGTGACGCGGGTCCAGATGATCACACCGTTGGGCAATGGGTCGCCCGAGGCGACACCGTGTGCGAAGGCAGGCGCCGCGGCTCGTCCGGTGCCCGCGGTGAACAGGGCGGCGGTACCGCCGGTGAGCACGGCGGCGCCCTTGAGCACGGCGCGCCGGGCGAGCGAGGCCGAGGGGGCGGAGTCTGAAGCGGAGGCGTTTTCGTCCACGGATATCGATCACATCCCATCCGAGGGCCGCGGGCAACTCGAGCGTGTCAGGGCACAGCGGTACGGTCGCAGCTATGAGCAATGGGCTGTTCGACGTGCCGGGCGCCGACCCGGCCTCGGAGTTGCCCGCGGGCGCGGGCGTCGACTTCCGGGGTCCGGGCGTCGCGGCGCCGCTGGCCGTCCGCATGCGCCCGGTCTCGCTCGACGAGGTGGTCGGTCAGCGGCATCTGCTCGGTCCCGGCGCACCCCTGCGCAGGCTCGTCGAGGGGTCGGGTGCGGCCTCGGCGCTGCTCTACGGTCCGCCCGGTACCGGCAAGACCACCATCGCCTCGCTCATCTCCCAGGCCACGGGCCGCCGGTTCGAGGCGCTCTCGGCGCTCTCGGCGGGGGTCAAGGAGGTGCGCGCGGTCATAGACCTGGCCCGGCGCAGGCTCGCCGCGGGGGAACGCACCGTGCTGTTCATCGACGAGGTGCACCGCTTCTCCAAGACCCAGCAGGACGCGCTGCTGGCCGCGGTCGAGAATCGGATCGTGCTGCTGGTCGGCGCCACCACCGAGAATCCTTCGTTCTCGGTGGTCGCGCCGCTGCTGTCGCGGTCGCTGGTCCTGCGGCTGCATTCGCTCACCGACGACGACATCAGGGTGGTGCTCGAACGCGCGGCCGCCGATCCGCGCGGGTTCGGCGGCGCCTACACCGTCACCGCCGAGGCGCTCGACCACATCGTCCGCATCGCGGGCGGCGACGCCCGGCGCGCGCTCACCGCGCTGGAGGCGTCCGCGGAGTCCTCGCTCGACGGCACCGTCGACGTGGCTCTGGTCGAGGCGAGCGTGGACAAGGCCGCCGTGCGCTACGACCGCGCCGGGGATCAGCACTACGACGTGATCAGCGCCTTCATCAAATCGATCCGCGGATCGGACGTCGACGCCGCCCTGCACTATCTGGCCCGCATGCTCAGCGCGGGGGAGGATCCGCGCTTCGTCGCGCGCAGGCTGGTGATCGCGGCCAGCGAGGACATCGGCATGGCCGATCCGAGCGCGTTGCAGACCGCCGTCGCCGCGGCGCAGGTGGTCCAGCTCATCGGCATGCCCGAGGCGCAGCTCACTCTGACCCACGCCACCATCCATCTGGCGACCGCCCCCAAATCGGGTGCCGTGCCCGCCGCGCTCGGCGCCGCCGTGGCCGACATCTCGGCGGGCAGAGCCGGTTCGGTGCCCGCTCATCTGCGCGACGGTCACTACGCGGGCGCGGCGGCGCTGGGGCACGCGCAGGGCTACCGTTATCCGCACGACGATCCCGACGGCGTACTGGCCCAGCAGTATCCGCCCGACACGCTGGTCGGCGTCGACTACTACACCCCGACCGACCACGGTTTCGAACGCGAGATCGGGCCGCGGGTACAGAAGTTGCGGCGCATCGTCCGCAGCGGCCGCGTCGAGGGCGCGAACCCGGCCGGTGCTCGCACGGGCGATGAAAAATCACGTGCGCAGGACCGGTAGGCTGGACATCTGTGCAGACCCACGAGATACGACGGCGATTCCTGGACCATTTCGTCCGTGCCGGACACACCGAGGTACCCAGTGCCTCGCTGATCCTGGCCGACCCCAACCTGCTGTTCGTCAACGCGGGCATGGTGCAGTTCGTGCCGTATTTCCTCGGTCAGCAGACCCCGCCGTACGCGGCGGCGACCAGTGTGCAGAAGTGTGTGCGCACCCTCGATATCGAGAACGTCGGCATCACCACCCGCCACAACACCTTCTTCCAGATGGCGGGCAACTTCTCCTTCGGCGACTACTTCAAACGTGAGGCCATCTCGGCGGCCTGGTCGCTGCTGACCTCGAGTGTCGAGGACGGCGGCTACGGTTTCGATCCCGAACGCCTATGGGTCACCGTCTACCTCGACGACGACGAGGCCGAGCGGATGTGGCTCGAGATCGGCGTGCCGCCCGAGCGCATCCAGCGCCGCGGTATGGCCGACAACTATTGGTCCATGGGCATTCCCGGCCCGTGCGGGCCGTGTTCGGAGATCTACTTCGACCGCGGGCCCGAGTACGGCGCCGAGGGCGGCCCGGAGGCCGACGAGGACCGCTACCTCGAGATCTGGAACCTCGTGTTCATGCAGAACGAGCGCGGCAAGGGCAAGGGCAAGGACGATTTCGAGATCCTCGGTCCGCTGCCCAAGAAGAACATCGACACCGGTATGGGCGTCGAGCGCGTCGCATTCCTGTTGCAGGGCGTGGAGAACGTCTACGAGACCGATCTGCTGCGCCCGATCATCGACAAGGCCGAGGAGCTGTCCGGCCGCTCCTACGGTGTCGAGCACGCCGACGACGTGCGTTTCCGGGTCATCGCCGACCACGCTCGCACCGCCGCCATGCTCATCGCCGACGGAGTCAACCCCGGCAACGACGGCCGCGGGTACGTGCTGCGCCGCCTGCTGCGACGCATCGTGCGCTCGGCCCGCCTGCTCGGCGCGGAGAAGCCGGTGATGGCCGAATTCATGAAGATCGTCAGCGATCTCATGGCCCCGTCCTACCCGGAATTGGCCACCGACTTCCGTCGCATCGAGACCGTCGCGGTCGGGGAGGAGACGGCCTTCCTCAAGACCCTGAACACCGGCTCGGCGCTGTTCGACAACACCGCCGCGGCGGTGAAGGCGCGAGGCGGGGCCACCATCGCCGGTTCGGACGCGTTCACTCTGCACGACACCTACGGCTTCCCGATCGACCTCACCCTCGAAATGGCCGCGGAGGCCGGACTTTCGGTGGACGAGGCGGGTTTCCGAACACTCATGGCCGAACAGCGCAAGCGGGCCAAGGAGGACGCCCAGGCGCGCAAGCACGCCCACGCCGACCTGACGGTCTACCGGGAACTCGTCGACCGCGGCGCCACCGAGTTCACCGGATTCGACGAACTCACCTCCGAGGCCACCGTGGTGGCCCTGATCGCCGACGGGGTCCGTGTTCCGGTGGCGAGCGTGGGTCAGGACGTCGAGGTGATCCTCGACCGCAGTCCGCTCTACGCCGAATCCGGCGGTCAGATCGCCGACCGCGGGTCCATCACGGCGGCGGGCACCAAACTGCGCGTAAACGACGTGCAGAAGATCGCCAAGAAGCTGTGGGTGCACAAGTCCACGGTCGAACAGGGCCAGATCACCGAGGGCGACACCGTGCTCGCCCAGGCCGATCCGGCCTGGCGCGCCGGTGCGACCCAGGGTCATTCGGGCACCCACATGGTGCACGCGGCGCTGCGGCAGGTGCTCGGTCCCAATGCCGTGCAGGCGGGCTCGCTCAACAAGCCCGGCTATCTGCGCTTCGACTTCAACTGGCAGGGCCAGCTCTCCGAACAGCAGAAGGCCGATATCGAGGCGGTGTCCAACGACGCCGTCGGCGCGGACTTCCCGGTCAACACCTTCGTCACCGATCTGCCCAAAGCCAAGCAGATGGGCGCGCTGGCACTGTTCGGCGAGAACTACGGCGACGAGGTCCGTGTGGTCGAGATCGGCGGACCGTTCTCCATGGAGCTCTGCGGTGGCACCCACGTGCGGCACTCCTCGCAGATCGGCCCGATCACGCTGCTCGGCGAATCCTCGGTCGGTTCGGGCATTCGGCGCGTCGAGGCATTCGTCGGACTCGACTCCTACCGCTACCTCGCCAAGGAACGCGCCCTGCTCGCCGGTGTGGCGAGCTCGCTGAAGGTGCCCACCGACGAGGTGCCCGCGCGGGTCGAGCAGTTGGTGGAGCGGCTCAAGGTGGCCGAGAAGGAGCTGGAGCGCACCAAGATGGCCGCCGTGCTGTCCTCGGCCGCGACCTTCGTCGAAAAGGCCGAGCGGATCGGGTCGGTGTTGTTGGTGGCGGTGGCCGCACCCGAGGGCGTGCAGGCCGGTGATCTGCGCACCCTGGCCACCGACATCCGCGGCCGGTTCGGTGTCGAGCCCGCCGTGGTGGTGTTGCTCGGCAATGCCGATGGCAAGGTGCCGTTCGTGGTGACCGTCAACAAGGCCGCCCAGGACCTCGGCTTCAAGGCGGGCGATCTCGTCGCGAGCTTCGGTCCGAACATCGCGGGCCGCGGCGGCGGCAAACCGGAGATGGCGCAGGGCGCGGGTAGTGATCCCTCGGGTATCGCGGCCGGACTGGCCGCGGTTCGCGCACGGGTGGCCGAACTGGCCGGGTGATGGGCGACCCCGAAGGCCCCGCGGCAGCGGGCCGTGCGCGCGGCGCCGACAGGCCCCGCCCCGACACCGATCCCGGGCGGGGGCGGCGCATCGCCATCGATGTGGGCAGCGTGCGGATCGGGGTCGCCGCGAGCGACCCCGACGGCATTCTCGCCACACCGGTGGAGACGGTGGCGCGCGCCGGAAAGACACGCGGAGGCGGTCCCTCCGCGGACATCGAGAGAATTGCCGAAATTGTGCGGGAGTACGAGGCCGTCGAGGTCGTCGTCGGTCTGCCGAGAACGCTACGCGGTGAGAAAGGGGTCGCTGCCGACTTGGCTATCGCGTTCGCAGAACGTTTGCGCAAGGAAATCGACCCCGTGCCGATCAGGCTTTCCGACGAACGTTTGACTACCGTGTCAGCTGCACGGGCATTGCGGGACAGCGGAGTTCGCGCGCGTGGCCAGCGGCAGGTGATCGATCAGGCGGCGGCCGTGTCGATCCTGCAAGGATGGTTGGACGAACGGAGTGCGGTGTTGAAGTCGGTCGAGGAGGCGTCGCCGCGTGGGGCGTCGTTCGGAGACGACGCATGACGGACCGGTGGGCGCGGGCCGAGGAACGCTACCGACAGCGCGAGGCGGATCGGCGCTATCGCAGAGATGACCAGGCCTGGGCCGAACACGAACGCCGCGTCGGGTACGGTCGGGCCGCGTCCGACGCGGATTCCGACGAGTGGGACGACTACGACTACGACACGACGGTCATTCCCCGCTACAGCGACGAGGAACCGCCGTACGACGATCACCCGCTCTACGACGACGAGTACGACGACGAATACGACGACGACGATCTCGACGAAGACCCCGAGCCCGCGCCGCCGCCGCGGACCCGCTCGGCACGCGGTACCGCGGCGGCCGCGCAGAGCGCGGCGGACAGATCGGGACGGCGAGCCCAGCCTCAGCGCACCGGACCCCGGCGCGCTGATTCCGTACGCGGTGAATCGGTGCGTTCCAGTGCCCGTGGCAAGAAGCGCTCCCGGGTCGCGGCCCGTAAGGCGGAGGAACGCAAACGCCGCCGCCGCACCATGTGGGTCATCGGGGCGCTGCTCGCGGTCCTGCTCGTCGGCGCGGTCGGCGTCGCCGCCATGAGATTCGCCGAGTCCATGTCCGGTCCGCAGGATTACGCCGGACCGGCGGGGCCGCTGGTGGTGGTGCAGGTGCATCCGGGCGACACCGCCCAGCAGATCGCCTCCACCATGGTCGAGAAGGACGTGGTCAAAAGCAGCGGCGCCTTCTACGAGGCGGCGGTGCGGAATACGAATATGAATTCGGTGCAGCCGGGCTACTACGCGATTCCCAGCAAGTCACCCGCGGCGGACGCGGTCCTCGCACTGCTCGCCAAGGGGTCGCGGGTGGGCAATCTGGTCGTTTCCGAGGGCAGGCTGCTCCACGATCAGCACGATGTGAACACCGGCGCCCGCAAGGAAGGCATCTACACCAAGATCGCCGCGGCCAGCTGTGTCGGCACCGGCGCCGCGCAGAAGTGCGTGACCGCCGATCAACTCGCCGCCGCGGGCGCGAGTGCCGATCTGGCGGCGCTGGGGGTGCCGAGCTGGGCCGAACAGTCGGTGCGCGCCGCACCGGACCGCAGCAGGCAGCTGGAAGGGCTGATCGCCGCGGGCACATGGGATTTCGATCCGAGCGGCACACCGCAGCAGATCATCAAACAGTTGATCGGGGCCAGTTCGGCGGGCTACGAGTCCACCGGACTGCTCCAGTCGGGCGCGGAGACCAAACTCTCGCCGTACGAGACCCTCATCGCGGCCTCACTGGTCGAGCGCGAGGCGCTGCCGCAGGACATGCCGAAGGTGGCGCGGGTCATCGTGAACCGGCTGAAGGCGGGCCAGCAGTTGGAATTCGATTCCACGGTCAACTACGCGCTCGATCGCACCGAGGTCGCCACCACCGATTCCGACCGCGCCACCAAGACGCCGTGGAACACCTACGCCATGACCGGGCTGCCCGCCAACCCCATCGCGGCGCCCTCGCTCAACGCGCTGCGGGCGATGGAGAATCCCGAACCTGGCCCGTGGCTGTATTTCGTGACCATCGACACGAAAGGAACCACCCTGTTCACCCAGAGCTACGCCGAACATCTGCGAAATATCCAGAAGGCCGAAGCGAGCGGAATCCTCGACAGTGGGCGCTGAGCGCGTAACCATGGCGGAGGTGACCGTGCGCAAGGCGGCGGTGCTCGGCAAGCCGATCGCGCATTCGCGGTCGCCGCAGCTGCATCTGGCGGCGTATCGGGCGCTCGGCCTGCCCTGGACCTACGACCGCGTGGAATGCACGGCCGAGCGGTTGCCCGGATTTGTCGACGGGCTCGGACCGGAATGGGTCGGGCTGTCGGTGACGATGCCGGGTAAGGAGGCGGCGCTCGCCCACGCGAACGAACGCACCGAACGCGCGGCGCTGGTCGGTTCGGCCAATACGCTCGTGCGCACCGCCGCCGGGTGGCGCGCCGACTGCACCGATGTGGACGGAGTGCTCGGCGCACTGCGCGAGGGCGGTGTCGTGCGGGTCGATCGGGCGGTGGTGCTCGGTGCGGGCGGAACGGCGAGGCCCGCGCTGCTCGCCCTGTCCGAACTCGGCGCCCGCCGGGTCACGGTGTTGGCCCGGGACGCGGGCCGGGCGCGCGGGGCGGTGGAACTGGCCGAGCGGCTCGGTCTCGAGGTCGCGGTGCACGGATACGATCAGCGGTCCGTGCGCGCGGTGTGCGCGGAGGCGGACGCGGTGGTCAGCACCATTCCGGCGGAGGCGGCGGCGATCGTCGCGGAGTCGGTGGCGGCGGCCCCCGTGGTGCTCGACGCAATCTACGATCCGTGGCCGACGCCGCTGGCGGTCGCGGTGGCTCGCGCCGGTCACACCGTGGTCAGCGGCTTGCGGATGCTGCTGAATCAGGCATACGGTCAGGTCGAGCAGTTCACCGGTCGGCCCGCACCACGTGCTCAGATGGAGGCGGCGCTGGACGCACCGGCCCCGTGAGGGTTTGTGTTCCTGATACCGGTTCTCGTTTGGATCCCGCGATCCGGGCGTTAAGGTGGTTGCCATGATCTCTTGGGTACTGCGGGCCGTCGCGCTCGGCGCGCTGGTAGTCGGCCTGCGCACCGCGCTCGGATTCGCGATGGTGTATTGGCCGACGCAGGGGGCGTGGATGCGGCTGCTGTGCCTGGTCGTCCTGCTCGCGGTCATCGTCGCGTGGGGCGTTCTCGACGGCCGGCGCGACCGGATCGCCCATCCCGATCCCGAGCGCGGCACCGATCTCACCATCATGTGGCTCGAGGCCGCGGTCGTGGCCAGCGTCGGCAGCGGGGCGGTCGCCTGGATTCTGGACTTCCTGCCGAAGTTCGACCTCGGTGACAACGGTCTGCTGTTCGAGCTGACGGCGGGCGCCTCCTTCATCATCCTGCTGATCTTCATTCCGGCCCTCATCGGCGTCGGCATCGGGCGCATGCTCGCGGGCCGCAAGTCCGACAATTCCACCCCGCACACTCCGCATACTCTGCCCGCCGCCATCTGATCCGCGCTGGACGAAACGACGAGGGGCGCATTCCCGCGGGAATGCGCCCCTCGTTGCCGAACCGGCCGGTTACAGCAGGACCGCGCCGCCGCTGGGGCTCTGCTCGCGGGCAATGGCCGAATAGGCGGCCGCCAGCAGTGAGGGGTCGGGACCTTCCAAGCGGCCGGGTTTGGCCAGTCCGTCCAAGACTACGAAGCGCAGGACGCCGGAGCGGGTCTTCTTGTCGGTCTGCATGGCGTCGAGCAGTTGGGGGAGCGCGTCGGCGTCGTAGGTGGTGGGCAGTCCGACGGAGGTGAGGATGGCCCGGTGGCGCTCGGCGGTGGCGTCATCGAGGCGACCGGCGAGGCGACCGAGTTCGGCCGCGAACACCAGGCCGACCGAGACTGCCGCGCCGTGGCGCCAGCGGTAGCGCTCACGGCGCTCGATGGCGTGACCGAGGGTGTGGCCGTAGTTCAGGATCTCGCGCAGATTCGATTCCTTGAGGTCGGAGGCGACGACATCGGCCTTGACCTGGATGGCGCGGCGGATCAACTCGGGTAGGACGTCACCGGTCGGGTCGAGGGCGGCCTCCGTATCCGCTTCGACCAGATCAAGGATGACCGGATCGGCGATGAATCCGGCCTTGATGATCTCGGCCATCCCCGCCACGATCTCGTTGCGCGGCACCGTCTCCAAAGTCGCGAGGTCGACCATGACCGCCGCCGGCTCGTGGAAGCTGCCGACCAGATTCTTGCCTGCCTCGGTGTTGATGCCGGTCTTACCGCCGACGGCCGCGTCCACCATCGCCAGCAGCGTGGTCGGGACGTGCACGATGCGAACACCGCGCATCCAGGTCGCCGCCA
Source organism: Nocardia arizonensis (assembly GCF_001310275.1). Taxonomy (GTDB): domain Bacteria; phylum Actinomycetota; class Actinomycetes; order Mycobacteriales; family Mycobacteriaceae; genus Nocardia; species Nocardia arizonensis. The sequence goes on from NZ_LGYZ01000011.1 coordinate 29,893, forward strand.
CGAATCCGGCCAGATCGGTCGCCGCGCCGCCCCCCAGACTCACCACGACATCGTTGCGGGTGAGCCCGATGCGTCCGAGTACCTCCCAACAGAAGCCGGCCACCGCCAGATCCTTACCCGCCTCGGCATCGGGTATCTCCACCCGGTGCGCGTCGATCCCGGTGTCGGCCAATGCCTTTCGCACCACCTCGGCCGTCTCGGCCAATGGCGGTTGATAGAAGATCGCGACCGTGCGCACACCGTTGGTGGCCCCGGTCACCGCCTCGACGAGGTCACCGAGTAATCCCCGCCCGATGATCACCGGATAAGGGTCGGCGGTTTCGACCTGGATACGGCTCGGCTCAGTCACGAATGCTCCGATTCTCTCGAGGCGAACAGTTCGACGGCCGCCGCACGGCCGTCGCTGTCCGGGAATTCGCGGCACCGTCGCGCCGCGTCGTCGGGAAAGGGTTCGCCCGCACCATTCGATCGGTCACGAGCGAGGCGCGGTCACCGGTGGCGGTGAGGTGGGCCGCGACGTCGGTCCGGCCGCGCACGGGGCGCACCAGGGTTGAGATCCCGCTTCGCGATGCCGTCCCGCCTCGTCCCGGCGCCGGCTGGACCACCGCGTTCGGTGCAGTGGCATTCGGGACTGTGGCGTTCGGTGCAGTGGCATTCGGGGTAGCGGGCCGCGACTCTCGAATGACCTGCGGGACGGTGGGATTGGTACCGACCGGCCGGCTGGGAACCGCCGTATCGGCACCGGTTCGGACCGACCGGGCTATGGCGGGCCGAGACGGCACCGGCCTGTCCGGCGCGGTCACGAGTGAGGCTCCGGGTCAGCGTGTGCTGTCGGTGCGGCGGTTCGTGCCCACTCATCCGAAACCGCGCGCCGGCCGGACGCGGTCGCCGGCCTCGCGCCGGTATCGGACCGATCCGCCGTCGCCTCCGACAATGTCGTGCCGGAGGTTTCCCTCGCTCCGGTTCGTGCCGAACGAGACGTGACGGCGGCAGGGCCTTGCGCCAGGACGGCTGCCGGACCGTCACGTGTCACGGAATCGCCGGATATCGTCGCGGCACCAACGGAATCAGCCGGGGCCGCGGCCCGTGCCCGCGTCGGTTCCGTTGTTTCGTCTGGTTCGGGCAGGGCCGCGTCGATGGGGCCGGGATCACGCGGTGGGCCGAAATCGGCCGCTGTATCTGCTGCCACAACGCGGGCATCCGCGATGCGATCGGTCGCATTCGCCGAAGCTTCCGTTGTTCTGTCGGTGTCGTGTGGTGCGCCGTGGCCGGACAACCCACTGTTCGCCCCTGCCTCGGCGGCCGTGGCCTGCTCGGCGACGTCGTGCGCGGTGTCGGGTGCGCCCGCGGGACGGCGCACGCGGCGTGAGCGGCTGCGCTCCAGCGGCTCGGCGGAAGCGATGTCCGCGGCGGTTCGGGGCGACGGCCGGGAGCGGGTTGGGGTGGATTCGTCGGTCGTCGTCGGCTCGTGGTCACGGGGTTCATCCGTAGCCGGTTCGACCGCCGCGGGCGGCTGTGCAACGGATCTGCGGCGGGTGCGCGTGCGACGGTTGCGGGGGCGGGTGGGGCGATCGGCCGGGGTTGGCGGCTCGGTGTCGGCGGCGGTGGTCTGGCCGGATTCGGGCCCCTCGGCCGCACGGCGGGACGCGGCGGCTCGGGCTCGGGCGCGACGCCGGGCGCGGGATCGCCTGCTGCCCTGGGGGATCGGGGCTTGATCGGCGATGTCCGGCTCGGGGTCCGCGGCGGGCACGACGGATTCCATGCCCAGTTTGGTGAGGATCATGCGCACGACACGGCCGGGGCTGCGGCCGTCGGTACGTACCCGCACAGTCGCCACCTCGCGGTAGAGCGGGCGGCGGCGTCGCATCAGTTCGCGGTATTTCGCGCCCGGGTCGGGGCTGTTGAGCAGTGGGCGCTGGGTGCTCGCGCCGGTCCGGCGCAGTCCCTCGGCAACGCTGATCTCCAGGTAGACGACGGTGCGGCTGCGTAGCAGCGCACGGGTGTTCTCCGAAAGCACCGCGCCGCCGCCGAGCGAGACCACTCCCTTCTCGGCGAGGATGGCGCGGCGCACCACGCGTTCTTCGATGCGGCGGAACTCGGGTTCGCCGTCGTCGGCGAAGATCTCGGGAATGGTGCGGCCGGTCTCGCTCTCGATTCCGGCATCGGTGTCGTACAGTTCGACGCCGAGTTCGCGGGCGAGCCTCCGTCCGATCGTAGATTTTCCGGCCCCCGGTGGTCCGACCAGCACCACGCGGGGGGCTCGCGGGTCGGTCTGCACGATCATTGCGACCGACTGTCCGCGGGAATATGCGGTCGATTGCCTACGCGCTTGATGTAGCTGTGCACGTTGTCCACGGTCTCGGTCAGTGAATCACCGCCGAACTTCTCCAGCGCGGCCTGGGCTACCACGAGGGCGACCATGGCCTCGGCCACGACGCCCGCCGCGGGCACGGCGCACACGTCCGAGCGCTGGTGGATCGCCACCGCCTCGTCACCGGTACTCATGTCCACGGTCGACAGGGCGCGCGGCACGGTGGAGATCGGCTTCATCGCCGCGCGCACCCGCAGCGGTTCGCCGTTGGTCATGCCGCCCTCGAGGCCGCCCGCGCGATTGGTGGAGCGCAGCACACCGTCGGGGCCGGGCCGCATCTCGTCGTGCGCCTGACTGCCGCGCCGCCGCGCCGTCTCGAATCCGTCACCCACCTCGACGCCCTTGATGGCCTGGATGCCCATGAGGGCGCCCGCGAGCCGGGAATCGAGACGGTCGGCGCCGCTGACGAACGAGCCGAGTCCGACCGGCAGACCGTCCACGATCACTTCGACGACCCCGCCGAGGGTGTCGCCGTCCTTCTTCGCCGCCTCGATCTCGGCGATCATCGCGGCCTCGGCCGCGGCGTCGAAGGCGCGCACCGGACTCGCGTCGACGGCGGCCAGATCGGCGGCGGCGGGGATGACACCGGTGGTGTTGGCCGCGGCGCCGATCGAGACGACATGCGAGACGACCTCGACACCGAGCGCCTGCCGCAGGAAGTTGCGCGCGACGGTTCCCGCGGCGACACGCGCCGCGGTCTCGCGGGCGCTTGCCCGCTCGAGGACATTGCGCGCGTCGTCGAAGTCGTACTTCAGCATGCCGGAGTAATCGGCGTGCCCCGGTCGCGGGCGAGTCAGCGGCGCATTGCGCGCCAGATCGGCGAGTTCGTCCGTGTCGACCGGATCGGCGGACATGACCGTCGTCCACTTGGGCCATTCGGAGTTGGCGATCTCGATGGCGATGGGACCGCCCATGGTGCGGCCGTGCCGGACGCCGCCGATCATCGTGACCTTGTCGGCCTCGAATTTCATGCGTGCCCCGCGGCCGTAGCCGAGCCGTCGGCGGGCCAGGTGCGCGGAAATGTCCTCGGATGTCACCTCGACACCCGCGACCATTCCTTCGAGGATGGCGACGAGGGCGGGACCGTGAGATTCTCCAGCAGTTATCCAGCGCAGCACACGCTATATCCTTCCATGTCGGCGCCGGTGCGCCCGAATCGGTCGCCGTGATCGGGCGCTCGCGCGGTGGCCTGTTGTACAGCTCATCGCGCCGTGCGGGCGCGGGCGCAACCGCCGCGTCCTCACGGCGGCACCGCGGCCACCGCGAGCATGGTGGCCAGACACATCCCAGGCCCGTGCGGAACGGCCCGATCGGCGCGCCGCCGGGCGATGAGCAGCGCGCAACCCGCCAGGGCCGTGAGCGCGGGCGCCAGCAGCGCCGCGGTCGTCCAGACCCGCGCGCCCGCCATACCGGCGACCGCGCCCAGCCCCACGGCGAGCTTCACATCACCGGCGCCCATCGCCGCGGGCGCGACCAAGTGCACGACGAGATAGACCCCGGCCAGCATGGCCCCGCCCGCGACCGCCGCGCCGAAATATGTCGTGCCCAGCGCGTATCCGAGTACGGTCGCCGCGCCGTAGCCGGTGAGCGCGTTCGGCAGCCGCCGATGCCGTAGGTCGAACCAGCACAGCGCCGCGCACCAGAGGGTCAGTACCGCGAAGTGGGAGAGGGACATGCCACCAGCCTCGCCGAATTCGCCGACCGGCGGTGCGACCGCCGACGATTTGTGGACAACCACGCGCGGTGTGAATATCCGCCGTTCCCTACCGAAGACCAGTGCGGCCGTGCCCGACGGCGGATTTCCCGCGCGGTGGCGGGGCGGTAGCGTGGATTCATGTCTGCTGATCATGCGAGTCGTGGACCCGACTACGCGGCGCGTCGGGGCGCGTTGCGCAGTCTGCTGGTGGAGAACGAGGTCGACGCCCTGCTCGTCACCGATCCGGTGAACGTCAGATACCTGACCGGATTCACCGGTTCCAACGCGACGCTGCTCGTGCACGCCTGGGATATGCGCGATGCCGAGGAGCGCACGGTGATCGGCACCGACGGCCGCTACCGCGCACAGGTCGGCGCCCAGGTGCCCGACCTGTGCGCCGAGATCTCGCGCGGCCCGGCGCGGCGGATCGTCGAACTCGCGGGGGAATGGAAGCTCGGCCGGCTCGGATACGAGAGTCACGTGGTCACCGTCGACCAGCACCGCGGTTTCATCGACCAGCGCACCGGACTGGATTTCGTGGCGACTCCCGGCCTGGTCGAGCAGTTGCGCACGGTCAAGGACGCCTACGAGGTCGCGCAATTGCGCCGGGCCTGCGCGGCCGGCGATCTCGGACTGGCCAACCTACTCGCCCGCGGCGCCCTGCGGCCCGGCCGCACCGAACGCCAGGTGGCCCGGGATCTGGAATGGGCCATGTTCGAACACGGGGCCGAGGCGATCTCGTTCGAGACGATCGTGGCCGCGGGCGCGAATTCCGCGGTGCCGCATCATCGCCCGACCGACGCGGTGCTGGCGCACGGCGATTTCGTGAAGCTCGATTTCGGCGCGGTCGTCGGCGGCTACCACTCCGATATGACCCGCACCTTGGTGCTCGGGCAACCCGCGGAATGGCAGCGTGAGGTCTACGCGCTGGTGGCCGAGTCGCAGCGGGCGGGTTGCAAGGCGCTGCGGCCCGGTGCGCGCACCGCCGACGTGGACGCGGCGGCGCGGTCGGTGATCGAGGCGGCCGGACATGGCGCCCTGTTCGTGCACGGACTCGGTCACGGCGTCGGATTGCAGATCCACGAAGCGCCGGGAATCGCCAAAACCGGAACCGGTACACTCCAGTCTGGCGTGGCGGTGACCGTCGAACCTGGTGTGTACTTTCCCGGCCGCGGCGGGGTCCGTATCGAGGACACGCTCGTGGTGCGCGAGGGGGCCCCGGAACTGCTCACCCATACCGACAAGGACCTGACCGTCGTCGAGTGACGCCGGTCGCCCCGAGACAACGACGTTTTACGACCTAGGAGATCCGAGGACAGTGGCGGACACCAGCGACTTCAAGAACGGCCTCGTGCTGAAGATCGACGGTCAGCTCCAGCAGATCATCGAGTTCCAGCACGTCAAGCCGGGTAAGGGCCCCGCCTTCGTGCGGACCAAACTGAAGAACGTCGTGTCCGGCAAGGTCGTCGACAAGACCTTCAACGCCGGTGTGAAGGTGGAGACCGCGACGGTGGACCGCCGCGATATGACCTACCTGTACCACGACGGCAGCGACTACATCTTCATGGACGGCGAGACCTACGACCAGATCGGCATACCGGAGGCCACCATCGGCGACGGTGCGCGTTTCCTGTTGGAGAACATGGCCGTACAGGTCGCCGTGCACGAGGGCGCTCCGCTGTTCGTCGAACTCCCGGTTTCGATCGAGCTCGTGGTCCAGCACACCGATATCGGCCTCCAAGGGGACCGCTCCACCGGCGGCACCAAGCCCGCCACCCTGGAGACCGGCGCCGAGGTACAGGTTCCGCTCTTCATCAACACCGGTGACAAGCTGCGTATCGATTCGCGCGACGGCAGCTACCTCGGCCGGGTCAACGCCTGATCGCCGGCGCGGCGATCAGGGGATAATGGCGACTGTGGCCGAACAGCCGGTGGACCGGAAGTCCACGTTCAAGAAGCTCGGTGCCCGGCACAAGGCCAGGCGTCGCGCCGTCGATCTGCTCTTCGAGGCGGAGGCGAGGGATGTCGATGTGGCCGATCTGCTCACCGAGCGGGTCGAATTGGCCGCGCGCGATCAGTCGGTAGCTCCCGTGCACGCCTATACCCGCACCCTGGTCGAGGGCGTCGCCGACGATCTCGACCGGGTGGACGGGACCATCGAGTCCTATCTCCAGGACTGGGCGCTGTCCCGGTTGCCCGCGGTGGATCGCGCCATCCTGCGCATCGCGGTCTGGGAGCTGTTCCACGCGCCCGACGTGCCGCCGGTCGTCGCGGTGGACGAGGCGGTGGAACTGGCCAAGGAGCTGTCCACCGACGATTCGCCGTCGTTCGTCAACGGTGTGCTCGGCCGGGTGGTGCTGGTCGCGCCGCAAGTGCGCGCGGCCGCGGCGGCGACTCGGGCGCCGCGTTCGGAGACACGGGAGTGACCGCCAAGTACCTCGTCATGGCGATGCGCACACCGGGATTCGATGATGCCGTCATCGAACCGCACCGGCTGTTCCTGGCCGAACTGCTCGAGCGCGGGCAGTTGTGGGAGAGCGGCAAATTCACCGACGGCTCGGGTGGCGCGTATGTCGTGCGCGCCGAGAGTGTCGACGCCGCACGGGATATCGCCTTTCGCGATCCGCTGCACACCACCGGTTCCTCGGATCTGACCGTGTACGAGTGGGAGATCACGGTCTCCGGTTGACGGGTGAGGGCTCCCGCCGGTGGGTGTACGGATGTCCGACGGGAGCCGCTACCGATCCTCGTTCCTGAACCTCGCTCGAGGTAAAGGGTGTGTCGCGTCACAGGTGAGAGATTGTTACAGTTGTTCTCGCACAGGCCCTTGTGAGGAGAGCGCGAATGACGAGCAATGACGTCCGGTCGGCGACCGAGGAATTGGCCGAACTACAGGCCCGAGGCGCGACGGCCGAACAGGCTTGGGCGCTGTTCGATCGGCTGCCCGCCGCGGCGGTCGACGATATCGTCGTCGGACGCTGGCGCGGTTCCGAGATCGCCACCGGACATCCCTTCGACGGTGTGTTGAGCGCGTCGGGCTGGTACGGCAAACAGTTCGACGACGCCGAGACCGTGCATCCGCTGCTGTTCTCCGACGACACCGGCAAGGTGTTCGCGGTCGATCCGCGACGGGTGCCGCTCTCGCTCACCGGCAAGGTGCCGCTGTCGAGTGTGCGCGCGGTCCGTAAGTCGCTGCGTTATATCGGCGCGGCGCTGCGCACCACCCGTCCCGGTGCCCGGCTGCGCGCCGTCGAATACCGCGGTGTGGTGAGCGCCGCGATGGTCTACGACGCGCTGCCCATCATCGACCACTTCCGTCGCGTGGACGCCGACACCCTGCTCGGAGTCATGGATATGCGCGGCTTGCGAGAGCCGTATTTCTTCGTCCTGCGCCGCTGAGGGCCGGGTCGCTCAGCCGACCAGCAGCAGAGCCGCGACGGCGCCGCCCGTCGCGGCTACGGCCAGGACGAGTCCGGTGCCGACGAAACGCCCCATCGGCACCCGCACCCCGTGCGTTCGGCAGAATTCCAGACACAGCAGGGTAGCCAGCGAGGCCCACGGCGTGACGATCGGCCCCACATTCGTGCCGATCAGCAGTGCGAGCAGTTGCCGCCGATTCTCCGTGGGCACCACCGCCTCACCGGCGGTGTAGACGGGTAGGTTGTCGGCGACATTCGACAGCGCGGCACCGGTGCCCGCCGCGCGGAAGGCGCCCGCCACGCCGTCGTCGTCGCCGATGAGCGCGTGCATCAGATCATCGAGTCCCAGGCGACTCAGTGTCGGCACGACGAGGAACAATCCGACCACGAAGACCAGTAGCCGCCAGGGGATCAGCGACAGGCGCAGGGCCGAGCGGTCCAGCACCGCGAACGCGACCACGGCGATGAGTGCCGCTGCCCCCGCGGCGATCTCGATGCGGTCGCCGAGCAGCGCAATGGCCAGGACGAACAGCAGGCACGCGGCCGCGGTGACGTGGAAGAGGATTCGCTGCCTGATGTCGTCCGGGCGTACCGGCTCCGGCGGGAGGTAGCGATCGGCGTCGCGGCGGCGGCGTCGCCAGTAGAACACCCACAGACAAAGGGCGGTCGCCGCTATCGACACCGCCTGCGGTGCCCACATGGTCGAGGCGAATCCGGTGGCGTCGAGCGCGACCCGGTCGGCGGCCAGCAGATTCGTCAGATTCGAGACCGGCAGCAGCAGACTCGCCGTATTGGCCAACCACAGCGTGGTCATGGCCAGCGGCAGCGGCGCGATCCGCGCGGGCGCCGCGAGTGCGAGCAGAACCGGGGTGATGAGGACCGCGGTGGTGTCGAGATTCAGCAGCGCGGTGGTGGCCGAGGTGAACACAACGCACAGTCCGAACAGCGCGGGATAGTTGCCCCGTCCCAGAATGGCCAGCCGGTGGGCCAGCGCGTCGAAGACCTTCGCCTGTTTGGTCAATTCGGCGAGCACGATCACGCTACCGAGGAACAGCAGCAGTGGTGCGATCCGGCGCAGATTGTCCGCCGCATCCACACGCGGCAGCAGTCCGGTGAGCACGAACAGCACCCCGAGGGCCAGCAGCCCCACCCGGACCAGGTCGAGGACACCGATTCCGCGCGCGGGCGCGGCGGGCGGACTTTCGGCGGTGCGGTCGACCTGTACGGGCATCCAAGGATGATCGCAATCGCGACTCCGGCCCGCCGGTCCGGGCTAGGTCGGTGTGCTGTGCGCCGTAGCGCCGTCCAGCGCCCTGCGCAACCGGCGATAGAGGGTCAGATGCCCGCCGGGCTGAGGATGATCTTGCCGAGCGGGATGCGCCCCTCGACCAGACGGTGCGCTTCGGCGGCGCTGTCGAGCGGCAGAATGGATTCGACGTGGGTGTCGAGCCTGCCCGTGGCGGCGAGTTCCAGTGCCCGAGCACGCTGTTCGGCGACGCCCGCGAGCCAGTGGGAACCCGCGCAGCCGATGAAGGTGAGTCCGCGCGCGATCAGGTCCGCGGCCGTCACCGCCGCGGGTGCGCCGGAGAGGAATCCGTAGCCGAGCATGCGGCCCGACAGCGGGGTGAGGACATCGAGCAGCGCGGTCGAGGTATCGCCGCCGATGGAGTCGAAGATCACTTCGACGGTGGAGTCGCCGAGTCGCTCGCGCAGGCGGGCGGGCCAGTGCGGGTCGCGGTGGTCGAAGACCTCCTCGGCGCCGAGTGCGCGAGCGCGTGCGGCTTTGGCGGGTCCGCCTGCGGTGGCCAGCACGCGCGCGCCGCTTCGGGCGGCCTGCTGGGTCAGCGCGGCACCGACACCGGTGGCGCCGGCCTGCACCAGGACGGTCTCGCCGTTGTCGACGGCGGCCGCGTCGAGTAGGGCGAGCGCCACCGAACCACTCATGAGCGCCGCGGCCGCGTCGGCGGCGGCCAGGCCCTCGGGGACGGGTGTCGTCGAGGCCGCGGGCGCGGCGACATATTCGGCGTAGGCGCCGAAATCGGACGTCGCGACGGCGACCCGGCGACCGACGAGCGCCGGATCGACCCCGGGCCCGATCTCGGCCACGACGCCGACCGCCTCGAAGCCGAAGACCAGCGGCGGCGCGACCGCCAGGGGAAACGCCCCCGAACGCAACGCCGTCTCCGGATAGAGGACCGGAATCGCTTCCGCGCGAATCACCAGCTCGCCCGTACCTGGGACGGGCCGGGGCACTTCGCGACCCACCAGTACCTCGGGGCCGCCCACACCTGTCATTACGATTGCTCGCATCGAGAACTCCATAAGTTGACCGTTGGTCCATTTACGTCCGGAACTATATGGACCGTCGGTCAACTTTGTCTACACGGAAGTGGGTGCGATGCCGCGAGAACGCGCCGATGCCGCGCGCAATCGACGCGCCATCCTGGACGCGACCAGGGCATTGCTGGCCGAACACGGTGCCGAGGCGATCACCATGGAGCGGGTCGCGTCGGCGGCGGGCGTAGGCAAGGGCACGGTTTTCCATCGCTTCGGCAGTCGCGCGGGGCTGCTGCACGAGTTGATCGCCGAACCCGCCGTCGCCCTCATGGACGCCATCACCCACGGTGCACCACCGCTCGGACCGGGCGCACCGGCGACGCAGCGGCTGCCCGCCTACTTCGACGCGATGGCAGATCTCGTCATCGACAATCTCGAACTCGTCGTCGCCTACGGCGCCGTGCCGCCGCATCCGCGCAGCGAGGAATTCCACGCGTTCTGGGCCGCGCACATCACCGGACTGCTGCGCGAGGCGCGTCCTGACCTGGACGCGGAGACGATCGGCGCGCTGCTGCTGGCGCCCCTCGGCGGTGACCTCGCGGCCCGGATGGTGCGCGCCGGGCAGGCGGACCGGCTGCGCGCGGGTATACGGACGCTGGTGGAGTCGGTACTGCGCGCACCCTGAACGCGCCGCGGGTCAGTCGGCCAGGATCGCGTCGAAACGTTCGTCGGCGCGGTCGAGCTGGTCGAGAATGCGCTGCTTGACATGCTGGGCCAGCGGGGTATCCGGTCGGGTCACCAGGTCGCGGTAGATATCGGTCAGCGGACGGTATTTGGTGGCGAGTTTGGTCATGGCGGGGCCGGTCGCGTAGAGGATGCCAACCCCGTTGTCGGTGAAGTCCGAGAGTTTGACGATGCGCGCCCACGGCGCACGATCCAGGTCGGCGGCGATGTGGTCGCGGTACTGCTCGTGTTTGTCGCGTTCGGGATCGGGTTCGGGATTGGTGACGGCGGCGACGATGTCGGCGACCCGGGCGCCGAATCGGTCGGCGAGTGCGGCCAGGGCCGCGGTGCGCGCGTCGCCGTCACGATCTCCGGCGAGTTCCTCGGGGTGATCCTCGACCGCGTCGTGCAATAGTCCGGCCACGACGAGGTCGGAGTCGCGTACTTCGTAGTGGCTCACGATTCGTATCGTGACGCGCAGCAGATGGCTGAGATACGGTTCGCGGCCGTAGCGATCGTCGCGATGCAGGTGCGCGGCGAGTTCGAGTGCGTCGGTGAGTCGTTCGGGTCCGGGGAGACCGGCGATCTCCAGCAGTAGTCGTTCTCGCAGTCCGGCTTCGCCGTAGACCTCGCTGATCGTGTGCAGCGGCATCACGGCCAAGACCCCCGCCCCAGGATTGCTCATACCCGTCAATGTATCCGCGCCGCGAACCCGACGCCGTGTGTCATGGCACTTGTCGTCCGCGGTCACCCTCCGCTATCGAACGCCGCGCGGCCGGAACTGGATGCTGATTCGCGGGCCGGTGGGCCTGCGCGATTTCGGCACCGCGTGCTCCCACGTGCGTTGACAGGAGCCGCCCATCACCAGCAGGTCGCCGTGTCCGACCCGGAAGCGCAGAGTCGCGCCGCCGCCGCGCGGGCGCAGCAGCAGTGCCCGCGGCGCGCCGACGGAGATGATCGCGACGAGGGTGTCATGGGTCGCGCCGCGGCCGATGGTGTCGCCGTGCCAGGCGACGCTGTCGCGTCCGTCGCGGTAGTAGCAGAGTCCGGCGGTGCGGAACGGTTCGCCGAGTTCCCCGCGGTAATGCGCGCTGAGCATGTCGCGCGCACGGTCGAGGGCGGCATCCGGCAGTGCCTCGTCCTCGCGGTAGAACCGCAGCAGCCGCGGCACATCGACGACCCGGTCGTACATGGGGCGGCGTTCGGCGTGCCATTCCACGCGTGTGGCGAGCCGGTCGAACAGTAAGTCGGCGCCGCGCACCCAGCCCGGCAGCACGTCGACCCAGGCGCCTTCGGTGAGCGCGGTGCGGTGCGCACCCGCGAGCGATCCGACCTCGATCTCATCGAATCCGTCGAACAGCGAACCTTGCAGCGGTGTCGACACGCGTTCGAACGTACACCGAATCGAACGTATGTGCTAGCAAATCTCGGACGGCGTGGCCGGTGTCGCGTCCAGGATATTCAGCGCGATCCGCTTGGCCGCGGCATTGGACAGCTCGTCGGTGAGCGGCAGATCGCCCATCATGGCCAGACTCCAGCTGATCGCCAACAGCGCCTGACGGGCGTGGAAGACCGCGAGCGGTTCGCGCTCGGGCGCGGTCATCAGATCGGCGAGGGTGCGGAACTGATAGCGCAGCACGGTCCCGAAGCCGAGTTCGCGGAAGGCGGGCTGGTTCTCGTGCCAGAACCGGACCATGTCGCGGCCGAGTCCGTGCAGCAGATCGCTGTAGCGCGAAAGGATCTCGCGCGCGCGTGCGGGACCCGCCTGCGTCGCCTCGGCCCAGTCGACGATCTCGTCGACGCCCCGGCGCAAATCCTCCGACAGGCTCGCGACGATGTCCTCCTTGGTGCGGAAGTGGTAGTACAGCGCCGCCTTGGTGACCCCGAGGCGCTCGGCGATCTCACGCAGCGAGGTCTTGTCGTAGCCGCGCTCGGAGAACAGTTCCATGGCGACGGCGCGGATCCGCTCCCTGGTATCGCTGCGGCGTCCGTCCGTGCGGGGTCCGTCCATGAATTCCGCATCCCTTCTCGACCTTCGGCGGGAGACTTGACCTTCGGCAGGAGAGAAGCCTAGTCTCGCCGCGGTTCCAAAATAGCTAGCCGGTCGTCTAGCTAAATTAAGCTGAATTAACCGAAGGGGAGCGCGTCATGTCCGAGGAACGGGTCGAGGTGCCGATGGCGGGAGTCGCGATGACGGCGATCGGGGTCGCGATCATCCGCGCGTGGGAGTCCGAACGCGCCGATCGGCTCTACGACGATCCGCTCGCGTGGGAGTTCGTCGCCGCCGCGCGCGGGGGTTTCGAAAGCGTCGAGGGCGGCGCGCAACGATGGGCGCGGGTCGAGGCGCTGGCCGAACAGTTCTTCGAAGGCAGGACGACGGCGGTGCGCGCGGTGGACGACGAGATCGCCCGCGCGGTCGGCGAGGGATGCGCGCAGATCGTCGTGCTCGGCGCGGGACTCGACACCCGCGCCTACCGCATGGCGTTGCCGCCCGAGATCGTCGTCTTCGAACTCGACCTGCCCGAACTGTTCGCCTTCAAGGAACCGGTACTGGCCGCGGCGGGCGCCCGTCCGACCTGTGCGCGCCGCGTTGTCCCGGTGGATCTGCGCGGGGACTGGGACGAACCGCTGCGCGCGGCGGGGTTCCGCGCCGACGTGCGTACCCAATGGGTGGACGAGGGAGTGCTCGGCTATCTCGCCCGCACCGACGCGCTGCGGTTGGTCGAACGGCTGACCGAATTGTCCGCGCCGGGAAGTATTTTCGGCCTCGGCCGATTCGACGTCGACTCGCAGTCCGATCGGTACACGGCACTGCGGCAGTTGGTGCGCGGCGAACACGGTGAACCGCTGCCCGAGGCCGGGCTCGGCCCGGACGGCGAACGGTGGCTGGCCGAACACGGCTGGGCGACCCGTTTCGAGAGCTGGGAGGATCTGGTCGCGGGGTTCGCCCGGTCGGAGGTCGTGTACGGACCGGGTGTGGGAATCGTGCGCGCCGTGCATCGGAGCTGAAATCGGGCCGGTGTCGCCGCATCGGCCCGCGGCTCGCGCGTGGCCGGGCTCACATCGCGATACGCCTGGTGAAAGCCCCCAGGGAAGCGCTGTTAGGCTGCAAAGCCGTAAGGCATCCTTTAACGGACCGTCCGGTGAGGCGGGGAAGGAGGTCGGCATGGCTGTGCCCGGAGAGCGGGCCGCCAAAGCCGCCGAGGTATCGCAGCGGCACACTCCCGAGTGGGTGGCGGCGGGGCGCGAACTGCTGTCGCCCTCCGATGTCGGGCGGACGATCGCGCGCATTGCGCATCAGATCATCGAGAAGACCGCCCTCGACTCGGGCGAGCCCGCCACCCCGCGCGTGGTGCTGATCGGCATTCCGACCCGCGGTACCACCCTGGCCGCCCGGCTCACCGAGAAGATCGAGGAGTTCTCCGGCGTCCGTCCCGCGCTCGGCTCCCTCGACATCACCCTCTACCGCGACGATTTGCGCACCCGCCCGCACCGCCCGCTCGAACGGACCTCGGTGCCGGAGGGCGGCATCGATGACGCACTGGTCGTCCTCGTCGACGATGTGCTGTTCTCCGGGCGCACCGTGCGATCGGCGCTGGACGGACTGCGCGACCTCGGCAGGCCGCGCGCGGTGCAGCTGGCGGTGCTCATCGATCGTGGTCACCGCGAGCTGCCCATCCGCGCCGATTTCGTCGGCAAGAACGTGCCGACCTCGCGGGCGGAGGACATCTCGGTGCTGCTCACCGAGCACGACGGCCGTGACGGCGTCTACCTGCACCAGGAGCAGAGCCGATGAGGCATCTGCTGTCGGTCACCGATCTGGACCGCGACGCGGCCACCGAACTGCTCGACGAGGCCGAACGGTTCGAGCAGGCGCTGCTCGGACGCGAGGTGCACAAACTGCCGACGCTGCGCGGACGCACGGTGATGACGGTCTTCTACGAGAATTCCACCCGCACCAGAGTCTCCTTCGAGGTCGCGGGCAAGTGGATGAGCGCCGATGTCATCAATGTCAGCGCGAGCAGCTCCTCGGTATCCAAGGGCGAATCGCTGCGCGACACCGCGCTCACCCTGCACGCCGCGGGCGCGGACGCGCTGATCGTGCGCCATCCCGCCTCGGGCGCGGCGCATCAGATCGCGCGATGGATGGACGCGTGGGCGGCCGCCGACGGCGGATCAGCGCCCGCGATCGTCAACGCGGGCGACGGTACGCACGAACATCCCACCCAGGCGCTGCTCGACGCGCTGACCTTACGCCAGCGACTCGGCGACGTAGCCGGCAGGCGGGTCGTGATCGTCGGCGACATCCTGCACAGCCGGGTCGCGCGATCCAATGTCTTCCTGCTGCACACCCTCGGCGCGGAGGTGGTGCTCGTCGCGCCGCGCACACTGCTGCCGGTCGGGGTGGAGGCGTGGCCCGCGCGCGTGGCCCATTCGCTCGACGCCGAACTGCCCGGTGCGGACGCGGTGCTCATGCTGCGGGTGCAGGCCGAACGCATGAACGGCGGCTTCTTCCCGTCGGCGCGCGAGTACGCGGTGCGCTACGGATTGTCCGAACGCAGGCTGGCGCTGCTCGCCGAGCACGCGGTGGTACTGCATCCCGGCCCGATGCTGCGCGGCATGGAAATCGCGTCCACGGTGGCGGATTCACCGCGCGCCGCGATCCTGCGCCAGGTCACCAACGGTGTGCACATGCGCATGGCGGTGCTGTTCCGACTGCTGATCGGTGCCAGGGAAGAGGTACTCGCGTGAGCGGCGGTGCGGAGCGACCGCGTGTGCGGGCATGTGGCGCGCCGGAATTCGCACGGATCGAGCACGAAGGAGTGCGGCATGGGTGATCTGATCATCAGGGACGCGCGGCCGTACGGCGAGGGTGAGCCGGTCGACGTGCTGGTGCGCGACGGGGTGATCGTGGCGATAGGCGCGGAGCGTGGCGCCGCGCCCGATGCCGAGGTCATCGAGGCGAACGGGCAGATCCTGCTGCCGGGTTTCGTCGATTTGCACACCCATCTGCGCGAACCCGGCCGCGAGGACACCGAGACCATCGAGACCGGGTCGATCGCCGCGGCCCGCGGCGGATACACCGCGGTCTTCGCCATGGCCAACACCGATCCGGTGGCCGATTCGGTGGTCGTCACCGATCATGTGTGGCGACGCGGGCAGGAGGTCGGTCTCGTCGACGTCTACCCGGTGGGCGCGGTCACCGTCGGATTGAAGGGCGAGCAGCTCGCCGAGATGGGCACGATGGCCGAGGGTGTCGGCGCCGTCCGCATGTTCTCCGACGACGGCCATTGCGTCCACGACCCGCTGATCATGCGGCGCGCGCTCGAGTACTCGAACTCACTCGGCGTGCTCATCGCCCAGCACGCGGAGGAGCCGCGCCTGACCGTCGGCGCGGTGGCGCACGAGGGGCCGACCGCGGCTCGTCTCGGTCTGGCCGGATGGCCGCGCGCGGCGGAGGAATCCATCGTCGCCCGCGACGCGCTGCTGGCCCGCGACGCGGGCGCGCGCGTGCACATCTGCCACGCCTCCACCGCGGGCACCGTGGAACTGGTGAAATGGGCTAAGTCCCAGGGGATTTCGATCACCGCCGAGGTCACGCCGCACCATCTGCTGCTCGACGATTCACGACTCGAGACCTACGACGCGGTCAACAAGGTGAATCCGCCGCTGCGGGAGAGCTCCGACGCGCAGGCATTGCGGCGCGCGCTGGCCGAGGGCATCGTCGACTGTGTCGCCACCGATCACGCCCCGCACGCCGAGCAGGACAAATGCTGCGAATTCGCCGCGGCGCGGCCGGGCATGCTCGGTCTGGAGACCGCGCTGTCGATCGTCGTGGCGACCATGGTCGAGCCCGGACTGCTCGACTGGCGCGCAGTCGCGCGGGTGATGAGCGAGCGGCCCGCCGCGATCGTCGGACTCGACGAGCACGGCCGCCCGATCGCGGTGGGCGAACCCGCCAACCTCACGCTGGTCGACCCGCATGCGAGCTGGACCGTGCACGCCGACGAGCTCGCCAGCATCTCGAACAACACCCCGTTCGAGAACATGACGTTCCCGGCGAAGGTGACGACAACGGTCTTGCGCGGCCGGATCACCGTCCGCGACGGCATGGCGGTGGGAGGTCGTTAATGGAGAGAGCACTGTGGGTGGTCGGACTGCTGGCGCTGTTCGCGCTGTGCGTGTGGTTGATGTGGCGCGGATGGCACAACCGCGCGGCCCGGCAGGCCGAACGCATCGGCGAGCTGCCGACGGTGCCCGCGGAACTGGGCGCGCAGGTGCTCGAACCGACGACCGGCCTGTATCTGGGCAGCACCGTCGCGCCCAGTTGGCAGGACCGGATCGCCGTGGGGGATCTGGGTTTCCGCGCCACGGCCGAACTCACGCGCTTCGAGCGCGGCATCCTGCTCGAACGCGACGGCGCCACGGTGATCTGGATTCCGCAGGAGTCCATCACCGCCGTGCGCACCGAGCGCGGGCACGCGGGCAAGGTGATGACCGAAGGCGGTGTGCTGGTAATTCGCTGGAAGCTGCCGACCGGAACCGAGATAGACACCGGTTTCCGTGGTGACGACAAGACGGTGTACCCGGCGTGGGCCAGGGCGATGACGGGAGATGACGAGACATGAGCGAGACGGGCGGAACCGCCGCCGCTGCCCTGGTTCTGGAGGATGGCCGGATCTTTCGCGGCACCGCCTACGGCGCCGTCGGCCAGACCCTCGGGGAAGCGGTGTTCTGCACCGCGATGACCGGGTATCAGGAGACGCTGACCGATCCGAGCTACCACCGTCAGATCGTGGTGGCCGCTGCACCGCAGATCGGCAATACCGGCTGGAACGACGAGGACGACGAATCCGGCCGGATCTGGGTCGCCGGATACGTGGTGCGCGATCCCGCGCGCCGCGTCTCCAACTGGCGCGCCACCACCAGCCTGCCCGAGGCGATGCGCCGCCAGGACGTGGTCGGCATCGCGGGCGTCGACACCCGCGCGCTGGTGCGCCACCTGCGCACCAGCGGTTCGATGAAGGCGGGCATCTTCTCCGGCCCGGCGCTGGGCGATGCCGAGGAACTGCTCGCCCGCGTCACCGGTCAGCCCTCCATGCTCGGCGCGGACCTGGCCGGCGAGGTCAGCACCGAGTCGCTCTACACCATCGAGCCGACCGGAGAACGCCGCCGCACCGTTGTCGCGGTCGATCTCGGCATCAAGACCAATACCCCGCGGATGTTCGCCGCACGCGGCATGCGGGTGCACGTGGTGCCCGCGACCACCTCGATCGAGCAGATCCTCGAACTCGCGCCCGACGGGGTGTTCCTGTCCAACGGACCCGGTGACCCGGCCACCCAGGACGGCGCGGTCGCGCTGACCCGCGGTGTGCTCGAACGCGGGCTGCCGCTGTTCGGCATCTGCTTCGGCAATCAGATCCTGGGCCGTGCGCTTGGCCGCGGCACCTACAAGATGAAGTTCGGTCATCGCGGCATCAACATCCCGGTCGTCGAGCACGAGACCGGCCGCATCTCGATCACCGCGCAGAACCACGGATTCGCGCTGGAGGGCGAGCGCGGGGAGCGGTTCGACACCCCGTTCGGCCGGGCCGAGGTCAGCCACGTCTGCGCCAACGACGGCACCGTCGAAGGCTTGCGCCTGGTCGACGGCCGCGCGTTCTCCGTGCAGTACCACCCGGAGGCCGCCGCCGGACCGCACGACGCCGCCTATCTCTTCGACCGTTTCGCCGGTCTCATGGAAGGAGCCTGATGCCTCGCCGCCAGGATCTCGAGCACATTCTGGTCATCGGTTCAGGACCGATCGTCATCGGCCAGGCGTGCGAATTCGACTACTCCGGCACCCAGGCGTGCCGGGTGCTGCGGTCCGAGGGACTGCGCGTATCGCTGGTGAACTCCAATCCGGCGACCATCATGACCGACCCGGAATTCGCCGACTCCACCTATGTGGAGCCGATCACCCCGGAATTCGTCGAGAAGGTCATCGAGAAGGAACGCCCGGACGCGATCCTGGCCACCCTCGGCGGCCAGACCGCGCTCAACACCGCGGTCGCCCTGCACGAACGCGGTGTGCTGGCGAAATTCGACGTCGAGCTGATCGGCGCCGACTTCGAGGCCATCCAGCGCGGCGAGGACCGCCAGAAGTTCAAGGACATCGTCGCCGAGGTCGGCGGCGAGAGCGCCCGGTCAAGGGTCTGCTTCACCATGGACGAAGTCCGCGAGACCGTGGCCGAACTGGGCTTCCCCGTGGTGGTGCGGCCGTCGTTCACCATGGGCGGTCTCGGTTCCGGCATGGCATACGACCACGACGATCTCGACCGCATCGCGGGCGGCGGTCTGGCCGCCTCGCCCACCGCGAACGTGCTCATCGAGGAATCCATCCTCGGATGGAAGGAATACGAGCTCGAACTTATGCGCGACGGCCGCGACAACGTGGTGGTCGTCTGCTCGATCGAAAACGTCGACCCGATGGGCGTGCACACCGGCGACTCGGTCACCGTCGCGCCCGCCATGACCCTCACCGACCGCGAATACCAGCGCATGCGCGATCTCGGCATCGCCATTCTGCGCGAGGTCGGCGTCGACACCGGCGGCTGCAATATCCAGTTCGCGGTGAACCCGGCCGACGGCCGCCTCATCGTCATCGAGATGAATCCGCGCGTATCGCGGTCCTCGGCGCTGGCCTCCAAGGCGACCGGCTTCCCGATCGCCAAGATCGCCGCCAAACTCGCCATCGGCTACACCCTCGACGAGATCGTCAACGACATCACCAAGGAAACCCCCGCCTGTTTCGAGCCGACGCTCGACTACGTGGTGGTCAAGGCGCCGCGATTCGCCTTCGAGAAGTTCCCGGGCGCCGATCCGACGCTGACAACCACCATGAAGTCGGTGGGTGAGGCGATGTCGCTCGGCCGCAACTTCTCCGAGGCCCTCGGCAAGGTGCTGCGCTCGCTGGAGACCAAGGCCGCGGGTTTCTGGACTCTCGACGACGGCCCGTGGGCCCCGGTGGACGGCGATGTCGACGCCGCGATCGAGGCCATCCTGAGCGATCTGCGCACCCCGACCGAAGGGCGCATCTACCAGGTCGAACGCGCGCTGCGGCTGGGCGCCGACATCGAGGCCGTCGCGCAGGCGTCCGGTATCGACCCGTGGTTCGTCGCCGAGATCGCCGGACTGGTCGACCTGCGCCGCGAGATCCTCGACGCTCCCGTCCTGGACGAACCGCTGCTGCGCCGCGCCAAGCACTACGGATTGTCCGACTGCCAGATCGCCGTGCTGCGTCAGGAACTCGCGGGCGAGACCGGGGTGCGGGCGCTGCGCCACCGCCTCGGGGTGCGCCCGGTCTTCAAGACCGTCGACACCTGCGCCGCGGAATTCGAGGCCAAGACCCCATACCACTACTCGGCCTACGAACTCGATCCGGCCGCCGAGTCGGAGGTCGCGCCGCAGCGCGAACGCGAGAAGGTGATCATTCTCGGGTCCGGGCCCAACCGCATCGGTCAGGGCATCGAGTTCGACTACTCCTGCGTGCACGCGGCGCAGACGCTCTCGCAGGCCGGATACGAGACGGTCATGGTCAACTGCAATCCCGAGACCGTCTCCACCGACTACGACACCGCCGACAGGCTCTACTTCGAACCGCTGACCTTCGAGGACGTGCTCGAGGTCTATCACGCCGAATGCGAGTCCGGCACGGTCGCCGGTGTCATCGTGCAGCTGGGCGGCCAGACCCCGCTGGGGCTGGCGCAGCGGCTCACCGACGCGGGCGTACCGGTCGTCGGCACCAGCGCCGCCGCGATCGACCTGGCCGAGGACCGGGGCGAATTCGGCGATGTGCTGGTCGCTGCCGGTCTGCCCGCGCCCAGATACGGCACCGCCACCACGGTCGAGCAGGCCAAGAGGATCGCCGCGAGCATCGGTTATCCGGTGCTGGTGCGGCCGTCGTACGTGCTCGGCGGTCGCGGTATGGAGATCGTCTACGACGAGACCGCGCTCAAGGGCTACATCTCCCGCGCCACCGAGCTCAGCCCGGACCGACCGGTGCTGGTGGACCGCTTCCTCGAGGACGCCATCGAGATCGACGTGGACGCGCTGTGCGACGGCGAGGAGGTCTATCTCGGCGGTGTCATGGAACATATCGAGGAAGCGGGCATCCACTCCGGCGACTCGGCCTGCGCGCTGCCCCCGATCACCCTCGGCCGCAGCGATATCGAAGCGGTGCGGCGCTCCACGGTCGCGCTGGCCAAGGGCATCGGCGTCAAGGGTCTGCTGAATGTGCAGTACGCGCTGAAGGACGACGTGCTCTACGTGCTCGAGGCCAATCCGCGCGCGAGCCGAACGGTACCCTTCGTCTCCAAGGCCACCGCGGTGCCGCTTGCCAAGGCGGCGGCGCGGATCACCATGGGCGCCACCATCGCCGAACTGCGCAAGGAGGGCATGCTGCCCGCCGAGGGCGACGGCGGTCATGTGCCGCTGGACGCACCGGTCGCGGTGAAGGAGGCGGTGCTGCCTTTCCATCGCTTCCGCCGTGCCGACGGCAGCGGCGTGGATTCGCTGCTCTCCCCGGAGATGAAGTCCACCGGTGAGGTCATGGGCATCGACGCCGATTTCGGCACCGCCTTCGCCAAGAGTCAGGCCGCGGCCTACGGATCGCTGCCCACCGAGGGCACGGTCTTCGTCTCGATCGCCAACCGCGACAAGCGCGCGATGGTGTTCCCGGTGAAGCGGCTGCACGATCTCGGATTCCGTATCCTCGCCACCGAGGGCACCGCGGAGATGCTGCGCCGCAACGGCATTCCGTGCGAGCGGGTGCGCAAGCACTCCGAACCGGCCACTTCGGCCGAGGACGGTCCCTCGATCGTGGAGCAGATCCGCGACGGTGAGATCGACATGGTCTTCAACACCCCGTACGGCAATTCCGGTCCGCGCGTCGACGGTTACGAAATCCGCACCGCGGCGGTCGGGGTGAACATTCCGTGCATCACCACGGTGCAGGGTGCGGCCGCGGCCGTGCAGGGCATCGAGGCGAGTATCAACGGCGGCCTCGGCGTGCGGTCGTTGCAGGAACTGCATTCGGTGCTGCGTGGCTGAATCGCACGCGGCCACGGCAGGAAAGGCGACCACGGTGGAAAGGCGATGGGCATGACGACCTTCGGTGACCGGTTGCGACAGGCGACGGCGCGCTTCGGTCCCGTCTGCGTCGGAATCGACCCGCATCCGCCGCTGCTGGCGGCCTGGGGGCTGACCGAGGACGTCGCGGGGGTCGAGCGGTTCGCCGACATCTGCGTCGAGGCCTTCGCGGGCGCGGTGGCGCTGGTCAAACCGCAGGTCGCCTTCTTCGAGCCGTACGGTTCCGGCGGAATCGCGGTGCTGGAGCGCACGATTGCGGCTCTGCGCGCCACGGGCACGCTGGTGCTCGCCGACGCCAAGCGCGGCGACATCGGATCGACGATGGACGCCTACGCCCGCGCCTGGCTCGGTGACGGACCACTCGGCTCCGACGCCGTGACGGTTTCGCCGTATCTCGGATTCGGGTCTCTCACCCCGGCTCTGGATCTGGCGCGCACCAATGACCGCGGGGTGTTCGTCCTCGCGGCGACCTCGAATCCCGAGGGCGGCCAGGTGCAGCGCGTGGTGGCGGCCGACGGGCGCACGATCGCCCAGACGATGGTGGACGAGGCGGCGCGGGTCAATGGCGATGCCGCCTTCGGCTCGGTGGGTGTGGTGGTCGGCGCCACCCTGGACGAGGCCCCGGATGTGACCGAACTCAACGGCCCGATCCTCATGCCGGGGGTCGGAGCCCAAGGCGGCGGTCCGGCCGGTGTTCGCGCGCTGGTGCCCGAGGCGGTACTGGCCTCGGTGGTGCCCGCGGTGTCGCGGGAAGTGCTGCGCGCGGGCCCGTCGGTAGCCGAGTTGCGCGGCGCGCTCGGCGCGATGCAGGACGAGTTCGCCTTCCTGCGTCGCTGACGTCCCTTCGTCCATACGCACCCGGGCATCGCGATCGCCGAGGCCCGGGTTATTTCCATGCCCTCCGAGGCGGCCGGTTTCGCCCCCGACGCGTTCGCGCCAGTGTCCGCCATGTGTCAGTGCGGCAGGCTGTGTTGCATCAGCACTGTGTTGCATGGGCGCCTGTTGCGCCGGGGCGGTCTTGCCGCGTGTCCAGACGCCGTTCTACGTCGATTCCGCGGGAGTGTCGTCCGGCGGGAGCGGGTAACCCGTTCTCGGACCTCCAGCGCGCGTTCGGGCCGTTCCGGCGCGGCGTCGAGGGCCATCGATGGGACATGTGTTCGATACGACACGCGGGAGTTCGCGTCGACACGCGGAAAAATTCCGGAAAGTTCCTGGTAGGGCGCATGTGTGGTAGCCAACGCGTCCGGCGGGCTCGTCGCAACTGTTCCGCTATCGTTCCGATTTCCTGAAAATCCCCTGGTCGCAGTGTATTTCATCGGAACGCCGCAGTGATCGCCGCGGCAATCGGGGCATCGCGCGCATCCGGGGGCGCGCGCCACTACGGCATGCGAAATCATGCGCTGACCTGGGGGGTGGGTTCGCAATTGGCGGACGGCGTGGGTACGGTCGCTGAGACTGTCGGGTTACCGGCGGTAGTTGATGCAATGAACGATGAGACGGAGGAACCGTGGCCCTTCCCCAGCTGACTGACGAGCAGCGCGCCGCTGCTTTGGAGAAGGCGGCGGCCGCTCGCCGCGCTCGGGCGGAGCTCAAGGAGCGTTTGAAGCGTGGCGGCACCGACCTGAAGAGTGTCCTCAAGGATGCCGAGACCGATGAGATCCTCGGCAAGATGAAGGTATCGGCGCTGCTGGAAGCCCTGCCCAAGGTCGGCAAGGTCAAGGCGGCCGAAATCATGACCGAACTGGAGATCGCCCCCACCCGTCGTCTGCGCGGACTCGGCGATCGGCAGCGCAAGGCGCTGTTGGCCCGGTTCGACTTCGACGCCTGATCACGAGGGTGGTCGAACACACGCGGAAGGGCCGACTGGTCGTACTGGTCGGCCCCTCGGCCGTCGGCAAATCTACGGTCGTGCGGTGCGTGCGGGAACGCCTGCCCGAACTGGTCTTCAGTGTGTCCGCGACAACCCGGGCCCCCCGGCCCGGGGAGGTCGACGGACTCGATTACCGGTTCGTCTCCCGAGACGAGTTCGACGCCATGATCGAGGCGGGCGAGCTGCTCGAGTGGGCGGAGATCCACGGCGGATTGCAGCGATCGGGCACACCGGCGGGTCCGGTGCGCGATGCGCTGCGGTCCGGGAAGAACGTGCTCGTCGAGGTCGATCTCGAGGGCGCGCGTTCGGTGCGCCGCGCCATTCCCGAGGCCATTCTGGTCTTCCTCGCCCCGCCGAGCTGGGACGAGTTGGTCTCCCGGATCACCTCGCGCGGCACTGAATCACCCGAGGTGATCGCACGTAGGCTGGAAACCGCCAGGGTCGAGTTGGCGGCCTGTGACGAGTTCGACACCGTCATCGTGAACGACGAGGTGACCAGCGCCTGTGAGCAGTTGGTATCGTTATTCGTTAGCACAAATTCGAGATAGGCGCCGCGCTTCGCCGCGATCCGCCGTCCCGAGCACCGCTGAGTTCTGAGCACCGCTGAGTTCTGAGCCCCGCCGAGTTCCGAGTCCCCTCGGTTCCACGACTACCCGCAGGAGCCTCCCTAGTGAGCGACACCAAGACCGTGCCCGCATACGACACACCGGTCGGCCTCACCAACCCGCCGATCGACGAGTTGCTCGAGCGCACGTCGTCCAAGTACGCGCTGGTCATCTACGCCGCCAAGCGGGCCAGACAGATCAACGACTACTACAACCAGCTCGGCGACGGCATCCTCGAATACGTCGGCCCGCTGGTCGAGCCGGGTCTGCAGGAGAAGCCGCTGTCGGTGGCCATGCGTGAGATCCACTCCGATCTGCTCGAACATTCCGAAGGCGAATAAGAGCGTCAGTCGTGCTCCCCACGCACGCGGGGAGCAGAGCCCACCCGGAGGGGTAGTGACCACACGGATCGTCGTCGGTGTCGGCGGAGGAATCGCCGCCTACAAGGCATGTGCCCTCGTCCGCCGCTTCACCGAGACCGGACACGACGTCAGGGTTGTCCCCACCGAGTCCGCCTTGCAGTTCATCGGCAAGGCGACCTTCGAGGCACTGTCGGGCAATCCGGTGCACACCGATGTGTTCACCGATGTCCCGCAGGTGCCGCACGTGCGGTTGGGGCAGGAAGCGGACCTCGTGGTCATCGCTCCCGCCACCGCCGACCTGATGGCGCGCGCCGCGCACGGGCGCGCCGACGACCTGCTCACCGCCACGTTGCTGACGGCCCGATGTCCGGTGGTGTTCGCACCCGCGATGCACACCGAGATGTGGGAGCATCCGGCGACGGTGGCCAATGTCGAAACCCTGCGCGAGCACGGCGCGATCGTCATGGAACCGGCCTCCGGCAGGCTCACCGGCACCGATACCGGACCGGGCAGGCTGCCCGAACCCGAGGAGATCTTCGGGCTGGTCATGCTGTTGCGGGAACGCGCCGACGCCATACCGCGCGATCTGGTCGGCCGTCGCGTCGTCATCACCGCGGGCGGTACCAGGGAACCGCTGGATCCGGTGCGTTTCCTCGGCAATCGCAGTTCCGGTAAGCAGGGCTACGCGCTGGCCAGGGTTGCCGCCCAGCGCGGAGCCCAGGTCACGCTCATCGCGGGCAATACCATCGAGATGGCCGCGCCCGCGGCGGTCGAACTGGTGCACGTCACCACCGCCGAACAGTTGAAGACCGCGGTGGACAAGCACGCCGTCGGCGCCGACGCGGTGATCATGGCCGCGGCGGTCGCGGATTTCCGTCCCACCAATGTGGCCGCCGCCAAGATCAAGAAGGGCGCGGGCGAACCCGACGTCATCGCGCTGACCAAGACCGACGACATTCTCGCCGGTCTGGTGCAGGCCAGACGCGACGGTCAACTGCCGGGCACCGCCATCGTGGGATTCGCCGCGGAGACCGGTGACGAACAGGGCGACGTCCTGACCCACGCGCGCGCCAAACTCGCGCGCAAGGGCTGTGATCTGCTGGTGGTCAACGCGGTCGGCGAGGGAAAGGCATTCGAGGTCGACACCAACGACGGCTGGTTACTCGGCGCCGACGGCACCGAACAGTCGCTCGATCACGGCTCCAAGGCGCTGCTCGCCAGCCGGGTTCTGGACGCGCTCGGGCCGCTGCTGCGGGCCTGATCCGTACTCGCGGCACACCGGACCGCACCGCGAGTCCGTTCCGCGAGTCCGGTCCGTGTTCGGCGCTTTCGGCCTGAATCGGCTCGTCGTTTGGGACAGTGGAGACGCGCGGTCGGTGTGTCGGCGTCCGGGAGCCACGCCAACACGTCGGTGGTTTGGAATAGTCTGAGGTCGAGGGTTGCGCAGTGGTGCCGGGCACTACTGTCGTGGTCCGGCAGATACGAGAAACCCGTTGAGGGAGAGGGAACAACTGTGCGCACGTCTGGCAGCCGCCTATTCACCAGTGAGTCCGTGACCGAGGGTCATCCGGACAAAATCTGTGACGCCATCAGCGATTCCATCCTCGACGCGTTGCTGACGCAGGATCCGCGCAGCCGGGTCGCGGTGGAGACGCTGGTGACCACCGGCCAGGTCCACGTCGCGGGCGAGGTCACGACCTCCGCGTACGCGGATATCCCGCGAATCGTCCGCGAGAAGGTTCTCGAGATCGGATACGACTCGTCGGCAAAGGGTTTCGACGGCAACTCCTGCGGTGTGAACATCGCGATCGGCGCCCAGTCGCCCGATATCGCCCAGGGCGTCGACACCTCGCACGAGGCGCGGGTCGGCGGTGAGGACGACGAGATCGCCAAGCAGGGCGCGGGCGACCAGGGCCTGATGTTCGGCTTCGCCACCGTCGACACCCCCGAGCTCATGCCGCTGCCCATCGCGCTCGCGCATCGCCTGTCGCGGCGGCTCACCGAGGTCCGCAAGTCGGGTGTGCTGCCCTATCTGCGCCCCGATGGCAAGACCCAGGTCACCATCGAATACGACGGTGATCGCGCGGTCCGCCTCGACACCGTCGTCATCTCCACCCAGCATGCCGCCGATATCGATCTCGACAACCTGCTCGCGCCCGATATTCGCGAGAAGGTCGTCGACTCGGTGCTGGCCGATCTGGATCTGCCCACGCTGGACACCTCCGCCATCCGCCTGCTGGTCAACCCGACGGGCAAATTCGTCCTCGGCGGACCCATGGGCGACGCCGGTCTGACCGGCCGCAAGATCATCGTCGACACCTACGGCGGTTTCGCCCGGCACGGCGGCGGCGCCTTCTCCGGCAAGGACCCGTCGAAGGTGGACCGCTCGGCCGCCTACGCCATGCGCTGGGTCGCCAAGAACGTCGTCGCGGGCGGTCTCGCCGACCGTGTGGAGGTCCAGGTCGCCTACGCCATCGGCAAGGCGGCCCCGGTCGGCCTGTTCGTGGAGACCTTCGGCACCGAGAAGGTGGATCCGATTCGGATCTCCTCGGCCATTACCGAGGTCTTCGACCTGCGTCCCGGCGCGATCATCCGCGATCTCGATCTGCTGCGCCCGATCTACGCGCCGACCGCCGCCTACGGCCACTTCGGCCGCACCGATATCGACCTGCCGTGGGAGCGCACCGACCGCGCGGACAAGCTGCGCGCCGCCGTCGGTCTCTGACGGCCCCGTGCGATTCCGGGTTGCCGCCGCGTGACTCGGCGCGCACAGACGAGCGCCGCCGTGTCCGGGGACAGCGCGTCCCCGGACACGGCGGCCTCGTCTCCTGACATCGCCGCCGACCTGCCCATCGCGCGGGTGCTGCCGCTGTTGTCGCCCGCGCATCTGGATCGTGATTTCGACTATCTCGTGCCCGCGAAGTTCGACGAGATGGCCCGGCCCGGCGTCCGCGTCCGCGTCCGGTTCGCCGGTCGGCTCGTCGACGGCTATCTGCTGCGACGGCTGGCCCGCAGCGACCACACCGGCAAACTCGTGCGCCTGGAACGGGTGGTCTCGGCCGAGCGGGTACTCACCCCGGAGATCCTGGATCTCGCCGTCGCGATAGCGCAGCGCTACGCGGGCACCCGCGCCGACGTACTGCGCCTGGCCATTCCGCCGCGACACGCGCGCACCGAGAACGGCGGGCCTGCCACGAGGTCCGCCCGGTCCGCGAATGCGGCCGAGGCGGATAAATGTGCCGAATCCGGCAGTGCGGCAGAGGATTCCGACACCGTGTCCGCACCGGCCGTGCCGTCCGGCAACTCCGCGCGACCCGTGTCGGAAGCAGCTTCCACCTGCGGAGACAGCGTGGATGGCGAGGATTTCACGGATATCGCGGACGACCGGAGTGCCGCTCCCGAGTTCGCCGCGGACAAGGTATCCAGCACCCTGGCGGACACCGCCTCGCCGTCCCCGGAACTACCGTCCTGGACAGTAACGCCTGATGTGCTCGATTCGTGGCGTCGTTACGTTCACGGGGCCGCGTTCGTCACCGCGTTGTCCCGGGGGCGCGGCGTGCGGGCCGCCTGGCAGGCGCTGCCGGGGGAGGATTGGGCCCGGCGGCTGGCCGAACTCGCCGCGACCGTGGCCGCCACCGGACGCAGCGCCGTCATCCTGGTTCCCGACCAGCGCGACCTCGATCGGGTGCTCGCGGAATGTGCCGCCCTGGTGGGTGATTCGGCGGTGGGCTTGTCGGCGGGGCTCGGTCCGGCCGCGCGTTACCGCCGCTGGCTCGCCGTGCTGCGCGGCACCGCGCGGGTGGTGGTCGGCACGCGCGCCGCGGTCTTCGCTCCCGCTGTCGACCTCGGACTACTCGCGATATGGGACGACGGCGACGATACCTACGCCGAACCCCGCGCGCCGTATCCGCACGCGCGTGAGGTCGCCATGCTGCGCGCGCACGAGACCGGCGCCGCCTTCGTCGCCGCCGGATACGCCCGCACCGCGGAGGTACAGGCGGTGGTCGACAGCGGCTGGGCCCACGACCTGGTCGCCGACCGCGCGACGTTGCGCTCGCATACGCCGCGGATCAGCGCGCCGGGCGATTCGGACTTCGCGTTGGAACGCGATCCGATCGCCAGGGCCATTCGCATACCCGGGGTGGCCTTCGCCGCGGCGCGGGCCGCACTGAAGGAGGGCGCGCCGGTCCTGGTACAGGTGCCAAGGCGCGGGTACGTGCCCGCGCTGGCCTGCGCGAAATGCCGGACGCCTGCGCGTTGCCGTCACTGCAACGGTCCGCTGGCCTTGCCGGATGGACGCGGCCGGGCGGATCCGAACGAGGCGCACAGCCCGGCCTGCCGCTGGTGCGGTGTCACCGAGGCGGCCTTCCGGTGCCCGGTCTGTGCATCGCGGGCGTTGCGCGCGGTGGTGACCGGCGCGGTGCGTACCGCCGAGGAACTCGGACGGGCCTTTCCCGGGGTGCCGATCCGCGGCTCTAGCGGTGGCGCGCTGCTCGACAGCGTCGAGCCCGGTCCGCAGGTCGTGGTCGCCACCGTCGGCGCCGAGCCCACGGTGCGCGGCGGGTACGGGGTCGCGCTGCTGTTGGACGGTTGGGCGCTGCTCGGGCGCGCCGATCTGCGCGCGGGCGAGGACACGCTGCGGCGCTGGATGGGCGCGGCGGCGTTGGTGCGCGCCCGCGGTCAGGTGATCGTGATGGCCGAACCGTCCATTTCGACCGTGCAGGCGCTGGTGCGCTGGGATCCGGTCGGTCACGCCCGCGCCGAGGTCGATGCGCGCGCCGAGGTGGGATTCCCGCCCGCCGTGCGCCTGGTCGCGGTGGACGGCGCGACCGAGGCGATCGATGAACTGCTGACCGCGGCCGCGCTGCCCGCCGATGTCGAAGTGCTCGGACCTGTGCCGCTGCCGCCGTTCGCCCGCAAGCCGTTCGCGGGCGATTCCCCGGCGGAGGTGGAGCGGATGATCCTGCGTGTGGACCGTCGGCACGGCGCGGCGCTTTCCCGGGCGCTCGGTGGCGCGTTGGCCGTGCGCAGCACCCACCGGTCCGACGCGCCGCTGCGGGTGCAGGTGGACCCGGTCGACATCGGCTGAGTGATCAGCGCGGGCCGCCCACGTGTTCACCGGTCAGGAATGCCGACATGGCGGTGGCCACGGCATCGGGTCGGTCGAGCATGGAAAGGACGTAGGCGTCCTCGATTTCGACCAGTCGGGCGCGCGGAACGAGCTCGGCCAGACGACGGCCGTGCTCGCGCGGCATGACCTTGCCCGCCGAGGACCACAGGATCAGCGCCTCGCCCTCGAATCGCCGCAGTGCCTCGGTGTGCGCGACGAGTTCGGCTGCCGGGAAGCCGGATCTGGCGTAGGACAGCAGATCCCGGCGGATCAGCGGGTCGCGCAGCCCCGGTTCGGTCCAGCCGCGCACCAGGTCATCGGGCAGCGGTCGTTCGGCCATCCACCCGAACAGCAGCGGTGTCTCGCGCAGCCATCGAATGCGCAACTGGCGCAACGCCATCCACACACCACCGGGCAGGCGACTGGCGAGGGTCGCGGTGCGGCCGGGCAGGCCGGGTGGGAAGTTGTCGAATGCCTCGCAGGGCAGCACGATGAGCCGCGCGACCCGTTCGTCGAGGCCGTAGGAGGTGAGGAAGAGGGCGCCGCCCCAGTCCGAATGGACGAGGGTGACCCCGCGCAGGTCGAGCGCCGCGAGGAATTCGGCGACGAGGCGGTTGAGCCCGTGCAATGTCAGGTCCGCGCCGTCGCGCATGGGTTCGGGATGTGCGCCGAGCGGCAGGTCCGGGCGCAGGTAGCGGAAGCCGCCGGGCAGCCGGTCCAGCACGGTGTCCCAGAGCGTGTGGTTCATGAACAGGCCGTGCAGTAGGACCACGGGCGGACCTTCGCCCTGGTCGAGGTAGTGGATGCGACCCGCGGTGAGTTCGACGGTCGGCATGAGGGGAACCTCCGTTCGAGCGATTGCTCTAGAGCGTTTGCTCTATTCTGGGAGAATGACCGAGCCGATGTCAACCGGTACCCGCGAACGCCTGGCCACGGCCACGGCGGAACTGCTGCGTAGGCAGGGATATGCCGCGACCACCGTCAAACAGATCACCCTCGCCGCCGGTGCGCCGATGGGGTCGCTGTACCACCACTTTCCCGAGGGCAAGCCCCAGCTCGCGGCCCAGGCTCTGCGCACATCGGGTGCGGCGTACATCCAATTGCTGCCCCTGCTGATGGATCCGTACGACGATCTGCGCGAGGCCGTTCCCGCCGCCTTCGCCGCGGCCGCCGAACAGATCGAGAGCAGCGGCTGGATGAACATGTGCCCGGTCGGCACGGTTGCGGGGGAGATCGCCGACAGTGAACCGGATCTGCGCGTTGTCGCGGCGGAGGTGATCGAGTCGTGGATCGCGGTCGGCACGGACTACCTCGCGGGTCGCGGACTGTCCCGAGGCGCGGCCCGCGACCTGATCATGGCGATCCTGTGCGCCCTGGAGGGCGCGTTCATCCTGGCACGGACGCTGCGCTCGGGGGAGCCGCTGCGGGTCGCGGGCGAAGCGCTCGCGACCCGTGTCGACACGCTCCTCGTCGAGTCCGCGTAGTCCGAGGGGGAGGAATACCGGCGCCTCTCCTTGTGTTAGATGCATTGTCGATATATCGTCGATAGTGTGATCAGAACATGGAAGACGCCCGAGGAGGCAGACATGAAGTACATGGAGAATCGAGATTCGGGATGGCGCGGTCGCAGGCGCGGACCCGGCGGCGCGGAATCGGGTCAGGACCGGCACGGCGGTCACCGCCGCGGCGGACGTCCGGGCTTCGGTTCGGAATTCGGGCACGGCTTCGGCCCCGGATTCGGGCCGGGCTTCGGCCCGGGCGCGCATTTCGGCCGCGGCCGGGGGCGCGGCGGTCGCGGACGCCGCGGTGACGTACGCGCCGCGGTCCTGCTGCTGCTCGCCGAACGGCCGATGCACGGCTACGAGTTGATTCAGCAGATCCGTGAGCGCAGTGACGACGTCTGGCGGCCAAGCCCCGGATCGATCTACCCGGCGCTCGCCCAGCTCGAGGACGAGGGTCTGGTGATCATCGACAAGGTCGCGGGGCGCAAGACCGCGAAGTTGACCGAGACCGGCACCGAGTACATCGCCGCCAACAAGGAAGACCTGGGCGATCCCTGGGCCGATGTCAAGGAGGACGTCGGCGAACAGGCCATCGACCTGCGCGGACTCGTCGGTCAGCTGATGGGTGCGGTGGCGCAGGTCGCGGCCGCGGGCACGCCCGAACAGGCGGGCAAGGCCGCCGAGGTGCTCACCGAGGCTCGCCGCTCGCTCTACCGCATCCTCGCCGAGGACGACGTCCAGAAATAAGGGCGACGCAAAAGTTACACAGGAAATACGTCCTCGGCGTACGTGTTTCGAACCATCGGTGCACCATAGTGATATGGGACAACCAACCGGTGTGTGGGGTGGGGACAAGTCACGATTGCGCAGTATGGCGCTCGTCTGCGCCGTGGCCGGAGCCGTATTCCTCGGCTCCGGCGCGGCGCGAGCCGATAGCGAGCCCGATGCCTCGATCTACCGTTCGCCGGATGTGCCGGTCGAATACGCGCCGCCGCAGCCCGATCACCTCGCCGCCGCCTATTATCAGAAGTCGCATCCGAACGTGACCCCGGTGGGCACCAATGATTTCGGCTGTGTTCCCGACGCCGCGCATCCGCGCCCGGTCGTCCTCGCGCACGGCACCGACACCACCGCGTACTCGGATTGGTCGGCCATCGGCCCGCGACTCGTCGCGGCGGGTCTGTGCGTTTTCGCGCTGAATTACGGCGGCGCGCCGGGGGCGGACACCTACGGCACCGAGGATCTGCGCACAAGCGCCCGCCAGGTCGCCGAATTCGTGGACACCGTTCTCGGCGCGACCGGCGCGGCTCAGGTCGATCTGGTGGGGTTCTCCCAGGGCGCCAATGTGACCAGGTACTACGTCAACAAATTGGGCGGCGCGTCGAAGGTGGGGGTCTGGGTCGGCCTCGCCTCGCCGACCTACGGCGGTGTCATGTACGGGCTGGTCCCGATCGCACAGGCCATTCCCGGCGCGCTTGACGTCTTCGCGCGGGTCACCTCGCCTGCCGCGGTGCAGCAGGCGCAGGGTTCGCCGACAATGATCGATCTCAACTCCGGCGGCGACACGGTGCCGGGTCCGCGCTACGTGACCGTCGGCAGCCGCGTCGACGAGATGATCCAGCCGTTCGCCAATATCGCGCTGCGCGGCCCCGGCGCGGAGAACATCGTGCTCCAGGACCTGTGTCCGCAGGATCTGACCGGACATTTCCACCTGGTCTACGACCCCTTCGTCCGTGACCTGCTGCTCGGCATACTCGACCCGGCCGCCGCACCCGACCCGACCTGTGTCGCGGTGCCGCTCGGAACCGGGATTCCCCAGGTCATCATCGCGGGACACTCCTGAGCGGCCGGTCCTCGACCGGGTCATGGGGGCAGGGCGCGACGGCCACGCTCCGGCCCGAGTGCACGGCATCGGGACGGCCGGGCGGAGGTTGGGACACCCCGCCCGGACCGCGTACCGGTTGTACCAGGTCAGCGGGCCGGTCTCGGGGATATCGGCGCTGTCGGCGGTGCTCTCTAGAATGGGACGAGCTGTCCTCCAGACCTGTCGAACCGCTTCCGGGAGCCATTGTGACCATTCAGCCCGTTCGCCTATTCGGCGATCCGATTCTGCGTGCCCGTGCGGCGGAGGTCACCGAATTCGACCGGGAACTGCGTCAGCTGGTCACCGATCTGACCGAGACCATGCACGACGACGGCGGGGTCGGCATGGCGGCGCCGCAGATCGGGATCGGCTCGCGGGTCTTCGTCTACGACACCGGCGACGCGGCCGGACATCTGGTGAATCCGACCTACACGGTGGTCGGCGACGAGGAACAAGTGGGTACGGAGGGATGTCTCTCCATCCCGGGCCTGCGCTACGACACCCGACGCGCGCTGCGAGTGCACGCCCGCGGCGTCGACATGACGGGCGCGCCGGTCGAATTCGCGGCCGAGGGGCTGCTCGCCCGCTGCGTCCAGCACGAGACCGACCACTTGGACGGGGTGCTGTTCATCGACCGGCTCGACCCGGCGGCGCGTAAGGAGGCCATGCGCACCATTCGCGAATCCGACTGGTTCACCGCCGGTATCACCGTCCGCGGCTCTCGGGCGCTCGGCGCGGGGCAGCCGGGACCGTTCGGGCGGGTCCGCTGATGCGCCTCCTCTTCGCCGGTACTCCCGAACCCGCCGTGCCCTCGCTGCGGCGTTTCATCGAATCCGATCGCCACGAAGTGATCGCGGTGCTCACCCGGCCGGACGCGGTCGCCGGGCGCGGGCGCAAGGTCATGCGGTCGCCGGTCGGGCAGCTCGCCGACGAGCACGGCATCCCGGTGCTGACCCCGCGCCGTCCCGCCGACCCCGAATTCGTCGCCGAACTCACCGAATTGGCGCCGGACTGCTGTCCCGTGGTCGCCTACGGCGCGCTGCTGCCGCAGTCGGTGCTCGACATCCCGCGCTTCGGCTGGATCAATCTGCATTTCTCCCTGCTGCCCGCTTGGCGCGGCGCCGCGCCCGTGCAGGCGGCCATCGACGCCGGTGACGAGATCACCGGCGCGTCCACGTTCCGTATCGAGAAGGGACTCGACACCGGTCCGGTCTTCGGCGTGGTCACGGAGAAGATCGCGTTGACCGACACGGCGGGTACCCTGCTGGCCCGCCTCGCCGAAACCGGCGCCCGCCTGTTGGAGACGACCATCGACGGGGTGGAAGACGGCACGCTGCAAGCGATTCCGCAGGCCACCGACGGCGTCACCTACGCGCCCAAGGTCGATACGGAGGACGGGCACATCCGCTGGGATCAGCCCGCGCTGGCCATCGGCAGGCGCGTGCGCGCGGTGACCCCCGCGCCCGGAGCCTGGACCGAGGTCGGCGGTGTGCGCCTGAAGGTCGGGCCGGTCGAGTTGGTCGAGGAAGAACTTCCGATGCGCGCCATCGAGGTGCGCAAATCCGGTGTGTTCGTCGGCACGGCCACCACGGCGGTCCGGCTGGATCAGGTGCAGCCACCGGGCAAGCGCATGATGAATGCCCTGGACTGGGCCAGGGGAGCGCGTCTGGAACCCGGCGCGGTGGTCGAATGAACCGCGAGACGATTCGAACCCGAGCGGAACGGCGATCATGAACCCACAGCACGAATCGGCGGCCTCGGGAGATGGGCGGCGCGCGGGCGGCCGCTCGGATCGTGCGGCGGGCGGTTCGCGGGAGCGCGGTGGCGAGCGCCGGTCGGGCGGTCGCGACGACGGCGCGCGCGGGGGATCGGCCCGGCGAGCGCAGACCGCGCGCGGCAAGGGCGGCCCGGAGAACGCGAGAAAGTCCGCGCGGCCGCGTGATCGGGCATCCGCCGGAGATCCCGTGCGCACGGCGGCACGGGATGTGCTGCGAGCGGTACGGGAACGTGACGCCTACGCCAATCTCGTACTGCCCGGACTGCTTCGCGACCGCGGCATCTCCGGCCGCGACGCCGCACTGGCCACCGAGCTCGCCTACGGCGCGTGCCGGGCACAGGGCACCCTGGACGCGGTGATCGCCGAGGGAGCGGGCCGACCGGTCGCCGAGATCGACGGGCCGCTGCTCGACGTGCTTCGCCTCGGCGTGTATCAGTTGCTGCGCACCAGGATCTGCGCGCACGCCGCGGTGGACACCTCGGTGGCGTTGGCGCGCGCCGAATTCGGCGCGGGCAAGGCGGGCTTCGTCAATGCCGTGCTGCGCCGGGCGGCCGAGCGCGGCGCGCGGGAATGGGTCGAGGCGCTGGCCCCGCGGGATCCGGTGGGACACTTGGCCTTCGAATACGCTCATCCGGTCTGGATCGCCCAGGCATTCGCGGACGCGCTTGGCGAGCGCGCGAATGAACTCGCGGATCTGCTCGCCGCCGACGACGCCCGGCCCGCGGTTCACCTGGTCGCGCGGCCGGGCGATATCAGCGCCGAGGAACTGGCACTGGTCACCGGCGGCGAACCCGGTCGCTGGTCGCCGTATTCGGTGTACCTGGACGGCGGTGACCCGGGTGAACTCGCTGCGGTGCGCGAGGGTCTGGCGGGCGTGCAGGACGAGGGCAGCCAACTGGTCGCTCTCGCGCTGACCAGGGCGCCGCTGATCGGGCCGGACGGCGGCCGGTGGCTGGACCTGTGCGCGGGACCGGGCGGCAAGGCGGTGCTGCTCGGCGCGCTGGCCGCGATCGACGGTTACCGTCTCGACGCCGTCGAACCCTCCGTTCACCGGGCCGAACTGGTCCGCAAGGCGACCGCGGGCCTACCGGTCGAGGTGCACACCGTCGACGGCCGCGCCAGCGGCCTGACTTCCGGCTACGACCGCATTCTCGTCGACGCGCCCTGTTCGGGGCTCGGCGCGCTGCGGCGCAGACCCGAGGCGCGCTGGCGTCGCACCCCGGCCGATGTCCGCGATCTCGTCGTGCTGCAACGCGAACTCCTCACCGCCGCATGGGAACTGCTGCGGCCCGGCGGTGTCGTGGTGTACTCGACGTGTTCACCGCATCTGCCGGAGACGGTCGCCGTCGTCGCCGATCTGGTGCGCCGCACCGGCGCCTTCCAACTCGACACGCGAGAGTTACTGCCCGGCGTCACCGATATCGGCGACGGACCGTCGGCGCAGTTGTGGCCGCACCGCCACGGCACCGACGCCATGTTCCTGGCCGCCCTGCGCAAACCAAAGGACTGATCCGGGCGAGAAGGGTTTCGCGCGCCTGCGGGAGGAGGCCGAGGGCGCGGTGGCGCCGCGCAATCCTCGTGCGCCTCGACCGCGTCGACCCATGGCATTTGCGCGAACTGCTGGACGCGGCGTGATGGATCGTCGCGCCCGCGACGCTGCGGCGAGAGCGCGAGCGAAACGCCTGAGACAAGCGGGAACCCGTGGGCCGCACACGAATCGCGCGTTCAGTCGCGCTGCGAGAGTTCCCGCAGCCGGGCCAGGGTCTTGGCGAGAATGCGCGAGACGTGCATCTGCGAGATGCCCATCTGCTGGGCGATCTGGGTCTGGGTCATGGATTCGAAGAAGCGCATGGTGAGGATGCGGCGTTCTCGTTCGGGCAGCCCGGCCAGCAGCGGGCGGATCGCCACGTATTCCTCGACCCGGTCGAACTGCGATTCCTCCTCGCCCAGGGTGTCAAGCAGCGACGCATCGGTATCGCGCCCGAGCGAGGCCGCGTCGATCGAACTCGGTTGGTAGGCGTTGCCCGCGATGACGGCCTGGGTGACCTCGTCGGGGTCGACGCCGAGTTCGGCCGCGATCTCCTTGGCGGTCGGGGAGCGGCCGAGCGTCTGCGACAACGTGTCGATCGCGGCGCCGATGCGCAGATGGGTCTCCTTGACCCGGCGCGGTACCCGCATGGCCCAGGTGTGGTCGCGGAAATAGCGTCTGACCTCGCCCATGATGGTGGGTACGGCGAAGGACAGGAAGTTGGAGCCGCGCGCGACGTCGAAACGGTCGACCGCGTGCACCAGCCCGACTCGCGCCACCTGCGTGAGATCGTCGAACGGTTCCCCGCGTCCGCTGAACTTGCGGGCGATGTGATCGGCGAGCGGAATGCAGCGGTTGATCAGTTCCGCGCGCCGCGCGCTGTGTTCGGCCGAGCCCGGCGCGCTGGCCGCGAGTTGCGCGAAGATCGCGCCGAGATCGTCGTAGCCACCCGCGACAGAACCGACCTCCTCGACGGTTTCGGCGTCCTCGGCGGCGTCCTCGGTGTCTTCGGTGGCGGTGATTTCGGTGGTCGTCTCGTCGGGTTCCTCGGTGGTCGTCGGTTCGCTGCGTCGTGCCCGGTGGGTATCCTGCTCCGCCACTACGCCTTCCCTCGGACCCGACGGAACTCGACCGTCGTCGGATATCCGGAAGCCGTCGTATCGAATGGTTCCTGGGTCGCCTCGACCGAATCGGTGAGGGTGCGCAGCACGTGCCAGCCGAAACTGCGCTGATCGGGTAGCCCTTCGGTGGCCGCGGTGCCGCTGACGTTGACGTGCAGTTCGGTCTCGCCGATGGTGAAGCGGCAGAGCAGGCTCGTCTCGGGCACGGCGATCGCGATCAGCGTCGAACACACCTCGTCCACCGCGAGTCGGATATCGGCGACCTCGTCGAGCGTGAAATCGCTGAGTAGGACGAGGGTTTCGGCGAGCCCGCGCACGATGGGCAGCTGTGTGACCGATGCGGCCACCCGAATCTCCACCGGGGTGCTGTAGATCCCCTGTTCCGCCGAAATGTTGATCACCTTGTGAAGGCTACCCATTCGCGGCGGGCGCAATCAGCGTTTGGGGGTGGCCGGACGCCGAAACGGCGGCGGTACACTGCGGCATTGTGACGTTCACCCGCCCGGCCGTGCCGATGATCGCCCCTTCCATTCTGTCCGCCGACTTCGCGAATCTCGCCGGGGAGGTCCGCGCGGTAGCCGGGTCGGACTGGCTGCACGTCGACGTGATGGACGCGCATTTCGTGCCGAATCTCACCCTCGGACTCCCGGTCGTGCAGAGTCTGCTGAAGGCCACCGACATTCCGCTGGACTGCCACCTCATGATCGAGGACCCGGCGCGCTGGGCGCCGCCCTATGCCGAGGCGGGCGCGCACAATGTGACCTTCCACGCCGAGGCGTCCGACGATCCGATCGCGGTGGCCCGCGATATCCGCGCCGCGGGGGCCAAGGCGGGGCTCTCGGTCAAGCCGAACACCCCGATCGAGCCCTACCTGGAGATCCTGCGCGACTTCGACACCCTGCTCGTGATGAGCGTCGAACCGGGTTTCGGCGGGCAGTCGTTCATTCCCCAGGTACTGGAGAAGGCGCGCGTGGTGCGCAATCTGGTCGACGCGGGCGAACTGCGGTTGATCGTGGAGATCGACGGCGGCATCAACGCCGACACGATCGAACAGGCCGCCGAGGCGGGTGTGGACTGCTTCGTCGCCGGGTCGGCGGTGTACAATACGGCCGATCCGGGCGCCACCGTCCAAACTCTGCGCACTATCGCGGCGGCGCACCGCGCTTAGCCGACACGGCCCGGCCGATACCGCGCGCACGGCCCAGCTCCAGGGCCGCGTCGACCACCCGTGCCAGTCGCGGCGGCGGCGCCGCGGGTGCGGGCGGCTCGATCCAGATGCGGTATCCGGTGCGCTCGTCCTGCGGCGAGGGCAGCACGACCTGACTGCCCGAACACGCCACGGTGGCGTAGAGGCGGAACAGTTCGGCCGAAGCCGGGGCGCCGATGCTGTCGGGCTGTCCCGGTCCGGTGATGAAGGTCCAGCGTCTGGCGCGGGGATGGTCGACGACCGGCGCCGTCAGGTGCTCGCCGAGCAGCAGTGACCGGACCCGGTCGCCGAGATCGGCGGGCATGGTGATCGCGCCGTAGCGGGCGCCGATGTGCAGCAATATGCGGCGTGAGGTGGGATCGATCGACGCGGGCATCTGGAATTCGCGTCGGTATTGCACACAGCGAACTTCCAGCGTCGAATCGAGAAGTGTGGTCACGCCGTACCCCCCATTGTGTCGCATTCGTTCTGACCCACCATGCGGTCCGTACTTTCTCGCGTCGTCGATGTCGGCCGGGGCGAACTCCGGGATATCCGCCGCTCCCGGGAGAAGATGGGCGCTGCATTCGCGCTGACCTGGCTCGATCCGTAGCTCGGGAAACGGAGGTTGAACCGGGGGAATCAGCCGCGTAACCATGGTGCGTCCATTTCCGCTGACGGGCAAGCAATATGTGTGAGCGTGTTCTCGGATGGGTATCGACCCGTTACCGACTTTATCCGCCGTAGGTGACTTCCATTCGTTCGGTATCGAAAGTCCGGCTTAATAGTTCCCCGCGCAAGCTGGACGTCGAATTATCGGCCGGAATATCCGTAATACCGTCCGGTTTCCGGCGTGCCCGCCGCCGGGCGGGCCGCATTCCGGGAGCGCGGTCGCGTGCGACCCGTCTCTGTGATACCGCACATGTTGGCTACGACCCCTCGTCGTTAGGCTGGGGGACGGGTACGGACCGGCGAACAGGTCCGGGAATAGCGCAACCGGCCCCGGCTGTTGGCGTAACCGTACGTACACCAGAACAGGAGCGTCAGGATGTTCACAGGCATCGTCGAGGAATTGGGCGAGATCGTCACCGTCGAACGGTTGGCCGACGCCGCCCGCCTGACGATCAGGGGCAAACTCGTGACCTCCGATGCCGGACACGGCGATTCGATCGCGGTGAACGGCGTGTGCCTGACGGTCGTCGACGTCGTGGACGGTGACAGCTTCACCGTGGACGTCATGCGCGAGACGCTGAACCGGTCCGGTATCGGCGGGCTCGAGGCGGGCGCGCGGGTGAATCTGGAGCGCGCCGCCGCGCTGAACAGCAGGCTGGGCGGGCATTTGGTCCAGGGCCACGTCGATGGCACCGGCACCGTGCTCGCGCGCACGCCTTCGCAGAACTGGGAGGTGGTGCGGATCTCCCTACCGGACGCGATCGCCCGCTATGTGGTCGAGAAGGGCTCCATCACCGTGGACGGCATCTCCCTCACGGTCTCGGGACTCGGTATCGGCGACGAGCCCGCCGCCGACGGCAATCGCGACTGGTTCGAGGTCTCGCTCATTCCGACCACGCTGTCGCTGACCAATCTGGGCGCCGCCCCGGTCGGGGCACGGGTCAATCTCGAGGTCGACGTCATCGCCAAGTACGTGGAACGGCTCCAGCAGCGCGGGTGATGCGCGCGGGTGGGGGTCGGTCGGTGCGCGCCACCCAGGCTTTACTGTAGTGAGGCACCTATTTCGAGATGGAGCACAGCAGACGTGACCAGGTTGGACACCATCGAGCGCGCAGTCGCCGACATCGCCGCGGGTAAGGCCGTCGTCGTCGTCGACGACGAGGATCGCGAGAACGAGGGCGATCTCATATTCGCGGCCGAGAAGGCCACCCCCGAACTCGTGGCCTTCATGATCCGCTACACCTCCGGTTACATCTGCGTTCCGCTCATGGGCGAGGACTGCGACCGGCTCGGTCTGCCCCCGATGTACGCCCAGAACCAGGACAAGCACGGCACCGCGTACACCGTCTCGGTCGACGCACGCGAGGGCATAAGCACCGGTATCTCCGGCGCCGACCGGGCCACCACCATGCGCCTGCTCGCCGATCCCAACGCCAAGGCGGACGATCTGACCCGGCCCGGACACGTCGTGCCGTTGCGCGCCAAGGACGGCGGCGTGCTGCGCAGGCCGGGCCACACCGAGGCCGCGGTGGATCTGGCGAGGATGGCCGGGCTGCGTCCGGCTGGCGTGATCTGCGAGATCGTCAGCCAGAAGGACGAGGGCCATATGGCCCGCACCGAGGAACTGCGGATCTTCGCCGACGAACACGATCTCGCGCTGATCTCCATCGCCGACATGATCGCCTGGCGGCGCAGGCACGAGAAGCAGGTCATCCGTATCGCGGAGGCCAGGATCCCCACCGCGCACGGCGAATTCATGGCCGTCGGCTATCAGAGCATCTACGACGAGGTCGAACATGTCGCGCTGGTGCGCGGCGACATCACCGACGGCGAGGACATCCTGGTGCGGGTGCACTCGGAATGCCTGACCGGCGATGTGTTCGGCTCGCTGCGCTGCGACTGCGGACCGCAGCTCGACGCGGCGCTGGAAATGGTGGCGGGCGAGGGCCGCGGCGTCGTGCTCTACATGCGCGGACACGAGGGCCGCGGTATCGGCCTGATGCACAAGTTGCAGGCGTATCAGCTCCAGGATTCCGGGCACGACACCGTCGACGCCAATCTGGAACTCGGCCTGCCCGCCGACGCGCGCGACTACGGCACCGGCGCGCAGATATTGGTCGACCTCGGTATTCGATCCATGCGGCTGCTCACCAACAATCCGGCCAAGCGGGTCGGGCTGGACGGTTACGGTCTGCGCATCACCGAGCGGGTGCCCATGCCGCCGCGCGCCAACGCCGAGAATCTGCGGTACCTGCGCACCAAGCGGGACCGGATGGGCCACGATCTGATCGGGCTCGACGAACTCGATCTGGGCGAGACCGCCCAGTGACCGGGACACGAAAAGGCGGACATCGATGAGCGGCACCGGCGTACCCAGTTTCGAGCTGGCGGATGCCAAGGACCTCAAACTCGGCATCGTGGCCTCGCGCTGGCACACCCGGATCTGCGACACCCTGGTGGCGAACGCGCAGCGGGTGGCCGAGCAGGCCGGGCTCACGCAGATCACCGTGGTGCGCTGCGCCGGTGCGATGGAACTGCCCGTCGTCGCCCAGGAGTTGGCGCGCAACCACGACGCGGTAGTCGCCCTCGGTGTGGTGATCCGTGGTGGCACACCGCATTTCGAATACGTCTGCGATGCGGTGACCGCCGGTCTGACCCGCGTGTCGCTGGACGCGGCGACTCCGGTCGCCAACGGCGTGCTCACCACCGATACCG
Source organism: Nocardia arizonensis (assembly GCF_001310275.1). GTDB lineage: Bacteria > Actinomycetota > Actinomycetes > Mycobacteriales > Mycobacteriaceae > Nocardia > Nocardia arizonensis. Next base: position 71,821 of record NZ_LGYZ01000011.1, read on the forward strand.
AGGAGCAGGCGCTCGATCGTGCCGGACTGCCGGGATCGGCCGAGGACAAGGGTGAGCAGGCGTGCGCCGCGGCGCTGGATGCCGCGCTGACCCTGCGCGGTCTGCGACAGTTCGCCTGACCGATGCCCGTCGTCCGTATGTGGAGAAGGAACCCCGCCCCGGCGGGGGCGGGCTCGGAGTGGGAGTGGGAGGTGCGCCCCCGCCGGTCCGTGCGCACGGCGTGGATCGTGGCGATCGTGCTGGTCGTGGTCTTCGGAATCGGCGGCATCTGGCTGCGCTCCGGGTCCACCGGCGTGAACTTCCGGGTCGTCGACCAACTCGCCATGATCGGCATCGGCATCCTGCTTGCCTGTGCCGTCCTCATGCTGACCCGGCCGCGGGTGCGCGCCGGAGCGCGCGGTGTCTCGGTGCGTAACGTGCTGGGCGACACCGAATTCGAGTGGAAGGACATCCGCGGCGTCAGCTTCCCGGAGCGCAAGTCCTGGGCTCGCCTTGAACTGGTGAACGACGACTACGTTCCCCTGCTGGCCATCCGCGCCAACGACAAGGACCACGCCGCCGACGCCATGGACCGCCTGCGCGCCTTCGGCGCAACCTACGCCACCGGCCGCAATCCCCGGGCGGACGACGACTCCGGCGCCTGACCCGCGACCGGCGCAATCCTCGCGGTCTCATACTGCGGGCGCGCTGGCCCGCCGTCCATGGTGGTTCGCGCGACGGGACCGGCGGCGTCGAGGGGTTTCCGCCGCCGGTCCCGGCGCGTCGCCTCAGCGCGTGTCGCCGAGCACGGCACCCTCGCGGCGTGGATCGGCGCCGCCGATCCAGCCCGGGCCGTCCCGGTGCAGGGCGCTGAGGCCGCTGGATTGCGGTGCGACCGAGACCTGATGGCCCAGTTCGCGCAATCGTCGCACCAGCGGGTCGTGATCGCCGTTGTCGGTGGCGTCGACGGCGGGATGTTCGCCGCCGACTCCGGTGGTTGGGCTGTTGCCCGCGCCGAAGGAGACCGCCGAGACGGCCCGTTGCGGGTCGAGTCCCCAATCGATCATGGCGACGAGGGTTTTGACGACGAATTGGATGATGACCGAGCCGCCGGGTGAGCCGGTCACGTAGCCGAGATCCCCGCGCGATCCGTCGGGCGCGCGGTCGAATACGAGGGTCGGGCTCATCGAACTGCGCGGCCGCTTGTTCGGTTGCAGTCGATTGGCGACCGGGACGCCGTCGGAGCCGACCGGATCGGCCGAGAAGTCGGTGAGCTGGTTGTTGAGGACGAATCCGTCGACCATGTGGAAGGAGCCGAAGGCGGATTCGACCGTGGTCGTCATGGCCGCGGCATTGCCGTAGCGGTCGACCACCGAGATGTGGCTGGTGCCGTGTTCGGGCGGCTGCGGCCCGGTGCCCAAGGGGACCGGACCCAGATCGCCGGGCTGGGCGGTGCCCATGCTGTGCCCGGGATCGATGAGTCCCGCGCGCTGTCTCAGGTAGTTCCGGTCGGTCAGCGCGTTCGGCGAATTGCCCGGCAGCGGAACGAAATCGGTATCGGCCACGTACTTGTTGCGATCGGCGTAGGCCAGTCGCTCGGCTTCGGAGATCAGGTGCACGGCCTCGGGTCTCGGAACGCCGCCGTCGCGGTCGAGGCGATCGGGTTTCAACGACGCGAGGTCGAAATTCTCCAGAATCCCGAGGGTAGCGGCCACGGTGACGCCGCCGGAGGACGGCGCGGGCATGCCGCAGATCTCCCGGCCGCGATAGTCGGTGCACAGCGCGGTGCGCTTCTCGGCTCGGTAATCGGCCAGGTCCGTGGTGCTGAGCTGCGCGGGAGTGCGCCCGCCCGCGGTGGACCCGGCGGCCGCGACGATGTCCTGTGCCACGGCGCCGGTGTAGAACGCCCGCGGACCCTCGCTCGCGATGGCGCTCATGGTCTTGGCCAGCGCCGGATTGTTCAGCACGGTGTCGGCGGGCTTCGGGCTGCGGTCGGGCTCGAGGAAGTACGCCCGCGCGGATTCGTCGACCGCGAGGTCGCCCGCGGATTCGGCGATCTGGCCCGCGAGTCGCGCGCTGATGGGGAAACCGCGCTCGGCGAGTTCGATGGCGGGGTCGAACAGTTCGCGCCAGCCGAGTCGGCCGTGTTCGGCGTGGGCCTGTTCCAGCAGGCGCAGCACGCCGGGCACGCCGATGGATCGGCCGCTGGCCCGAGGGTTGGGGCGGGGTTCGGTGCGGTTGTCGTCGCTGATCCAGCGCAGGTAGTTCTCGGTGGCCGCGGCGGGCGCGGTCTCGCGTCCGTCGTAGGCGTCGACGGAGCGTTCGCCCGCGTCGTAGTACAGCAGGAACGCGCCGCCGCCGATGCCGGATGCCTGCGGTTCGACCAGCCCGAGGACCATCTGCGCCGCGACCAGCGCGTCCGCGGCGGTGCCGCCGTCACGCAGGATCTCGCAGGCGACCTTGGTGGAGATCGGGTTGGCGGTGGACACCGCGTAGGTCGCGGTGCGGACCGGCGTCATGCCCGCGCGGTACCCGGAGGCGATCTCCGGATTGACGGCGATATCGGCGGAAGTGGCGCCGCCCGCGGCCGCGGCGGTCACCGGCGTGCCGTTGGGGCGCGCGACACAGCCGTCGGCGGTGTCGCCGCCGGTGGAACATCCGGTCAGCAGGCCCCCCGCGAGCAGTGTGGCCGCCAGCGCCCCGATCCAGGCGTGTCGCGCTAGGTCCATCCACGGACTGTAACCCCGGATCTGTGGGGAGGCAGCGCTTTCCGCCTCGACGGGCGCACCGGACAGGTCCGATCGATTCGAATAGCGGTGCGCCCGAATGGGTTCCGATCGGTGTCGTGACCTCGAACGTCACCGTCCGAACATGATCGACATGTGTCGAAATGTGAGCTATGTCACAGTGTCGCGGACTCGTCGTGCCGGGTATGTGATGTGAATTACCGTTCGCTCTCGTACGGCCGGAACAGGGCATGTTCGACCCGAGGGGTTGTCATGGTGACATACATCGATGCGGTCCGATTCGATCGGCCCGCGCCCCGGCGGATGCCGCGGTCGGTACGCGAAGCCAGGGAAGCGGCGCTCGGCGCGGCCGGATTCGGCATCCTCTACCCGGTGGTCCTCGGCATGACCGTCGGCGGCGCCGCGGCGTGGGGCGGTGCGCTGCAATTCGCGCCGGGCGTACTGCTCGGCGCCGTCGCACTCGGCTTCGACCGTGGCGATCCGCGCCTGCGGCACGCGGCGTTGCTACTGGCCGTTCTCCAGTTCGCGGTGGGTCTGCGGGTCTCGGGTGTCTCGGGTCTCGGCGTGGTCGCGCCGGTCACGGTCTGCTACGCGTGGGGCATCGCGGCGGCGGTGTGCTACCTGCTGTGCAGGCCCGAGGCCAAGGAGTGGTTCGGCGCGGCCTGAGCCCGCGCGGACCTGTCGGAGTACGTCGATAGGCTGGATCGGTGGCAGATCCAGCGACGTACCGGCCTTCGCCGGGCACGATTCCCGTCGAACCCGGTGTCTACAAGTTCCGGGACGCGCACGGACGGGTCATCTATGTCGGCAAGGCCAAGAGCCTTCGCGGTCGCCTGAATTCCTATTTCGCCGACGTGGCGTCGCTGCACCCGCGGACAAGGCAGATGGTCACCAGCGCCGCGGCCGTCGAATGGACCGTCGTCTCCACCGAGGTGGAGGCGCTACAGCTGGAATACAACTGGATCAAGGAATTCGATCCGCGCTTCAACGTCCGCTACCGCGACGACAAGTCCTATCCGGTGCTCGCGGTGACCTTGAACGAGGAATATCCGCGCCTGTTCGTCTACCGGGGCGCGCGCCGCAAGGGCGTGCGCTATTTCGGTCCCTACGCGCATGCCTGGGCCATCCGGGAGACGCTGGATCTGCTGCTGCGGGTGTTCCCGGCCCGCACCTGCTCCAATGGAGTCTTCAAGCGGCACAACCAGATCGGCAGACCGTGCCTGCTCGGCTACATCGACAAGTGCGCCGCGCCCTGTATCGGTCGGGTCAGCGCCGCCGAGCACCGCCGCATCGTCGAGGACTTCTGCGACTTCCTCGCGGGCCGCACCGACCGCATGGTTCGTGAGCTCGAACGGCGCATGCACGAGGCGGCCGAGGATCTCGATTTCGAGACCGCCGCGCGCCTGCGCGACGACGTGCAGGCGCTGCGCCGGGCGTTGGAGAAGCAGGCGGTGGTGCTCGGCACCGGAACCGACGCCGACGTGATCGCCTTCGCCACCGACGAACTCGAGGCCGCGGTGCAGATATTCCACGTGCGCGACGGCCGGGTGCGCGGCCAGCGCGGCTGGGTGGTGGACAAGTCAGGGGACGCGGTCGACACCGCCGAGGCCGGCGGGGCGATGGCGGCGCTGGTGGAGCAGTTCCTCACCCAGTTCTACGGCGAACAGGCCGCCCACGTCGAACAGAGTCCCGACGAACAGCCCGCGACCGTGGTGCCGCGCGAGGTGCTGGTCCCGGAACTGCCCGCAGGCGCCGAACAGATCCAGGAGTGGCTCGCCACACTGCGCGGGTCGGCGGTGACCCTGCGGGTGCCACAGCGCGGGGACAAGAAGGCGCTGGCCGACACCGTCGCGCGCAATGCGCAGGAGGCGCTGGCCCAGCACAAACTCAAGCGCGCGGGCGATCTCACCTCACGATCCGCGGCGTTGCAGGACATCCAGGACGCGCTCGAACTCGATAGCGCGCCGCTGCGGATCGAATGCGTCGACATCAGCCACGTCCAGGGCACCGACGTGGTGGCCTCGCTGGTGGTCTTCGAAGACGGGCTACCGCGCAAGTCCGATTACCGTCACTACACCATCCGGGAGGCCGCGGGGGAGGGCCGCTCCGACGACGTCGGCAGTATCGCGGAGGTGACGCGGCGGCGTTTCGCCCGGCTGCGGCGCGAGCGCGACGCGGCCGAACGCGAGGAACTCGACGCCGACGCACCGGACGCGGGCGCCGATCCGTACGGCGCCACCGAACCGACCTCGCATCCCGGCATCGATCCGAACACCGGGCGGCCGCGCCGATTCGCCTACCCGCCGAATCTGTACGTGGTCGACGGCGGCGCACCCCAGGTCGCCGCGGCCGCGGAGGTGCTCGACGAACTGGGCATCACCGATGTCGCGGTCATCGGTCTGGCCAAGCGGCTCGAGGAGGTGTGGGTACCGGGGGAGCCGGACCCGGTCATCATGCCGCGCAACAGCGAGGCGCTGTTCCTGCTGCAACGGGTGCGCGACGAGGCACACCGCTTCGCCATCGCCTTCCACCGCAGCAAACGCTCGCGCCGGATGACCGCGTCGGCACTGGATTCGGTGCGCGGACTCGGTGCGGCACGCCGGACCGCGCTCGTCACCCACTTCGGCTCGGTCGCAAAGCTCAAGGAGGCCACCGTGGAACAGATCACCGAGGTACCGGGCATCGGCGTAGCAACCGCGAAGGCGGTGCTGGCGGCGCTGCACGGGCAATAGCCCGGTATCGGTGCACCCGACGAACGCGTTTCGCGTACGTTGTGTGTCTGCGCCCGATACCGAAACCCGGTGCGACATGATCGAAAGGCACCCCACACAGATCCGGTAGGACATGACACGCGTCGAATCGAACAACAGTGCGGGCATTCGGCAGCCCATTGCGGGCGGTGGTAGCCAGGAGCCCAGTGGTCGGCAGGAACAGGTCGAGGTCGTCATAGTCACCGGTCTCTCCGGTGCGGGTCGCGGCACCGCCGCGCGCGTACTCGAGGATCTCGGCTGGTACGTCACCGACAACCTGCCGCCCGAACTCTTCGGCCGCATGGTCGAGCTCGGTATCTCCGCCCAGCCGCCGATCACGCGGCTGGCCCTGGTCATGGATGTGCGGAGCAGATTCTTCACCGATGACCTCACGGGGGTCATCGAGCAGTTGCGCGCCCGCGGCGTTCGCACCCGCGTGCTGTTCCTCGAAGCCTCCGACGATGTGCTCATCCGGCGCTTCGGATTCGCGCGCCGCAGGCATCCGCTGCAGAGCGAGAGCGCCGACGGTACGTTGTCGGCGGGTATCGCGGCGGAGCGCATCAGGCTCTCCGCGGTCAAGACCGCCGCCGATCTCGTGATCGACACCACCGAGCTGTCGATCCACCAGTTGCACCGGAAAATGGAGGAAGCCTACGGGGGCGGCGCGCCTGCCGCATTGCAACTCACCGTGCAGTCCTTCGGCTTCAAGTACGGGGTTCCGTTGGACGCGGACATGGTGTTGGATGTGCGTTTTCTACCCAATCCACATTGGATTCCCGAACTCAGGGAACATTCGGGACAGGACAGCGTGGTCAGCGAATACGTGCTGTCGCGGCCCGGCGCGGCCGACTATCTGCGGACCTGCTGCCACCTGGTGGACCTGACGACGAATGGCTACCGCCAAGAGGGGAAGCGATATATGACGGTGGCAGTGGGCTGCACCGGAGGCAAACACCGCAGCGTGGCGATCGCCGAGGCGCTCGGCGAGTCGATGGGCGCCGAGTCGGGCGGGTCGGCCGATGTCGTGCGGGTCGTACATCGGGATCTGGGGCGCGAATGACAGGGCGGGAAACCGATCCCGCCATCGTCGCTCTTGGTGGCGGACACGGTCTGTACGCGACACTGTCCGCGGTGCGTCTGTTGACCGCGAAGATATGCGCGGTGGTCACGGTCGCCGACGACGGCGGCTCCTCGGGCCGTCTGCGGTCCGAACTCGGCGTGATCCCACCGGGCGATCTGCGGATGGCGCTGGCCGCGCTGGCCGAGGATCCCGACGGCGTATGGGCCCGCACCGTTCAGCATCGTTTCGGCGGAACCGGTGCGCTGGCCGGACATTCGGTCGGTAACCTGATCGTCGCCGGCCTCACCGAAGTGCTCGGCGATCCCGTCGCGGCGCTGGACGAGGTCGCGAAGATGTTGCGTATCACCGGTCGGGTACTGCCGATGTCGCCGATCGCGCTCGATATCGAGGCCGATGTTTCTGGCCTGGAAGCCGACCCGCGGGTGAGTCGCTGCATTCGCGGGCAGGTTGCCGTGGCGACGACACCCGGAAAGGTTCGCCGGGTCCGGCTGATTCCGTCCGACCCGCCCGCGAGCCCGCAGGCGACCTCGGCCATCGAACACGCCGACGTGGTGGTACTCGGTCCGGGATCGTGGTTCACCAGTGTGATACCGCACGTTCTCGTTCCGGGATTGCACGAGGCGCTGGTGTACACGCGGGCACGAAAAGTGCTGGTCCTGAACCTGGCGGCGGAACCGGGGGAGACTGCCGGCTTCTCGGCGGAACGGCATCTGCATGTATTGTCCCAGCACGCACCCGAATTCGTGGTCGACGACGTTCTGGTGGACGCGGGCTCGGTTGCGGAAGGCCGGGAACGCGAACATGTGGCCAGGGCTGCCGAACAGTTGCGGGCGCGAGTAACCTTCTCCGAAGTCGCCGAAGCGGGAACGGACCGGCATCACCCCGGAAAGCTTGCCGCCGCACTGGATCAACTGATCCGGCAACCTCGGCCGCAAATGGCAGGGCTTCGAGTCGAAGGGCGGCACATGGGCGCGGATGTGCGGTCCGGGTTGGGTGGAAAGGAGCGCGTCTCGTGGCGATGACAGCCGAAGTGAAAGACGAGCTGAGCAGGCTCGCGGTGTCGCAGGTGAGTTCCCGCAAGGCGGAGTTGTCCGCCCTGTTGCGATTCGCGGGCGGCCTGCACATCGTCGGCGGGCGGGTGATCGTCGAAGCCGAAGTGGACATGGGCTCCATCGCACGACGGCTACGCCGGGAGATCTTCGAGCTGTACGGCTACGGCTCCGACGTGCACGTCCTCGGTGCGGGCGGATTACGGAAGACCTCGCGCTATGTCGTGCGGGTCTCCAAGGAGGGCGAGGCGTTGGCCCGCCAGACCGGTCTGCTCGACGTGCGCGGCCGTCCGGTGCGCGGACTGCCCGCCCAAGTGGTCGGCGGCAGCATCGCCGACGCCGAAGCGGCTTGGCGCGGCGCGTTTCTCGCGCACGGCTCGCTGACCGAACCGGGGCGTTCCTCGGCGCTCGAGGTGAGCTGCCCCGGACCCGAGGCGGCGCTGGCGCTGGTCGGCGCGGCTCGGCGGCTCGGCATCACCGCCAAGGCCCGTGAGGTGCGCGGCACCGATCGGGTCGTGGTGCGCGACGGCGAGGCGATCGGCGCGCTGCTGACCAGGATGGGCGCGCAGGACACGCGGCTCACCTGGGAGGAGCGCCGGATGCGGCGCGAGGTCAGGGCGACGGCGAACCGGCTGGCCAATTTCGACGACGCGAACCTGCGTCGCTCGGCGCGCGCCGCGGTCGCGGCCGCGGCGCGGGTTGAGCGCGCACTCGAGATCCTCGGCGAGGACGTGCCCGACCATCTCGCGGCGGCGGGCAAGCTGCGCGTGCAGCATCGCCAGGCGTCGCTGGAGGAACTCGGGCAGCTCGCCGATCCGCCCATGACCAAGGACGCGGTCGCCGGGCGCATTCGGCGTCTGCTGTCCATGGCCGACCGGCGCGCCAAGGATCTCGGTATCCCCGACACCGAATCCGCCGTCACCGCCGAACTGCTCGACGACGCCTGATCGCGGCGCCGATCGCTCCCGCCGGGCGCGATCGGCCTTCGCGGGTGACCGATCCCGAGCGGTTACGAGAAGTTCACGCGTCCGGGCGAGCGCCGAAGCGGTTCAGGGGGATTGCGCGAATTGCTCGCGCCGCCGCGCGGATGATCTTGCCCGGCACGGGGCCACGAGCTGCGATAGCCGACCGATATGGCGCATGTCCTACGAGCTCACGAATGCCAGGTGGATGTCGGAGAGATTCGCGTCGGGCGTTACTGTGAGGGGGGCATCGGAATGAATCCGCTTGAAAGCTGAGGAGCGATAACGTGACTGTCCGGGTAGGCATCAACGGCTTCGGTCGTATCGGACGTAACTTCTTCCGGGCGGTGGAGGCGCAGAAGGCGCTCGGCACCACCGACATCGAGATCGTCGCGGTCAACGACCTCACCGATAACGCGACCCTCGCCACGCTGCTGAAGTACGACTCGATCCTCGGCCGTCTGCCGCAGGACGTGTCGCTGGACGGCGAGGACACCATCGTGGTCGGCGACCGGCGGATCACCGCGCTGGCCATCAAGGAGGGCCCATCGGCCCTGCCCTGGGGCGATCTGGGCGTCGACGTGGTCGTCGAATCCACCGGCATCTTCACCGACGCCACCAAGGCCAAGGGTCACCTGGCCGCGGGCGCCAAGAAGGTCATCATCTCGGCCCCGGCCAAGGGTGAGGACCTGACCGTGGTCATGGGCGTCAACGACGGCCGGTACGACGGCAGCCAGAACATCATCTCCAATGCCTCGTGCACCACGAACTGCCTCGGCCCGCTGGCCAAGGTCCTCAACGACGAGTTCGGCATCGAGCGCGGTCTGATGACCACCATCCACGCCTACACCCAGGACCAGAACCTCCAGGACGGTCCGCACGGCGACCTGCGCCGCGCCCGCGCCGCCGCGCTGAACATCGTGCCGACCGGCACCGGCGCCGCCAAGGCCATCGGCCTGGTGCTGCCCGAGTTGCAGGGCAAGCTCGACGGCTACGCGCTGCGCGTCCCGGTCCCCACCGGCTCGGTCACCGATCTCACCGCCACCCTGCGCAAGTCGGCGACGATCGATGAGATCAACGCCGCGTACCGGGCCGCCGCCGAGGGACCGCTCAAGGGCATCCTGAAGTACAACGTGGATCCGATCGTGTCCAGCGACATCGTCACCGATCCGCACTCGTCGATCTACGACGCGCCGCTGACCAAGGTCATCGACGACCAGGTCAAGGTCGTGTCCTGGTACGACAACGAGTGGGGCTACTCCAACCGCATCGTCGACCTCATCGGTCTCGTCGGCAAGTCGCTCTGACGCATGGCGATCAAGACACTCCAGGACCTCCTGGCCGAGGGTGTCGAGGGTCGGGGCGTGCTCGTGCGCTCCGACCTGAACGTCCCCCTCGACGACAAGGGCGACATCACCGATCCCGGCCGCATCATCGCCTCGGTGCCCACGCTGAAGGCGTTGGTCGAGGCCGGTGCGAAGGTGATCGTCACCGCGCATCTCGGCCGTCCGAAGGGGGAGCCGGACCCGAAGTTCTCCCTGGCTCCGGTGGCCGCGGCGCTGGCCGATCGGCTCGGCCGCAATGTGCAACTGGCGGGTGATGTCGTCGGCTACGACGCGCTCTCGCGCTCGGAGGGCCTCACCGACGGTGACGTGCTGCTGCTGGAGAACGTGCGCTTCGATCCGCGCGAGACCAGCAAGGACGACGCCGAACGCGGCAAACTGGCCGCGGCGCTGGTGGAACTCGTTGGCGAGGACGGCGCGTTCGTCTCCGACGGCTTCGGCGTCGTGCACCGCAAGCAGGCATCGGTCTACGACGTGGCCGCGCTGCTGCCGCACTACGCGGGCACACTGGTCGCGGCGGAGGTCGAGGTGCTGGCCGAGCTCACCGAGCATCCGCAGCGTCCGTACGCGGTGGTGCTCGGCGGCTCCAAGGTCTCGGACAAACTGGCCGTGATCGAGGCGCTGGCCCCCAAGGTCGACACCCTGGTGATCGGCGGCGGCATGTGCTTCACCTTCCTTGCCGCGCAGGGGCTTCCGGTCGGCACCTCGCTGTTGCAGGAGGAGATGGTCGATACCTGCAAGGGGCTGCTCGAGCGCTACGCCGATGTCATCCACCTGCCGCGCGACATCGTGGTGGCCGACAAGTTCGCCGCCGACGCGGAGTCGAAGGTGGTCGCGGCCAACGAGATCCCGGACGGCTGGATGGGCCTCGACATCGGCCCGGAGTCGGTGGACCGGTTCGCCGCGCTGCTGACCGAGGCGAAGACCGTGTTCTGGAACGGTCCGATGGGCGTGTTCGAGTTCGAGAAGTTCGCCGCGGGCACCCGCGGGGTCGCCGAGGCGATCGTGACCGCTAGCGGCAAGGGCGCGTTCACCGTGGTCGGCGGCGGCGATTCGGCCGCGGCCGTGCGCACCCTCGGACTCCCGGAGGACGGGTTCTCGCACATCTCGACCGGCGGCGGCGCCTCCCTGGAATACCTCGAGGGCAAGGAATTGCCCGGTATCGCGGTACTGGAGGGCTGAGCGATGGCACGTAAACCGCTCATCGCGGGCAACTGGAAGATGAACCTCAACCACCTCGAGGCCATCGCGCTCGTCCAGAAGATCGCCTTCGCGCTGCCGGAGAAGTACTTCGCCAAGGTCGACGTGACGGTGATCCCGCCGTTCACCGACCTCCGCAGCGTGCAGACCCTGGTCGAGGGCGACAAACTGCTCATCACCTATGGCGCGCAGGATGTCTCGACGCACGACGAGGGCGCCTACACCGGTGAGATCAGCGGCGCCATGCTCGCCAAGCTGGGTTGCTCGTTCGTCGTGGTCGGCCATTCCGAGCGTCGGCAGTACCACACCGAGGACGACGCCACGGTGCTCGCCAAGGCCAAGCAGGCGCTCAAGTACGGCATCACCCCGATCGTCTGCATCGGCGAGGGCCTCGGCGTCCGCGAGGCGGGCACGCACGTCGAGTACAACCTCGAGCAGTTGCGCGGATCGCTGAAAGGTCTGACGGCCGAGGAGATCTCGCAGATCGTGATCGCCTACGAGCCGGTCTGGGCCATCGGCACCGGCAAGGTCGCCACCCCCGCCGACGCGCAGGAGGTGTGCGGCGCGATCCGCGCGGAGCTCGTGCAGCTGGCCTCGGCTGAGGTCGCCGCGCAGGTCCGGGTGCTCTACGGCGGTTCGGTGAACGCCAAGAACGTCGGTGAACTGGTCGGCCAGAGCGATATCGACGGCGCGCTGGTCGGCGGTGCGTCACTCAAGGGCGACGAATTCGCGACGCTGTCGGCGATTGCCGCGGGCGGCCCGCTGCCCTGAGCACGACGGCACGAACGAGGCCCGCGGATCCACTCGGACCCGCGGGCCTCGCGCATTGTCGGTCCGCTCTTTGGAGGATCAGGCCGCTGCCTGGAAGGTCAGACCGCTGCCATTGTCGTTGCGCAGGATGAGGCTGTCGCCCTCGACGGTGGTGGTCGCGGTCCCGTCCAGCGCCTTCAGTACCGCGTTCTCGACCTCCATCACCTCCGGCGCGCACGTCATCTTCGTGGTCGCGACCTGGAAGGTGACCGGTGATCCGTTCGGATCCACCCGCGCCGTGCCGGTGAGCCGATTGCATCCGGCCATACCGGTGACCGCACCGTCCTCGGCGATGGTCAGGTCCGGGCGCAGGTCGGTGATGGTCTGGGAGGTGGTGTGGGCCTGCGGGGTGGTGATGCCGGTGACGATCCACCGGGTGCCCTTCAGCGGCCGGTTCGACGTGGCGACCTGTTTGTCGACGAGGGTCACCGTCCGGTCCGGGGTGCGCAAGGTCAATGTCGAGCCGTCCAGCTTCCAGGCGGGAGCGGCGTTCAGCAGATCGGCTACCCACCGGTCGGCGTCGGCGCGCGGTGGCGGACAGCCCACGAGGGTGCTCGTGAGTTGGCCGACTCGCATGTTGTCGCCGTCGAAGCTCACCGAACCCGCGGCCGTGTTGCAGCCCGCGTTCGCGCTGAGGCGGTCAGCGGCGAAGATCAGGGTCAGCGGGCCGTCCCCCGGAATCGGGGTGCCCTCGACCGCGGTGGAGACGTAGCTGTGTCCCATCGGGGTCGCGGGGGGCTTCGCCGTGGTGACCGGCGGCGGCGTGGCGGTCGTGGTCGAGGACGCCGTGGTGGACTCCGAGCCCGAGCAGGCCACGGCGGCGAGGGATACGAGCAGCAGGAGCGGTGCGAGACGCGCGCGTGATGCCGTCATGGCAGCGATGGTACCCACGCCGTGGCGATTGCCGGACCGGTGCCGGTTCGCGCACCGCGCGCGCCGATGGCGGCCGGCTATGCTGTGCCGAGTGACGACCGCCGACGCGAGGGCCCCGCTGTCGACCTGGGCGCCGCTGCGATCGCCGATCTACCGGGCGCTGTGGGTGGCGCAGCTGGTCTCCAATCTCGGTACCTGGATGCAGACAGTCGGCGCGCAGTGGATTCTGGTCGACGAGCCGAATGCCGCGGCCTTGGTGTCACTCGTGCAGACCGCGATCACCCTGCCGGTGATGCTGTTGTCGATTCCGTCCGGGGTGATCGCCGATCTGGTGGACAGACGCCGCCTGCTGTTGACCGCGCAGTCGGCGATGGCGGTGCTGGCGGGCGTGTTGGCGTTGTCGACCGCCACCGGCCAGACCACTCCCGCGGTTCTGCTCACCCTGCTGTTCCTGCTCGGTTGCGGGCAGGCGCTGACCGCACCGGCCTGGCAGGCCATCCAACCGGAGTTGGTCCCGCGTACACAGATTCCCGCGGCGGCGGCGCTCGGCAGCATGAACATCAATATCGGGCGCGCGGTGGGTCCGGCCATCGCGGGGGTGCTGGTCTCGCTGTCCGGGCCGACGCTGGTCTTCGCGTTGAACGCGGCGTCCTTCGGCGGCATCGTGGCGGTGCTGCTGTTCTGGCGGCGACCGGTGACCGACCGGGCGCTGCCGAGTGAGCGCCCGCTGGCGGCATTGCAGGCGGGCACCCGTTTCATCCGCGCGGCCCCGGCCATCCGCCGGGTGCTGCTGCGATCGATCCTGTTCATCGCCCCGGCCAGCGCGCTGTGGGCGCTGCTTCCGGTGATCGCCCGCGACGGACTCGGTCTGTCCTCCGCCGGCTACGGTGTCATGCTCGGCGCGCTCGGTGTCGGCGCGGTACTCGGCGCGCTGGCGCTGTCGAGGATTCGCGCCGCACTGACCCCCACCCAGCGCCTGACCGCCGCGGCGGTGCTGTTCGGCACCGCCACCGCGGGAGCGGTGCTGCTGCGTTCGCTTCCGGTGGTGCTCGTGCTGCTGGTTGGCGCGGGTCTAGCCTGGCTGCTCGCCATGTCGACGATGAACTCCACCATGCAGCTGCTGCTGCCCGCGTGGGTGCGGGCCCGCGGGCTGTCGGTGTACATGCTGGTCTTCATGGGCGGTCAGGCCGTCGGCTCGCTGGTGTGGGGCCTGACCGCGGGCGCGATCGGCACGGTGTCGGCCCTGCTGATCGCGGCGGTCCTGCTGGCGGGCAGCGCGCTGAGCAGTATCTGGTTGCCGATCCGCCACAATGCCGAGGAACTGGATCTGACGCCGTCGGCGTTCTGGCCGGAACCGCAGATCGTGGTGGAACCCGATCCCGAGGACGGCCCGATCATGGTGCTGCGGACCTATGACGTACCCGTCGAGCACACCGAGGAGTTCGTCGCGGCCATGGTCTTCGTCGGCCGTTCTCGTCAGCGCACGGGGGCGATGGAGTGGCGGCTCTACCGTGACCTCGGCCGCCACGATCGGTACGTGGAGGCGTTCGTGGTGCGTTCGTGGGCCGAGCACATGCATCAGCACCAGGTCCGGCTGACCGCGCAGGACCGGTTGCGTGAGGAGGACGTGTCGCGGTTCACCCGGGGCGAGGACCACGTCACCCATCTGGTCGCGGTGCCGCCGTATCGGGCCTCAGGTCGCGCACCGCGGTGACCGCGTCGGCCGAGGTGAGCGGGGTCGCGCCGGACCGGGGGCCGTGTGGGCGCGCGCGGCGGGCACCCCATAGACTGATCGGCATGCGGATGTTCCTGGATATCCTCCTGATCATCACCAGCCTGCTGCTGGTGCTGCTGGTGCTGCTGCACCGCGCCAAGGGCGGAGGTCTGTCCAGTCTTTTCGGCGGCGGCGTGCAGTCGAGCCTCTCGGGTTCCACCGTCGTGGAGAAGAATCTCGACCGCGTGACCGTTTTCACGGGCGTGGTGTGGCTCATCGCGATTCTCGGAATCGGTCTGGAGATCAAGTTCTCCTGATTCCCGGCAACCACTCGGCCATCCAGCCGGTCTCGCTCGTTACCGTTTGATTCATTCCCGGTTACGTGACGGCATTACGGTGGCGAGGACGGGAAGGAGTCGGTATGGAGCTCCGGCATCTTATTTCGTTCCTCGCTCTCGCGGAGGAACTGCACTTCGGTCGCGCGGCACAGCGTCTGCACCTCACCCAGCCGAGTCTGAGCGCGCAACTCCAGAAACTCGAGCGATCGCTCGATGTTCAACTGGTGTCGCGCAATTCGCACGAAGTGCGGCTCACCGCGGCAGGCCGGGAATTCGAGAATCAGGCCAGGCTGATCGTCGCGCAGATGGATCGCGCCGCCGAGGTGGCCAAGGCGGCGGCCGCGGGCCGGTCAGGATCACTCAATATCGGGTACAACCTGCCCGCCAGCAGACATGTGTTGCCGGATGTGCTGTCCAAGATGGCCTGCGAACATCCCGACGTGGTGATCTCGCTGTGGGAGAAGCGCACCGGACCGCAGCTCGCGGCGCTGCGCGAGGGCACACTCGACATCGCCCTGGTGTACGGGCACCCCACCACGGCCGAATTCCGTTATCGCCGACTGCTGAACCGCATTCCGCTGGTGGCGGTGGTGGGGCGCACCCATCACTGGGCCGGCCGCTCGGGCGTGCGTTTCGCCGAACTCGAGGACCAGCGCTGCGTGCTGTTCGCCAGGGAGCAGTGTCCGGCCATGTACGACTCGATCTTCCGTGCCGCGGCCGACAATCGGATCAGTCTGGACGTGGCACAGGCCGCCGACGATCCCGGGGCGACCATGCACATGGTCTCGGTGCGCCCGTTCGTCGGCTTCGCTTCGCTACCGCGGGCGCAGTCCATGCAGTTGGGCGGACCAGACAGCGCGGCCGTGGCGGTCAAGCTTCTCGACCCGGTGCCAACGCTCGATCTGTTCGCGGTGTGGCGGTCCGAGGAGACCAATCCGGCGGTGGAACTGTTCCTCGACTGCGTCGCCGCACGCAGCGGCGACGCAGTCGCGGTCTGACTCATTTCAGTCCGGAGCGCACGAAGGCGTTGACGATATGACGCTGCAACACCAGGTACATCAACAGCACGGGTAGGCAGGCCAGGCCCGCCACCGCCATCATCGGGCCCCATTGTTCGCCCTCGGTGCCCATGAAGCTGCGCAGCCCCAACTGGAGCACTCCATTGGAGCGGCGCATGACCACGGCGGGCCAGAAGTACTCGTTCCACGCATTGATGAAGAGCAGGATCGTCAGTGCGGCCAGCGCGGGCCGCAGATTCGGCACCACGACCGTCCACAGGATCGACCAGGACGAGCGTCCGTCGATCTTCGCCGCGGCGACGAGTTCCTTCGGGAAGGCCGCCATGTGCTGGCGCAGCAGCAGCACCGCCAGCGCCGAACACAAGGTGGGCAGGACGACGCCGATCAGCGTGTTGATCAGGCCGAGCTGGTTGAGCAGCACGTAGTTCGGCAGCATCGTGACCTGGAACGGCACCAGCCAGATGCCGACGAATCCGAGGTAGAGGAGCCGTTGCAGCGGGAAGGTGTACATGGCGAAGGCGTAGGAGGCCAGCAGCGCGATGAGCAACTGCGCGACCGCCGACAGGATCGCCACGGTGAACGTGTTCAGGATCAGACCCGCCACGTCCACCTTGTGGGCGGCGTCGATGTAGTTGTCCACCGACAGCGGCCACGGCACCAGCGACAGCGACATCACATCGGACGGTCTGCGCAGCGATGTGGCGAACAGCCAGTAGATCGGGAAGACGCACACCAGCGCCGTCACGGCGAGCAGCAGGTGGCTGCCGATACCGCGCAATCGCTCAATCATCATGGAAGGACACCCTTTCCGACAACCAGACCAGACCGCCCGCCAGTACGCCGAACCCCACGAACAGCAGCACGCCGGCGGCGGCGCTGAGACCCGCGTCGAAGCTGTGGAAGGCGTAGTCCCAGAGCAGGTAGTAGATGTTCGTCGTGGCCTGCGACGGACCGCCCTGCGTCATCGAGTCGATGATGGGGAAGGTCAGCGTCGGGGTCAGCAATACGGTCGTCAAGACCAGGAACAGCAGGGTGGGGGACAGCATCGGCATGGTGATCCAGCGACGGATCTGACTCGAGGATGCCCCGTCGACCCGGGCCGCCTCGTCGTAGTCCGGGCTGATGCCCGCCAAGCCGGCCCACACCACCAGTACGGCGAATCCGAGCAGCTGCCAGCCGGTGATGACGATGATGACGGCCTGCGCGGTATCCACGTCGTACACCCAGTTGCGGTGGGAACCGGTGATCCGGCCGACCACGCCACCGCCGGGATGCAGCAGCCAGCGCCAGACCGCGCCCGCCGCGACCGGCGCGACCAGGAACGGCGCGAAGATGAGCGCCTGGTACACGGTTCGGGCGCGCTGGCCGACCTTGCGGCCCGCCAGCGCCAGCGCTACCGGAAGGATGACGGTGAAGGGGAGCAGTCCGCCGATGAGCACGGCGGTGCGGCCGAGGGAATCCCAGAAGGCGGGAAGGTCGAACAGCCGTTCGTAATTGGCCGTGCCGACCGGTTTCATCGGTGCGCTCGGCAGCAGATTCCACGAATAGGTGGACAGTTCGACGGCCTGGAACAGCGGGCGGTAGGTCCATATGACGAGCATGGCCAGCGCCGGGGAGAGATACAGGTAGGGAACGAGACCGCGCAACCCGCGCCGCAGCAGCGAACGGGTGCGGGAAGCGGTGACCGCGGGCCGGGACCCGTCCGTCACCGGGTCGACGCCGGCTACGGCGTCGACCGGTGCGGACGGGTGTTCGATGACGAACATCGGATCACCGGTGCTCGGCCAGCGCGGCCAGTTGGTCGAGCACGTCCTCGAGTGCGCGGTCGTAGACCGGTGCGGCCGGGGTGAGATCGACCGCCGCGGCGATCATGCCCTCGTCGGTGACCTCGATGCGGGAGTAGCCGAATCCGGCGAAACCGCGGTGCCGGCCCGAGGGCGGGAAGGTGTCGGTGCGGAACGACAGCGGCGTGCCGAGCCACACCGGAACCCCCGCAAGGGCGGAGGCTCCGGTGAGGTGATTGTGACCGCAGAGGATCATGCCGACATCTGTGCCCGAGAGCGCCTCGGCGAGCTGCCGGGGCTGCTCGAGGCGCAGCATGTTCGAACTCGGCATGGGCGAGCGAACCGGTGGATGGTGCAGGACCAGCAGGGTGCCGCGCGGTGCGGGGGCACTCAGCTGGTCGGTCAGCCACCGGATCTGCTCGAGTTCGAGTCGTCCATGGTGATGGCCCGGAATCGTGCTGTCGAGGGCGATGATCCGCATTCCGGCGACCTCGAACACGCTGTCGAGGGGCTGGTCGGGGTCAACGTCGCGATCGAGCAGTTCGGCGCCGAAGGCGACGCGCTCGTCGTGATTGCCCATGACATACACGACTTGGGCGCCCAGAGTCGCGGCAACGGGGTCGACCGCTGCCCGCAGGCGTTGGTAGGCCAGAGGGGAACCGTCGTCGGCCAGATCGCCGGATAAGACGATGGCGTCGACAGCGCGCCCGGCTCCGGCGATGTGCTCCATCGCCCTTACCAGGTTGGCGTGGGTGTCGACCTCGCCGTGCACCAGTTCGCCCTCGGCCCTCAGGTGGGTATCGGTCAGCTGGATGACCGTGATCCCGTCTGCGGGGTCGTGGTTGGTCATCGCGCCGTTGCCGCGGGCGCTCATGCGGCCGGGAGGAGTTTGCGGCCCTGATCCTGCGCGGCGGTCAGGGTGGACTTGGGGTCCTTACCCTGGAAGACGACCGCTTCGACGGCGTCCATCATGCCGTCGCGGATCTGCAGGTAGTTCGTGCCGGGCATGGAGACCCAGGGCTCCATGTTGCCGAGCTGCGCCACGTTGGGCTCGAACAGCGGGTTCTTCTTCGCCCATTCCTGCAGACCGTTGGGATCGGTCATCAGACCCGTGCGCAGCGGCAGGTAGCCGATGCCCTGCGAGATCTTCACGTACGCGGCCTCACTGGTGAGGTACTTGATCAGTTCCCACGAAGCGCGCTGCTTGGCCGGATCGTTGGACAGGATGTAGAGCGAGGCGCCGGAGTTGGTCGGCACGGTCGGCTTGCTGCCGTAGGAGGGCATCGGCGCGGCGCGCAGATCCCACTTGTCCTTGGCGCCCTTGACGAAGGTGCCCTGGACGGCGCTGGTCTCGAGGATCATGCCGATCTCGCCGCGGCCGAAGGCCTCGTAGCCCTGCTTCTGCTGGAGCACCGGCATGCCGCCGGACTTCACCAGATCCTGCGCCTGGCGCACGACCTCGACCGCCGCGTCGTCGGCGTAGGTCAGGGTGGTGCGGTCCTCAGAGATCACCCGGCCGCCGTTGGAGCGGACCATCGACTGGAAGCACCAGTCCTTGGCGGTCTTGGTCAGGCAGTCGATGTAGACGCCGTCCTTGCCGGTCTTGCCGTGGATGGCGTTGGCCGCGTCCGCGACCTGCGCCCAGGTCTTGGGCGGGTTGGCCGGGTCGAGGCCCGCCTCGGTGAACAGCGTGGCGTTGTAGTACAGCACCGGGGTGGAGAACACGAACGGCACGCCGTAGGTCTGGCCCTTCCAGTCGGCCAGGGTGCGCGCGCGGGGGGCGTAGGCGTGCGGGTTGCCGTCGAAGTTCTTCTGCACCTCGGACTTACCCACCAGCGCGTCCAGCGACTTGGCCTGCAACTGGTTGATGGTGAAGTCCAGATCGCTGAAGCCGAGCTGCGCCACGTCCGGCGGGGTGCCCGCGACCATCTGGTTCTGGATGCTCGAGATGGTGTCGGTGGCCGGGTTGGGGCTGTTGCCCTGCGGCTTCTGCGCGACGACCTTGATATTGGGGTGCTTGGCCTGGAAGTCGGAGATGAGCGCGTTGAAGGTGTCGGTCCACGCGCCCGCCAGACCGTAGTTGTAGGACTCGAAGACGATCGAGACCTGCTGGTCCTTACCGAGTTCCGGAATCGTCGCGGTCGGTGCCGCGGAATCGTCGGTGGTACTGCCCAATCCGCCACAGGCGCTGACCGCGAGTGCGGTACTCAGCGCGAGGCATACGGCAGCCAATGTGCGTTTCACGGGTGATGCTCCTGATGTGGTGTGTGATACCGGGGTTCGGCTTCAGGCGACCGGGACTTCGGCGCGCACTGGAATCGGGTCCGGCGTGTTGGCCTGCCAAGTCAGGCGCTTGCCGGATTCGTGATGGAAGAGGTGAATGTCGGCGGGGTCGAGGCTCAGCGTGACGTGTTCGCCGACCGCCACGGCCGCGGGTCGCGGGATCCGGGCGCACACCTCGTTTCCGCCGACGGTGAGGTGCACGACCTCCTCGCTGCCGAGGTTCTCCACCATCGTGACCGTGCCGCGCACGGCGCCCGCGCCGCCACCGAGACGCAGTCGCTCCGGGCGGAATCCCGCGGTGACGGCGGACTCGCCGATGGTGTCGATGTCGTCGCCCGCGTCGACGGCCAGCGGACTGTCGAGTCCGTCGGCGATCACGTGCAGGCGTCCGGCGCGCGCGACGACCGTGGCGGAGAGCAGATTCATCGGCGGTGCGCCGAGGAAGGTGGCCACGAACGTGGATCGCGGGCGATCGTAGAGTTCGGTGGGCGGGCCGACCTGCTCGACCTGTCCGTCGTTGAGCAGGGCGATGCGGGTCGCCATGGTCATGGCCTCGACCTGGTCGTGTGTCACGTACAGGAAGGTCGAGCCGAGTCGACGGTGCAGGCCGATCAGTTCGGCGCGGGTCGCGCTGCGCAACCGGGCGTCCAGATTCGACAGCGGTTCGTCCATGAGGAATGCGCCGGGATCGCGAACCATGGCGCGCGCCAAGGCGACTCGCTGACGCTGGCCACCCGACAGCGCCGCCGGGCGACGGTCGAGCAGCGGCGTCAGCGCCAGGGTCGCGGCGACCTCGGCGACGCGTTCGGCGATCTTCGCCCGCGGCACGCGCCGCGACTTCAGTGGGAAGCCGATATTGCGCGCGACCGTCAGGTGCGGGTACAGCGCGTAACTCTGGAAGACCATCGCCAGATCACGTTGCTGCGGAGCCACATCGGTGATGTCACGTCCGTCGAGCAGGATTCGACCCGAGGTCGGGGCCTCGAGTCCGGCGATCATGCGCAGCAAGGTGGACTTACCGCAGCCACTCGGGCCGAGCAGCACCATGAACTCGCCGTCGGCGATGTCGAGGTCTACCTCGCGTACCGCGTCGGTCGCGCCGAACCGTTTGGTTACAGCTTCGATCTGCAGCCGGGCCACCCCGGATCTCCTTCGCTCGGATCCGCCGTATTGACATCGGCCAGTCTCAGCCGGGCGGACATCGCGCGCGGGTGCGATAGGCAACGCCGATCGCGCGAATCGAGAGGGTCGACCGCGAACGCGGAGAGGGTCGAGATCGGTGACTGTGTGGTCGCTACGTGCACCCGGGTACGCCCGGACTCCAGAGATTGAGGTAATACCTGATATGAAGGTCAAGCTGACCGCAACCGCCGCGTTACTGATCGCGGCACTCGGCATCGCCGCCGGTAGCGCGACCGCCGCGCCGGAGGCCGAAAGCGTCAATTTCACGGCGCAGGCCACCGACAGCCAGACCCTGATCACGACCGACTCGGGCTCGATGGATGTCGAGAACGGCGTGTTCAAGATCAAGGCCGCCAATGGCACCACCGTCGCGGGCACGGAACTGAAGTTCCGTCTCGACGACTTCGAGTTCCCGATCGCCGCCGACATCGAGGGCCGCAACGCGACCCTGACCCCGCAGCTCGCGGTGGAGAAGGCGACCTACAAGCCCGTCGCCCTGCCCTACGAGGATCAGGCGCCGTGGAAGACCGACTACGAGCGTGAGCAGGCCGCTTGGAGCCGTCTGACCTCGACCATCGCCATGGGCGCCGCCATCGGCACCCTGGTCGGCGGTCTGTCCGGCGGCGCGGTGGGCTGCGTGCTCGGCGGTATCGCGGGCGCGACCGTCGCCTCCGCGACCATCGCGGGTCTGTTCGGTCCGTTCATTCCGGCTGCGGCGCTGGGCTGCCTCGGCGGCATCATCGCCGTCGGTGCGCTCGGCACCATCGCCGGCCAGATCCTGGTGACCGCCCCGGTGGCCATCGCGGCGGCGATCCAGTACTTCACCACCATCAACCAGCCTGCCCCGAAGCCGGCGCCCGCGCCCGCGAAGTAATCCCGACCGGTATAACCGCATAGCGGATTACAGAGAACCCCGCCCCGAATCAATCCTCGGGGCGGGGTTCGGCTCGTCCGGCCGACCATGATCAGGCCGTCCGAGCCCGCTCGGACGGTGCGACGATATCGCGCACGAATCGCGCCACCCTACCGAGAGCGGCTCGGCCCTCGGGCAGATTCGGCGCGATGGCGGTGAACGCGTGCACCTGTCCGCGCCACAGCTCCACCGAATTCGGCACGCCCGCGGCGGTCAGGCGGGCCGCCATCAACTCGCAGTCGAAGCGCAGCACCTCCTCCTCGGCGGCGATGAGCAGCACCGGGGGCAGTCCGGCCAGCGCGCCGTTGACCGGGGACAGCATCGGATCTATCACGCCGTCTACCTCCGCGCCGAGCCGCGCGACCTCGCGCAACGCCGTCAGCGGGATATACGGATCGCGATCGACGAATTCGTACCCCTGTTTGGCGACACAGTCCAGATCGAGCAGTGGGCTGAGTCCGATCAGTCCGGCCGGGATCGGCAGACTCGATTCGACCGCCGCCAACGCGGTGGCGAAGGCCAGGTATCCGCCCGCGGAATCGCCCGCGAAAACCACGCGCGCCGGGTCGGCGCCGCGCGAGAGCAGCCAGCGGTAGGCGGCGAGACAGTCCTCGACCGACTGCGCGATCGTCCGCCGCGGCAGCTGCCGGTATTCGACGTTCACCACCGCGAGTCCGGTGCGCCGGGCCAGACTGGCCGCGACCGGCCGGTGCGTCTCCAGTCCGCACAGCGCGAATCCGCCGCCGTGCATGTAGAGGACCGCGCCGTGCCGCAGCGCGCGACCGGCCCCCGCTGGGCGGATGATCTCCAAGCGGAAACCACCCATGCTCACCTGCTCACGGTCGATGCCGCGGGGGCGCGGGCGCAACCTCGCGAGGGTGTCGACGGCGAAGGCGCCGATCGGAATGGTGGTCCGCGTGATCGGGGCGACGCGGAGTAACGGGCGCACCAGACCTCGGCACGTCGCCAGCAGTAGGCGCGATGACAGGCTCGGGCCGTGCGGATTCATCACCGCGGGCCCGCCGAACGTGTATTCGCCGAGCGCGGGCTGGCTGATTTCGGGTTCGCTGGTCATGCGCACCAACCTCATCCAGGCAAGCCGCATCGAACCGGCCATTGCCCGGGGCGATGTCGGCATTGACATCTCATACAACGTCACTTCGTACGCCGTCTATCCAGCAGACCACGTGATAGTGACCTATGCAACAGAATCGTCCGAACACGCGACGCGCGTAACCGTCGTGATGATTTCGTAGGCGAGTCGGAACCTGACCGATTCCGGTCCCGGCTCGTACGGCAGACTCCAGGGCATGCGCGGAATCATCTTGGCGGGCGGCACCGGATCGCGGCTGCACCCGATCACGCGCGGGGTGAGCAAACAGCTGGTCCCGGTATACGACAAACCGATGGTCTACTACCCCCTTTCCACCCTCATGCTGGCCGGGATCAGAGACATCCTCGTGATCACCACGCCCGAGGACGCCGCGGCCTTCTCCCGCCTGCTCGGCGACGGCGCACAGTTCGGCGTCAGCATCACCTACGTGGTCCAGCCCGAACCCGACGGCCTCGCCCGCGCTTTCGTCCTCGGCGCCGATCACATCGGCGGCGAATGCGCGGCACTGGTCCTCGGCGACAATATCTTCCACGGACCCGGACTCGGCACAAGCCTGAACCGCTTCGATGGACTCGACGGCGGCGCGGTATTCGCCTACTGGGTCTCCGATCCCACGGCCTACGGCGTGGTCGAATTCACCGACGGCCGCGCGGTGTCGATCGAGGAGAAGCCGAAGAAGCCGCGCTCCAACTACGCCATCCCGGGTCTGTACTTCTACGACAACGATGTCGTCGAGATCGCGCGCGGCCTGCGGCCCTCCGCGCGCGGCGAATACGAGATCACCGATATCAACCGTGCCTATCTGGCACAAGATCGGCTGCGGGTGGACGTGCTGGCCCGCGGCACCGCCTGGCTCGACACCGGCACCTTCGATTCGTTGCTCGACGCCGCCAACTACGTGCGCACCATCGAGGAGCGCCAGGGTCTGAAGATCGCCGTACCGGAGGAGGTGGCCTGGCGGATGGGGTATATCGACGACGACGATCTGCGCGCCCGCGCGGAACCGCTGGTGCGCTCGGGATACGGCAGGTACCTGCTCGACCTGCTCGAGCGCGGACGGGATTGGTGAGCATGGAGATTCGCGAACTCGCGGTGCCGGGCGCGTGGGTGGTGACCCCGCGGGTCTTCCGCGACGAGCGCGGCTGCTTCGCGGAATCGTTCAAGGCATCGGAATTCGAGAAGGCCACCGGCAGGCCGTTCGAGCTGTGCCAGGTCAACCTTTCGGTGTCCGCGGCGGGCGTGCTGCGCGGCATCCACTACACCGAGGACCCGCCCGGCCAGGCGAAATACGTGACGTGTGTGCGCGGCGCGTTCCTCGATGTGGTGGTGGATCTGCGTCCGGGATCGCCGAGCTTCAGGCGCTGGGACAGCGTGCTGCTCGACGATGTCGCGCGCCGGTCGGTATTCCTGTCCGAGGGGCTCGGCCACGCGATCCTGTCGCTGGAGGACGAATCCACCGTCACGTACCTGTGCTCGCTGGAGTACAGCCCCGAATTCGACCGCGAGGTCGACGCGTTCGATCCCGAATTGGCCATCGACTGGCCGACCGTCGGACGCGACGGCGCACCGCTGACCTATCTGCGCTCGCCCAAGGACACCGCGGCTCCGCCGCTGACACGAACACCGCGGCCCCGCCGCTGACACGGACACCCCGGCCCCGCCGCTGACACGCGCGCCCACGCGGACGGATGCCACGCCGTTCGGGCGTGGCATCCGCGTCTGGGCCGGGTCAGCCGACGAGTTGGAGTTCGGGCTCGGTCTTGTCGTCCTCCCGCCGTCGGATACGCGGCGCGAAGGCGAGCAGCGCGATGAGCGCGCCGACGATGGCGACGCCCGCCACGAATTCCAGCCCGGGCCGGAAAGTGTCGAGTATGGCCGCCGGTGAACCGTCGCCGGCCGTCCGCGAGGTCACGATCGCGGTCGTCACCGCGAGGACGACGGCCGCGCCGACCTGCATGGAGGTCTGGAGCACACCGGCCGCCAGACCCTGTTCGTCGTCATCGATGCCGTTGGTGGCCTGGATGTTGATGGCCGGGAAGCCGACCCATCCGATGCCGATGAGCAGGATCGCGGGCAGCAGCATCGCCAGGTACGACGGTGCGGTGTCCAACCGCAGGAACAGCAGGTAGCCGACGGCCATCACCGACAGGGTGACCCCGATGATCGGGCCGGTGCCGAAGCGGTCGACGAGCCGATCGGAGAAGAAGGCCGATCCGACGACCAGCACACCGACCGGCAGCAGCGCCATGGCCAGCTTCAGCGGCGACCAGCCGAGTGCGTCCTGTAGGTAGATGGTCACGATGAACTGCCAGCTGAAATAGGAGCCCGCCACCGCGACGATGGCCAGTGCGGCGCGCACCAGGGTCGTCTTGCGCAGGATGCCGAGTCGGACCAGCGGATACCTGACCCGCTTCTCCACCGCGACGAACGCGGCGAGCAGCGCGGCGGTGACCAGGAAGGACACGATCGTGCGGACGGAGGTCCAGCCCGCCTCGGGTGCGCTGACCACCGTGTAGACCAGCAGCAACATGCCCGCGGTCGACAGCAGCGCGCCGAACAGGTCGTGACCGCCCTCTTCCACGCCCTCGTCCTTGGGCACCAGCGCATAGGCCGCGACCAGCGCCGCGAGGGCGATGGGGACCGGGAGCAGGAAGGTCCAGCGCCAGCCGACGCCGGTCATGAGGCCGCCGAACAGCAGGCCCATGGAGTAGCCGCCCGCGCCGAACACGGTGTAGATGGACAGCGCCTTGTTGCGCGCGGGCCCTTCGGCGAAGTTGGTGGTGATGATCGACAGGCCGGTGGGCGCGGTGAACGCGGCGGCCAGACCCTTGACGAACCGGGTGAGGATGAGCAGCGGTCCCGAGCTGACCAGGCCGCCGAGCAGGGAGGCGACGGCGAAGACGGCCAGGGCGATGAGGAAGACCCGGCGGCGGCCGAGCAGGTCGGCGGTCCGTCCGCCGAGCAGCAGCAGGCCGCCGTAGCCGAGGACATAGCCGCTGACCAGCCATTGCAGGGTGGAGGTCGACAGGTCGAGTTCGGCGCCGATGGACGGGAGGGCGACTCCGATCATCGAGACGTCGAGTCCGTCGAGGAACAGCACGATGCAGAGGGTGATCAGCATGCCCCAGAGCCGGACGGACCAAGCGGTGGGATCGGTCGCCGTCGAGGCGGCCGAGAGGGGTGCCGGTGAAGTCATGCGGAGGACATTACATGCGTGCACATTAGATTCCAACACATTAAATGCATTTGCATGTATAGGATCGAGCGACTAGGATGGCCCCATGCCGAAGACGTCGACGCAGCCCGCTTGGCGCCCGGACGCGCCCACCGGGCTCGTCGGCGAATGGCGGCAACTGCTCGAACGGCATGCCACCGTGAGCTGCGCACTGGAGAAAGCGCTGCAACAGCACGACATCGGCCTCAGCGAATTCGAGACCCTCGACCGGCTGGTGGACGCGAACTGCGGCGACTACCGCATGAGTGATCTGGCTGGCGACATCCACCTGAGCCAGAGCGCGCTCTCCCGCGCGGTGGCCCGCCTCGAACGCGACGGACTCGTCGAGCGCAGCATGTGCGCCGAGGACCGCCGCGCGGTCTTCGTCTGCCTCACCGAGAAGGGGCGGGCGCTACACGCGCGCGCGTTACCCACCCACCGGACGGTGCTGGCCGAGAATTGGGAGCGCTAGTCGAGTACGGTCCTCGCGTCCACCGCGGCGGCCCTGATATCGGTGAACGCCTTGCGGTAGCGCTCGATCTCGGCCTCCTTGTCCAGGTACACCGGACCGGTGAACGCCTCGATGTAGACCACCGGCGGTTCCGTACGCTCCCCCGAGCGGCCCTCCGGGAACTCCAGCACGGTGAACCGGCCCGAGTCCATACCGGTGTGATAGCCGGATTCGGTGGGCACCACGAGAATTCGCACATTCGGCAGATCGCACATGCGCCGCAGATGGTCGCGCTGCGCGGCCGCGACCTCCGTGCCGCCGATACCGTGCCACAGCGCGGACTCGCCGATCACCGCGTCCAGGTGCAGCGGCGACTCCGAGCGGGTCAGCAGTTTCTGCCGCGCCGCCCGCAACTGCACCCGCCGATCGATCTCCGCGCTCGAGGCCTGCGGCCGCGCGCCCGCGTGCAGCGCCCGGCTGTACGCCTCGGTCTGCAAGAGGCCGGGAATCAGTCCGTCCTCGTAGGTGTACAGCCGCCGGGCCGCTTCCTCGAGTCCGATGTAGACATCGAAGCCCTCGGCGATCACATCGCTGTAGGCGGTCCACCAGCCGCGCGCCTTGGTCTCGCGGGCCAGTGCGGTCAGGGTGCCGACGAGATCGTTCGGCGCGCCGTAGACCTTGCACATGGCCTCGACGTCGAGGCTGCGCAGGGATGTCTGCCCGGTCTCGATGCGCCAGATCTTGGCTTCGGACCACTCCAACTGCTGTGCGGCCGCGCGCGTCGTCATCCTGGCGCGATTGCGCAATTCCCGCAGGTGGCGGCCGAGCTGCCGTCTCGGCATCGTCGAGCCCGTCGTTCCGTGCGGTAAAGCCATGCTTCCCCCTCGCGCCATGCGTCGATTCGACCCGGCGCTCCTCCAGACCCCCGGCACGACGCTTCCAATCGGGCGCCCGCGACGAGCGGGCGGTGACCCGGACAGCATTGTTTCACAGTCGATCTGACATAGTGCCCACTCGGTGACTCAGGTAGGTCAGTGCCACACTCGAGCCAAATCAGTTAACAGAACGCAGTTTCCGTCAATTCTGTCGAGTTGTCCACTTGCGTGCCCCTCGGCCGACCGAGCCGACTACTTGCGGGTACCGCGGCCGCGGAATCGCCAGAACTGCACGGCGCGCACGTCCTCGGAGAGCTGGTTCACCGGTTCGGCCACATCCGAGAGCGCCTGGAACAGGTCGTCGGCCAGGTCGCTGATGTGCTCGACCCGCGTCGCCAGACGCGAGGCGTTGACCAGGAACTCCAACATCAGGCGAACCGCCGCGGCGATGGTGAGGCCGAGCGGTATCGCGACCAGGGCCGCCAGCACCCCGAGCACCGCCGAGACCTGCCACATCAGCACCGTCAACGCGATCGGGACCGCGATGGCGAAGACGAGTCCGAGCATGTAGGCCAGCGGCAACAGGGTTCGGGTGACCGGGCGCCGGAACTGCACATCGAGCAGGCCGCGGGCGGCGCGCACCGCCCACTCCCGAAAGGCGCGCGGACTCGTGAAGGGTTCGGCGGGGCGGTCCTGCGCGTCCGTCTCCGCGGCGCCGTCACGTCGCGCCGATGCCCGCCACGCGATCCATCGTGACCCGGTCTCGTGTTCGGCCGCACCCGATTCCGTCACCGAGCCGCCGGTCTCATCGCTCATGTCGTGATCCTTCCCGCAATTCGACGACGGACCAACCGGAACGACTTATCGGTAATAGCAATAGAACATTGAATGAGACGAAACATACAGTTCGAAATTTCTTTGGAAACACCCGTAACGCGGAGACCGGTGCGCGTCGATACCCCCCGTGAACGCAGACCCAAAGATCTACCGGGGAATGGAGAAAACAGTGCGCACCACGTTTCCGACTTCCGTCTCGGCGGCCGAGATGACCGCTGCAGCGCAGGACTACAGCCGGCGCGGGTGGACGGTCGCCGAAACGGCCAACGGACTCTGCCTGATCACCGATGGCGAGGTATCGGGTGTCGAGGTCAGCGGCAAGCTGGCAGGTGATGTGCGCCGATTCCTCCGCGCGAACAACCTCTCCGGCCCCGTGATCGAGATCCCCGGACCCGAGCGCCGCGAGATCCACCTGGTCACCGGCCTGCGCAAGGCCACGATGGCCTTGGAGGCGCTGCGCGAGGCGGGCGCCACCGTCTACACCGACGGCGACGGCATCGCCCTTCCGCCCACCCAGATCTCCGCCGCCGGCGCCGCGCAGTGGAGCGTCTCCCCGCAGCAGGCTCGCTGGCTGCCCCCGGTCGTCGCCATCGCCGCGGCCGTTCGTTCCGCGCGGTCCCGTCGCCGCACCGGCGAGACACTGACCAGCGTCGCCTGCTGAACCGGCCCGAACACCGCCTGCTCGGCAGGCCGAAGCCGTCGCCCTCGACGTTTCGCGATCGGGCCTGCGTTCAGGGTCTGAACCGTCGAGTACCGCGACCGCCGGGCCGGTACCGGTCTGCCCCTTCCCGCATGACCCATCGCGCGCGATGATTGGGTATGGCCGAAGTCACCACATTCCGTAATCTGCTGCGCACCTGTCCGCTCTGCGAGGCGGTGTGCGGCCTCGAGATCACCCTCGACCCCGACGATCACGTGACCTCGGTACGCGGCGACAAACACGATCCCTTCAGCCGCGGCTTCGTATGTCCCAAGGGCGCCAGT
The DNA here is from genome assembly GCF_001310275.1 of Nocardia arizonensis. Lineage (GTDB taxonomy): Bacteria > Actinomycetota > Actinomycetes > Mycobacteriales > Mycobacteriaceae > Nocardia > Nocardia arizonensis. Next base: position 101,323 of record NZ_LGYZ01000011.1, read on the forward strand.
CTCGGCCATCTCGACGAGGACCCCGACCGGGTCACCGAACCGCTCATCCGTGATCGGGAAACCGATACCTGGCGCACCGCGACCTGGGCCGAGGCATTCGACCACATCGCGCGACGCCTACCGCCGATCATCGCCGAGCACGGACGGCAATCGGCGGGGATATACGTCGGTAATCCCAACGCGCACACCGTCGCGGGCGTGTTGTACGTACCGGCGCTGATCCGCGCGCTCGGCACCAAGAACCTCTATTCCGCCAGTACCTCGGACCAGATGCCCAAACAGGTCGCCTGCGGACTGATGTTCGGCGACCCACTGGTCGTACCGGTGCCCGATCTGGATCGCACCGACTACCTGCTGATGCTCGGCGCGAATCCGCTGGAATCCAATGGATCGCTTTGCACCGCACCCGATTTCCCGGGCAGGCTCAAGGCGCTGCGCCGACGCGGCGGACGTTTGGTCGTGGTCGACCCCCGGCTGACCCGCACCGCGAAACTGGCCGACGAGCACCTGTTCATCCGGCCCGGCAGCGACGCCTATCTGCTGTTCGGCATCGTGCGGACGCTGCTGGAGGAGAATCTGACCGACATCCGGTTCGAGGTCGACGGCCTCGACGAAGTGCGAGCGGCCGCCGCGTATTTCGGGCCCGACGTGGTCACCGCCCACACCGGGATACCCGCCGAGACCGTGTCCCGGCTCGCGCGCGAACTCGCCGCCGCCCCGACGGCCGCGGTGTACGCCCGAATCGGCACGTGCACCGCCGAATTCGGCACGGTCAGCCAGTGGCTGGTCGAGGTGATCAATGTCCTCACCGGCAATCTGGACCGCCCCGGCGGCGCCATGTTCGCCGCGCCGGCGGCGAGCGGCATCGTACGCACCAAACCGTTCCGCACCGGGCGCTGGCACAGCCGGGTGCGCGAGCTGCCGGAGTCGATGGGCGAATTGCCGGTCGCGACACTGGCCGACGAGATCCGCACGCCGGGTGCGGGACAGATCCGGGCGATGGTCACCGTGGCGGGCAATCCGGTGCTGTCCGCGCCCGGCGGCGCGCGCCTGGCCGACGCGTTCGCCGGACTCGAGTTCATGGTGAGCGTGGATCGCTACGTGAACGAGACCACCCGTCACGCCGATGTGATCCTGCCGCCGCCGCGTCCGCTGCAATCCCCGCACTACGATTTCGCACTGCTGCAATTCTCGGTGCGCAACTACGCCAGGTACTCACCGCCGCTGGTGCCGTTGGCCGCCGGTCAGCCCTCCGAGGCACAGGTGATCGCGACACTGGCCGCGGTGGTGAGCGGGCAGCCGCACACCGGCGACCCGATGACCGCGCTGGACGAGATGATCATCGCGGGCACACTGCATCAGGCCGGTATGCCGCAGCGCCGCACCGAACTCGACGGCGAGACCACCACCGAGCAGCGCATCGACATGATGCTGCGGCTCGGCCCCTACGGCGAGTGGAACGACAACCGCGTCGACTGCGGTGTGCCGGGCGGACTGAATCTGCGTGCGCTGCGGGAGAATCCGCACGGACTCGATCTCGGACCACTGCGCCCGCGGCTGCGTGCGGCGCTGCTGACCGCGTCGCGGCGGGTGGACCTGGCACCGCCGCCGCTGCTCGCCGACGTGGCGCGCATGCGGACCAAATCGCTCGACGGCGCACCGGAATTCGTACTGATCGGGCGGCGGCATCTGCGTTCGAACAACAGCTGGCTGCACAATGTCGCGACGCTGGTCAGCGGGACGAATCAATGTACGCTCCAGGTCAATCCGGCCGATGTGGCGCGGCTGGGACTCGGTCGGGAGTGCGTGGTGAAATCCGCGGCGGGCACGCTGACCGTCCCGGTGGAGCCGACCGAAGCGATCATGCCGGGCGTGGTGAGCCTGCCGCACGGCTGGGGTCACGCCGAGAACCCGCAGACCGTCGCGAAGGCCAACGCGGGCGTCAATGTCAATGCGCTGACCGATGACTCGGTGGTCGACGCACCGTCGGGCAATGCCGTGTTCAACGGCGTCCCGGTGACGCTGACACCCGCCTGATCGACGTCCGTCGCTTATCCGCGACGCTTCCGGCCGTCCGAACAAATCCGGGCGGTCGGAATGGGCAAACTCTCGGAAACCCCACTGGCAAATCGCCGTCGAGTCCATTTCCGTCCCCGAATCCACCGCTGCGCGTGAGCCGAGTCACCTAAACTGGACAAGGTTTCGATCGAAGTATCCGTATCACGGCTACCAAGGGGGCGGAGATGCACGGAGCGCGATACGGCAGCGACGGCGAGCACGAACTCCAGGACCGGCACGGCAGCAGGGACCGGGCCGAACGGTTCTATTCGGAGCAGATGTGCGACCGGCTCGACTCGACAATGATCGAGTTCATCGCGCGAATGGATATGGCCTTCATCGCGACCAGCGACAAACACGGGGAATGCGATACCACTTTCCGTGCGGGCACGCCCGGATTCGTACATGTCGTCGACGCGCATACGATCGCCTATCCCGAGTTCCGTGGCAACGGGGTGATGGCCAGTATGGGCAATATTCTGGAGAATCCGCATATCGGAATTCTTTTCATCGATTTCGTGCGCGATCTCATCGGCTTGCACGTCAACGGTTCGGCCCGCGTCGTCGAGGACGCGGCGCTGCGGGCGCGGGTCGCCGACCTGCCGCGGCACAGCGGCGGACGCACGGTCGGGCTGTGGGTGGTGGTCGGCGTGGAGGAGGCCTACATCCACTGCCGCAAACACATACCGCACCTGGTGCCCGCGGCCCGCGAACAGCGCGATTGGGGCACCGACAGCACGCGCGCCAAAGGCGGCGACTATTTCGGTATCAAGGCCCAACGACAGGGCGGGGGCGCGGAGCTGGTCCCCGCGCTGCCCGGCGCGACGCTCGGCAGGGCTTGAAGATCGGCGGGGCTTGAATATCAGCGGAGCTTGAAGATCACCAGTCTCTGCACCGCGAAATTGATCACGGTCGCGGTGCCCTGGGCGATCACGAAGGCCACGGTGAGCTGCCACGGCCGCTCACCCAGCACGTTCACCATGAGCTGATTGATGCCGACCTGCACCCCGAAGGTGGTCGCGTAGAGCGCGACCACCGCCACGAAACGGGCGCGGCTCGGCGGCGCCTGGAACGTCCAGCGCCGGTTGATGAGGTAGGCCGTCGTGGTGCCCGCGACGAAGCTGATCGCCTTCGCACCGCTGGTCGGCAGGCCGACCACGATCTTGAGGAACAGATAAAGCCCGTAATCCACGACCGCCGACAGACCACCGGTGACGGTGAACCGGATGATCTGGGTCTTGAGGCCGAGTTCGCCGTGTGCGGACACATCGGCGCCGACGGGGATGCCGTATGCCCCGACCAGGGCCGCTTCGGCGGCGGGCGCGTCGGTCTCGGCCGTCGAAGGGGGACGGGATTCGGCTTGCACGGCCAAGAGCTTAACCGCCCCGCGGTGCCGGGATAGCCGGGAGCATACCTGGGACTACGACGACATCGGTCCGGCTCCCGGCGATACCTGTAGCCTCTATGCCGATGTCCACGAAAGTTTCGACCTCCACCACCACAACCGGTGACGAAGGGTCCGCGCGGCCGGCGTCCGACTACGCCTTACCCACGCGGCACCGCGAGTTGACCGGGTGGGGTCGCACCGCCGCAACCTCCGCCGAAGTGCTGTCGACGCCCGATCCCGAAGTGATCGCCAAGGCCGTCGCGATGGTCGCCGAGGACAACGACGGCAAGCCGGCCCACCTGCGTCGCGGCGTCATCGCCCGCGGACTCGGCCGTTCCTACGGGGACAACGCCCAGAACGCGGGCGGCCTCGTCGTCGACATGACCGCGCTGAACAAGATCCACCGCATCGACCGGGACACCCGGCTCGTCGACGTGGACGCGGGCGTGAACCTCGACCAGCTGATGAAGGCCGCGCTGCCGTTCGGCCTATGGGTCCCGGTGCTACCAGGAACCCGGCAGGTCACCGTCGGCGGCGCCATCGGCTCCGATATCCACGGCAAGAACCATCACAGCGCGGGCAGCTTCGGCAACCACGTGCGCTCGATGGAACTGCTCACCGCGGACGGCACCGTCCAGCACATCACGCCGCGCCGCAACGCCAAACTCTTCTGGGCCACCATCGGCGGCTGCGGGCTCACCGGCATCGTGCTGCGCGCCACGATCGAGATGACACCCACCGAGACGGCGTATTTCATCGCCGACGGCGATGTCACGGCGACGCTGGACGAGACCATCGCCTTCCACAGCGACGGCTCCGAGGACCGCTACGAATACAGTTCGGCTTGGTTCGACGCGATCAGCCCGGAACCGAAGCTGGGTCGCGCGGCCATCTCACGCGGCAACCTGGCCACACTCGACCAGCTGCCGCCGAAGCTGCGCAAGGACCCGCTGCGTTTCAACGGAAAGACCTTCCTGACGCTGCCGGACGTCTTCCCCAACGGCCTGGCCAACAAGTACACCTTCACCCCGATCGGTGAACTCTGGTACCGCAAGGCGGGCAGCTACCGCAACAAGGTGCAGAGCCTGACCGCCTTCTACCACCCGCTCGACATGATCGGCGAGTGGAACCGCGGCTACGGCTCCAACGGCTTCCTCCAGTACCAGTTCGTGGTGCCGCCGGAGTCGGTGGACGAGTTCAAGCGCATCATCATCGACATACAGCGGTCCGGGTTCTACTCGTTCCTCAACGTGTTCAAGCTCTTCGGCCCCGGCAACCAGGCGCCGCTGAGCTTCCCCATCCCGGGCTGGAACATCTGCGTCGATTTCCCCATCTCCCCCGGGCTCAACGAATTCGTCACCGATCTGGACCGGCGGGTGCTCGAATTCGGCGGCAGGCTCTACACCGGCAAGGATTCGCGGACCACCGCGGAGACCTTCCACAAGATGTATCCCCGGATCGACGAGTGGATCAAGGTCCGCCGCAGTGTCGACCCCACAGGCGTTTTCATGTCCGATATGGCGAGAAGGCTGGAGCTTCAGTGATCAATGCCGTAGGCAACCCGCAGACCATCCTGCTGCTGGGCGGAACCTCGGAGATCGGCCTCGCGATTTGCGCGGAGTACCTGAAGAAGGGGCCCGCGCGCATCATCCTCGCGGCACTGCCCAACGACCCGCTGCGCGACGGCGCGGTCGCCCAGATGAACGCGGCGGGCGCGAACGCTGTCGAGGTCATCGACTTCGACGCGCTCGACCCCGGCAGTCACCCCAAGGTCATCGACGCGGCATGGGACGCCGGTGACGTCGATGTCGCCATCGTCGCCTTCGGCCTGCTCGGCGATGCCGAGGAACTGTGGCAGAACCAGCGCAAGGCCGTGCAGATCGCGGAGATCAACTACACCGCCGCGGTGTCGGTCGGCGTGCTGATCGGCGAGAAGATGAAGGCGCAGGGCTACGGGCGCGTCATCGCCATGTCCTCGGCCGCCGGTGAGCGGGTGCGCCGCTCCAATTTCGTGTACGGCTCGACCAAGGCCGGACTCGACGGTTTCTACCTGGGTCTCGGCGAGGCGCTGCGGCCGTTCGGCCCGCGCGTGCTGGTGATCCGTCCCGGACAGGTGCGCACCCAGACCACCCTCGCGCACTGGAAGGCGACCGGGGCCAAGGAAGCCCCGTTCACCGTCGACAAGGAAGAGGTCGCGGCGCTGGCGGTCGCGGCGTCCGAACGCGGCAAGGAGCTGATCTGGGCTCCGGGCATCTTCCGCTACGTGATGATGATCCTGCGCCACATTCCGCGCCCGATCTTCCGCAGGCTGCCCATCTGAGATGACCGCACGACGGTGAGCCGCATCGCGTTCCGTTGGGAACCGGTGCGGCTCTCGTTTTCCCGTCGGGTGGTTACCATCGTCGCGGCTGCGCTCCAGCGGTCATCACGAGACGGAGCCGAATGCGAACCGGAGGCGTAATGCGAGTAGTCGGACCGATCCCCACCGGTCACACCGATGGTGGGCCCGACATGGTCGCCCGGCGGTTCGGGTCGGTGCGCCGATGACGACCGCCGCCGAGACCGCGTCCGCCCGGCCATCGCGCATCGCGGTACTCGGTCGCCATCTCGCCTCGGGACTCGGTGAGGCCGCCCTCGCGGTGATCGTCGCGGTCGTGGTGGCCGCGGTCGGGTTGTTCGCCTTCACGCTGGTGGACTGGCCCGCCTTCAACTCCTCCAACGTGACCCGCGCGCTGACCACCGTGGGTCAGGTCGCGGCCGCGGTCGTGCTGGTCGCGGCTATCACGCTCATCCGGCTGCGCCGGTGGCCGTGGGTCGCGAAACTGCTGTCCTGGGTGGGCATCTCGGCCTTCGTGACGGTGACCCTCGGCATGCCGCTCGCGGCGACCAAGCTGTACCTGTTCGGCGTGTCGGTGGACCAGGAGTTCCGCACCGAATATCTGACGCGGCTGACCGACAGCGCGGCGCTGCGGGATATGACCTATGCGGATCTGCCGCCGTTCTATCCGGCGGGCTGGTTCTGGGTCGGCGGCCGGGTCGCGAATGTGCTCGGCATGGACGGCTGGGAGGCGTTCAAGCCGTACGCGATCGGATCGCTCGCGGTCGCCGCGGTGCTCGCCCTGGTGCTGTGGACGCGGCTGATCCGGGCGGACTGGGCGGTCGCGGTGACCGCGGCGACCGTCGCCGTCGGCGTCGCCTTCGCCGCGCCCGAGGCGTACAGCGCGGTCATCGTGCTGCTGCTGCCGCCCGCCCTGGTACTCGCGTGGGGCGCCATCCACCGGCCCGCCGCGGGCGACGCGACCGCGGACGGCTGGGGCGCGGTGATCGGGGCCGGCTGCTTCCTCGGCCTCGGCGCCACCTTCTACACCCTCTACTTCCTGGTCGCCGCGTTCGCGATCTTCCTGATGGGACTCGTCGCAGCCGGACTCGCGGTGCGCGAGCGGCGGCAGACCGCGCGAGCCGCACGGTCGCCCGCGCCGGAGGCGGCGTGGCGCGCGGCGGTGTCGCCGATTCTGCGCACGGTCGTGATCGGGGTGATCGCGGGCGTGCTCGCGCTCGTCGTGTGGCTGCCGTACGCGCTGAAGGCGCTGACCACGACGGTGGCGAGTTCCGGCACGGCCATGCACTATCTGCCGCCGTCCGGCGCCGAACTGCCGCTGCCGATGGCGCAGTTCTCGCTGCTTGGCGGTCTGTGCCTGGTCGGGACCGTCTGGTTGGTCGTGCGCGCGGGTTCCTCGCGGCGGGCGCAAGCGCTCGGAATCGGCGTGGTCGCCATCTACCTGTGGACCCTGCTGTCCATGCTCGCGACCGCCGCGGGCACCACGCTGCTGTCCTTCCGGCTCGAAGCGCCGTTGCTCGTCCTGCTCGCCGCGGCGGGCGCCTTCGGCTTCGTGGAGGGCGCGCGGGCGATCTACCGGGCATTCGACGAGCCGCGCCGATTCCGTACCGCGGCCGTGGCGCTGGCCCTGATCGGCGCGATGGCCTTCGTCCAGGACATTCCGCACGTGCTGACGGCCGAGATCACCACCGCCTACACCGATACCGACGGCAACGGCGAGCGCGGCGACCGTGGCAAGGAATCGGCGGTGTGGCACTACCGCGATATCGACGCCGCGCTGCTCGCCCAGACCGGCCGCCCGCGCGACGAGACGGTACTGCTCACCGCGGACACCAGCTTCCTGTCCTTCTACCCCTACTTCGGATTCCAGGCGCTGACCTCGCACTACGCCAATCCGCTCGCCGATTTCGCGGGCCGGGCCGAGACCATCAAGCGGTGGAGTCGAGCGGGCTCGCCCGCCGAACTGCGCGCGCAACTGGATCAGACACCGTGGCGGCGACCCGACGCCTTCCTCTTCCGGCGCAGCGGCGAGAGCTACACGCTGCGGCTGTCGGAGGACGTCTATCCCAACGACCCCAATGTCAAGCGCTACACCGTCGCCTTTCCGGCGGAACTCTTCGCCGATCCCGCCTTCAGAGTGACCGATATCGGGCCGTTCACGCTGGTCACGGTGGTCCACTAGGGCGGACTCCGCCGGGTGCGCGGCGGCACGGGGTTGAGATCGGGCGCGCGTGGATACCCCTTGGGGCAGTTGCCCGCCCACCCTCGGCCGCTCGGATCGCGATTCGCACCGGGCGCGCCTAGGGTGGGCTGGTTCGCTGGCGGGCGGCTATTTCGTCGGCCCGACGAGCCGGGACAAGAAGGGCATATACGGTCCCGAGTTCCTGCCGACCATGGCGCTGCTGGTTCGCGTCCACGACACCGGTGTCATCCCGCCGATCGGTCAGGACGAGCGCGCCGAGGCCATCGCCGACCTCAATTCGTGGCGCGCCGACGTGCTGGTGCTGCCCGGGACCAGCAATGCCGACGCGCTGCGTTCGGTGGTCACCCAGTTGGTCGGATTCGCGCCGACCCGGGTTCAGGACGTCTGGGTCTGGAATGTGCGGCAACTGCGGTGAGACCACGGCGTCTCGCCGACGGCCGCTCGCGTACGGCGCCGTCGTGGCGGCGACCGCCCTCCTCGTCCTCCGTACCGCCGCACACGGTGGCTAGCATGAACCCCCGTGCGACCGGACCGAGCGACTCCCGTGTTTGACCGTTACCGCCTGATCGCCATCGTCTCCGGGCTCCTCGGATTCGTCTTGGCGCTGCTGACCCCGCTGCTGCCGGTCCGCCAGGATCAGGCCACGCTGGACTGGCCGCAGGTGGGCAACACCACCGATGTCGCCGCGCCGCTGGTCTCCTACGAACCCCTGCGGCTGCGAGCCACCCTGCCCTGCTCGGTGCTCTCGGCGCCGGTCACCGGTGGCGCCGAACCGGGCGGCGCGCCGTCACCGGGCGCGGAGCCGGGCGGCGGCCGGGGACCCGGCGCCTCACGCACGCTGTTGTCCACCATCGCGGTGGCCTCCGGCCAGGCGGCGACCAAGGGGCTGGTGGTCTCGGTCACCGACGGCACGCTCGCCGTGGTCCAGCGCGATATCCCGTTGCTGTCCGCACCGGTCGAGGAGATCGCCGCGTGCACCGCGATCACCATCGACTCCACCGCCGCCGCGACCACGGTCGAATTCACCGGGGCGCGGCGCGCGGACGGCACACCGTTCCGCACGTCACTGCCGCGCGACGTCCGCCCGCAGGTCGTCGGCGTGTTCACCGACCTGGATGGCGCGCAGGTCGCCGCGGCCCGGGTGCACCTCGACATCGACTCGCGCTTCTCCTCCACGCCGACCACCCTGAAACTGCTGGTCATGATCGCGGCGGCGATCTGCACGGTGATCGCGCTGTTCGCCCTGCACATGCTCGACACCTCCGACGGCCGCCGGGCGCGCCGCTTCCTGCCCGCGCACTGGTGGCGCTTCGGCCTCGCCGACGCGGCGGTCATCGGCACGCTGGCGCTGTGGCACGTCATCGGGGCCAACACCTCCGACGACGGCTACATCCTCAATATGGCCCGCGCCTCGGAGCATTCGGGCTACATGGCCAACTACTACCGGTGGTTCGCGGTGCCGGAGGCGCCGTTCGGCTGGTCCTACGAGGCACTGGCCTGGATGACGAAGATCTCCGACGCCAGCCCGTGGATGCGGCTGCCGACGCTGCTCGCGGGCGTGGTCTGCTGGCTGGTGATCAGCCGCGAGGTGCTACCCCGGCTCGGGGCGCGGGTGCGCCGCCACCGGATCGCATTGTGGACGGCGGGACTGGTCTTTCTCGCCTTCTGGCTGCCGTACGACAACGGTTTGCGCCCCGAACCGCTCATTGCCGCGGGCGCCCTGCTGACCTGGTGCTCCATCGAACGCGCCATCGCCACCGGGCGGCTGCTGCCCGCCGCGATCGGCGTCATGATCGCCGCGTTCTCCCTGGCGGCCGGTCCCACCGGGCTCATCTGCATCGCCGCGCTCATCGCCGGGTCGCGGCCGGTGCTCCAGATCATCGTCAAGCGGGCACAGGGCGCGCTGCCGCGGCGGATCGCCGACGGCGCGGAGGCCGCGCCCGCGGACACCGCCCGCCGCGCCCTGCCCGCGCTGGTGTTCCGGTACGCGGCCCTGCTCGCGCCCGGACTGGCCGCGGGCACGCTGGTACTCATCGTGGTCTTCGTCGATCAGACCCTGGCCACGGTCATGGAAGCGACCCGGGTGCGCACCATCGTCGGCCCCAACGTGGCCTGGTTCGACGAACGCACCCGCTGGGATTCGCTGCTCATGCTGTCGCCGGACGGTTCGCTGGCCCGGCGCTTCGGCGTCCTGCTCATGCTGCTGTGTCTGCTGGTCTGTGTGCTCCAAGTGCTGCGCAAGGGCCGGATACCGGGCACGTCGCGCGGTCCGTCGGTGCGCATCCTCGGCATCGTCTTCGCCTCGCTGCTGCTCATGATGTTCACCCCGACCAAGTGGACCCATCACTTCGGCGTCTACGCCGGACTCGCGGGTTCGCTGGCCGCACTGGCCGCGGTCGCGGTGGGCAGCACCGGAATTCGCGCACCACGCAATCGGGCGCTGTTCGCGGCGGCGGTGCTGTTCGTGCTCGCCATCACCTTCACCGGCTCCAACGGCTGGTGGTACGTCTCCAGTTACGGTATCCCGTGGTGGGACAAGGCTCCGCTGGTCGCGGGCAAGGGCATATCGACGCTGTTCCTCGGACTCAGCGCGCTGGCCCTGCTGTGGGCGATCTGGCTGCACTATCGCGAACCGTATCGCCGGGACACGCCGCCGAACCGCTTCGACCGTTTCGCCTCCGCGCCGCTGACCATCGCCGCCGCCGTACTCGTGCTGTTCGAGGTGGCCTCGCTGGCCAAGGCCGCGATCACCCAGTATCCCGCGTATTCGATCGCCAAGTCGAATATCGAGTCGTTGGCGGGTGATTCGTGCGGTCTCGCCAATGACGTACTGGTGGAGACCGATACGGCCGATTCACTGCTGCTGCCATACGTCGGCTCCCCCGCCGACGGCCTGTCGGCCCCGCCCGCGGACGGGGCGACGGCGACGAAGGGCTTCACCCCCAACGGCGTCGCCGCCGACCTCACCGCCGACGCGGAGGAAACCGTGACCGGCGGCGCGAATTCGGTCGACAAGGATTCCGACAACAAGACCACCAACACCACCGGTGCGGGGACCGGCGGCGGCACCAGCGAGCAGGCGGGTGTCAACGGCAGCACCGTCGCACTGCCGTTCGGCCTCGATCCCGCTCGCACCCCGGTCCTCGGCAGCTACCAGGACGACGGCGAACAGCGGCAGGCTCGCCTCGAATCACAGTGGTACCGACTCGATCTGACCGACAGCATGCGCGACGATCCCGCCTATCGAGTGCTCGTGGTCACCGCGGCGGGCCGCATCCGCTCGGTCGACGCCGACGGCGTGCTCACCTACGGCCAGGAGCTTCGGGTGGAATACGGTGTGCGCGAGGCCGACGGCCGGATGACCGTGCTCGGTTCGGTCGATCCGCTGGACATCGGACCCGCGCCGTCCTGGCGCAATCTGCGGGTGCCGCTGGACCGGCTGCCGCGCGAGGTGAACGCGGTCCGGCTGGTCGCGGTGGACAACGACATCACGCCCAGGCAGTGGCTGGCGGTCACCCCGCCGCGCCTGCCCCGGCTGGCGAGTCTGAATTCGGTTGTCGGATCGCGGGATCCGGTGCTGCTCGACTGGCACGTGGGATTGGCGTTCCCGTGTCAGCGCCCCTTCGACCATCATGACGGCGTGGCCGAGGCGCCGCGGTGGCGCATTCTGCCGGACCGAGTCGGCTCCGACGCCTCCAATGCGTGGCAGGACGATATCGGCGGCGGACCGCTCGGCTGGACGGGTCTGCTGGCGAAGTCGCGGACCGTGCCGAGTTATCTCGAGCACGACTGGGCCCGCGACTGGGGTTCGCTCGAGCAGTTCACGCCCTACGATCCGAGCGCCGCGCCCGCGACCATCGGCGTGACGGTCGAGAATCGTAACGGTTGGTCGAAACAGGATCCCATTCGGATTCGTTAGCCTCGCCGATTCGGGCGCGACCGACCCAGACAGCCGCAGAGGCGTTGCCGACCCGGCGGATTTCCGCCGGGTCGGCCTACCGCACACCCGCCGAACTCCACCAATTCGGACATGATGTATCACTATTCACGAATGCCGGGAATTGTGATGCGCAGCACAATAACTGGAGACACGCCGGGGACCGTCCGATCACCGTGAGTCGACCGAAACCTCCTCATACAGCGTGGGTTTCATCGGGGTGACGCCTCAGTAACCGATGATCGGATTGCCAGGCGGATGACAGTTTGGGAACGTACTGTTGTGGGTATGACAGCAGCCTTCGATGACATGGATCTGCGCGATCTCGTCGACCTGCTCACAGATGACGAGAAGCGCGAATTACGCCCGGCGGTGCTTCGGGTGCTCGGCCGCCTCCCCTCCCAGGAGGTGTTGCGCCGCGAACTCGGCAGGCGCATGAAGGTATAGCGCGTCCGCCCGAACCACCGCACTACGCAGAAACCACCGCAGTACGCAGAACCGCCGTGGAACGCAAAGGGGCCGTAGCGTCGAACGACGCCACGGCCCTCCTACTTTCCGGCGGCTAGAACACCCGCAGCTGTCCCGGCGACCAGAGACCGGACCTGGTCACGGTGCCGGTATCGAGTTTCGCCGGTTTGGCATTGCGGCCGTACTGGTCGTAGCGCTCGAGCGAACCCCAGTCGCGCGCCCAGTCGTCCTTCATGTAGGTCGGCACCGTGGTCGACTTGGCCAGCATCTGCGTGAATCCGAGCGGACCGCCGAACTCCTCGGCCTGCCAGGTGTTGGTGGAGCTGATCGCCAGCGGCCGGTCCGGCAGGATGCGGTAACCCGGCACCTCCGCGACGCCGTCGCGGTGGTCGAACGGACGCTGGCACGGGAACTGCAAGCCGACCGCCCAGTCCAGCAGCACCGGCTGCTCCGAACCGATGAGGCTGTTGAGCGATTCCAACTTCGGCATGCGCGGCGGCGTGAAGGCCAACCACTGGTCACCGATGAGAATCGGGTCGTTGGCGACGATGCGCACCGCGTCGGCCTCCGGCGCGATCTCGTCCAACGGCACCCGCAGATTGCGCCACGACGGGAACGGGCCGATATCGCGCGGCATATAGTTGCCGAGCTGCTCGACCGACCCGTCGGGAAGGCGCTTACCGTAGTCGACCGTCAACGACTGGCCGTACTTCATCGCGCCGGTGTCGTCGAAGGACATGATGCGCCCCGCCGCCGAAATGACCACCAGCGGTTTGTCGGCCGACCTCGGCGCCAGCTCGTACCAGCTCGAGGTCAGGCGCGCGGGCTGCTGCACACCCTCCTGATAGCTGCCCATCACCGGCGTGGTCGCCGGGTCGAGGCCGAACGGCAATGCGACGGTGCTGCCGTTCACACCCTCGGCGCCCTGACCGCCGCCGGTGCCCGCGCTCTCGCCCTCGGCGAAAGCCGCGCCGACCGACTGGGTGGAGGTGTTGCCGGTGCCGGGCTTCACCTCGACACTGTCGGCGGACAAATCATCGGGCACGCCGTTGGCGGCGAAGCCGACCGGGGAAGCGCCCGCGAGCGGATCGCCGTTGAGCGGCGGCGCGGCCGGATCGATGATCGGCTGCAACCGGCCGCCGTTCGGATTCGGCTCCACCAGAATGTCATTGGCCAGACCGCAGGCGCTGCCGCCGAGCGCGTCCATATTCGACCGGCCCAGCGAATAGGCCGGATACTGCGAATAGGCACCCTTCGCCAGCGACAACACCTCGAGCGCGACCATGAGTGCGGCCACCACCGTCAGCGGAATGGCCGCGAACTTGCGAATCCGCTTGCCACGCGCCGACTTCGGTGACGCCTCCGGCGGCACGTACTGCTCGCGCAGGGTGAACCAGGCCACCAGCGCCAACGCCGCGCCGAACAGGATCAGCATGACGGTGTTGGATTCGTGGCCCTGGAAGGAGACCCGCTTGTCGAACCACGGCACACCGAAACTCGACACGTACCAGTAGCCGTTGATGCCCGAGAACGACAACGCCAGCACGAACAGCAGACCCGCCAGGAAGATGGCTCTGTTCTTGCGCGCCCGCAGCGCCGTCGCCGACACCGCGACCGCGGTCACCGCGGCCAGCGAACCCGCGATACCGGCGTACGCGCCGAAGTGATGGGTCCACTTGGTCGGGTTGAACATCATGAAGAAGATGGTGCCGAAGACCACGCCCATCAACCGCCACGTCGGACCGCTGGCGATACCCGGCACCTGCCTGCGACGCAGCAGCACCAACATCGTCGTGAACAGGCACAGCAGCATCACCAGGAAGGCGAAGCGGCGCGACAGCGACCCGTCGACGGTCTCGACGAACAAGTAGTAGTAGCGCAGGTAGTCCTCATACCAGGCCAGATTCGGTCCGGTGATCTGGCGGACACGGTTGGCTTCCTGAATCGCGGCGAAGGTCTGATCGCTGTACACCACCGTCAACACCAGCAGGCCCGCCGCCGCGATCGGCGCCAGCAGCGGCAGCGTGCCGAACTGCCGATGTCTGCGCACCACGATCCGCACCAGCGGTCTGATACCGGCCAGCAGCGCCGCCACGCACATGAGTCCGGTCGGGGCCGCCGCCAAGGTGAACGCCGCGATAAGCACCGCCGCCGCCGCGGGCAACAGGCGACCGGTGGCAATGGCCCGCTCGATGGAGACCCAGGTCAGCAGGGCGCCGAGCGCGACGATCGGCTCCGAGCGCAGACCGTTGTCGAACGGCAGCCAGAAGGCCAGGAACACCAGACCTCCGGTCCACAGCGCGACCCGGCTGTTGCGCACGCCGCGTCCGAGCCGCGGCACCACCTCGCGGCTGATCACCATCCAGCACAGGATCGCGCAGGCCAGCGCGGGCAACCGCACCCACGGACTCGCCGTGGAGATCTCCGAGAAGACCTGGATCACGTAGTAGTACCAGCCGAACGGCGCCTCCGGCACGCCGTACCAGCGGAAATAGTTAGCCATATAGCCCGCGTGCGGCGCCACCCGCACCATGCTCAGGATGTAGCCGTCGTCGGAGGTGTTCGCGCCGATGAAATGCCACACCAGCAGCGTGCCGATGACCGCGCCGTCCGCCCACGACGGCTTCAGCCAGTTGGCGGGCAGGAAGCGCCGGTGCCCGCGGCCGTCACTGCCGTCGAGCCGGGCCAACGCCGCCAACGCGATCACCGTGCACAGCGCCGCGCCGATCATCGCGATCAACTTGATCAGGGTCGGTGCGGTGGTGAAGCGGGTGTCGACGGTCATATGGAAGCCGAGACCCGCGGGCGCTTGGCCCTCCAGATCGGAGAACACGCCGACGACCTGCGGCCGCAGATCACCGTTGAGTCGACCCTCGACCGGTTCGACCACCGATTCCTTCGCTCCCGGCGCTCCGCCCGGCGCCGGCCGCTCGACGGTTTTGGTCAGCCCCGTGAACTCGGCGCGGGTGACGGCGCTGTCGGACTCGATGACGATCGCCGAACAACGCCCCATATCGGCGCGATCGGCCGACGCCACCACCGCATTGCGATCCACCACGTCGACCGAGGTCTGCGACACGCGAACGAACATGGCCTCGAGCGCGGCCCGGTCACCCTGCGGCGGCGCGGTCGCCAGCAGCATGCCGCCCTGCGCGGGCAGCGTCTGCACGGCCGCGCACGGAATGGTCGCGCTCAGCTCCACCGGCGCCTGCGACATCAACGGCGCCTGCACATTGCCGAGCGTGCCGCCCTGCGGCCAATTCAGCACCGCCGTGGTCTGGGTGACCGGAAGAAATGGCGTCGCAAGCGCCAACACCGCGCCTATCAATCCCGTGACCAGCGCGATCATCCGCGCGACCCGGAAATCCCGTACGGGAACCTCCGGGGTTGGGGCCGGTTTGGTGAGAACAGCTGTCGCGGCGTCTGGCACGGTTGGACATGCTATCTTCCCGTCCGATTCTCAGCGTGTCGGATAACCATCGATCGCCCGGCGACCGACTCGGAACGCCGTCACGGCCGGTGCCGACGCGCCGAAGCGACGGCCCCCGCGCGGCAGAACGCCCGAAACGGGACCCGAATTGCTGACCCGACACCGCCGCCATGCAAAGGTGTGAGTATGACCAAGGTGAATCTCGCGACGAACTTCGGACCGATCGTGCTCGAACTCGACGACGCCAAGGCGCCGAATTCGGTGCAGAACTTCGTCGACTACGTGAATTCCGGCCACTACAACGGCACCATCTTCCACCGCGTCATCCCCGGTTTCATGATTCAGGGCGGCGGCTTCGAGCCCGGCATGCGCCAGAAGGGCACCAAGGCGCCCATACGGAACGAGGCGAACAACGGCCTCAAGAACGACAAGTACACCGTGGCGATGGCGCGCACCAACGATCCCCATTCCGCCACCGCCCAGTTCTTCATCAACGTGTCCGACAACGACTTCCTGAACCACTCCGCCCCCACGCCGTCGGGTTGGGGCTACGCGGTGTTCGGAAAGGTCGTGGAAGGGACCGAGGTGGTCGACAAGATCACAGGTGTCACCACCGGATCAGCGGGAATGCATCAGGACGTGCCCCAAGACGACGTCGTGATCGAGTCGGCCACCATCGGCTGAAAGCCCGCCCCAACGGGAAAAGCCCGGTCACCCCGGCCCACCCCGCGAAGCGAGTCTCACGAGCGACCGTTCGCGACCGTCCCGCATCCGAGCGGTCGAGACAATGCGCCGCAGGCGCGAGTATCGGCCGTTCGGA
>NZ_LGYZ01000012.1 GCF_001310275.1 Nocardia arizonensis
GAGACCCAGTTCGCGACCGTCTCGCGTCCGAGCGGTCGAGACAATGCGCCGCAGGCGCGAGTATCGGCCGTTCGGACGCGAGACCCAAGGGGCCGCGAACCCGCCGTGCCGGAGGCACGGCCATAGACCCAGCTCAGAGGGGTAGTAGGTGGTGTTTTCTCGGGTTGCGGGCCAGGGACTTGTCCCGTAGTAGGTGCAGCGCTCTGCGCAGTTCCAGGCGGGTTGTCGACGGCTCTATGACCGCGTCTATGTAGCCGCGTTCCGCCGCTACCCAGGGGGTCGCCATGGTCGCGTTGTAGAAATCGATCATTTGCCTGCGCATGGCCTCGCGCTGGTCTTCGGGGGCGGCGGCCAGTTGCTTTCCGCCGATGAGGCTCACGGCGCTTTCCGCGCCCATTACCGCGATCCTCGCGGTGGGCCAGGCCAGGTTGACATCCGCGCCGAGTTGCTTCGATCCCATGACGGCGTAGCCGCCTCCATAGGACTTCCTGATGACCACCGTGACCTTCGGCACCGTCGCCTCCAGGAACGAGAACAGGAAACGGCCGCCTCGTTTGATGACGCCGATCTTCTCTTGTTCGACGCCGGGGAGGAAGCCGGGGGTGTCGACCACGAATACCAGCGGGATCTCGAAGGCGTCGCAGAGGCGGACGAAATGGGCGGCCTTGTCCGATGCTCGTGCGTCCAGGGCGCCCGCGTAGACCAGGGGCTGGTTGGCGACCACGCCTACGCTGCGGCCGTCCACCCGGGCGAAGCCGGTGAGGATATTGCGTCCCGCGGATGCGCCGACTTCGTGGAAGTCGCCGTCGTCGAAGATGCGGAGCAGGACATCGTGCATGTCGTAGCCCGCGTTGTCCGAATCGGGGATGAGCGAGTTCAGTTCCAGATCGGAATCGGTGATCTCCGATTCGATGCCGGGGTTCACGATGGGGGGCAGTTCCTGGCAGCTGGTGGGCAGGTAGCCGAGGTAGGCGCGGACCCACTCGAAGGCCGCGATCTCGTCCTTGGCGACGTGGTGGATGTTGCCGTATTCGGCTTGACTCTGGGCGCCGCCCAACTCCTCGAGGCTCACGTCCTCGCCGGTGACCTCGCGGATCACCTTGGGGCCGGTGACGAACATGTATGCCTCTTCGGTCGCCACCACCACATCGGTGTTGATGGGGGCGTACACCGCGCCGCCCGCGCATTTGCCGAGGATCATCGAGATCTGCGGTACCAGACCGGACAGCGGTTCCTGCCGGGCGCCGAGTTCGGCGTACCAGGCCAGTGATGTCACCGCTTCCTGGACGCGCGCGCCGCCGGAATCGTTGATGCCGACGACGGGGCAGCCGACCTTGGCCGCGTATTCCATGATGTAGGCGACCTTGCGGCCGAACATCTCGCCGACCGAACCGCCGTACACGGTCTGATCGTGCGAGAACACCGCCACTGGCCGACCGTCGACCATGCCGTGTCCGGTGACCACGCCGTCGCCGTACAGCGCGGTGGGATCACCGGGTTTGCGCACCAGCGCGCCGATCTCCACGAAAGTGCCCGGGTCGAGCAACATGTTGATCCGGTCGCGGGCGCTGGGGATGCCCTTCTTGGCTCGTTTCGCCACTCCCGCTTCACCGGCCGGTTCCTGCGCCAGTTCGAGGCGCTTACGAAGATCGGCCAGTTTCTCGGCAGTACTGCTCACTTGGCTCCCTTCGCCTCGATGGCAACGAGCTTGGCGGTGAGATCGGCGCCGATCTTGCCGATGCGCGGCTCGTCGACGATCTGGAGGTGGTCGCCGGGGATGTGAACGACCTGGAGGTTGGGCAGGTACTCGTCCCAGCCGCCGTTGGGCTTGCGGTGAGCGAAACGCGGTTCCAACTCGATAGCGCCGTCGTGATAGCGATCAGCCAGGTAGAGCACGACGTCACCGTCGTAGCGAGTCGGCGAGACCTTCTGCAGTGCCCGGTTCTCGATCCACGAAGTGCGCTGGTGTTCGAGCACGCCACCGGGGATGTTGGCACCGCTGATCTTGACCAGGTCGCTGATCATCTGGAACTGCTTGTCGTCGTCGGCCAGCGCCAGTTCCTCCAGCTGCTCGGGCGGGAGTTCCCCCTGCACGCCGTAGGTCTTCTTCGCGAATTCCTGATAGCGCTGGATACGGCGCACGCGTTCGGCCGGGCTGTTGTCCTCCGGCTCGGTGGTGATCGCGAGGTCGATCAATCCCACGAGCTGGACATCCGCGCCTTCGGCGCGAAGCTGCTGCGCACACGCCATGGCAAGTACCGCACCGAGCGACCAGCCGTAGAGGACATACGGTCCATTGCCCTGGATCTTGCGCAGCTGTGGCAGATACTGCCGGGCGCGCTCCTCGATCTCACCGTCGGCGCGCTCGAAGCCGAACATCGGGGTGTCATTGGGCAGCCGCTTCAACAGTGGTTCGTAGACCAGGGTGTTGCCGCCCGCGGGATGGAAGACGAAAACCGGCACCGCGGTCGACCCGTCGACCCGCGGACGGAGGGTGCGGACGAATCCGTCCAGCTCCGCGCCGGTGTCCTGAAGGGTGCGGACGATATCGGAGAGCTGTTCGATCGTCTCGCAGTCGAGCACGTCGTCCGCGGTGACCTCCGCGCCGATACGCTCGGTCAGGCGTGCCGCGAGTTTCTCCGCGACATCCTCCTCGAGGATCGGCAGCGTGTTGAAGATGCCGCCCGCCGACTTGCCGGTGACAATGGCCCAGGTCGCGTAAGTCAGGCGTTCCGGCGCGTCACGCGGCGGGACATCCTCGTTATCACCGCTGCTCGACGGTGCGCCGAATCCGGCGAGCACCGCGTCCGCGGCACGTTCGGGTGTGGTGTCCTCGGTGTCGAGCGCGCGATCGAGCGCGGACTCGTTCGCCTCGACGGCGGCGGTCTGTGCCGCGGTGGCGGGGGCGGGTGTCGCGGTGCCGGGTACCGCACCGGCGATGCCCGCGCGTTCCTCGGCCTCGACCACGATGGCCTCCGCCTCGGCCTCCACCGAGGTGTTCTGCTCGCTCAGCGGCGAACCCGCTTGGGCGGCAACGGACTTGGCGGCGGCGGCCGGATCCTCGCCCGCCTCCAGTGCGGCGCGGGCGGCGGCCACGAAGCCGCCGTCGACGGCGATGTCCTCGCCGGCGGCCTGCCGTTCGGCGATGGCCTGCACCTCGTCGCGGTGTTCGATCGCGTAGCGCAGCACCTTGCCGACCTCGCTGAGGTTGGCGTCGCGCACCGCCTGGATCTGCAATTGCGGAATGTCGAATTCGTATTCGACGCGGTTCTTGATGCGCATGGCCATCAGGGAGTCGAGTCCGAGCTCCATGAGCGGAATCTCCATCGGGAGATCCTCGACCGCGTAGCCCATCGACTCCGCGACGATCAGCGCGAGCCGATCCTCGAGGGTCTGGGTGCCGTTGGGATCCCAGCGGTCGCCGAATCCGTCCGCGCCGACGACCTCGAGCGCGGCCGGTGCGGGCGCGGCGGCCTCGACCGGCTGCGCGACCGTCGAGGACGGCAGCGGTGCGCCCGAGGTGACGACGGCGTCGAACAACAGCGTGAACGCCTGATCGGAGCGCGCGTGCACCTGCACCGAGCCACCGCCGAGATGCGGGGTGAGCGTGGTGGTCAGGGTGCCGTCGACCGGTGCGGGCGCGTGCGCGACCGACGCGCCGAGCGCGACATCGGTGAGCACCTGCGCCGCGGCCGCGGTCGCCAGCGCGGGCAGGTCGGTGACCGAACCGGCCCGCACCTGCCAGACGTGTCGACCGTCGGGCAGTGCGACGTGCGCGCCGGGCATGCGGGCGTCGCCGCCGCTCGCGATGCGGGTCTTGGGCCAGAATTCCTTGCGCACGAAGGTGGTTCGCGGAATATCGGCGAATTCGCCCGCGGGCAGCAGCGACGGCAGGTCGACCTTGTGCCCGTGCACGTAGAGCTGGGCCAGCGCCGAGATCACGGCGGCGGACTCGTCTTCCTTGCGCTTGAGGGTCGGAATCAGCTGCGCGTCGTGCACACCCGCGGCGAAGGTGGTGCCGAGCACCTGCATGAGCGCGACAGAGTTCGGCGCGAGTTCGAGGAAAGTGGTGTGGCCGGTATCCACCGCGAGCTTCACCGCGTTGGTGAAGTACACCGCGTGGCGCAGATTCGTGACCCAGTAGTCCTCGTCGTGGATCGGATCGTGACCGGGGCGGAAGTACTGCTCCTTGCGCACGGTCGAGTACAGACCGGCGCGCAGCGGGGTCGGCTCGATGCCCGCCAGTTCGGCGGCGAGTTCGCCGAGCAGCGGGTCCATCTGCGAGGTGTGACCCGCGCCGCGGGTCGGGAGCACCCGGGCGAATTTGCCCGCCGCCTCCACCTGCGCGACGATCGCGGCGACCTGATCGCGCGGACCGCCGATCACGGTATTGGTGGGCGCGGCGAACACCGCCATCTCGACATCCGGGTACTCCGGCAGCAGTTTCTCGACATCGGCGACCCCGAGTTCGACCAGCGCCATATTGCGCACGTCGTCGTCGGAGATCATGGCCTCACCCTCGCCCATGAGACGCGAGCGCGCGCAGATCACCCGCACCGCGTCCTCGAGCGACAGGCCGCCGGAGATGTAGGCCCCCGCGACCTCGCCCATCGAATGGCCGACGACGGCCTCCGGTTCGGCGCCGTGCGCGCGCAGCAGCGCGGCCAATCCGATCTGGATGGTGAAGATGCCGACCTGCGAGGTGCCGACGTCGTAGTCCTGGGCGTCGTCGAGCATCATCTCCCGGATCGAGTACCCGGCCTCGTCCTGCACCAGCGCGTCGACCTCGTCGACGGTGCGGCGGAAGATCGAATTCTCGTGGTAGAGCTGCTTGCCCATCTTGCGGTGCTGCGCGCCGAAGCCGGACAGCACCCATATCGGGGCCTGCGCGGCGGGCGCGTCGGCGGTGAAGACACCCGTGCCGGGCTTGGCCGCCGCGATGGCGCGCAGACCGGCGACAGCCTCCTCGTGCGTGCGTGCGATCACGACACCGCGCGAACGCCAATGGCTGCGCCGCGCCAGCGAGCGGGCGACATCGGCCAGCGGCACATCGCGCCCGGTCGCGGATTCGAGCCAGTCGGCGAGTTCGCCCGCGGCGCGGCGGCGGCGCGATGGCAGGTAGCCGGATACGGCGAGGATCACCGGCAGCGGTTCCTCGCGGTCGGTGTTCCATTCCGGTTCGGCGGCAACGGGTTCCGCGGCGACCTCGGCGGCTGCGGTCTCGTCGGACCTGCCGTCGATCAACTCGACGCCACTCGCGGCGGTCGACTCAGCGCCGCTCGCGCCGGTCGACCCCGCGCCGCTCGACTCAGCACCGCTCGCGGGGACGTACTCCTGGAGCACGAGATGGGCATTGGTGCCGCCGAATCCGAAGCCGGAGATACCGACGGTCGCGACACCGCTGTAGCGCGGGAATTCGGTCGGCGACTCGACGACCTTCAGATTCGCCTGGTCGAACGGGATGTACGGATTCGGGCCCGCGAAGTTGAGGTTCGCGGGCAGCACGTTGTGCTGGAAGGCCATGAGCACCTTGGCCAAGCCCGCCACGCCCGCACCCGATTCGAGATGACCGAAGTTGGTCTTGGCCGAACCGAGCAGCGCGGGCTTGTCGGCGTCGCGTCCGCGGCCGATCACCCGGCCGAGCGCGTCGGCCTCGATGGGATCGCCGATCAGGGTGCCGGTGCCGTGCGCCTCGATGTAGTCCACGGTCGAGGGCTTGATGCCCGCGTCACGGTACGCGCGGCGCAACACGTCGGCCTGCGCGTCCGGATTCGGCGCCAACAGACCGTTGGAGCGGCCGTCGTTGTTCACCGCCGACCCCTTGATTACGCCCATGATCCGGTCGCCGTCGCGTTCGGCGTCGACCAGACGCTTGAGCACGACCAGACCGGCGCCCTCGGAACGCACCATGCCGTCGGCATCGGAGGAGAACGCCTTGATCCGCCCGTTCTTGGCGACCGCGCCGTTCTTCTCGAAACCGAGGGTCGCGACCGGGGCGAGGATCATGTTCACCCCGCCCGCCAGCGCCAGATCCGCGTCACCCTCGCGCAGCGCGCGCACGGCCTGGTGCACCGCGACGATGGTGGACGAGCACGCGGTGTCCACGGTCACCGAGGGACCGCGGAAGTCGAAGAAGTAGGAGACCCGGTTGGCGATGATGCCGCTCGACGCGCCGAGCAGCGCGTACGCCTCCGCCGAAACCGGGACACCGGGATCGCGCTCGCCGTTGAGGCCGAGCGCGGCGATCAACTGGAAATCGCTGGTGGAGGAGCCGACGAACATGCCGACCGGCTCGCCCCTCAGCTCACTGGCCGGAATCCTGGCGTGCTCCAACGCCTCCCAGGTGAGCTCCATCATGAGCCGCTGCTGCGGGTCCACCCGCTCGACCTCGACCGGCGACATGGCGAAGAATTCCGCGTCGAAACCCTTCACCACGTCCTGGTCCAGGTAGCCGCCGAGAGTGTTGCTCTCCTCGACCACCCGGGCCACCTCGGGATCGGCGGTGAACTCCGACCAGCGGCCCTCCGGCAGCTCGCGGATGGCGTCACCGCCGCCGATAAGGAACTCCCAGGTCGACTCCGGGGTGTTCCCGGCGCCCGGCAGGCGGGTGGCCAAACCGACGACGGCGATGTCGTGCGCCTCGTCCGCGGTGAGCGAGGTGT
This sequence comes from Nocardia arizonensis, assembly GCF_001310275.1. Taxonomy (GTDB): domain Bacteria; phylum Actinomycetota; class Actinomycetes; order Mycobacteriales; family Mycobacteriaceae; genus Nocardia; species Nocardia arizonensis. Next base: position 6,663 of record NZ_LGYZ01000012.1, read on the forward strand.
AGACGACGTCGTCGTCGCCCGCGTCGGGCGTCTCGGGTTCGCCGTTGACGATCCGCTCGGCCAGCGACGCGATGGTCGGATGCTGATAGACCACCGTCGCCGTGAGGACGACGCCGGTGAGCTCCTCGATATCGCCGCCGAGGGCGAGGGCATCCCGCGAGGCCAGGCCGAACTCCTCCATCGGCCGGTCGACGGTGATCTGCTCGATCGCCTGACCGGTCGCGTCGGCGACCCAACGCCGCAGCCACTCGCGTAACTCCGCCACCGAGATGTCGGTCGCCGGTTCGACGGGAGCGTTGTCGGTGGGTTCGGGCGTGCCCTCGTTGTCAGCCATCAATTCCTCAAGCTACCTGTCTGCGTACCGGGGGCGCCGCCAAACGACGCTCGGTTGTCTGGTCGAGGGATATCGAGCACTCACGAACGAACTACTCTTCGGGAGCATCGGGGAAAGCCTGCTGGGTGTAACCACCGCGCAGTGTTCCCTCGAGATATGCGGTCTTGCAGGCACGTCGCGCGATCTTGCCGCTCGAGGTCCGCGGGATCGAACCCGCGGGCACCAACAGCACATCGCGCACGGTCACGCCGTGGCGCTGCGAGACGGCCGCGCGCACCGCGTCCGCGATCGGCAGCGGATCGGCCTTACCGGCGCCCGGTCCGCGCTCGCCCACGATGACCAACTGTTCGGAGGCATCGTCGGAATCGAACTTCAGACCCGAGTGACTGCCCTGTTCGAAGACCTCGGCGGGCAACTGGTTCGCGGGCACCGAGAACGCGGCCACGAAGCCGGGCCGCAGCGCCGAACTGGCCTCCTGCGCCGAGAACTCCAGATCCTGCGGATAGTGATTGCGGCCGTCGACGATCACCAGGTCCTTCACCCGGCCCGTGATGTAGAGCTCGCCCTCGAAGTAGACGCCGTAGTCGCCGGTGCGCATCCAGTTCGCGTCCGGCGCGGTGCCCTCGGCGCGGCTGCCCTCGGCGACACGGTGACTGATCTTGTTGCGGAAGGTCTTGACCGTCTCTTCCTCGCGACCCCAGTACCCGATGCCCATATTGTTGCCGTGCAGCCAGATCTCACCGACCCGCCCGTCGGGCAGCTCATGGCCGCCATCGGATTCCACGGTCTCGGGATCGACGATCACGGCCCACTGCGACAGCGCGACATAACCGCACGACACCTGGGCGATCGAATTCTCCGTACCCTGGTCGACCTTCACCATCCGACCCGCGTTGAGTTCGTTGCGGTCGACGTAGACCACCTTGGCCTCGTCCTCGGCCTTGGTGGCCGAGACGAACAGCGTGGCCTCGGCCATGCCGTAGCACGGCTTGATCGCCGTCTTGGGCAGGCCGTACGGCGCGAACGCCTCGTTGAACTTCTTCATCGAGGAGGTGGTGACCGGCTCACTGCCGTTGATCAGGCCGATCACGTTCGACAGGTCCAGCGTCTCGCCGTTCTTCGGCAGACCGCGCGCGGCGGCGTGCTCGAAGGCGAAGTTCGGCGCCGCGGCGAAGGTGCCCGCGCCATCGGAAACCGCGGCCAACTCCTTGATCCAGCGGTACGGACGCCGCACGAAGGCGCTCGGCGACATGATCGTGATGTACTTGCCGCCCACCGCGGGCAGGATCACGGTGAGCAGGCCCATGTCGTGGAACAGCGGAAGCCACGTGACGCCGCGCGAATTCCAGTCCAGATTGATGGCCTCGACCATCTGGAGCAGGTTCGTGCCGACACCACGGTGGGTGATCTCCACGCCCGCGGGCACCCGGGTCGAGCCCGACGTGTATTGCAGATAGGCGATATCGTCGATCTTGATATCCGGGCGCACCCACGACTCGCCGACACTGTCGGGAATGGCGTCCACGGCGATGATGCGCGGACGCTGCGCTGCGGGCAGCGCGCGGAAGAACTGGCGCACGCCCGCCGCCGAGGTGCTCGCGGTGAGGATCGCCGAGGGCGTGCAGTCGCCGAGCACCGCGTGCAGCCGGTCGGTGTGGCCGGGTTCGTCGGGATCGAACAGCGGCACCGAGATGCAGCCCGCGTAGATCGCCGCGAAGAAGGAGATCACATAGTCCAAACCTTGCGGGGCCAGGACCGCGACCCGATCCCCCGGCTTCGTCACTTGTTGCAGTCGGGCGGCCACCGCGCGCAGCCGAACCCCGAACTCCCGCCACGTCAGCTCGTGCACCTCACCGTCGCGTTCCCGCGAGTAGTCGATGTACCGGTACGCCAGCGTGTTCGCGTCGTTCCTTGTGTGCTTCTCGACGTGATCAACCAGGGTGTGATCCTCGGGAATACGGATGTTCCCGGTTTCGTCCAGGTAGTCGTCGAAAGTCTCTTCCATTCCTTCTTCTCCTCCGAGGCACACGCAGCAGTACGGCGACATCGCCGCTGTTACCTGTGAGGCCCCGACTCGCTTTCGCCGCGGGTGCTCCAAAGTTGAGAGCCAACCTGCAGAATTTCGTGCGGTCTGCGCGGTGACCGCTATCGGCTAGATGTACTCAAACCAGAGTTATGTTACAGAGAAGGCCGGATCACTCGTCCCGCAGCATGGGGATAACCGGTGCGAAAGCGTCCATCTGGGTGGGGAAAACCCCGACATACGACATCGAGGTGAGTTGTCGCACACGCCGCAGCTGGTCGGCGATCTCCTCGAAGGTGCCGATCGCCACGTACGGCGACGCGAGAATGTCCTCCACCGAGAGCTTCACGTCGACCTCGAGATCCGGGTGCAGACCCCGGTCCAGCGCCGACAACGCCATCTCCGCGGTCTTCTCCCGGTCGTCGGTGATGACGATCGCGGTGATCGCCCAGTTCAGCTCGATCTCGGGGAACCGGTCGCCCGCCGCCTCCTTGATCAGCTCGACCTTCTCGATGGTCTTCTCCAAGGTGATACCGGACAGCAGTCCCTTACCGCCCTTGGTTGTCACCGGAACGACCGAAATGATGTCGGCGTGCTTGGCGGCCAACCGCAACATCTTCGGACCGCCGCCGCCGGTGCAGATCGGCGGTCGCGGACCCTGCCGCGGTCTCGGCGTGCCCTTGATGCCGTTGACCTGGTAGTACTTACCCTCGAACGTGCACTCCTGGCCGCGCAACAGCACGTCCAGAATCGTCAGCGCCTCGTCGAGTTTGGCCAGGCGCACACCCGGCGAATCGTAGGTCAGCCCCGCCGCGACGTACTCGTCCTGCTTCCAGCCCGCGCCGAGACCTACCTCGAGACGCCCCTTGGACAGCACATCGATGGTCGCCAGATCCTTGGCCAGCACCACCGGATGACGGAAACCGTTGGCCAACACCGAGGTACCCAAGCGAATACGCTCGGTGGCCTGGGTCAACGCACCCAACGCGGCGATCGGACCGATCTGATCACCCAGATGATCGGGAACCACGAACGTATCGAAACCGTACTCCTCGGCCTGCTGCGCGGTACGGATGAACTTGCGAGCACCCCCCTCCTGCTTGTTCCCCTCCCCCGCGGCGGCGAAACGGAACGGTCGAAGCGGAACTCCCTGCGCGCTGCGCTGCGGAGCCTCCCGCTCGGTCGACCCGGTATCCGCTGCGCTGCTGGCCGAAGCGGCCGGTGCGGCGGCTTGTGTCATGAACTCATGCTCCTGGCTTTCGATGTGCGATCCGCGATCATCAGCGCACTTTACAACGTGCAGACGAACCAAGGTACGGATGTCACGGCACCCGCTGTCCAACCACCGACCACCGCCGCCACCGGCTGTGAGAACTCATGAATGCGCCGGATGCGGCGCGGACTCGATCAGACCCGCCGCCCACGACGCCATCCAGGCGGTCGAAGTCGTACCGTTCTCGTCCACCACGAAGCCGCTGTACAGCGCGTGCACCGGATTGCCCGCCGCGCGCACCAAGCTCAACACACTGCTCACGAAATTCACCGGACTCATCGCCTGACGCGGCGAATCGCAGATCAGGTCACCCGGCGCGCAGATCGTGAACGTGCGATCCGCCAACGAACCGAAACCTCCCTGACGCGGACCCGTCATGGTGATCCCCGGCACCTTCACCCCGGTCAACGCGATCTCGGCACCGACACCGCCCGGCGCGGGACCGATCTGGATCGCCTCACCCCCACCCGAATCACCCGTCCGGCGGCCGTCGGCGATCAGCGCCACGCCAAGCACCCGTTCGGCCGCGACAGGCCCCTTGCCGTTGCCGATCATGTTCGCCACATCGCCCGCGATCACCGCGCCCTGCGAGAACCCCGCCAGCACGTAGGTGGTCAGCGGGCAATCCTTGGCACGCTGCGACATGAAATCGATCATCCGCTGCATGCCCTCGGACCTGCTGTTGTTGTACGACTGCTGACCATCCGGCGGAATCGCCACCGGATTGGAGAACTGCGCCACGTACGGAACCGTGTAAACGTCCACCCGGCTCGACGGGAACCGCTGCTGAATCGGACGCGACACGTTCAACATCAACGACGCCGGATTCGCGCTCGGACTGTACGGATCATCGACGCTGCTCGACTCCCACGTTCCCGGCACCGAGATCATCTGCACATCAGGACACCACGCGGGCTGCGAGGCCGGCGGCACCGGCGGCTTCGGCGGCTTGGGCGTCCGCCCGCACCCCGCCAGCATGTACCAGGCCGCCACCACGAGCACACCGACCAGCGCCAATCCGCCGAGCAGCGAAAGACAACCCGCGGGCCGAAACCGGCGGGAGGACACGGGACCGCGACGAGCACTCACTTGCAGTACGTCTGCTTCGCCGTATCGATATAGATCTTGCCCGCCTGCTCAACCGGCATCTTCGCCGGATCGAACGACGGATCCGAACCGGCCATCGCGTTCACGAACGTCGACAGATCCGCCTCCGACGCACCCGCCGATATGCCCTGGCACACATACGCTCCGATACTCAGCGCGATATCCGGGCTGGACGGAGTGATCCCCTGGGCCTTCAAAGCATCCAAGAACTTGCGGTCCTTGTCGGCCATGCCCGAGGTGTCCTGCGACGGCGCGGGCGCGGGCGCGGGACGTTCCTGAGTCTGCGACACCGCCTCCGACGGCTGCGGCGCAGGCGCGGAAGCCTGCGGCGACTCCACCGGACTCGACACCGCGGCGCTGCTCGACGCCGTGACAGCGGTAGTTGTGGTGCCGCTCATCGTCGGCGTACTCGACACGGTCGAATCATTGTCGCCACACGCGGCCAGCACGCCCGCGACGGAAACCGCCGCGACGACGCCGAGAACCTTGCCACAGGTCCGATGCATGAATTCGTATCCTCGATCTGCTCACAGGGACGCGGTCGCCCCCAGGGTAGCTGTATCTATGGCCGCGCCTCCGGCACGGCGGAGTTCGCGACCCCTCGAGTCTCGCGCCCGAGCGGCCGATACTCGCTCCTTCGTCGCATCGTCTCGACCACTCGGACGCGAGACGGCCGCGAACTGGGGCTGTATCTATGGCCGCGCCTCCGGCACGGCGGAGTTCGCGGCCCCTCGAGTCTCGCGTCCGAGCGGCCGATACTCGCTCCTTCGTCGCATCGTCTCGGCCACTCGGGCGCGAGACGGCCGCGAACTGGGGCTGTATCTATGGCCGCGCCTCCGGCAC
>NZ_LGYZ01000013.1 GCF_001310275.1 Nocardia arizonensis
GCCACTCGGGCGCGAGACGGCCGCGAACTGGGGCTGTATCTTTGGCCGCGACTTCGTCGCGGCGGGTTCGCGGCCCTTTGGGTCTCGCGTCCTGTCACTGGGTTCACGGCCGCACCTTCGGGGTGGCGGGTTCGCGGTTCCGGCACTTTGGGTCTTGAGTAGCTCGAGATGGGTTTGTCAGGGGAGGCTGTGGATCTCGGGGGTGTTGTCTCGGACCGTGATGAAACCTGCTTGGAAGTTCTGCTGGACGCCGCCTGGGATGGGGAACTCATCGCTGATGGGGTATCCCAATTTTCCGGTCTCGTAACCGGCGTTCTTCCATGCCTCCAGTACCGGACCTTGACGCACTGACCAGGCGCCGGACAGGGGGCTCCAATAGATGCTGCCGCCTTCGAAGGTGGTGTACCTGCCCAGATCTTTGACGGGGGCCTCTTCCGCGGTCGGGAATCCGAGCCAACTGTTCTCGTAGCCGAGTTCGGCGTACTTGTTCAGCACCAGTCCTCGCACATGGTGGGCGCCGGTGCGGGGGGCGTAGTAGAACGGGCCCCCCTCGAATGCCTGGACCATTCCGTCCTTGGTCGGGGTCTTGGTCTCGGGGGCCGTGGGATAGCCCGCGGGGCCGCGTTCGAAACCCTGCCGTCCCCACTCCTCGCCGATCGCGCCGCGCACTACCTGCGCACCTGTTTGCGGGGTCCAGTAGAGCGCGCCGTCCTGGTACGGCTGGAAACGGCCTCGGCCATCGGGGGACGGCGCCTCGAAGCCGACGGGCAGGCCCAACACACCCGCGGGGCCCTGGGCGGCCTGATAGCCGCCGCCGATCATGCCTCCTACGGGATACGCGCCCGACGCCTGTGAATAGAAGACCCGGCCGTGGCGGAAATCCTGGGCTACTCCGCCGGGTACCTGGTATTCGGCGGTCAGGCAATCGCCCAGCCAATCGTTGGCGGCGGCTACGGGGGCGATCGCGCCCGCGGAGTCGCAGGGCGGCTTGCCGGGGTCGACGCCGAGCGCTGCCGCCGCTTGGGGCCAGGACTGGCGCATTTCGAAATCCCAGTACGGCCACGAATGGGTGCCGGAGGGGCGGTAGTTGACCTGGGCGGGAATGGCGAGATCGGCCAGCTTGGTCACGAAGTTCTGCGAGGTGAGCCGGGACAGGATTTCCAGGCCCATGCCCGCGTAGTTGGTGCTGATGCCGGGTATGCCCGCGGTCTGGTCGTATGGGCCGGTGGTGCCGCTGCCGCTGGAGATGTAGAGGCTCACGCCCTTCAGCTTCTCGGCCAGCGCGTACGGATCATGGTCGCGCCACTGCTCGTTCATGGGCGGACCCCACATGGCGGCGGAATCGAAACCGCCCGCGTCGCGCATGGCGAATTCGATCGCCTGCGGCATCCCGAGGGTGGTCGTTGTGAGAAATCCCGAATACGAGGCGGCGTAGCGCGCGAAGCCGGGATTGCGACCCGCCAAGAACATCGCCGCGGTGCCGCCCATCGACAGACCCGCTATGCCGCGGGTCTCCGTGGCGCGCCACTGACTCTCCAGCAGCGGGGGCAACTCCTTGGTCAAGAACGTTTCCCACATATAGGTTCTGCCGTTGTCGGGCTGGAGCCAATCGGAATAGAAACTCGACTGACCCCCGATGGGCAGTACCACCGTGACGTTCTTGTCGGCGTAGAAGTCCTGTGCTCCCGCGTCCTTGGTCCAGCCGCTCTCGTCATCGGTGGCGCGCAAGCCGTCGAGCATGAACAGCACCGGAAAACGGGCGTCGGGGCGGGCATTCCAGTCGCGGGCGAGCAACAGCTGGATCTGCACGGGGGTCGCCATCGAGGGTGAGTACACCCACAGGGCCACGCGGCGGTCGCCGAACCACACCACCTTCTGCACCGTGGCCTCCGCGGGGGTGGCGGTCGGCTGGGCGACGGCGGGCGCGGCGCCGCCCGCGGCGAGTAAGAGCGCCAGGGCGGTGGCGAACAGCGTGAGTCGAGTGCGGGCGGAGCGTCCAACGCGCCGACCGCATCTCCCCCATCTGCCGTTCGTCTTCCCTGCCACGGATGCTTTGTACCCCGGCGGCCGGGCTGTTCCGGGGAGGACGCGCGGACTATGAGCTAATCAGAATTCATCCGTTATTCAGCACTCCCACATGCGGTTATGCTCGGTTGGTCGGGTGTCTCCGCACGTCGGATCGCCCTATGGCAGTCTTCGAGCTATCTCGCATGCGCGAAGTGGGCGCGGCCGCCGCGACTTTCGAGCCCGACAACGAAAAACGGCGCCACCGCCCTCGCTTCGAGGGGGTGACGCCGTTTCGGCGACGTCGCGCGATCACCAAGCGCCGGTGGCGTCCAGGATTCCCTTGCGCGCGTTGAACAGCTCGCCCTCCCAGTACTTCCACGAGTGCGTACCCACGGCCGGGAAATCGAAGAACGCCGGGATACCGAGCGAGTTCAGACGAACCTGGAAGGCACGGGTGTTGACCAGCGACAGAGCCTCGAGCGCCATCGCGTTGCCGGTGTTGTACACGCCGACCGCCGAATTCGGGCTGTCGTACTGACCCGGCAGACCGCTGGCCGCCGAGATGTACATGGGCAGACCGCGCAGCTGCGGCGCGAAGACGAACGGGTCCATACGCAGCCACTGCGGGCTCCACGGCGCGGCCATCGAGTCGACGTTGAAGCGGCCCGCGTCCAGCATCGCCACGCGGATCGCCTCGCGCATACCGGGCGCCGAGATGTTCAGGTAGCCGGAGAAGGAGGAGGCGTGCTTGAACTGGTCGCGGTGGTAGGCGGCCAGCGCGAGGGCGGCGCTGCCACCCATGGACAGACCGGCGACCGCGTTGTTGGTCTTGGAGACGCCGTAGCCCGCGAGGAAGTCCGGCAGTTCCTTGGTGAGGAAGGTCTCCCACTTGTAGGTGGTCTTCTGCCCGTTGGTGTTACTCGGCGAGACCCAGTCGGTGTAGAAGCTGGACTGACCGCCGACCGGCATCACCAGGGTGATGTTGTCGTTGGCGAACTGCTGCATCGCGTTGGTCTCGAACGACCACGCGTTGCGGTCGTCGCGGGCGCGCAGACCATCGAGCAGGTAGAGCGCGGCGTTGCCGCCGCGCGAGGCCCACTGGACCTGAACCTTGACGGGGCCCATGGCCGAGGGGACCATGAGCTCTTCGTAACCGCCCGCGGGCGCGCGCAGCGCCGGGGCGGGAGCGGCTACGGCTGCGGTCGGGGACGCAACCGCACCGGCGATCGGTAGCGCCAGCGCAGCGGCACCGACAGCCAGAATTCGATTACGCCAACCGCGAGGTTCGCCTCGCCGGCCCGACTTGACTCTCTTCGGCGCGGCGGCCCTGCCGAAACGCATGAATGCTGCTCTCTTTCTGCTGTTGTGGTCTCGCCCGCGCCCGTATGAGCGGGGCAACACCCGTGTTGCCAACGAGACGCACGCCACAATCAGGCCGAACCCCGACTTGCCGGCCGATAGGGCAGCGCTACAACGATCTGGTCACACTTACGCTCGCAGGAGGATATTCGACACCCGGAAGCCTTAGCAAGGCCGAGACCTTCCCGGTGTCCGAAATCCGCCCGCGCACAATCTGTGATGGTGCGGAGACCCTACCTCTTTCATCCCGTTATGTCGTGTCGGGAGTCCGAATTCGTTACCTCATCGCGGTCCGGCGCACACGGGGGTCGGCGGCCGTCCGGCACGTGCGGGACGGCCGCCGAAATCGCGAACCGTGTGTGACTTCAGCCGATATTGGCGGACAGGTCGGGAATCATCCGGTACGCCACGTCCTGCCAATTGCTCCAGGCGTGTATGCCGAAGGCGGGGAAGTCGTAGACGGCGTTGCCGCCACCGAGTGTCGCCATCCTGACCTGGAATGCCTTGGTATTGGCCAGTGCGAGCGCTTCGAGACCCATGCCGTTGAGCGTGCTGAAACTCGGCGCGTCGTTGGCGGTCGGCAGGCCGCTCGCGGCGGCGATCCACAGGCGGGTGCCGTTGCGTACCAGGTTGGGCGCGAACACGAACGGGTCCATCCGCAGCCACTGCGGACCCCACGGCGGGGCCATCGCGTCGACGTTGTATCCACCCGCGTCGAGCATCGCGAGCCGGATGGCCTCGCGCATACCGGGCGCGGATATGTTCAGATAACCGGAATAGGCTCCGGCGAAACTGAACTGGTCGGGGTGATAGGCCGCCAAGGTCAATGCCGCGCTGCCGCCCATCGACAGACCGAATACGCCATTACGATTCGGATTGAATCCCAACCGATCCCGCAGCGCCCAGCGCAGATCGTTGACCAGGAAGCTCTCCCACTGATACCGGTAGCTCTTGCCGGGCCCGGCGGCCAGGCCGTTGAGCCCGCCCGAGCCGGTACTCGATCCGCTGCCCGCCGGGATGCCGAAGAATTCACTCGGCGCGTTCCAGTCGGCGTAGAAGCTGGACATGCCGCCGACCGGCATGACCACGTTGATATTCCAACCGGCCAGCACCTCGGGGACGTTGGTCTCGATCTCCCAACCGTTGAGATTTTCCGGGGCGCGCATACCGTCGAGGACGTAGACGACGCGATTGGTATTGCCGTCCGCGGCGCGCAGCACCCTGTTCTTGATGGGCCCCATGCTCGAGTCGACCCAGAAGTCGAAAGCGGCCGGGTTGACCGCGGCCGACACGCTCGCCCCGTGACCCGCCGTCATGACTGCCAGCGGCGCCAGCAAGGCGAGCGCCGCCGCGGAGGCGAACCGCTTCGTCCACGACCCCTCGGACGCGGACCTGCCGACCGTCACGCTACCGGGCCAACGCTTCCAGCGGGTAATTCGCATTCGACTCGACCTTTCTCCGGACGGCCGATAGCAACCGCAAAGCTACTGCCACGGCCCCTCATCGGGCGTGAGCGTCGGCCGTCCCGGCAAATCGGACGACTCGACCTCTTCGCATACTTTCCTTGCATCAATCGGCAACGAATGCCTACATGTTGCTGGAAAGTGATACATGCCACAAGCACCGGAGGTTTATCGCGGCGTAATCGTTGCCGAGACGATCACGATCCGGCCGGTGAAACGACGAAACCGCCCGACGAGCAAACGCCGGGCGGTTCCGATTCGGAGCGACTAACCGATATTGGCCGAGAGGTCGGGAATCATCCGGTAGACCTCGGACTCCCAGTTGCGCCAATTGTGGATACCGATGTTCGGGAAGCTGTAGGTGACGTTGTTGGCGCCGAGCGAGGCCATCCGCACCTGGAAGGCACGGGTGTTCACCATGGCGAGCACCTCGAGCGGGGTGCCCTGCACGATGCCGAGCGGATCGGTGGCGTCACCGGGGCCGGGGATACCGCTGCCCGCGGCCACCCACAGGCGGGTGTTGTTGGCCTTGAGCATCGGGGCGAATACGAACGGGTCCATCCGCAGCCACTGCGGACCCCACGGCGGGGCCATCGCGTCGATGTTGTACCCGCCCGCGCTGATCATCGCCAGACGCAGCGCCTCGCGCATACCGGGGGCGGAGACGTTCAGGTAGCCGGAGTAGGAGCCCGCGTAGCTGAACTGATCGGGGTGGTAGGCGGCCAGGGTCAGCGCGGCGCTGCCGCCCATCGACAGGCCGAACACGCCGTTGCGATTCGGGTTGAAGCCGAGCCGGTCACGCAGCGCGTTGCGCAGGCTCTGGGTGAGGAAGGTCTCCCACTTGTAGGTATTGGTCTTGCCGAGGGTCTCCTGCCAACCGGAGGAACCTGTCAGCGCCGAGCCCGACGAGGAGCCCGACGGACCCGAACCGGTGGGGATGCCGAAGAAGTTGCTCGGCGCGTTCCAGTCCGCGTAGAAGCTGGACGGGCCGCCGACCGGCATGACGACGTTGATATTCCATTTGGTCAGCTCACGCGCGACCTCGGTATCGTTCTCCCAGCCGTTCAGATCGCCGCGGGCGCGCATGCCGTCGAGCGCGTACACCACCCGACCGGTGTTGCCGTCCGCCGCGCGGAAGATCCGCGACTTGATCGGCCCCATGCTGGAATCCACCCAGAAATCGAAGGCATCCGGGTTGAACGCCGCGGACGCCGCGCCGCTCCCGCCTGCCACCGACGCACCGAGCGGTAGCACCACTGCCATCGATATCAACATCGTCCGTTTGAGCCAGCCACCGACTCTTCGAGTTCTCGGACGACCATCCTGCGCCCTACGCCCGATAACGCCTCGCATCTAGTTCGCTCCTTCAATCGACCGGATTTCGGCCGCGCTCGACGGTGACCCACCGGATCCGCCATGCATGTAGACATCCCGGTGGGTTGACCCCGACCGAGACTAACCTGCCATCGATGCAGGTGCGTTATCAAACCGAGATAAAGCGGCGTGCGCCACTTTTGTGAGCATATCCAATGCGACGGAGGTGCCAACAGTGCGTCAGCGCGGCGGCTGGGGCACCGGATCCACCAGGTTGCAGCGTTCGATCTCGTACTTCGGCACCCGGTCGATACGGTACTCGGCGAACCGCAGCGCGTTGCGGAAGTTGTGCCGCCAGCGCTCGAATGTCAGCGGGTCGCGGTAGGAGATCATCAGCGCCTGGGTGTCCGGGCAGGTCAGCGCTGTCCTGGCCTGGGCGACCCAATCCTCGTCCAGGAACCACGGCATCCACGGCTTGCGGTCGACCATGCCCGCCTCGACGATCACCCAGTCCGGATACAGGTTCTTGTCGTGGCCGATACGACCGTCGGTGAGCCGTTCGGTGTGCGCGGCAAGCGGATAGGCCAATCCCATCTGGTCGATGACGCGCACGTCCAAGGGGACGTTCATGCTCGTCATGCCCAGGTTCAGGAAGTAGACCGTATGCCCGGCCCCGCCCACCGGGATCGGCTGCGGCGGCGGCGCGACGTACCAGAACATGAACGATGGCGAATTCAGCAGCACCCCGCCGTCGGGGGTGGCGGTGATGTCGTTGACCATCGCCCTGATCCGCGGGTAGTCGAGGTAGTCCTCGGCTCGGATCGGGTGGTCGTGGCCGGTGTTGAGCACGTAGTAGACGCGCTCGTCGACGATGCCGGAGGCGCTGATCTTGGTTCCGGTCTTGATCGCGGTGGTGTCGGCCGCGAATACCGCCCACGCGACGGTGCCCAGCCAGGCCAGCAGCACGATGGCGAACACCGGGTCGACGCGGCGGGCACCCGTTTCGGGCAGGCGCAGCGGAATCACCGACACCGGGAGCAGGAACAGGAACAACTGCGGCAGCAGCATGCGGCCGTGCATGAAGTCGCCGCCGACGCGCAGCGCGTAGACGGTCAGCACGACAGCGGCGAGCAGCACCAGGGTCACGACCGCGCCCGGTGCGCGCAATCGCGAGCGCAGCCGCTCGATACGCTCGCGCGCACCGCCGGGTTCGGCGACGACCGCGCGGGTGAAAACGCCTGTGGCGCGGCCGACCGCCACCGCGGCGATCAGCAGTATCAGCAGCGGCACCAGCAGGTAATAGGGACCGACCAGATCCCAGAGATAGGTGAGGCCCTGCGCCCACTTTGCCCCGCCCGCATCCTTGGCGACGGCCGTATTCGGGTAGGGCAGACCGTAATAGCCCATCCGCCAGATCTGGTAGCCCATCGGCACCACACCCGCCACCGCGACGATCACCATGCGAAGGACGGTCGGGCCGAAGCGGAATCGCGGCATGGGGGCCAGGAAGATCAGTGCCAGCGCGAGCACACCGACCAGCGTCATCTCCGGCCGGATCAGCGGGGCCAGACCCGCGAGGAAGACCAGGCCGAAAAGCCCGGTGACGCGGACCCGTTCGGCCTGCGCCCAGCGCATCAGCTGCCACCACAGCAGACCGAGCCAGCAAATGACGAGTCCGCTCTCGAGACCCGAGGTGACGTAGTCGCGGGCGGGCGGGAGGGCGATGTAGACCAGCGCACCAGCGGGCAGCAGCAGCGCGGAACTCGTACCGCCCCAGAGCCGGGCCGAGCCGAGCATGGCGAAGACGACGGCGGCCAGCGACAGCGTCATCGCGACGGCCAGAACCACGTATTCCAGCCGCAATTCGGTCAGCCAGCTGAAGAACCAGACGATATAGGTCCACGCGGTGCTGGTGTTGGTCTCGACCCGCTCCCCCGCGTTGAAGACGGGTCCGTTGCCCGCCATCAGGTTACGGACGGTGCGCAGCACGATCAGGCCGTCATCGGCGATCCAACGCCGTTGCCAGCCGCCGATCGCGAACAGCGCGACGGTGAGGACTGTCCCACCGACGAAGATGGCTCGAGAGGCGCGTGCGAACGGCGTCACCGAACCCGCCCGTTCCCGAGCGGGTAGTTCGGCGTCGTCTTCAGTTCGCTCCACTCCCTCTACCAGCATTTCGTCAGGTGAGATAGACAGCGACACCTACCGCTCCGATCCAGGCGATTGCGAGGAACTGGAGGACGCGGTCCCCCAGCGCGATCTCTTCGGGTTCACCGGCCTCGCCGCCATCGACGTCGACCGCGTAACGCAGGATTGCGATGGTAAACGGAATCATCGAGATGGCATACCAGCTGGTGTCGTTGGCCTCGCCCTGCTCGAAGGCCCACAGCCCGTAGAACACCACGACCGCGGTGGCGGCGAGCATCCAGACGAAGCGCAGGTAGGTGGGCGTGTAGTACTCGAGCGACTTGCGGATCTTGGCGCCGGTGCCCAGCGCGATCTGGAGTTCGGCGTAGCGCTTGCCCGCGGCCATGAACAGCGAGCCGAAGGCCATGATCAGCAGGAACCACTGCGACAGGGTGATATCCGCGGCGGCGCCACCGGCGACCGCGCGCAGCAGGAAGCCGGAGGACACGATGCAGATGTCGAGCACGGCCTGGTGCTTGAGGCCCAAGCAGTAGGCCAGCTGGATGCCGATGTAGACCGCCATGACCACGGCCAACTGCCAGGACGCGAGGAACGAGCAGCCGAGCGCGGCGACCAGCAGCACCACCGCGAGCACGTAGGCCAGATTCACCGGTACGACGCCCGCGGCGATCGGACGGAAGCGCTTGGTCGGGTGCGCCCGGTCGGCCTCGACGTCCAACGAGTCGTTGACCAGGTAGATGCCCGAGGCGGCCATACAGAACACGACGAAGGCGATGGCGACGTGCCAGAGCACCGACACATCGCTCACCACATCCGGGCCCGCCGCCAGCGGCGCCGCCAGCACCAGGACGTTCTTGACCCACTGCCGTGGCCGGACGGCCTTGATCAGCCCGCCGGCCAGCGACTTCGGCGGACCCTTGACGGCGGCCTCGGCCAGGTCCGCGCCGGTCGGATCTTCACTCATGTCAACCAAGGCCTTTTCTTGTGCGGTCACTGTGTATCCAATGTTCGACGGTCCGGGTGCCCTGCGTGGCTGCGCAAGCTACCTCCTCCGGCCGCGTCGCTCCAGTCGCTTCTCCGCGGCCAGCACGACACCGGCCGACGCGGCACCGAGCGCGGAACCTGCGAGGACGTCGGAGGGGTAGTGCACTCCCAGCACGACCCGGGAGAGCAACATCGGCGGTACGAGCACCGCAGGCAAGGGTAGCCCGGTGAGTCTTCCGAGCAACACCGCAGCCGCGGTGGTCGAGGTGGCGTGCGAGGACGGAAAGCTCAATCTGCTCGGCGTGCCCACGTTGATCCGCACCGACGGATCGTTGGGGCGCGGCCGCCGCACCACGCGTTTGATGACGATCGAGGCCGCGTGCGCGCCGACGGCGCCGACCGCGACCCCGGCCCACCGCGTGCGGCGCGGCTTGTCGAGCAACCAGCCCGCCGCGGCGATGCCGATCCAGCCAAGCGCGTGCTCACCGAAGTGCGACATGCCGCGGGCGGCGCGCACGATATCGGGATTGCCGCCGATCGTGGCCTGCACCGCGTTGATGATCGCCACTTCCGGCGACTTCGCACCGCCCGGTTCGGCGACCGCGGAGACCGGGCGACCGTGACCGTTGGCGCTCGGCGCGCTCACGGACACCGCCGGGCCCTCGCCGACGGCGTCGGATTCCACACTCACTCCTGCTCGCTCCCGTCGATACCGAATGCCTTCTCCCAGGCGACCGTGCTGGTGAGCTGCGGATGCGCGGCGCGGTAGCGCTGCCGCATCTCCGGGTAGCGCGCGGCGAGTTCCTTGCGCAACCGCATGGCCTCCTTGAACAGCTCGAGCGCCTGACGCGGATCGCGTTTACGGTAGACGACGCCGCGCCCGTCCGCCGTGGTGACGGTGACACCGTCGACCTGCGAGAGCAGGTACCAGCGCGCGTCCAGCGTCGGCACATTGAGCTGCGGGGTCCGATGGTGCTGTGTCCGGGCCGGTTTCAGATTGTGCAGCACGCCCTTGGCGAGCCTGGCGATCTTGGCGAGCGGATTCGACGGTTCACCGACCGCGCCGACGTCGAGGTGGCTGGCCAGCGGCAATTCGGTCGAGGACGGGAGGATGACCGCGTCCGGGAACCGCCTGCGCATCTCGTGCACCGCGCCGAGCGCGCTCGGCAGCAACTGGAACAGCCGATCGGGGCCGGCCAGGAAGTCCTTGATCGCCAGATTCTGGATCGCGACCGTCGAGTACTCCAGGCACAGCAGATGTTTGAGAGTGGCCTTGACCGTGTTGACCACCATCGGGCGGCCGTTGCCCGGCAGATGCAGGGTTGACACGACCAGGCGGTTGCGCAGGTGGAAATACGCCTGCCAGTCGATCGCGTCGTCCTTGTCGCTCCATGCCATGTGCCAGACCGCGGCGCCGGGCAACGTCACCGTCGGATAGCCGTGTTCGCGGGCGCGCAGACCGTATTCGACGTCGTCCCATTTCAGGAACAGCGGCAGCGGCTGGCCGATCTCCTCGGCGACACCGCGCGGGATCACACAGGTCCACCAGCCGTTGAAATCGACGTCGATGCGCCGGTGCAGCAGTTTGGAATTGTCGCGATCCTTGAGCGGGTATTTCGAGAAGTCGTGGTCGTATTCGACGTTCGGCGCGGAGGTCCACATGAAGATGCCGCGGTCGACGACCTCGCCCATCGAATGCAGATGCGAACGCTCCTGGAGATTGAGCATCTGTCCGCCGACCAGCATCGGCGATTCGGCGAAACGAGCGAAGGCAAGCGCGCGCAGGATCGAATCGGGTTCGATCTCGATATCGTCGTCCATGTAGACGATGTATTCGGCGTCGGTGTGCTTCAGCGCCTCGTACATGACCCGGCTGTAGCCGCCGGAGCCGCCGAGATTGGGCTGGTCGCGAATGACGAGGCGGTCACCGAGGGCGGCGGCGGCCTCGGCGAAGCCCGGTTCGTCGACGACCTTGCGGGTGCCCTGGTCGGCGACGATCACCGCGGCGATCTTCTCCAGCACCAGCGGGTCCGAACCGAGCGCGGCCAGCGTCTTCACCAGATCGGTTGGACGGTTGAAGGTGGGCATGCCGACCGCGACGCTGCCCGCGCCGGGGGCAGGCACCGGCGCGTACCAGCCGCCGTGCAGCAGGGTGACCGCGGTGTCGGTGGTGATGTCGAACCAGATCCAGCCGCCGTCCTCGAACGGGCCGAGGTCGGTCTCGAATTCGACGGTCACCGATTCGGCGCCGGACGCGACGGCGAACTCACTGCCCCGCACGTGGATTCGCGATCCGTCCGCCTTGGAACGGTAGACGTCGACGCGGCCGTGCCCGGCCAGTTCCAGACGCAGCACCACCGAGTTCAGAATGCTCCAGCGACGCCAATAGCTCGCGGGCAGCGCGTTGAAGTAGGTGCAGAACGACACCTCGGATTCGGCGCCGATGGACAGTTCGGTGCGGGTGCTCGCGTGCGCGCGCCGCGCGTTGGACGAGGATTCCTCCAGGTAGAGGGTGCGCACGTCGAGCGGTTCGCCCGGCCTGGGCAGGATGATGCGCTGGAGCAGCGAGGTCGCGCGGGTCTGCACGGTCGTCTCTTCCACGGTAGAGGGTGCGGCCATCCTGCTACGCCTCCTCGTCGACGAGGGTCGCGCCGGATTCGAGGTGTGGCCGCAGCACATTGTCGAACATGCTCAGCGCCGAACCGATCGCCATATGCATGTCCAGGTATTGGTAGGTGCCCAAACGACCACCGAAAAGCACCTTGGCCGAAGCGGTTTCCCGCTTGGCGCGCTCGCGGTAGGCGAGCAGCTTGGCGCGGTCCTCGGGTGTGTTGATGGGGTAGTACGGTTCGTCGCCGGTCTGGGCGAAGCGTGAGAACTCGCGCATGATGACCGTCTTGTCCTGCGGGTAGTCGCGCTCGGGGTGGAAGTGGCGCGGCTCGATGATGCGGGTGTAGGGCACGTCCGCGTCGTTGTAGTTCATCACCGAGGTGCCCTGGAAATCACCGATTTCCAGCACTTCGGTCTCGAAATCGATGGTGCGCCAGCCGAGTTCGCCTTCGGCGTAGTCGAAGTAGCGGTCCAGCGGGCCGGTGTAGACCACGGGCGCGTCCGGGTTCTCGGCGCGCAGTCGCTCGCGCACGTCGAACCAGTCGGTGTTCAGCCGCACCTCGATGAGGTCGGAGGCGGCCATATTCTCCAGCCACTTCGTGTAGCCCTGCGCGGGCAGGCCCTCGTAGGTGTCGTTGAAGTAGCGGTTGTCGAAGGTGTAGCGGACCGGGAGCCGAGTGATGTTGCCCGCGGGCAGTTCCTTGGGATCGGTCTGCCACTGCTTGGCCGTGTAATCGCGCACGAATGCCTCGTAGAGCGGGCGGCCGATGAGCGAGATCGCCTTCTCCTCGAGGTTCTGCGCGTCCTTGGTCTCGATTTCGGCGGACTGCTCGGCGATCAGCGCGCGCGCCTCTTCGGGGGTGAAGTAGCGGCCGAAGAATTGCGAGACCAGGCCGAGCCCCATCGGGAACTGGTATGCCTGCCCCTTGTGCATGGCGAATACGCGGTGCTGATATCCGGTGAACTCGGTGAACTGCGTGACGTAATCCCATACTCGCTTGTTCGAGGTGTGGAACAGATGCGCGCCGTATTTGTGCACCTCGATACCGGTCTGCGGCTCCGGCTCCGAATAGGCGTTTCCGCCGAGGTGATAGCGGCGGTCCAGCACCAGCACCCGCTTACCCAGTAGGGCGGCGGTGCGTTCGGCGATGGTGAGCCCGAAGAAGCCCGAGCCGACGACGATCAGATCGAACGGTGCGTTGGAGTTGAGGGAGGTACCCGGAGACGATGCGGCGGTCACGGTGGCCCAGCGTATCGGAAGTCCGCGCGACGCCCCGGGGGAGTTCCGCCCCGAACCGATATCGCCGATCGGGGCGGCACCCCTTGTTCTCCCAGTGTTCGCCGATTGGCCCACCCCCCGGAAATTGGGGCGCGGTTGCATGACCTCCTAACTGAACGCATGTCCAGTTGAGTACCGCGTTGGTCCGTCGTCGCACCAACGATCGACCGACCTACGGAGGCCCGTCATGCGGATATCCCGCGCCCTCGCCCCAGTCATCGGCGCATTCGTCCTATCCGGCGCACTCGGCGGCACCGTGCTCGTTCCCGTCACGGCGCAGGCCGAGGGCCACGAGACGCTGGCGGCGACGCCGATCGCCGAAGCCGACGGACTATGCGCCGGCGGCGCGCCCACCTTCGACGCCGTGGTCGGCGCGGCCGCGACCGCCATCCGAGGCGCGGTTCCGACCGAACGCGTCGCCGACTACGACCGCGAGGTCGAGAGCTTCCGGCTGGCGCTGTCGAGCCTGCGCGTGCACCGCGACGGCCTGCCCGTCCATCCCGACACCATCAACGACCGTGCCGCACATCTCGACGATCCCATCGTGACCTACCTGGTCAACGCGCTCGACGCGGTGCGCGCCGGCCGCCTCGACCAGACCGTCTCGGTCTCCCGGCTGACCGTCAACGACGTGATCGAGGTGTTCATCCTCGCCACCCGCATCGTGAAGATCCCCGCCCAGCTGGCCGCATCCCTGGTACCGACCGCCGGATTCGTGCTGAAGCCGGTGGTGGGCGGTCTGTTCAACGGCGTCAAGGCGCTGGCCCGGCTCGTACAGGACACGCTGGCCGCCCAGTGCGCGGCGCCGAACGCCTACAAGCCGCTCGATCCCGACGACATCGTGGTCGAGCCCGTGGCCGTCCCTGCCGCGGTCCGCGACTTGGCCGCTCAGCTCGTGCGCGCCGACGGCGTCTGCACGCCGCTGGCCGGACTGACGACACAGCGACTGGTCGAGCGCACCAGGGACTTTCTCGAGAACTCCGACCTGCCGATTGATCGCGCGGCCGTGCGCGCGAGCGCCGAGTCGGTGCAGGCGTTCCTACGCGAGAACCGAGTGGCGAAGGTGGCGCTGCTGCGCCGCACCGAGGAACTCGGCACCCTGGTGGACACCCTGGACTACGGGCCGGTGACCTTCCTCACCAACCTCGGCTTCGACATCTACGAGGGCAGGGCGCTCGACACCGTGCCGCTGGCCGAGGTCCGCGTGGAGAACGCGATGGATCTGGCGACGCTGACCCTCGACGTGACGAGTCTGCTGATCACCGCGAGCACCACGGTCGCCGGATTCGCGGGTGTGACCTCGACGATCACCACCCCGATCTCGATCGCGCAGACGCTGATCTTCGCGCCGACGACCTACGGCGCGCCGATCGTGAAGGGCGTCATGCAGTCCATGTGCGCCGTCTGATCCGACAGTAGCGGCGACGCCGCCCGACGGTCTGCGCATCCGCTGCCCGCGCCGCCGATCACCGAGGATCGGCTGACGCGCGCACCGCGGCACCGAGCCGCGGATCACTCCGTGCCGTGCGAGGCGGCGGTGAGCGCCGTGACGACGGGCAGCGCGGCGGCGGCCGCGTTCACCACCCAGTCACCGTCGAGCATGGCGGTGATGGCGCCCGCGAGTCCGCAGGTCGCGAACAGCGCCTCGATCGGACGGCTCGCGTCGGCGAACCACCGCACGCCGTATTCGGAGTGGTGATCCGACAGCGCCGACAGCACCCCGATCAGGGCGATCGTCGCCCAGGTACCCGCCCCGACCAGCACGAAATAGCGACCCGCCGTATCGCCGCGGTAGATCAGCACGCAGCCGTAGATCAGCGCGCCGGCCAGCAGCAGACTGCTCAGGACCGTCAGTATCGCCAGCGAATTGTCGAAGTGACCCGGGTCGGAGTAGAAGTCGATCCCGAGTCGCGCCGCGCCCACCAGATTCAGGACCACGCCCGCGAGCGCGAGCACGATCGTGGTGGTCGCCACCGCCCCACCCGGCCGCGTGCCCGCCGCGGGGTTCTCGTACAGCACGCTCGTACCCTCCTCGTGCGCCGAGCACCCGCGCGGCGGCCCCCTAAGTATGCGGCTACAGATTCGCTTCGGCGTATATCCGCATGGCGTCGCGGACGAACTCGGCCGTGCCCGCGCCGTGCACGTCGTAGTTGGCCCCGAAACGCGGATCGGCGACATACATCTCACCGAGTCCGATGAACGCCTCCCTGCCGACCTCGCGGCCTTGCCATCCGATGCCGACCCACTCCTTGTGGCGGGCGACGACCGCCTGGACCTCGGCGCTGTCCGGCGCGAGCCCGGCGGCGTGCGCCCGACCGAAATCGGCGGCGATGTCCTGCTGGGTCCGCTGGAACCGTTGCTTATCGGCCTCGGACATCGAACGCCACCAGCGGTCACCGCTGTCGTATGCCTCCCGGCCCCACCGCTCGATGACCTCGCCCTTGTGGCGGGTGTGGTCGAACCCGTCGAAAACCTCTGCGGCCACGGGTAATTCACCTCTCTCCATCTCGTCCGACATGGTCTGCACCGACTCGAACCGCCGGTGGGGCCAGTCTGCGAGTTGACGTAACGTCAAGGTCAAGGCGAATTATCGGGCGACCGCGTGGCTCGACGCGCACACCGGTCAAAAGTTTTCGGATCCGTCGGGCGCGGGCTCCGAATCCGGTTGTCCCACATCGCCCTCCGGCTGAGCCCCGGTGGGCGCGGGCGCACCGGGCACCGGTTCCTCGGACACGCTCGCCCCCGGTGCGGTCACGTCGGGCACGGCCGCACCCGGCGTCGCCGACTCCGGCGCGGGCGCTTCGGATTCGGGTGCGACCGCTTCGGGCGCGGCGCCTACGCCGTTCGGACGAGCGATCGGCGGCCGAGCGCCCGGCCCGCCGACTCCGCGCGAATCCGATTGCGGGCGAACGACATCCGGCGCCAACTCCATGAGCCTGGTGAAGTCGACCACTTGGGCGCCGAGCGTCGGGGTCGCGATGATGACACCGTTGGTGAACATCCGATAGCTGCCAGCGTTCTGTGGCAGTCGCAGTTCGGGGCCCAACGGCGCGCCGACCGCGCTGCGCGCGCCGCCGATGCGCCGGTATTCGGCGGCGATGGCCGATTCGGCGGCGGCGTCGACGCGGGGATCGGTGGGCGGCTTGCCGATCGCCAGTTCGGCGGGGGCGGGGCCGACCTCGAAGGTTCCGATATCGGCGGGTTCGCCGCCGTCGGGGGTCGCGGAGTACTCCGCGCGCAGAATCCGCCCGTCGCGCAGCAGGACCGTGCCCGCGGTCGCGGCGACCGCGTCGGCGGTGCGCTGATCCTCGAGTTCGGTGCCGGGGTAGAACTGACAGTCGGTGGTGTCGCAGGTCTGGGCGTAAGGGTATCGGTGTTCGGCCAGCGCGTAGGAGCGCGCGGCGACGGCCTGGGCGCGCAGAGCCTCGTGCGCGCCTTCGTCGGCCCAGTTCGCCTGGACTTCGGCGGGCACCAGACCGCGCAGGTAGTCCTCGACGTCGACCCGGTTCACGGTGCGCGCCGCGCCGTTCTCCAGTGCGAGGCCGAGCGCCCCGCGGTAGGCGGACCCGCCGCAGAGGGTGAGGTGTTCGGCGGCGGGTCGACCCGGATTCGGGTCGATGGGATAGACCCACGGATCGGCGGTGGCGCCCTGCCAGAGCACCTCACCGTCGCAGCCGGCGGTGACCACGACATCGGCCTTGCCGTCGGGCAGCGCGCGCAGATGCGCGACCTGGCCAGGATCGAGCCGTCGACCCGCGACCCGCAGTCCGGTGTCGGCGCCGACATCGAGGGTGGAATCGTCCTGGGCCGTGAGCCGCACGCCGACCGTGGTCCGCGGCACGGTCCCGAACGTCGCGCCCGGGTAGTAGTGCTCGAGAATGCGTTCGGCGTTCCAGCCGTCGCGGGCGCTGTCGAAAGCGCCGAGTTGACTCATGCCCCGGCCGTGACCGGGGCCGGCTAGGGCTAGATACGGCGTGTCGCCGGGCGTGTCCCATTCCATCCACATCGTCGCGAGCAGTGCCGCCGCACCCGCGGTGACGGCGACCGCGCGGGCGGGCGCGAACACCGTTCGCGGCATCGCGACCCGTTTGCGTGATTGCGTTCTGTGCCGCACTTTGGTCTCCCTCCACGCTCATCGTCTCCGGCGGGCGTTGGCGCATTCGCCTTCACCCGCACCGGTTTCCGCGATCGGATCGGTTCGACGCAGGTCGGCATGTCGCCCCATCCGGCCGCAATCCGAAAGCTACATTTGGGCAAACTGCCTCAACTAAAGGTTTAGACATGTGACAATTGTTAATTAGTGTGGTCTGTGATGTATCGAGAAGCAAGCTTCGCAGTGTGTGGATGATCACTGGTTCGAACCGATTGGAGCAGCTCGTGCCATACCGCAAACCGAAACGTTCCTATGTACTGCCGGTTGTCACCTCACTTGCGGTAGCGGCCCCGCTCGCGACGCTGACGTTGAGCGACACGACGGAATACCGATCGGCCAACGACAGCGAACCCACAGCGGTTACCGCGCAACTGGCCGAGGTCGGCCTCGGCTCGGCACCAGACATCACCCTCCCGATCCGTGACCTCAGCGGTCTGGACCTGCCGGACCTGCATCTATCCGATCTGCGGACACTGCCGTTGCCCCCACCCGTCGCCGACGCGCTGCCGCGGCCGTCCGCCGCGCAGGACCCCGCGGCACCGGACCCGAGCCCCACGGTTGCCGGATCGCCGCCGATCGGCACCACCCCCGTCCAAGGACCGACGCCCGGCTCCGTGCCGCGATCCGCGGGCGGCCTCCGCTTCATCGCCGATCCCGCCGAACCCGAACCGGGCGCCGACCCCGACACGCCCGCGCTCACGCCCGGCGCGGTGCCGCCGGAACTCCTCGGCCAGGTCGGCGCCCAGGTCAAAGAGGTGTCACGGGACACGCCGTTCAGCGTGGTCGCGCTCACCGCGCAGAACCTCGCCGACACCACGGCGATGGTGCGGGCCCGCAAAACCGACGGCGCCTGGGGGCCCTGGTACCAGACAGAACCCATCGACACCCGGCGCAGCGATCACAGCGCCGCCGACCGTACCGCGGGCACCGAGCCGATCTACGTCGGCAACACCAATGCCGTTCAGATCCTGGTGACCCGCAAGGACGCCGCCTCCGCGCCCAAGGGCCCGCGCGCACCGGGCGGCCCAGCCGCGGTGCCGGGTCCCGACCCCGTCCATCCCGCCCGCGGCGGCGCGCCGGGCCCCGACGACGTCAACCCGGTCGTCGCGGATCTGACCGCGATACTCATCGACCCGGGCCGCGGCGCCATCGACGGCGCGTTGAACAATGTCGCCGCGGCGCTGCCCAACGGCGGACCGCAGGTCGTCAGCCGCGCGCAATGGGGCGCCGACGAATCGCTGCGCTGTGAGGACCCCACCTACGACGATCAGCTCGGCGGCGTCACCGTGCACCACACCGCGGGCCGCAACGACTACAGCAAGGCCGAATCCGCGGGCATCGTCCGGGCGATCTACACCTATCACGCGCGCACCCTGGGCTGGTGCGACATCGGTTACAACGCGCTGGTCGACAAGTACGGCCAGATCTTCGAGGGCCGCGCGGGCGGTCTGGACCGACCCGTACAGGGCGCGCACGCCGGCGGCTTCAACGAGAACACCTCTGGCATCGCGTTCATGGGCAACCACGAATTCGAAGCGCCCACCGACGCGGCCGTCGAGGCGGCGGGCTCCTTCATCGGCTGGCGCGCCCGCGTCGCCGGACTCGATCCCAAGGGGCACACCACCATGTATTCGGAGGGCACCGAGTTCACCCCGTACGCCCAGGGCGAGGCCGTCGACCTGCCCATCGTCTTCGCCCACCGAGATGTCGGCAGCACCACGTGCCCGGGCGACGCCGCCTACGCGCTCATGGATCGCATTCGCGATATCGCGGCGAACGGCACGGGGGCGGCGCGCCCCGGACCCGCGCGCACCGAGGCCGATCTGGCCGCACTCGCCGCGCTCACCACCCGGCTGCTCGATCTGGTCGACGAGAACGTCATCGCCCGGCACTGGTCGGACAAGGGCGCGGCGGACGGACCGCTGGGCCCGGCGGTATCGGAGCCGATGCCCGCGACGGGCGGTGCGCAATTCGCCAAGTTCGCCAACGGCTACGTCTACGCCACCCCCGAGGGAAAGGTCATCGAGGTGGTGGGCGACATCCTCACCCGATTCCTGCAATTGGGCGCGGACGGCGGCATCCTCGGTCTGCCGCTGGCCGACGCCTATCCGGTTCCCGACGGTCTGCGCGCCGATTTCCGCAACGGATCGCTGATTCTCGATCAGCTCACCGGCATCGTCACCACGGTATGGAACACCTACAACGAGACCTATCAGCAGGAGATGAGCCGCGATCCGATCGAACCGGTGCCGGCGCCCGCAGGCTGAGGCTCACAACCACCAGCGTTCGAGGATCTGGGCCACGCCGTCGTCGCTGTTCGCGCCGGTGATCTCGTCGGCGGCGGCAATGGCCTCGACGTGCGCGTTGGCCATCGCGACACCGTGTCCGGCCATGGTAAGCATCGGCACGTCGTTGGGCATATCGCCGAAGGCGAGCACCGAGGAATGTTCGATGCCGAGCCGCAGGGCGACGGCGGCAAGACCGGACGCCTTGGTGACTCCCGGCGCGGACAGTTCGATCAGCCCGAGGTCGGTGGAGTAGGTGATGTCGGCGCGGCCGTCCACCAGCGGCGCCAGCTTGGCGCGCATATCGCCGCTGCGCGCGCCGGGCAGCCGGATCAGCATCTTGATCGCGGGCGAGTCGATGACCTCGTGCCGGGCCACGGCGGTGTCGTCGGGATTGAGCCAGGCGTGCTGGTATTCCGGCGAACTCACGAACTGCGGGGTCACCGCGTCGTGCGCCGTGGCGCCGACCCGTTCGGCGGCGAGTCCGCAACCGGGCAGCACGCGCTCGGCGATATCGGCGAGCCAGGACAGGGTTGGCACGTCGAGCGTCCGGCTCGACAGCACCTTGTCGGTGGCGCTGTCGTAGATGACCGCACCGTTGCCGCATACGCACAGCGGGGCGTAGCCGAGTCCGTCGACCACCGGGTCGATCCAACGTGGCGGTCGACCGGTCGCCAGGACGAACGGCACGCCGTCGGTGATCAGCGCGTCGACGGCGGCCTTGGTGCGCGCGGTCACCCGCTCGTCGTGATCGATCAGGGTGCCGTCCACATCGGTGGCCACCATTGTCGGTTTGGGCAGGTGCAGGGGTGTCACCTATTCCATCCTGCCGGAAATCGCCGTCGACGCGCGCGCGACCTCACCAGCTCGGCGGACGCTGCCATGTGACATCGCCGGAGTTCGCACCCGGCTGCGGTATGGGCGCGGGCGTGTACTCGGCCCCCGCGCCGGACACGTCCGGCGCGGAATAGGCGGGCGAGGTCTGCGGATAGCCGGGCTGCGGATAGGCGGCCTGCGGATAGGCGGACTGGAGATCGCCGGGCTGCGGATAGGCAGCTTGCGGATAACCCGGCTGGGGATAACCCGGCTGCCCGTAGCCGGGAGCGCCCGCGGGCGGCGGGCGATGCGCCAGCCAGCGTCCGGTCGCGGGTACCAGCGCCAGGACCAGTGTGGCGATCGGGAACACCATGCCGATGACACCGCCGAGACCGCTGCTGAGCGGGGTGCTCGCGCCCGCCGGGGCCGACACCACGAAGATCAGGCTCGCGATCTGCGATATGACGGTGAGCACGCACCCGGCCGCGATCAGGGCCCGGCCCATCGACTTGCGGTTGAACAGCAGCAGCGAGCCGACGCCGAGCATGATCGCGATGACCAGACTCACCACTCCGACCACGACCAAGAAGTCGTAGTAGTCATCGTTGCCGAGCAATCCGGTGGAGTCGTAATCGGAGTACCGCGAACCGAATTCGCTCAGCCCCATCCAAATGCTGAACCCGCCGCCGAGCACGTTCGCGACGAATCCGAGAATCGCCAGGATGCCCGCGGTGATCGCCGTGCCCGCGTTCGGCACCGCTCGGGGCAGACCGTAGGCCGGCGGATACGGGTCGTAGGCGCCCGGGTACTGCTGCGGATAGGACATGGTCTCCCCCTCCCGCGCCGCCGCACGCGGCGCATGTCGTAGGCAAAGAATAGGTCAGTCCGGGTTCGCGCGGCGGACATGCCGTCACGCGTGTGGCATGCGCGACCGCCGTGCGCGTCCCTATGATCGGGACCTACCATTCGACGCTGGCCCGACCAGCCGTAGGACCAGAGGACTGATGACCGGCTTCCTGCTACGACGCGCTCTCAACTATGTCGTGCTGTTGCTGCTGGCCTCCTTCCTGACGTTCAGCCTGGCATCGCTGACGTTTCGGCCACTGGACAGCCTCGAACAGCGCAATCCGAGGCCACCGCAGTCGGTCATCGACGCCAAGGCCGAACAGTTACACCTCGACGATCCGATCCCCGAGCGCTACGTGAGCTGGCTGAAGGGCATTCCGCACGGCGATTTCGGCACCACGCTGGCCGGTCAGCCGGTGAGTCAGGAACTGGGGCGTCGCGTCGCGGTGAGTCTGCGGCTGCTGATCATTGGTTCGGTGATCGGCACCGTCCTCGGCGTGCTGATCGGCGCGGCGGGCGCGATCAGACAATACAAATTCAGCGACTACTTCACCTCGATCGTGTCGCTGCTGATCCTGAGCACCCCGATCTTCCTGCTCGCGACGCTGCTTAAATACGGTGCGCTACAGGTCAATTCGTCCACCGGCTCGCAGTTCTTCCTCTACACCGGGGAAACCTCGGCGAATCGGATCGACGGACTGTGGCCGCAATTGCTCGACCGCCTGCAACATCTGGTGCTGCCCACCGCCGCACTGGCCCTCGGCGGCATGGCCGGTTACAGCCGCTATCAGCGCAACGCCATGCTCGACGTGCTCCAGAGCGATTTCATCCGCACCGCACGCGCCAAGGGACTCACCCGCAACCGAGCGCTCTACAAGCACGGACTGCGCACCGCGCTCATTCCGATGGCCACCCTGTTCGCCTACAGTCTCGGCGGGCTCATCACCGGCGCGACCTTCACCGAGAAGATCTTCGGCTGGCACGGCGTGGGCGAATGGCTGGTCGACTCGATCAACGCGCAGGATCTGTACGTGGTGGTGACGGTGACGGCCTTCGCCGGACTCGTGGTGCTTGTGTCGGGTCTGCTCTCCGATATCGTGTACGCGATTCTCGACCCGAGGGTGCGTGTGGGATGACCGAAGCCGAGATCATCGTCCAGGGCGCGCCCGAGGTCGCGGGCGTGGGCCGCGGGAAACTGGTGCTGCGCCGGTTCCTGCGCAACAAGCCCGCCGTCGCGGGCGGGGCGGTGCTGATCCTGCTGTTCGTCGCCTGCTACGCGCTGCCGCCGCTGCTGCCCTACGACTACCAGGAACTCGACAACACCGCGCTGATAAAACCGCCGAGCGCGGAACATCCCTTCGGCACCACCCAGATCGGCCAGGACGTTCTCGCGCAGACCCTGCGCGGACTCCAGAAGTCGCTGGTCATCGGCATGTGCGTGGCGCTGATCTCCACCGCCATCGCGGCCACGACGGGCGCGGTGGCCGGACTGCTCGGCGGGTGGGCCGACCGGGCCATCATGTGGTTCGTCGACCTGCTGCTGGTCGTGCCGAGTTTCATCATCATCGCCATCTTCGCGCCGCGCACCAAGGGCAGCGGCTCGATCGGACTGCTCATCATCCTGCTCGCCGTCTTCGGCTGGATGATCAGCGCGCGCATCGTGCGCGGTCTGACCATGAGCCTGCGTGATCGCGAATTCGTCCGCGCCGCACGCTATATGGGCGCGCCGACGCATAAGGTGATCCTCACCCATATCGTGCCGAACATCGCCTCGATCCTCATCATCGACACCACCCTGGCCGTCGGTGCGGCGATCATGGCCGAAACGGGGCTGAGCTACCTCGGATTCGGCGTGCAACCGCCCGATGTCTCGCTCGGCTCGCTCATCGCGGCGGGCACCCGGTCGGCGTGGACCTATCCGTGGCTGTTCATGTTCTCCGGCGGGGCGCTCATCATCACCGTGGTGTGCGCGAACCTGGTCGGCGACGGCCTGCGCGACGCCTTCGACCCGAGCGCCGAGCGGGCGCGCGCGCGGCGCGCGAAAGCGTGGGTCCCGAACAACACGAAGAAGGCGGTCACCACGAATACGGAAGCGAAGGCGACGCGATGACCGGCGCACAGTCGACCGCGCCGCTGCTCGAGGTCTCCGACCTGCGGGTGTCGTTTCCCAGCGAAGAAGGCCGCATCGACGCGGTGCGCGGGGTGAACTACACCGTGGCCGACGGCGAGATCCTCGCGATCGTCGGCGAATCCGGCTCGGGCAAATCGGTGTCCTCGCTCGCGGTGATGGGACTGCTGCCCGAGCAGGCGCGCGTCGCCGGTTCGATCCGCATGCGCGGGCGGGAATTGCTCGGCCTCGGCGACCGGCAGATGTCACGGTTGCGCGGCAGCGCGATCAGCATGGTCTTCCAGGATCCGCTCTCGGCGCTGACCCCGGTCTACCGGGTGGGCGACCAGATCGCCGAAGCGCTGCTCGCGCACGGGAATATGGGCCGCAAAGCGGCCGCGGCCAAGGCGGTCGAATTGCTGCGGTTGGTCGGTATCGAGGACGCCGAAGTGCGCGCCGAGTTGTTCCCGCACGAATTCTCCGGCGGTATGCGCCAACGGGTGGTGATCGCGATGGCGATCGCCAACGACCCGGCCCTCATCATCTGCGACGAACCGACCACCGCACTCGACGTGACGGTGCAGAAGCAGATCCTCGACCTGCTGCGCAAGGCGCGCGACATCACCGGCGCGGGCGTGGTCATGATCACCCACGACATGGGGATCGCGGCGACGCTGGCCGACCGGATCGCGGTCATGTACGCGGGCAGGATCGTCGAAACCGCCGCCGCGGCCGAACTGTTCGAATCGCCGCGGATGCCGTACACGGTGGGTCTGCTCGGCTCGATCCCGCGCATGGACGGCCCGGCCCGCGCACCGCTCATCCCGATCGTCGGCGCACCGCCCGCCATGCACGATCTGCCGCCGGGCTGCTCCTTCGCCCCGCGCTGTCCGGTCGCGATCGACGAATGCCGGGCTGCGGAACCGCCGCTGGAGATGATCGCTCCCGGTCACGGCGCCGCGTGCATTCGCACCGCAGAGGTCGGCAGCGCCGACCTGTTCGCCGCCTACCGCGGCGAAATCGCGCCCGCGGCCGCCCTTGCCGACGGCGGTGGCAACGGCGGCGGCGAGGGCAACGGCAACGCCGACGTGGTGCTGAAGGTCTCGGATCTGCGTAAGAGCTTCCCGATCACCTCGGGTGTGGTGTTCCGCCGTCGCAAGGGCGAGGTCCGCGCGGTGGACGGCATCAGTTTCGAGGTGCGCTCGGGCCGCACGCTGGCCCTGGTCGGCGAATCAGGATCGGGCAAGTCGACCACCCTGACCCAGATCATGGATCTGGCGCGGCCGCAGGCGGGCGCCATCGAGTTCAATGGCCGCGACGTCACGACCATGACCAGGGCGGACAAGCGCGAGGTGCGCCGGAAGATGCAGATCGTCTTCCAGGATCCGACGGCATCGCTGGACCCGCGCCTGCCGGTATTCGACGCGCTGGCCCAACCGCTGCGCATCGACGGGCGCTCGCGCGCCGAGATCGCCGAGCGGGTGCCGCGGCTGCTGCGCCAGGTCGGGCTGCGTCCCGAGTACGCCGAACGCTATCCCGCGGACTTGTCCGGCGGCCAGAAACAGCGCATCAGCATCGCACGCGCCCTTGCCCTCGACCCTGAACTGCTCGTACTCGATGAACCGGTGTCCTCGCTCGACGTCTCCATCCAGGCCGGTGTGCTGAACCTGTTGCGCGAGTTGCAATCCGAACGCGGACTGTCGTACCTGTTCGTCTCCCACGATCTGTCGGTGGTGCGCAATCTCGCGCACGACATCGCGGTCATGTATCGCGGCAAGATCGTGGAATCCGGTCCGGCCGAGCAGATCTTCGCCGCACCGTCGCACGATTACACCAAGGCGCTGATCGACGCGGTACCCGTCCCGGTCGTCAGCGGGTAACCCAGGAGATCACATGCGGATTCGCTCGAACCGGCTCGGATTGGCCGCCGTCGCGGTGACCGCGGCACTGCTCGCGCCGGGATGCGGTTCGGGCGCAGACGATTCCGCGGCCGGACTGTCCGACAGCCTCGGCAGCACCAGCGACGTCAACCCGCACGGCCGCGACGAGATCCGCGAGGGCGGCAATCTGCGCCTTGCCGCGACCAGCTACCCCGCCAACTGGAACACCCTGTCGAACGACGGCAACGACGGGGAGATCGCCGATATCGAGCGCCCGCTCATGCCGCGCGCCTACCAGGTCGACGCCGCGGGCCAATTGACGATCGACCACAACTATTTCACCGATATCCAGCTGACGGGCGCGGATCCGCAGCAGGTCACCTACACCATCAATCCGAAAGCCACCTGGTCCGACGGGACGCCGATCACCTGGGAGGACATCGCCTCGCAGGCGAACGCGCTCTCCGGCCGCGACAAACGGTATCTGATCGCCATCACCAACGGATTCGAATTCGTCGACCGGGTCGAACGCGGCGTCGACGACCGCCAGGCGGTGCTCACCTTCCGGCAGCCCTACGGTGAATGGCGCGGGCAATTCGCGGGCAATGCCTCGCTGTTCCCCAAGTCGGTGACCGAATCGCCCGAGGCGTTCAACAAGAGCCTGGTGGACGCGATGGGGCCGACGGCTGGTCCGTTCGTCGTCCAGTCGACCGACCGCGGCCAAGGCCGTATCGTGCTCGGGCGCAATCCGAAATGGTGGGGCGACACCCCGAAACTCGACACCATCACCTTCAGCGTGCTCGACCGCGCGGCGTGGGTCGGGGCGTTGCAGAACAACGAGATCGACCTCGTGGCGCTGGCCTCGGCCGACGACGTGAAGTCGGTGCGCGCCACCCAGGGCGTGGCGGTACGGCGCGCACCGGGTAATCGCTGGCGCCACATCACCTTCAACGGCGCGCCCGGTTCGATCCTGGCCGATCCGGCGGTCCGGGTGGCGATCGCGGGCGCCATCGACCGGCGCGGCATCGCCGTGGCGATCCAGAACGGTCTGGTGGAGAATCCGCAGCCGCTGAACAATCACGTCTTCCTGCGCGGACAGGAGGGCTACCAGGACAATTCCGCGCCCGTGTCCTACGACCCGGATCGGGCCGCGCGCGAACTCGACGCGCTGGGCTGGAAACTCGAAGGCGACGTGCGGGTGAAGGACGGCCGCCGCCTCGAGATCCGCGACGTCATGTACAACGATCAGATCTGGGTGCAGATCGCGCAGATCGTCCAGCAGAATCTGGCGCGCATCGGCGTGAAACTGACCATCGACACCCGACCCGGCGCGGGTTACTTCACCGACGTCATCATTCCGGGCGATTTCGACGCCGCGCAGTTCGTCTTCCAGGGCGACGCCTTCCCGTTGAGCAGCATCCCCCAGATCTACTACTACGATCCCACCGATCTCCAGGGCAATTACGGCCGGATCGGTTCGCCCGCGCTCAACGACCTCATCGATCGCACGATCGCCGAACTCGATCCGCGGCGGGCGATCGAACTCGCCAATCAGGTCGACCGCGCGGTATTCGCCGAAGGGCATTCGCTGCCGTTGACCCAGTCCGAGGGCAATTACGGCGTCCGCGCCGATCTCGCGAATATCGGCTCCCCCGGACTCGCGTCCTACGACTACACCAAGATCGGATTCCTGAAATGACAGTACGCGCCGTGCGCGTGGCGGGCGCCGTGCTCGCCGTCGCGCTGACACTCGGCGGCTGCGCCGCGGGCGAGGAAGACTATTCCGACGGCGCGACCGGTTCGCTCGGCACGACCAACGACGTCAATCCCAAGGACACCGGCGAATTGCGCGACGGCGGCAATCTCCGCCTCGCCATCACCGCGCTGCCGGAGAACTGGAACACCCTGTCGGTCGACGGCAACGACGGCCAGATCGCGGGCATCGAACGCCCGACCATGCCGCGCGCGTACCGCACCGACGCGGCGGGCAAACTGTCGATCGATACCGACTACTTCACCGATATCCGGTTGACCGGAACCGATCCGCAGCAGGTCACCTACACCATCAATCCGAAGGCGGTTTGGTCCGACGGCAGCCCCATCACCTGGGAGGATCTGCGATCCCAGGCCGCGGCCATGAGCGGGGCGAACAAGGAATTCCTCATCGCCATGACCTTCGGCTTCGATCGGGTGGCCGAAGTCACGCGCGGCGTCGACGACCGGCAGGCCGTCATCACCTTCTCCCAGCCATATTCCGAATGGCAGGGGCAGTTCGCGGGCGAGGCGTTCCTGTATCCGAAATCGGTGACGGCGACCCCGGAATCGTTCAACAAGGGTCTGATCAACGGCGTGGGACTCACCGCGGGGCCGTTCATCGTCCAGTCGGTCGACCGCGCGCAGAAGCGCGTCGTGCTCGCCCGCAATCCGAAATGGTGGGGCGACACCCCGAAACTGGACACCATCACCTTCAGCGTGCTCGACAGCTCCGCCTTCGTACCCGCTTTGCAGAACAACGAGATCGACGCGGTCGGACTCGGCTCGATCGATGACGTGCGCACCGCGAAGACCACCCCAGGTATCGCGATCCGCCGGGCCGCCAGCAATTTCTGGACCCACCTGCGCTTCAACGGCGCGCCCGGTTCGATTCTCGAGGACGCGCGACTGCGCGTGGCCATCTCGCGCGCCATCGACCGGCAGGGCATCGTGAACGCGACCCTCAACGGCATGGTGGAGAATCCGACGCCGCTGCACAACCACGTGTATCTCCAGGGCCAAGAGGGCTACCGGGACAACAGCATCGCCTTCGATCCGGCCGCCGCGGCACGCGAACTCGACGAACTCGGCTGGAAACTCAACGGCGAGGTGCGCGAGAAGGACGGGCGGCGACTGCGCATCCGCGACGTCATGTACAACAGCCAGGGCTGGGTCCAGGTCGCGCAGATCATCCAGCAGAATCTGGCCCGGGTCGGCGTCGAACTGATCATCGACACCCGGCCCGGCCAGGGTCTGTTCACCGATGTGATCCAGCCGGGTGATTTCGACCTCGCCCAGTACTCGCTGTCCGGCGACGCCTTCGCCATCAACGACCTCGCCCAGCAGTTCGCCTACAACCCGGGCGATATCCAGGGCAACTACGGGCGCATCGGGTCGCCGGAACTCAACGCCCTCATCGAACGGACCACCGCCGAACTCGATCCGGGGAAGGTGACCGAACTCGCCAACGAGGTGGACCGTATGGTCTGGGCGGAAGGACATTCGCTGCCGCTCTACCAGACGCCCGGACTCGTCGGGGTGCGCGCCGATCTGGCCAATTACGGCGCGGCCGGACTCGCCTCCTACGACTACACGAAGATCGGCTTCCTGAAATGAGGCGGGGGCGGTAACCGCACCGGGCCTGCCCGTCACCGCGCATCGCATCGTCGAAAGGAGTATCGGTGAGGACCGATTCATCGCGCACAGGCATACGCCTGGCGATACCCGTCCTGGCGATCGGGCTGATCGTGGCGGGCTGTTCGGCCGACACGACGGCGCCATCGGGCAGCAATGCCATCGGCTCGAGCACCGATATCAACCCGCGCGAGCGCGAGGAGATCCGCGACGGCGGCAATCTGCGGCTGTCGCTGGACGCGTTCCCGGAGACCTTCAACACCCTGCATGTCGACTCGGACGGTAATGCCTCGGAGGTGACCTCGTGGGTCATGCCGGGCACCGCCGAGGCGACGGCGGCCGGTGACATCGTGGTCGACCACAACTTCTTCACCGACGTCCAGTTGACCGGCGCCGACCCGCAGCAGATCACCTACACCATCAACCCCGCGGCGGTGTGGAGCGACGGAAAGCCCATAACCTGGGAGGACCTGGCCGCTCAGGCCGGTGTCATGAACGGGCTCGACCCGGCGTACAAGGTCGGCTACACCCAGGGCTACGACCGCGTGGCCAAGGTCGAACGCGGCGTCGACGACCGGCAGGCGATCGTCACGATGGCCAAGCACTACGCCGAATGGCGGGGGCTGTTCAACCCTCTGTACCCGAAGTCGACCACCGAGTCGCCGCAGGCGTTCGAATCCCTGGACCGCGGCGGGCCGCACGCCTCGGCCGGGCCCTTCGTGATCTCCTCCATCGACCGGGCACAGCAGCGCATCGTGCTCAACCGCAATCCGAAGTGGTGGGGCGAGACTCCGAAACTGGAATCCGTCACCTTCAGCGTGCTCGATGATTCGGCCCGGCTCACCGCCGTGCAGAACGACGAACTCGATTCCGCCCCGATCGCGGGCATCAGCGAGGTGACCGCGGCGACCGGATCACCGGGCCTGGTGGTGCGGCGCGCGCCCGCGCTGAGCTACACGCATATGACCTTCAACGGCGCGCCCGGGTCGATCCTCGAGGATCCGCGGCTGCGCGTCGCGATCGCCAAGGGCATCGACCGCCAGGCCATCGCCAGGGCATTGCTCGCGGGGGTCGTGGCGGCGCCCGAGGCGTTGAACAACCACCTGTACATCCAGGGCCAGAAGGGCTACCAGGACAACGCACAGGCCGTCGCCTTCGATCCCGGCGCCGCGGCCGCCGAACTCGACGCGCTCGGCTGGAAACTCAACGGCTCGGTCCGGGAGAAGGACGGGCGCAGACTCGTCCTGCGCAATGTCATGTACCAGGCGGAGACGTGGTCGCAGGTGGCGCAGATCGCCCAGCAGAATCTGGCCGGGATCGGCGTCGAGCTCCAGATCCAGAGCTACCCGGGCAACGGCCTTTTCACCGATGTCATCTTCCCCGGCAACTTCGACATCGCGAACTTCACGTGGGGCATGAGCATCTTCCCACTGGGCGCGCTGCGGCAGGTCTACACCTATGATCCGAACAACATGCGCGGCAATGTCGGGCGTATCGGGTCGCCGGAGTTGAACGATCTCATCGAACGGACCATCTCCGAACTCGACGCTGACAAGGCCATGCGGATGGCGAACGAAGCCGACCGGATGATCTTCGCCGAGGGCTTCTCGCTGCCGCTGTACCAGTCCCCCGGCACGGTCGCCCAGCGCGACAATCTGGCGAACTGGGGCGCGTTCGGTCTGCAGTCGGCCGACTACACCAAGGTCGGCTTCCTGAAGTGACCCACAGACCGGGCCGGGCGCTGACCTATCCGGTCGCGGTGACCTCGGGCGCGATCGCGGTATGTCTGGCGATCGCGCCCTTCGCCGATACGGACCAGCGCGCGGCGCTCGCCGTGGTGGTGATCGCCATCCTCGGCTACAGCGGCCTGCGGTTCGGTACCGCGCTCGGGCTGCTGCCCAACGGCCTGGCCGGGGAGGCGACGGTGCTGGTCCGGCGGGTGCGCAATCAGCACCGGCTGGTCAGCCGCTCCTGGTTGGAAATCACCGAACCGGAAGCGTCCGAGGCGCGTTCGCGGGCGACGCGCTGGCTACCGGTCTATTTCGATCCGGCGCTGCTCACCCTCGTCGAATCCGCCGGCGAGGTGGGCGAGCGGGCCATTCGCGCCGAGGGTGTGCGTCTGTACCCATCCGGCCGGGCGCGCACCTGCGAACCGCCGGGCCGTCTACTGGACAATCCGAGCAGGCCCGATCCCGACGCCGCGGTCAAAGCCGCGGCCGCCACCGCATACGGCCGCCGCCTGCTGCTCGACGCCCAGTCGACGGTGGCCGCGCCGTTCGCCGGCCTGTTGTGGGTCTACGTGATGGACGGCGGGGTCACGGCCTTCGGCGGCGCGACGGTCGTCGCGGCCGCGGGCGCCGTATGGCTCGCGGCCATCGGCGGCTCCGACCCCTCCTGACCGCCGCCGAGCACCGAGATCACGACAGCAGGCCGAGGGCTTCGGCATTGTCGAGTGCCTTGCGGACGTGCCACACCAGCGGGACGTGCACCGCCTCACGGTAGGTCATCCACTCGAATTCGTAGTGTTCGGGTGTCGTCAGGCTGACGTCACGGTCGACTTCGTTCTCGAAGCATACGAAGGTGATCGTGTGGACGTCGATATCGCCGCAGTCGACGAAATGCGTGAGTTCGTCGGCGACCAGGACGTCGAGTCCGGTCTCCGCGCCGACCTCACGACGAGCGGCCTGCGCGGGCGTCTCCCCCGGGCCGACCGAACCACCCGGGATATCCCATAGATCTCCCATAACCCCCCGCGGATTGCGGTGCAGCAGCAGCACTTTGCCGGTACGGATCGGCAGCGCGTGCGCGATCCACCGTTGCTCGCCGTGATGTCTCGTCATGGCCATTCCCTCCTCCCGCCTTCGAGTCTGCCACGCCGCGGGCGACCGTGGACGGCATCCGAATTGGTCTGACCACTTGACCAACTGACCACCAGGGCGCACAGTGAGGGCATGGCACTGCAACCCGTGGTCAAGCGGTCGGTATCGGCGGAGGTCTTCGAACAGATCGCCGCCGAAGTCCTCAGCGGGGAACTCACCCCCGGATCGACCCTGCCGAGTGAACGTCAACTCGCCGAAGCGCTCGGCGTCTCGCGGCCCGCCGTACGCGAGGCGCTGCAACGGCTGGCAGCCGCCGGTCTCGTCGCCGTCCGTCAAGGCGACGCGACCACGGTGCTCGACTACCGGCGCGGCGCGGGCCTGGAAGTACTGCCGCGGTTGCTGATTCGGAACGGCACACTCGAACCCGCTGTCGCGCGCAGCATCCTGGAGGCGCGCCTGCACAACGGGCCCAAGGTCGCTGAACTGGCCGCCGAACGAATCGGCGCCGCCGACGCCCTACGCGCCGAATTCGACCGGATACTGGACGCACTCGCGGCCGACGCCGATCCCGTCGCCCGCCAGCGCCTCGCCCTCGAATTCTGGGATCACGTCATCGACGCCGCCGATTCCATCGTCTTCCGGCTCATGTTCAACATGCTCGGCGCGGCGTACGAGCCCGCGCTCGTCGCCCTGGCGCCC
Source organism: Nocardia arizonensis (assembly GCF_001310275.1). Lineage (GTDB taxonomy): Bacteria > Actinomycetota > Actinomycetes > Mycobacteriales > Mycobacteriaceae > Nocardia > Nocardia arizonensis. The sequence goes on from NZ_LGYZ01000013.1 coordinate 32,157, forward strand.
ATCATGTCCGCCGAGGTCGGCAATACCGCGGGATACCGCGAACTGGCCGCCGCGATACTCGCGGGCAAACCGAGACAGGCCGCCAAATCCGCGCGCACCCTGCTGGAACCGGCCACCCTCGCGCTGCTCGAAGCGCTCGGCGAACGCTGATCACCATCGCGACAAGGAACTACGATGACACGCACCCATATCACCGCGAACGACTCCCCGTCCCGCGCGCTACGCCGCGGATTCGGACTCACCGACGCCCTACGCGAATTCCGCCGCCATCCCTCCCCGTGGATGATCGCGACGGTGCTGGCGCTCACACTCGCCGCCCGAATCGCGGTCGGCGACTGGCAGATCAGCGACGCGCTGCTGCCGTTGATCGCGCTCGCCGTCTTTCCTGTCTTCGAATGGGTGGTACACGTGATGGTGCTGCACTGGCGGCCCAAGCGGGTCGGACCGGTCACCCTCGACAGCGAACTCGCGCGTAAACACCGCGCCCACCACAGCGATCCGCGCGATATACCGCTGATCTTCATCCCCACCCGGTCGCTGGTGGTGATCATCGCGGTACTACCGGTGATCGCGGCATTCGCCTTCCCGCGAATCGGACTCGGACTGACCTTCCTGCTCACCGTGACCGTGCTCGGACTCGGCTACGAGTGGACCCACTACCTCATCCACAGCGACTACAAACCGAAGCGGGCGCTGTACCGCGCGGTGTGGAAGAACCACCGCCACCACCACTACAAGAACGAGCACTACTGGTTCACGGTCACCAGTTCCGGCACCGCCGACCGACTCTTCGGAACCCACCCCGATCCGGCGACCACGCCCACGTCCCCAACAGCACGACAACTGCACTAGCTGTATCTATGGCCGCGACTTCGTCGCGGCGGGTTCGCGGCCGTGTCTCTGGCCGCGCCTCCGGCACGGCGGGGTTCGCGGCCCCTTGAGTCTCGCGCCCGAGCGGCCGATACTCGCTCCTTCGTCGCATCGTCTCGACCACTCGGACGCGAGACGGCCGCGAACTGGGGCTCTGGCCGCGACTTCGTCGCGGCGGGTTCGCGGCCCCTTGGGTCTCGCGCCCGAGCGGCCGATACTTGC
>NZ_LGYZ01000014.1 GCF_001310275.1 Nocardia arizonensis
GTCTTTGGCCGCGACTTCGTGGGCGGCGGGGTCGCGGCCCTTTGGGCTTCGCGAACTGTGACTTTGTCCGTGACCGCGCCTTCGGGGCGGCGGGGTCGCGGCTCTTGGGTCCTGCGAATTGGTTCTGTGGTCTCGAGCCTTCGTCGTGGGGTTTGCGGGCCTTCTGGGGCGTGCCTTTGTTGCGGCGGGGTCGCGGGGGTTTCGGGGCTCGCGGGTGGGTGGCCGAAAGGTGCTTCTTTGTCGCTTTGTCTCGGTCGCTCGGGTACGAGGGAGGGCCTTGTCGGCGGGCTCTGGTCCCCGGTTCGACCGGGGGCTTTGTTGTATCCGCACCTGGGTTCGAATCTCTTGACAAAGTACCCTAGGGGGGTATGGTAGCCATTGCAATCGGCGCGACTGGCGCGCCGCTCAGACGAGCACACGGAGCACCGATGAACGCACCGCTCAAGTTCGCCGGATTCGCCCTCGGTCTCGCGGCCGTATTCGGCATCGCGCTCGCCACCGGCGCGCTGCTCGGACCCGAGCCGTCCGAGCCGGTCGCGCACGAGGAGCACACCGCGGGCGCCGGTGGCGCGAACGAGATGCCGGGAGGCCTCATGGCCGCCGACCGCGGCTACACACTGCAACTGGAGAATTCGATCGCCGCCGCCGCGCCCGATGCCGCGCTGCCGTTCCGCATACTCGACGCGCAGGGCGCGCCGCTCACCCGTTACGTGACCGAGCACGAGAAGGATCTGCACCTGATCGTGGTGCGCCGGGACATGGTCGGCTTCCAGCACGTCCATCCGGTCCTCGACGACAGCGGCCGCTGGACCTCGACCGTCGACCTCACCCGCGCGGGCGATTACCGCGTCTTCGCCGACTTCGTCCCGCAAGGGGGTTCGAATCTGATCCTCGGCGCGGACCTGCGCGTCGCCGGGCAGTACGACGTCCGCGCGCTGCCCGCACCCGCCGCCGTGGCGACAGTCGGCGACTACACCGTCACGCTCGACGGCGCCCTCACCGCGGGCCGGACCGCGCAACTCACCCTGTCGGTGCGCCGCGACGGGCGCCCGGTCACCGACCTGCAACCGTATCTGGGCGCCTACGGCCACCTCGTCGCGCTGCGCGCCGCCGACCTGGCCTACTTGCACGTCCACCCGCAGGGCCATCCCGGCGACGGCGTCACCCCGGCCGGACCGGGTATCACGTTCGCGGCCACCGCGCCGAGCGCGGGCGACTATCGCCTGTTCATGGACTTCCGGCATCAGGGGGTGGTCCGCACCGCGGAATTCACCGTCCGCGTCGCGGCGTCCGATGGGACCGCCGCCGAGACACACGGCGACATCGCCGAACCGGACGGCGACCACGGCGCCACCCCCGCCCCGGCCCATTCGCACTGATCAGACGACAATCGGCACTGTGCCGCACAGAACGGAGCACACGATGACCACCGCGACGCGACCGCCCGAGACCGCGCAAACCGCGCCGGACCGGGTCGAACTGGTGATCGGTGGCATGACCTGTGCGTCGTGCGCCAATCGCATCGAACGCAAACTCAACAAACTCGACGGCGTTCGCGCCACCGTGAACTACGCCACCGAGAAGGCGGGCGTCGAGATCACCGGCGGCGCCGTCACCCCGCAGGACCTCATCGACGCGGTCACCGAGACGGGTTACACCGCGAGCCTCCCCGGGCCGAAGAACGAAGCGCCCCGCGATACCCCCGAGGGGGATCCCGCGGCCGCGCTGCGCACTCGGCTACTGATCTCGCTCGCGCTTTCCGTACCGGTGATCGCCATGGCGATGATCCCGGCGCTGCAATTCACCAACTGGCAGTGGCTGTCACTGACCTTGGCCGCACCGGTGGTGGTGTGGGGCGCGCTGCCGTTCCACCGCGCGGCGCTGACCAACCTGCGCCACGCCGCCGCGACCATGGACACCCTGGTCTCGCTCGGCACTCTCGCCGCCTTCGGCTGGTCGCTGTACGCGCTGTTCTTGGGTACCGCGGGCACGCCGGGCATGACGCATCCCTTCGAATTCACCATCGCCCGAATGGACGGCACCGGCAGCATCTACCTGGAAGCCGCGGCGGGCGTCACCACCTTCATCCTGGCCGGGCGCTACTTCGAGGCGCGTTCCAAGCGCCGGGCGGGCGCCGCGCTGCGGTCACTGCTCGAACTGGGCGCCAAGGAGGTCTCGGTCCTGCGCGACGGCGTCGAGGGCCGCATTCCGATCGAGGAACTGCGTGTCGGGGACGCGTTCGTGGTGCGCCCCGGGGAGAAGATCGCGACCGACGGCGTCGTGGTCGACGGTTCCTCCGCGGTGGACGCCTCGATGGTGACCGGTGAATCGGTGCCCGTCGAGGTCGGCGTCGGCGACACCGTTATCGGGGCGACCGTCGACGTCGGCGGCAGGCTCGTCGTGCGTGCCACCCGGGTCGGCACGGACACCCAGCTCGCCCAGATGGCGAAGCTGGTCGAGGAGGCGCAGAACGGCAAGGCGAACGCGCAGCGACTCGCTGACCGGATCTCCGGCATCTTCGTGCCGGTGGTGATCGCGCTGTCGGTCGCCACCCTAGGCTTCTGGCTCGGCACCGGCGGTTCGGTGGCCGCGGCGTTCACGGCCGCGGTCGCGGTGCTGATCATCGCCTGCCCCTGCGCGCTCGGGCTGGCCACACCGACCGCCCTCATGGTCGGCACCGGTCGCGGCGCCCAGCTCGGGATTCTCATCAAGGGCCCCGAAGTCCTCGAATCCACCCGCCGGGTGGACACGGTGGTGCTGGACAAGACCGGCACCGTCACCACCGGCACCATGACCCTGCTCGACACCGTCCCCGCCGATGGTGTCGACGCCGAACAGATGCTGCGGCTGGCGGGCGCGCTGGAGGACGCCTCCGAACACCCCATCGCCCGCGCCATCGCCGAGGGCGCCCGCGCACGGGTCGGGACGCTGCCCGCGGTCGCCGATTTCACCGCGTCGGCCGGACTCGGGGTCAACGGCATGGTGGACGGGCATGCGGTGGTCGTGGGCAGGCCCCGGCTACTGGCCGACTGGTCGCTGCGACTCGATGACGACCTGGAGCGGACCCGGCTGGCCGCCGAGGCCGACGGCCGGACGGTCGTCGCGGTCGGCTGGGACGGCAGTGCCCGCGGACTGCTCGTGGTCGGCGACGCGGTCAAGCCCACCTCCGCCGAGGCCGTCGCCCGATTCCGGGCACTCGGCCTCACCCCGATCATGCTGACCGGCGACAATGCCGCCGCGGCCCGCGCGATCGCGGATCAGGTCGGCATCGACGAAGTGGTCGCCGAGGTGCTGCCGCAGGAGAAGGTCGAGGTCGTCGCCCGCCTGCGGGCCGAGGGCAAGGTGGTCGCGATGGTCGGCGACGGAATCAACGACGCCGCCGCGCTGGCCGAGGCCGACCTCGGTCTGGCCATGGGCACCGGCACCGACGTGGCAATCGAGGCGAGCGATCTGACCCTGGTCCGCGGTGATCTGCGGGCCGCCGCGGACGCCATTCGCCTGGCGCGCGCCACGCTGACCACCATCAAGGGCAACCTGTTCTGGGCATTCGCCTACAACGTCGCCGCGATCCCGCTGGCCATGGCCGGACTGCTGAATCCGATGCTCGCGGGCGCCGCGATGGCGTTCTCGTCGGTATTCGTCGTCAGCAACAGCCTGCGGCTGCGCCGATTCGAGCCCGCGGCACGCTGAGACCGGATACCGAACGGCCTCGGCCTATCCGCCGCGCGACCCCGCCTGGTTCAGCGGGCCGCGCGGCGGAATTCGGTCGTTGTCGCCCCCGGCCCTTCGGCGGCGATGAGGCGCAGACAGGTGTCGTGTTCGGATTCACCGGGTCGGCGTTCGTTGCGGAGCCGTAGGACGGCATGCGCCAGATCGATGCCCAGAACATTCGATAAACGCATCGCGTCGACCTTGGCCACGGAAAAGCCCTCCTATGTCTCGAGAAACGATGTACCCGGACATCCGGCTGCTGAACCCTCTTATTCGATTCGGTCCCGCGAGTACGCGGAGTAGTCGGATCACCGGAAATCTCGGGCGCGTCGCGCGCTTCGCACCGGGAAGGCCGACGGTGCGGTGGCCCTCCGGTTGTTCGGAGGGATTGAGAGCGGATGACGAGATTCGAACTCGCGACCCTCACCTTGGCAAGGTGATGCGCTACCAGCTGCGCTACATCCGCGTGCACGCCGCTCCGACCTGGATTTCCGGCGGCGCCCTCGTGCGAGGGTGAACTGTAGTCGAACATTACGGAAAACCGGAAATCACCAGGTCGGGGCGGGTTCGCGGGATGTAGTCCCTTCCAGCGTGATCCGCAGTCGCGCCACCGCCCTCGGCCGTATCCGCTGGCTCACCGCGTGCATCGGCGTCTCACCCAAGCACTTCGCCAGGCTCAGGCGGGTGCGCCGGGTGCTGGAGCACGCGGGTCGCACGCCACTGGCCCAGCTCGCGACGGGCAGCGGCTACTACGACCAATCCCATATGAACGCCGATTTCCGCACCATCATGGGTATTCCGCCCGCCTCGTTCCAGCGCGGCGAACGCCCACGGCCCACGCCGTGCGCCGCGCTGCGGGCGGCGTGATTCACCCCTGATCCGACTCCTCCCGGCGGGCTTTCGCGGCGGCGCGCTCGGCGGCCTCCGCCTCGTCGAGCGCGTTGGCCTCCTCGAGGGTCGGCGCGCTGCCGCCGAGGCGGGCAGGCACCCAGTACGCGCCGGGTTCGTGGACGTAGTCGCGCTGGAGTTCGGCCAGCATGGACTGCATGGTGGAGCGCAACCGCGCGGTGAGTTCGGCGGCGGGCTCGACGGCGGGAATCGGTTCGCCGACCGCGATGGAGATGGGGGTGTTGGTGCGGCCGAGCCGTTTCGGGAATCCCTTGGTCCAGACCCGCTGCGCGCCCCAGATGACGATCGGGATGATCGGCACCCCCGCCTCGATGGCCATACGGGCGGCGCCGGACTTGAATTCCTTGATCTCGAAACTGCGGCTGATCGTCGCCTCCGGGTAGACCCCGACCAGTTCCCCGCGACGCAGATACTCCACGGCCGCCTTGTAGGAGTCGGCGCCCGCGGTGCGGTCCACCGGAATATGCCTGAGCGCGCGCATGATCGGACCGGTGACCGCGCTGTCGAACACCTCCTTCTTGGCCATGAACCGGATGTAGCGCTTGGGGGTTCGCACGGGGATGCCGGCATAGGTGAAGTCCATGTAGCCGGTGTGATTGACCGCGAGGACGGCTCCACCGGTCGCGGGGATGTGCCCGTCCCCGGTGACGGTGAACTTCAGACCTTCGACGAAGAAGACGGTACGGGCCAGCCCGATGATCGTCCGGTAGACGGGTTCCACAATTCCGCTAGCGTAGTCGCAGACTGTTCCGTAGGGCAGCGGCGCCGCCGCCCGCCCCGGCACGGACACGCCGATTCGGACACACACCGACGAAAGAGGATCTCCGAAGTGGAACGCGCCCGACCGCTATCGCGTGAGCACCACCGGACGGCGCGCGGTGGTCCCGGCGGAATTTCCGCCGCGGCGCTGGTCGGCGGTGTGGTGCTGAGCGCGTTGCTGCTCGGCGGCTGCGATTCGGTATCCGGCATCCCGGTCGACGATCCCGCGCCCGCGCGGGCCGCGGCGAGCACCATCGTCACCACCGCGACCCCGCCCCCGACGTCGACGACCGCCGCGCTCGCACCGCCGCCCGCGGACGCGCCGCCGGTCGGCGAGGTGCCCGGGTGGCCCGATGCCGCGGTCGCGGTGCGCCGCTGGGCCGCCGACCTGCGCACCGCGACGCTCACCGAACTCCAGGCCAAGTGCTGGACCATCGCACCGGGCAACGCGGCCGAGATGTACCAGGGCAAACAGGCGATCCTGAACGCGCTCGCGCAGCCGGGCGTCGCGAGCGCGAACGCCGCGACCTGGAAGTCCCGGGCGACCACGGTCACCGTCGAGCGTGACCTGATCCACACCGGCTACGCCTGTCCGCGGGTGTTCCCCGCGGGTTCGGAGATCGCCTACAACGATGCCGACGCCCGTCACACCGTGCGGCGCTATCTCGCGCGACTGGTCGGCTCGCCGCTCGACGCCGCCGATCGGGAGGCCGACTACCCGCTGGTGTGCAAGGCCACGCCCGCGACCTGGGATCCGAAGGGCACCGGCTCGCCGACCCAGCCGCCCTTGGCCGTCAATTCCGCGAAGTTGTCCGGTATCACCGAATTCGACGGCCAGGAGATCAGCTCGGCCCGACTCGGCTCGGAGTACCTGGCTGTCGAGGCTCCGGTGACCGATTCGACGGGGACGACGAAGACCCGTACCTTCACAGTGGCGGAGGGGCCGGAGGGCTATTGCATCGGCGACGTCACGTCGTAACCGAGTCCCATGCGCCCATCCCGGTACCCTTGATGGCTGGTAAAGGTCAGGAGGAAACAGCTCGTGCAGATCACCAGCGTCGGACACGCGGGATTCCATATCCGCACCGCGGCCGGGACGATCCTTTGCGATCCCTGGGTCAACCCCGCGTATTTCGGATCGTGGTTCCCCTTTCCCGACAATACGGAGCTGGACTGGGACGAGCTGGGCAGTTGCGACTTCCTCTATGTCTCGCATCTGCACCGCGATCATTTCGACGCGAAGAATCTCCTCGAACATGTCGACAAGGACGCCACGGTCCTGTTGCCGGACTTTCCGGTGCCGGATCTGAAACGTGAGCTGCGGAAGCTCGGCTTCCACAAGTTCTTCGAGACCGAGGATTCGGTCAAGCACACCGTCAGCGGTCCCGGCGGCGATATCGACATCATGATCATCGCACTGCGCGCGCCCGCCGACGGTCCGATCGGCGACTCGGCACTGGTCGTCTCCGACGGCGAGACCACCTGTTTCAACATGAACGACGCGCGCCCGGTGGATATGGACGTGCTGCGGGACTCCTTCGGCCACATCGACATCCACCTGCTCCAGTACTCGGGCGCGATCTGGTATCCGATGGTGTACGACATCCCCTCCCGCACCAAGACCAACTTCGGCAAACAGAAGCGTCAGCGCGGTATGGACCGGGCGCGCAGCTATATCGAACAGGTCGGCGCGACCTGGGTGGTGCCCTCGGCGGGACCGCCGGTATTCCTCGACGACGAATTGCGCTATCTGAACGACGATCACGGCGACGAGGGCAATATCTTCCCGGATCAGATGGTCTTCCTCGACCAGATGCGGATTCACGGCAACGAGGGCGGCGTTCTCATGATTCCGGGATCGGTCGCCGATGTGCGCGGCGCCGAACTGGAATTGAATCATCCATTCGAACCCGGTCTGATCTACGACAACAAGGCCGAGTACATCGAGAAGATGGCCCATCGCCTCGCGCCGGTGCTCGAGGCCGAGAAGGCCACCTGGGCAACGGGTGACGGGCCGCTGCTCGAACCGCTGCGGGAGCTGTTCGAGCCGATCATGGCGCAGTCCGATCTGATCTGCGACGGCATCGGCTATCCGGTCGGCCTGGTACTCGGCGCGGAGACCGTCGTGCTCGATTTCCCCAAGCGTGTGGTGCGCGCCCCCGTCGAGGGTGAGGGCAAATACCGCTACGGATTCCGTATCGAACCCGATCTCGTGCGCACCGTCCTGCGCGACCACGAACCCGACTGGGTGAACACCATTTTCCTGTCGACCCGCTTCTCGACCTGGCGGATCGGCGGATACAACGAATTCCTCTACACCTTCTTCAAATGCCTCACCGACGAGCGCATCGCCTATGCCGACGGCTGGTTCGCCGAGGCGCACGACGATTCCGCGTCGACCGAACTGGACGGCTGGGAGATCCAGCGTCGATGCCCGCACCTCAAGGCGGATCTCTCCAAATTCGGCGTGGTGGAGGGGAATACGCTCACCTGCAATCTGCACGGCTGGCAGTGGGATCTGGAGTCGGGCCGCTGCAAGACCTCCAAGGGCCACGAACTGCGCTCCAAGCGCCTGCCCTGACCGTACGGATCCGCCGCTTCCGACCTACGCCTTCGGCCGGCACCCGTCCCATGCCGGCCGAAGGACTCACCGCCGGATCAGGCCGCGATCTCCCTGGTCAGCCGGGACGACCACGGGCACCAGAAACAGCCGGGCAGGAAGGCGCCGCATGCCTCGTCGAGGTGATCCTCGGTATAGGTGATGCTCGAATCGCTATTCGATCAGCATGTCCGCACCATCGCACACCGGTCCAGCTCGCGAAATACGAATCGGCGGAACGGATCAGACAACAGACGGCAACCGTCCGGTATGCGGCGGATCGGTCCCGCTCCGCTACCGGCGACAGCTCGCGAGGGCGACCGCCACGAGGGTGAGCGCGCAGCCCGCCGCGGTTGTCACCGAGATACCCGCATCGGTCGGAGCGGCCACATCCAGTACCAGCGCCGCGCTCAGCTGACCGGCCACCGAGGTCAACGCCAGCAGCAGTACGCCGATCCAGCGAACCGTCAGCGCCGCCAAGGCGATGAAGCCGACACCGATGACGCCGCCGAGATACAGCCACGGCTGCGTGGGCAGAACGAGATGCCTGTCCGAGACCGCCCACAGCGCCGCCTCCAAGGCGACCAGCGCGACCACACCGACCCCGAAATTGACCAGCGCCGCCGCGAGCGGGCCACCCGCGGCGCCGACCCGGCCATTGACCGCCTGCTGCCAGGCCAACCCGATGCCGGCCAACGCGGGCGCGACGATCAGCAGCCAGGGGGGCAGCGCCCGCAGCGATTCCGGCAGCGCCGACGCCGCGCCCCCGGCCTGCGACCGGCCGAGCCCGGCCATCAGCACCGCGCCCGTCGCCAGTGCCGCGCCGCCCATCCGCGCCGCGGTGACCGGGGTGCGCCCGCTCGGCGCGAGTCCGAGTCGATCGACGACCAGACTGCTCGACAGCTGACCCGCCACTGCCGCGACCGTGAAGGCGGTGACGCCGACGGCCGCGATGGTGAGCCCCTGACAGGCGACGAACAGCGCACCGCAGAGCCCGCCGAGCAGATGCCACGGCCGTAATTCGGCGCACGCGAGCGCCCGCCGGACACCGCCCATCCCCCGGCGCACGCGTGCGTCGAACACGAAGACCGAGCACAGGATCACCAATCCCACCCCGAAACTGATGGTGGCCGCGGCGATCCCGTCGTGCAGCCGGACACCGAGCGCACCGTTGATCCGGCCCTGCACCGCGACGCCGGCGCCGATGCAGAATCCGCAGATCAGCCCGCCGGTCCTGCGCATATCCACTCCCGCACGGTACTTGGCGCGCGGACCCGTGATCGACACGACCGTCTGCCTCGAATTCCAGCGCGGATCGGGTCGCGTCCTATACGATACGCAGCAGGTATGCCCAGGCAGCTGCATGCCGAGGCGTGCGAGGCGCCGGGTATGATCGCGACATGCTTCTCGCTGGTCGCCTCGCCATCCCCGAGGGCATCGAGGCCCTGCTCTTCGATCTCGACGGGGTCATCATCGACTCGCTCTCCCTCGATTACCAGGTGGTCGGGGAGATGCTGCGTGCCGAGCTGGGCGAGACCACCGAGGTGCCGAAATCGATCATCCGCACCCATTTCGCGCTGTCGCTGCCGGATTTCTGGCGGGCGATCTCCGACAGCCGCGGTCTCGGGCTCAGCGCCGAGGCCGTCGACCGGCTGGTCGAGGCGCACGAGGCGCGCCGCCGCGAGATCACCATGACGGTGCACGATGGCATCGCCGACATCCTGACCGACGCGCGCGCCGCCGGTCTGCGGGTGGCCGTCGTATCCAACAATCCCGAGGCCGAGATCCGCAAGACCTTGGCCAATATCGCGCTCACTCCCGATCTGGTCGTCGGCAACGACGTGCCGGGACTGCGCCGCAAGCCCGCGCCGGACATGTACCTCGAGGCCGCGCGCCGCATCGGGGTCGAACCCGCCGTGTGCGTCGCGATCGAGGACTCCCTGGTCGGCACCCGGGCCGCGCACGACGCGGGCTGCGTCACCATCGGCGTCGCCACCGGCGCGAACTCCTACCGCGAACTGTCCGAGTCGGGCTTCGTGGCACACACTTATCTGGATTTCGCGCCGTCGGCGGTAACGCTCGGCCGCGACGGCGTCACGAACAAGACGCTGCTGACCCCCAACGAATTCGTCAGCCACATGGTCGAGCACATCGCCTGGCGTCTGGGCTGCTCGGTGCGTTTGACCTGGCGCAACGACGACTGGCACTGGCTCGGGCGCGCGGTCGGCGAGCAGGTGCGGGCGCAGTCGCTGCGACTGCCCGCGGCCAGGACCATCGGCATGATCGATGACGGCAGCGCCGAGGTCACCGTGGACGTCACCGAGCCGGGACAGGTCGTGGTCCACGGCTCCGGCCAGGTCGATCTGGACTGGTTCCTCTCCGCCCGTGTCGAACAGGTCGCCGAGGGGTCCGCGCTGGTGGAACTGCTGCGCGGTGTCGCCGAGGGCGCGCGGGTGCGCATCGACGTGCGCGTCGCCAGTTTCGAGGACCCGCACCACACCTGGGAAGGCGTCTACCGCGGCGTCGGCATCGCGTTCGACCGCCTGGTCAACGAGCGTCCCGTCGCTCCCGGCAAACCCGCGGGCGGTATCGCCGCCGCCGGCGCCTGCGCCACTGACGCCTTCGAGCGTCCGGTCGAACGCGGCTGGGTGGTGCGCGGCGCGTCACCGTGGAGCGCGCGGGTCGAGCGCCGCACGGCCGAGAGCGTGGTCGCCATCGACGTCGAGATCGACGCTCCCTCGGTGCGCTACACCGTCGAGGTGGCCGACACCATCGACGTCGCGGGCATCGGCGACCTGCTGCGCGAATTCGCCGAGGGCGCGGGTCTGCGACTGGACGTGCTCTTCGAGGCCACCCGGCTCAACTCGAGTCACGTCGTGACCGAGGATGTCGGCATGGCGCTCGGCCGCGCGCTCAAGCAGATGTCGGTCGAGCGCATGGAAGCCTTCGGCATCCAGGGCGCGGGCTCCAATTACGAACGCGTCGGCGAGCACACCCCGATCCGGGTCGGCGTGAGCATGGAGGGCCGCAAGTTCTGGAAGTTCGTGCCGATGGACGAGACGTACGCCGATCTGCGCAAGCGCTTCCTCATCGGGCACACCCTGTCCAACGGCCTGTTCACCGAGGATCTGGACGATTTCATCGACGGCCTGTCCGGCGGTATGGAAGCCAGCGTCATGGTGCACATCGACCGTGATATCGACCCCGAGAAGGGCTGGCCGCTGCTGTTCCGCGGACTCGGCGAAGCCGTCGCCGGACTGCTGTCGGCCAACCCGCACCGGCGTTCCCTCGCACCGGGGGTAAAGGCGACCCTGGCATGACGACGTCCGATCGCGCGACGGTGCCCTTCCGTATCGCCGACCACGTTCTCCACGCCTCGCCCTACGTTCCCGAATGGCTCGACCTCGACCGGTCCCGCTACATCCGGCTGGACCGCAACGAGAACACCCGGCCGCTGCCCGCCGCGGTGCGCGAGGCGCTGGCGCGCGGTATCGACGCGGCCGCGGTCCAGTCGTACCCGGAACCGGCGCCGCTGCACCCGCTCGTCGCCGAGTACGCGGGTGTGCCCGCCGACCACGTGATGGTCACCAACGGCTCGGATCAGGGTATCGATCTCACCGTGCGCCTCGCGCTGCCCCCGGGCGGTTCGATGGCGGTGGCGCGACCGGAGTTCGCGGTGTTCCACCATGTGGCCGATGCCATCGGCGGGCGGATACTCGGCGTGCCCTACGGGCCCGGATTCGAATTCCCGTACGCGGAGTTCACCGCGGCCGTCGAATCGGGACGGCCCGATCTGATCACGCTGATCAACCCGAACAATCCGACCGGAACCGCCATCGACCCGCGGTACGTCGAATCGGTGGTGGCCTCGAATCCCGGTGTCGCGATCATCGTCGACGAGGCGTATTACGAATACACCGGCCACACCGTCGCGCGGCTCACCGAGCGGTACCCGAATCTCATGGTGCTGCGCACCTTCTCGAAGGCGTTCGCGATGGCCGGGCTGCGGCTCGGCTATGTGATCGCCGCCCCGGAGATCATCGGCCACCTGCGCAAACTCCAGAATCCGTTCGACGTCAACCAATTGGCGATCGTGGCGGGCACGGCGCAACTCGCCCGGGCCGACGAGGCGATGGCCGAGGTCCGCGACGCCATGGAAGTGGTCAAACCGTTCGTGGTGCGGTCGCTGACCGAACTCGGGGTCGAATTCACGCCGGGCTCGGCCAATTTCGTCCTGATCCGCCCGCGCGACTGCGCCGACGCGGTCCGGTACCTGAGCGACGCGGGCATTCTGGTGCGCTCCATGACGGCGCCCGCGCTGCGCGGCACGTTCCGGGTCAGCCTCGGCACGTTGACGGAGATGCGGCGCTTCATCGAGGTGTTCGGGACATACGTGAACGGGGAACGACACGTCGGCTCGGACCCGAATCGTCCGAAGGAATGGGAAGGGTGACCGTGACCGACACGCTCCAAATCAACCGATACGTCCTGAGCGACCTGTCGCCCGCCGAGCGGCGGCGGTTGCTGGAGCTGCGCGCCCAGGACAATCTCGAGACGGTCGAGCCGACCGTCCGCAAGGTGGTCGAGGCCGTCCGGTCCGAGGGGGACGCGGCCCTCGTCCGCTTCACCGCGGAATTCGATCGCGCCACCGTGTCGGCGGCGGATCTGCGGGCCTCGGAGGCCGAATTCGACGCCGCGGAGAAGCTGGTCGACGACAGCCTGCGCACCGCGATCGCGCAGTCCATCGAGAACATCCGCAAACACCACCGCGCGCAGCTGCCGCGGGCGATGTGGATGGAGGAGGTCGTGCCCGGCGTGCTCGCGGGCGAGCGGGTCACCCCGATCGACTCGGTGGGCCTGTACGTGCCGCGCGGCAAGGGCTCGTTCCCGTCGGTGATGATGATGCTGTGCGTGCCCGCGATCATCGCGGGCGTGCCCGAGATCGTGGTGTGCACCCCGCCCGGCCCGGACGGCACCGTCGACGCGGCGTCACTGGTCACGGCGCGGATGTGCGGTGTGACCACCGTGATCAAGGTCGGCGGCGCGCAGGCGATCGCCGCCATGGCCTACGGCACCGAGACCGTCCCGAAGGTGGACAAGATCCTCGGACCGGGCAACCAGTACGTGACGGCCGCGCGCCGCATGCTCTCCGGCGTGGTCAACCCGGGCCCGCCCGCGGGGCCGAGCGAATCGGTGGTGCTGTGCGACGGCGACGCCGATCCGTTGACCACGGCACGCGAACTGCTGGTCGAGGCCGAGCACGGCGAGGATTCGGCCGTACTGCTGGTCACCGATTCGGCCGAGCTGGCCGACGCGGTCATCGACCTCGTTCCGGGGCTGGTCGCACAACTCCCGGAGCGGCGCGCCCTGAACTGCACCACGGTGCTGTCCAATTACGGCGGCGTGGTGATCACCGACACCGTCGCCGAATCGGTCGAATTCGTGAACGCCTACGCGCCCGAACATCTCCGGGTACTGGTGCGCGACCCGTTCGAACTGCTGCCCTCGATCGTCCACGCGGGTGAGGTGCTGCTCGGCGAATACGCCTCGATCCCCTACGGCAACTTCGCGATCGGCGTGAACGCCATCCTGCCGACCGGCCGCAATGCCCGCACCTATTCGTGCATGGGCGTGGAGGAGCTCATGAAGCGCTCCTCGTTCGCCTACGTTTCCGAGGCGGGCGCCCGACGCATCGGCCCCGCCGCCGTGAAACTCGCCTCCTACGAGGGCTTCCCGGCACACGAGGCCGCCGCGCGGCATGTGCTCGATCGGATCGCGGGCGACGGCGACAGCTGACGGCTCCGCACACGCGCGCCCATCCGTCCGGGTGGGCGCGCGACAGGCCGATTCACCTTTCGATACCGCGGCGCGGCAACCACTTCGGGGCCGCCCAAGCGATGACGAGCATGACCACGCCGAGTAGCGCCACCGTGCTCGACAGCGACAGCCACCGCGTCACCACCACGACGAACCCGAATACCGCCAGCGCCACGACCTCCGACAGCAACCCCGACACCGAGGTGACGGTGGCGCGCGCCTGCCCTTCGATCGCGTCCTGCAGGCGCGCCTCGGCGACGACATCGGCATTGAAGACGATGCCGTAGGCGAGACCGATCGCCGTGAAACCGGCCACGGTCAGTGGATAGACGAGTCGCGGCTGTCCGGCCGCGATTCCGGCGGCCACCGTGCCCGCGATGAACAGCACCCCGGCCACCGCCAGCGCCACGCCCATCACCACACCCGACATGCGTTGAGTCCGACCGGCCAGCAGCGACCCGGCCAGCGACCCGAGCACCGTGACCCCAACCAGCAGCGGCACTATCGCCGTCGAGACGCCCGCGTCCTCGGCCAGCAGGGCGAAGTACTCGTCATAGGCGGTGACGCCGTAGATCAGCGCGACCAGCAGCACTCCCGCGCGCACGTGCCGCACCCGGACCGATTCGCCGATACCCGCCCGCAGCATGGACCGGTACCGCGCGAAGATCTTCGGTTCGGCGCCGCCGATCGCGGGTCCGATCTCACCAGGTATGGACGGGATCTGTGCCGGCGCGTCGGCATCCAGTTCGTCCACGCCCGCGGCCGATACGGCCTTGGGCGGGCTCGGCAGGGTCAACGCGATCACGCAGTGCAGACCGGACACCGCCACACTGACCCAGCCGACCAGCGCGTAGCCGCCCAAGGCGTAGAGCGGCGCGGCCGCGAGAATCGCCACGACCACCGAGGATTCCTGGGCCGCCCGTGCGTAACCCATGACGCGCGGATACGACTTGCCCGCGCCCGCCGCGGTGAGTTCGTCGTAGACCAGCGCCTCGAAGGTGCCCGACTCCAGGGCGCTCGCCACACCCCAGACCACGAAACCGACACCGAATCCGACGAACGACGGCGCGAGCGTCCACACCGTGAATCCGGTGGCCATCAGCACCGCGCTGAGTATCAGCATCGCGCGGCGCGACACCGTATCCGCCCATGCGCCGGAGGGCACCTCCAGCAGGAACGCGGTCACCGACCACATGGCCAGCAGCAGGGAAATCTGCGCGGTGCTCAGCCCGTGGTCGGCGAACAGCAAGGCGTAGAGCGCATACAGCGGGATCAGGTCGCGCGAACCCCGGAACAGGACGGCGCGAACGGTCAGCCCGCGAATATCGCGGCGACGGCCCCGCGACAGGGCCGTCAACGAACCGAGGAATCAACAGCCGTAGACGAGAAGACGCATACCGTCAGCTTCGAGCGCGACGACGTATCCGTCAAGCGATTATCCGAGCGGCAGCCAGCCGTTGGCGGCGTGGCGGGCGTCGTCGTCGCGATGGGAGTCCGACGTACCGGGACCGATGCGGCCGCGCCGCTCGTTCAGATCGCTGATCAGCTCCGACACCGGATGCGAATCGCTGTAGTGATAGCCCTGGGCCAGCGCGAAACCGAGTTCGGTGAGCACCGCGGCCTGATATTCGGTCTCCACGCCTTCGGCGATGACCTGGAGGTCGAGTGCGTTGCTGAGCGCGGCAATCACGCCGAGCAGCGGCGGCGCGGGCGAGTCGGAGCGGATCGCGGCCACGAAGGACTGGTCGACCTTCAGTATGTCGCTCGGCAGGGTGGCGAGCCTGCTGAGCGAGGAATAACCGGTGCCGAAATCATCGATCGCGATACGGACGCCGCTGTCGCGCAGGGCGTGCAGATTCGCGATGGCGGTCTGGGATTCGGCGGCGAGTTCGCTCTCGGTGACCTCGAGGACCAGCTGATCGGCGGGCCATCCGGTGCTTGCCAGAATGCCCGCGACCCGCTCGGCATAGTTGGATTCGGCCAGTTCAAGTCCGCTCACGTTGACATTGAGCGTGAGATCCAGCAGTGCGAAGGTCTCCTGGAGGCGGGCCGCGTCGGCGCAGGCGCGCCGCAGCACCAGCTCGTCCAGGTCGGAGATCAGGTCGTATTCCTCGGCGACCCGGATCAGTCCCTCGGTGGTGACATCGGGTTGGGCGCTGGAGGACCAGCGCAGCAGCGCCTCGACGCCGACCGCCTTGCCGCCGCCCTCGCTGAGGCTCACGATCGGCTGGTAGTGCACGTCCAGCGCGCCGCTGTCGATCGCCTCGCGCAGTTCCACCGCCAGCGGCAGCTGCCGGGAGGATTCCAGCACGGTGCGATTGCGGCCCGCTTGCTTGGCCCGGTAGAGGCCGACGTCGGCGCGGCTCACCAGCAGTGATCCCGACTCCCCCGGCTGCCAGGAGGTGACACCCGCCGAACAGCCCGTGGTGACCGCGGCGCGCAGTTTCTCGGTGAGCAGTATCGCGGCCTGTTCGGTGGTGTTGGGCAGCAGCAGAGCGAAGGCGTCGCCGCCGTAGCGGGCCAATCGCTGATCGGGGGCGAGCAGGGCGGCCCAGGTGTCGGCGACCCGTTGCAGCACGGCGTCGCCCGCGCGGTGTCCGAGATGGTCGTTGATCTTACGGAAACGGTCGAGGTCGACCAGCACCAGCGACAGGCCCTGGCCGCCGCGGGCGGCCGATTCGATGGCGGCATTGAGCGCCCGGTCGAATCCGCGTCTGTTCAGCAGGCCGGTGAGCACGTCGATATCGGCCTCGGAGGCCATCCTGGTCAGGATGCCGACCACGACGCCGACCCCGAAGGTCACACCCGCCGGAATCATCCCGGACCACCAGGGCAGATCGCGGGTCGGCAGCACCAACAGGCACATGACGATGGCGAAGGCGAGATGCGCCGATGCCTGCGACCAGCGGAAGAACAGCGCCGCGTCGCAGGCGACGAAGACGTAGAAGGCGGCCAGGCTGATCGCGCCGACGGTGTTGGGGAACGAATGCACGGCCACGGTGATCAGCACGGTCGCTATCGCGACGTAGGCGTGGTGGATGCCGTGCGGCATCCGCGGCCCCCACGCGAGCAGCGTAAGACCCAGCACCAGCGCAATGGCTGCCGCCGTACCGACCAGCGGTCGATTACCCTCGTCGCCCGGGGCGATGGCCGTGATCACCAGGCCGAGCACACCGCCCATGACGTAGAACGCCCCGGTGGTCCGGGCCATGACCATTGCCGTCGCCAACGCCGATGCCGCCCGCACCCGGGTTCGGGTATCGCCGCGCGCCCCGATTCCTCGCACGGCCAATAGCCTAGACACAACGCATCCCGCCGGATGCCACATCCCGCTAATCGGCACGGCGAACCGTCAGCTATTATCCGGCGGTCACGCGCGCGGGGTGATCACCTCTGCGCCGACGAAGGGTACCAGCGCTGCGGGCACGCGCACCGAACCATCGGCCCGCTGGTGGTTCTCCAGGATCGCCACGAGCCAGCGCGTGGTCGCCAGCGTGCCGTTCAAAGTGGCTGCGATCTGCGGTTTCCCATTCTCGTCGCGATAGCGCACGGACAGCCTGCGGGCCTGGAAGGTGGTGCAGTTCGAAGTCGAGGTCAGCTCGCGGTAGGTGCGCTGGGTGGGAATCCAGCCCTCGCAGTCGAACTTGCGCGCGGCCGAACTGCCGAGATCGCCTGCCGCGACGTCGATGACCCGGTAAGGGACCTCGACGGCGGCGAGCATGTCGCGTTCCCACGCCAGCAGGCGCCGGTGTTCGGCCTCGGCCTGTTCGGGCGTGGTGTAGACGAACATCTCCACCTTGTCGAACTGGTGCACCCGGATGATGCCCCTGGTGTCCTTGCCGTAGCTGCCCGCCTCTCGGCGAAAACACGACGACCAGCCCGCATACCGCTTCGGCCCGCCTGCGAGATCGAGGATCTCCCCGGAGTGGTAGCCGGCCAGCGGCACCTCCGACGTGCCGACCAGATAGAGATCGTCCTCGGCCAACCGATAGACCTCGGCGGCGTGCTGCCCCAGGAATCCGGTGCCCGCCATGATCTCGGGGCGAACCAGTACCGGCGGGATCATCATGGTGAAACCGTTGGCGACCGCGCGCTGGGCGGCCAACTGCAACAGCCCGAGCTGCAACAGCGCGCCGTAGCCGGTGAGGAAGTAGAAGCGCGCGCCGGAGACCTTCGCGCCGCGTTCGGTGTCGATCACGCCGAGCGATTCGCCGAGCTCGACGTGGTCCTTCGGCTCGAAATCGAATTCCGGCGGCGTCCCGACGGTTTCGAGGACGACGAAATCGTCCTCGCCGCCGGGGGGCACGCCGTCGGCGACCACATTGGAGATCGCGCGATGGGCGGCATCGAGTTCGGCGTCGGCCGCGTGCTGCGCCGCCTCGGCCTTCTTGACCTCGAGAGACATCTCCTGCGCGCGCGCGAGCAGGCCGGAACGTTCCTCCTTGGACGCCTTGCCGACCAGTTTGCCCATGGACTTGTGTTCGGCGCGCAGGGTGTCCGCGGTGGCCACCGCCGCCCGGCGGGCCGCGTCGGCGGCGAGCAGGGCGTCGACGAGGGCCGGGTCTTCGCCGCGGGCACGCTGCGAGGCGCGGACCGCTTCCGGGTCCTCTCGCAGGTGTCGGAGGTCGATCATGAGTGGTCAGCCTAGTCGGCCCGCGCCGGGCCGATTCGGCCGCATGAGCGGCGCGATTCCACCGGGTCGTGGCACCGGGGGTTCGGCACTGCCATGATGGATCGCGATGTCCACCGACGATGTGCCCCAGGATCCGCGGGCGAGCGCGCCTTCCGATGGCGCGCCGCACCCCCAGTCGCTGCCGCAGTCGCTGATCATCGACCGGAAATCGGTCGCGGGCGGCGGCGCGCCCCTGTCCGCGCCGAAGCTGCGCTGGGCGCTGCTCACCGTCGCGGTCGGCGCGGTGATCGCGGCGCTGGTCGGGTTGTTCATCACCGGATTCGACAACGAGAAGGGCTTGGAGGCGCACAATCCCGCCGCGCCCGCCCAGCCCGTGATCGACAAGGAGTTCGGCACCGCGGCCCGCGGCGACTGCCTGAGCTGGACGAAACAGGATCGCTCGGATCTGGTGAAGGTGGCCTGCTCGAACAAGCATCTGTTCGAGGTCGCGGCGGATATCGACATGAGCAAGTACCCGGGCGTCGAATTCGGTCCGGGCTCACGTTTCCCGGACTCGCTGCGGCTCACCGAACTCAAGGAGGAGCACTGCGTCCCCGCGGTGCAGCAGTACCTGGGCGGGCGCTTCGATCCGCGCGGCCGCTACGTGGTCGGCCTGATGTACCCGAGTACGGACGGCTGGAAGCACGGCGACCGGACGCTGCGCTGCGGCGTGCAGTACTCGGGCAGTTCCGGTACGCCGCTGACCTCGACGGGCAGCGTGATCGAGCACGATCAGTCCAAGGTGTTCGAACCCGGCACCTGCCTCGGCATCAACCAGAACCTGCCAACCGATCCGGTGGACTGCGCGCAGCCGCACGCGGTCGAGATCATCTCCACCGTCGACCTGGCCGCCCATTTCCCCGGCGGTCCGCCCTCCAAGGACGAACAGGATCGCTTCGTCGAGGAGGAATGCACCCGCGCCGCAACCGATTACCTCGGTTCGCCGGACGCGGTCCGCAACAAGACGCTGACACTGTTCTTCGACTACCTCGACGCGCGCAGCTGGCTGGCGGGCAGCCGCAAACTCGACTGCATGATCGGCAAGGGCGCCGACCGCGAGGGTTTCGCGCCGATCACCGGTTCGGCCAGGGGTGAGATCCTCATCAACGGCCAGGCCCCGGTGCCGCCGCCGAACAGCGGGCGCTCCACTCCCACACCGCTGCCCGGCGCCGCACCGCTGCCACCGCAGCCCCGCTGACCATGTCGGTGGTCATGTCCGAGGACCGGTTCGAGGAGCTGGTCGGCGACGCCCTCGACCGCATACCGCCCGAATTGACCAGGGCCATAGACAATGTCGTGATCCTGATCGAACCGCGCAACGACGAGGACCCGCACCTGCTCGGGCTCTATCACGGGATCGCGCTGACCGAACGCGACAGCCACTACGGCGGCTCGCTGCCGGACACCGTGACCATCTACCGCGAGGCCATCCTCGACATCTGCGGCGACGAACACGAGGTGGTCGAAGAGGTCGCGATCACCGTGATCCACGAGATCGCACACTATTTCGGCATCGACGAAGACCGCCTGCACGAGCTGGGCTGGGGCTAAGATAACCAGTCGACAACTCTTGCGAGTTCAGTGCGAACTGGGCAAGATCGCACTGAAGCAGGGGATTCGATGGAACCGATCGCGTAGCTGTCGCGTCCTATCACTCGAAGGGGGAATTCTCAGTGGTTCCGCCCCACCGCCACTAGAAGGAGTCGAGTCATGGTTGGTCTGGTCAACATCTCACCCGAGGCCGTGCTTCTCGCGGCATCGGAGTTGGATCTTCTCGCCGAGCGGCTGGGGGTCGCCGCCGCGCTCACCGCACCCGCGACGCACGTTCTTCCCTCCGGCGCCGACGAGGTCTCGCTGCACGCGGCGAACCACCTCAACAAGGCGGCGATGTCACACGATTCGTCCATTGCCAACGCCCAGCTCCAATTGCACCACGCCGCAGCGATTCTGCGTATGCAGTTGGCCACGCACATCGGTGAGGACACGGTCAAGGCCGGCGTCATGCACGGGGTCGCAGGCACCATCGGAGCCTGAACGGCTGCCGCTACGCGCCGATCACAACACAAGGGGAGATAGAGACAATGACCGCAGGAATCACCGGGGTCTTCTGGCTGCCGCGAATGGCGGCGGGTAATTCCATCGCGCTGAACTCCGGCGCGCACGCGATCCCGATCTCGGCCGCGGCCACGGCGTGGGGCGGAATGACGGCCGCGTGGGTGGACGCGACCGCGACGGTCACCCGCGTCGTCGCCGAACTCGGCGTCGGCATGCAGGGTGTCAACGGCGTCGCGGCGCTGTCGCGGCTTGTCGGCTTCACCGGCTGGCTCAACCAGCAGAGCGCCATGGCCACCACGATGGCGTCCAAGGCCGCCGCGAACGCCACCGCCTACACCGTCGCGTCGCTTGCCATGCCGAGTCTGCCGGAGATCGCCGCCACCGAGGGCGCCGTCGTCGCCTCGGCCAATCCGCCCGGTGCGGTGTCGGGTGCGCTCGAGGCCGCCGAAGTCGCCAAGCAGGCCATGGACATTCGCGCCGCGATGGTGATGGAGACCTACGAGGCGGCCACCACCGCGATGGTGGTGACGCCCGGCGAGTTCTACAGCCCGCCGCCGATCGCCAACGGCGCGGGTACCGCCGAAGGCGGCTCGCCGGATGCCTCGCAGTCGCCCGACACCGCCTTCCAGGGCGATCCGGTGCAGGCCGCGGTCGGCGCCGCCATCTCGGCGATCAACAATCCGGCGGTCGCGAGCGCGGCCACCCAGGTCGCCAATGTCGCGGGCACGGTCGCGACCGGCGGCGTCAGCACCGTGGGCAACCTCGGCGCGAATGCCATCGCCGCGGCCACGAGCATGTCGGCCCCCGTCGCCGGAACCGGCGCCGCGCCGATGACGATGATGGGTGTCGGCGCCGTCGGCGCGGGCGCGGCATCGGCCGTCACCCGCTCCGCCTCGACCGGCGGCATGTCGGTGGGCCTCAACGGCGGTTCGCTGAAGCTGCCCGAGGGCTGGGGCGTCGGCGGCTCGATCGGCTCGACGGCCGCGTCCACCCCGGTCGCCGAGAATGTCGCCGCACGTGTGGAGGCCGCGCCGGTCCGTACGTCCTCGCCCACGTCGGGCAGTCCGCTGATGGGCAATGCCCGCGCCGAGGACGAGGACGAGAGCCTGCACAAGGGCGCGGAGTACCTGCGTGCCGACCATTTCAACGACGGTCGCTACGCCGCCGACGGCGTGATCGGCGCCGAGCCGGTCGGAGATCGCTGAGTGACGATCCTGGGTGAGGGCCGCGGCCCGTCGTTGCTCGGGGGCGTCGTCCTGTCGCTCGACGAAATGCAGTTCCTCATGGAGGAATTGGAAACCGACGAGATGCCCGTCGTCCTCCAGGCGATGGGCCGCTACGACAATGTGACCGCCCACGATGCCGCGATGGCCGTGGCCGCCCAATCGCTCACCGAGCGGGAACTGCTGATCGACCGTGCGGTGCACAGGGAGCTCGAAGACAGGCTGCGCACCCTCAATCGCCCGCACTGGCTGCTGGCGATGCGGTGGGTCGTCGAGGGCCGGATAAGCAGGCTGTGTCTCGCGAAGGGCGACGACTTGGTCGTCGTCGCCCTTCGCGGGCCCGAGTCCTATGTCATCGACGAGGTCGAAGAGGATCTGCCCGGTCCGATCATCGCGGCGCTCGGTCCCGCCGAACCACTCGGACTGACCGGGATGAATGCGCAGACCGACGCACTGGCAACGATTTTCGCCGATCTCGGCGATGCCGCGGCCACCGCGAACCGGCTCGCGAAGGCGGGCAATCCCCCGCGCGACGCACAGGCGCTGGCCTCCGCGCTCGTCGATATCCATTCGCACGCACAGATTTCCGGCGTGGTGTACGGCGACGGCACCCGGGAGATCGCCGACAATCACATCGCCATCTTCAATACTCGCGGCGGGCGCTTCATCATCACCGCGAGCGTCGCCGAAGACGGCATCAAATGGTCCTCGATCAGCAGTGGCACCAATGCCCGGCTGCGCCAAGCCCTACTCGATCTCATGAACTCCCTGCCCGAACGGCGGGAGTTCCCGCCGACGGCTCCCCGGGATTGAGCTAACCCATCGGATCGTCGGGGGTCGCCGACACCTCGAAGGTGAAGGGCTGGACGAAGCGTCCCCATCGGACGCATTCCCATCCGCCGTCCACCCGCGGAACGAGTTCGATGGTTTCGGTGTTGTCGAGGTGGTTGTTCGTGGTGAACGGCGGTTCCACCCCCGCGATGGTGCGCGAAACCAGCCGCATGGCGGCGCCATGCGTCACCAGCAGGACATCACCCGCGTCGGGGTCGCTCAGGTAGTCGCCGCGCAGGGTGTGCACCACCGGCAGGAACCGGGCGAGTACCTCGTGCCCGGACTCGCCGCCGGGCGGTCGTCGGTCCAGATCGCCTTCGTGCCAGGCCCGATAGACCCGCTGGAACAGGTCGTGCGAGCGTGGATCGCCGCGGCCCTCCATGTCTCCCACCTGCACCTCGTGCACACCTTCCAGCGACAAAGCGCCCACACCGGTGGCCGCCTCGATATAGCTCGCGGTCTGGCGGGCGCGCAGCGCCGTGGAGGAGAACAGCGCGGTGGGCGGTGTCGACAGACCCGCGCCGAAGGTCTTCGCCTGTGCCACACCGCGTTCGGTCAATGGCAGGCCGGGTACCCGCGTATCGAGAATCTTGGCCACATTGCCTTCGGTCTCCCCGTGCCGGACCAGGATCAATCTGCCGCTCATAGGTCCGCCACCCCCTTTCGTAGTTGGATCAGCCACTCCGCGGCCGCCTCGTCCGAGGGCGGCGCGGCGCCGATGGCCGAGACGGCGGGCCAAGATCCGAGGAAACGGACCCGCGCCGTGCGATGCAGCGCCTTGAGCGCCTCGGCCACCGCGGCGTCATCGATATGTCCGACGCAGTCGAGAAAGAATCGGTATTCGCCCATTCCGGCTCGGGTCGGCCGGGATTCGATCCTGGTCAGGTCTATGCCGCGGGTCGCGAATTCGGCGAAGGCGCGCATGAGCGATCCGGGTTGGTTCGGCAGTTCGAAGACCACCGAGGTCCGGTCGGCGCCGGTCGCGGGCGGTGCGACGCGAGGCTTGGTGACCAGGACGAATCGGGTGATGGCCTGATCGTTATCGGCTACTCCCGATGCCAGCGCGGTGAGTTCGAGTCGTTGCCCGGCCAGCGCGGTCGACACCGCCGCGTCGGCATGTCCGGCCGCGACGTCCTCGGCGGCGGCCGCATTGGATGCCGAGGTATAGATTCGCGCCTGCGGCAATTGCTGGGCAATCCACCCGCGTACCTGCGCGGCGGCGACCGGATAGGCGGCGAGCAGCCGGATATCGGCCAATGCCGTACTCGGCCGGGCCAGGATGGTGAAACTCACCTCGAGTTCGGTTTCGGCGATGATCTGGAGCCTGGGTCCGACGGCGAGCGAATCCATGGTCGCGGAGATCGACCCCTCCACGGAACTCTCGATGGGCACCACCGCTCCCTCGACCTCGCCCGCGCGCACCATGTCGAGCGCGGCGCCCTGACTCGGCGCCGCCACCCGCTCGACGGGCCCGTCGAAGGCGCCGGAGGATTCGAGGTCGGCCAAGGCCATCTCGGTGAATGTTCCTGAAGGTCCGAAATACGCGATTCGCGGCACGCCTACGAGATTACTGGCGTGCGGGGTGGATGCTCCAAGATCGCGGTCTACCCGGCGAGAACGCCGAGCGCGGTCGCGACCGTCTCGGGAGATTCGGTCTCGACGGCAAGCAGCACGTCGCGCAGGGCCGTCACAGCTGGGGGTTCGAGTCCGCGCAGGAAGTCGGCGTCGGGTCGGGTCAGCGCGGCGGCGATGTCCTCTCCGCACAGTGCCGCGGCGGTTGCCGCGATCACCGCCACGGCCCGCTCGCCATCGTCGGTGCGCGCGATGAATCCGGTGTCGGCATGGGCGATGCCCGCCAGGAATTCGGCGACCTCGACATCGGGGCGGTCGGCGTCCAGACGCGGAATCGACGGCGCGGCGCCGGTACCCGAAGGACGCACGAGATCGTCGACGAGGCTGCGCCGCGGGGGCGGCGTCAGCGAGACCATGACCGGATCGTTCACCACAATCCCACGGTATCCGGCGACACCGCGCGGTCCGCGACACGTCCCGGACCGCTTGCGCCGGACGCTTGCGGTTCTACGCCGCGTGACTTAGCTTAGGTTTACCTAATTTTATTGCCTTCACAATCGGAGGTCCGCATGCCGAACTCGACCGCCACACCGACCACCGCCGAGCGAGTGCGCAACGCGTGCGCCCGCGCCGAGCAGGCGGTGCTGGCACTGCCCGGCATCGACCCCACCCAGACCTCGGTCCACCACCTGCGCCAATGCGGTGATGTGGTGATCGCCGTCCCGTCGGATTCGGCGGCCGCGGCGCTCGTCGCCCGCGGCGGACCCGGCGGCGCGGCCGCGGTGCTCGAACTCACCGATCACGCACCGCTGCCGCTGCGCGAACCGGTGCGCGCGCTCGTCTGGCTTCGCGGCGTGGTCCGGGCGGTGCCCGCTCCGGCACAGCGCGCGCTGGCGGCCGAGGTGGCCAAGGATCACCCGCACGCGGCCCTGCTCGACATCGGCCACACCGCGACCCTGCTGCGCCTGGTGCTCGGCTCGGCCGTCATGGCCGACGCGACCGGCGCCGAAGCGGTATGCGTCGACGAACTGCGCCTCGCCCGGCCCGACCCGTTCTGCACGCTGGAGTCGGCATGGCTGCAACACATGGACGCCGACCACGGCGATGTCATCGCCCAACTCGCCCGTCACCTGCCCGCCGCGTTGCGGCGCGGCGCGGTGTATCCGCTGTCCATCGACCGCTTCGGCATCACGCTTCGGGTCGAGACCGCCGATGCCGACCACGATTTCCGCCTACCGTTCAGCGCCCCCGCCGACGATGTCGACGCGCTCGGCCGCGCGGTGCGGACGCTGGCGGGTTGCCCGTTCCTCAACGGGCTCCGGCGGATCTGATCGTCGTCCGAGAACTGAGTCATGTGTCCGTATCTGCCCGCCTTCGAACCGACTCCGGGCAGCGGCCTGCGCAAGCGGATTCGCGACGAGATCAATTACCGCGTCCAGATCGGCTACACGGGATTCTGGCTGCCGCCGGGCACCTAGGCCCGCCACCGAATGCCGCGCCGATTCCCGTGGGTGTTGCATCCGCTACTGCAATTCCCGTTCATCCTGACCGCGGAGACGGCTCGGCGGTTGATCCCGGGCGTGGACGGCGTGGTCGACCGGATACAGCGGCGCCGCCGGGAAGCCTGGTACCGCAACGAGATGGGCGAGGCGGCCGCGGAATTGCGTCCCGTGGAGAATTCGTCGCTGACCTCGCGCCCCGACGCCCGATGACGCGGTAGCGGCAATAGATTCGTGCCCATGTGTGCGGAATCGGGCGACGGCTCGGACAGCGGATGGGACAGCGCCGATTCGGCGCGACAGCGATTCGCGATCAAGGTCGAGATCATGATCGTGTTGACCGTCACCTTCGGATTGAGCGGTGTCGGCGCCGCGCTGACACTGGTGGACAGTGCGCTGTCCCCGGGCGGCGTCGGCGGAAAGACCGTGGCGCTCAACGCCTCACGGTCCACCCAATCGCTGATCGACCTGCTGTACCAGTTGCTCGGGGTGGCGCGCCTCGCGGCCTGGTCGGCGCTGGGCCTGTACCTGCTGTGGCGCAGCGGTATCGGCCCGCGGCTGGTCGGATTGGCCCGCATTCGGTTGCGCTCGGATGTGCCGCCGGGGCTCGCGCTCGCGGCGGTCATCGGCCTGCCCGGACTCGGCCTGTACCTGGTGGCGCACGCGCTCGGATTCAGTGTGACCATCGTGCCGAGTTCATTGGGCGAGCACTGGTGGCGTCTGCCCGCGCTGGTCATGTCGGCCTGCGCGAACGCCTTCGCCGAAGAGGTGATCGTGGTCGCGTACCTGCTGACCCGGCTGCGCGCACTCGGCTGGTCGCGCGATTCGGCCCTACTGGCCTCGGCCCTGCTGCGCGGCAGCTACCACCTCTACCAGGGGCTCGGCGGCGGGCTGGGAAATCTGGTGATGGGCTTGATCTTCGGCCGATACTGGCAGCGGACCACGCGCCTATGGCCGCTGGTGCTCGCGCATGCGACCATCGATGCGGTCGCCTACATCGGCTATACGTTGCTACGAGGTCACGTTTCCTGGTTGCCGTAACGGCAGTCGGCGCGAGGGTGATCTACGGAGGG
The DNA here is from genome assembly GCF_001310275.1 of Nocardia arizonensis. Lineage (GTDB taxonomy): Bacteria > Actinomycetota > Actinomycetes > Mycobacteriales > Mycobacteriaceae > Nocardia > Nocardia arizonensis. Next base: position 26,721 of record NZ_LGYZ01000014.1, read on the forward strand.
AGCGCGGGTACGCAACCCCGCGCGACGCGACCATCCGCAGCAACCAACGATCAGTAGAGTCGGAACGATGAACGGCGACGACCCCCAGTTCAACGCCCCAAGGCGCCGGGTGCCGCCGCCACCCCCGGGACAGCACGGCGATCCGCGCCGCCCGCCGCCGCGCCCACACAGCGAGCAGCGCCCGCCGCGGGAGCAGCGGCAGCATCCCGACCCGCGGCAGCGTCCCGACGCGCATCGCCCGCCGCCCGATCGCGGTCAGGCGCCACGGCAGGTTGAGCCGACCAAGGTCATGCGACGTGACGAGGAGCACGCTCCGCCACTTGCCTATTCCCAGCGCCCGCCCGAGCCGGGTGTGCGTCACGCCCCGCCGCCGCGCGCCCAGCAGCGGACTCACACACCCGAACGTCGCGATGATCGGCACGCCGCGGGTCGGCACGCGCCGACCCAGCTCCCGCAGCCGTATCGCGAGGACCCGCCGCCTGCGGGCCCGCCCGGCGGGCGGCGCGGCGCCCGCGCCCCCGAGCCGCCGCGCCGGCGCCGCAAACGCCATCCGTTCCGCTGGTTCCTGATCATTCTGTTGGTTCTGATCCTCGCGGTGGTCGGCGCCGTTTTCCATCTGGACGGCAAACTGACCCGCATCGACGCGCTGACGAGCTACGCGAATCGGGTCGGCGACACCCCGGGCACCAACTGGCTGCTGGTCGGCTCGGACGGCCGCGGCGGATTGTCCGAGGAGCAGGAACGTGAACTCGCGACCGGCGGCGAGGTAGGCCCAGAGCGCACCGACACCATCATGCTGGTGCACATTCCGAAATCGGGGAAGACGACTCTGGTCAGCCTGCCGCGCGATTCCTATGTGTCCATCCCGGGCAATGGCAAGGACAAATTGAACGCGGCCTTCGCCATCGGCGGCCCGCAATTGCTGGTGCAGACCGTGGAGATCGCGACCGGTCTGCACATCGATCACTACGCGCAGGTCGGCTTCGCCGGATTCGCAGGCATCGTCGACGCGCTCGGCGGTATCGATGTCTGCGTCCCCAAGGCGATCGATGATCCGCTCGCGGGCATCAATATCCCGGAGGGTTGTCAGAAGATGGACGGCCCGACCGCCCTGGGATTCGTGCGCAGCCGCGCCACCGCACTGGCCGATATCGACCGCATGAACAATCAGCGCCTCTTCATGTCGGCGCTGTTGCGGAAAGCCACCAGCGGCGCGACCCTCGCCAATCCGCTGCGGTTGTGGCCGCTGGCCTCCGATACGGTCGGCTCGCTGAAGGTCGACGAGGGTGATCACCTGTGGGACCTGGGCCGACTCGGCTGGTCACTGCGCGGCGAGAGCGTCACCACGACCGTGCCCATCGGGGGATTCGACGACACCGACAGCGGCAACGTCCTGCTGTGGGACAAGGCCAAGGCGGGCCGGTTCTTCGAGGCGCTTGCCTCGGATCAGCAGATTCCCGAGGATCTGCTCACGCGGTGAGCGCGCGAGAATTGTTTCTCGCGGGCAGGCCGGTGAAAGAAAAGGCAATTACGCCGTGATCGTGCGGTATTTATTCGATCGAGATATGGGCGTCGAAGCATCCGGCGAAGGCCCAGCCCGTCGCGACGGGCTGGGCCTTTCACTGGTCTCAGTGGTGGTCGCAGTGTGCGCTAACGACCACGGGATCGAATTGCGTAAGGCCGGTTCCTACGAGGCACTCAGCGAGCTGAGCAGCGACGTGAGCAGCGCGACAAGCAGTTCCATGGTGTCCTACTTTCCTCATCTGATCGGTGTGGTCTCCCGCACCGTCACCATCTTTCGGTGATGGGGAGAACCTAACCGAGCAAAGTTTAGAAAGGAGCGTTTTTCACAAAATTACTGCCCGGGAATTCAGCGCGCCCGGTCAGGACCCGGATTCAGCGCAGAGTGACCTGGCGGGAACGCAGACCGTCGCGCGAACGACGCTCCTCCGAGGTCAGCGGCGCGTCCACGGCCACCGCGGCAGCCAGCCGGGCGCCGAATTCCTTCGCCGCGTCCACCCACTCGTCAGCGTGCCGCTCGGGATCGAGATCGAAGACCGGAACCAGCAGCCCGTGCGTGCGGAACGAGCCCGCGAACCGCGAACCCTCCCCCAGATGCAGACCGCCAGACGCGTGCAACCGCGCCAGGGCCAACATCAGATCGTCCTCGTTCTCCGGCCGCACCCAGCGGATATGCGCCTTCTCGCCTGCACCGACCCACCAGGCCGCACCGATCGCGTCCGGCCCGAGATCCAACCGCGCCGAAGGCATGATCGCCTGCTTGGCCTGCTCGATGGTCAACGCGACCTGCGGATCGGGCTGCACGCCCTCGGGCACCCACCAGTCGAAATCCTGATGCACGGTGAGTTCCAGATCAGCGCCGGGATCGATGACATCGGCAAGCCCGGGACCGCCCTCGACGGTGGATACCTCGCTCAGCGAGTCACCGGGTTCGGCCGACTGCGTCCACAGGATCGCCGCGGCGATATCGGCCGACGGATCCGCGCTCTGCGCCTGCACCTGCACACCGACGAATCCGGTCGGCTGATCGCCCGCGCGCACCAGTGCCGCCACCGCACCCGGCAGTACCGTGGCGAGCACCACCGAACGCTCGGCGGCCACATCCGGCGACAGTTTCAGCGTCGCCGTCGCCGACGGCACGAATTCACGAAGGGCGACCAGATCGCACTCGGCCGCCAGACCTTCGAACGGACGTGTGACCGTCTGCGCCGCCTGCTCTTGCGCGGCCTTGCGCTCGGCCAGCCGCTGCGCCCGGTTCCCTCCGGGCTTCGGAGTGTTGCGCTTGCTCTTTCCCACGGATGGTCAAACTACTACCCCGCACTAGCCGAGCAGCGCTTTGGTGCGTCCGGGGTGATTGGTGGCGACCCAACTGACCCCGAGATCGGCGCACAACCGCACGTCGCCGGGATCGTCGACGGTCCAGCAGTAGGTGGCACGGCCCGCCGCGGCGGCCTTGTCGACCAGATCGGGATGATCGCGCAAGGTCGTCACCGAGGGGCCGACGGCCGTCGCGCCCACCGTGGTCGCCGCGCTACCGCCCAGGTAACGCGAGGACTCGCCGAGCAGGACGGTCGGGAGCAGGGGCGCGGCGCGGCGGATGCGCCAGACCGCGGTGGCGGCGAAGGACATCACGACCGCGCGCGAGTGGTCGGCCGAAGCCGGGGCCGCGATGCCGAACCGCTGGAGTTCGGCCAGCAGTTTGTTCTCCACCAGCGCGCCGTAGCGCACCGGATGTTTGGTCTCGATGAACAGTTTGGTCGGTCTGCTGCGCCAGTCCAGCACCAGGCCGATCAATTCGCTCAGCGTCAGCACCGAGGCCGGCTCACCGTCGCCACCGAAGTCGAGTTCGCGAAGCTCGTCGAGGGTCATCTCGCTGACCAGGCCGGAACCGGAGGAGGTGCGGTCGACCGTGCGGTCGTGTACGCAGACCAGATGTCCGTCCCGGGTGAGCCGTACATCGCATTCCACACCGTCGGCGCCCTCCTCGAGCGCCAGTTCGTACGCGGCGAGCGTGTGCTCGGGGCGCGCCGCCGAGGCTCCCCGGTGCGCGACCACGAACGGCGCGCGACTGCCCTGGCTCACTTGGCCATAACCTCCTCGTGCTTACGATCCACGGCGTTGCCGGTATCCCGATCTTCGGCGATGTCCTCGGTCGCCGCATTTCGGGCCGCCGCAGTCCGGGCCGCCGCAGTCCGGGCCGTCGACTCTTCCTCCCCCGCGGCGGCTTCGTCCGCCACGTGACCGGGATGGACCGGTTCGATGACCGGCGCCACCGGTTCGGCGGCGACCACCCACCGGCGCTCGGTCCGCGTGCCGCCGAGCAGATTCCGGCCATCGAGGTAGCGCAGCACCCACAAGGTCAGCACGGCCAGCGTCGCGGCCCAGATATCGGTGAACGCAGTGAACAGGACGCCGTCGGCCTTGGCCTGCAAGGAATCCGCGGTCCGCCACAGCAGCGCCGCCGCGACCAGCGCCCCGCCCGCCAGCCAGGCGCACCACCAGATCCGCACCGCGCGCAGGGCGCGCGGATCGGCGGCGGTGCGCGCCAGCTCGGTGAGGAACACGCCGGGCCAGAGCAAGTTGATTACCGGAATCAGACTGCCGAGCGCGAGGGTGCGCGGCGCGCGCGGATCACGGTGCCCCGCCCGCGCGTAGGCGGCGGCGCGGGTGTCGATCAGCCACACCACCGCTGCGATGGCGGCGGCGAAGCCCGCGGCCATCGCCAAGGTGCTCGAGGCGGTGACGAGGGCGTCGGACAGTCGCAACAGCCACGGGTCGATCAGGCGGGTGCGGTTGCGCAGCAGGATTCCGTAGCGCAGCAGTTCACTGAGTCCGGCGAGCCCGAACATCGTCGCGGTGAGGATCAGCAGGGTGTGCACACGCGCGCCGAAGCCCGCGAAACGGCGCGGGCGCGGCGCCGCCGGGGCGGGGGGGCGATCGGCCAGACCCCAGGTCGGCATGTGGTCGTAGGCGGGGGTCCGGGTAGGAGACGCGACCGAGGCGCTGTGCGCGGGGCGGTTGCGGTGATCGGGTCGCCGCGCCACCCACCGGTAGTTGCGGCGCTCGGGCGGGCCGTCGATCGGTCCGGGCGAGAGCAGGACGCCGCGGCAGCGCGGGCACCAGTGCATCGGGGCGCCCTGCACCCCCCAGCGCGCGCCGCAGCGCGCACACGGCTGCACGACCGTACTCATGGCTGCCTCCTCAGCGACGGCGACCGGTGTGCGTCGATTCGATCGGCGCACCTCGTCCTCGTCAGTAGATCTTCGCCTGCCTGCCGCCGTCGGCGATCAGCGGCCGTCCGGCCCGCTGCCAGGCCACCATCCCGTCGCTCACGTTGATCGGCTCGAATCCGACATGTGCCAGATATCTGACCACTTCGACGGACCGGCCGCCCTGTCGGCAGACGACATACAGGTCGATGTCGTAGTCGAGTTCGTCGATCCGCGCGGGCACGTCGACCATCGGGATGTGGATCGCGCCCGGTGCGTGTCCGAGCTCCCATTCGTCGTCCTCGCGGACGTCGAGCAGGATCGCCCGCACACCCGCGGGGCCGGTCCGGTCGAATTCGCCGGGCACGTCCCTGGCCGGAATCGACGCGATCTCGGAGCTTGTCACGATTCGATCCTGCCACGACCGCCGCGATACGGGGGAGTACCGGTCCGGCGCGGACCCTGTCGGGACATCGGGGGAATTTCAAACTTAGAGTTTGTTATTTGCGGCATTTCCCGCTCGATACCCCGTTGTCGATGCGAGTTATCCACATAATCCACAAACTGATCCACAGCTTGTGGTCCTTCCCGGGACAAAGCCGCGTGGCTCGACGGTCGAGCAGAACGATCGACAACGACCCGACAACGACCCGACAACACTGGCGAACACCGGCGAACACCACGCCCCAGCCCGTCCCGCCGCGAACGCGAAGCGTTGCGAACGACCGTTCCGGAACTCCCCTCCTGACATCCCGGAGCGGTCATTCGCCGCCACGGCGGAACCGGTGCCCGATTTGGTTCCGACAACAACTTGGACGCCGCTCGCACCGATTCGGTTCCATCGAAATTCGGCGAACACCACCGAAAAGTGAAATACGCGGTTCCCGCGTGGGGGGTCGGTAGCCTGGTCGCATGAACGCGAGCAGGGGGCTTGTCGACGGATTGGACACAACCGGACTCGATACCGCGCTGGCGGAGGCGAAATGCCTCGGCGTCCAAGTCGACGCCGCGGCCCGCACACTGCGACTCGACCTCGAGGTGCTGACATTGACCGCCGACGGGCGGACGATCAACGATCACCGGGTCGGATTGACCTTCACCGGAGTCGGACGCGTCGCCGCATCCCTGCGCGAACAGCGCTGGGACGATACCGAACCCCGGGTGCTGCCACTGCAACTCGATGGACTCGCCGAGGCCATCCGCAGTTTCGGCGGCGGCAGGCTGCACGGCTGGGAGTTCGTCGACCTCGACGACAGCGGCTGGACGCTGTGGAGCGAATTGCTCAGCTTCGACACCGCCATCGACAACCACATCTGCCCGCACGTCATCGAGTTCTCCCAAGAAGAGGGCATCGACCCGCGCGAGCTCGACGTGCGTGTGTGGTTCGACGGCATGAGCATCCACGACGCCGACGGTCGCGAAGTCCCGATCGCCGAGTTCATCGCGGGCGGGGCGCGGTGGTGGGCGGCGCACGCCGCGGCCGATCCGCGAACCATCCGCCCCGGCATCGTGCCGCCGCTCTGAAGTCCGTCCGCCCACTGGCTCGCGGCGGTGGGACATGGTTCGATCGAATGCGCGCGGGTACGACGAGAGACGAAGTTCGCCATCAGACGGGTCGGCCCGCGGGGGCAGCCGGAATAGCGGGGGCTTCGGACCGGGTTGGACCCTGCGGGTGTACGAATGATGGCTGGGGTGCGCGCGAGAGTCCGGGCGCATCCGGCCCGACATTAGGAAGGGACATCGTGGCTGAGTACACGCTGCCAGATCTGGATTACGACTACAGCGCCCTGGAGCCCCATATCTCCGGGCAGATCAACGAGATTCATCATTCCAAGCACCATGCCGCCTATGTCGCGGGCGTGAACACCGCCCTCGAGAAGCTGGAAGCGGCTCGCGAGGCAGGCGATCACGGCGCCATCTTCCTGTTCGAGAAGAATCTCGCCTTCCACCTCGGCGGTCACGTCAACCACTCGATCTGGTGGAAGAACCTGTCCCCCAACGGCGGTGACAAGCCGGTCGGCGAGCTCGCCGCCGCCATAGACGACCAGTTCGGTTCGTTCGACAAGTTCCGCGCGCAGTTCACCGCGGCCGCCAACGGCCTGCAGGGTTCGGGCTGGGCCGTTCTCGGCTACGACACCCTCGGCCAGAAGTTGCTGACCTTCCAGCTCTACGATCAGCAGGCCAACGTGCCGCTCGGCATCATCCCGCTGCTCCAGGTCGACATGTGGGAGCACGCGTTCTACCTCCAGTACAAGAACGTCAAGGCCGACTATGTGACAGCGTTCTGGAACGTCGTCAACTGGGAGGACGTGCAGGAGCGTTTCGCCCGCGCTGTCAGCCAGGGCAAGGGCCTCATCTTCGGCTGATCCCGCCCCATTCGCACCCGGACCCCCGCCGCGCACACCGTGCGGCGGGGGTCCCGCGTATCGGGCCACCGACATGGCCGGCACTCTCTGGTACTTGTGTGCCAGGTGACACCTGGGTCATTGTCGGATTCCACAGTTCGAGGACGGGCAAAGCCGCCCCCGGTTCCATGACGGGAGGCATCATGCGTGCAAACGAACCCATCGGCATCACGCCGTTCCACGCGAGCGGGTCACTGAGAGGCTTCGTCATCTCCGGCCGCTGGCCGGACACCACCAAGGAATGGGCGCAGGTTCTGGTGCTCGCGGTACGGGTGGCGACGCTGCCCGGTCTGCTGACCACCTCGACCGTTTTCGGCGTCCGCGAGGAGCTGCCCGACGAACCCATGCCCGGCACCGTCGGCATGGTCATGGCCGAGGGCACGGTACTCGGCGAGCAGGCGCTGAGCCCGGGTCGGTTCGCCGATCACGTGCCGCCCGCTCTGCTGATGCTGCATCCGCCGTCGCAGACGCGACCGTCGCTGCCCGAATGCGCGGGGGCGGCATCGGGCTGCGTGCTGCTGCCCGGCGTGCCGCATCTGGGTCTGGAACACCGCGCGGCGTGGGCCGAAGCGGAATCCGACGGTACGGTGACCTCGCTGGTCAGCCGGGTCGGACTCGATCCGATCAGTGATCCCGACACCGCGGTTCTGGCTATGCTGCTGGCCGCGTAAGGGTACCCGAAGTTCTGCGATTGGATCTCCAAACTTATTGTGCGCGCGGCGATTTGGATTGCACCCGGTTGTCAGGACCACCTCGCCGCGGGTACAGTCGGTAGCAGCGAAGGGGAGTAGCCCCCAATCACACAATCGACATACTGATCCGCGCACCCCGTCGGGGTCGCGGGTCCGGTTGTGTGAACCGGACTCGATTCGGTGGGCGAGACCTTCGGCCTGACAAGTTCGCGTTGTCGGCCGGAGGCGTGCTCGTATTCCGGCAGGCAGGCCGAGGATCCGGGGAGCCGCACACATGGTCGCCACGATATTGCTCAGCGTCGGCATCGTCTTTCTCGCCGAACTGGGCGACAAGTCCCAGCTGATGGCACTGACGTTCGCGCTGCGCTACCGCTGGTGGGTTGTGCTCGGGGCTATCGCCACCGCTACCGCCGCCGTCCACGTCATCTCCGTCGGCGTCGGATACTTCCTCGGCGCGGCGTTGCCCGCGCGCGCCATCGCACTGGTCGCCGCGCTGACCTTCCTCGCCGTCGGCCTCTGGAGCCTGCGCGAACACTTCGGTCCGGCGGAATCCAAGGCCCGACCTCCCGCCCCGCGCTCGGGACGCGCGCCCTACTTCGTGGTCCTCTCCGCCTTCCTGCTGGCCGAACTCGGCGACCGCACCATGTTCGCGACCGCGGCGCTGGCCACCGACAACAGCTGGTTCGGCGTGTGGATCGGCTCGACCATCGGCATGGTCGCCGCGGACGCGCTGGCCATCGGCGCGGGCATCCTGGTCGGCAAGCATCTGCCCGAACGCGTGATCGGCGTCTGCGCGGGTCTGCTGTTCCTCTACTTCGGCGCGACCACCCTGCTCACGGCGGCGCTGCCCGATGTTGGCGCGGTGGCATGCGCGGGTATCGCGGTGATCGTCCCGGCGGTGGCGGCGGGACTGCTGCTCGCGCGGCGGCGGGCACTCGCGGCGGCGGCCGCCGAATCGGCCGAGCCGTCCGACCGCATCCGGCACGAGGCAGGCGGGCCACGGGCCTGAATCAGAATCAGGGCGTGCGCATGGCCTCGCCGTATAGATCGCCCGAGCGCAGAACCAGTTGCAGCAGCGGCGCCCTCAGTTCGCGCAGCCCGTCCATGTCGTCGGCGGCGATCTTCGCGGTGACCAGGGCGCTCACCCCGGCCGCCAGCGCCTGACAGGCGAAGCGCTGTGCCTCGGTGCGGGCGTCGAGCACCTCGGCGATCATGCTCACGAAGGATTCCTGCAACGCAGCGCGCTTGGCCACGGCCTTGGCGCCCGCGGCGTACACCTCGACCAGGAACAGCCGCGCGTAGGCCGGTTCGGCGGCCAGCGCCTCGAGGTAGGCGTGCAGGACGCGGTCCATGCGGTCGGAGTCGGCGGGCGAACCCGGCCGCGGCGCGTCCATGTCCGATGCGTCCGCGAGCCGGTCGATCACGCCCGCCACGGCGCGTTCGAAGGCGGCCTCGAAACAGTCCTCCTTGGAACGGAACTGTTCGTAGAAGGTCTCCCGGGACACTCCCGCCCGTTTGAGTACCGCCGCGACCGAGGTGCCGACATAACCCTTCTCCGCCATGGCGTCGGCCATCGCCCGCAGAATGCGTTCCCGCTGCGAGGCGATCACCTGCTCCCGGGGCAGGCCGTGACGCCCGCGCGGCAGTTGGCGGGTGACGCCTGCAAGTTCGGTCATTCGATGGCTCCGGGTCGTCTGGCCGTTCGGTGGTCAAGAATGCCACCGCACCGCGGACGATTCCAGGGCCGGATACCCGCGCACGTCTCCGCCGCCGCGGCCCGAAGTGTGAGCCAACCGTACTCGTTCTCGCCCGGCCTACCCATTAGGGTGCAATTGACGATAGGCCAACTGGCTGTCACGAACGAGAGGACCATCGTGGAGATTTCGGGTACCGCCGCCATTGTCACCGGAGGCGCGTCCGGCCTCGGCGCCGCCACCGCCAAGCGATTCGCCGAACTCGGCGCCACCGTCTTCGGCCTGGACGTACCGCAATCCATCGAGCGTGCGGGCGACAATGTGCCCGCGGGTGTCACGCTGATCCCCGCCGATGTCACCAGCAACGACGAGGTGTCGGCTGCCGTGGCGAAGGTCGTCGAATCCGGCGCGCCGCTGCGCATCGTCGTCAACTGCGCGGGCGTCGGCTGGGCCGGACGCATCCTGTCCAAGAACGGCCCGCACGACCTCGAACTGTTCCGCACCGTCATCACGGTCAACCTGCTCGGCACCTTCAACGTCATGCGCCTGGCCGCCGACGCCATCTCCAAGACCGAGGCGGTCGACGAGTACGGTCAGCGCGGTGTGATCATCAACACGGCCTCGGTCGCCGCGTTCGAGGGTCAGATCGGCCAGATCGCCTACTCCGCCTCCAAGGGCGGCGTACACGGCATGACCGTGCCCGCGGCGCGTGACCTGGCGCAGTTCGGCATCCGCGTCAATACGATCGCCCCCGGCATCATCGACACCCCGATGCTGGCCGGTGTCACCGAGGAGTACCGCAAGGGCCTCGAGGCGGGCGTGCCCTTCCCGTCGCGTCTCGGCCGCCCCGACGAGTACGCGCAGCTTTCGCAGTACATCGTCGAACACGACTACCTCAACGGTGAGACCATCCGCATGGACGGCGCGCTGCGCATGGCGCCGCGGTAGTCTCCGCGTCATGGGAAGCTCCCCGCCCGATTCGGGCCGGGGAGCTTCCTCGTTTCCGCATCGGTTCGGGGTTATCGCACCGGCTTGTGACCGATACCGAACAGCGCGGTGGTCGACAGCGCGATGCCGGGGCGGTAGTGCGATTCCAGATAGGCCCGCACGGCCGCGGCGCGCTCGGCCCACCTCCGCTCGCCGTCGTTGCGTCGCAGCCACCGCATCGAGGCGCTGCCGAGCACCATCGCCTCCCACATTTCCTCGGCGCTGTCGAAGGCGATCGACGCGCTGTGGCGCTGAATGGTGACCCCCGCGAATCCCGCCGCGCGCATCTCACTCGCGAAGACCTCGGGATTCTCCAGACCGAGGAAGTCCGGCCGCGGTTCCCGCATATGGGGATCGGCCGCGGCATTGGCCGCGAACATGGTCATCATCAGCGGCGATTCCAGTATCGGCGCCCAACTCGACACCACCGCCAGGCCGCCGGGCCGCAGTACCCGAAACAGTTCGGCGAAGCCGGCGTTGCGATCGCGGAAGAACATCAGGCCGAACATGGAGAAACCCACGTCGAACCGATCGGACCGATACGGAAGCGCCTGTCCGTCACCGCATTCGGTCACGATATTGCCGATATCCGCGCTCGCCGCGGCCGAGCGCAGCCGCGTCAGCATGCGCTCGGAGATATCGATGGCGTGCACCGAGGCGACCTGAGGGGCCGCCAGCAGGCTCAGCACGCCGCTGCCCGCCGCCACGTCGACGATATGCGCGTCCGATCCCGGTCCGGCCACCTCTAGCGCGTGCGAGGAGAACGGCCGCATGATCGCGGACGCGAATTCGGCGTAGCCGTCGGCGACCAGATCCCATGGTTCGGGCGCCGCGAAGGGATGAGCGGACATTCGGTGAACGATCCTTTCGACCGGATCAGGCTACTCGCGCGACCAGGTCGCGAATCAGCGAGTCGGGCGAAAAGCGCTGGGCCCGAACGCCACCGAATCGGAGGCCGCCGCCGCGGCGGCCTCCGATCGGGCAGCCTACAGCGTGCGGGTCAGCCGGTCGGTGAGGATGTGCGCGAACCGCGCCGGATCCTTCAGCTCACCGCCCTCGGCCAGCACCGCGGTGCCGTAGAGGAGTTCAGCGGTCTCGGTCAGCTCCGGCACCTTGCCCGCGTCGGCGTCGTCCTTGCGCGTGAAGTAGGCGTCGCGCAGACCGGTGACCAGCGGATGCGTGGGATTCAGCTCCAGAATCCGCTTGCTCTCGGGCACCATCTGGCCCGAGGCTCGATACATGCGCTCGAGCATGGGCGTGAAATCGTAGACATCGCCGACAAGGCAAGCGGGCGAGGTGGTGAGCCGGTTGGTCAGGCGCACCTCCTTGACGTTCTCGTCGAGCGTCTTGCCCAGCCAGGTCAGCACGTCGGCGAAGTCCTTGTCCTGCTGCTCGCGCAGCGCCTCGGAGGCCTTCTTCTCCTCCTCGGTCTCCAGATCGACCTCGCCCTTGGCGATGGACTGGAAGGACTTGCCGTCGAATTCGGTCACCGAACCGACCCACATCTCGTCCACCGGATCGGTGAGGATGAGCACCTCGCGGCCCTTGGCCTTGAAAGCCTCGATATGCGGCGAGGATTCGATCTGCTGACGGCTCTCGCCGGTCATGTAGTAGATCGCCTCCTGGCCATCGGCCATGCGCTCGACGTACTGCGCCAGGGTCGTGAGCTCGGAGTCGGAATGGGTCGAGGAGAACGACGACACCTGCAACAGGGTCTCGCGATTGTCGAAATCGGACAGCAGACCCTCCTTCAGGACGCGCCCGAATTCCTTCCAGAAGGTCTGGTACTTGGTCTGATCCTCGGCGCCTTGGAGATCCTTGACCGTGGACAGCACCTTGCGGACCAGGCGCTTGCGAATCATCTGGATCTGGCGGTCCTGCTGGAGGATCTCGCGCGAGACGTTGAGCGACAGGTCCTGGGCGTCAACCACACCCTTGACGAAACGCAGGTACTCCGGCATCAACTCCTCGCAGTTGTCCATGATGAACACCCGCTTGACGTAGAGCTGCACGCCGCGCTTGTGCTCGCGGGTGAACAGGTCGAACGGCGCGTGCGACGGGATGAACAGCAGCGCCTGGTATTCGAACGTGCCCTCGGCCTTGAGCGGGATGATCTCGAGCGGATCGTCCCAACCGTGGCCGACGTGCTTGTAGAACTCCTTGTACTCCTCGTCGGAGACCTCGCTCCTCGGGCGGGTCCACAACGCCTTCATGGAGTTGAGGGTCTGGTCCTCGATGATCGTCTTCTCGGTCTTGTCCTCCCCCTCCCCCTCGGTGACGGTCCGCTCGACCCGCATGCGCACCGGCCAGGCGATGAAGTCGGAGTACTTCTTGACGATCTCGCGGAGCTTCCACTCCAGGGTGTAGTCGAAAAGGTGGTCGTCTTCGTCGACCGGCTTGAGGTGCAGGGTGACCGCGGTACCCTGCGGGGCGTCGGACAGGGTCTCGATGGTGTAGGTCGACTGGCCCTCGGACTCCCAGCGGGTGCCCTCGGATTCCCCCGCCTTGCGGGTGGTCAGCGCGACCTTGTCGGCGACCATGAAGGTCGAGTAGAAGCCGATGCCGAACTGGCCGATCAGCTCCTCCGCGGCCGCCTCGGACTTGGCTTCGTTGAGTTTCTTGCGCAGCTCGGCGGTGCCCGACTTGGCCAGCGTGCCGATGAGATCGACCACCTCGGCGCGGGACATGCCGATGCCGTTGTCCCGGACGGTCAGCGTCCGCGCGTCCTTGTCGACCTCGAGCTCGATGTGTAGGTCGGAGGTGTCGACGTGCAGGTCCTTGTCCTTGAAGGACTCCAGCCGCAGCTTGTCCAGTGCGTCGGAAGCGTTCGAGATCAGCTCCCGCAGGAACGTGTCTTTGTTGGAGTAGACCGAGTGGATCATCAGTTCGAGCAGCTGATGGGTCTCGGCCTGGAACTCGAGTTGTTCGACGTGCTCTGTCACGGTCGCGATGGTACCGCCGCGCCGTCACCGCCGAAGCAGGACCGGCCTGGTCAGACCCCCGCGTGGAAATCGGCGAGGCCAGGCACCTCGCGATCGGCGCAGTGTTCGGTGGGTACGCGGGGGCGCATCCACTCCCGCAGCGCCGAGGTCGCGCGCACATCGTCCTCGTTGTACTCGAGCAACCGGATGCGCTGGGACAGGTCGATCACACCGTCGTCGTAGCCGACCGCGCGGCGATACCAGCTCATCGACGCCTCGCCGCCCGCCTCGGGATCGCGCCAGGCGAATCCGGCCACGGGCGCGATCTTCTTGAGCCCCTTGCCGTTCGGGCAGATGAACTGTTCCGAGACGGCCTGGAACATGTCGACCCACTCCGGTCCGTCCACGAAGGCGCGCACCTGTTCGACGGTGGGCACGCCGGGACGGCCCGCGAACCGGCGCGCGGACTCGTAGAGCCATTTGTCCTCGGCGGTGCGCGAATAGCAGTAGGCGGCGAAGCTCCTGCCCGTCGCGACGGCCTCGGCGCGCACCGTCATCAGCCAGGTCCAGAATTCGCCGAAGGAGCGGCCCTCGTCCTCGGTGGGCAGCGGGTCCCAGGTGAAGAAGGGCCGGTACACCCCGTCGAGCAGGGTGCCCCAGAGGTATGCGCCATATTCCTGATAGCTCTCCAGATCGACGTCGACCTCGACGTCGGCCCGGCGCACCGTCACCCGGTCGGCCCGGCGCACCAGCGACGCGCCCGCGAGCCAGGCCCGCGCGGTGACCACCGCCTCATCGAACGGGCCGTGTTGCCAATCCTCCGGATCCGGACCCGCCCAGGCGGCCAGATCGTCGATGGTCTGCACGCCGTGGCCGCGCAGCACCTCCGCGCGCGAACCGGGAGCGACCAGGCTCACGTCGCGGTGTTCGACGAGCCAGCGTTCGCAGCCCGCGCCCTCGTCGACCCCGCGCTGCCACCACGGGCACTGGCGGCATTCGGGCACCTTGGACGGGGTGGTCGGCAATTCGTTGCGCGCCACCGCGATTCGGTCGGCGTAGCGCAGATCGTAGTCGGCGAGCACCGGGCCGAGATCGTGCACGAGGATGCGGTCGGGATCGTAGCGGCCCGCCTCGGCGCCGCCGCCCACGCGCACCGCCGGGCGGCCCCCGGCCGCGAGATCATCGCGGCCGGATTCCTCCTCGCGGCCGAACTGGTAGCCGATGACGCCGCCGAGCAGCGCCGAACTGGCAAGCCCGTGCCGTTGCAGCATTCGGTACAGATGCGCCAGCCGTTGCAGATCGCGCGGCTGCTGGCGCAGCTTGTGATGCGGATCCGGTTGCGGATTCCAGTGATACGGATCGCTGGTGGTGGGATGGAAGTCGGCGGGCTCGGGTTTGCGCGGATCGCTGACCTTGTGGTTGACGACGATGATCGGGATGAACCCACCGCGGTCACGGTCGCGCAGCAGGATTTCGGAGCCGCCGCGGCGCCCGGTGTCGGGCTCCTGCGGCAGCAGCCCGCCCCAGATGTTGTGGGTGCCCGCGGCGCAGGCGCGCATCGTCGACTCGGCGCGCTCGGTGGCGCGCAGTGTGGGATCTATCACGATCCAGCCCTCGGGATCGGCGCCGACCAGCGCGTCGCGCACCCGGCGCCGATGCTCGCCCGCCGCCTCGCGGCGCTGACGCACTCCGGCGTCCTCGACCACGCCGGTGAGCAGATGCGGGTGAGTGGCGGTGAGGTGCAGGCGATGCCTGCACCCGATGAGCGCGCGTGCGTCGATGAAGGCCACCGATCCGCCGCCCGCGCCGCCTTCGAGGCGCCGACCAGCGAAATCGCGTGCGGCCCGCTCGCCGGCCGCGCCGTCGTCCACGCGACCCCCGCGGTCGCCGATGCCCGAATTCACATACGCAGTATGGTCCCAGCCTCCGACACGTCCGCGCACCGCATGACCCGCCGACGGACCCGATACGCGCATCACTTACCCCCTCGCAACCCAGGGCGCGGACCCGATAGTGTTACGACAAACCGTGTGACATGGGCGGACGGGCGTTCCCCGGCGTCGTAGCCGCCATGGCGAACCAGCATGACGGAGGGCCTTCGATGGGGTTGTTCACGAAGCGCAAGCGGCGACCGAGCCGCCGGGCCGAGGCGAAAGCCCTCAAGCACAAGGCCGGTATGGAGGCCAAGCTCGGCGCGAAGAACGATCGCAAGGCCCAGCGCGAGCAGGCCCGCACCCAGCGCAAAGTGGCCAAGGCGCAGATCGCCGCCTATCAGGCCGAGGAGAAGGCGGCGCTGAAGGTGGCCGCGCGCGCCGAACGCGATCCGTTCAGTGCCGCGCAGGTGCGCAAGTACCTCGGTGTCGCGCGGGTTCTCGTCCCGGTGCTCGCACCGCTGGCCTACCGCGGCGCGACCCTGCTGCGCGGCAGGCTCGACACCCGGCGCGCGCAGCGGCTCGGCGTCGGCGTCGAACAACTCGGCGATTTCGCGGGCCACGGCGGCAAACTCCAGGCGCGCATCGTCAATGTCGAAGCGGCCCTTGACAAGATCTCCGGCGGAAAATCGGAGAACCAGAAGTTCGTCGCATCCATCGAAGAGCGGCTGGCCGGACTGACGGCAGCGGTCCGTACCGCCGAGCAGATGCCCGCCCCGCGCCGCCGGGCCGTGCACACCTCCATCTCCGACGAACTGTCCGGTATCGAAGCCGACGTCCTGGCCCGCCTCGGCGTGAACTGAACGACGCCGTGACCGCCGCGCCGCGCACAGTAGCCGACACCGCCGCCCCGCGCGGCGGTGCCATCGGCGCGTCGGTGGCCGCACTGGCCATCGCCGCGCACGGCGCGGCGGGCGGCGGCGTCCCCGATTCCGCCGACGGCGCGCTGGTGCTGCTCGTCGCGATGCTCGCGGGCGCGCTGGTCGCCGCGTTACCCGCGAACCGCACGGCGGTCTTCGGCGTACTCGGCGCCGGACAGCTCACCGCGCATGTCGCGCTGTCGGGTCTGGTCGGACATGCGCACACCCCGTCGCCCGGCGCCACCTCCGTACTGCCCGGCGGCTGGATGCTGCTCGCGCACGCGGTCGCGACCGTGGTCTGCGGCGGCCTCGCCCTGCTGGCGCAGCGCCTCTACGACCTCGTCACCACCGCCATCCGGGCCGCGACCACGAATCCGGTGGCGTGCCCGATCCCCACGTTCGTCGGACCCGCCGATCCGGGTACCGCCGCCTACCGCCCGTCTCCGAGGGATGCGACCGGCCCGCGTGCGCCACCGCTGTTCCCGCAGTAGCCCGCACCACATCCGCACCGTCCTCATCGGAGAGAAGCCCTTCATCATGAGAATTCCAGTTCTGCGCGCCTGCACCGCGGCGACCGCCGCCATCGGCGCGGTACTGCTCGGCGGCGGCACCGCCGCCGCACACGTCACCGCGGACGCGCCCGGCGCACGGCAAGGCGGTTATTCGGTGGTCACCTTCCGGGTGCCGACCGAATCGGTGACCGCGTCGACCACCGCGCTCACCGTGGCGCTGCCGAAACTGAAAAGCGCTCGCACCGAACCCATTCCGGGGTGGAACGCCAAGGTCGACCGCAATGACAAGTCCGAGGCCGTCGCGGTCACCTGGACCGCCGATCCCGGCACGCCCG
Source organism: Nocardia arizonensis (assembly GCF_001310275.1). Taxonomy (GTDB): domain Bacteria; phylum Actinomycetota; class Actinomycetes; order Mycobacteriales; family Mycobacteriaceae; genus Nocardia; species Nocardia arizonensis. The sequence goes on from NZ_LGYZ01000014.1 coordinate 43,788, forward strand.
GTATCGCGCCCGGACAGTTCCAGCGTTTCGTGCTCTCGGTCGGACCGCTGCCCGAACAGCAGACCTTGAGTTTCGCGGCCGTGCAGACCTACAGCGACGGCAAGACGGTCGCGTGGGATCAGCCCGTTGGACCCGACGGCGCGGAACCGGAACATCCGGCCCCCACCCTCGCCCTCGCCGCGGCCGCCGACGGCGAGCGCGGCGCGCATTCGGTCGGCGACGAACACACCGAAGCCGCAGCCAGGAAGTCCACCGACGACACCGCCCGCTGGCTCGGCGGCGCCGGTCTCGCGCTCGGAGTGTTCGCCGTCGCCCTCGGCGCCGGCGCCGTGCTCCGCGGACGGCGCTCATGATCGACCGCGTGTTCGCGGTCCTGCTCGCCGGACTCGCACTGCTCGGCGTGAGTTCGGTCGTGGCCGGTCCGGCAGCGGCGCATTCGGTGCCGATCTCGAGTGTGCCCGCCGACGGCAGCACCGTCGACGCGGGACCGGCCAGGGTGAGCGTCACCTTCAACGAAGCGCTCCAGACGAGTTTCCCGTCGCTGACGGTGGTCGGCCCGGATGGCAATCTGTGGTCGAAGGGGCAGCCTGCGGTCGACGGCGGCACCGTCGGCGTCGAGGTCGGCGAACTCGGTCCGGTCGGTGTCTACACCATCGCCTATCGGGTCACCTCGGCCGACGGGCATCCGGTCAGCGGCACCCGCACCTTCACCCTGAGCAAGCCGGGTAACGGCACGCCGGGTCCGAGACCGGATGCCAAGGGCGCTGACACCGACGACGACGGCGTGCCGCTGTGGGTGTTCGTATTCGGCGGCGTCGTCCTGTTCGGCGGCGGTCTGGCCGTCGCACTGTACGGCGGCCGGGCGCGGAACAAGAGATAAGGGATTCGGCGTGCGCGGTGGGGCGGCCGGTGGCGGATACGCGCGGACACTGCTGCCGGTCATCCCGGCCTGCCTGCTCGGGGTGGCCGTGGCGCTGGCGCTGGCCGCGCCCGGACCCGCCCCGGGCGCGGCGCTGATCCGAGTGCTCGCGGACTGCGCGGGCGCGACGGTGCTCGGACTCGCGGCGTTACCACGGCTGTATCCGCGCGCGGATCCACCGTGGCGGCTGCTGGCCGCATTGGCGGGCACCTGGACCTGCGCCGAATTCACGCTGCTGCTGTTCGAGGCCGCCGATGTGGCGGGCGTGTCCGTGCGCGCGCTCGGCGCCGACGATTTCGGCACCTTCCTCACCGCGATCAGCGGCGGCCAGATCGGTATCGCCATTCTGATCGGCGCGGGCGCGGTGACCGGCTACGCGGCACTGGCCTACCGCCGTCCCGACATCGCCTCCCCCGATCTGGTGTTGGTGTTCACGGCGGTGGCGCTGGCCCTGCGGCCGATCACCGGGCACATGTCCCAGCAGAGTCTCGGTTCGGTGCTGGCCGCGGTGCACGCCCTGGCGGCCGCCGCCTGGTTCGGATTGCTACTCGCACTGGCGCTGGTGGTGCGCACCCGCGGCGCGTGGGCACAGGCGCTGCCACGGTATTCGGCGGTGGCGCTGCCGCTGATCGGGAGCCTCGCGGTGACCGGCATCGTGAACGGACTGGTGCGCCTCGGCGGCGTCGGTCCGGTGCTGAGCACCGGATACGGGCGCATCCTGCTCGCCAAGTCGGCGGTGCTGGTCGCGTTGCTGGCACTGGGCTGGTGGTGGCGGCGGACCTGGGTGCGGCGCGCGGCCGATCACCGGATGGCCGCGGAGGACTCGCTGCGCCGCGCCGTGCTCGAGGTCGCCGTGATGGCGGTCGCATTCGGGTTGGCGGCGGCGCTGGCGGTCACCGCGTGAGAGCGGCGCGGCGCTGGTCAGACGCTAAAGTAACGATATGACCGAAGTGAAGATAATGACGGCCTGCGCGGCCTCGGCCGAATCCGCGTTCCGGTACGTCAACGATTACCGGAATCTGCCGCGCTTCCTGCACGGTGTCCAATCCTTCACTCCGGTCGGCGAACAGATCGAGGGCGTCGGCGCGGCCTTCGACGGCCACATCAAACTCGGTCCGGCGTCGCTGCGTTCGCGGGTGCGGGTGAATCGCTGGGAGGAGGATTTCGCGATCGGGATCACCTCCGTCGAGGGGTTCGAGGTCTGCTCGACCTTCCTGTTCCACGTCGAGGGCGATGACCTGTGCACGATCGACGCGATCGTCGACTATCGGGTGCCCGGCGGTTTGGCCGGACGCGCCCTCGGCCGGACCATCGAACCGTTCGTGAAGATCACCGTGCGCCACACCACCGACAACCTGATCCGCCAGATCACCGAATTCCACAGCCGCGGCCCGGATTCGCTCGATCGGCAGCCCGGGGTGCGGTTATGACCGCGGCGACCGGACCGAACTTCGCCCAGCGCATCGGGTATCTGTGCGGCCGCACACTGCCCGCCTCGATGTCGGACTGGGTGTTGGCCGATCTCACCGGCCCCGGGGCGACGCGGCGCTACCTGAGCCGCATCCTCATCCCGATCATTCCGGTGCTTTGCCTGTTCCTGCTGCTGCCGGGCCCGTTGTGGATGGGTCTGGCGATGATGGCGCTGCTCTACATTCCGCTCATCTATTTCACCGTCGCGCTGATGTACGTGTTCCGGCGGCACCGGCTCATCCAGCACGGTCTCGACCCCGAACTGGCCGATGCCGACTCACGCCGCCGCGCCGACGCCGACCGGCTGGACTACGAACGCAGGCACGGGCGCGGATGAGGCCGACGCACTAGCGGTGACGTATAACACAGGCATAGCCTGAATGTATGAAAAAGCCCACAACCGGTCAGCGGATCGCCTACGATATCGGCCGCGCGCTTCCCCCGGAGCTGCACGAGTGGGTCATCCACGACCTCGTCGGACACGGGGCCATGGAACGCTATCTCGTCCGGTTCCTCGTACCCGTCATCCCGTTCTTCGCCCTCGTCCTGCTGTTCCCGGGGCCGATGCCGCTGAAGATCGGGATGATCGTGATGATGATCGTCCCGCTGGTCGTCTTCACCGTTGCGCTGAGCTATGTCTGGCGGCGCTTCCGCCTGACACAGCACGGTCTCAGTCCCGACCTTCTCGACCACGCCAAGATCACCGAACACGACCGCGACGTCTACGAACTACAGCACGGTCACCGATAAGACATCGATCACACCGCGCGGGGGCCGCGAATACGCGGCAACGCGAGCGCGGCAGAATCGAGCCATGACCGTTGTCGCCACCGCAGACCTGGCCGATGAGATCGGCCCCGAAATCCGCAGCTGCGATACGCAGTTCATCCAGTTCGGCGGTCGCGAGAGCTTCGCGGGCCGAATCACCACCATCCGCTGCTTCCAGGACAATCTGCTGGTCAAGCAGACACTGAGCGAACCGGGCCACGGCGGGGTGCTCGTGGTCGACGGCGGCGCGAGCGTGCACACCGCACTGGTGGGCGACATCATCGCGGGCCGCGGCGTCGACAACGGCTGGGCGGGCGTCATCGTCAACGGGGCCGTACGCGATTCGGCCATACTGCGCACCCTCGACATCGGTATCAAGGCATTGGGCACCAACCCGCGCAAGAGCACCCAGACCGGCAGCGGCGAACGCGACGTCACCATCGAATTCGGCGGTGTGAGTTTCGTTCCCGGCGAGATGCTCTACAGCGATCACGACGGCATCGTCGTGCGCGCCGAGGACTGAAGACGGACCGATCAGGCCGGCGCCACCCGGACCCGGTGACCGGCGAGGGCGACCACGTCACCCGCGTGCAATTGGCGCCCGCGCCGCAGTTCGACCTCGTCGTTCACCCGGACCAGGCCTGCGGCGATCACCGTCTTCGCCTCCGAACCGGAATCGATCAAATTGGCCAGCTTCAGGAACTGCCCGAGCCGAATGATCTCGTCATCGATCGGAACATCGACTGGATCTGACATGACATACATCCTTACCCGGGCCGGAATCCGCCGGCACGCCAACCCCCCGCGTCACCGCCGACCGGCCCGCGCCTCCCGACATCCCGGGTGGTCTTGGGACAGTCCGGGCGCGGGACCGTACACACTGGTTCGGTGACTTCCACGCAAGCCGGTCATCGCACGGACATCGCACCTCGGCAGGACAGACCCACCCCGCCGGTCCCGCATCGCGGCCACGGCAGGTTCTCCGAGGTACCGCATATCGCGGGGATGGTCCTCGGCGGCCTGGCGGCCGCATGTCTGCTGTGGAGTCTGTCGCCCGCGCTGCGCTTCCTGACCCAGGTGCCGCGGCGCTACATCGACGTCTACTTCTTCGACGCGCCCGACACGAACCTCATGTGGGCGCTGATCCTCGGTCTCATGGCCGGGGCCATCGCGAGCCGCAAGCGCATCGCGTGGTGGCTGCTCGTGGTCTACCTCGCGCTGTTCGCGCTGATCAACGCGCTCGACTTCACCGAGACCGGCAACTACAGCGCACTCGCGGGCATGGTCGCCCAGTTGGCGGTGATCGGTGTACTCGTCGCGGCGTGGAGCGAGTTCTACACCAAGGTGCGCCGCGGGGCCGGGTGGAAGGCGCTCGGCGTGCTGGTGGGCGGGCTTGCCGTCGGCTGCCTGATCGGCTGGGGACTCGTGGAGCTGTTCCCCGGAACGCTGCCCGGCGGTTGGCAGCGACCGGGCTGGGCGGTCTACCGGGTGACCGCGGCGGTGCTGGTCGACAACGAGCACTTCGACGGTCACCCGCGGCCCTGGGTCAACTTCCTGCTCGGCCTGTTCGGCGCGATCGCGCTGCTCGCGGCGGTGATCGTGTTACTGCGCTCCCAGCGCGCCGAGAACGCCATGACCGGCACCGACGAATCGGCGATACGCGGACTGCTGGAACGCTCCGATGTCGAGGACTCGCTCGGCTACTTCGCGACCCGCCGGGACAAGGCGGTGGTGTTCGCGCCCAGCGGCAAGGCCGCGATCACCTACCGGGTCGAATTGGGTGTCTGCCTGGCCAGCGGGGATCCGATCGGGATGCGCGAAGCATGGCCGCAGGCCATCGACGCCTGGTTGAGATCGGCCGACCGCTTCGGCTGGGCGCCCGCCGTCATGGGCGCGAGCGAACTCGGCGCACAGGCGTATCGGCGAGCGGGACTGTCGGCCCTGCGCCTCGGTGACGAGGCGATCCTCGACACCCGCGGCTTCTCGCTGGCCGGACCGGAGATGAAGCAGGTCCGCCAGGCCGCCAACCGACTGCGCAAACACGGGTTCACGGTGCGCGTCCGACGGCACCGCGACATACCGGCATCGGAATTCCCGCATGTCATCGGCCGGGCCGAGGCATGGCGCGATACCGAGACCGAACGCGGATTCTCGATGGCCCTCGGCCGACTCGGCGATCCGCTCGACGGCGACTGTCTGCTGGTCGAGGCGGTCAACGCCCAGAATCGGGTGCTGGCCATGCTGTCGCTGGTGCCGTGGGGCCGCACGGGCGTGTCACTGGAACTGATGCGCCGTGACCCCGACGGCCCCAACGGCACGATGGAGCTGATGATCTCGCAGCTCGCGCTGACTTCCGAACAACACGGCATCACGCGGGTCTCGCTGAACTTCGCGGTCTTCCGTTCGGTGTTCGAGGAGGGCGGGCGGATCGGCGCCGGTCCGGTGCTGCGGCTGTGGCGCGGTGTGCTGCTCTTCTTTTCGCGCTGGTGGCAGCTCGAGGCGCTGTACCGCTCGAATGTGAAGTACCAGCCGCACTGGGTGCCCCGGTTCTTCCTGTTCGAGGAGCGCAGGCAGTTGCCGCGGGTCGCGATGGCCAGCGCGCTCGCGGAAGGATTCCTGCCGCGCTTCGGCAAGGATCCGGTGACCACGACCCATACCGGTCTGCGCAGTGCGGTACCCGACACCGTCACCGGACTGCACGCCGACGGCACCCCGCCCGACATGCCGGAAAGCGAACTCGCCGAGCAACTTCCGCGACGGCCGGAACAGGTCCGGGTGCGCATGGACAAGCTGGCCAAGATGACCGCGGACGGAATCGACGCCTACCCGGTCGCCTATCCGCCCACGCACACCGTCGCCGCGGCCAGGCGCTCGCCGCGCGGCACCACGGTACGGGTGTGCGGGCGACTGCTGCGCATCCGCGACTACGGCGGCGTGATCTTCGCGGTGGTGCGCGACTGGACCGACGACATCCAGCTGATCATCGACCGCGACCGCGTCGGCGCGCGGCGCAGCGCCGAATTCGGCGAATACTTCGACCTCGGCGACCTGATCGAGGTCAGCGGGCAGATCGGACAGAGCCGCCGCGGCGAACTGTCGCTGCTGGCCGCGGACTGGCGGATGAACGGCAAATGCCTGCATCCGCTGCCCGACAAATGGAAGGGTCTGGCCGATCCCGAGGCCAGGGTGCGCCAGCGCTACGTCGACATGGCGATCAACCCCGACGCCCGCGAACTGCTCACCAAACGCAGTGCGGTGCTGCGCTCGCTGCGCGATTCGCTTAACGGCCTCGGCTACCTGGAGGTGGAGACGCCGATCCTGCAACAGGTGCACGGCGGAGCCAACGCGACCCCGTTCATCACCCACATCAATGCCTACGACCTGGATCTGTACCTGCGCATCGCGCCCGAGCTGTATCTCAAACGACTCTGCGTCGGCGGTATGGAGAAGGTGTTCGAGATCGGGCGGACCTTCCGCAACGAGGGCGTGGACTTCAGCCACAATCCCGAGTTCACCATTCTCGAAGCGTACGAGGCGCACAGCGATTACGAACGCATGATGCACATCTGCCGGGAACTGATCCAGAACGCGGCGGTCGCCGCCAACGGCGCGATGGTCGCACTGCGCCCCAACGACGACGGCACCTTCGAGGAGGTCGACATCTCCGGGGAGTGGGCGGTGAAGACGGTGCACGGGGCGGTGTCGGAGGCCGTCGGCGCGCCGGTCACCCCGCAGTCGCCGGTGGCCGATCTGCGCGTGCTCTGCGACAAGGCCGACATTCCGTATCAGCACGGCTGGGACGCGGGTCAGGTCGTCCTGGAGATGTACGAACATCTGGTGGAGTCGCGGACCGAGGAGCCGACCTTCTATATCGACTTCCCCACCTCGGTCTCCCCGCTCACCCGCGCGCACCGCCGCGTCGCGGGAGTCACCGAACGCTGGGACCTGGTGGCATGGGGCGTCGAATTGGGCACCGCCTACAGCGAACTCACCGATCCGGTGGAACAGCGCCGCAGACTCACCGAACAGTCGATGCTCGCGGCCAATGGCGATCCCGAGGCGATGGAACTCGACGAGGACTTCCTCGAGGCGCTCGAACACGCCATGCCGCCCACCGGCGGACTCGGTATGGGCGTCGACCGGATCGTCATGCTCATCACCGGTCGCAGCATTCGCGAGACCCTGCCCTTCCCCCTGGTCAAGCCGCGCTGAGGCGCCGAGACCCGAACCGCACCGGCAGGATGCGTTCGCGAACGGTTAACAACGATTTCTCCCGCGCGATAACCTTGATGATTCGGCCCGGGAGGAGGCCGCCGTCGACGAATGGGGAAGTATGTATCTCGATCTGCTCACCAATGCGAGCCTGCTGGACCACAGCGTGTGGACCAGCCCCGACGTGATCGCGTCCGACACGTGGAACACCGCGCTGGATCTCGCCGCCAAGAAGAAGAAAAAGAGCAGCGGGATCGGATTCTTCGGCGTCATCTGCTGCGTGCTCGTGGTGGTCGCGATAATCGTCGCCATCGTGCTGTTCACCAAGCGCCGCGGCAACAGCGGATAATCCCCGCGAACCCCGACGGCTCGAACCTCGGCGAGGTTCGAGCCGTCGACGTTCCGGCTGGGATCAGAGTACGGTGCGCTCGGTCGCGACCTCGGCGTCGAGCAGTAGTTCCGCCTCGGCGGGCAGTTCGGCCGCGGGCGACCTGAGCACCGTGGCCGCCACCGCGAGCGCGACAACCACCAGTGCGGCCCCGATCCAGAAGGCCAATTGGAATCCGCTGGTCAACGCCTCTTTCGGAGCGCTGCCTTCGGCCAAGAGGTGGTCGGTGCGGCTCGCGGCGAGGGTCGCGAGCACCGCGAGTCCGAGTGCGCCGCCGACCTGCATGGTGGTGTTGGCCAGACCGGAGGCGAGTCCGGCCTGCCGCTGGTCCACACCCGACATGGCCAGGTTCATCAATGCCGGGAAGGCCAGTCCGGCGCCGGTGCCGAACAGCACCACCGGCCCGAAGACGTGCGTCCAGTAGCCGCCGTCCACCGGGGCCTGCGCGAGCCACACGAGTGCGCCCAGGATCAGGGTCAGGCCCGGCAGCAGCACCATTCGCGCGCCGAAGCGCATCACCAGATGTTCGGAGAACTGCACCGACAGCACGCCCATGATCGCCGCGACCGGGAAGAACGCCAACCCGAGGGCGACCGCGCTGTATCCGAGCACCTGCTTCAGGTACAGCGATCCCATGAAGAACATGCCGAACATGCCCGCCACGGTCAGCACCTGGACCACGTTCGCGCCGGACAGATTGCGCGAGCGCAGAATTCCCAGCGGCATGAGCGGTGCGGACGCGGTGGCCTCGCGCAGCACGAAGGCCGCGAGCAGCAGCAGTGCGACCGCCCCGAGCGCCAGGGTGCTCGAATCGGTCCAGCCGTATTCGGCGGCGGGTTTGACGATGGTGTAGACGCCGAGCATCAGGGCGGCGGTGATGAGCACCGCACCCGGAACGTCGGCTCCCTCCTTCAGGCCGATCCCACGGTCCTTGTCGAGCACCCGGAACGCCGCGACGCCGACCAGGATGCCGATCGGCAGGTTCACCAGGAAGATCAGTCGCCAGTCCAGCGCGGTGAGCAGACCACCGAGCAGCAGGCCGATCGCGCCGCCCGCCGAGGCCACGAAGGCGTAGCGGCCGATGGCCTTGGCCTGGTCCTTGGGGTCGGGGAACATCGCGAAGATCATGCCGAGGATGACCGCGGAGGTCATCGCGCCGCCGATGCCCTGGAGGAATCGCGCGGCGATGAGGGTCACCGAATTGATCGCGGCGCCGCACAGCGCCGATGCCAGCGTGAACACCACCAGACCGGACAGGAACATGGTCCGGCGTCCGATCAGATCGCCGAGTCGCCCGACCAGCATGAGCAGGCCGCCGAAGGAGATCAGATATCCGTTGACCACCCATGCCAAGCCGGACGCGGTGAAGTGCAGATCCCGCTGGATGTCGGTGAGCGCGACGTTCACGATCGTGGCGTCGAGCACGATCATGAGCATTCCGCCGCAGAGTACGTAGAGCGCGAGCCACGGACTGCGGCTCGCTCCGGAGGATTCGGCGCTCCCCGTGCGCGCATGTCGTTGTCCTGCATCGGCCATACGGGAAACGCTAGCAAGCGTTAGTCCTAAAAGACAACTATTTAATTAAGTTGCGCAACCGACTGATATGCTGTAGGACATGACTGTTGCACCGGAGCATCGCGGCAAACGCAGCTATCAGGACGCCTGCGGCGCGGCGCGCGCACTCGACCTGGTGGGCGAGCGGTGGACGCTGCTGGTGGTCCGGGATCTGCTGCACGGTCCGAAACGCTTCACCGACCTGCGTTCGGGTCTCCCCGCCATCAGCCCGAACGTGCTGTCGCAGCGGCTGGAGGAACTCGTCAACGCGGGCATCGTGTGCAAACGCAAATTGCCGCCGCCGGTCGGCGCGGCGGTCTACGACCTCACCGCGTGGGGGCGCGAACTCGACACGGTGATCCTGGCCCTCAATCGCTGGGGCGCCAAGGCTCCGCGCGGGGCCTACCGCTGCGCCGACCTCAGCACGGACTCGGTCGTCGTCTCGTTGCGCAGCTTCTTCGACCCCGCCGCCGCCGTCGGAGTCGAGGCCGACTACGACCTGTACTTCACCGAATCCAGTTCGGGCGAGGATGAATTCCACGCCGTCGTCACCGACGGCACGTTCACCATCACCCGCGGGGTCAGCGGCGAGGCGGCCACCACGATCCACACCAGCGTGCCCGCCCTCGTCGCGCTGGTCTTCGACGGACTGCCCTACGAACAAGTCCGCGCCGGCGGCGACTTCACCGTCTCCGGCGACGAAGCCGCGGCCGAGCGTTTCGCCGGCTACTTCGACCTGCCCTCGGGGTGCATGGCCCCGCGTTGATCGGTCGCGTCCGGGTCGCCGTGAGAAACCGCGCCTCGATGCGGCAGAGTGTTGGGGTGCAGTTGATACTCGTTCGCCATGCTCAGCCGCTACGGATCGACAACGCCGCGGCCGGGCCCGCCGATCCGCGGCTGTCGGAAATCGGTATGGAGCAAGCGAAACGAGTGCCCGCGGCCCTGAGTCGGCACCGCGTCACCCGGGTGCTCAGCAGTCCGCAGCGCCGCGCGCGCGAAACCGCCGAACCCACCGCCGCCGAACTGGGTCTCGCGCTCGAGGTCATCGATGACCTGGCCGAATACGATCGCGACCTGCCCGCCTATATTCCCATCGAGGACGCCAAAACCGAATTCCGGGCCGCCTACGACCGGATCAAGGCGGGCTACCTACCCGAACAGATCGACGGTCCGGCCTTCGCCACGCGGGTGCGCGACGCGGTCACCGAGATAGCGGCCACCACCGATCCGGCCGACACCGTGGTGGCCTTCGCCCACGGCGGGGTGATCAACGTCCTGCTCCAGGACGTGCTCGAACTGGCCCGGCCGCTGACCTTTCCGATCGACTACGGGTCCATCACCCGAATCCTGTTCTCCCGCACCGGGCGGCGCACCGCCGCCACGGTCAACGAGAACGGCCACGTGTGGGATCTGCTGCCGCGCAATATCGCCGCGGGGCGGGCAGGCTGACGGCGCACGAGCCACCACCGACACGTGAAAGGCCCACCTCCCGTGCCGCGGAGGTGGGCCTTTCAGCGTCGTACCGGATACCGGATCAGGCCATGCCCGCGATCCAGTTGTGCATCCAGGAGATCGCGGTCTGACCGCCGCCGACGTTGTAGCTGCCGTAGCGGGTGTGCGACTGCGAACGGTAGAAACGCTCGAGATCCTTGGCGCGCTGCTCGTTCGCCGAATCGGTGAGCTGCGACTGGAGCACGGGCACACCGCCGTTGGCCATCAGATCGTTGAGGATGGCGCCCGCCTCGATCTGGTAGCGCCAGACATTGGCCGGATTGGCGTCCGAACTCTGGGCAAGGAAGCCCGCGAACCGGGTGACGAAATCGTCGTCGGCGGTGGCGCAGTACAGATCGTCGACCGCGCAGATGGTGCGGGTGCGATCGCTGACCCAACCGAATCCGCCGACCCGGGGACCGCCGGCGCCCGCGCCGCCCGCGGGCGGGCCGACCTGAACATCGGTGGGCGAGCGACGCGGATCGGAGATCAGCCCGACACCCGCGATGCGCTCGGGACGGATCGGGCCGACGCCGGTGCCGATCTCGGCGGCCAGGTCGCCCGCGGCGTCCGCGCCCTGGCTGTAGCCGACGAGCGCGATATCGGTGCCGCCGCAACGCTGGGCCATCGCGGTGACCAGACCGCGCGCGTTGTCGGTCGCCTCCTTCTTGGAAGCGCCGTACACGTCGCCTTCCCAGGGAAACGCGGTGGCCGCGTAGGTCACGTAGTCGACGTCGACGGACCGGGGGAGATTGTTGGTGACACCTGCCAGCATGCCGGGCTGCGGAGTCTTCTCGTGACCCGTCTCCCAGGTTCCGGGGACGGCTACGACGTATAGGCTCGGGCAACTGTCCGCCACCGCGGACGCGCCGGCGAACACCAGACCCGACGCCACTGCCGCTGACGCGCCGAGAGCCGCGACAACCTTCTTCAACCGCATACTGCTCCAGTTCGAACTGTGCCCCGGGGGAGCAATTCCGACACGTTTGCCGCTAACCATGCTGAACACGACGGATGACCTTCCAGTGCACAGACGGTTAACTGAAGTTACCCAAATGCGCGTATGCGACTGACTCACATCCCACAAGTCCGGCGCCGCGCCGCTGATCACAATAGAGCCACGGCCGCGCGGACGCCATACGAACAGGCCGGACACGTCGCGATAGTTCCGGCGACGGCCGTGTCCGCACCGATCGCCGAGTGATGCTGCGCGAGTCCGACTTCCGGCCCGATCCGCCACACCGGATGCGAGGCGCGCACGCGCCCGACGCTGATTCGGACAAATCCGCGCGCGCGTAATAAGAGCGATCGCCTATCACGCGGGTATCTCCGTCGCACGATCCGCGCGTGTACCGACCCTCGCGGATATACGAAAAAGGCGCCCGCGGAACGGATGTCCGCGGGCGCCTTTTCCAGGCGGAAGGTCAGCGCTGGGCGACCATGGTCGGGGTGATCGGCGCGGGCAGCGCGGTCTCACCCTCCAGGTAGTTGTCCACCGCCGACGCCGCCGCACGGCCCTCGGCGATGGCCCACACGATCAGCGACTGACCGCGGCCCATATCGCCCGCGACGAAGACGCCGGGCACATTGGTCGACCAGTTCTTGTCGCGCTGGACGTTGCCGCGCTGGTCGTAGCCGACGCCGAGATCCTCGAGCAGTCCGCGCTTCTCCGGGCCGACGAAGCCCATCGCCAGCAGCACCAGATCGGCCTCGAGGGTGAACTCGGTGCCGTCCACCTTCTCGAAACGGCCGCTGACCATCTTGACCTCGTGCGCCTCCAGCCCGGTGACCTTGCCGTCGGCGCCGACGAAACGTTCGGTGTTGACGGAGAACACCCGCTCGCCGCCCTCCTCGTGTGCCGAGGAAACCCGGAACATCAGCGGATAGGTCGGCCACGGCGTCGAGTTGGCGCGCTCCTCCGGCGGACGCGGCATGATCTCGAACTGGTGCACCGACTCCGCGCCCTGGCGGTGCGAGGTGCCAAGACAGTCGGCGCCGGTGTCGCCGCCGCCGATGATGACGACCTTCTTGCCCTTGGCGTGGATCGGCGGCAGGCCGTCCGCGTCGGTGACATCGTCGCCGAGCTGCACCCGGTTGGCCCACGGCAGGAATTCCATGGCCTGGTGGATGCCGTCGAGCTCGCGACCCGGGATCGGCAGATCGCGCGCGATGGTGGCGCCACCGGCGAGGACGACCGCGTCGAACCGCTCGCGCAGCTGCGCGGCGGTGATGTCGACACCGACGTTCACCCCGGTCTTGAAGATGGTGCCCTCGGCCTCCATCTGCGCCATCCGGCGATCGATGAAGCGCTTCTCCATCTTGAATTCCGGAATGCCGTAGCGCAGCAGACCGCCGATGCGGTCGGCCCGCTCGAAGACGGTCACGGTGTGGCCCGCGCGGGTCAACTGCTGGGCGGCGGCCAGACCGGCAGGCCCCGAGCCGACGACGGCGACCTTCTTACCGGTGATGCGCGTCGGGTAAACCGGGGTGACCCAGCCCTCGTCGAAGGCGTTCTCGATGAGTTCGACCTCGACCTGCTTGATGGTCACCGGGTCCTGGTTGATCCCGAGCACACAGGACGCCTCGCACGGCGCCGGGCACAAGCGACCGGTGAATTCCGGGAAATTGTTGGTCGCGTGCAGCCGGTCGATTCCCTCTCGCCACTGACCCTTGTAGACCAGGTCATTCCATTCAGGAATCAAATTGCCGAGCGGGCAACCGTTGTGGCAGAACGGAATTCCGCAGTCCATACAGCGGCTGGCCTGGGTCTGGAGGGTCTCGTGTTCGAAACCGTCCTCATAGACCTCTTTCCAGTCCAGCAGACGCAGCGGAACGGGTCGGCGCTTCGGCAGTTCCCGCGATGTGTGCTTCAGAAATCCTTGCGGGTCAGCCACGAGCAGCCTCCGAACAGTCACAGCGATTCGTCCACGCCACTTCGAGCGTCTTCTCAGCCACGGGCCGCCTCCACACTTCGAGCGTCTTCTCAGCCACGGGCCGCCTCCATAATCGCTTCGTCCACGTCTTTACCGCTCTTCTCCGCCTCGGAGATGGCGATCAGTACCTTCTTGTATTCCCGCGGCATGACCTTCACGAAGTGGTTCACCTGCTGCGACCAATCACTGAGAATGCGTTCGGCGACAGCCGAACCCGTTTCGTCGCGATGCAGGGTGATGATGTCGCGCAGCCAGGTGAAATCGTCGCCGGACAACGCCTCGATGGCGTCGCTCTGCTCCGGATTCACCCGATCGGCGAAGGTGCCGTTCGGGTTGTAGACGAACGCCAGACCGCCCGACATACCGGCGCCGAAATTGCGTCCGGTCTCGCCGAGGATCACCACGCGGCCGCCGGTCATGTATTCACAACCGTGGTCGCCGACGCCCTCGACCACCGCGATCGCGCCGGAATTGCGCACCGCGAACCGCTCGCCCACCACGCCGCTGATCAACGCGCGACCGCTGGTCGCGCCGAACAGGATCACGTTGCCCGCGATGATGTTCTCGTCGGCGACGAATTCGGCCGGTGCGTTCAGCGACGGGCGGACCACCAGGTGACCGCCCGAAAGACCCTTGCCGACATAGTCGTTGGCGTCACCGTTGACCCGCAGGGTGATACCCGCGGGCACGAAGGCGCCGAAGCTGTTGCCCGCGGAGCCGGTGAAGGTGATGTCGATGGTCTCGTCGGGCAGACCCGCGCCGCCGTAGAGCTTGGTGACCTCGTGGCCGAGCATGGTGCCGACGGTCCGGTTGACGTTGGTGATCTTGGTCTCGAACTTCACCGCCTGACCGCGTTCGAGCGCGTCACGGCTCTGCACGATCAACTGCTGATCCAGCGCCTTGTCCAGACCGTGGTCCTGGGTCTTGGTGCAGCGACGATCCTGGTACATGAACGCCGTCTCGACGCTGTTCAGAATCGGCGACAGATCGAGCTTGCTCGCCTTCCAGTGCTGCTCGGCCCGGGTGGTGTCGAGCAGGTCGACGCGGCCGATGGCCTCGTCCAACGTGCGGAAGCCCAGCTGGGCCAGCAGTTCCCTGACCTCCTCGGCGATGTAGAGCATGAAGTTCTCGACGAATTCCGGCGTGCCGGTGAAGCGTTCGCGCAGAACCGGATTCTGCGTCGCGACGCCGACCGGGCAGGTGTCGAGGTGGCAGACCCGCATCATGATGCAGCCCGAGACCACCAGCGGCGCGGTCGCGAAACCGTACTCCTCGGCACCGAGCAGCGCGGCGATCATCACGTCGCGGCCGGTCTTCATCTGACCGTCGACCTGGACCACGATGCGGTCGCGCAGGCCGTTGAGCAGCAGCGTCTGCTGGGTCTCGGCCAGGCCGAGTTCCCACGGACCGCCCGCGTGCTTGAGCGAGGTCAGCGGCGAGGCGCCGGTGCCGCCGTCGTGTCCTGAGATCAGCACCACGTCCGCGTGCGCCTTGGACACGCCTGCGGCGACGGTGCCGACGCCCGGCTCCGCGACCAGTTTCACGTGAATCCTGGCCTGCGGATTGGCATTCTTCAGATCGTGGATCAGCTGCGCGAGATCCTCGATCGAGTAGATGTCGTGATGCGGCGGCGGCGAGATCAGACCGACGCCCGGAGTGGAGTGCCGCACCTCGGCGACCCACGGGTACACCTTGTGCGCGGGCAACTGACCGCCCTCGCCCGGCTTGGCGCCCTGCGCCATCTTGATCTGGATATCGGTGCAGTTGGTGAGGTAGTGCGCGGTCACGCCGAAGCGGCCCGAGGCTACCTGCTTGATCGCCGAACGACGCCAGTCGCCGTTCTCCTCGACCTCGAAGCGGGCCGGATGTTCGCCGCCCTCGCCGGAATTCGAACGGCCGCCGAGCCGGTTCATGGCGATGGCGAGCGTCTCGTGCGCTTCGGCCGAGATCGAGCCGTAGCTCATCGCGCCGGTGGAGAAGCGCTTGACGATCGCCGAGACCGGTTCGACCTCGTCGATCGAGATGGGCGCGCGCTCACCGGATTTGAACTCGAACAGACCGCGCAGCGATGCCAGCCGCGCGGACTGGTCGTCGACCAGCTTGGTGTACTCCTTGAAGATCGAGTACTGACCGCTGCGGGTGGCGTGCTGGAGCTTGAAGACGGTGTCCGGGTTGAACAGGTGGTACTCGCCCTCGCGCCGCCACTGGTACTCGCCGCCGACCTCGAGCTCGCGGTGCGCGCGCTCGTTGCGGTTCTCCAGGAAGGCGATCCGGTGCCGCGCGGCCACGTCGGCGGCGATCTCGTCGAGTCCGATGCCGTCCAGATGCGAGCGCAGACCGGTGAAGTACTCGTCCACCAGCTCCTGCGACAGGCCGATGACCTGGAACAACTGGGCGCCGGTGTAGGAGGCGATGGTGGAGATGCCCATCTTGGACATCACCTTGAGCACGCCCTTGCTCGCGGCCTTGATGTAGTTGGCGACCGCCTTGGTGAAGTCGACGCGCAGGTCGCCGGTGCTGCCCGGCAATTCGAGCGCGCCGCGCTCGAGCATGTCCTCGATGGTCTCGAAGGCCATGTACGGATTGATCGCGGCCGCGCCGAAACCGACCAGCATCGCCATGTGATGCACCTCGCGGGCGTCACCGGCCTCGACGACCAGGCCGACCATCGTGCGGGTGCGCTCGCGCACCAGGTGGTGATGCACCGAGGCGGTCAGCAGCAGCGACGGGATGGGAGCCAGCTTCTCGTTGGACTCGCGGTCGGAGAGCACGATGATTCGCGCGCCGCCGTCGATGGCCGCCGAGATCTGGGTGTTGATGGCCTCGAGCGCCTTGCGCAGGCCCTTGCCGCCCTTCTTCACCGGGTACAGACCGCGCACGACGACCGAACGCAGCCCGGGATGGGAGCCGTCGTCGTTGATGTGCACCAGCTTGGCCAACTCGTCGTTGTCCAGAATCGGCTGCGGAATGGTGATCTGGCGACAGGAATCCGCGCTGGGATGCAGCAGATCGGATTCCGGGCCGAGCGCGCGACGCAGGCTGGTGACGACCTCTTCGCGGATCGCGTCCAACGGCGGGTTGGTGACCTGCGCGAACAGCTGCGAGAAGTAGTCGAACAGCAGGCGCGGACGCGCCGACAGCACCGCGATCGGGGTGTCGGTGCCCATCGAGCCGAGCGCCTCGCCGCCGGTCTTGGCCATCGGCGAGAGCAGCAGGTTCAGCTCCTCGGTGGTGTACCCGAAGATCTGCTGACGGATGAGCACGCGATCGTGCGACATGTGCACGTGTGGGCGGTCGGGCAGGTCGGCGAGCTTGGTGACGCCCGCGTCCAGCCACTCCTGGTACGGATGTTCGGCGGCCAGCCGCGACTTCAGTTCCTCGTCGCCGACGATGCGCCCCTGGGAGGTGTCGACCAGGAACATGCGGCCCGGCTGCAACCGGACCTTGCGGACGACCTTTGCCGGATCGATGTCGAGTACACCGACCTCGGAGGCCATGACGACCAGGCCGTCGTCGGTGACCCAGATGCGGCTCGGGCGCAGGCCGTTGCGGTCGAGCACCGCGCCGACGACGGTGCCGTCGGAGAAGCACACCGAGGCGGGACCGTCCCACGGCTCCATGAGCATGGAGTGGTAGCGGTAGAACGCCCGGCGGGCCGGGTCCATGTTCTCGTTGCGCTCCCACGCCTCGGGAATCATCATCAGGACCGCGTGGGGCAGGCTGCGCCCGCCGAGGTGCAGCAGTTCCAGCACCTCGTCGAAGCGGGCGGTGTCGCTCGCCCCCGGGGTACAGACGGGGAATATCTTCTGCAAGCGGTTCTTACCCGCCTCGTCGACGCCGAAGACGTCCGAGCGCAGCAGCGCCTCGCGCGCCCGCATCCAGTTCTCGTTGCCGGTGACGGTGTTGATCTCGCCGTTGTGCGCGACCCGGCGGAACGGATGGGCCAGCGGCCAGGACGGGAAGGTGTTGGTGGAGAAGCGCGAGTGCACGATGCCGAGGGCCGATTCCACCCGGCCGTCCTGTAGGTCGAGGTAGAAGGCGCGCAGCTGCGGGGTGGTGAACATGCCCTTGTAGACGAAGGTCTGCCCGGACAGGCTCGGGAAGTACACCGATTCCTTGCCGACGGCGCCCTCGCCCGCACCCGACCTGCCGAGTTCGTGCTCGACGCGCTTGCGCACGACATAGGCCCGACGCTCGAGATCCATACCGGAGAGCTGTTCGGAGCCGTTCTTCGGCGAGGCGACGAAGATCTGGCGGAAGGTGGGCATGGCGTCCCGCGCCAAGGCGCCGAGCGAGGACTCGTCGATCGGGACCTCACGCCAGCCGAGGACCTCGAGGCCCTCTTCCTTGACGATCTTCTCGACACCGTACGCGGCACGGGCGGCTTCGCGGCGCGCCTGCGGCAGGAAGGCGATACCGGAGGCGTAGGAGCCCTCGGGGGGCAGTTCGAAATCCACGATCGCGCGGAAGAAGCGGTCCGGGATCTGGAGCAGGATGCCCGCACCGTCACCGGAATTCGGTTCGGCGCCCGCGGCACCGCGATGCTCCAGGTTCAACAGAGCCGTAATAGCCTTGTCGACGATGTCACGGCTGCGGCGGCCGTGCATGTCGACGACGAATGCGACGCCGCAGGCGTCGTGTTCGTTCGCCGGGTCGTAGAGACCGATGGGTCCAGGTGACCTGTGGCCAGGAAGTTGCGTCATGCCTCTGCCTTCAAGAAAGTAGGCCTTCGAAGGAAAAAGGGGCCTTTCGTTCGAACGCCTGCGTCAAGACTGTGCCCGTACGCACCGGAAACCAGCCGCGCTGATGGTCTCTTGTATGGATTGCGGCGCTCGCCCCGGCTCTGTGTGGTCGCGCAAGCCACCTCCTCCGAGCCGGTGCTCGCACCGCGGGTACAGTCACGTCTCCAGTTGTCCACCCGCTTCTTGCGTTACGTAGTGGGGTGCTCGGAGGTAACGGAACGCTTACACGCTCCTTACTTCCGCGCGGGTGCTCGCCCGCTACTCTGGGCACCGACTGGTGAGCCCGAGCGGGCGATGGTGCCGATCATTTTCGTGTTCGGCGTAAGAGCAAACGATAAGTCAGGTCCGGGGCCCAACCAACTTAGGTCGTACTAATAAACCGGTCTAGCAGGGCCAATTCTTTCCGTCCTTCACTTGTGCGCGTTTTCCAGTGTAAAGCAGCGAACGCGCCGGGATCGATCCCCTGGCACCGGGTGCCGCCCAGTGATGATGGACGCCGAGTTCGTTGTCGACAACCGGGTATTCCGGGGGCCGAACCGAGGTTCACCTGTGTCGAAAAGGGTTTCCCCGCTGCGGGTGGGGACAAACCACCTGGTGGCGGCTAATCGGAACCCGCGTGCGCGACGCGCTGTCGGACACCCCCGTGACAAGGCCGCAATGTATCCGACCGTCCGGGTTCTTTTCCGTCCAGCGGGCGTTCGGCACACATTCAGCAAACCAAAGGCGTGGCATTCGCCACACGTCCCGTGTCGCGCCGCGACGCGCCGGGGCAGTCCGATCTGAAAGCGATCCGGGCACGCGCGGTCCGGTGCGGAACCCGTTCCCGCCGTCACCGAGGTCGCGACGACCCCATGGACACCGCCGATTTGCCAGGGAGCGTGACCGGTTTCATACTCGCAGGCGGACGCAGACCGATTTCGGACCCGTTCACGCGCGACGCGCCGATCCCTCCGGGCCGTAATTCGCCGGGGCGCCTGTGAGGCTTACCACATACCGCGGCCCATGCTCGGTATGTCGGCCCGCGGCCTGTCACGCTGTGACAACGAATCCGTGACAGTTTCACGCGCACGCCGGCACGACCAGGGATTCCACCTGGACGGAGAGGATGTGAGAATTCCATGACGGTCACCGGAGCTCTCACCTGGCTCGGCGGCGGCCGCTCCGCCGATATCCCCGACGGCCAAGAGCGGTCCGGGTATCTTGTCACCGGCCTCGGTGTCGCGTTGCTGGCCGTGGTCAGCGCCCTGGTCACCATCCTCGCGCTCACGGCCGCGGACGGTTGGCCCGCCGCCCTGGTCACCGTCCTCGCCGGAGTCGCCGCGCTCGTCACCGGGACCACGGGCCGGGCGCTGGCGACCAGGAAGCCCGGCCGCCTCCCCGATCGGCTCGGGCTCGGCGCGCGCATCGCGGTCGCGCTGATCGCGGGCGTCCTGTTGGCCGAACTCGCGAGCACCGCCCTGACCGGCGGCACCGTCGATCGACTGCTCGACGACAAGGCCCAGCGAGGCGTCGCCACCGCGGCGAGCGTCGTCGCGGTCGAGGGCGAACTCACCGCCGCCCGCACCGAACGCGCCGCCGCCGCGAGCGCGGTCACCGCGGCCCAGTCCGATATCGATCGCGCGCTGGTCATCGCGCGCTGCGAATTCAACCCGACGCCGGAATGCCCGCAGACGCGGATCACCGGCGTGCCGGGCCGCGGCCCCGAGGCGCAGACCGCCGATGCCATGCTCGATGACGCCCGCGCGCAGCTCGACCTCGCGCGGGCCCGCGTCACCGCCGCCGATCAGCGCGTGGCCGCCGACGAGCGGACGCTGACGGCGGCCAGGTCCGCGGCTTTCGCCGACGCCGACCGCGGCATGGGCGCGCGCTGGCTGGCCATGCACGAGGAGAGTGCCCGTTCGGCGGGAGCGCTGCTGTTGCGCCTGCTCGTCCTCACCGCCTTCGTCCTGCTCGCCCTGCTGCCGCTGGTATTGCGGTGGTGGCGCGGGGAGACTTCGCTGGACCGCCGGGTCGCCTTCGAGGCCGTGCGGGAACGGGCCGAACTCGCGGCCGACACGGTGGCCGCGCACAAGCGGGCCGAGGTCCGCGCCGAGGCCGAAACCCTGCATGCCGAACGGGAACTCACCTCGACGCGGCTGGCGCTCGAGGCCGACACCGCCATCGAGCGCGAACGTCAGCGCACCAGGGTCATCGCCGCCATCGGCGGCATCGAACTCGGGATCACCGAACCGCGCCGTCTCGAGGAGGCGGGAACCTTCGTGGAACTGCCCGCACCCGACCGAAAGGACAGCACCGTGTCCGACCCGACACCGTCCGCGAACCCGCCCGCACCCATCGACGTGCCCACCGAGACCGCGGTGCGGGTCGCGGCAGAACCCAATGGCGGACTCGAACTGCCGATCATCGGTCAGGTGCCCTTCACCGACACCGCCGCCCGGTGGATCCGCCCGCTCGTCCCGTCCTTCGTCGCCAACGCCATCGATACCGCCACGCATCCGCTGCGCACGGCACGACAGGCGTTCGAGGAGGTCGAGGAGATCACCTTCACCCTGCGCCGCACCCGAAAGGTGACCTTCGACACGCAGAGTTCATCGCTGCCGCCCGCACATCACTCGGGCGTCGGGTACGGGCCGGAGTCCGACGCGTGGCACGCGAGGCAGGTCGCCGCGAGCGTGGTCGACACGCAGGGATATCCGGTCGACACGCCGGCGCGTCGCGACGAACTCGACGGTCCGCGCGCCGGCGAGCTGACCGGTCGGCGGACTTCGCGCGAGCTGCCGCCCGGCCGCTGACCGAGGCGGAGCGGCCCGGCGGCTCGACCCGTTTCGGGTACGGCCGGGATGCCGACCGCTCGTTTCGCTCTACTCTGCACCCATGTTCGGTACCGCTTCGAAGCCCGTGACGCCCGAGCACGCGCCGTGGGGCTCGCGCCTGCTGGGATCGGAGGCGGAATCGTCGTGGCTACGGCGGGTGCGCGTACAGGTCCTGCTCACGTTGCCGCTGCTGATCGCCAATGTGACCGGCATGATCGTCACGATCGCGCTGGTGGGCTTCGTCCTGCCGGGTCCGAGCGTCTTCACCAGCGATCTGCTCCTGCTCGACGTCCTCGCCACCCCGTTGTACTCGCTGGTGGCGATGACGATGGGCGCGTGGTGGGGCACCCGGCGCGGACTGCGCGCCCTGCGCTGGGCGCTGGATCCCGACCACATCCCCACCGAATACGAACAGCGCGCGGCCAGTGCGGTGCCGCGGCGTCTGGTCGCCCTACAGGCCATTCTGTGGTTCGGCGGTCTCGTGGTCCTGACCACGCTGTACGGAATCGCCGATCCGAAGCTGATTCCGAAGGTGGCCTTCGGCGTCGTCTTCAGCGCGATCGTGGTGTGCGCCAACAGCTATTCGATCGTGGAATTCGCCCTGCGCCCGGTGACCGCGCGGGTGCTGGAAGCGGCGACCTCGCGGCGCCGTCAGGGCATCGGCATCTTCGGCCGCTCGCTGCTGGTGTGGTTCCTCGGCTCCGGCGTGCCGGTGACCGCGGCGATGGTGCCCGCGATCCTGGCGCTCACCACCGACGAGGTGAGCACCGCCCGCCTGGCGATCTGCATGCTGTCGCTCGGCGGCGCGGCACTGCTCTTCGGTCTGCTGCTGACGACCCAGAACCTGGCGGCGACGGTCGCGCCGATCCGCGGGGTGCGCGCCGCGCTGCGGCAGGTGGAGAACGGCCACCTCGATGTCGCGGTGACCGTGTACGACGGCACCGAGCTGGGCGAACTACAGAGCGGGTTCAACCGGATGGTCGCCGGACTGCGCGAACGCGAACAGATCAGGGATCTGTTCGGGCGGCACGTCGGCCGGGATGTCGCCGACGCCGCACTGGCCGCCGATCCGGTGCTCGGCGGGGCGGAGATCGAGGCGGCGGCGCTGTTCATCGACATCATCGGCTCGACCGGGATGGCCGCGACCCGCACGCCGACCGAGATCGTCGAAATGCTGAACCGCTTCTTCGGCGTGGTGGTGGACGAGGTCGGACGGCACGGCGGTCTGGTCAACAAGTTCGAGGGCGACGCCGCGCTGTGCGTATTCGGCGCGCCGACCCCGCTGGCCGACGCGCCGGGCGCCGCGCTGGCCTGCGCACGTGACCTACATCGCCGGCTGGCAGGCGCCTCCGACTTCACCGCGGCGCTCGGCGTCGCCGCGGGCCGGGTGGTGGCGGGCAATGTCGGTGCGCACCAACGCTACGAGTTCACCGTCATCGGCGATCCGGTGAACGAGGCGGCTCGGCTGTGTGAACTGGCCAAACAGGACGAGGGATTGGTGCTGGCCGCGGCCGACACCGTCGCCGCGGCCGATGCGGGCGAGGCCGAGCACTGGCACGCGGGCGAATACGTGACCTTGCGCGGGCGCGTCACGCCGACCCGGCTGGCCCGGCCGCGCCGGGCGCCGGAACCGGGATACGAGGCCAACCAGCGCGACACGCTCTAGACTCGGCCGGGTGTTACCAGCCGTCCAGGCGGGTGCCGTCGGGGCGGGAGAAGATCCGGTACCACCCTCCCCTGCCGCGACGGTGCCGATACGCCCGTTCACCTTCCGCGAACTGCTCGATACGCCGTTCGCGCTCATCCAGGCGAATATCACCGCACTGCTCGCGCTCGGCGCGGGCGGCATCGTGGTGGCCGAGATCGTGGTGGTGGCGCTGGTCGCGAGTTTCTCCGGCCTCACCGGCGGCTCCGACGCCGCGACCTGGTGGTCGGCGATCCTGACCACCGCCGTATGCGTCTGGCTGCTGCGGTACGTACTGCGCGCGACCACCGTCGCACTCGGTCTCGCGACGGTATTCGGAACCCGACTCGACGCGCGCGGCGCGCTGGCCCAGCTGCGCGGGCGGGCGCTGCCGCTGCTGATCTTCCAGATCCTGTTCACCCTGGTCGGCGTCTCGGTGACCGCGCTGTGCTTCACGCTGGTCGTCACCGCGCCGCTGGTACTGCCCTGGCTGGGCCGACTGCGCGCCACACGGTTCGCCGCGGTGCCCGCCATGTTCGCCGAACACGCGGACCACGCCGCGGCGGTCGGCCGGGCGAAACTACTCGTCGTGGGGAAGGAATGGACGCTGACGGGTCTGTGGGCGGCCCAGCGCGCGCTGTTCGTCCTGCTCGCGATACCGCTGCTCGGCGTTCCGCTGTTCCTGTCGGATTTCACCGGCACCCACCGCTGGCCGGTGATCGTGCTGCTCACCTCGGCGATCATGTTGCTGGTCACCTTCGGCGAGATCGTCGAGGCCAGTTCCCGCGTCCTCGTCTACGTCGACCTGCGCTGCCGCCGCGAAGGTCTCGACATAAGGGTTACGGAGGTCCGGTGAGCGAGGAGTTCGACCGTGCGCCGGACCCGGCGGCGACCCCGCGGCCTCCGCGACTCGGCCCGGCGGCCGAACACCGCGCGGCAGCCGACGATGCCCTGCGTGACCGTGATTTCGACCGCGCGCTGCGCGAACGCTTCCGTGCCATGCTGCGCGGACTCGAACAGGGCGGGTTACTCGAGGTCCGGCGCTCGCGCACCGCGGACGAGACCGTCGACGATGTCTCCACCGCGCTGCCGCACGACCTCGCCTCCGAACTCCAGCCCACCGCGCGCAGTTTCGACGAGGTCGTCTACGGCGGCCGCCGCGCGACCGAGGACGAATACCGCAGACTCGAGTACGCCGACCGATTCTCCGATTCCGCGCCACCGCCCGCGGCCGAACCCACCGAGACCGCACCGGTCGAAACCGTCGAGCGCCGCAAGCGCGCCCTGCCGCCGCTGCCCCCGCTGCTGCGCAATCCGAAGTTCTGGGCGGTGCTCATCGGCTCGATCGTGCTGATCCTGCTGATCTGGGTGCTGATCAAGGCGCTCGGCGCCCCGACCGCCCCACCCGCGCCCAAGAATCCGCCGCCGTCGCCCGACGGTGACGACGGCGACTCCGGCCCCATCTTCGGTTCGGGACGCGACTCGATCTTCGAACGGCTGCCCGCGCCGATCGCCTTCGGCGGACTGCAATTCCTCGTCGCGGCCGCCCTTCTGGTGTGGTGGCGGGCGCGGCGGCGCGGCGCGCTGGTCGGCGAACCGCGACCGGTCGAGGTCGCCGCCAACGAACTGCTCGCCGGTCAGGCCGCGCTCTACCGCAAGGCAGGCGATCCCGGATTCGTCGCCGCGAAATTGCGGGCGAGCACCCTGCGCCGCATCCGCCCGACCCTGGGCGTCGCCGCCGACGCGACTCCCGACCACATCGTCGCCGCCGTCGCCGGACGCACCGGACTCGATCCCGCCGCCGTGGCGGCGGCCCTCTACGGACCGGTGCCGGACGCGAACGCACTGCGTCAGGTGGCGACCCGACTCGACTGGATCGAGGCGCAGCGATGAGCACATACGCTCCGAACGCGACATACAGGAGGGCCCGATGACCCAGACCGACACCAACCGGACCCCGACCGCCGAGGAGGCGGGCGCGGCATTCGGCGCCTTGCGCACCGAGATCGGCAAGGCGGTGGTCGGCAACGACAACGCGGTCATGTACCTGGTGCTGGCGCTGCTGTGCCGGGGCCATGTACTGCTCGAGGGCGTGCCCGGCGTGGCGAAGACCCTGCTGGTGCGCGCACTGGCGACCGCGCTCGATCTCGAACACGCGCGGGTGCAGTTCACCCCGGACCTGATGCCGGGCGACGTCACCGGATCACAGATCTACGACCCGCATTCGGCCGAATTCACCTTCCGGCACGGACCGGTGTTCACGAATCTGCTGCTGGCCGACGAGATCAATCGCACGCCGCCGAAGACCCAGTCCGCGCTGCTCGAGTCGATGGAGGAACGCCAGGTCTCGGTTGACGGCAAACCGAAGCCGTTGCCCGACCCGTTCGTGGTGGTCGCGACCCAGAACCCGATCGAGCAGGAGGGCACCTACCCGCTGCCGGAGGCGCAGCTGGACCGTTTCCTGTTCAAGGTCGACATCCAATTGCCCGGCCGCGACGACGAATTCCGCATCCTGCAACGCCACGCCGCGGGCTTCGACCCGCGTGATCTCGGCGCGGCGGGTCTGCGGCCGGTCGCGGGTCCGGCGCATATCGCGGCGGCCCGGACCGCGATCACCCAGGTCACGATCAGTCCGGAGGTGCTGGCCTACACCGTCGATCTGTGCCGGGCCACCCGCAACTCCCCCGCGGTGCAGCACGGCGCCTCCACGCGCGGCGCGACCGCGCTCATGTCGGCCTCGCGCGCCTTCGCCTGGCTCAATGGCCGCGGCTTCGTCACCCCCGACGACGTGAAATTCGTAGCCACGGCCGCGCTGCGGCACCGGCTGCATCTCAAACCGGAGGCCGAACTCGACGGGGTGACCACCGAGAGCGTCATGTCCTCGCTGCTGCTTTCGGTCCCGGTTCCGGTGTAGTCGTGGTCGTCACCGGTCGGCTTGTCGCCATCGCCGCGCTCGGCGCGGTCCTGGTCGCCGTGTTGTGGCACAGCTGGTTCGGCGTCGCCGTGGTGACCGGGCTGCTGTGCGCGGCCGTGCTCTTCGACCTGGGCTCAGTGGCCCGCGCGCGCGACCTGGACCTGTCGCGGGCGCCGCTGACCGTGGTGCGGCTCGGCCACAGCGCCGAGGTCGAACTCGGCGTCGTGAACACCGGGGCGCGCGTCGCGCGCGGATATCTGTGGGACGACTGGCCCGACAGCGCCCGCGCCCGCCGCCGCGCCCATCGGCTCGACTCCGCGCCGAACACCAAGGTCAGGCTGCGGACCACCCTCACGCCGAGCTATCGCGGCGATCGTGTCGCGGGTCCGGTCACGGTGCGCCTGTTCGGGCCGCTCGGACTCGCGGGCAGGCAGAGCAGGCGGATCGTCCCGGCCCGGGTGCGCGCCCTGCCCGCCTTCCGCAGCGAGCGGCTGCTGCGCTCGAAGGTGAAGCGGCTGCAACACCTCGAGGGCCGCAATATCGCGACCGTGCGCGGTCAGGGCAGCGAATTCGATTCCTTCCGCGAATACGTCGCCGGTGACGACGTGCGGTCCATCGACTGGCGCGCCACCGCGCGCGCGACCGATGTACTGGTGCGCACGTGGCGCACCGAACGCAACCGCAATGTGCTGATGGTGCTCGACACCGGCCGGACCAGCGCGGGTCGCGTTGGCGATGGCACCCGCCTCGACGCGAATATCGAGGCGGCGCTACTGCTCGGCGGCGTCGCCGCGGCGGCGGGCGACACGGTCGATCTGCTCGCCTTCGACCGGCAGGTGCGCTCGGAGGTGCGCGGCATCTCCGGCAGCCGGCTGCAACCGGGTCTTATGCACGCACTGGCGGGCGTCGAGCCGGTGCTGGTGGACACCGACAGCGCCGGGCTGGTCCGCGCGGCGCTCCAGCGGGCGCGCAGGCGCAGTCTCGTGGTCTGGTTCACCACACTCGACGGCGCGGCGGTGGAGGAGAATCTGCTGCCGGTGCTGCCCGTGCTGGCGCAGCGCCACCGGGTGCTGATCGTCTCGGCCACCGACACCGATATCGTCGACGCCGCCGCGCGCCGCGCGAACCTCAGCGACCTGTATTCCGCGGCCGCCGCCGAATCCGTGCTCGCCGAACGCGCACTGGTCCAGGAAGCGTTGCGGCGCAGGGGCGTCGCGGTGGTCGCGGCGGGTCCGGCGCGGCTGCCCGAGGCGCTCGCGGACGAATACCTGGAACTGAAGCAGTCCGGCGCGATGTGAACGTGCGCGCCGCGGTTCGCTCAGCCGGTGCGGACCAGCCCGAGGCTGCGCGGAGCCAGGGTCCGGCGCTGGCGTTCGGCCACGATCGCGCCGAGCACCTGCACCGGCGGATATCCGTTCGGCGGCGCGACCCCGATGCGCGCGCAGACCGCCGTGACGAGCGCGCCGCCGAGTCCGGCCTGGACGGCCGGGGTCAGCGTGCGCACGCGGGTCAGATACTGCCGCACCGCCAGCGCCAGATCCTCCGGGATACCGGACAGATCGAGTCCGGCCACCCAGTTCACCAGCCACGGCGGGGGCACGGCGAGGGCGGGCATGGGCAGCGGCGCCTGCGCGTGCACGACGACGGTGCCCGCGAGCACATCGCCGACTCGGCGGGCGTTCGGCGAGCACATCGAGGTGATGACCGCGACCGCGCCGAAACTGCCGAATATCCAGAAGTCCACGATGGCGCCGGCGAGTCCGCGGGTCAGCGCGTGCCGGAAGTCGACGGGTCCGCCGTCGGCGCGCACCACGCGCAGGCCGAGCGCGAATTTGCCGATACTGCGGCCGCGGGTCAGTGTTTCGATGGTCACCGGATAGCCGACCAGGGTGGTGATGATCAGCACCATCGTGATGGCGTCCGACCACGCGGAGTCGATGCCGGTCGGCAGCAGCACGACCGCGACGAGGATCACCAGACCGAACATCAAGGCCACTTGGAAGATCAGGTCGATGATGAAGGCGGTGGCGCGCGTCGGAATGCGCGCTATCGCGAGTTCGAGGGCGACCGCTTCGCCGGTGGTGAATTCGGCCATGTCGATAGCATTCTTTCGACCGGCGGTTAGGGAGGCAACCGAATGGACGTGGACGCTTACAGCTTGGCACACCGCCGGTCGTGGGAGCGGCTGGACTATCTGGCCCGGCGGCGCAAACTCAGCGGCGCGGAGGCCGACGAGTTGATCGTGCTGTACCGGCGCACCTCGCAGCAGTTGGCCCGGTTGCAGTCGCACAGTCCCGATCCGCAGTTGATCGCCGGACTGAGCGCGATACTGACCCGTGCCCGTGTCCGGGTGCTCGGCACCAAGTCCGAGGCGTGGACCGAGGTCGGCCGATTCTTCACCCGCGTCTTCCCGGCGGCGGTATACCGCGCGTGGCCATGGTGGGTCTCGACGGCGGTGCTGTTCATCGTCGTGGCGACCGTGCTGGCGGTATGGGTCCCCGGTTCGGCCGATGCGCGCGAACTGTTCGGGATTCCCAGCGACAACAGCGCGCTCACCGAAGCGGGCGGCCAGTTCGAGACCTATTACACCGAACATCCCAACGACGCCTTCGCCGCCCAGGTGTGGACCAACAACGCCTGGGTGGCCGCCATCGCGCTGTTCACCGGAGTGCTGATCCTGCCCGCGATCTACACGATGTTCATGAACGCGGTGAACGTGGGCATCACGGCGGGCTTGATGGCCGAGGCGGGACGTCTCGACGCGTTCTTCGGCTTCATCCTGCCGCACGGAACCCTGGAACTGACGGCGGTTTTCGTCGCGGGCGGGGCCGGCATCAAGTTGGGCTGGACCCTCATCGATCCGGGCAGGCTGAGCAGGCTGGAGGCCGTCGCGCGGCAGGGCAGGGCCACCGCGAGCATGGCGCTCGGTCTGGTGGCCGTGCTGTTCGTCTCGGGGCTGTTGGAGGGCTTCGTGACGCCGAGTCCGTTGCCGGTGGCGGTGCGCATCACGATCGGGTTCGCGGCGGAGGCAGCATTCCTCGCTTACGTCTTCATCGTGGGTCGGCGTGTGGCGAACGAACAGGACTCGGCGCGCGATTCGCTTCCGCAGGCTGTCGAGCGAACTCCCGAGCGGTGGCAGACAACCGTGAGCACACGCGAAGAAGACGGGCCCGGACAATCGGTAGCAACGCCAGGTTACGTATTAGTGAAGAACTCCCCCATTTGAGTTCCGCTGACCGCAGCGAGTCGTGCTCAGCTGCGGTCAGCGTTACCGTCAACTCTACACAATCGTTATGCCCGCGCAACCCTGCTCGCCCGCGTCGAGCGTATAAAGCAGCGAGCCGGCAAACATACGCGGTCCGTATCGGAACCCGGTGTGCAGCTAACCCACAGCTGATTTCGGACGTTCGACGCACCCGCGTTTTCACGCTCCGGTGACCCCGTGCTGCACCCCTGCGCCACGGGCCCCGAGGCAGGTCACCGTCGGTCCGCCACCCCGGTTGCCGGGCCTATCCGCGACATTCGGTACGCAACCCTCAAAGCCCATCTACCTGGGGATTCGACTACCGAAGTGGCGGTTGCCAGATATTGGATCGACAGAAAGCAACTTCAAGTTTGTTAAGGCCGCAATTTCCTGATTTGTGACCCGCAACGCACCTGATACCCCTATCGATGTTCGGCCAAGATCGGAGGTAACCAGTTGCGGAATCGCGCGCCGAATCGGGGGCGCGGAAGCCACCGTCAGCACCGTAACGGCTACTACGGAAGCCGCTGTGATCTTCGCCTCACCGGTGAATATCTCGGGCGTTCTCGGCGATACCGGGAGACTCGGCAAGGGGTATTCCGTCGAGACGGCCGCGGCCGCCGATACCGGTGCATCGGTATCGGCGGCCGCTTCGAAGCCGGGTGCGGTCAGGCTTCGGCCAACCCAAGCCGGGAATGGACCACCCGCAGCGGTCGCGGTGCGAACCATGCCGCCGGGCCGAGCAGCCGCATGGCCACCGGCACCAGCACACCGCGCACCAGCGTGGCATCGATCAGAATCGCCAGACCGGTACCGAGGCCGAAGAACTGGATGAAGCGCACATCGCTGGTGACGAAGGCGAGGAAGCTGATCGAAATCAGCGCCGCCGCGGTGGTCACCAAGCGGCCGGTGCGCCCGAGGCCCTCGGTCACCGCGTTGACACCGGAAGCGCCCTGATCGTGCAGTTCCTTGATGCGGCTGATCACGAACACCTCGTAGTCCATCGACAAACCGAAGGTGATGCAGAACAGCAGCAGCAGCATCGACACGTCCAGCGGCGCGGGCGTGAAGCCGAGGAGTGCGGACAGGTGACCGTCCTGGAAGATGAACACCATCAGCCCCAGCGTCGCCGCCAGACTCAGCGCGTTGGACAGCAGCGCCCGCAGCGGCTGCACGATACTGCCGGTGAACAGGAACAACAGCACGAAAGTCGTCACGACGATCCACCCGACCGCGATCGGCAACCGGTCGCCGATGGAGGCGAGACTGTCGCGCAGTTCGGCCACCTGACCGCCGACCAGCGCCCGCGTTCCCGGCGGCGCGGCCACCGCGCGCACCCGCTCCACGAGGTCCCTGGCCGCGGGAGAATTGCGGTCGAGATCGATGTGCACGCTCAGGCGCTGCGCGTCGGGACGGGCGAACCGCGCGTCGGCGGGCGACACGGCCGTGCGCTGCCCCGCCGCGAACGTGCCCGCACTGGAATCGACCTGCACGACGTGCTCGACCCGCGACAGCGCGCTCGCGTACTCGCCGACGGCGGACGCGCTCACCCCGGAGGTGGTGACCACCGAGAGCGTATTCGCGCCGCCCCCGACGAATTCCGTGCGCATGGCGTCGCCGACCTGCCGGGGCTCGACGGTGGTGGGCAGCACCCGGTCGTCCGGCGTGCCGAATTGGACGCCGAGCAGCGGTGCGGCCGCCAACAGCAGTAGCGCGATCACGGGAACGCCGGCGAGCACGGGCCTGCGCATGGCGAAATCGGCCACCCCGGACCAGAAGCGAGAGGATTCGCCGCGAATACCGTTGACGCCCGGCACCTTCCACGCGTCGGCGCGCGCGCCGAGCGCGGCCATGAGGGCGGGCAGGGTGACGACCGCGGCCGCCGCGGCGATGGCGACCACACCGATGCCCGCGTAGGCGAACGAACGCAGGAAGTACTGCGGGAAGATCACCAGCGACGACAGTGCCGCCATCACGGTGGCCCCGCTGAACACGATGGTCCGGCCCGCCGTCGAGACCGCCGCGACGACCGCGTCCGGCGGCGTCGCGCCCGCGGTGCGCCGCTCACGGAACCGACCGACCATGAGCAGTCCGTAGTCGACAGCGAGACCGAGTCCGAGCGCGGTGGTCAGGTTGACCGCGTAGACCGAGACGTCGGTGAGCGAGCCGAGTATCGACAGTTCGGTGAAGGTGCCGAGGATGGCGATACCGCCGACCGCCAGGGTCAGCAGTGCGGCGACCACATTGCCGAATGCCAGCACCAGCAGCACCATGATCAGCGGCACCGCGATGCCCTCGGCGAGTCCGAGATCCTTGCCGATCTGTTCGGTGACCGCGCCGAAGGTGGCCGACATGCCGCCGAGACGCACCTGGACGACGGGTCCGTCCGCGCTGTACTTCTCGACGATCCGCGTGGCGTTCTCGGTCTTGACCTCGGGATCGGTCGCGGCATTGCCCGCCAGCACGACCGCTGCGGTGCCGTCGGTGGAACGCATGGCGGGTGAGCCCGTGTCCCAGTAGGACACCACATTGGTCAGCCGGGAGTCGGCGGCGAGTTCGCGTGCCAGCGCGCGCCCGGCCTCGGCCGCCGCGCCCCCGTCGACGCTGCCCTCCTTGGCCCGCACCAGGAATATGTAATCGCTGTCCGCGCCGAACTCCCGCGTCAACTGAGTCGTCGCGAGACTGGATTCGGCGCCCGGATCCTCCTGGCCGCCTGCCTGCATCTTGCCGAAGGCGGTGACGCCGAACGCCCCGCCCGCGATGAGCGCCAGCGCACTGGCGATGAGTATCCATCGCGCGCGCCGAACCACGAATCTGCCGAGTCGTTCGAACATGTCGGGCCTCCCGATCGGGATGTTGTCGCCTGTAAACTTTATGGGTGTTAACTTGCCATTCAATGTGTGCAGCTGTCAACATCGAAGTGATGACCCGCCGCGGAACGACCGGTAAAAACGTCGCCACCAGCCAGAAGCCGAACCGTGAATCCCCCTATCACCACGGCGATCTGCGCAATGCGCTGGTGCGCGCCGCCGCCGCGCTGGCCGAGAACGGCGGCCCCGAGGCGGTCACCGTGCGCGCCGCGGCCCGCCGGGTCGGGGTCACGCCGACCGCCGCCTACCGCCATTTCGCCAATCACGACCAATTGCTCGCGGCGGCACACGAACAGGCGCAGCGCACGCTGTTCGACGCCATCTCGGAATCGATAGCCACCCTCGAACCGGATGCGCACCCCATGCGCAAACTGGACGCGGCGGGCCGCGGTTACATCACCTTCGCCATGCGCGAACCCGGCCTGTTCCGCACCGCCTTCTGCGTCACCGAGACCACCGCCGACGTCACCGAGACCACCCACGGCGACCAGGGCTATCTCGACGCCCCCGCGTTCACTTTGCTCACCGACCTACTGGACGAGATGGTCGCGATCGGCTACACCGATCCCGCGGACCGCCCCGAGGCCGAGTTGGGCGCGTGGTCGACCGTTCACGGCATGGCCTGGCTGATAATCGACGGCGCACTCGGCCACCTCGACGACGGCAGGCGCGAGGTGATGGTCCAGCACGTCATCGACCTGGTACGCCGCGGACTCGGCACCGGTCCGGCGGCGGCTTCGTACCTCGGCGGTCCCCACTGATACACAGGCGGGTTCCGATCCTGTGCATAACCCTCTAGGCGAGGATGAGGGTCGCGAGATCGCGTCGGCGAATGCAGGCGCGCGAGTCGTCGGTTTTCGCGAAAAATCGCTTCTACCTGCTGTTTTCCGAATCTCTACGAGACGTGCTATGGCCGGCCGCGTCGATCGTGGAGGTCGCGTGGGCGTTGTCGAGCTATCTCCAGGGCGCAGAGGGCCGACATAGTTATCCACAGAAATCCATTGGTTATCCACAGGTCGAGAAAGCAAATCACCCGATACGGAGGATGCCCGTCACGGTGCCCTGCCAGATTCGGCCGTCCGCGGCGATCAGTGCCGACATCTGGATCGGATCGTCCACGACGGTGCCCGGCAGCGGTTGATACCCCAGCACCGCGCCGGTGTCGGGATCGAGGACCGTCGAGGCGTATCCGTCCAGCGGCGTCGTGTCCGCCGTTCCGACCCGGGTGATCGTGTACAGATATCCGTCGGCCGTGGACACATGCGGAACCGCCGCACTGCGCACCTCGTTGTCCCAGACGATGTCACATCCGTGGTCGTCCACATCGACGCGCGCCATCCCGCCCGCGAACGGCGCGGCGGGCGGCAGCGCCGGACCGGCGTCGTCGGGCACGGCGGGATAGGGATAACCGTAGGTACTCGAGACGAAGACCGACCGCCCGATCCCGATGGGCGAATTCTCACTGCCCGACCCGGCCGGGCCAGGCAGCGGCAATTCACATATGGATCGCCCGCCACCGATGGCGATATCGCCGGACCGGTAGACCAGCACCCGCACCCGATCCGCGGCGTTGTCGACGATCGTCAGGTACTCCGCACCGGTATACGGACCGAAATAGGTCGGCGTCGACCCGGTCCCCCAACCGAGCTGACCCGGTTTGCGTCCCGGCCCGCGATCGTAGGGCGCGCGCCACAGCTGCCGCGGTGCACCCGCCGCGTCGGCGCGGAACTCGTAGAGGGCGTGGGTCGTCGCCACCGCGACCTCGCCGCCCGGCGCCGACGAGATACTGTTCGCGACCCGCTCCCCCGCGGGCAGCGCCACCGTCGACACCGCCCCGGACGGGTTCACGGCGCCGACCACCCCGCCGCCGGTGGCGAACCAGACCGTGCCGGACCAGTCGGCCACGAGTCCGGTGACATTGTCTCCCTGCGGGATCGCCGCCGACAGGTCGATGCGGCTGTCGACCGACAAGCGCCACCGGCCCCGCTCGTCGCGCGCGTGCCCGACCCGGATCAGCGCGCGTTCCCCGTCGACCAGCACAAGCCGATCGTCGCGGTCGAGGTAGGCGTACACACCGCCCAGCAGACTGCCCTTCGCCAATCCCATTGCCGCCGAGGAGGTTCCGATTGGTCCCGACCCATCGGGTTCGATCAGGAGCACGTTCGGCGCGCGGTCGGCGATCGAGGTACACAGCGCGACCACAATGCCGTCGTGCCCCTGCAACAGAGTCGGGCAGGCCGCGGCGAGCGGATAGGCGGTCACCGGATGCGGTCCTAGTCCGGGTCCGGGCAGGGCCGTCGCATCCGAGGAACCGGCGTCACCGTGCATGGTCGCCGTGCCGGGCGGTCCCAGATACGGATTCGGCGGGGCGAGCGGTCCGAGCGCCGTCGCCGCGTCGGCGGCGCCGACCGTGGCGAAGGCGACCGTGGCGAAGGCGACCGCGCAGACCGCGAGCAGGACCGAACACACACGCATGGACAGACCTCGTATCGGGTACGGGACATTGACCGAATGCCAGCCTAAGCTTCGAGCCATGAGCGGAATCCGGGATCGCTTCCTGTCCACGTTGGCCGGACAGCTGGGCAGACCGCACGGGCTGCTCGGCAAGGGTGTCGCGTCGGTGCTCAATCGCAGCAACAGGTCCGCCATCACCGCGGCGGTCGACTGCGCCGCCGCGGGTCCGGGCGGCCGGGTCGCCGATATCGGATTCGGCGGCGGCGCGGGCCTGCGACAGTTGCTCGACGTCGTCGGCGAGCACGGCGTCGTCCACGGCGTCGAACTGTCCGTCGACATGCTGACCAGGGCCGAGTCCGTGTACGCGAAGGACATCGCCGCCGGACGGCTGCATCTCGCGGAGGGCAGTCTGACCGCGCTGCCCCTGGAGGAGAACAGCCTGGACGCGGCCATCACCGTGAACACGATCTATTTCGTCGCGGACCTGGACGCCGTGTGCGCCGAACTCGCGCGCGTGGTCCGCCCCGGCGGCCGGGCGGTGATCGGCATCGCCGATCCCGAGGCCGCGGCGAAGCTGCCGTTCACCGCCCACGGTTTCCTCCTGCGCCCGGTCCCCGAGGTGATCGCCGCATTCGAACGCGCCGGATGCGAGGTCGAGCACCGGCATTTCGCGCATCGGCCGATACCGCATCACATGCTGATCGGCCGACCGCGGTAACCCATTCGTTCAGGCCCCATCGGTCGAACTGCCCGCGGCGATCCGGCGGATCATGGTCGCGGTCGCCGAACTGTAGGCGCGCGAGGCGGATTCGGGCCGATCAGCCGGATAGTTCGACCGGTGCGTGATCACCACGCCCGCGCGCTCCACCGTGCTGTCCGCACGCACGGCCACACAGTTGCCGCCCGCCTTGGCGACCAAGTCGACCACCACGGCACCCGATCCGAGCAGGTCGAGATTCGCCTCGTCGAGCAGCACCGGCGCCCGCGACCCGCGATGCACCGCCGCGCACACCACGAGATCCGGTGCCGCGGCGAAGATCCACGCGCCGATCGCGCGCGGATCGCCATCGGAATCGACCTCGAATCGTGTCGCACCCGCCTCGAGCGCCGACTCGCGCTGACCCGCCCGATTGCCGACCACAAGCGTCTCGTCGCCGAACCCCGACGCCGCGCCCACCGCCGCGAGCCCCGCCGCACCGCAGCCGAGGACGAGCGCGCGGACCCGACCCGCGCGGCGATCCCCGGCCACCAGCCCCCTCCCCTCGCCGTATGCCACCCCGCCCGCGATCCGACTCATGGCGAGCAGCGCGTCGAAGTCCGCGGTATCCGGTCCCCGCCGCACGTCCTCGAAGGCGACCGACCGCACCTCGCGCGCCGCCAAATCGGCGATCACCGCCGCGCGGTGCAGCGGATCCTGGAAACCGAGCAGGACGACACCCGCGCGCAGCGGCATCCGCGCCAATGCGAACGCGGGCGGCTTCACCCAGGCGACCAGGTCGGCCGCGGCGAAGATCGCGGCGCGGTCATCGACGACACGGGCGCCCGCCGCCCGGTAGTCCGCGTCGCCGAATCCCGAACCATGCCCCGCCGACCGCTGCACCATGACCTCGACACCATCGGCCACCAGCCCCGCCACGTCCGCGGGCACCAGTGCCACCCGCCGCTCATCGCGCGCGGTCTCGGCCAGTACACCGGCGATCACCCCGTCACCCGACCCTCACGCAGAACACGCAACGCCACCACCCGCTCCTCACGCAGCACGACCACCAGTGCCACCCGCCGCTCACCACCCGCGGTCTCGGCCAGTACACCCGCGATCACTCCACCACCCGGCCCCCACGCAGTGCGGGCAGCGGCGCGAGTCCGCGTGCGGCGACCGCTTCGGCATAGGTCCGGCCGTCGGCGATATCAAGGACCAGGCGCTCCAGCCGGTCGAACATCTCGTCGAGCACCACCGCCCGGCGCTGCACCGGCGTACCGTTCTCGATCCGCGCGGGTGTGTGCTTATTGCGCGGGGTGAGCACGTTCAACCGAACGGCGGGCCGCCGTGATCCGGTGCGCAGGAGCCCCACGCTGTCGACCCCCGCGGCCGCGAGCAGCAGATCCTCGAGCTGCGGGGTGTCCTCGATACCGGCCGCGGCCAGCAGTTCCGGGGCGAACGCGATCGTCAGGAACATGCCGCGGGCCGCGCCGAGCGGTCGCAGCACCTCCGCGCCGAATCGCGTGGTAGTCCGTACCCGGCCGTTGATCTCGGCGATCCGGCGCAGCGCGCGCTCCTGCTGACTCTGCGCGACGCGGCGGTTGGCCTCGAAGTACGTGTCGGGGGTGTTCTCGATGATCGCCGCGGCGAGATGGGTGGTCTCCCGCTGGAACGCGATGGTCAGCCGTTCGCGCACCTCGTCGAGCCACACCGCGTCACCGGAGCAGGCCGCGCCGATCTTGGTCGGCCCGGAGGCGTTGTAGCCCTTGGAATTCCCGGTGATGGTCAGCACCCGGTCGTAGAGCGCGCGTTCGCCGACCGCGGTGGGCACCCGCAACGACGCGATCGGAATATGGCCCGCCACCAGGTGATCGAAGGCCATATCGCACACGACCCGCGCCCCGCTGTCGAGCAGCACCCGCCCGATTTCGCTCAGCTCGCGCGAAGAGTATTCGGCGACAACCGGATTGCCCGGCAATGTGAGCAGCACACCGGCCAGCTCGCCCGAGCGCGAGAGCCGGTCGAGCAGCCACGCCAATGCGACAGGATCGATGCGGAACGAATCGTCGGCCGTCGCCGCGCTGCGTTCGATACGCAGTCCCGACTTCTCGACGTGCACGGGCGCGCTCTTGTAGAACCCCTCCGGGCATACCAGCACACCACCCGGGCAGCGGCGCGCCAACTGCGCGACGACCTCCTCGAGCAGGACGGTGCTCGAATACGGGCACACCACGACCTGATCGGGCCGCACTCGCACCCCGGCGACGTCCGGCGCCGGATTCGAGAGCGCGGCGAACATCTTCTGCGCCGCCAACTCCCGCAACCGCAGCGGCTGACGCTTCTCGTAACCGGGATCGCAGTAGCCGGGCGGGAATTCGGATTCGTTGACCTCTTTCCACGCCACCTCCCGCGCCGCCGCGGCGGCGTCGGCGACCGCGAGCCCGGTCTCTCCGTGATAGGCGTCGACCAGGCCCGTGTAACTGCGCCCGCCGGCCCCCGCGAAGATCGGACCGGCCCGCAGACGCGCGCGTACCTCCCGTTTTCGGATCTCGGAGTGGTTGACGACCGCGCGCAGATCGACCGATGACTCGGCCGCGGTCATCGGCGCATCCAGCGGCCCGCCGTCTCACTGGGTTCGGGCAGGCGATTCCACTCCGCTTCCAGCGCGGCGCGGAACAGTTCGCGGCAGTCGCCGGCGGCGAGGTAGTCGAAATCCGCGAGCGGAGGCCGGGAGACGATGTCGTCGACCCGAATGGCCGAACCCGACGTGCGCAGTTCGTAGAGCTTCTCGAAGCGGCGCACCGCGAAGCCGACATCGTGGCGCAGCACCGAGAACCGGGTGGCGACGCGGGTCTGGCGCGAGTAGTCGTACTCCCCCACCGCGACGTAGCGATCGTCGACGATCAACATGCTCTGCGCATTGCGCGCGTGGTCCCGTCTGACAAGCACGCTCTCCACCCCGGCGCGGGCCTGGGTCCACAGTTTCTCGTCGTATCCCCAGACATCGGAGATCGCGTCGAGGACATACATGCGGCGGACGTCGACCCTCGGCGATGCCGTCCGGGTGGCCAGATCCAGTATGGCGCTGTGATAGTCGTCACCGACGTCGCCGCCGATGGTGCCGAGGTCAGCGGTGTGGATCGCCCGCACCGACGCCTCGGCCTGTTCCAGAATCGTCAGCCAGTCGCTGACGGTGTTCCACTCCCATACCGTGGCGCTGCGCGAGGGGATCTGCGCCAGGATCTCCTCGGCGCGCTCGAGCTGCCGATCCGCGATGAGCCGCAGCGGTTCGATATCCTCGCGCACGCCCGCGGCGTCGATCAGACTCTGCGCGATCCCGAGCACCCGTTCGATGACCTGTGGATCCTTACCCAGCAGGACGTTGAACCGCATTCTCAGATCGGTGTGCGCCCCCGCGTCGACACCGACGCCCGTGTCCTGGGCGACAGGTAGTTCCTCGCCGAGTGCCAGGCTGAGCCGTTCCCGCAGGGGCAATGGCGGCACCCGGGTGCCGTTCTCGATCTGCTGGACGAGGCTGCGCGAACAGCCCGCCTTGGCCGCCAACGACGCTTGGGTGAATCCGCGTTCCACACGGAGACGACGGACCAGTTCACCGATGGACTCACCATCGCGCGCTATGCGACCCATCCTTCGCCTTCCACCCGCCGCCCGGACACCGAATGTCGATGATGTGTCACGGTGCGACATTCTAATCACAATGTGGCACTCGTGTTCTTGCGACGTAAGCGCACCCGATTCCTTCCCGCGTCCATCCAGAATTTCCGTGCCACTTCCCGACCCGAACCAGCCATTCCGACCGTAGTCCCGCCTCGAATACGCTTCACTACCCCGAGCAGAGGCAATTTTGTGACAACGAATGCGCACACAGCTTATTTTCAAGCAATGCCACATCGTTGATATCCACATGTGGCATCTCCGCTTATTGACAGCCGAAAGTGGTGGTACCTAGCATTTATAAACAGAGCCACAGCGAACATATGCGATCGGCTGCCGAGTTCGCCGCCGACCGTGGTTCGGGGCCAGAACAGGATCAGGAGGTGCCCGGAACGGATACCTCACCACGGCGCGAACCTCGCCCCCGCCGAGCCGCATCGCCCCCCGTCGCCTTCGGCCCCCTTCCCTCGGAAACCCCCGCCCGAACCGCCTTCGGCGCCGCCGCGCCCCCACCGCCGCGAGCCACCACCCGCACCGCGGCTTCGACGAATAGAGCGACCCCATTGGCACTCGAGATCACCGACCTGGCCGACGTGGCCACCGCGATGGAAATAGCCTCCGACCGAGCCAGAGCCCTGGACACGACTCTCATAGACGTGGTCATCCGTCTCTCGACCAGAACCCTGGAAAGAGACGTCCCCACCCCCTGACACGGCCAAGCCCAAAGGGCTCGCGCCCCCAACAGCGAGTCCCACCCGTGGCGCAGTTCCTACGGAGGGGAGAGGAACTGCGCCACCCCGACCACAAGAAGAACAAAGAGAAATACGGCAACAACAACAGCCGAACCAACACACCACCACCCCCAGCCCCGCACGCACCCCCCTCCCAAACACCCGCACCCCGCACCCCA
>NZ_LGYZ01000015.1 GCF_001310275.1 Nocardia arizonensis
GCCACCACCTCGCGGTCCTCTTCCGGGGCGGCCCCGAGGAGGTTGGCCATGGCGGTGTCGGGGTCGGTGGCGGCGGCGATCTTGCGGAACGCCAGCAGCTCGCGCAGTTGCGGGGCCCACCCGACCTCGCCCTTGGCCTGCCGTGCGGCCAGCTCGCGGGCCACTTTCACCGCGCGCCGTTCCACGCCGAGCTGGGTGGCGAGGTCGAGGTCGCTGACCACCTGCACCTGGAACGCGAACCGCGAACTCAGCGCGTCGGACAGGATGGCCCCGTGCACGCCGGGGTTGTGCCCGGCTACCACAAAGAAACCGGGCTCGGCTTTGACCACCTCGCCGGTGGCTTTGACTACCAGCTCTTTACGGCCGTCCATCGCGGGATACACCGCCGCGAGCACGGTCGGGGAGATGAGGGTCGCGTCATCGATGAACAGCACCCGGCCCTCTTTCATCGCGCGGACGAGGGGGCCGTCCATGAAAACGAAACGGCCGTCCGGGGTTTGGGTGTACTCGCCTACGAAATCGGCGACCGTGGTGTCCCCGTCGCCCTGCACCGTCAGCAGGTCCCCGTAGGCGGCCTCGATGAGCGAGGTCTTCCCGGTGCCGGGCGGGCCGTACAGCAGCACCGGAACCTCGGCTGCGCGCATCGTCTGCAACACATCCACATCCGCGCGCCCGGCGAGCTTGCGCAGGTGGTAGTCCTGCCCGTTCGGCCGGGCCACCGTGTTACCCGTGCGGGCCGGGGCCGCCGGGGCGGCGGGCGCGGCCGGGGCCGGGGCCGGGGTGGCGGTTTTCTTGGTGCGGCGGCGGGCCGGTTTCGGCTTGCTGGGGGCCGGGGCCGCCGGGGTGGCAGGCACGGCCGGGGCCGGGGCGGCGGCCGGGGCGGCGGCGGTGGCCGTGGTGGAGGTGGCGCGGTAGCGGCGGGGCGCGGCCGAGGTGCGTTCAGCGTGCCCGGCGGCGGTCAACGCCTCGAGCGCGTTGCCGACCGCACCGGAGGACCGGCCGAGCCCGGTGGCGATTTCCCGGGGCGACTGTTCGCGAACGGGGTCGGCGGCCAGCGCGGCGGCCACCATACGGCGAAGTTCGCCGTTGGGCAGGCGACCGGCGGCCGGGGCCGGGGTGGTAGTGGTCGGGGCGGCGGGGGCGGTGGTGGCGGGCATCGTGACTCCTGCAATTTCCGTTCCGAATTCGCGCCGGTTTCCGGCATACGTGCGGCGTGGCCGCCATTCGGATTTCTGCGAATTTCCCGGCGAATTCCGGGAACGGGGTCGACGCTAGCTCGACCTCGAACAGCCTCACAACCCCGAAAAGCGCTCAATTTTCCGGAATTTTTCCGGACAATGGCGAGTCCGGCTAGGCAATACGGAAACGCGGCGCGGACATGCGCTCGCCAGCCAGGCCACGCCTCGGCCGGAAAAGACTGGAAAGAATGGAGAGATGATAAGCAATAGGAAGGCGAGAAGGGGGCGAGGAAAGGAAGCAACCGAACAGGTAGGCAGACGCGAGAGGTCACAGAGAACCAGGCGTCAGACACCGCCCGAGCATGTCTATACATCTTTGTGTATAGACAATCCCCGCCGATATCCGCCCAGATATTTGCCCGCTGACCTGCTATTTCATGCAGACAGGGTGCGTCGTTCCAATCCTCGCACTGAATCATGCATCGAATCTCGCCATGGAACATCGCATGGATAATTTCTCATCGAGCCACTCAGGCAAAAGGGAGCTCCACCCTCGCAAATAGCAATGAAATACCCGGCGCATGAATACGGCCTTTTCAGCAATTCTTGAATTGAACAGAGCAACACCCCGAACGTGCTGAATGCCGTTTCGGAAACGATCGGAATACCGATTTCTACAGTAATCGACAATCAGCGCGAGCGGTAATATCCGGGCCACATAGGACTCTATTTCTTGGCGCGGCGGAGCGTTGCGAGAAGCTGTCGGGTTTCCTGACTCGGAGTCTGGCCGATTTCGGCGAGTCTCCGCGTCAGAAGGCTGTAGGTGCGGGCGAGTGCGGCGGTTTCACCGAGGCGGGCGTGCAAACGCAGGAGGTCGTGCCAGACCGCTTCGTTGTAGGGGTCGTTCTCGACAGTGGTTTCGAGCATTCCCAGGGTGGCGCGGGGGTCGTCAGTGTTGCGGGTGGCCAGCCAGCTCAGGGCGTTGAGCGAGGTGCGTCGCGCCGATTCACGGATGGATTGAACCCAGGTGTCGGTGAGGTCGCTGGCCAGTTCGCTCGTGGCCAGGGCAGCGATGCGGCGAGCGGCGTCGGTCTGCTCGGTGTCACTGCGGGCGTGGCGGCGTTGCGCTACCGCCGCGTTGAAGTCCCAGTAGTCGACGCCGAGGTGGCCCGAGAGCCGGACCTGGGTGCGGTCCTCGGCGAGTGCGTCGGTGATCTGCCCGCCGGTGGCGGTGCCCAGCGCGGCGCGTAGGCGGCTCAACGTGTTCGCCAGCGCGCTGCCGCCCCGGTGTCCGGGTCGCTGGCCCCACAACAGCTCGATCAGCTGCTGTCGTGGCAGCCCTTCGGGATGCAGGGCGAGCACGGCCACCAGTTCGCGGGCACGCGGCTGCAGCTGCGTGGTGATCTCCACGCTCTCACCGGATTCCGCGTCGTGCCAGAAGATTCGGGTGGGCCCGAAGACCCGCACCGTCAGCGCGGGTGCACCGTCGGCCGGTGTCGGCACCGGCGCAGTATCGGTGGTGTCGGTCTCGGGGTGCGGGATCGGCTCAGGCGCCGCGGCGAGGTCGCTCTCCGCGAGTTGGCCGGCATCCTCGGCCTCAACCGCGAGCACAGACTCAGAGGACGGTGCTGCGATGGTCTCAGCGATGTCCACCACCACGGGCTCGCGTAGACGAGGGCGCGGTGTAGGCACGGTGGCGGGGTCGATGCTGTAGATCCTCGGACCGTCCTCGCCGCGGCGTCTGCGGCGGTCCTGGCGGACCGCAGGGGCCGCGCGAGGTGGGTCGAACTGGCCGGAGTGTTCGTAGCGGCGCAGCTGGATCTCCACGTCGATGATGGTGCCGCGCGCGGGCGGGATCAGGTGCTGGCGTGTGCGGCGGCCGGTCAGCAGGGCACGGGCACCGGCGCGGGAGGCGGGCAACTCTCCCACGACCGGGAACCCGATCGCGTCGATATAGGCGCGGCTGCCGCCGATGACCACGATGCCCCGAGGGCGTCGACGGCGGGTGAGATCGAGGACCCGCTGCGCGGCGGGCCCGGGATCGATGTGC
This sequence comes from Nocardia arizonensis, assembly GCF_001310275.1. Lineage (GTDB taxonomy): Bacteria > Actinomycetota > Actinomycetes > Mycobacteriales > Mycobacteriaceae > Nocardia > Nocardia arizonensis. The sequence goes on from NZ_LGYZ01000015.1 coordinate 3,229, forward strand.
TCGGCGCGGACCACGAACAAGGCGGCGTCGGCGGCGGCGATCACCGGATGCGCGGGTGAGCCTGGCTCGGGGACACCGCAATCGGCGAATATCGTCGCGCCGAGCCCGCGCCAGCCCCGGTCCGGATCGGTCAGCAGCGCAGCGGCCGGAACCGGATCGTCGGGGTCGTGCCCGGGCGGCGCGGCCAGGAACGCCTGCCCGCCGGGCAGATACTGCACGTGCTGGGCCAGGAGTTCCGGGGTGACGGGCAGGCCGAGGGCGCTTCGGCGGGCTAGGCTCGCCGAGCCGAGATGCGGGTCCGCGCCGACCATTTCGGCGAGCTGGCCGCCTGCGGGGTCGGCTTCGACGATGAGCGCGGTTTCGGGGCCGGGCCAGGTGTGGGCGAGCGCGACGGTGGTCGTGGTGGTCCCTGCGCGCGAGCTCAGTCCGGCGACGGCGATCAGGTACGGCGCCTGCGGCCTCATCGATGGGTTTCCTATCCCTGTTTTTGGACGTTGGAGATCAGCAACGCGCCACCGGTTTCGGCGGGGCGGGTGTTGATCAGCTGGAGGTAGTCGGTCCGTGTGCGGTCGGGGCGAATCTCGGCGATGTGGACGTTGGCGGTGGTCGGGGCGATCGGGGTGATCGCGACGCAGTGGCGGGTGCCGGGTGGGACGGAGGCGATGCCCGCGGCGAGGCCCTCGAAGGTGATCCCGCTCTCCGGTGCGAGCAACGGCATCGCGCGCGCCGCATCGCGGTGGATGTAGTAGGCGGCCTCGAAAGAGGCGATGACCCCGGCCAGGGTGGCGGGGTCACCGGCGCTTTCGGTGACCACCTCTCCGGTGAGCCCGGTGCACGGACCCGAAACCGTGGTGCTCGAGCTGGGCGGGGCGGCCGTGGACGGCACCTGCGCGCCGGTGTCGCCGGTCTCCTCGGTCGGCACCAGCAGGACCCCGGCCAGGACGGCGACAGTGGCCGCCAGCGCGGCCCAGGCACCGCGCGGCAGCCGGTCCGCAAGACCGGTCCCCCACCGGGGAACACGGGCGGCGTCGGCCGTGCCGGGAGTCTTGCGTATCCGGTTGAACCAGAACTCCTCCGGTAGGAGTGGCTCGTCTGACTCGTCGAGGTCATGGCCGGAGCCGGTGTCGGCGACGAGCCGCAGGTCCGGAAGAGTCTGGGGCAGGTCGACCCAGGCTTCGGCGCCGTCGTCCTCGTTCTCAGGTGGGTTGTGCGGGTACCTCGGCATTCATCTCGCCTCGCCTCGGGTCAGATGTCTCCGGGGCCTGCCCGCACCCCGGGAAGGGGGGTTGCGGGGTGCGGGCAGGGTTCCCCGGAGGGGTCAGGGGTGGCTCACGCGCTGGGCCGCACTTCGGCCTCGGCCGGTGCCGGGATCGGTTGGGACACGGGACCGTTGGCGATGTCGGTGGTGAGCCGGGCCAGGACATCGGAGATGGCCCAGTGCGCGGTGCTGCGGTGGTCGCCGTCGTACTCGCGCCAGTCCACCGTCGTGCCGCGCTGTCGGTAGGCGATCAGCGCCTTGCGTCCGGCGCGGACCGGCACGATCAGGTCGAGTTCGCCATGGTAGAGGTGCAGGGGCACATCGGATTTCACGTGCGCCAGCGACTCCAACGCGAGAACCCGCCGCCACCAGTGGTCGTTCCACGGATCGGGCTCACGGCACCAATGCGCCAGCCGCTCGGGAAAGCGCTGCAAGAGTTCGACGACGGTGAGGTGTCGTGCCTCGGCAGCAGCGACGAGACCCGCTTCGTTGAGCACGTGCCGCAGCGGGAGCTGGTTGTAGGCGTGAGACAACCCGATCAGCCCGGCGAACGCCAACCCGGCCAGACCGGTGCGGGTGCCCCGGCCGACCAGCGGGGCCAGGACCGCCAGGTCGGAGAAGACTGCTCCGGCAGCGACGCCGCGCAGGTCGATCTCCGGGGCGTACCAGCGCTGCAGCTCCCCCGCCACCGCTGCGATCCGGCCGCCGTCGGCGTATCCCCACGCGACCACCGGCGCGACCGGCAGGTCCAGGTCCGAGGCGCGGTAGACCGCACGAGCCAGGTCGAGGACCGGTTTGGCACCGGCGGCGCGGGCGGCGAGGAAGGTGTGCGGGCCGGTGCCCGCGCCGAGTCCCTGCCCGTCGGGGATGGCGACGACCCAGCCTCGCGTGAGCGCGGCATCGATGCCGGCGAGGTCGTACTCGGTCCCGGTAGCGAGCAGCTGCGAGGGCGCGCAATGGCCGCCCAATCCGCGAAACGGTGGGCAATAGAGCAGAATCGCTCCGGTTCCCGGTTTCGGCTTGGCCTCGGGGATGCAGACGATCGCCGAGGCCGCGATCGGCTGAGACCGCGAATCGGTGGTGACGTAGACGAGTTGCCACGCCCCGGCCGCGCCCGCCAGCTGCGGAACGAAGACGGGTCGGGCGCGCACGATGTCACCTGGGCGAACGCCTTCGCGCAGGATCGGTGTCTGGTGGAAGTCGCTGATGGTCATGAGGGGCTCCCGGCGAGGTCGTGGGCAGCGGCGGTCAGCCACGCGGCCCCGCTGGCGAT
>NZ_LGYZ01000016.1 GCF_001310275.1 Nocardia arizonensis
GTCCCGTTCGCGGCGTAGCCGGTGTGGCGGGCGGGAATGTCGGTGTAGCGCAGCAACACCGCAGGATTGATCAGGTCCGCGTTGTCGGACACGAGCTGGCCCCACGCGGCCGACAGTCCGGCCGCGAGCGGCGGCAGCGTGGTCAGCGGGTTACTGGCGACGGTGGCCGTGATCTCGGCCCAACGCGCGGTCGCGGCGGCTGTCTCATCTGGGCCCGGTGCCGGGGTGCGGGAGTCGGCGGCATCGATGAGCCGCTGCGCCAGACTCGCCGCGGGCACATACGCGACGGTGCCGGGCCCAGTCTGAAAGTCGTTGAGCACCAATGAGGTCCAGGCGTCACCGAGCGCGCCCGACAGCAGGTTCTGGATGGATCCGACGGCGGCGATGGGGTCGCGCAAGTCGGCCTGGGCGGCGAGCTGGGCGGCGATCCGAAGCAGGGCGGCGTGGTCGGGTGCCGCGCAGCTGAGATCGCCCTCGACGCAGATGTCGGCGACCCGGCCGGTGAGCGCCCCGTAGTCGACACCGGAGGTGGTGGCGATCCCGCCACCGGAGGCGACGGCGGTACTCAGGTTCACTCGCGACACCGCCGCGCCGCTCGTGCCGGGGGCCGGGTCCGGGCTCGTCTGCCCGGGGCGGCCCGCGATCACGGGCGAGCCCGGGGCACGGTCGGGGTCGGAGTACAGGATCACCGCGGCGACTCGCGCAGCCGCCACAGGGCCTTCCCCGGCCCCCACCATCTGCGCGAACCCCGAAGCGACTTGCGCGCCTTGGGAATAGCCGACGATCGCCTGGGAGGTCCCGGGGCAGATCGCAGCAACACGCTCGGACTCGGACAGGAGTGTGTTCAGTCCCGCACTGGCCGAAGCCGCGTACGGGGCGGTGCCGCCCCCGGTGCCCGGTGCGCCGCCGAACGACGCTGGATAGCTGATGTAGGAGCGCGCCACCAGACTCGGGTCGTCGGCGGCGACCGGGCCGAGCAGGTGACCGAGCATCCCGGAGTCGGCGGTCTCGGACGCGCCCGGTGAGGACTCGGACGTGCCCTGCACACCGAGGACCCACAGGGCCGGGCAGCTCAGGCCGACGAGCTCGGGTTGCGCTGTCGCTGGGCCCGCGTTCGTGGGGCCGAGGGCAGCGACGAAGGTGGCGGCGGCGACGGTTGTGGTGGTGAGCAGGCGTAGGCCGGTCATGGCTGCCCGACCCCCACACCCGCGCCGAAGCCCGCGCCGACCGTGCCACCGACAAGTGCGCCCAGCGCGGCGGCAGGCGCACCTGCCACCACCGCGCCAGCAGCGGCCCCGGCCGCGGCACCCAACGCGGTACCGGCGACGCCGGAGGTGATGGTGCCGATCACCGGCACGGCGATCACCGTGCCGAGCGCAGCTCCGGCGATGCCGCCGATTGTTCCTCCGGCGAGCCCGCCGACCACGGCACCGACAGCGGCGGCGGGAGCACCGGCGAGTGCACCGCCGATCGCTCCCCCGGCACCGGCCCCGGCGACGGTGGCACCGGCGACCCGGTCCGAACGCCCGGCCGGGAGGCCGACGCTGTCGAGGAAGGTAGCGGCCTGGGCTTCGAGGTCGGCGGAGACGTTGTTGATCGTGTCGCCGACTTCCGGCGGCAGCCAGTCCGGTTCGGCAAACTGGGCTTGACCGATCCGGATCGTGTCCGGCGGCGGTTCGATCGGCGCGACCGGCTCCACCGGCTCCGGCGAGTGCAACTCCATGACGTACACCGGCGGCGCGGGAGCCGGGGACGGCTCCGGACGCGGAGCCGGGCCATTGCGGATCTCGGGCGGTTGTTCCTGGTAGACGGTGGGTTCGGGCACAGCAGGGGCCGGAGGCGGTGCGGGAGCGTCGGTTCCGGGCTGTGCCGGAGCGGTCACGCCGGGCTGGTCCGCGATCGGGGCGAGTGTCGTCATCGCGCTCGCGTTCGTAGCGGCCAGCACCATCAGCACCGGCACCGTGCTGGCAGCGACCAGGCGGCCACCCCACAGCATCCGCCCGCCATAGGTCAGACGGGAACCGCGAGCCTGCACGCAGGCACCGGCGGGATCGAGCGGCGCGGCAGCCGAGGAATTGCGTCCTGTTTTGGGCATGGCAAATCACCCCTTCGGGGGTCAGAAATAGAACTAGATGAATGGCGAATTTAGGTACTGCATTGTGCAGTACATTTCTCCGGCTCTCCCGGCTGCACGCCGCAGCCGGGAGCCCGGTGAAAGCTCTAATGAATTAGAGCTGCGAGGTCTGCCTCAGAGGTAGGGCAGCGCCAGCGCGGCGACCTGTGACGCGATGGCCAGCACGTTCGACAGCAACGACGCGCCGATGTTGAGGAACGAGACGATCGAGTACGGATCCACGAGTTTCCCTTTCGGAGGAGGTGCGGTACTCCACCATCAAAACCCCGAAACCGCCTGGTGCGCCAGCCTTTTGACAGGTAAGAAAATCGGTGCCGTTTTCCTTACCCCTGCGCAAACGCGCGGTGGCCTGCAAGGATCGGCGAAACAGGTAAGAAAAGCGTCACCAAAGAAATTTTCCGGCGGGTGTCCCGCATCGGAGAAAGGGTGGCCAGAATACTCCGCGCGCCCCTCGCGGAGGTCCGTAGCTAATTGTCAGCCAGGTCACAGTGAATGATCGGTG
>NZ_LGYZ01000017.1 GCF_001310275.1 Nocardia arizonensis
TGACGGAAGACTGAAATAGGAGGGGCTTGACACATGAACCGGAGGACCCGCCCGACCCGACGACCGCGGCGAGGCATGGCCCGCCGCACCACATCAGAGCTACCCGACCTGGGACGATGGATCCGCCAGATCCGCGAGCACCACGGACTCATCCGATCCGAGGCCGCCGGCCGACTCCAGGTCAGCGAGGACCTGATCAAGAAGATCGAACGCGGTGAACGTTCGGCCTCGCCGACAGTGCGCGAGCAGTTCATCACCGGGCTCGGCATGAACGAGTCCCAAGCCCGCTACACCCGCGAACTCGCCGGGCCGCCGCTACCGCTGCCCTCGATCGAGGAGCTACGAGCCCGCCCCGTCGCCTGCGAGCACCACACGACGTTGCGCCGTCTCGATGAGCGAGGTTTGGTCGGTGCGTATCTCGACCCCTTGTGGAACGTCGTCTACGCCAGCGAGCGCTTCCGCAGCGTACTGCCTGAGCTTGCCGACTACGACGACAACCTCAGCCAGTGGTTCTTCCACCCCGGCACCACCACACTCACCGCCGAGGCTCTCCTCGTGCACTGGGACGCCGCCGCTACCTACATGGTCGCGTCTCTGCGCGCGAAGTTCGGCATCTACCGGCACAGTCCCCGCGCACGAACGCTGCACGAGAAGCTCAGCGCGGCAACCACTTTCCGACAGCGGTGGACCGACAGTATCGAGGTCGCCTACGGCCACAAAACCGTGCACCCGCTGCAGGTACGTGATCGCGACACCGGCGAGCAACGCACGATTCGTATCCACCTCGGTGTCGGAGCGGAAGGCCCTCCCGATCTGCGGTTCTGCTTCGTCTACCCCGATCCGTGTGAGCCGCCGAGCAGCGACACCTGACCCTTCCACCGCCCCACGACCACTCCCCCGGAAGTCCCGGGCGGAGGCATCCGAACGAAGGAGCCCGACCATGACCAGCAATCCCCAGCACACCCGCCATCTCGGAACAGATCCACACCGACAGCCACCGGCACCGTGTGCTGCGCTCGCCGTCGACATCGTCCTCATCCCGCCGCAGAAGCGAGACCACTGACATGTCCCTCGCGCTCTCCGGGATGCCCGACTTCCACGACACCCTGGAATTCCTGCGCCACAAGCGCCAGCTATCCCGCGAATCCACCGCCAACAAAGCAGGATTCGGCATCTCCCGCCTCAACCAGATCATCCAGACCCGCACCAAACCAGGCCCCAAGGTCCAGACGGGCCTGTTCGCCTTCTTCGACGACCTCACCCTCGACCAACAGCGACACCTGCAAGAACTGCTGCACCCCGCCGCCGAGCTACCACCGATCACCGGCCTACGCCAGTACCTCACCAACGACGGCGTCCACCACCACCTCGACTACCTCGACCGATGCGAGGTCATGGGCGCCTACCTCGACCCACTCCAAAACGTCCTGCACGCCAACAAAGTCTTCTACCGGATCATGCCCGGCCTCGATGACGCCGACCACAACATCGTGCGATGGATGTTCACACCCACCGCCCACGACCTCATCGAGGACTGGCACGAACACCTGCCCTACAACATCCGCAACCTACGCACCGCGCTCGGCCGCTACCGCGACTCACCCCGAGCACAAGCACTGTTCCGGACACTGCGCGACAACCCCGGGTTTCGGCAAGCATGGGACACCACACCCCTGCAGGTCAGCTACAACTGGCACCGCGCGATCCCACTCCGTCTCCACCCACCCGGCAACGCGCACCCGATCCAGCTGAACCTCGAAATCGACCAGTACGGAGCATGTTTCGAGATCCTGTCCGTCCATGGCCTCTACAACACCAACGCCATCGCCTGCTGAGGTTCACCTCGACCGTTCCAACAAACCGACACCGCCGGTGAGGCCCCTCGGTTCTGGGCCCCGCCGCGCGGTGGGACATGTTCGTTTGCAATCTCGCGGCGTGTCCGTGTTAGGCGATCGGGTGCCATCCCGACCACGGTCGTGGGCCATAGGTGCCGCGTAGGCAGTCAACTCGATGTTGCGCTTGGGCAGCGTGGTTCGGCTTCGTTCCTGCTGCTTGGGCCGCCATACAGGTCATCCGCAGCTCGCGAATGTCTCTCAACAGTGAGAAGCCCTCCCAAGTCGTGACGTCGTGGCCGTATGCGTCACAGAAGGCACGGTAGCGTTCGGCCGAGATCCAGCCGAAGGAGCTTTGTTTGATCGCGGTGGAGACGAGGTCCCATTCGGGCGGGCCGACCGAGGCTCGCTCCAGGTCGAGGAACGTGGTCACCCCGGCCTCGGTGGTGACCACGTTGCCTTCCCAGGCGTCGCCATGGATCGGCGACCATGGCATGCCCGTCGGCAACCTTTCCCAACCTGCGCGCAGGTCCGCGAGCCGCTGGTACAGCCACCGCCGATCTGCGTGACTCAGCGATGACGCGCTGTCGATGCGCTGCTCGAGCCGGACGAACGGTTGGACTTCGGGTAGGAATGGCGGCGCGGCCAGCTGGTGCAAGGCGCGCAAAGCCCTCCCGATCTCGCGCTCGCTGCCGTTGTGGTGGGGCGGCAACTCTTTCCACAGCGTCACCGGGCGCGAGTCGATCACCGCGAAGTCGGCGCGAGTGCCCATCGGCTGCACAGCCGAAATATGCTGTTCTCGAAGCCATTCCGCGATTTCCACCTCGCGGCGTGCAGCTTCGGTCTGGCCCGCCCGCGCGACGCGGATGACCGTGTGTTGATCAGGTACTCGGAATATCGCGTTCTCAGCGAGTTTGATCGGGACCATCCCGGCTGGGTCGATGCCAGCTGCGGTGCAGGCTGTGCGGGCGATGCGTTCGACCTGCGAGCTGTTCATGTGGTGGTGGTGGCGGGCGTCGGTATCTGGACTTTTGCGCGGTGGGCGTAGCGGCGGAGTTCGGCGATGTCCTCGTTCGCGCGCTGGGACTTGAGGTCACGTGCTCGACCGAGGGCTTGGTTTGCGATGGTGGTTGCCTCGGCCGGGTCACCGGTGGCCATGACCAGTGACGCGAGTTTGATCGTAGACATCGTCCGGGACCGTGCGGCGGTGTCGGCGTGGCCGTCGACGGCTGCGGTCAGCCGGTCGCGTGCCTCACCGACGAAGCTGCCGTGCACGGCGATGTCGAACAGGGCGTGGCCGGTATCGCCCGCGTGCTGCGCACTGTCGTAGTAGCGCATCCACGCCGGATCGTTGCCGGGCACGCACCGGCTGAAGTCGCGGTCGGCGTTGGCGACGGAGGTCAGCGTTGCGGGAACGTCGCCCAGCTTCGCGTGCACCCGTGCTTCGGTGGTGTGCAGCATCGCGCGTTCGGTAGCGGTGAGCTTGTCTGCCTCGGTGAACGCCCTGCGGACGTATCCGAGTCCGTCGTGGTTGCGGCCGGTCCAGATCGCATGGCGTGCCATCGAGGACAGGATCTTCGCTCGCAGGTTCACCGCCCCGGACTCTTCGGCGCAGTCGAGGGCCAGGGCGAACATCGAGTTCGCGTCGTCATGTGCGCAGGCGTCGAAGGCCATGAACGCCGCCGTGTGCGCGAGTGACCCGACAGCCATCTGCAGGGCCGCGCGGTCGCGCGCGGAACAGTTGGCTTTCAGGTAGGCGACCGCTACGCGTAGTTGCGCGACAACGACATCGCGGACTAGGCCGCCGCCATAGGTGGCGTCCCACCGGGCGAATAGCTGGGCGGCTTCGTGAATCTGTTTGATCTCCACTGCGCCCACTCGCGTCGGGTTGACGGTGGTGCGGGCTTGGCTGAGCATCTGGGTGAGGCGGTCCGGTGACACGATGACCGTCGCAGCGGTAGCTGCGGCCACACGCAGGAATCCTTGTCGGTCCACGGGCTCCACGGTAGCGACGTTCGGCAGCTTGAACCACAGCAGATCTGGCGGGATGCGCAGGACAGTTGCCCACCTGACCAGCTTGGAGAGTGTCTCGGGTGCTGGGCCGTTCTCGATTCGGCTCAGCTGGGCCTGGCTCAGGTCCAGCCACTGTGCTACCTGGATCTGGCTCAGTGGTTGCCCGTGGGCGGGGTGATTGCGGTACTCCTCGATGACCGCGCCCATATGCCAGTTCGCCAGTGCCTCGCGCAGCGGGCCGTGAGCCCAGAACTCGGCCGGCATCTCGGGCGGTCCGTCCGCCGAGGCGATGGGCGAGCAGTTGCCACACCACGGGCCGATGTTGAACCGGCTTAACGCACTTCCGCACGTAGCGCATGTGCGCCCATTTCCGGCTGTTTCCGCCATCGCTTCGCTCCCGTCGCTCCGACCCCACACAACGCGAATATTTCGACGCTATCACCAGCACACGCGGCTGGTATGCGTCCGGCGTATATCGGTTATGCCTTGTGCGCGTTGCCCATAACCGCATGGTGGAGCGACTGTCAGTTCGTCCGCATCCCCCACCGACACGGACTCCGTGACTACTGGCAGCCGACCGAGGTGACTAATGACAACCGCCCTCGAAAAAGATGTGTTCGCCCTCCTCCAGCCCGGAGGACCACTGACCGTCGAGACGATCGCGTATGACCTGAGTGTGCCGCCGTGGACCGTCGCGCGGGCGTTGGATGCTCTGCGCCACAACGGCGATGTGTTCCGCAACCGGCGCGCGCAATGGCAGGTTTCGGCGGACAAGCGCCGCCCGGCTCGACAGGCGAGCCGATGAGCCGCCTCACTCTGCCCGGCCCGAGGACTCCACTGTCACGGAAGGAACTACGCACCGCTCTGGAGATAGTGGTTGGAGGCTGTCGGCGCACGGGTGTGGTCACTGTTGCCGTGAACTCGGTCAAGCAAGCTTCATCCCGCTGTTGGACGGAAACTCCTACGGTACGCCAACGCTACGCCAACACTGTGCGGTTACTTCCGATACCGGTGGCGGGCCAGGATTTTCACCAGGAACCCAGTCCGGGGGAAGCCGAGGCACAACCGCCCGATCCCGCTTCCCTCCACGTCGGAAACGCCATCAGGGAGGCCGCGCATGAACGGCAGCAACGAGCCGAACGCACCGCAGCCCGCGGTGAGGCAGGCCGAGCCGGGCGAGTCGGCCGGCGCCCTCGCCGGGACAGAGATCCCTCACGCAATCGACTGCTCGCTGCCGACGCTCGTCCAGCATTTCGCCGCGATGAAGACCGCCGGATGGTTGACCGGTGTGACCGAGCCCTCCGGAGAGTTGCAATGACACCGATCTACACGCGGATGCACCCGTTCACCGAGTCGCCCCGCAGCCGGTCCGAGTTCTACCGTCGTATTTGCTCGCTGCCGACCGTGGTCGACCCGCAGACAGGGCGGATCACGATGACGGCGGGATCTCTCGTCGCGGCGGTGATGATGCCGACCGGACTGGCACAACAGGTCAAGAACAGCCTCGACATGCGAGGCGTCACTCCGTTGTCGATCATCGGCCACCCCCGCGCAGGGATGTGGACCTTCCTCGTGCGAGCCGACATGCAGCCCATCGCCGATCCCAGTGTCATCGCGCAGCTGTGGCACGCCCGGGTGGTGGTCATCCGCGACGGAGACATCGCCCTACCCTCCCCGGTCCCGGACTCACAGGTGATCCGTACCTGGATCTCCCCGGCTACCAGCACCTTCCGCCCTTCCGGGGAAGTGGTGATCGAATGCGCCCGAGCACTCCTACCCCGGTCGGCGCGGCAATGACGCCCGCGAGCCGACGGTCACCGCGCCCCGACGAACCCGACGTCCGACTCTCGGTGCTGATTTCCAGCGTCCGAATGGAATTCGCCGCCTGTGTGACCGCCGCGCTGGTGTTCGTCTGCGACGTGGCCGCACACCGCCCCGGAACCGTAGCCGTCTCCCCCTGCCGGTGCACCGGACTGCCCCGGCTGCCGAATGAGCGGCTCTACCTCCAGCCCTGACCCATCCCGTCACGGCCCCCGACCACCTGAATGGCCTCCGGCACGTGAACCGGCGAGAAACCACGACCCCTCCCGGTCCGGGCCCGTGCCGAGGCGGCCCCGGAGTTGCTTCCCGGCGACTCCCGGGCCACCCTCCGAACCCTCTCGAGCCAAGGAACTCCCAGCACCATGTATGCCAAGTTCGACACCACCACCACGCCTCGCTCACACCGCCGCCAATGGATCGCGGCGAGCGTGCTCGGCACCCTCGCCGCGCTGACCACCATCGCGATCGTGACCGCACCCGAGGGCTCCGCGGGCTCGCGCACCGTCACTTGCGCGCAGGTCACCTCCCCTTCGGGAGTGGTAACCGGGTTCGGACCGGGTGACACGTCCAGCGGCCCGGGCGCGATCCTGGGGTTCAACTACGCCTACTACGTGCAACGCTCCGCCAAGCAGGCACGCCAGTTCCTCGCCTCCGACGCCCTCGTCGGTCCTGGTGACCGGTTGCAGGCCGGGATCGACGCCGTCCCGGCTGGCACCCATCACTGCGTCACGATCTCACCGCTGGTCCGCGTAGGTGATGCGGACCTGTGGGCGGTCACCGTAACCGAATACCACCCCGGCAGTGAGCCGTTCGCGCCGCGCCAGATCATCACCACCCGAACCCTCGGCGCGGCGACGCTGATCAGTTCCATCGCCCGCGCCTGACACAACTCGGACCACCTGAATACCTCGGACCAGCATCGCGCGGCCAGCTCGCTGGCCGGTGGGTCCGAGGGTGGGGAACCGCTCCCGGAGGCCGTCTCGACACCCCCGCGCCTCCGGGAGCGCTCCCCCACACCCAGCGACCACACCCGGTGGATACCCACCGGATACCCGAACTTCTGAAAAGTGAATGAAAGGTTAGATCATGTCTTACTCCAGCTGGTACGAGGCGACCGACAACGCGGGCCTGGAAACGTTGCAGCGCAGCCTGATCGACATCGAGGCCGACACCAAATACCAGCGCAGCTACAGCCCCGAGATCCTGCCCGGCCTGGTGCAGACACTCGCCTACGCCCGCGCGATCCTGTCCAAGTGCACCGCCGTGCTCGGCCTGCCTGACGACAGCGAGGCGACCGCGGCGGTGCGGATGCAGCGCCAGGCCGTGCTCGACGGACCCGGGCACAGCTTCCACATGCTCATCGGCGAAGCCGCGTTGCGGCGCACGGTCGGCGACCACGCGGTGATGGCGGCCCAGATCCGCCAGCTCGGCGACATCCTCACCAGCCGCGACAACGTCGAGATCGGCATCATCCCGCTCGACGCCGAATTCATCGGCCAGGCCGACAACTTCGTCATCCACGACGAATCGGGAGTCGCGATCGAGACCGTGACCGGTTCGGTCGAAACCAGCGGCGCCGACGAGATCGCCCTCGCGGTACGCACCTTCGACCTGCTCGCCGGCCAAGCCCGCTACGGCGAGCACGCCCGAGCCCTGCTCGATCGCGCGTTGGCCGAACACGTCGGCCCCGGCATCTGAACCACCTGACCCGCTGCCGGGCCCGACCCGCCCTTGCTAGGCCGCATCCCTCGTCACGGCCGAGAGCGGTCGGGGCCCGGCAGCCCCTCTAACCACTGGAGTTGTTCGATATGGCGGATCACGAGGTCGCGCTGCGACACGACATACCCAGCAGTGCGCGTGTCGCCAATGTGCTGCTCGGCGGTAAGGACAACTACGAGATCGACCGCATCGTCGCAGCCGACGTGAGCAAAAGGTTCGTCGTCGCGCTACGCGAGGGGCGACGGTTCCTGCTGCGTGCTGTGGAATACCTCAGCCGCGAACACGCCGTGCACCAGTACGTCGAACTCGGGTGCGGCATCGCGCTCCCTCCCGACGTCGGTGACGCCGCCACACACCGCGGCGAGTCCGCTCGCGTCCTCTACCTCGACCACGATGTCTTGGTCGCCGCTCACGCTCACGCCCTACTCGCGCACAGCCCGAACCGGCGCTTCGCCCTGGCCGACATCACCGACACTTGCGCCGTCCTCGATCAGATCGCTGGGCTTTTCGACCTCGGTCAACCACTCGCGATCTGCTTGTCCGGCACCGCCGAACTGTTGCCCGACGCCCCGGCGATGCTGATGGAGCTGACCTCCGCGTTGCCACCGGGCTGCTGGATCATCTTCAGCCACATCACCGATGACGTGTTCGGCGAGGACATCCGCGAGTCGGCGGCCCATCTCGCGTTCCACGCCATCCCGTACCGGCCACGCGACCACGCGACCGTGGCCGACATGCTCGCCCCGTACCGGCTGCTGTCGCCTGGCCTCGTCGCACCCCATCGGTGGCGGCCCGAATTCGGCAGCCGCGTGGGTCAGGGATTTCACCCCGTCGAGTGGGAGCTGAGCGCCTATGCCGCCGTGGGTCATCTCCCGGGATGAAGGAGTCGAACAATGGCGCAACGATTCTCGCGAATGCACCGCAGCGGATTCACCCGGGCTCAGGTAGCAGCGGTCTGGGCGTTGGCCACCGGCCCGAAGACCGCCCGCCAGATCGCAGGTGGGCGCGTGGTGGGACCGGTCACCATCACGCTGCGCTGGCTAGCTACCAACGCCTACGCCACGGCAACCGACGATGCCGACACCCCCCGCGCAGACACGGTCTACACCCTCACCGACCAAGGCCACGCCGCCCACCATCGCATCACCAAGCCTTAACAACCTGCCGACTCTGGCCGCGCCCCGGCGGCGCACGCCGCTCGGGACCGGAAACCGGCCCAGGTTTCCGACAGCTGATTCCCCAAATGTTCTCTTGTGAAAGGTGATTCACCATGATCGATTCGACTGACCCTCAGTTCGTCGCTACCTGTACCCGCGAGGGCATCGACGTCGAGGAGGCCGCTGCTGCGGTCGCCAACGGCACGATGGTGTTCTTGCGGTCCAACGACTCCCGCGCCCAGGACGGCTACAGCCCGATCCTCGTCGGTGCCGGGACACGCCGGAAGGTGACCGCGCTGATCGGTCTCGGCCCGCGCGACACCGACCGCGCCGCGATCGTCGACAGCATGGCGGTGATCAACGCCGCCGGACCCGACGCCGTCATCGACCTGACCACCAACCCCGAAGGCATTGCGCTGCGCCGCGAACTCAAGGACGTCGTGGGCGTGCCGCTGGGGTGCTGCCTGACCTATGACCTGTTCGCCCAGCCCCGCAACAAGCTCGGCTGCGCAGAGTTCCTCGAGCGCTTCGAACTCGGCCTCGACTCCGGGGTGGATTTCGTGCTGATCCACGCCGGAATCAACCCCGAGTTGGCGCGGCTGAGTGAGAAATCGGACCGGATCATGCCGACGACCTCGCGCGGCGGTGGGCTGATCGCCCGCTACATGCGCATGCACAACACCGAATCCCCACTGCACGAGCATTTCGACGGGATTCTCGAAATCTGCCGCCGCCGTGGAGTCGTGCTCGACCTGGGCGACATCTTCCGCCCCGGCGCAACCGCCGACGCCGGAGACGAACTGAAATGGCGGGAGATCGAACTGCTCGCCGGACTGCGCAAGCGTGCCCTCGACGCCGGTGTGCAGGTGCTGTGTGAGACCGGCGGACACATCCCGCTGCACCGCATTCCCGAACTCATCCCCGCCTACAAACAAGCACTCGGAGGCGCGCCCTTGTGGCTGGCCGGGCCGATGGTCATCGACAACGCGGTCACCCTGGACTCGATCGTCAACACGATCGGCGTCGCCACCGCGGGTGCGCACGGCGGCGACATGTTCGCCTCCATCACCCAGGTCGAGCACTACCTGATGCCGACCGGAATCGACACCGCCGAAGCGGTACGCAACGTCAAAGTCGCCATCACCGCCTTGGAACTCGGCCGAGGAAACACCACCGAAACCGCACGCCAGCGCGCCATCTCGGTGGCACGGCGAGCCAACGACTGGGAAGTCCAAGCCACCCACGCCCTCTACCCAGGACTGGCCACCAACGCCTTCATCAACGCCGGACTCAAAACCGGCGCACCCTGCACGATCTGCGGATCACTGTGCCCACACCTGACCGCGAAGAAGGACCACGAAGAAACCCCAGTCGCCGCCAGCGCTTTCCCGCTTCCACTCACGATCGCGGAGGATTGACCATGACCACCACAGCGGATACCAGCCGGATCGCCACCCTCGCGGACACAATCACCCGGCGGCTGCCAGACGCCCAAGATCTCGCCGCGGCCGCACACAGAATCGCCGACGATCTGGTCGCCCTCGGACGCCTGGTCCCGAGCGACGACTGGTTGATCCTGGGCGGGTCGATGGCCCGCGGCGAGCCCACCTGGATCCACCACCACGGTGGCCGAGTGCTCATCAGCGACGTCGATCTGCTCTACGTCCACTCCGGGCCCGAACCCGCAACACCACTCGACCAACTACGGGCGATGGCCGAAAGGTGCTTTCCCGCAGTCGACATCATGGTGCTGCCCGAACACCGATACCGCCTCCTGCGCACCTCGCTGGGCTACGACTTCAAAAACCTCGGACTCGACCTGGCAGGCCACGGACTGCCCAAACACACTTCTGTGCGGCTCGATGACCGCGACGCCTACGAGATCCTGCTGTACTACGTGCAAGCCCACTACTGGCACGACCTCAACACCAAATGGCTCGCTGGTTACGACACGACGCAATTCCACCTGCTCGTCAACCGCCTCTGCATCAAAGTGCTACGCGCCACCGCCATGCTGGACGGTGCCTACTCCCACCACGACTTCGCCAACATGGCCCCACACCTGTCCGAACAAATGCGCGCCGAGCTGCGATGGCGCACCAACCCCACACAACCACCGCTGGACCCCGGCAGATTCTGGCACTACCTGCACGACGCGTTCCGCCGCTTCGACTACGTCTTCGGCGGCCCGCGCCCCGACGCCGTGCGGCTGAGCCGCTACGCGGTCACCAGCAGCGGCCAAATCATCGCCCGCCACCACCGCATCGCCCACGACCTCGCCCGCCAAGTCGCCGCAGCCTGGGTAGCGAAACCGCACCCCGGTGAACTCGCTACGGTGGAAGCCGCGATCTGGTCGCGCGTCACCGGCTGGACCGGGACCAAACCCGCACCCGGTCCCTCGGCCTACTTCGCCGCGCACCAACGAGAAATTCATGACCACCTCCTCGCGATGAAAGTGCAGACCACATGAAGATCCTCGTCACCGGTGGCGCTGGGTACGTCGGTGCCACCGTGACCCGGCTCCTGCTCGACGCCGGGCACCACGTCGAGGTCGTCGATGATCTCTCCCGCAACGACGACCAGCAGATCCCCGCCGAAGCAACGTTCCACCAGTTGCGCGTGCACGACATCGCCCAAGTACTCACCCCAGACGCGGGCTTCGAAGCCGTGCTCCACTTCGCCGGGCTCATCGCGGCCGGCGAGTCCATGGCTCACCCGCAATGGCACTGGGACAACAACACCGCCGCGTCACTGGCTCTACTGGACGCGATCCAACAGGCCGAGGTGCCTCGTCTGGTGTTCTCCTCCACCGCCGCCGTCTACGGCGAACCCGACCAAGTCCCCATCCTCGAAACTACCGTGACCAACCCGGTCAACACCTACGGCGACACCAAACTGGCCGTCGACAAAGCGATCGCCTCGATCACCCGCGCCAGCGCGCTCGGCGCGATCAGCCTGCGCTACTTCAACGTCGCAGGCGCACACACCTGCCCAGACGGAACGATGATCGGCGAACGCCACACCCCCGAAACCCATCTGATCCCCCTCGCACTCGACGCCGCCGCAGGACTACGCGACAAATTTTCACTGTTCGGCGATGACTACCCGACGCCGGACGGCACCTGCGTCCGCGACTACATCCACGTCACCGACCTCGCCCAAGCCCACCTGCTCGCACTCGACGCCATCCAGCCCGGCGAGCACCGGATCTACAACCTGGGCAACGGCATCGGGTTCTCCAACCACCAGGTTCTCGACGCCATACGGAAAGTCACCGGTGCGGCCTTCGAGACCGAGATAGCTACCCGTCGCCCTGGAGACCCGGCTGTCCTCTACGCCTCGTCCGACCTCGCACAAAGCGAACTCGGCTGGCGACCCACGCGCCCCGACATCATCGAAATCGTGGCCGACGCATGGAAATTCCATCAGCGCTTCACTGGCCGACAGTCGGCGGCGGGCTAGACGAAGACACTCGCAGCGCTGGACCGTCTACCGCTGCTGTCCGCCACCGCGGCGACTCTGGCTCGCGATGTCCTGGCAGCGGTCATCGATACCCCTTCGACGCGGCTGCACACCGCGCGTCTCGGGGGAACGATCGTCAGTGCGCTGACTCTGGTCATATACACGATTCCCACCGGACTGCGAGCGCGCATCGAAGATGTCGTTGTTGACCAAGCCGCGCGAGGGCACGGCATCGGACGAGACCTGACCAACGTCGCGCTCGCCATCGCGAAGAACCACGGAGCACGCATGGTCGACCTCACTTCGACCCGAAGAGGTCCGCCGCGAACCAGCTCTACCAACCAGCGGTTCGGATTCGCCCCACGCGAGTCCACGACCTACCGCTTGACTCTCTGACCGCACCGACTTGGAACCCGCGCCCACCCGAAGAGTTCCAGGCCATCCGACAGCGCCTCGCCGCCGGGATCACGCCGGCTGATCAAGGCAACTACGCGGGCACCGTGGAACCTGGGCAGAATCATCGCCCGACTCGTCCTTCTGCTGCGGCCTGCCGAATACGTAGCCCGAACGGTGTGAGGCCGCGGGGCTTGAAGACCGCCAGGATCATCGCAGCAGCCAGAACGATAGACGCGGCTGCACCGTGGACAATAAAAGTCGGCGCCCGCAATTCGAGCAGAGTCGAGTCGGGGCGCGAGGCGACAGCCGCATAGTGGTCGACCGTACTGGTGTAGAGGATCAAGATCGCCGTTGCGACCACGTTGAGCACGAGTTTGAACAGCACCCAGTAATGGCGGATGAGACCCCATGGTGTGCCGAGGGATTGAACGATACCTGTCACTAGCGAGCCCACCGACAGTGGCACCAGCACCCACCATGCCAGTGGTCGGGCGACGAGGTCGACCGCACGCACCAGCTGCACGTCGGAACTGGTCACCCCGACGACGGCCAAGGCCAGGAAGGCGACGACGGCGCCGAGCCAGCCGACCGAGATGCTGACGTGCGCGGCGAGGGCGAGTTTGCGCCCGCGCGGGCTCAGCATCGCACGAGCTGAGCGCTGGCTGGCGCCGCAGCCGACTGACTGTGCCGCCCTGGCCCGTGCTGGCCGCCGCTGATGAGCAGTCCGATGACGAGCACCGCCACCAAGAACGCGACGACGACTCCGGTCACTTTCACCCAGCGGGGCGTATTCGGGCCGTGGGGGCGTTGCGGGGAGTTGTTTGTCATCTGGAGTCCTTCGGTCAGCGCATCATAGTTTTGCAAGACAGTATGTCTCTATCAATTACGATCTGTCTATGCCCATGGCAGGCTGTATCCTGGTTGGGTGCCGAAGCTGTGGAGCGAGACGATCGACACGCACCGCCGCACGGTGCGCGACTCGATCCTCGACACTGCCGCGCGGTTGGCGATCGAGCACGGGGTCGCCTCGATGACGATGTCGGGGATCGCCGAGCAGGCCGGGATCGGGCGGGCGACGCTGTACAAGTACTTCCCCGATGTAAGCGCGATCCTTGCCGCCTGGCACGAGCGCCAAGTCGGTCACCACCTGGAGCAACTGGTGGCGGTGAGTGATACAGAATCCGATCCGTCCCGACGACTGGATGCCCTGTTGGGCGCCTATGCGCGGATTCTTCGCGAGTCCAGGCACCGTCACGACAGCGATCTCGGCGCGATGGTGCACCACAGCGGCCCGCACGTCGACCACGCCGAACAACGACTTCGCCAGTTGGTGACCGAGGCGGTGGCCGCCGCCGCGGCGACCGGGACGGTGAGGACGGATACCCCTGCCGATGAGCTGGCAATCTATTGCCTACATGCGTTGGATGCCGCCGTCGCGGCATCATCCGACGCTGCGGTAGCCCGGCTGATCACAGTGATCCGGGCTGGATTGGGACCCGCCTGAACATCCGCCGAGCAGCAGCAGGCGCGGCGAATATTTCCAGCGGTCGAGGGTAGTCGCGCCTTGTGGGGGTGTGCGCGAGGAGGTGAACAGTGATGCCCGGGATGTGCATGCAGATGATGAACATGCTGCGCGACATGTGGAACATGATGTTCCCGTCCATGCCGATGTGAACGACGCCAAAAGGGTTAGGCTGTGCTGCACTGTCCGTCGGGAGCCACCGATATCTGCGCGGCCCTGCGTGGGTCCCGCGCGGGCCGCTGGTTTGTGTTTCGACGAGAAGATCATGTCCCACTCCTGAGGAGTTCACATGTCTCGACGTTCCATCATCGCTCGAAGGCTCGTTCCGTGTATCGGGTTGGTCGCCCTGGTCGTTGCCGGCTGCGGGAATGACGACGATTCGGCACCGGTCCACCATTCCTCAACGACAACCGCCGTCTCGACGAGTGCGGCTACCGGCACCGCTCCGGCGGGTACCTTCAATGACGCCGACGTAACGTTTCTGCAGATGATGTACCCGCATCACGAGCAGGCCGTGCAGATGGCCGAGCTGGTCCCTTCACGCTCGCAGGATCAGCAGGTCATCGACCTCGCTGCCGGGATCAAGGCAGCTCAGCAACCTGAAATGACCCAGATTCAATCGCTGCTGGCCAGCGCCGGGAAGCCGGATCCCGCCGGTGGCGCGATGAATCACGACATGCCCGGAATGATGTCGCCGGAGCAGATGTCCTCGCTCGAGGCGATGTCGGGGCCGGAGTTCGACAAGATGTGGTTGCAGATGATGATCGACCATCACCGCGGGGCGGTGGAGATGGCGCAAACCGAGATCGCCTCCGGAACCAACTCTCAGGCCAAACAAATGGCAGAGACCATCGTGGCCACACAGCAGCAAGAGATCACGCAGATGGAAACTCTGCTGGGACAAAAGTAGGCATTCTTCGGCCCCTCGACGCCCTGTGGCCTGCGCCGCCCTGTGGCTCTACGGGCCGGTGGATTCGAAGCGGCGCTGAGGCTTGACAGGCTGGCCCGCGAGCGCGACGCGGAGGGCTTCGGCGCCGCAAGCCAGAACGCAGGCCGCGGCGGTTCGGGTGGCGGGATGGCGGGCGACCCGCAGGATCACCGCTGTGAAGGTGTGCATCGTTACCTCGTCTTTCAGGAGAGGGTGGGGCCGCACTTGGTTGTGCGGCCCCACCCTCTTTCTCGATCACATGCTCAGAGCCCTCGTATGCGAGGTAATTGAATCCGCTTTCGGCTATCCGACGAGGACGGGTTCACGTGCTTCGCGGGGCCAGCGTCGGTGTGCGTCGTCGATGACGAACGGGTGGGTGTGCTGGTAGATGCGGTCGCTGATGCGGATCGCGTCGGCCAGCCTGGCGGGGTCGATGGTGCCGACCTCGTGCAGGTGGGTGATCTCGGCGGGTTCGTTGCGTGGCCAGTTCCGTACCGCGACGGTGGCGCCGAGCCCTGCCAGGCCGATCAGCACCACCCAGGTGGTGGTGAATCCGGCGGCGCTGGTCAGCCATCCCGCGATCGGGTAGGTGATCAGCCAGGCCAGGTGCGACAGCGAGAACTGGGCGGCGAACAGTGCCGCGCGATCGGCCGGCTGCGAGGAGCGCCGCAGGATCGCGCCGGTCGGGGTGAGCACGCCGGCGGTGCCGGCGCCGATGAGTGCCCATACCGCGCTCGCGGCGGCCCACCGCCACTGGCCGGCGTCGGCGGTCGAGAGGGCGATGGCCGACCCGAGCCCGAGGATCAGGGTCGCGGCGCCGGCCAGCATCACTGGGCGGGCACCGGTGCGGTCGAGGACTCGCGGCAGCGACAGCGCGATGATCATCGTTCCGAAGCCGTTGGCGGCCAACAGCATCGCGACGCCGGTCTGTGATCCGCCGAGGGTGTCGCGGACGTAGTTGACGGTATTGACCATGATCACCGAGCCTGCCGCGGCGACGACCAGGTTCAGCCCCAGCAGCCCGCGCAGCCGTGGTGTGGCGGCGAATATCCGCATGCCCACTGCGATCCGCTTCGCGAAGCTGCCCTGGGTCGTTGCTCCGGCGTCAGGGATGCGGGTCGAGACCACCAGGGCCGCCGAGACGGCGAAGCCGATGGCGGTGCCGACGAACAGCCAGTGGAAGCTGATCAGGGTCAACGCGGCCGCGGCCAGCATGGGGCTGAGCAGCGTTTCCATGGTCGCGGCGAGCTGAGCGGCCGACAGCGCGCGGGTGTAGTCACGTTCGTCGGGCAGGATGTCGGGAATCACGGCCTGGTAGGTCGGAGTGAACGCGGCCGAGGCGGTTTGCAGGATCGCGATCAGGACATAGATCTGCCAGATCTGGTCGATGAAGGGCAACGCCAGCACGACGCCCCCGCGAATCATGTTGAGCGCGACCAGGAACAGCCTTCGCGGGAAACGGTCGGCATAGGCGGCCACGATCGGGGCAACGGTGACGTAGACGAGCATCTTGATCGTCAGTGCGGTGCCGAGCACCGCGCCGGCGTCGGCGCCGGCGAGTTCGTAGGCGAGCAGTCCGAGCGCGACGGTGGTCAAGCCGGTACCGAACAGCGCGGTCATCTGCGCGGTGAACAACCGCAGGTAGTCGCGGTGGGCGAACAACGAGGTCATCGGGGGTGTCCTTCTGGTCCTGTGTCGGTGCGGGGCACCAGGTCTAGCTGAGGGTGGCGACCGTCATGGGACGCTGCGGGCCCCCGATTCCCGGTCGTCGTGTCACGCCGTGGGCGGGGACACGACGACCGGCCGGGGTCAGCTCTGGACGAGTTCGTAGCCGAGGTTTTCGACGGTGGCCTGGATCAGTGCGGCGTCTG
Source organism: Nocardia arizonensis (assembly GCF_001310275.1). Lineage (GTDB taxonomy): Bacteria > Actinomycetota > Actinomycetes > Mycobacteriales > Mycobacteriaceae > Nocardia > Nocardia arizonensis. The sequence continues at coordinate 16,722 of NZ_LGYZ01000017.1, forward strand.
CGGCGCTGGCGCCGGTGACGGTGACCGCGCCGCTGGTCAGATCGATGCCGACGTCGTCGATGCCAGAGAGCTTTTCGAGTCCGGCGCTGACCTTGCCGACGCAGCTGCCACAGGACATGCCCGAAACGACGTAGGTGCTCGTGGTGGTTGTGGTGCTCATGGCCGGGTCTCCTTGTGTGGCGTTGCTTTCCGAGGAGAGACGCTACGACATCATCTCGTGAATGTAAACCCCTAGGGGGTATAGGTATCGAGCCATTTACCCATATACCTAGCGGGGGTATATTGGTGACGTGGGTCACCGGGACTCGCATCGAATCGGAAAGGGGCCTGGCCGTGGTGAAAACACAAGGGAGTGATCGCGCCGGCATCGAGGCGCGAACCGCTGACAGCACCCGAGGCGAGGACCTCGCCATGGCCGCCACGAGCGTCTGGATCGTCTTGGCCGTACACCTGGACGGGCGTGCGCACTACCTGGATTTACCGGACTCGTTCTTCACCTGGTGGCATCTGCTGTTGTATTCCGGCGTCGGCGCAGCGGCTGCCCTGCTGTTGACGATGGGCGTGCGGCGCCGTAGAACAGGTCGATCGCTGATGTCGGCGGCGGTGTCGATGCCGCGGGGGTACGGTGGGTCGCTGGCCGGGGTCGGCGTCTTCGCCGCCGCCGGGCTCGCGGACATGGCGTGGCATCTGAGGTTCGGGGTCGAATCCGGGCTCGACGCGTTGGTCAGCCCGACTCACCTACTCCTGTTCACCGGGGCCGTTCTGCTGTTCTCCGGCCCGCTGCGCGCGACCCAGATCAAACAGCCCTCAGCACCGTTGTGGGCCGTGCCCGCGGTCATCGCCGCGACTGCCATCACCGCGATCGTCGGCTTTGCCCTCAGCTATGTCTCCGCGTTCACCACCGACGCACCACTGCGCGCAGTCGGCGACTTCCCCGAGGGCACCCCGGCGCACTACGCCACCGAGATCCCGGCCCAGGCCGGACTCGGCGCCTATCTGATCACTACCGCGCTGGTCGTGGTCCCGGTTGCGCTGCTGCTGAAGCGGCGGCGATTGCCCGTCGGTGCGATCACAGCCTTCGTCACTGCATTGGCCATCCTCGCCCAGACCGTGCAGAACTTCACCCGCCCCTCGGTCGTGGTGGCCGCCGTCGTTGCCGGGCTGGTCATCGAAGGGCTCGTCGCGGTAGGCACAGCCTGGATGCCCCGGGTGCCGACAGTGGCGGTTGTCGCGGCCGCGCTGCCGACGATGCTGTGGTCGGCGCAGTTCGCGGCCTTGCAGCTCGGCCCGGGAGTCGCGTGGTCGGCAGAACTCGCCACCGGGACGGTAGTGCTGTCCGCTTTGATGTCGGTGGCGATCATCTCTGCTCTACCCGAAAGGCGTGAGGGAACCTAAGCCTGCGGAGGAGAGATCCCGGCGCGCTCAACGGGCAAAGCCGACCGTTTCTACGACTTTCCTACGTAGCATCGCTCTCGGGTGCCCGCAATCGACGTGAACATGATTCATTTCCGCATATCCAGCGCCGTCGTGGCCGCGCCGGATATGCGGCTCGACTGCCCGGGCGCGCCGAGTCGGCGTTCAGCCGAGGGCTGCGATCAATTCCCTGCACGCCGTTTCACAGCGTCGGCATGTCTGCGCGCAGACCCGGCAGTGTTCGTGGGCGGTATGGCGTTCGCATTCATCCGCGCAGCTCGCGCACGCGGTCGCACAGGCTTCGAGAACCGCTCGGGTCAAGTTCGCGTCGTAGCCGGTGTGACGCGACAACACTCTTCCTGTGGTGTCACAGATGTCGGCGCAGTCGAGATCGGATCTGATGCACTTGACCATTTCGGCCACGCTCGGCTCGCTCAAGCAGGCATCCGCGCACGCGGTGCAGGCCTGTGCGCATTCGAAACATCGTTCGATGCACGTGGCAAGTACATTCCGGTCGACCTGGCCGAGATCGGCCGGATACGAGTCGAGCAGTTCAGCGACGGTACCCATGAGTTTCCTCCTCGACGAAAAGTTCCAGCTGGTCGTCGGTGCATTACCCGGCCACCGGGGGGCGAAACCGCAGCGAACCGGCGGACTCGACCGGCCACGGGGCGATCGTCTCGCGGGTTGCGGGAGCCGGCACCCAGCAGGCCATGGCGCGCGCCACACCTCGGATCGGTTGCTCCACACCGAGCCGATATCTACTGTCTAACTACGTAGATATTCGTAGTCCGTTCGACACGAACTCATCGTCGAACCCAGCACAGAGGAGTACCCCACAGTGAGCCAAGCAGGCCGTCCTGTAGTTCTGATCGCCGACAAGCTCGCCCAGTCGACCGTCGACGCGCTCGGTGACGGTGTCGAGGTTCGCTGGGTCGACGGCCCCGACCGCCCGGCCCTGCTCGCCGCGGTCCCCGAGGCCGACGCGCTGCTCGTGCGCTCCGCCACCACCGTCGACGCCGAGGTGCTCGAGGCGGGCAAGAAGCTCCAGATCGTCGCCCGTGCCGGCGTCGGCCTCGACAACGTCGACGTGCCCGCCGCCACCGAGCGTGGCGTGATGGTCGTCAACGCCCCGACCTCCAACATCCACACCGCCGCCGAGCACGCCGTCACCCTGCTGCTCGCCGCCGCCCGCCAGATCCCGGCCGCCGACGCGACCCTGCGCGAGAAGACCTGGAAGCGCAGCAAGTTCAACGGTGTCGAGATCCTCGGCAAGACCGTCGGCGTCATCGGCCTCGGCCGCATCGGCCAGCTGTTCGCGCAGCGCCTCGCCGCCTTCGAGACCAAGATCGTCGCCTACGACCCCTACACCTCGCCCGCGCGTGCCGCCCAGCTCGGCATCGAGCTGCTGAGCCTGGAGGAGGTGCTCGAGCGCGCCGACTTCATCTCCATCCACCTGCCCAAGACGCCCGAGACCAAGGGCATGCTCAACGCCGAGACCCTGGCCAAGACCAAGCCGGGCGTCATCATCGTCAACGCCGCGCGCGGTGGCCTGATCGACGAGCAGGCGCTGGCCGACGCGATCAAGTCCGGCCACGTGCGGGCCGCCGGTCTGGACGTGTTCGAGACCGAGCCGTGCACCGACAGCCCGCTGTTCGAGCTGCCCGAGGTCGTCGTGACCCCGCACCTGGGCGCCTCCACCGCCGAGGCCCAGGACCGCGCGGGCACCGATGTCGCCAAGTCGGTGCTGCTGGCGCTGGCCGGTGAGTTCGTGCCGGGTGCGGTGAACGTCACCGGTGGCGCGGTCAACGATGTCGTCGCGCCGTGGCTCGACGTCGTCCGCAAGCAGGGCGCGCTGCTCGGCGCCATCGCCAACGAGCTGCCCGTCAGCGTCGAGGTGCAGGTGCGCGGCGAGCTCGCCTCGCAGGACGTGGCCGTGCTGGAGCTGTCCGCGCTGCGCGGCGTGTTCTCGGCGCTGGTCGAGGACCAGGTCACCTTCGTCAACGCCCCGGCGCTGGCCAAGGAGCGCGGCATCACCGCGGAGGTCACCACCGCCACCGAGAGCCCGAACCACCGCAGCGTCGTCGACCTGCGCGCCGTGTTCGGCGACGGCTCGACCCTGAACGTGGCCGGCACGCTGACCGAGCCCAACCTGGTCGAGAAGATCGTCAACATCAACGGCCGCAACTACGACATGCGCGCCGAGGGCCTGAACCTGGCCGTGCTGAACTACAGCGACAAGCCGGGCGCGCTGGGCAAGATCGGCACCAAGCTGGGCGAGGCCGAGATCGACATCCTGGCCGCGCAGCTGAGCCAGGACGTGGACGCCGAGGGCGCCACCGTGGTGCTGCGCGTCAACCGCGAGGTGCCCGCCGAGGTGCAGACCGCGATCGCCGAGGCCGTCGGCGCCGCCAAGGTCGTCCTGGTCGACCTGGCCTGATCACACCGACAATCCAGCACTCCTCGAAGTGACGCGCCCGGCGACAAAGCCTTCACCGCAACTACGGACACGAAGCGTAGCGTGACGCGCAGTTCCGCATCCCCAGCGACCGGTCCCCGTTGCACACAATGGGGACAGGTCGGTGACGATACCGGCACGACGTGTCAGGGGCAGAGGGTCGCGTGAACGCCTGGATGCCGGGTATGCGGCTCGCAGGGAACACTGACTGAGGAGGCATACCAATGATTGCTCAGCTCACTCGACTCGCCGCATCCGCGGCCCTGGCGTCCGCAGCGATAGCCGCGAGTGCTGGAGCGGCCGCCGCTGACCCAGGCTCGGTATCGATCGACGGCAATATGCAGGTGGTGGGCATGAACGTGCTCCACATCGACGCCCAAGGCACCGGCGATGGACCGGCGACGGGCACCTATGTCGCGAGCGGCCGGTTGGGGAATATGCCGCTACCGGTACGCGTGACCGGCCCGGTGACCTGTCTGACGATCAACGGAAACACCGTCTCGCTGATCTATCCGATCACGACTGCCGAACCGGTCATGATGTTCGCACCGGACTCGATGGCCATCCAGATCACTGTCACCAAGGGCGTCAACGGGGAACCGAGCCGGATCGGCTACGGAGTCCCGATGCCGACGAACAGCTTCCGGGGATGCCAACCGGGCCCGACGCCATTGATCTTCGACGGGACAATCGACATCAACTGATTGCGTATATCGCGGCCCGACAGCCACGCCAGCTCGCTGCGCAGCGAGCTGGCGTGGCGTCAGGGCGGCATTCGCCCGTCAGCTGTTGCTGGAGCGGAAGCCTCGCAAACGCAGACTGTTGCTGACCACGAACACCGACGAGAACGCCATCGCCGCACCGGCGAGCATGGGGTTGAGCAGACCTGCCATCGCCAGCGGCAAGGCGGCAACGTTGTAGGCGAACGCCCAGAACAGGTTGCCCTTGATGGTGCCGAGCGTCTGGCGCGACAACCGGATCGCGTCCGCCGCGGCCCGCAGATCGCCTCGGACCAGAGTCAGGTCACTGGCCTCGATCGCCACGTCGGTGCCGGTGCCCATGGCCAGGCCGAGGTCGGCCTGGGCCAGAGCCGCCGCGTCGTTGACGCCGTCGCCGACCATCGCGACGACCTTGCCCTGGGCTTGCAGCTTCGTGATGACATCGACCTTCTCGCGCGGCAGCACCTCCGCAATCACCTCCTCGATGCCGACCTCCTCGCCGATGGCCCGCGCCGCGGCCGCGTTGTCGCCGGTCAGCAAGATCGGTGTCAGCCCCAGCGCACGCAGTTGGGTTATCGCGTCGGCGGAGGTCGGTTTCACGGTATCGGCGACGACCAGGACACCGCGCGCCTTCCCGTCCCAGGCCGCCGCGACGGCCGTTTTCCCCTCGGATTCGGCGACGGCCATGACTCGTTCCAAGTCCGAGTCCATGCTTTGCGCTCGCTGCGCCAGCATTCGGCGACGCCCGACGACAACCCTGCGGTCAGCGACTACGCCCTCCACACCCAGGCCCTCGACGTTGGCAAAGCCCTGTACTGGCGCGAGGTCGCCGAGCTTGTCCCGGGCGGCCTTGGCGATCGCCTGCGCGATCGGGTGCTCGGAGGAATCCTCGAGCGCTCCGGCCAGCTCCAGGATCTGCAACTCGTCCTCGCCGTCGGCGGCATACACCTTGAGCAGGCTCATCTTGCCGGTGGTGACGGTCCCGGTCTTGTCCAGCACCACGGTGTCGACCCGCCGGGTCGATTCCAGCACCTCCGGGCCCTTGATCAGGACACCCATCTGCGCGCCGCGACCGGTACCGACCATCAGCGCGGTGGGCGTGGCCAGGCCTAGTGCGCAGGGGCAGGCGATGATCAGCACGGCGACCGCGGCGGTGAAGGCCGCGGCGACAGAGCCTCCGGTGCCGAGCCAGAACCCCAGGGTCGCCACCGACAGGGCGATCACGATGGGGACGAAGATGCCGGAGATCTTGTCGGCCAGCCGCTGCGCCTGGGCCTTGCCGTTCTGAGCTTCCTCCACCAGCTTGGCCATCTGGGCCAGCTGGGTGTCAGAGCCGACACGGCTGGTACGCACCACGATCCGGCCGCCGACATTGACGGTGGCGCCGACCACCGCGTCGTCGACGCTGACCTCGACGGGCACCGATTCCCCGGTCAGCATCGATGCGTCGACCGCGGAGGAGCCTTCCACGACGACGCCGTCGGAGGCGATCTTCTCACCGGAGCGCACGACGAACAAGTCGCCCACGGCGAGTTGCTCGGCCGGTATGCGCTGTTCCTTGCCGTCGCGCAGCACCGATACGTCTTTGGCGCCCAGTTCCAGCAACGCTCGCAGCGCGGCACCGGCCTGCCGCTTGGATCGGGCCTCGAAGTAGCGGCCGGCGAGGATGAAGGTGGTGACTCCGGCCGCCACCTCGAGATAGATGTTCCCGGCCCCACCTTCGCGGGCGATGGTCAGTTCGAACGGGTGCGTCATGCCCGGCATACCCGCAGTACCCCAGAACAGTGCGTATAGCGACCAGCCGAGCGCGGCGAGCGTGCCGATGGAGATGAGGGTGTCCATCGTGGCGGTGGCGTGGCGCAAGTTGGTCCAGGCCGCTCTGTGGAAGGGCAAGGCACCCCAGATCACCACCGGCGCGGCCAGTGTCAGCGACAGCCACTGCCAGTTGGTGAACTGCAGTGCCGGAATCATCGCCATCGCGATCACCGGCACCGTCAGGACCAGCGAGATGAGCAGACGCTCGCGCAGTGAGGCCGTGGGATCGTCGCCTTCGGGTGCTGACGCGTCCGGTTTCCCGGCCTTCGAGATCGGGAGCGCGGCGGTGTAACCGGCTTCCTCGACCGTGGCGACCAGGTCCTCGGGCGTGAGGTCGCCGGAGTATTCCACGCGCGCCTTCTCCGTGGCGTAGTTGACCGTGGCGGTGACCCCGTCGAGCTTGTTCAGTTTCTTCTCGATGCGATTGGCGCACGACGCGCAGGTCATGCCACCGATCGCCAACTCGATCCGGGTGGACGGTTGCGTCGTGGTGCCCATCGCAGGCTCCGTTCCGTACTGGGAAAATCTGGCTAGAGGTAGTGACAGGTTCGATCAGTCGGCAAGCTGATAGCCGGCCTCGCTGACAGCAGCGGCGATGACACTTCGCTCGACGGTATCTGCCGCTTCGATGGTCACGCGCCCGCTGGCGAAGTCAGCCTCCACTGCGGTGACACCCGCAATCTTGCCGACTTCTTTGTTCACCGAATTCGCGCAGCAGCTGCAGGTCATTCCGGTCACGGTCACAGTTGTGGTGGTCATGGCTGATCGTCTCCTTGCTCTGCGGCGCCTCCGACCGCATGACCCCCATCATACCCCCCGCGGGTATTGTGCGCTGCTGCTCTTCGGTGACCGCTCCGGCCGCGGCGATTCCCCTCACATCCGGAGCCGACCCACAGGAGGCGAAATGCAATGTGCGTGACAGTGGACCGACATCCGCCAGCCTGAGAACGCGCCAGCCGAACTGCATCACACCCCCGGGCAGCCCCGTCGCGACCAGGCAGCTGCGGGAGAAGGGCGGAGGTGACGCCCCGACCTCGTCACCTACCGCATTTTCGATGACGGGGGCGGAGGCGAGATGAAGGAAATCGCACGCCTCCGCCCCAGCCGACACCCCCGGTCCTAGGGGTGCCCCTGTGCCGGGATCACCATTTCGGCACAAGTACTATTCTACTCAGTAGAACGGTAGTCAGGGCTGCCGAGGAATGCAACAGCCCCGTTCGGCGATCCACATTCGGACGCGGACGTTGCGATCAGTGTCGGCATTCGCCGGGAAGTTGGACCAACCGCCGCAGCGATCCACGATCGCAGCGCTCCACCGCTGCTCCAGCGCCATGGCGGTGAGGGGATTCGCCGCCGCTTGCGCATCCATAGACCCTCGCCGGTCCGGAGAGTAATCTGTGGAATTGGCGACAAGCTCGGTCTACATGGACACCAGGGAGACGCCATGACGCCCAGACGAGGCTGGGGGACAAAGCGGCAGGCGCTTACGACACTGGCCGCGCTGTCGGCACTGGCGTTGGCGGCATGCAGCTCTGGGGGCGGGGATCCCGGCGCGGCAACCGATCGAGAATCCGCCATCACATCGAGCCCGGGCAACTCGACACAGATCGCCGTCAGCGAGAACGAGTTCTCCATCAACATAGCCAACCCCCCATCGACTGCGGGTGCATACACGTTCGTCGTCGAAAACTCCGGATCGGTCTCCCACGATCTCGCGATCGAGGGTCCAGGTGTGGAGTCGCGGCGCACACCGCGGATCGAAAGAGGCGAATCCGGTGAGCTGGCCGTCGATTTGGAGCCCGGCACCTACACGCTGTGGTGCTCGGTGGGAAACCATCGAGAACTCGGCATGAGCACCGAAATCATCGTGAGCTGATCGGAACCCAGGCTGCGGCAACACTTTCCGGCGACGGGGTCATGGCGGGAAACGTGGCCTGCGTTCGCCGCGGGCGGCCATACGGCGGACGGCCCGGGCGGCCCTGCTAGTAGAACAAAAGTGAGGGCGACGCCACGAGTCGTCGCCCTCACTCCCGAAGGCCGGCTCCGAGCGCGCGAGATGAGGGGATCGCGCGCCCAGAGCCGTGACCAACGCCCCTGGCTCTTAGGGGCGCCCGCGCCGAGAACGGCGCAAGTACTATCTACGTCAGTAGATAGTAGATAGTAGATACGCGGAATGCAACTACCCGGCAGATGATCGGTAGCGGCGCCGCGGCGGCGCGATCATTGGCCGCCTTCAGGGGCCGATAGTATGTTGGCGAGCCGCAAATGCTGTGTACAACGCCCGTATCTCGACCCGGCAGAGGAGCCAATCGGTGCCATCGATGTTCGTGCGTACGGTCGTGGTCGTCGATACAGATACGCCGCGGGCGCTCTCATGAGTGTGGCACTGTGCCTACTGGCCTACACCGTGGTCGTGGCGGTGCTGGCGCCGCCACTGTTGCTGCGCACGGCCGGCGACGGGCAACATCCCCGCTTGGGCCTGGTAGCCTGGCTCAGCGCTATCGTCTCGGTCCTGCTGTCCTGGGCCGTCGCGGTTGCCTTCCTCGGCGTCGATGTCGTCCGCGATCTGCTCGCCGATCAACATCTGGATCTCGGACGTTGTTTCAGGCAACTGCACGACGCCGCGGCCGGCTCGTACGGAATCGCTGTCCAGATCGGCCTGTGGACGCTGACAGGGCTGGCGGCACTCGCGGCTTTCGTCGCGGCGTGGCGGCTGTGCCGTTCGCTGGTCCGGGCTCGATCGGTGACTCATCAGCATGCGCAGGCGGCACGGATGGTCGGTCGCCGTCATGACCGCCACGACGCGGTGGTGCTCGATCATCCCGAACCGGCGGCCTATTCGGTGGCAGGCAACCCGAACACCATCGTGTTGACCCAGGGCATCGTCGCCACCCTCGACGAGGAACAGCTGGCCGCGGTCATGGCCCACGAACGCGCCCACCTGCGTGGACGCCACCACCTGCTACTCGCCTTCACCCGAGCACTCGCCTCGGTGTTCCCCCGCATCGAGTTGTTCGCCACCGGCGCCGCGCAGGTGGCGCGCCTGACCGAGATGATCGCCGACGACGCCGCCGCCGACATCTACGGACCCATTACTGTCTGCGAGGCGCTGGTGACCTTGGCCGACAATCACGGCATGGCCCCGGTCGCGGCCACTGAAGTGGGGCTGGTCGATCGGGTTCGCCGCCTCGCGGATCCCCCGGCACCCACCCGGATCAATCGTGTCGCCGCCTCGGCCGCTATCGCCGCGGTCGTCCTGGGACCGATGATCGCGACCCTGGCCGCGGCAGGTGGGATCGGTGTCTGCGCGCTGGGCACCTGAACCCGGCAAGGGCCCGCCGGTCGCGGGGCAAGCTCGGCTTGCGTCCGGCGATCGCGCTGGCGGTTGTTCGGCGTCTTGTGAACTACGTCTTGTATCCAGGAAGGTGAAGGAGTCGATGATGGCAGGTCGGTCCTTGGTCCCCGACGCCGCCCGCTGGCCCGGTGGTGACCGGTTGCAGTGGCTGACGCTGTCCGCTCTCGTATTCCTCGGCGGCGCCGCGGCGCTACGGGTTGTCGGTGTCCCATCGGTAGATCTGCACGGACCGACGCATTTCCTCGGGCTCATGGACCCTTTCTGCGGCGGAACCCGGGCCACCTACCTGCTGCTGACCGGCGAAGTGTCGGAGTCTCTTCGCTACAATCCCGGCGTCCTTGTCCTCGCCGCCGTCGCCCTCCTTGCCCTGGCGCGCGGCGCGATCGGAGTGCTCACCGGCCACTGGTTACAGATCGCGCTGCGTCCAGGACTACGCCGCGTATTGCGGATCGTCGCCGTGGTCGCGGTGCTGGGGTTGTGGGTGCGCCAGCAGGTCAACGCCGACCTGCTGACCCAACCCTGGCCGGTCCCGTAACTATCGAGTGACCACCGCGGTGTAGCCCAACTCGGTGATCGCGGCGATCACGTCCTCGACGGTGGTGACCGCGACATCGAGCTCCACGGTACTGCGGCCCTTCTTCATCGAAGTCTGCGTGCCGGCCACGCCGGGCAGGTCTTCGAGGGTGTCGTCGATGAGCAGTGCGCAGCTGCCGCAGTGCATGCCCTCGATCCGGAAAATGTGGGTGGTCATGCGGAGTTGCCCCTTCAGAGGATGGTGATCATGCCCGAGTACATGCCCATACCGCAGGTGTAGTCCAAGCGGCCGGGCTGCAAAGTGCCCAGGTCGATGCGGGTTTCGCCGCTGGTCGGCAGCGTCGCGGTGATGCCGAGACTCGGAACAACCATCGACCGAACACATCCTTGTGTTCGGTTGGTCTTGACGACGAGCGTGGTCGGGATGCCCGCGACGGCTTCGATATTCTTGGGACCGTAGGAGCCGGTCTTGGCGGTGATTGTCAGGGTCTGCACACCGTCGGCGACGACAGCGGCCGAGGCGTCTGCTGCTGGGGGTTCGAATCCGATCGACTCGGTGATCCGGCTGGCCGCTAGCGGCGAACCGGCGAGCTCGAGGCCTCCGTTGAGTGTGTAGAAGCCCATCGCGAGCACCACGACACCGGTGGCCAGGGCCAGTCTGCCCCGCCACACCGTGGCCGCGACCCGGGCGGCGTATCCGAGGATCGCGAACAGCGGGCTGGTACCGAGCACGAAGACCGCCATGATCGCCGCACCCCACCACGGCGAGCCCGAGGCCAAGGCCAGCGCCTCCACCGACAGCGTCACCCCGCACGGGATCAGGACCGTCGAGACACCTAGCACCGCCGGAGCAAGCGCGGCCTGCGAACGTGCCCGCTTGCGCAGTACCCGCATCCAGGACGCGGGTGGTTCGACCACGATGCCTCGGAACCCCGGCACGCCCAGCTGCGCGAGACCGAAGACGATGATCAACAGCCCTGCCCCGATCTGCAGCCAGGTCCTGGCACCGGTCGACAACTGCACGGCACCTCCGACGGCACCCAGGACCGCGCCGAGCACGGTGTGCGACAACAATTTCCCGGCAAGGAACCCGCCGACCGGGGCGAGATCATCGACGACCCGTTGGCCCCAACGCGGCTGGCCCGTCGTTGTCCCAGCGGCACTGTTGGAGGCCGATGCAGCGCCGACACCCGCCGCTGCGGCGGCGCGCTGACGGGTGATCAGACCGGTGAGCAGACCGCCTTGCACGGCAGCACACGACACACCGCCGGCGAACAAGCCGGTCACCAGAACAGGAAAAAGATTCACGAAAGACTCCTGCGAGGAAAGGAAAGACAACGGCATGACAGTTCGCGCCGACGACAGAGTCGGCGGCGCGAGACCCGAGACGGTCACAACATCGGACACATCCCGGGCGCCCGCTCCTATGTCCGCAACACGCAGAGTTCGGCCAAGGTCGGTGCACGCGGCAGGACCGCCCGCACCCGTATCATCGCGACATCCGGGGCTCGGCGAAGCACAGTGGCAACGACGTCGCGCCGCGGAAAGGCGAGTGTCGCCAGCATCGCCAGGAATGCCGCCAAACACGCCATCACCAGACCCACCGGCGGGGCAGGCACGGCATCGTCGGCCACCGTCAACGGCGTATCGGCAGCCTGGACGCCCACCCCGGAATCAGGGCCGTGATCATGCTCGTGGATTCCGGCATCACCAACCTGCGCACCACCACACTGACCCGCCACACCACCGACCATGGCGGCCGAGTGCGCCATCGTCATCGGCATGCCGGTCTGGCACTGCGCCCCGTGCACGAGGGCGATCGCGACGAACGCCGACAGCGCCACCGCAAGCCGCAGCAGCGCGGCTCGTCGTGCAGTCATCGGCGCGAAGATCACGCGGTGATCCTACTAAGCGATCCAGTAGGACGCGCAGCCCGCCCGCGATCACTACGGTCGTGTTCGTTTGCCGCCCTCGACGCCAGCGGCCTCAACTCAGGCTGAGACTTCACAGCCCGGCACTCCGGGTTCCACTTGCCTTGGTGAGCGCGGCGGCGCCCTGGGCGAAGGCATGGCGGCATCGCAAAGGCGACAGCGTGCTGCCCGATTCTCGGCGAATGCTGCCACGTCCCCGAACAGTGCCGTGCGTGGCCTTGTCCAGGCCAGTGAGTGCTAGCGCGGCTGTTTTCTGCATCTGCACCCACTGGCCGCTCAGTGACTATCGAGTGGTACGGCGGGTGCGTGCCAGTGCGGCCACCGCGACGGCCGCGGCGATCACGCCCAGTCCCAGCCCGCCCGCAGCCATCCAGCGCGTCGCCGAATCAGTGCCGGTCTCGGCATCGTGCTCGTCCTGGGCTGCCGGGGCGGCGGCGTGGGAGTGTCCGTGTCCGTCGCCGGCGGGAGCGGGTGCCAGAGCCAGGACCGGCAGCGGGAATTCCGGTTCGGGTGCGCCCTCGGTGCTGGGCTGGTCCCAGGTGACGACCTTGCCGTCGCTGTAGGTCTGAACGGCGCGGAAGGCGACGGAGTCCTGGGTGGGCAGCGGCCCGGCGTAGAGATCGAAACGCTGGAACTGGCCTGGGCCGACACCGGCCCCTGGATCCGCTGTCCAGGTGACCGAGGTTGCCATCTTGGCCGCATCCCGGTTCACCGTGGCGGTCCATCCGGGCAGCGGTTCGGTGCGCGCGGTTTTGAGGCCGGGCAGCTCGACCGTCAACGCGGTGGTCGAGGCCTGCTCGGATTCGTTGGAGATGCGGAAGGTCAATACCGCGGAGGTGTTTTGCTTGGCGCCGGGGGCTTCGACACCCAGGTGCGCCGAGGCGATACCGCCGGCGAGCACGGTGGCGGCCGCAGCGGCGCCGAAGGTGACGGCCAGGCGCCGCAGAACTGTGGTCATGTCATATTTCCTTGAGTAGGTGGTGAGCAACGATCAGAGGCCGGGACCCGATGGGAGGGCCCCGGCGCTCGACGACATCACCGGCCTGGCTGTGGAACCAGGCGGGCCTCACCGCCTGGTTTCCGGTCCGGCGGCGGGATAACGCGAGCGCCGGTCCTCGGCAGAGGAGTGTGTGCGGGGCGCCGGTGGTTGGACCCGGCGGTGTCCGCGTCGCTCGGGCTCCGAACCCGGCCACGGGCGCGGCGCGCCGTTCGGGAGACGAGGCCCGGGACCGTGTCGGTCTTCACCGACGGCTGTCCGCGGCCGCGGCGGTAGGGGCTGGCGGCGGTAGGTGCGCTGGTCGGATTCTGCCGCCGGTCGGGGCTTGGTCGCCGTACCGAGCCGATTCACCGGTTCGATGCCGCGCCCGGATCGGCGGCGCAATGGGGTGGTCACCGGATCCGAGCCCGCAAAGGCGGGTTCGGTGAGCCGGTGGCGTCCGCTGGGCAGACGATGACGTCCGGTGACGTGCTGCTCGGGCGCGGTCGCGGTGCGGTCGGATCGTTCCAGCCGGGCCAAGGCGTAGGCGGCGATGACGCCGATCGCGGTCAAGCCCGCCCAGACGACCCAGTCCAGTCCGGCGTCGCGCGCGGCGCCGACGAGGGTACCGGTGGCCAGGTTGCCGACCAGGATGCCGACACCGACGACGGTGTTGTAGAAGCCGTAGTGGGTGGCGACCAGCTTGTTTCCCGACAGCGAGACCACGGTGTCCATCTCGAACGGGAACACCGCCGCCGTGCCGATCGCCAGCAGCGTGGTGGTGACCAGCAGCGCGGTCACCGCGGCCACGGTGCCGAAAAGCCCCGTGGTGGGCACGATGATCAAGGGGATGAACGCCGCAGCGAGCACGGCCATGCCGGCGACCAGGCTCTTGCCCGGCCCCCAGCGGGCACGCAACCACGCGGTGATGCGCAGCTGACCGGCGACAGCGACGACGCCGGAAACCACGAACAAGGCCGAGACCAGGGTTTGCGAGCGTGCCCCGGCGATGAATTCCGCTTGCAATGGCAAGGCCAGATACACCTGGAACGACAAGACATACGAGCCGATCATCGCTACCGAGAACGCCAGGAACCGCCGGTTGGACATGACCCGGCGCCAGTCGTCGAGCACCGAGGTCTTCTCGGCCGGGGCTTCACCGCGGCGGGCGGGCAGGGCGAACAGCTGAGCGATGGTCAACGCGGCGAACACCGCCGCCGCGACCCCGGCGGTGACGCGGAAGTCGACCGCCATCAACGCCAGCCCGACCAGCGGTCCGGCGAGGATGCCCGCTTGATAGAACATGTTGAAGACCGCGAACGCCTCGACGCGGCGCTCGCCGGTGTCAGCGGCCAGATAGGCGCGCACGGCCGGATTGAACAACGCGCCCGCGAAGCCGGTCGCCGCGGAAGCGATCAACACCGCGGGCAGGGATTCGGCGAAGACCAGCAGCGCGAAGCCGCCGGTACGCAGCAAGCATCCGGCCACGATCAACGGTTTGTAGCCGAGCCGATCAGCCAGGGTGCCGCCGATGAGGAACATGCCCTGCTGGGAAAAGTTGCGTACACCCAGGACCAGTCCGACCGCCCACGCCGCGAGCCCCAGTGGGCCGGCCAGGTATCCGGCCAGGTACGGCATCAGCATGTAGAAGCCGAGGTTGATGCCGAACTGGTTGATCATCAACAGCTGCGCGGGCCGGTCGAAACTGGCGAATTTGGTGACCACGGTCACGAGGCGAGTTCTCCTTCTGCCATTGCCGTCGGCGAGACCACCGTGGTGCAGCGGGTCCAGCGCTGCACGACCCGTTCACCGGGGTGGCTGATCGCTTCGGGCGCGATCGGCGGGGTGGTGTCGAGGAGCCCGTGCTCGGCGCAGTAGGCGTCGTTGTAGATGGTGTCGAAGTAGCGGTGTGGCCCGTCGGGGAACACCGCGGCGATTCGGGTCGACGGCGCGGCGACGCGGGCGGCCCATCCGGCGACCAGCGCGACCGCGCCCACGCTCCACCCGCCGGTGGCGTGGTGTGTCGCTGCCAGTGTGCGGCACGCCCACACCGATTCCGCCGGGGCGACCCAGTGGACTTCGTCGAAGGCCGCGTAGTCGACGTTGGCGGGGTAGATGCTCGAACCCAGGCCGCGCATCAGCCGCGGCCCGGCCGGTTGGCCGAAGATCGTCGAGGAGATCGTGTCGACGCCGACCAGTTTCATCTCCGGGTTGTAGCGGCGCAGCACGCGCGCGACTCCGGCCGAGTGTCCGCCGGTGCCGACCGCGCACACCAGGACATCGACGGTGCCCAGCTGCTCGATCAGCTCCAAAGCCAGGGATTCGTAGCCCTCGACGTTGTCGGGATTGCTGTACTGATCCGGGCACCAGGCGTCGTCCTCGGCAGCCAGCAGCTCGGCGACCCGGTCGCGCCGCGCCTGCTGCCAGCCACCGACCGGGTGCGGTTCGGTGACCAGGTCGACCGTGGCGCCGTAGGCGGCCAGCATCTGGGCGACGATCGGTTCCAGCCCCGGGTCGGTGACCACGGTCACCGGGTGCTGGTACACCATCCCGGCCAGCGCCAACCCCAGGCCCAGCGTGCCGCTGGTCGATTCGACGATGCGCGCGCCAGGCGCCAGATCGCCGCGTTCGCGCGCCTTCTGCACCATGTGCAGCGCGGGACGGTCCTTCATCCCGCCAGGGTTGAACCCTTCCAGCTTGGCCCAGAACCCGCGATCGGCGCCGGCCAGAGGTTCTCCGATCCGCAGCACCGGGGTGTTGCCGACCAGACCGCGGGGTGCATCGATGGCATCTGGGGCGCCCAGCATGCGACGGGTGTGGGCGAGTTCGAGGGTGGGGAAGGTCGAGGTGTTGTTCACGGTTGCTGTCTCTTCTCTGCACAGGCGACCGCTTTCGCGGTACGCCACGACGATGGGCAGCGAGCACCGGCCGGACACGACGGATCGGCCTGGCGCTGACCGATCAGCGTCGGGAAATACAGAACAGAGTCAGTACAGTGCGCCCATCAGGCGAACGCGGCGCAGTAGGCGGCCCACGAATACCACCAGCGCGGGAGTCCGGTGTCGACGCCGGCGTCCAGACCGCGGTGAAAGCGGCGAGCACCAGAGCGGCCAGCGTCAGCGACACGATGCCCGGCGGCAGCGCCTTGTCCGGGCAGTGCCCGGCGTGCGCGATGCACAGCTGGGTCGCGTCGACGGTAGGGAGGGCGTGGTCGTGGCCGGTCGCGGCGTCGAAATCGGCGTGGTCGTGGTCAGTCGCGCTGACGGGCGCGGCAGCGGTGAGCGCGTGATGGACACGTGAGCCGGTCTGATCATTGAAGAGCAGGCAATCGGCGGCAGGAACGATCACCAGGGCGGCCAGCAGCAGAACTGCCAACCAGCTACCCCTGCGCATCCGACCGAGAGAATTCACGATGCCGCGACAATAACGAACACATAACGGCGAACGCAATGGCGCCGCCGCCACATCCACAGCGTCGCGATGGGATCGTGTGCCCGTCTTCGTGTCGTAGACCGGCGCGGAGAGCCCCCACGCTGCCTTGCTGCGCAAACTCCACCTCCCGAACTCGATCACGCTGGGCACCAATACTTTTGGCGGTTCCTACCCTATCCGCAAGCGGAGGGTTGGTTGACAACCACAGCGATCAATCTACTATCTCGGTACGTAAATAGTTTGTGTTGTGTGATCAGGCGCACGCCTCGGCGTGTCGGACCACAAGACCTTGCGCGAGTCACATCCGTGACATGCCCCGGTGACGAGCACGTGACGAGCACCGTTTGTTCGTCCGAATGCGGCTAACCCGCCGCCCGCCGGCGGTAAACCGCACCGGCAACGATGAAAGGGACCATCATGACCACCACCGCCCGACCCCAGCGACATCGCCTTCCCGCCCGCCTGCTGGCTGCCACATCGATCGCCGCGGCTGCGACCTTTCTGGTCGCTGTTCCCGCGACCGCGGCACCGTCGGCCTCGGGGACCAGCGGCCGACCCGCGGGCGCCGATGACGGCCGGGGCACCGCCTGGCATGGCAACTCTCGCGTCGACAACGGCCACAGCACCGATGGTGGTCCACGCGGGCACGGACACGATCGCGCCGACGCCGGTCGCCACGACCCGTCCGACGACGGCGGCCACTGCACACCTCGCGTGTGCTCCGGACCCCGCTAGCCGCTGGAGTCGGGGTGATCGATCCCTCGCGGCCGCTGCCGCAGCGCCTCACGCAACCGCTGCGATTGCGCGGGGGTCATCCTTTCGATGAACCGGGCCAGCACGTCTTCAGCGCGGCCGCCCGCATCGAGCGCGGCGCGCATCAGTCCGGCGCTGTACTGCTCGCGAGTCAGAGTGGGCCAGTAGAGGTAGGCCCTACCATGGCGTTCACGGTCGAGCCAGCCCTTGCGGTGAAGGTTGTCCATGGTGGTCATCACCGTGGTGTAGGCGATCTCACGCCCGCCGGCGATCACCTCGCGCACCTGGCGAACACTGACCGGCTCGCCGGCCGACCACACCGTGTCCATGACCACCGTTTCCAGCTCGCCGAACCCGCCGCCTGCCACCCGAACCTCCTCACCTTCCGGCTTACCCGCACCGAGCGGGCCGCGCAGATCTCGGCGACGAGACGCGCGCGACAGCCTGGCCGTGATCGTAGGACGAATTCGTTTCACTCGCGCGGCAACGAGGTGAACAACCAACACGCCCGCTCACGTGCCTCTCCCCACACACGAGCGCCCTAGCATGCGACGAGAAATCCTCTTCACCTGCACAAACCCAGTCATTCACCGGCCAGTCGATCACCGGTATCGACACGACGAAGGAGACGCCCATGTCGTCACCACCCAACCTCGGCATGCTCAGAACCCGGCGCAACTTTCTGGCGCTGAGCGCCGGTGCGGGCACAGCCGCACTGCTGGCGGCATGCGGGAATTCCACCTCGCCTCAGCGTTCTCCGGTCGGCCCCGATTCCGAAGCGGTCCGATCCGCCGAGGACACCCGGCGATCGGCCACCGCGGCGGTGCGCGAGGTATCGCTGCGTCCCGCGCCGAGCACGGTCGATCTCGGCGGGGTCCAGGTCCAGACCTGGACCTACGACGGCTCCCTGCCCGGGCGTGAGATCCGGTTGCGCCGCGGGGAGGTGCTGCGTGCCGAACTGAGTAATGCTTTGCCCGCGCCGACGACGGTGCATTGGCACGGCATCGCCTTGCGCAACGACATGGACGGCGTTCCCGAGATCACCCAGGACCCGATCGCCGCGGGCGCGAACTTCCGCTACGAATTCACCGTTCCCGATGCGGGCACCTACTTCTTCCACCCGCACGTCGGTGTCCAGCTCGACCGCGGCCTCTACGCCCCGCTGATCATCGAGGACCCTGACGAGGGATCCGACTACGACACCGAAGCCGTCATCGTGCTCGACGACTGGCTCGACGGTGTCGACGGCCGCGACCCGGACAAGGAGCTGGCGAGGCTGCGTGAGCAGGGCATGGCCGGAATGGACATGGGAGGGCAATCCGGCGGCATGGACCACGGCGGAATGTCGATGAGCGGCTCGGCGCCGATGTCGGCACCCAGTGACCCGGCGATGCCGTTGGGCACCGACACCGGCGACGTGCAATACCCCTACTACCTGATCAACGGGCGCCTGGGCACCGACCCCGTGGTCCTGCAGGGCCGCCCGGGACAGCGGATGCGGCTGCGCATCATCAACGCTGCCTCCGACACCGCCTTCCGCGTCGCCCTCGGTGGTCACCAGCTACGGGTCACCCACACCGACGGCTTCCCCGTGGATCCGGTGTCGACCGCCAACATCCTCATCGGGATGGGCGAACGCTACGACGCCGTGGTCGAACTCGGCGACGGGGTGTTCCCGCTGGTCGCCTCCGCCGAAGGCAAGACCGGTCAGGGCTTCGCGCTCATCCGAACCGGATCCGGCACTCCACCACCGCCGGATGCTCGCCCCACCGAACTGGCCGCGATCCCGCTGTCAGCGGACAGGCTGAGCGCGGCCGAGGCCGTCCGGCTGCCCGACCGCAAACCTGATCAGATCCTCGATGTGGTCCTGGAAGCCGACGTGAACAAATACATCTGGACGATCAACGGCAAAGCCTTCCCCGACCATGCCCCGCTGGATGTGACTGCCGGGCAACGGGTCCGGCTGCGGTTCAACAACAAGACGATGATGTGGCACCCGATGCACCTGCACGGCCACACCTTCCAGGTCGTCACCGGCTCCGGGGCCGGGCCACGCAAGGACACCTTGATCGTGGTGCCCAACCAGACCGTCGAAGTCGACTTCGACACCGACAACCCCGGCCAGTGGATGCTGCACTGCCACAACGTCTACCACGGTGAAGCCGGGATGATGGCCGTCGTCTCCTACGAGCAATAACCCCAGGCCGAGTGCCGCTGCCCCATGCCGCGGTTTCCACCGCGCGTCAGTGCGCGTACCGCCCACCGATACCTGATGCCCGCCACCGATGCGAAAGGAGGTGACCGACCGATGAACCCGATGAAGATGTTGTGCGACTGGATGTGCTCGATGATGGCCTCGTGCTGTCAAATGTGACCCCCAACGGGTCACGTGGGTCGGCCGTCGAGTCGCCAGTCGGCCGACCCACGAAATTCCACCAGGGCGACGTGACAAGCAAACTACTATCTGCGTACGTAGATAGTAGTTCTACGAGATAGGCCACTATGAACACCAAATCCTCACCGCAGAGCACGCGCCGGATCGCCACTAGCGTCGGCCTTGCGATCTTCACCGTCGCCGCCACTGCCACGCTCGCCTCTCCGGCGCTCGCCGACGCCGGCACCACCGCATCGGCCACCGAGGTCTCCGCCGCACACGACAACCGCCACCGTGACCACCACCCGGGCAGTCGCCACGGCAACCACCGCAACCATCAGGCCCCGCTGCTCAACAACTACCGGCCCGGATTCCCGCTTCCGCGCACCGGCAGCTGGTAACACAGGCCTGGTCAGATGAGGGTCGATCCCACGATGGCGATCGACCCTCATCTGCACTTCGACCAGGTCGAAGTGACAGAACATCACCGAACAACCTACGATATTGCTACGTAGATTTAAGGTTCCTGTCAGGAGGTTGGTCGTGGCACACCGATTCGGCGATCTCGAAGCCGTCGTGATGGAGCGCGTGTGGGCGGCCGAAGACGACCTCACCGTCCGTGACGTCTACGAAAGTTTGCTGCTCGAACGCGAGATCGCCTACACCACGGTGATGTCCACCATGGACAACCTGCACCGCAAGGGCTGGCTCGACCGCGAACGCCATGGCAAGGCATACCTGTACTGGCCCACCCTCACCCGCGAGGAATACAGCGCACAGCTCATGCGTGATGCCCTCGAAGGCACGCGCTCCGATCTCGTGCTGGCGCATTTCGTCGACCAGATCAGCGAGGATGAATCCGAGGCCTTGCGCGCCCTGCTCCGCCGCGGAAAATCCAACCGATCCAAAAGCTGAGCCATCCCGTTCGCCCTGGTCGCGGCGAGTTCGGCCGCGGCTGCGCCCCTGCCGTCGACCCAAAGGAACGTCAGCGCATGTCCAGCGATCACCTACGCTCCGACGCCGACCCAGCGACCGCCCACACTCACGAACACGGCGGAAGCCGTGGCCCTGACCACAACGAGGCCTCGCACCCGAGACCCGAACATCACGAGCACACCGCCACCTCCGGCCACGATCACGGTGCGCCTGCACCCGACCACGGCACCCACGACGATCACGCCGGGCACACAGGCCACGGCGGGCACGCGGGCCACGGCGATCACGTCGCGATGTTCCGGCGCCTGTTCTGGGTGATGCTCGCCCTGGCCGTGCCGGTCGTCGCCGCGGACATGATGTTCGCCGACCTCATCGGCTACACCGTGCCCACCGGGTTGCAGTGGGTGTCCCCTGCGCTGGGCACCGTGATGTTCTTCTGGGGCGGACGGCCCTTCCTGACAGGGGCGGTCAGCGAGATCCGTTCCCGTCAGCCAGGGATGATGCTGCTGATCGCGCTGGCGATCACCGTGGCCTTCGCCGCCTCCTGGGGCTCGACACTGGGCCTGCTGGCCCACGAGCTCGACTTCTGGTGGGAACTGGCACTGCTCATTGTGATCATGCTGCTGGGCCATTGGATCGAGATGCGTTCGCTCGGCCAAGCCTCCAGCGCGCTGGAATCGCTGGCCGCGTTGCTGCCCGACGAAGCCGAACGTCTCGGAGAGGACGGCACCACCGCCACCGTGCCGGTCACTGACCTGCGCACCGGCGACCTGGTCGTCGTCCGCCCGGGCGGACGAGTCCCTGCCGACGGCAGCGTCGAGACCGGCAGCGCCGACGTCGACGAATCCATGATCACCGGCGAATCCCGCCCGGTCCACCGTGGCCCCGGCGACCGGGTTGTCGCCGGAACCGTCACCACCGACTCCGCTCTACGGGTCCGGATCACCGCAGTCGGTTCCGACACCGCGCTGGCCGGAATCCAGCGCCTGGTCGCCGAAGCGCAGAACTCGACCTCACGCGCCCAGGTGCTGGCCGACCGCGCCGCGGCATGGTTGTTCTGGTTCGCTTCCGGCGCAGCGGTCATCACCGCGATCACCTGGCTGCTGCTCGGGCAGCCCGAATCCGCGGTCACCCGCACCATCACCGTGCTCGTCATCGCCTGCCCCCACGCCCTGGGACTGGCGATCCCGCTTGTGGTCTCGATCGCGACCGAACGAGCTGCCAAAGCCGGTGTGCTGATCACCGATCGCCGCGCTCTCGAAAGAATGCGCACCGTCGATGCGATCCTGTTCGACAAGACCGGCACCCTCACCCGCGGCGAACCCGCCGTCGTCGCCACCACCTCGACCCAACCCGGCATCGGTGACGACGAAGTCCTGGCCTTGGCCGCAGCCGCAGAGTCCGACAGCGAACACCCCTTGGGTCGCGCCATCGTCAACACTGCTACCGAACGCGGCATCAGCATTCCCACCGCGACAGATTTCACCGCCCAGAACGGTGTCGGAGTCACCGCCACAATCAACGGCACAAAGATCAGCGTCGGTGGGCCCGCGATGCTCGACCAGCACAACCTCGACCCAGCACCCGCTGCGGCCGAGTGGTCCGCGCAGGGATCGACCGTGCTGCACGTCCTGCGCGACGGGAAGCTCATCGGGGCACTAGCTCTGGCCGACGAGATCCGCCCCGAATCCGCCCAGACCATCAAGGCCCTGCACGCTCGCGGCATCCACGTGGCCATGATCACCGGCGATGCCGAGCCCGTCGCCCGCACTGTCGCTGCCCAACTCGGCATCGACGAAGTCTTCGCCGGAGTCCTGCCCCAGGACAAAGGCGCCAAAGTCCAAGCCCTCCAAGACGCCGGGCACACCGTGGCGATGGTCGGCGACGGCGTCAACGACGCCCCCGCCCTCGCCCGTGCCGACGTCGGCATCGCCATCGGCGCCGGCACCGACGTCGCTATCGCTTCCGCCGGTGTCGTGCTGGCCTCCGACGACCCCCGCGCTGTCTTATCGGTGATCAAACTGTCGCACGCCACCTACCGCAAGATGATCCAGAACCTGGTCTGGGCAGCCGGATACAACATCATCGCCGTGCCCCTGGCCGCGGGCGTGCTCTCGCACTGGGGCATCACACTTCCGATGGAAGTCGGTGCCCTGCTGATGTCGGCCTCTACCGTCGTCGTCGCGGTCAATGCCCAACTGCTCCGCCGCCTGGACCTGAGTCCGGACGCGGTGCTAGCTGACTAAGCCGAGTCGCGTCCGCTCGAGCCATCCTTTGCGGTGCAGGTTGTCCACCGTCGTCATGACGGTGGACAACCTGCACCGTCGTCATGACGGTCGTGTAGGCGATCTCTCGGTCACGAAGCAAGTCGCCGTACACCTGCCGGACCGTGATGGTGTCGTCGGCCGACCAGGCACGGTCCATCACAACCGCTCCCCAGTTCCCCGAAACGATGCCCCATCGCCGCTCTCCCGGCCCGACGTGCCGACGGCTCGCGGACCGGCAGCACGCAAGATGCACCTACTATGTCTCTACGTATTAGACGCCGAAAACTGGACTGCCCGGTCTCACAACTCGGCCGACGGATACCGCTCCCAAGACTGAGCGGAGACAGCCCAGAGATCGTGATCGCGGCGCCTACCACCGACGCTGAGATAGCTGACCATCGTGCCTTCACGCACCAACCCGATCCGGCGAACCAATCGACTCGAGTTGACATTGTCCACATCTATCGGCGCAGTGACGCGCGCGAGATCCAGTTCATCGAAGGCATACCCGACGATCAGACGCCCCGCCGCCGCACCGATGCCGCGCCCGGACAGTCGAGAGTCGACCCAGATACTGAGTTCGCCACGCTTGTCGTGAGGCTGTATCCACAGGTCGCATTGTCCCGCGAATCGGCCACCGACCTCGATGACCGTGCGCACGATACGGTCGGCCTTCGCCTCCGCTCTCGACCATAGCCACTCGTGAATCCACACCCGCTCGCGGTGGCGCGATTCCCAGCTCCGCTCGTCGGTCAGCCAGAACGGCTCGATCGCCGAACGGTCGGCGATTCGGATCGCGCGCCAGGTAGACGCGTCGGACAGTCGCGGAGGGCGCAGAATCACCGGCTCACCACTGGAGGTTCGGCCGACAAGAATGACACGACGCGGAGTGCGTAGCGAGGTGACCACGAGACGGAGTACACGCGATGCGCAATAGCGCGCCACCGCGACCACCATCACCAACGCCGGTCTACACCTCGACACGACGCTCCGACGAAGGCTGCCCGCGCGCACTCCCGTTTGAGCTGGCAACCCGTCGGAAGTTGCAGATGCGGGACGCCGATTCACGCGAACGGGGCTGCTGCAAGATCGGGTGACAGTGGTTAAGCAGCCTGTCGGGCTGCTGGGGACATGATGGTTTCGAATTCGATCGGGGTCAACCGGCCGAGCCGAGCTTGTCGGCGCCGACGGTGATAGGTGCGTTCGATCCAGGTGACGATGGCGATCCGGAGCTGATCGTGGGTTTCCCCAGCGCTGCCGGTCCAACACGTTGCGTTGCAGCAGGCTGAAGAAGCTTTCCATGGCGGCGTTGTCGCCGGCCGCGCCGACGCGCCCCATCGATCCGACCATACGGTGACGGTTGAGCGTGTGCACGAATCTCCTTGACCTGAACTGAGATCCGCGATCGGTGTGCAGAATGCAACCGGCCACATCACCTCGCCGGGCGACAGCATTGTTCACCGCGGTCACCGCCAGCCGGGACTTCATTCGTGAATCGATCGAATAGCCGATGATCCGGTTGGAGAACACGTCTTTGACCGCACACAAATACAGCTTGCCTTCACCGGTGCGATGTTCGGTGATGTCGCTGAGCCACAAACGATTTGGTGCGTCGCTGCGGAAGTTCCGCTGCACCAGATCATCGTGGACAGGCGGCCCTGGTTTGGCGTTCTTGCCGCGCCGGGACTTGCCGAACGCGCTCCACCACCGATTGCTCGAGCAGATCCGCCACGCGGTCCGCTCGGCCATCGTCTCACCGGCTTCGTGGGCCTCGTCGGCGAGAAACCGGTAGCCGAATTCGGGGTCGTCGCGGTGCGCATCGAACAACGCATTGGCTCGATACGCCTCGGCGACCTCGGCGGCGGTCACCGGATCGGCCAGCCACCGATAGTAGGGCTGGCGAGCGAGCTGCAGCACCCGGCACGTCACCGCCACGGGGATCCCGTCGGCGGCAAGCTCTTTCACGAGCGGGTAGAGCCTTTTCCCGGTATCTGAGCCTGGGACAAATAGGCAGCCGCGCGCCGCAGGACCTCGTTCTCCTGCTCCAGCAACCGGATCCGGCGGCGGGCATCACGCAATTCGGCGGACTCGCTGCGAGTGGTTCCCGGCTTGTTCCCGTCGTCGACGTCGGCTTGGCGCATCCACTTCGACAACGTCATCGGATGGACGCCGAAATCGGCCGCGATCTGGTCGAGGGTCACCCCGTCGTCGCGGTTGCGGGCGACCCTGACCACGTCGTCGCGGAACTCTTTCGGATACGGCTTGGGCACTGTGACATCCTCTCAGGCCCGCCTCCCGGCAAGCCATCTCGATTGTCACCTACACCTGCAGCAGCCCCGAACCTATCCCGGGTCACGCGTGACTGCATCTTCGTTGTGCCTCACCCGCAGGCACAACGTAGATGGGAGCGCGATAGGATAGGTCGCGGCCGGACAGCATCGCTAGATCGGGTAGGAATCCGCGATGACCAGGCGTTTTCCGGTTGCCCATGTTTTGTGTGTCCTGCCGGGGGCGCCAACCTGCGCATCATTTGCGCAGGTCAGGGCCGTTTGGACGAGATCGAGATGCTAGAGAGCGAGGAAAACCCCAGGTGACGGGTCGCAGGTTGGCGCCCTAGGGGGGTTAGCTGACAGCTAACGACACGCCGACGGAATCCGGCGACACGCCGGAGGTCCGATTTGTCAGACGGCAGCGTAGATCGGTGGCACAACATGAGAATGACCGAGAACACAGCGCCACCCGATCCGAACGCCTCCAACGAATCCCGACAGCGGCGTCCGCCACTCGAAGCGGTCTGCGAGATACTGATTGCCAAAGACCGAGACAGCGAGCAGTTAGCACGGCAGCAGGCTGAAGCTCTCCTCGACGTCCTGCGATGGCATGCCACACAACGCCCATCATCTCCGTAATCCGCTGGCCGACATCCGCATATTCGCTGCGCACCGACAAGCGAGATTCGGTTGAGATCTCGCTGAGCGGCCGCATACGAACCGAGTCAGTGTGACGAACGACTTGTCGGCCGACACTACGCTCGCCCGAATCACCTGACGTCAGCGTCATCGTCACGATGGGCCTGCGATTCCGTGGACATGCTTGTGTGCTGGGACTTCTCCGGTTCCGGGCCCACCGGCGGGGCCGCCAATTTCGCTACCCGGGCACCAACAGCCGATCACGTGGATACCGTTGTCTACGTGCGTGATCTGCTCGGTGGTTCGGCGACGGCGGTCGCGCTCGCGCTGGGCTGTTACGGTGCCGGATCGATGGTGGTGGCCTGACGCTCGTGCCCCTCACCCAAGAAACACGGCCTAGCGGCCAGCTACGCCTCGCACGGGCGCTGCTCCGTCTGCGCAGGTGAGTGCGCCTGCGATGTCGAAATAGCGTGGGCTGATCCGTCGAGCTCGCTGGCGCGCGTGATCGATGCGATCACTTCGTCGGCGGCCAGTTTGGTGTCGCCGTCAGTTCGAGCCTCGCGCCCTGGTTGTCGTGGCGCGAGGCTCGATTAGGTTGACCGTGTGCGGGGCTTTGTCAGGCGCGCGTCGGCAGCAGCTCGGCGACGAGGGCTTCGACGCGGGTCTTGATCTCGTCGCGGATCGGCCGCACGGACTCGACTCCCTTGCCTGCGGGGTCTTCCAGGACCCAGTCCCGGTAGCTGACGCCCGGGAAGGCCGGGCAGGTGTCGCCGCACCCCATTGTGATCACGACGTCGGAGGTTTCTACCGCGTCGTAGGTGAGGATCTTCGGGGTCTGGTCGGAGATGTCGATACCGAGTTCGGCCATCGCCTCCACTGCGGACGGGTTGATCGTCTCGGCAGGGGCGCTCCCGGCGGAGCGGACTTCGATCGAGTCGCCGGCGAGGTGGGTGAGGAATCCGGCGGCCATCTGGGAGCGTCCGGCGTTGTGGACGCAGACGAACAACACGCTGGGCTGGGTGCTCATGTGGGGCAATGCCTTTCAGTTGGCGGGGAGGTCGAGTTCGGTGAGCAGGAGCCGGACGCGGGTTTCGATCTCGTCCCGGATGGGTCGGATGGCGGTGATGTCGAGGTCGGCGGGGTCGTCGAGGTCCCATTCCTCGTAGCGGCGTCCGGGGTAGAACGGGCAGGCGTCGCCGCAGCCCATAGTGATGACGACGTCGGCGGCTTGGATGATTTCCTCGGTCCACGGTTTGGGGAACTCGGCGGTGATGTCGATGCCGACCTCGGCCATCGCGGCGATGGCGGCGGGGTTGATCTCGTCGCCGGGTTCGCTGCCGCCGGACCAGGCCACCGCGCGGTCACCGGCGAGGTGGGTGAAGAACCCGAGGGCCATTTGGGAGCGTCCGGCGTTGTGGGTGCACAGGAACAGCACTGTGGGAGTGCCGGTGTGGGCTTTGCCTTCGACGCGGGCCAGGGCGTGCAGGCGTTGGCGGGCGAAGCGTTCGGCCAGCAGCGGCAGGTAGTTGATGACGGTCGCGCGTCCGGCGAACTGGTCGTAGGAGGAGTGCAGGAACCGTTCGATGGTCTCGACGCCGAAGGTGCCGTCGAACTCGCGCTGCAGGTGCGTGGCGGCGGTTTTCAGGGCGAGCTGCTGATCGATGGTCAGGTCGTGGCGGGTGTGGGTGGGCGCGAGTGGGCTGTCGCTCATGATGTGGTCCGTTGCTCGGCGGGTGTGGTGAGTTCGGTGAGCAGGTTGTTGACGCGGGCGGCGATGTCGTCGCGGACCAAGCGCATACGTTCGATGCCGTCGATGCCGCGTTGGGAGGGCTCGTCGGTGTCCCAGTTGACGAGCCGCACCCCGTCGACCGGGTCGATGTGTGCTTCCCACCCGAGCGTGACGACCAGGTCAACCGAACGCAGTAGGTCCGGATCGACGGGTTTCGGGATCTCGGCGCTGATGTCGACACCGACTTCGCGCAGCGTTTCGGCGGAGAGTGCGTTGATGGTGGTGCCGGGTGCGGTCCCGGCGGAATGGATCTCGACGCGATCACCGGCGACGGCTCGCATCAGCCCGGCCGCCATTTGCGATTTGCCACCGTTCTTCACACAGACGAACAGCACGGACGGAGTGGTGCTCACCGCGGTGTCACCTCGTCGGTCGCCGCGACACCGGTTCGTGCGGTTGGCTGGAATCGTTTCCGCAGGGCGAGGGATACATAGACCAGCGCCACGAGGACGGGGACCTCGATGAGCGGGCCGACGACTCCGGCAAGGGCTTGGCCGGAGGTCGCGCCGTAGGTGGCGATCGCGACGGCGATGGCGAGTTCGAAGTTGTTGCCCGCGGCGGTGAACGCGAGGGTGGTGGTGCGTTCGTAGCCCAGGCCCAGGGCGGCGCCCATGGCGTAGCCGCCGCCCCACATGATCGCGAAGTACGCCAGCAGGGGGATCGCGATGCGGACGACGTCGAGGGGGTGAGAGGTGATCTGCTCACCTTGCAGGGCGAACAGGATCACGATGGTGAACAGCAGCCCGTACAGCGCCCACGGCCCGATCTTGGGCAGGAAGCTGGATTCGTACCAGTCACGTCCCTTGGCGCGCTCACCGAAGCGGCGGGTGAGGAATCCGGCCAGCAGCGGGATGCCGAGGAAGATCAGCACCGATTTCGCGATCTGCCACGGCGAGGTGTCGATGGTGGTCTGCTCCAGGTCGAGCCAACCCGGCAGGACCGAGAGATAGAACCAGCCCAGAACGGCGAACATGATCACCTGGAACACCGAGTTCAACGCGACCAGCACAGCGGCGGCCTCACGGTCACCGCAGGCCAGATCGTTCCAGATGATGACCATCGCGATGCAGCGGGCCAGACCGACGATGATCAGGCCGGTACGGTACTCGGGCAGATCCGGCAGCAGCAGCCAGGCCAACGCGAACATCAGGGCCGGGCCGAGGACCCAGTTCAGCACCAAGGAGCTGATCAGGAGCTTGCGGTCGCCGGTGACGGTGTCGAGTCGGTCGTAGCGGACCTTCGCCAACACCGGGTACATCATGATGAGCAGGCCGATCGCGATCGGTAGCGAGATGCCGTCGATCTCCACCGTCGAGAGGGCGTCGCCGAGACCGGGAATCATCCGGCCCAGCAACAGCCCGGCGACCATGGCGACGCCGATCCAGACCGGCAGGAACCGGTCGAGAGTAGACAGCTCGCCGACGACGGCGGGGTGCTCGGCGGTGGTCGTGCTCATGCGGTGACTCCCGTCGCGGTGCCGCTTTCGACGAGCAGAACTTCCGACAGTCGTTGCAGGGCTTCGGGGACGACCCGGTAGTACACCCAGGAGGCGCGGCGTTCACTGTCGAGCAGACCGGCTTCGCGCAGCACCTTGAGGTGATGGGAGATCGTGGGCTGGGTCAACTCGATCCCGGCCGACAGGTCGCACACGCAGGCTTCCTGGCTCTCACGGGACGCGATGGTGCTCAGCAGGCGCAGGCGGACCGGGTCCGAGAGTGCTTTGAACACGCTCGCCAGCTCGACGGCGTGAGACTCGGACAGGGGCTCACGCACCAGGGGCGCGGCGGAACACGCCTGCACAGGCGTCACCACCATCTTCGACTTCGACATGCACCAATATTGACCGATATCAATACTACAAGGCAAGCAAACAGCCGGTGAACACCACCCCGCCCGGACCGGGCAGCGGTTACCGGACCGGTGAGCGGCGTTCGAGCAGGACGGTGTCGTGCCAGACCCCGTCGCGTTGGGCGATGCGCTCGCGCACGCCGACGGTGCGGTATCCGGCGCTGTGGTGCAGGGCCAGCGACGCGCGGTTGTCGGTGAAGATCGAGGTCTGCAACGTCCACAACCCGTCGTCGTCCGCGGCGAGGACCTGCTTGTGCAGCAGGGCTTTGCCCACACCGCGTCCACGGTGGGAGTCGGCGACATAGACCGAGGTCTCGGCGACACCGGCGTAGCAGTTACGACCCGATACCGGGGCGGCAGCGGTCCAGCCGGCAACGTGGCCGTCGATCTCGGCGACCCACCGGTGGGCGGGCAGCCACTGCTTGTCGAGGTGGGCGCGGGTGGGGACCTCGGTCTCGAAGGTCGCGATGCCGGTGGCGATACCCTCGCCGTAGATGCGGCGCACGTCAGCCCAATCTTGGGGCTCCAGGGCGCGGACGGTGACGGCGGCGGGCAGGTCGGCGGGGCAGCACGGGCGCGGGGCGAGCAGACCCATCACCGCGTCGGCGGCGTGGGGCAGTCCGGCGCAGCATGCCTCGTTGACGGTGACGATGGTCGCTGCGCCTTCCTTGTGCAGGCGCACGAATCCCACGTCGGCGAGCTTGCGGACGTGATGGGAGGTCGTGGACTGACTCGTGCCCAGGATCTCGGTCAACGCGCCGACCGTCATACCTTTCGGGGTCGTGGCCACCGCGTGCAGCAGCCGCACCCGCACCGGTTCGGCCAGGCAGGCGAACCACTCGGCATAGGTGGCGGCTTCGCCGGTCGGCAGGACCTGGGCTCGGGGCAGAGCGATGGGCATGCGGCCAGTATATCGACGCAGATCGATGGTTGCTTTCATCGATGCCAGTCGATACTCTCAGCCATAGTTAATCGATCTGCATCGATGAAAGAAGGTTCGTCATGAACTCCCTGCCCGTCGTAGTTATCGGAGCTGGGCCGGTCGGTCTGGCTGCCGCTGCCGAGCTTTCCCGTCGTGAGCTGCCGTTCCTGCTGCTCGAACGCGGTGAGCACGCCGGTGCTGCTGTCGCGCAGTGGCATCACGTGCGGGTGTTCTCACGTTGGGGCGAGCTGATCGCCCCGGCCGCACGCCCGCTGCTCGACGCTGCGGGCTGGTCTGAGCCCGACCTCGAGGGCTACCCGACCGGCGCGGAGTGGGTCGAGCAGTACCTGCGCCCGCTCGGTGCAGCCCTGGGCGATTCGGCCCGGTTCGACACCGAAGTGGCCGGTGTCGCGCGCCGTGGCCGCGACCGCGTCGTGGACGCCGGACGTGACAGCGAACCGTTGACCGTGCACGTGCGCACCGTCGACGGCCGCGAGGAGCGCATCACCGCCCGCGCGGTCATCGATACCTCCGGCACCTGGACGACACCGAACCCCCTCGGTGGAGACGGGCTGCCCGCCATCGGTGAAGCCGCTGCCACACAACGCATCTCCTACCGTGTGCCCGACCTCACCGACCCCGCCGTCGCCGTCCGCCACGCAGGTCGCCACGTGGTCGTCGCCGGCAGTGGACACTCCGCGCTCACCGCGTTGATCGCGCTCGCCGACCTGGCCGGCGAGCACTCGGGGACTCGCATCACGTGGTTGCTGCGCCGGGGCACGATCGGATCCACCTTCGGTGGCGGACAAGCCGACGAACTGCCCGCTCGCGGCGCACTCGGATTGCGCGCTCAGGCAGCGGTCGAGGCCGGACACATCAACGTGGTCACCGGATTCCGCACCGAGATCATCGAATCCACCGACCACGGCCGGCTCACGCTCATCCCCGCCGAAGGCGACCCCGTCACCGACGTCGACGAAGTGATCGTGCTGACCGGGTTCCGCCCGGACCTGTCCTGGCTTTCGGAAATCCGCCTCGACCTCGACGCCACCTTGCAGGCACCGGCCAAGCTGGCACCGCTGATCGACCCGAACGCCCATTCCTGTGGCACGGTCTACCCGCACGGAGTCACCGAACTGTCCCACCCTGAACCCGGCGTTTTCCTGGCCGGGATGAAGAGCTACGGCCGCGCGCCGACCTTCTTGGCGATGACCGGCTACGAACAGGTCCGCTCCATCGTCGCCGCCCTCGCCGGAGACCACGAAGCCGCCCAACGCGTCGAACTCACCCTGCCCGACACCGGGGTCTGCGGCGGATCCGGACTGTTCGACGCCCCCGCCGAAGAATCCACGGGCGGGTGCTGCGGGGCCCCGGCCGCCGTGCAGGAGCTGACCCTCAGCGTGCCGACCGCGATCCAGGAACTGCCCCTGACCTCCTCTCCCGCGCGCTGATCCACTGCGATGCAGGTTGTTTCGACACCGACGGCACCCGCCGCGACCGGGTTGCGGCGGGTGCTGGTGGTCTTGTGCGTCACCGAGATCACCAGCTGGGGAATCCTGTTCTACGCCTTCCCCGTCCTGCTCGGAGCCATCGCCACCGACACCGGTTGGTCAACCACCGCGCTGACAGCGGTGTTCTCCGCCGGACAACTCCTCACCGCGCTCACCGGAATACTCGTCGGCCGTCGCCTGGACCGCCACGGCCCTCGCACGGTGATGACCGCTGGCTCGGCGCTCGCGGTCACGGCACTGCTCATCGTGGCCACCGCGCAAACCCTGACAATGTTTCTCCTGGGCTGGGCGCTGGCCGGGATCTCGATGGGTGCGGTGCTCTATCCCCCGGCCTTCGCTGCGCTGACCCGCTGGTACGGGCCCGACCGGGTGAAAGCGCTGACCGTGCTCACCCTCGCAGGTGGGCTGGCCTCCACCGTTTTCGCACCCTTGACCGCAGCCCTGGAAACCAGATTTGACTGGCGCGCAACCTATTTGATCCTCGCCGCGATCCTCGCGGTCGTGACGGTCCCCGGCCACTGGTTCGGATTGCGACCGGCCTGGCCACCCGGACCAGAAGAAGGCACCGAGCACGCCCACCTGAGCAACCCCGCCAGCATCGCGCGCAGCCGGGCATTCATCACCCTGGCGATCGCGTCGAGCGTCACCGGATTCGCCTCCTTCGCGGTCGTGGTCACCCTCGTACCGTTGATGACCGAGCGCGGGATCTCCAGCACCACCGCAGCACTCGCTCTCGGACTGGGCGGACTCGGGCAGGTCGTGAGCCGGATCGGCTACAGCGCCTTCGCCGACCGCACCAGTGTGCGCACCCGCACCGCGATCATCCTGGCCGCGATCGCCGCCACCACAATGCTGCTCGGAATCTTCACCACCACAGCAGCATTGACCGTCGCGGCGATCCTGTCGGGTATGGCACGCGGTGTGTTCACCTTGCTGCAAGCCACCGCGATCACCGACCGGTGGGGCTCGGCCCACTACGGGCAACTCACCGGGCTCGTCTCCGCGCCGATGACCATCACCATCGCTTCGGCACCGTTCGTGGCCACCGCCATGGCCGCGAACCTCGGCGGCTATCCCGCCACGTTCCTGATCCTGGGCACAGCCGCCGCCCTCGCCGCGGCACTGTCACTGACCACCATCCCGAAACACTCACCGAAAGAACAACACTCATGATCGACGCAATCGTCATCGGCGCAGGACAATCCGGACTCACCGCCGCACGCGCCCTCACCGACCACCACCTGACCCCAGTCGTGCTCGAGGCCGGGCCCGACCCCGTCGGATCCTGGTCGCACTACTACGACAGCCTCACCCTGTTCTCACCCGCCCAACACAGCACCATGCCCGGTCTGAACTTCCCCGCCGAGCCCCACCACTACCCGCATCGTGACGAGGTCGTCGACTACCTGCGCCGCTACGCGAAAACCCTCGACGCCGACATCCGCACCCACACCACCGTCACCACCGTCGAGCCCCACCCCGACCAAGGATTCGTCGTCCACACCGACGACGGCCAACAACTCCACACCGCCGGAATCGTCGCCGCCACCGGCTCCTTCGGTAACCCCTCTGTGCCCGAACTGCCCGGAGGAGACAAATTCCAAGGCACCGTCCTGCACGCCGCCGACTACCGGCGCCCCGAGCCCTACTCGGGTCAACGAGTCATCGTCGTCGGCGCGGGCAACTCCGCCGTGCAAATCGCCTACGAACTCACCGACCACGCCACCGTCACCCTCGCCACACACAACCCGATCAACTTCTTGCCCCAACACCGCGACGGACACGACATCCACCACTGGCTCGTCTCTACCGGATTCGACCAACTCCCACCCGAATGGCTCATCCGCTACGTCGGCGGCACCCTCGTCATGGACACCGGCGACTACCAACACGCCCTCACAACCGGGCGCATGGACCGCCGACCCATGTTCACCAGCTTCGACACCGACGCCATCGTCTGGGCTGACGGCACTCGCGAAGCGGTCGACACCGTGCTCTACGCCACCGGTTACCGCCCCAACCTCGGCTACCTCACCGAGCTCGGCGCCCTCGCTGACGGATACCCACTCCACAACGCCGGTATATCCACCACACACCCCGGCCTCGCCTACGTCGGGCTCGAGTTCCAGCGGACGTTCTCCTCCAACACGCTGCGCGGCGTCCACCGCGACGCCGAACACGTCACCACCGCGCTGGCCGCTCACATCAACCGGGCACCGGCGAAAGTCGGTCTGTAAGCCTCCCAGCGCTAGGCGTCCGGGTGTCGCCTACCAGCAACACCCGGGCTATAGTCGAACATGTGTGCGAATCCACGCGACCATACGTGAGGCTCGGTGTCTGGACAGAGCCCTCGCCGCGGTTCTGCCCCAACGGCCACCGCCTCGGCGCAGGACGAGCAGTCGTCGCCGCAATGCCGTGTCGGCGCGTCGGCGGCCACCACCGCGCACACACCTGCCTCGCCTGCGGCGCGACCACCTACAGTCCGCCCGCGCACACCGACTGCGAACACTGACCGCCTCACGCCAGAAGTTCTACTGACGGACGGTTCGGCACCACGGCGACCGGGCGCATCATGGCGACCAGGACGACAGACAGCCCGCAGGCGGCTCACGGGCAGCGCCGCTAAGGCTCCCTACTTGGCGGGCCAGACGCAGTTCCACTAACCGCACGGCGTGGTGATGGTCGAACATGGATTCGATCGAGCAGTGTGTGGCACTGGATAGCGTCGATGCAAACGTTCTTCGCAAGTGGGGTTCAGCTTGGCTTGACTTCACTCACGCCGACTCGGTTCTGCTAGCACGCCGCAGTATCCCAGCGACTGCTCCGAACCTCTTCTTGCGCCGAGTCCTGTGCGAGTCGGCAGTAGTCAGCTACCGCCGGGTCGGGCAAGGCCAACAGCGACGATAGACCGACCTCAGCGCGCTGTTTGCCGAGTGACGACTGAACTGTCCGGACAGAGCGGGCCCGATCGACACCGGAACCGTCCAGAGTCGATCGGCCCGCCGTGATTGCGGGAGCCGTCCTGCTGTCACATGGGACAGCAAGGGCCCATCATGCTGCACATCCAGTCACAGATCATCTTCAGCGGGTTCACGTAAATCACCTCCCTGGGTTGCGTGTTCGGACTCGTCGGCCGCGCGATCGGTGGATTGATACGGTGCCGTCGTCGTGGTTCCCAGAGCTGCCAAGACAATCTCGGCTGACCGGTGGACCACAGCGATGCTAAACGTTCCATTAGGATGGAAGGTCAAGTCGTGCAAGCGGCTGGCGATCGGTTGATCGGGCTATTGGGTGCCGACGGATTGGTGCTTGCCAGGGCGGCGCCGGTTGCGCCGTGCTGGCTTGGAATTGGGCGAATGTAATGAGGCCAGGGTCGTCACGAGTCGACCGTTGCGGTGTAGCCGAGTTCGGCGATGGCTGCGATGACATCGCCGGGGGTGGCGTAGTCGAGGTCGACGGTGGTGCGGTTGCGCCTCCGGGAAGTGCGGGTCTCGCGCACACCAGGCAGGTCTTGCAGGGTGTCGTCGATGAGCAATGCGCAGCTGCCGCAGTGCATGCCGTCGACCCGGAAGGTGTGTGTGCCCATAGGTTTTCGATCCCTTCTCAAGCAATGGTGAGGGTGCCGGAGTACATGCCCATGCCGCAGGTGTAGTCCAGGCGGCCGGGTCGAAGAATCCCGAGGTCGATACGGGTCTCGCCGGTGGTCGGCAGGACTTTCTGGATGTCGAGGCTCGGTATGACCAGCGACCGGATGCAGCCCTGGGTGCCGTTGGTCTTGACCACCAGGGTGGTCGGTACACCGGGCTTCGCTGCGACGTTGTCCGGTGTGTAGGCGCCGGTGCGGGCGGTGATCGTCACGACCTGCGCGCCGTCTGCGACGGTAGCGGCGGAGGCATCGGCCACCGGCTGGCTCGCGCCGAACGCCTCGGCGATACGCCCAGCGGCCAACGGTGAACCGGCGAGTTCGAGTCCACCGTTGAGGGTGTAGAACCCCATCCCGAGCACCACCAGTCCGGTCGCTACCGCCACCCGGCATCACCGAGAAACAGCGCGTACAGCGACCAACCGAACGCGGCCAGCACGCCCACCGAGATGAGAGTGTCCATGGTCGCGGCGGCGTGACGCAGGTTCGTCCACGCCGCTTGGTGGAACGGCCAGGCGCCCCACACGACTATCGGCGCCGCCAGGGTGAGCGGCAGCCACTGCCCAGTTGGTGAACTGCAACGGTGGCACCATTGCCATCGCTACCACCGGCACCGCCAACGCCACCGACACTCGCATTCGCTGGCGCAGTGAGCGAGTGTCGGTGTCGTATGTCTCGGTCTCATAGGAGGTTTCGCTATCAGGACCTCGCACCGGGTGTGGAATTCGTGCGGTGTACCCGGTGGCTTCGATCACCTCGATCACGTCGGCGTCTGCGGTGTCGGAATCGATCTCGACACGGGCCTTCTCGGTGGCGAAGTTGACGGTGGCCACGACACTGTCCATCGTATTGAGCCGCCGCTCGATTCTGGTCGCGCACGACGCGCACGTCATCCCGCCGATAGCGACTTCCAACCGCCGCGGCGCGGCAGCCGCGTCCTCGGCCGGTAGGGGTCCGCTCGACGCGGGCATCACCGGCACCGCGACGAGCACCAGCACGTCATCCCGCATACTGCACACTCGAGCTCGTTCACGCCGACCTCCATCCATCCACACGCGTCCCGCTTGGCAATCCCATCCTGAACCTTCCAGTAAGATGGAATGTCAAGGGGCCGGATCCGAGGGAGTATGCGATGAAGATCGGTGAACTGGCTGCAGCGGGCGGAGTCACGACAAAAACGATCCGGTTCTACGAGGGCGAGGGCTTGATGCCTGAACCGGGCCGCACTCCTACCGGCTACCGCGACTACAGCTCCGAGCACCTGGCCCGGTTGCAGTTCATCCGCCGGGCGCAAGCGGCGGGGCTGAGTCTGCGCGAAGCCGGTCAGATCCTGTCTGTCCACGACCGCGGCGAACAACCCTGCGGCCATGTCCAAGCGATCCTCAGCGAGCGCCTCGACCAGGTCCGGGCCCAAATCGCCGAACTCATCACCCTCGAAGCCCACCTGCAAACACTGCTGGACACTTCCCGTACCGACCAGCCCACCAGCCACGACGACTCCACAGTCTGCTGGATCATCGAATCCAACGTCTCGGTGTCGAACGACCAACCGCTCGATGCCGACCCGTTCGGTCATGTGAGCGAAGCGGGCTCAACTCCTCCAGGTGGTGGAGTTGGCAGGTGAGTTGTTCTCGCTCATCGAAGTTGGCCACCAGACGGCGTGCGGGCAGTCGGTGGCTCGCCACTGAGTCGCCGCGGCGTCATATCGGCAGCGCGACCGCGGTGACGAATTCGTTGCGCAGCCAGCCGATGAACACCGCCCACACACCGCTGACCAGCGCCGCACCCACCAGGATCAGCATGACACCACCGGCGATTTGAATAGTCCTGGAATGTCGGCGCAACCAACCGACACCGCGCAAGGCCTTCGCGGAGCCGAAGCCGAGAACGATGAACGGTGATCCGAGTCCGACGCAGTAGGCAACGATCAGCGCCACGCCGCGCGCGGCGGTCGTGCCTTCGGTTCCGGCGGCGACCGAGAGGACTCCCGCAAGAGTCGGCCCCAGACAGGGCGTCCACCCCAACCCGAACACTCCCCCGAGCAAGGGCGCTCCGGCAAGCGAGGATATCCGCAACGGGGCGAAGCGGGTGTCCTTCTGCAGCGCCGGGATGAGCCCGACAAAGGTCAGACCCATCACTATCGTGACCACACCACCGATGCGCTGGAGCAGATCCTCGTTGATCCGCAACGCTCCGATCACCCCGAACACCGACGCGGTGGCAAGGACGAACACCACGGTGAATCCGGCGACGAACAACGCCGCCGCACCGGCCACCCGCCAGCGGTCTGCGCCCGAGCCCGGCTCATCGGCACCGCCGGGTGAGGTGCTGGCGCCGGAAACACCAGCGAGGTAAGACAGATACCCGGGCACCAGCGGGACAACACACGGCGACGCGAACGAGACCAGCCCGGCGAGTATGCAGGCGGCGAGCGCGAGCAGCAGTGGCCCGGTCGCGGCGGCGGTCTGAAAACTGGTGCCTATCCCCTGGGCGAGCGCCGTCATCGTCGCGCCGCCACACGCTCGATCACCGGTTGCAGATCCTCTGCCAGCAGGGCACGCAGGAACACGGCCGCTACCCGGTGCTGCCGATCCAGAATCAAAGTGGACGGGATGACGCTGGTGGGATAGCTGCCGCCGAGCGCGATCAGCGTCCGCATCGAGGGGTCATAAATCGACGGATAGCCGACTTTGTAGTCGATGACGAAATCCTGGGCTTTGTCACGCTGCGGATCACGGACATTTATCCCCAGAAACTGCACTCCCATGTCCTTGGTGGCCGCATATACGCGTTCGAGGTCGTCGGCTTCAGCACGGCACGGCCCACACCATTGACCCCACAGGTTGATCACCACCACCTGCCCGGCGTAGTCGGCCACGGACACAACCTTGTCTTCGGCCATGAGGTCGGGCCCCGACAGGGCCCCGATCTGCCCGCGAGCCTCCGGCGGATCGTAGAAGATGTCTGTCTGCCCGCCCGGTGAAACGAAGTCGAACGTGCCACCACCAGTCGCGACCGAATCGGAGCCCGCAGCGCAACCGGTCACGGCGATCACCGAGCAGATGCCAAGGGCGAGCACGGCGATAAACCGGGATCGCCGAACGTGTGTTGGGGTGGGTCGTGCGGTCGTTCGCGTGCCTTGTCGCTGGATCATCGGGTCATCTCACTGATCGCGGCCCGAATCTGGGCGGGGTTGTCGAATACAGCGGGTGTAGTGATGCGCGCGACCGAACCATCCTGCTGGACAAGGAAACTCAGCGGCAGCACCGGGGGCGCGGACAATGCCCCGCGCACGTCGCCGGAATCGACGAATGACGGATAGTCGGTGCCCAGGGCTGTCAGTAGATCCAGGGCAGCGACGGGGTTGTCTTGCACGTTGATCCCCACGACGCGAACCGAACCGGGCTCGTTCGCGTACGCATCGAGCACGGGAATCTCTTCCCGACACGGCCCGCACCAAGATGCCCAGAGATTGATCAAGGTCGGCTCGCCGGTCAGCGCGGCGCCGAGGTCGACGGTGTCGGTCGACCCGAGACACCGCGCCGAGACACCGCGCAAGTCGGCGTCGGCCTGCGGCGCTACGGCGGTAGTCGGGCAACGCCGCAGCTGTGCCAAGCCCGCGTGACCCACCTCGGGAGCGTTTGCGGCGGAGCCGGTGACTGCATCCGCCGAAACACCCGGTTGCCCGGATCGGGTCTGCGACGAAGTCGATCGCGGCCAGATCGCCACGATCAACGCGACAATTACCAACAGGCCAACGACCACCCCACGAGCACCCGGCTGCACGCGCGACAACTTCTCCATCACCACCACCTGTCTACTATGCATCGTAGTAGACAGGTGGGTGGCACGGACCGGCGCCCACGTTCACAACAGCGTGCTCCAGTAGCTCCAGAAGCGGATGCCGATCAACGACACGATCGTGAGAGACCAGACGGTGACAACGACGCCGTGGTAATCGGCCGTGACGTCGGCCAGTCGCCGGCCAGCGGCGGGGACAGGCAGATCACCCACCACGAGGTTGCGCAGGGTGACGTAGCCGAAGATCGGGATCGTCACCGCCCACACCACCATGCAGTACGGGCACAGTGCCCCGATGCTGTATAGCGTGTGGTAGATCAACCAGTGCACGAACACGACA
The DNA here is from genome assembly GCF_001310275.1 of Nocardia arizonensis. Classification (GTDB taxonomy): domain Bacteria; phylum Actinomycetota; class Actinomycetes; order Mycobacteriales; family Mycobacteriaceae; genus Nocardia; species Nocardia arizonensis. Next base: position 56,448 of record NZ_LGYZ01000017.1, read on the forward strand.
CCGAAGCTGACACCGGCCTGTAGTCCCAGCCAGAACCAGCGCTGGAACCGTGCTCCGGACAGCAGCCCGGCACCCACAGTGGTGACCACCGCGAACCCGGCGATCCCCAGCACAGAATTGGGGAGACCGAACGCCGCCGCCTGCGGGCTGTCCATGACCGACCCGCAGGACACGATGGGGTTCAGACTGCAGCTCGGCACATAGGCGGGATCCCGCAGTCGCGCCATCTTCTCCACTGTGAGCACACTCGCAGCCACCGTGCCGAGGAGACCACCGATCAGCAACAGCCAGGGCAGCAGCCGCGGGAACGGGTCCCGATAGTCCCTTCTCCGAGTCGGCGTGGCGATGCTTGCCTCACTTGGCGAGTGCGGCATCGATGGCCTCGATGAAGTCTTCGGCGGAGCGCGGTTGGAGTTTGACACCGTCGAGGAAGAAGGTGGGCGTTCCCTGCACACCGAGGGTTCGGCCGTCGGCGACGTCGTCCTTGATTCGTTGCAGGGTGGCAGGATCGCTGTAGGCGGTGTCCCATTGCGTCATGTTCAACCCGAGTTCGCTGGCGAAGCCGCGGAAGACGTCGTCCTTCGGAACGCGCTGCTCGGCCCACTCGGGCTGTGTTTCATACATCTTCTTGTACATCGCCTCGAACGCGCCCTGCCCGGCGGCGGCCTCCACTGCACGTGCCGCGCGTTCGGCGTTGAAGTGCGACGGGATCGGGAAGTAGCGCACGACGAATGTCACTCGCCCGCTGTAGGTTTCGCGAAGTTGCTCGACGAAGGGAAACGCTGCGCCGCAGGCCTCGCATTCGAAGTCGAGAAATTCCACCAGCGTGACCTTGCCGTCGCCGACGGGACCGACCCGATGACTGTTGTCGCGGACGAGCACGCTCTGAATGTCGGCCCCCGCGTCGGGCTGGTCCTTCTCGGAGCCGGAGTTGATCGCGACGATCACGGCGGCCACCGCGACGAAGACGGCAACGATCACTGCCGAGATCATCAAGTTTCGTGTTCGGCGAGAGGCTCGTTTGTCCGGGGTTGACGTGTTCATACGCTGGGCCTCGCCAGCCTTGCTCTGCCTTTGCGGCATGTCGGTTCCTTACTGTTTTCCGAAAGCGGGAATGTCGGACGGGTCTCGGTGCGCGCGGTTTCCCGCCATAGAGGGCGCATCCGATGCCGACGACAGGCGACCGCTCGCTATGGATGACGGTGATCGGCAGTTTGCCGTGCGTCGAACACGACACGGCCGCGTCAAGTAGTTGCCTCGAATGGTGCGTCGGCGGTGCCGACTGCGGATGCCGACAACATGCGGACGCACCGAGAGAAGGCCTGCTCCTATGTGCGCAACACGCAGAGCATGGCCAAGCTGGGCGCGTGCCAGCGCCGCTGAATGTTGCGCGGGCGCGGCCCCGCGCGTGCCGGTACAACAAGGATCGGACGGGCGCGGGCCTGCCGAGCCACGGCGAACAACACGCTCAGGAGCAGAATCACACACAGCCCGAGCACTCCGACCGGAGACTCCGGCCCCAACACGGCGCCGGCGAGAAGATCAGCGCCAGCGTCGAGGTCGCCCGCCACTTCCGACGCTGACGGCGCAGAAGTGCCCTCATCGCTGACAGCAGCTGACGACACATTGATGGTCGCGCACCGCATGTCATGACCAAAGGCGCGAACCTCATCCGCGCACGGTGAAGTCTGCATCATCGCCAGTCCCACCAGAGCTGCCAACACCGCGGTCAACCGCGCGAGTCCCACTCGCACAGCTACACCGCAACGCCTGCTCTGCACGCCGCCAGGGTAATAGATGATCCGAAACCGCCCAGACGACCGGGCCGACGACTACTCGCGACAGACGACTGCTCAATCAGCGGGCTTTTGCGCCAGGACCCGGAAGGTGACCCCACCGCGGCCGGTGCGACGTGATTCGGAAATCACGAATCCGGCGGCTTCCAGGTAGGGAATCGGATCACGCAGCAGATGGTCGGCCCCGAACCTGACGCTGATCGGCTCGATCAACCGCATGAAGAGCCGAGGGTTGCGTCCAATAGCGTGGTGTACGGCCCGACCACCCGAGCAGCCCCCTGTTCCGAGCGTGTCGTAGCCGGAAACGAGGTGGTCACCGCGTGACCCTTGAAGAGACCGTCCAAAGTCACTTGAAGGAGACATCACGCGATGACCGATATCCAGCGTATCGACCCGAGCAAGCCCTTCGACACCCAACTCGCCGCGGCCAGCCCTGATCTGCTGCGAGAATTGCTGTCCAGCTTCGTCCACACGATCATGAACGCCGAAGCCGACAGCATGTGCGGCGCCGACTACGGGCAACGCAGCGAGGACCGGGTCAACTCCCGAAACGGATACCGCCACCGCGATTTCGACACCCGCGTCGGGACCATGGACGTCGCGATCCCGAAACTGCGGTCGGGTAGCTACTTCCCCGACTGGCTGCTCGAACGCCGCAAACGCGCCGAACGAGCCCTGACCAGCGTGGTCGCGACCTGCTACCTGCTCGGTGTCTCGACCCGGCGGATGGAGAAACTCGTCGAGTCCCTCGGCGTCACGCAGCTGTCGAAGTCGCAGGTCTCGATCATGGCCACCGACCTCGATGCCCAGGTCGAAGCGTTCCGGACCCGCTTACTCGACCAAGGCCCTTACACGTTCGTCGCCGCGGACGCCCTGGTGTTGAAGGTGCGCGAGAACGGGCGGGTGGTCAACGTCCATGCCCTGATCGCGACCGGTGTCAACGCCGACGGCTACCGCGAAATCCTGGGCTTGCAGGTCACCAGTGGTGAAGACGGTGCCGGCTGGTTGGCGTTCTTCCGTGATCTGGTCGCGCGGGGTTTGTCCGGGGTCGAGTTGGTCACCTCCGACGCCCACGCCGGGCTGGTCGCGGCGATCGGAGCGACCCTGCCCGGCGCGTCCTGGCAGCGTTGCCGGACCCACTACACCGTCAACCTGATGTCGATCACACCGAAAACGTCGTGGCCGTGGGTTCGGACTCTGCTCCACTCGGTCTTCGATCAAGCCGACCCGGAATCGGTTGGGTCTCAATATGATCGGATGCTCGACGCATTGGCCGAGAAGCTTCCGAAAGTCGCCGCGCACCTGGACGCGGCCCGCGCCGACCTGCTCGCGTTCACCAGCTTCCCGAAACAGATCTGGCGTCAGGTCTGGTCGAACAACCCCCAAGAACGGTTGAACAAGGAAATCCGGCGCCGCACCGACGTCGTCGGGATCTTCCCCGACCGCACCGCGATCATCCGCCTCGTCGGCGCTGTCCTGGCCGAACAACACGACGAATGGATCGAAGGCCGCCGCTACCTCGGCCTCGACGTGTTGGCCCGCTCCCGCAACCACACCGAACCCAGCGATGAACAGGAGGATCCCGCAGCGTTGACCGCCTGACCGGCAGCGGTCACGCGGCGATCACTTCGATACACCACGCATTTGGACTTGACCGAGCCGAGCCGGTGCTGAGGTGGATGGTCCGTGCTCAGCGAGCACGAAAACCCCACCCGGGATCAGCGCCCGGTACGCCTGCGCACAGGCACGTCCCGGGTCGGGAATGGTGCAGAAAGTGTAGGTCGATACCACCGTATCGACGCTCGAGTCAGGAACATCGAGGTCCTGCACGTCACCCAGACGGAGCTGCACCGCGAGATCCTGGCGGTGCGGGCGCTGTCGAGCGATATCGAGGACACCTTGGGAGACGTCGAGGCCGATGACCCGTTCCACCTCGCTGCCATAGCGGGGCAAGTTCAACCCAGTGCCTACGGCAAGTTCAAGGACCCGTCCCCTGGCATGACCCACGGCCCAACCACGCGCGTCACCGAGCATAAATCGCTCGAACGCGCCGATCTGGCGGTCGTAACGTGTGGCGTTTCTGTCGAAAACCGCGGCGATGCGGTCGATGCTCGGCTGCTGCATGATGCCTCTGTTCGGTGGTCCGTCGGGTGAGTCCCAGTCTGCGCTGCATCTCCAACAGTCACTATCGGGAAAACCCCTGAACTCTCTAGGTAGCGGCTTGGTGCCGCCAGCGCGTCCAGGTCCCGCGGGGTCGGCGTGGGGCTGATCTGGTCACAGACCCGAGTCCGTCGGTCGGGCTGCGGCGAACACTCGGCCCAGGCGGCGTGAGCGCTCAATGATCGGCGTCCACGTCGTCGCTTTCGTTGAGCACGGCCGTGCATAAGTGCCGCAGTCGCACCGTATGCGGGCCGTCGTAGGCAGCAGCGAGCAGCAACCAGCAGGGCACCCACGCGAACGGGCACGCCGGATCAAGATGCAGGTCGATTTCGGCAGCGATACAGCCCAGTCCCCGGCGGTGGCTCGCATGAACTCGACGATGCCCATGAGGCTGCAGTTGGTTGCCGCGAGTAGGGGGCGGGATGCGCCCGCCAATACCCCCTCGGGTATCTTCGTCTCGACACGAGGTATACCCCCTAGGGTATTTACGAAAGGTGGAATGGTGGACACGAAACTCGCTGTCACCGAACCCGCTCACCACGGCACCGGGCACTCCGGTGCGCTGGGCCGGTGGGGTGCGTTCATGGCCGGGCGCACCAAGGCGGTGATCGGGGTGTGGTTGCTGGTGCTGATCGCACTCGGAGCCGCCGCGCCTAGCGTGTTCACCTCTCTGGCCGGGGCGGGATGGCAGGCCAACGGCTCGGAATCGGTACGCGCACGCGAACTGGCCCAGCGACACTTCGGCGGCAATTCCTCGGCCGCGGTGCAGGTGGTGATCCATTCCGAGGCCGCCAGGATCGGCGATCCGGCGATGACCCGTACGGTCGAGCAGGTCACCGCGGTGTTCGCCGGTGACGAGCGGATCGCGCAGGTGATCGCCCCGCAGCCCGGATTCACGATCAGCCCTGATGAGCACACCGGAATCGTGATCGCGGGCGCAAACGCCTCCACCGACGACATGGTCAAGGCCGTCGACGAACACAAGGACGCGTTGAGCGCGCTGTCCCAGGACGGGATCGAGGTCTACCCGACCGGGGCCTCGGCGTTGTGGAGCGATTTCAACGTCGCCAACCACGACGCGATGATCAAGGCCGAGATGTACTCGTGGCCGGTCACTTTGGCGATCATGGTGCTCGCGTTCGGGTCACTGGTCGCTGCCGGGCTGCCGTTGCTGCTGACCCTGGCGGGCCTGGTCGCCTCCGCGGGTGGGCTGGTGTTGCTGAACCAGATCACCCCGATCTCGGTGTGGGCGATGAACTTCGCCATGATGTTCGCCCTGGCCCTGGGCATCGACTACGCGTTGTTCCTGGTGGCTCGCTTCCGCGACGCCCTGGCCCGCACGGGCGATCCCCGCGCCGCGGTCGCCGAGACCATGGACACCGCCGGCAAGGCGGTCCTGCTCTCGGGGTTGACGGTTCTGGTGAGCTTGTCGGCGGTGCTGATCGTGCCCGCCCCCGCGGTGCGGACCATGGCCGTGGGGATCATGCTCGCGGTGGTGTTCGTGCTGGCCGCGACCCTGACCCTGCTGCCCGCCGCGCTCGGAGCGCTCGGTGGCAAGGTCAACGCTGCGGCGTTGCCGTACGCGCGCCGTCAGCAGCACCGCTCCCCGGTGTTCGCACGCTGGGGTCAGATCCTGCACAAGCACCCGTGGCCCCTCGCTGCGGTGGCGCTGACCATCCTGATCGGGTTGGCGATACCGATGTTCGGGCTCAAGACCGCGATGCCCTCGATCACGGTGGTGCCCGCCGAGGCCCCCGTGCGCCAAGGCTATGAACTGATTCAGCAGCAGTTCGGACCTGGAGCCCCGGGCATGCTCTCGATCATCGCTCCCGCCGCCGAGGCCGAGACCACCGCGACCATCGCGCGCGCCAGCGACGGCATCCTCATGCTCACCCCACCCCAGCCCGCCGCCGACGGCGCCGACCTGGTGATGATGCAGGCGATGCCCGCGGTGGATCCGTCCGCACCGCAGATGGCCCAGATCCTGGACCGTCTGCGCGCCGATCTACCCGAGAACGCCGTCGTTGGTGGTGCGGCGGCGGAGAACCTCGACCTGCAACAAGCCCTGAACGACTACCTGCCCATCGTGGTGGCGGTCATCCTGATCCTGGGGTTCGTGCTGTTGCTGATCGCGTTGCGGGCTCCGCTGATCGCGGCCCTGGGCACCCTGGTCAGCTTGCTCTCGACCGCGGCCGCGTTCGGGGTGGCCAAGCTGATCTTCCAGGACGGGCACGGTGCCGGGCTGCTCGGTTTCACCCCGCAAGGGTTCCTGGACGGGTGGGGGCCGGTGTTCTTCTTCGCGATGATCTTCGCCATAGCCATGGACTACACGGTGTTCCTGTTGGCTACCGCCAAGGAGCATTACGAACGCACAGGCGACCCACACGCCGCGCACCTGGACGGGCTGGCGCATTCCGGGCGGGTCATTTTCGCCGCCGCGGCGGTGATGGTGGCGGTGTTCTTCACCTTCGCCCTGGCCGAGCCGCTGCCGCCGAAGGAGATGGGCATCATCCTGGGTGTGGCGGTGCTGCTCGACGCGCTGCTGGTTCGACTGGTATTGCTGCCGGTGATCCTGCGCCTGACCGGGCACGCGGCCTGGTGGAGCCCGGCGTGGTTGCACCGGGTTCTGCCCGCCATCAGCTTCGCCCACCACTGACCCAGCGACACCGACCCCTCTCCCGGATCCTCACTTCAGATACCCCTGGGGGTATTGTGGGGTGAGGATCCGAGAAAGGGACACATCATGATCGGCAACGACGACGAAATCGCGCAGGTCCTCAACCGGCTGCGCCGCGCGCAAGGCCAACTGGCCGGGGTGATCGCCATGATCGAGGCCGGGCGCGACTGCAAGGACGTGGTCACCCAACTCGCCGCGGTCTCCAAAGCCCTCGACCGCGCCGGATTCAAGATCGTCGCCACCGGTCTGCGCGAATGCCTCACCGAAACCCCCGACGGTGAGCGCGCACCCCTCAGCATCGAGGAACTGGAAAAACTCTTCCTCGCCCTGGCCTGACCCCCAACACACGCCCGGGGTCTGGCACTCACCGAAAGGACTCCCGCCGATGGCACTGCCACCGCGACCGCGCGAATGGACCATCACCCGCCTCGTCCCGGCCCTGGCCGGAACCCTGGTCCTGCTCAGCGCACTGCTGAGCACGACCCTGTCGCCCTGGTGGTTGATCCTGACCGCCTTGGTCGGGGCGAATCTGCTGCTCTACAGCGCGATGGGCTGGTGCCCGGCCACCCTGGTGATGCGCCGGTTCGGCCTCGCCGACGCGTCCTGCCCAACCCCTACCGCCTGACCACTCGTCTCGGATCGGAGCACATGATGGACCTAGCCCTCTCGACGAGCCTGCACACCACCTTCGACGACGCAATCGAACGCACCCGAACCGCGCTGGCCGAGCAAGGATTCGGCATCCTCACCGAGATCGACATGCGAGCCACCCTCAAAGCCAAACTCGGCCACGACATGGAGGACTACCGCATCCTCGGCGCCTGCAACCCGCCCCTGGCCCACCGCGCGGTCGAGACCAACCGCCAGATCGGACTCCTGCTGCCCTGCAACGTGGTGGTCCGCCGCGACCGGACCGACCCCGACACCATCATCGTCGAAGCCATGAACCCTCAACTGATGGTCCAGGTGACCGACCAACCCGCCTTCGACACCGTCGCCGACGAGGCCACCACCCGGCTGCACGCAGCACTGGCCGCGCTGGACTCGACCCGGACCTGACACCTCGCCCAACCCACCGCGGCCAAACGAGTCGCCCGTATCGAGACACCGCCTGACCGGGTGGCTACCGGATCAGCTCGACTCCAGCAACGCGGCGAGATCAGGCGGAGTGGTCATGGTTTGGCGCAATCCGACATCGGCACGGCCGGTGTTGCCTTCCGGGGCGAGCCCGGCCAGCGACCCTGGTGCGGCGACGATGATCCGGATGACCTGCCCGAAGGCTTCGCGCCGGTCGCGTTGACGTACCGCGAGGGCGAACATGGCGACGTGGTTGGCGGTGTGCAGCCAGGGATCGGGTTGGGACAGGATGTGGGCTCGTTCGAGATGGCTCCAGCGTCGTGCCGGGTCGGTGGTGGTGTTCGCGGCCTGCATCTCTTCGTGGTGGCGGGCACGGGCAGCGTCGGGAATCTTCGCCATTGGGGTGCTCCTTCGTGTTGAGCGGTGAGCGTTAGGCTTTCTTCGCCTGTTCGGCGGCGCCGAGCACAGCCGTCGCCTCCGGGCTGGGCTGGACGGTGCCGTGACGGGTGAAGGGTTCGGCGAGTTGGGCGAGGTAGCCACTGGGGTAGTCGGGTTTGGCTGCCATGCCGAGGTCTGCGCTGGAGAACCGTCGGTGCGGGTCGTAGCTGTAGGTGCGCAGCAGGTGATCCCAGATCAGGGTGAACAACCCGAAGTTGACGTCACCGATACCTGCCCATTTGAGGTGGTGGAAACGGTGGCCTTCGTTGAGCGCCAGAACGTATCTGAGCGGGCCGACGCGATAGTCGGCGTTGGAGTGTTGCAGCAACAGTTGCACCGCCACCGCTAGCGATAATGCCGCCGCGACCGGGACCGGGATCCCGACCAGCAGGAGCGGTGTGACTCCGGCGGTCATCTCGACGGTTTGGTGCAGCGGGTGTTTCATGAGGCCGTTGAGGCCGTAGAACCGTTGCACGCTGTGGTGTACGGCGTGGAATCGCCACAGGATCGCGATCTTGTGGCTGGCGTAGTGAGCCAGGGTGATACCGAAGTCGGCGACGAGTATCGCGATCAGCACCTGGACAATGAAAGGCCAACTGCCAGGCCAGATCCCGTCACCAGGAATCAGCGCGGCCAGTGCGGGGATGGCGGCGACGCTGCCCAGGATGAGGGTTTCGTTGACGAAGCCGTGTGCGGTGTCGCGGCCGGTATCACCGTGGGAGGTGTTCCAGTCCGCCCGGTACGGCAGAACCGCTTCGGCGGTGAACGACACCGCCACCGCGATCCCGAGTAAGGCGAGCAGCCACAGTTTGTTGGCACCGGCGGCGGCCAGGGCGACACCGGCACCGTTGATGCCGAGCAGCATCAACGGCGCATAGCCGAAGCGGACGAGGGCAAAGATGAGCGTGGACACGGATTCAGCTTCGCGCCCAGGCAATAGGCCGGGCTTGAAGAAATCAGCTGACTCTCCGCGCCGGTGACGCCTCATCGATCAAGCGGATGCCCCGGGTGTCGCACCGAAGTACGGCTACACCCTGGCTACAGTCTCAAGTAACACTTCATTCTTTGAGGTGGCTGTGGCTGGTGTGATCGGTGGTGCCGGTTCGGACGCATGATCCGGGCCCGCCATCGTGGTTTCTACTGACGTAGGAGTATTCGTGCCGAACTACACCCGCAAACGAAGCTATGTGCTTCCCCTGGTCGCGGTCGCTGTGGTCGCGGCGCCGGTCGCGGCCGGTTTCCTCGGTGGTGACGGACAGTACCGGTTCTCCAACGACAGTGAAACCGATCGGCTCCGGCCTACTGCGACGACCCAGATCGGGTTGGCTGGGGCGCCGAGGGTCGTGTTGCCGTTGCGCGAGCTGGCCGGCATGCAGTTACCGGACCTGAAGGTCGCGGATCTTCGGCTCGTGCCCGGCGCCCCGCCGCTGCCGGAGGGTTCCCGGGTCGGGCCGATCGGGTTCGTCACCGACGAGGGGACTGCGCCGATATCGGCGCGGACCCCGGCGTTGGATCCAGGTGTGGTGCCCGAGCACTTGGCAGATCGGGTCGGCGCCCAGGTCACTGAGCTCACCAACGGGAGTCGTTTCAGCATGGTCGGGTTGACCGCGCCGGATCTCGCGGGTGTCACCACGATGGTGCGGGCCCGCCAACTCGACAGTTCCTGGGGTCCGTGGTTCGAGGCCGGGACCGACGACAGTGTTTCGGCTCGCCGCCCCGGTCCGGGCCGCATGCAGGGTAGTGAACCGGTCTATGTCGGTGACACCGACGCGGTGCAAATCCTGAGCACGCGCAAGCTAACCGACACAGCGGAGCCCGGATCACGGGGACCGGCCCCGGTCGCGGGCCCGGACCATCTCGGTCCCGCAGTCCCGCAGATGAGCGCGGTGTTGCTCGATCCCGGCCGTAGTGAGGAGAACCTGTCGGCGATCGCGGCACCGCTGGCTGGTGGCGGGCCACGGGTGATCAGCCGCGCGCAGTGGGGCGCCGACGAATCGATCCGGTGTGAGGATCCAACCTACGACGACGGCCTGGGCGGGATCGTGGTGCATCACACCGCGGGCCGCAACGACTACAGCAAGGCCGAGTCCGCGGCGATCGTGCGCGGGATCTACGCCTACCACGCCGAAACGTTGGGCTGGTGCGATATCGGCTACCACGCACTGGTGGACAAATACGGCCAAATCTTCGAAGGCCATTTCGGCGGTTTGGACGAGCCAGTGCAGGGCGCGCACACCGGTGGTTTCAACGAAAACACCGCTGGAGTGGCGTTCATGGGCAATCACGAATCCGAGGACCCGACCCAGGCGGCGATCACCGCGATGGGTCAGTTCGTCGGATGGCGTGCTCGCGTCGCGGGTTTGGATCCGCGGGGGACCACCACGATGATCTCCGAGGGCACCGAGTTCACTCCGTATGGCGAGGGTGAACAGGTGCAGTTACCGGTGGTGTTCTCTCATCGCGATGTCGGTAACACCACCTGCGCCGGGGATGCCGCCTATGCGCTGATGGACCGTATCCGTTCGATCGCTGCGGGTGTGGGTTCGGGTGCGGGGCCGAGACAGGCTTCGGTGCCGGTGCCCGCGCAACCCGATCCTGATGTTGATGCCGACGTGTCGGCGCTGGCGGCGTTGACGGGCAAGCTGTTGGATCTGGTCGACCACAATATGTTGGCTCGGCGTTGGGTCGATGCCGGTGGACCGCAGGGGCGGCTGGGGTTGGCCGCCTCGGAGCCGGTGCCCACCGCCGAGGGCGGGCAGTATGCCAGGTTCGTCAACGGTTACCTGTTCCAAGCCCCCGACGGTCAGGTCTATGAAGTCGCCGGGCGCATCGGGCAACGGTTCGCCCAGCTCGGCGGGGACAACGGCGTGCTGGGCACGCCGCGCAGCAACGAGTACCCGGTCCCGGGTGGCGTGCGGGTCGATTTCGGTCGCGGGTCGTTGGTGTTCAACGAGGCGACCGGTGTCGTCACCACACTGGGGCTGCCCCAGCCAGGTTCCGATCATCCGAGGCCGCCGGCCACTCCCACGCCGGCAACAGCAGACACTCCACCAGCACCTGCACCGCTACCGGCAGAGCCCGCACAGGTTCCGGCTCCGGCGCTGGCTGATACGCCAGAAGTTGGGCCCGGCGAGGTGCCGGTGGCCGGACCGTGAGGTAGTTCGCGCGCTGCCATCAGCGTGATTCGGTGGTGACTCGCTCGCGTGGGGGTGGTGGCCGCCATCCGGTGGCGACGAGTGCTTCGGTCGGAGAGATGCCGATCAGATCGCGGCAGGTGCGAGTGAGGTGGGCGCTGTCGGCGAACCCCGCTGTGTGCGCGGCTTCGGTGAGGGAACCGCCTTCACGCACGACAGCGAATCCGAGCTGCAGGCGTACCCACCGCCGCCACGCCACATACGGCAATCCCACCTGCGCGGTGAAAATATGGGAGAGGCGGCTCGCCGAAATCCCGATGTCGGCGGCGAGTTCACCCAGCGAGGGTGGACCTCCCACCCAGCAGGTCGCCCGGCGCAGCGCCTCGGCCACGACAGGGTGCGAGGCCCGGCGCACCGATCTGGTGACCGGACCGCCGCCCGGCGGAGCCGGTAGGGGCGCAGCGACGCTGACCCAGCTGGTGACTGCGTGGCGCGGTTGCCCGCCCAGTCGGGCCAGTGCCGCGTGGGCGGTCACGCTGTCGGGATCGAGGAACGCGAGGAATCCGCTGGTGCCCGGTTCGGTACTGACCTGGTGGACTACACCGGGTGGGATAATCGCGGCGAGCGCGGGCGTGGTGTGTCCGGCCGCGTCGGCGAGGGTCAGTCTCCCTCGTGCGACGAAGAGCACCTGCACGGCGGCGTGCGCGTGGGCAGCTGCGTCGCCGATCTCGCCGGTGAATGTCATGAGCCCGGGAGTCAACGAAACCCCGCCGGACCATCGGTGCTCGGGAGCGCTCACCTCCGCACGCGCCATGTCCGGTCGTTCCCGGACAGCAATCGACAACACGAGCACGGGCACAGACAGGTCACCTCGCGTCCTCCCTCTTGGTGATCTCGTGTGTAAACAGGGTGGTGGGCGGTCAGAGGCCGAACGCGCCGCCGCTGACGAGGATGACAATTCCGAGAACGACCAGAACGAGCGGAAAGAGTATGTGTTCCCACCGCTCCAAGATCTCGGCAATGCCCTTGCGGGTGGTGAGGAACTTCGCGGCGAGCACCAACACCCCGACCAACAGCAGGAACACGACCGAGTAGGCGAAAATCGCCGCCGTTCCCACGGTGGCGAAGACAGGGACATAGACGCCGATGTTGTCGCCTCCGTTGGCGAAGGTCACCGCGGCAACCGTCCACACCGCCACCTTCTTGCCCTCGACCCGATCGTCGTCGTCGTGGTTTCGCCACGCTCGCCATGCGGCGAGCAAACCGAGCAGCAGCGGTATCAGCCCGAAGTAGGCGATAGCGTGTTCCGGCAGCAACGCGGTCACACCGAGCGCGACGAGGATGGACGCGGCGAGGATCGCGCCGAAACCGAGATATTGCCCCGTTGCGATGGCGAGGGTGGTTCCGCGAGTCCCCGCGCCGCGGGCGAAGAACAGGGACAGCACGATGATGTCGTCGATGTTGGTCACCAGGAAGAGCCCGATGGCCTGCAAGATCGTGGTAACCATTGGCGTGGAGGCCTTTCTCGGGGAGCACACAGTGATTGGGCGGACGTGCGTTGTCGGGCTGCACCCTCGCGGCTGGCTACCGACTGTCTACCTCATCGCGGGCTGGGCGCCGGTGATGTTCGCCCCGGCGAGGGTGTCTGTTTGGGGAGCTTGGCGGCGATGGCCGCGGCGAGCAGGGCGCTGACAGCGGCGCTGGCCAGGAACACCGCAGATATAGCTTCGGTGTAGGCGTGGGCGCTGGTGGCGGTAAGGTCGGCACCAGCTGGGTCAGGAAGCCCGGTCGCGACCAGTTGTGCTCCAGCGATGTTGTCGCGTGCCGCGCCGACCACGGCCTCGGGTAGCCCGTTCAGGTGGGGGTCGAGGTCGCGGGTGTAGACGACGGTGAGCAGGGTGCCCAGGATGGCGACGCTGAACGCGGCCCCGACCTGTCGGATGGCCATCAGCAAACCGGCTCCCGCGGCGCTGCGGTGTTCGGGCAAGCTCGCCATGACCGCGTCGACCGCCGGTGCCAACGCCAGCCCTGCGCCCAAGCCGATAACCGCGAGGCACGTCGCCACATAGCCGTAGCCGGTGTCAACGGTGATACGGGACGCGAGCACGAAACCAGCTGACGCGATTACCATTCCGGTGACGATCGGGACTTTCGCGCCGACGCGGGTGACGATCTTGTCGACCGCGGCCGCGGCGACGATGATCGCCAGCACCAACGGAACCAAGCGCAGTCCGGTGCCGAAGGCGTCGTGATGGCGCAGGATCTGCAAGTATTGCGGCAGCACGAACAGCACTCCGACAAGGGTGAAGGTCCCCGCAGTAGCGGCCAGGGTGGGCCAGGTGAAGGCGGGATCGGCGAACAGTGCCAGATCGACCAGAGGGTGGCGGGCCCGCCGTTCCCACATCACAAATCCCACGATCAGCACCACACCGGCTGTGAGAGTGGCGAGCACGATGGGGTCGGCCCACCCGTACTCGGGTGCTTGGATGACGGCGAACACCACCGCCGCCGTACCGGGCACGGCGGTGACGATCCCGAGCCAGTCCAGCGGCGGTGCGTCCGGATCGGCCGACTCGGGCACCAACACCATGCAGGCAACCACAGCGGCGACACCGACCGGGACGTTGATGAGAAACACCGAGCCCCACCAGAAGTGCTGCAAAAGCCAGCCTCCGACGATCGGGCCCAGCGGCAAACCGACGCCCAGTGCGCCCACCCACACCGCGATCGCGCGACGACGCTGGTCTGGACCGAACAGCGTCGGCAGGATCCCGAGTGAAAGCGGCACGATGATCGCGGCTCCGATGCCCATGACCGCGCGGGCGGCGATCAGCGAACCGGTGGACCCGCTGTAGGCGGCCCATGCCGACGCGGCGACAAAGGCGACCAGACCTACCAGCAGCAGCCGTTTGCGGCCGTAGCGGTCGCCGAAGCCACCGGCGGGCAGCATCAGCGCGGCGAAGACCAGCGTGTAGGCGTTGACGATCCACTGCAGCTGGGTGGTGCTCGCGCCCAGGTCTTGCGCCAGGGTAGGCAGGGCGACGTTGAGGACCATCAGGTCCAGCCCCACGGTGAGCAGGGCCACGACCAGCGCCGCCAACCCTGCCCACCGACGCGATGGGCTCGGTTCAGTCCCGATTGCCGGTGTGGCGATCGGGTGAGAGTTGTTCTCGCTCATCGGAGTTTCCGATCAGGGTGGTGATGATCAGGGCGGTCGCGCCGAGCACGATGAAGGTGTCGGCCAGGTTGAAGGTGGGCCACCAGCCGGTATGCAGATAGTCGGTGACCAGCCCGTCGGGGGCTCGGTCAATGACATTGGCAGCGGCACCACCCAAAATTGCGGCGAGTGCGACCCGGGTGAACAAGTTCGCGCGCGGTGCGACAACCCATCCGGCCACCGCGACCGCCGTGGTGATCACCGTGGTGATCGACAGCATCACCCAGGTCGGTGCGTCGGCGGCGATCGAGAACGCGGCGCCGGGGTTGAACGCCAACCGCAGATCCACCGGCCCCGCCTCGATCGGCGACCCGTCCAGCGCGGTCTGCGCCCATGCTTTGAGCGCGAGGTCGATCCCGGCGAACACGGCTGCGGCTGCGGCCCACCGCAGTCGCCGCCCCCACCGCGAAACGGTGGGAGCAGACGACGAGGTGGCGATCACGCGGAGGCTCCGGCCAGCGCCGGGGCGGGCTTTGCCGTCGAATCGGGCAGCGAGGCCAGGGACTTCGTGCGTCCTGCGCGGACACCGTTGGCGATCACGACGATCTCGGCGAGCTCGTGGACCAGCACCACCGCCGCCAATCCGAGGATTCCGAACAGTGCCAGCGGGATCAGGATCGTGATCAGCCCCAGCGACAAGCCGACGTTCTGCAACATGATCCGCCGGGCCCGGCGGGCGTGCTCGAGCGCGCGCGGCAGGTGCCGCAGGTCCTCCCCCATCAGCGCCACGTCGGCGGTCTCGATGGCGACGTCGGTGCCCATCGCGCCCATCGCCACACCGAGGTCGGCGGTGGCCAGGGCGGGGGCGTCGTTGACGCCGTCGCCGACCATCGCGGTGAACCGGTCGGTACGCAGTTCGGCCACGATGCGGGCCTTGTCTTCCGGGCGCAGGTCCGCGTGCACGTCTTCGATCCCGGCCTCGGCGGCCAGCGCGGCGGCAGTGCGCGCGTTGTCGCCGGTGAGCATCGACACGCGAATACCCAGGGCATGCAACCGGTCGATGACCTCACCCGCCTCTGGACGCAGTTCATCGCGCACAGCGATCGCACCGATCACCTGGCCGTCGAGCTCGATCAGCACCGCAGTCGCCCCCGCGTGCTGCATCCGCTCCACATCGGCAGCCAGCGCACCGGGTTCTATCCAGCCCGGGCGGCCCAGTCGTGCCGCCCGGCCGTCGACCAGACCGGTCAACCCGGCGCCGGTGACGGCCTCGACGTCGGTCGCGGGAGCGAAGGTGTCGACGGCGGCGAGGATGGCACGAGCGAGGGGATGCTCACTGCGCGATTCCAGCGCCGCGGCGACACCGAGCACAGTTTCCTGATCGACGCCGGTGACCGTCGAGATCTCGACGACAGCGGGCTTGTTCGCGGTCAGCGTGCCGGTCTTATCGAGCGCGACCTCACGCACCCGACCCATCGCCTCGAGCGCGGCGCCGCCCTTGACCAGCACACCCAACTTGCTCGCAGCACCGATCGCGGCCACCACGGTGACCGGTACCGAGATCGCGAGCGCACACGGTGACGCCGCGACCAAGACGACCAGCGCGCGTTCGATCCAGGTGACCGGATCGCCGAAGAGCGCACCGATCACCGCGATCGCGGCGGCCGCGATCATGATGCCGGGCACCAGCGGTTTGGCGATCTTGTCCGCCAAGCGTTGGGCGTCACCCTTGCGGGCCTGCTCGGCCTCCACGATCCGTACGATCCGCGCCAAAGAGTTGTCCTCAGCGGTCGTGGTGACCTCGACGGTCAGCACGCCGGTGCCGTTGATAGACCCCGCGAACACCTCCGCACCCGGCCCTGCCTCCACCGGTACCGATTCGCCGGTGATCGCCGAAACATCCAGCGCGCTACGGCCTTCGACGATCACGCCGTCGGTGGCGACACGCTCGCCGGGGCGAACCAGCATCCGGTCCCCCACCCGCAGCTCCGCCGGGCTGATCACGGTTTCAGTGCCGTCACGCAGCACGGTGGCCCGGTCGGGGACCAGGTTCAGCAGCGCGCGCAGACCGCGGCGAGTGCGGGCGACCGCGTACTCCTCGAGGCCCTCGCTGATGGAGAACAGGAACGCCAGCATCGCGGCTTCGCCGACCTCGCCCAGGATCACCGCACCGATCGCGGCGATCGTCATCAGCGTGCCGACCCCGATCTTGCCCTTGGCCAACCGTTTGAACGTCGACGGGACAAAGGTGTAGGCACCGACCAGCAGTGCGGCGATCTCCAAACCCAACTCCACGGGGCGTGGGCCGCCGGTCCAGCCAACGATCAGTGCCGCCACCAGCAGCACACCGGCAACTGCGGCAGCGCGCAGTTCACTGACCTCCCAGAGCTTTTCGGGTTCCCGCTCCTCGGTCTCGCCGTCTGCGGTGGGTTCGTCGTGGCCGCAGCCGCACGCGTCGCTCACGCTCGCACCTCCGCAGTGGTCTCCGTCGTCGGGGAGGTGGCGTCGGTGCCGTAGTTCGGGCACAACGCCACCGCGTTACCGGTCGCCGCGAGCAGGGTCTCCGCCGAGGCGAGCAGATCCATCAGCTCAGGACGGGCCAGGCTGTAGAACACCTGCCTGCCCTGCGGACGACCCACCACCAGCCCACAGTCCCGCAGGCACGCCACATGCGCCGACACCGTCGACTGCGCCAGACCGAGCCCGGCCATCAGATCCGCGACCCGCGCTTCCCCGGACGCCAACCGCTGGACAATCGCCAACCGCGTCCCATCCGAGAGGCTGTGGAACAACGCCACCGCCGGATCCAAGCCCTGCGTCTCGACGAGGCAACCCTCGCCCTCATTAATCGCCATACGACGATGATAGCGGCAGAGGGTATTGATATCGACCGCTTGCGTGATTAATCTCATTTCAACGATCACATCGTCATTTGACGATCAATGATGATCGGTTACGGAGGGAGAACACGTGAACCAGCAGCGGATCACCGTCACCGAGAGGTCGCGGCAGAAACCACTGCCACCTGGCTCGCCAGGGCTGCTGTATCGGTGGGGCGTTCTCATGGCCCGACGCAGACGCGCGGTCTTGGCGATCTGGGCGCTACTACTGGCGGTGTGTGCGGTGGCCTACCCACTACTCGAAAACCGGCTCGGTGCCATGGACTTCGGCGTCGAAGGCTCCGAGTCCACCGGGGTCGATCGTCTTGTTGCCCAGCACTTTCCACAGTTCGGCGCCGAGCAGGCGGTCATTGTGCTGAGATCCTCTGCCCTCACCGCCGACGACTCCGACTTCCGTGCAGCGGTGACTCACACAGTCACCGCGGCCAAGGAGGTGCCGGGCGTGGTCGATGTCATCGGCCCCTACGACGGGCCGCCCGGATCCCAGATCTCGGCTGATGGGCACGTCGCGATCGCGCTGGTCGGTATCGGCGGCGACATGGCAGAACGCGCGAGGGTCGCCCGCGACCTGCAGGGCGCTATCGCCACCACGGGCGACGACTCCGTCGAGGTGGGACTGACCGGATATTCGGCGGTGCAGAACGCGGCCACCGAACTACAGAACGCCGATCTGACTCGCGCCGAGGCGATCGGCATCCCGGTCGCGCTCATCCTGCTCGTCCTCGCGCTCGGCGCCCTGGTCGCCGCGGCGGTCCCGATCGGAGTAGCCATCGCGGGATTGCTGACCACTGTCGGGGTGTTGTTCGGTCTCACCACGGTGACCGTGTTCGATTCGCTGACCGTGGCCATGGCCACCATGGTCGGCCTGGGCGTCGGTATCGACTACGCGATGTTCATCGTCAGCCGTTTCCGCGAAGAACTCGCCCATCCCGTGGTCGCCGACCACGCCGCGATCGCGGCCGCGGTCGGCCGCTCACTGGCCACAGCAGGCAAGACGATTCTGGTCTCGGGCCTGGTGGTGATGATCTCGCTCTGCGCATTGATCATCATCCAGGCACCGATCTTCCGTGGCATTGCCATCGGCGTCGCCACCGCTGTCATCAGCATGCTCATCGTCGCCGTCACCCTGCTTCCCGCCCTGCTCGCAGTCCTGGGCCCTGCCGTCAACCGCGGCGCACTCCCGGCCCGCTGGCGCCCCGCCGACAGCGTCACCGACCTTCCTGGTGCCAGCCCGGGTCGCTGGGCGCGCTGGGCGTATCTAGTCATGCGCCGACCGGTCCTGTTCGGCACGGCCGCAGTAGCGGTGTTCGTCATCGCTGCATTCCCGGTATTCGGGATCCGCTACGGCCTCGATATGGGCACCAGCGCCCTCGACGACACCCCCACCGGACGCGCCACCACCGCACTGACCACCAACTTCCCGGCCGGAGCACTCTCACCAGTCGAAATCATCGCCACCGGCCCTGGCGACACCCCACTCAGCGGCGACGCGCCCGAACGGGTCAACCGATTCCTGACCGAGATCGCCGGCGACGAACGCATCGCCACCGTTCTCCCCACCCAACTCAACGACGGACGAGTACTGGCAATGGCGATCCCGTCAGTCGCGTTCGACTCCATGGAGGCCACCAACCTCATTCGCGACCTTCGCACCGCAGCGGCTGACGCGGCCGGAGTCGAGGTCCGCATCGGTGGCAGCACCGCCGAATTCGTCGACCTCTCCGACGAAATGACCACCAAACTGCCGCTCGTCGTCGCCCTCGTGCTGACTGCCTCACTGATTTTCCTCATCGCCGCGTTCCGCAGCATCGCCCTGCCGGTCAAGGCCATCGCGATGAACCTGCTCGCCACCGGCGCCGCCCTCGG
>NZ_LGYZ01000018.1 GCF_001310275.1 Nocardia arizonensis
ATTCCAATGGGGCCTCGGCGAAAACCTCCTCGACTTCACCAGTCCCGGCTTCGTCCAGGTCTACCTGCCCACCGTCGTGTTCGCCCTGCTGTTCGGCCTCTCGATGGACTACGAGGTCTTCCTCATCCGCCGCATGCGCGAATACTGGGATGCCACCGGCAACAACCAGCACGCAGTCGCCGCCGGGCTCACCCACACCGCCCGCCCGATCACCGCGGCCGCCGCGATCATGATCGCCATCTTCGCCAGCTTCCTCACCGCCGACATCCTCGAACTCAAACAACTCGGACTAGCCCTCGCCGTCGCCGTCTTCCTCGACGCCGCCCTGATCCGCCTCGTCCTCGTCCCCGCCCTCATGCGACTGCTCGGAGACTGGAACTGGTGGCTACCGACCCGGCACCGGATCCGATCCGACACAAGCGCACCCGAAACGTCGGCCGCCGCTGATTAGCACGGCGATCACGACAGGTTGGTGTCTTCGCGTTTGCTGACCGACAGCCGGGCGCGCACGGCCCAATGATCGTCCTCAGCGCCAACGGTCAGTGCGCCACCCGCGAGTTCAGCACGTTCCCGCATTCCGACGAGGCCGTGCCCATGGGGCACCCCGTGGGCACGCCCACCGTTGAGCACGACCATCGCGATACCGCCCTCATCACTGCTGATCCGAAACATCACCGGAACGTCGCGATCCGCGTGCTTCATCACGTTAGTGAGCGATTCCTGCACCAACCGCAACAGCGTCAGACGATTGATCGCGTCCAGCCCGCCGAGCTCGGCGTCGATCTGCGCGTCGACGGTGAATCCAGCACTACGGACGCGGGTAATGGCCGCGGCGATCTCGGTGGCCACCGCATCGCTGTCAACCAAGGCCACCACACCCAGCGCTGGATCGCGTAACCCGGTCAGGAGCCTGCGGATATCGGACAGCGCGTCGGCGGCGGTTGCCCGTACATCGTCGAGCACCCCGACGATGCGCGAATCCGCCCCACGAACAACATGTCCGGCGACCGAGATCCGCAAAATGATCGAAGCCATGTGATGAGCGACCACGTCGTGCAGTTCTCTGGCCATGGCTGCGCGCTCATCGATGCGCGTGCGCGCCTCGGCGTCGGCGGCCTGCCTGCGCAAGTTGTCGGCAAGATCGCGTTGACCACGCAGATACAAGCCCAACAACAACGGAACTCCTGCATAGGCAGCTACTTCGACTGCGATATAGGCACGCCCGATGGAAGTCTCATGCAAACCAACCCGCCCGAGCACGATCGCAGCCGCCCAACCCGCAGCTGCGACCACCACCGTCGCCCATCGATGCGTCCTGGCGATGACGACCACCAGCGCAACCGCACCAAGATAGGGCACCAGCCCCGACACACCCCACGCTGGTGCACGCAGCATCGGCACCGCCAACGACGACAGCACAACCGAGACCACCAACGGCCACCGCGCGACCGCCACGAACACCACTGCGGCGGCCAACGCCAGCAGCCAATAGTAGGTCGGCACCCGGTACTGGCCCGGATACGTGCTGGCCAACAACAGTATCGGGATCAACATCAACGGTAGCCACCGCAACAAACGCTGCAGGTCGCGGCGTGCACGCAAGTCGATCACACGCTCACCGTAGGCGAAGCGCTGCCGAGCAGCTGACAGCGCCGGAGCGACACACTGTTGTCAGCTCTTAACTCACCGCGCGATATGATCGGCACAGGCGGACCGGGGTCGCTAGACCGTGTAGGAATCCACGATGACCAGGCGTTTTCCGGTTGCCCATGTTTTGTGTGTCCTGCCGAGGGCACAACCCTCCACCTGCGTTTTCGCAGGTGGAGGGTTATTTTAGTGTCGCAGGTTCGATCCCTATGGAACCGTAACGTCGTTCAAGCCCCATATTCGCCGCAAACGCACAGGTTGAACTACTTCCTGGCACGAATCGTCAGCAGACAAGAACCAGGAACCCGCGTCGACACGGGCGTCAGCACGGATCGACATCGATGGAACCAGGATTTCTAGCGCTCACCCATGCCTCATGTTGGGTGCTGATGTACAGCAATCCCCCATCCGGGTCACTTGCTACCAGCTTCCATCGCCAGTGTTTCTATGATTTACCCAAGATTTTCAACATGTGTATCACCTATCTGTATTCCCTGATCGGCGGCAAGAAGTCTGGTGAGACAGTCGAGTCGGTTGGGCGCGAAGGATTCAGGGCGGGTCGACCGAGTGTATGCACCCTCCCCTCTACGGTGCGTCCTGCATGTCCGAATATGGCTCTCACCTGCGCGACGAGGACCCCGTGTAGCGAATCGCAGGATTTACCGCCCTTCGCGGCGGGCGCACTCGTTCTCCCGGCCATCCTGGCTCCGACTGCCTCGGCGGAGGTGGAGGACATCACCATCTATGCCTGGGGCAATAGCGAAATACCTGTCGCCTGCGACTATGTGGGTGCCAACTGCATTGCAATGGACCAGATGTTCGGCTCCGACTACGCTGCCCGCCACCGTGACGATCAACGGCCGCGAGCTCACTTCGCCCGAGCGCCTGGACTACCCGGATCGGGAGCGCAGCACGATCTGCGGCACCTGGCGCCCGCCGCCCAAGGGGACGTACACGATCGTGGCCGCCCAGGGCGCCTCCACCAAGACCTTCCTCGTCGAGGTTACCGGAGACGCCCAGCTCGGCAGCGGCTCGGCGGGACTGCTGCCTACCGGTTCCAGCTGACCGAAGGGGGGAGCTCGCCCGATCGCCCTCGATCAGCGTGTATAGACCAGGTCGGCGATGCGTTCGGCGAGCATGATCGTGGTGAGGTTGGTGACGCTGGAAGGGGAGGACGGGATGATCGACGCGTCCACGACGCGCAGGGCGGCGAATCCGTGTACGGCTCCGCGGGAATCGACGACGGCCCGGGGTGAGTCCGCGGTACCCATGGGGGCAGTCGAGGTGGCGTGACCGTAGATGGCGAGGCCGGATTCGATCACCCGCGTCAATTGCGTGGCGTCGTCAGGGAGTTCGTGCGGGATCAGCAGGTCGGCGAGGGATGGGGTCAGTGCCGGGTGACGGGCCAGCTCGCGGGCGAGTCGCACGCCTTCGAGCATGCGCCGGCGGTCGCGGTCGGTGCCGAGGAAGTTGTGGTCGATCACGGGCTGGGTCATCGGGTCGCGGCCGACGAGGCGGAGCGTGCCGTGTGCGTCGGGGAGCACGAGAGCCGTGGACAGGGCGAAGATGCCGCCGGTGGGCATGAACGGTGCCCCGTTGGGATGCACAGCGACGATATTCAGGTCGAGATCGCCGTCGGTGGCCTCGCTCGAGGCGGTCCACAGCAGCGCGCCGAGGGCCGGGGACGTCTGTGTTCGGCCGGGCACGAGGGTGTAGATCGTGTGGAAGAAGGGGTGGTCTTGCAAGTGCTGCCCGACGGGCAGGTCGGCGCGGGGCTCGATGCCGAGCGAGGTCAGGTCGGCGGCGGGGCCGATGCCGGAGCGCAGCAGGATCGCGGCGCTGCCGTAGGCCCCGGCGGAGAGGATCACGTCGTCGGCGTGGTGCACGGCGCCGTCGGCGGTGACCACTCCGGTTGCCTTCGTCCCGCGGAACAGGACCCGGTCGACGGTGACGCCGCCGCGCACAAGGAGATTCGGGCGAGCGCGCACCTCCGCGGTGAGGTATACCAATGCCGAGTTGTGCCGGACCCCGTCGACGACGTTGACGGCGAAGGCTCCGACGCCGTCCTGTTCGGAGCCGTTGAAGTCGGCTATCCGCTTGTGGCCGTAGGCCACCGCGGCGTCGATGAAGGCACTGTGCGCGGCGGTCAGGTCGGCGCCGGTCAGTTGGCGCACGGGCATCGGCCCACTGCGCCCGTGGAACTCGTCGTGGCCGGTTGGGGTGTTTTCCAGGGCACGGAAATACGGCAGGACATCGGTGAAGGCCCAGTCGTCGACGCCTTGTTCGGCCCAGCCTGCGAAGTCGCGGGCGCGAGCGCGATGGGCGGCGCCGACATTGACGGCGGAACTCCCGCCGATCACCTTGCCGCGCTGCGCGGCGACCTCGGGGCTCAGTCGCCCACCACGTGCGGTGTAGCCCCAGTCGTGATCGAGATCGGCGATGCGGTCGGCGTCGAGCAGCGCGGCGGGGAACCGGGTCGGACCGTAGTCGGGCCCTGCCTCAAGCAGCACGACGCGGCGGGCGGGATTCTCGCTCAGGCGGGCGGCGAGTACCGCGCCGGCCGACCCGCCGCCGACGATCAGGACATCGGCCGGTTCCACGGAATTGGACATAACAGGACCCTTTCGCTCTCGATGGAGGCAGTGTCGGCGATGCCGAGCCGATCCGGAAGCCGGCCACCCACGTCTGCCCGAAATGTTCCACCGGACCGCGCCGACTGACGGATCCGCTCTTTGACCAGTTCCCCTGCCGGGTACCGCACGGCTCCCGGAAGTGAATATCTGCCACCGGAGCCGCGCTCGATGGAACGAATCAGCCAATACCGCGCCGGGTGCGGTGGCCGACCGCGCGTGGCCCATACGTTCACGAAATGCACATCTCCATCGCCGACAAAGTTCTCCGGCTCTCCATGACCACGTACCCGTTCATCAACGAGTCACAGTTCTTCCCCGCCCTCTCGACCTACACCGTCGACAGAGTCTTCGATCTCACCGAATTCGAGCGAGCTCTGACGCATTTTTTTCGGGGGAATCCACTTTTCGCGAAATGCGAGCTGATCGAGCTGACCTTCGATTCTCCCGAGGATTTCCCGCTGTCCGCCTTCCAGGGGCTCCTCTCGGAACGATACGAAAGCTTCGCCGACAGCCTTCTGGTCGCTTCCGTCACCTACCGCTCCGAGCCGCACACGCAGGGCATCTTCACGTGCGTACCGTTCCCACTGCAAGACGGATACAAGTGTTTCCGATTCCATCAGTCGCTGATGAAGACCCTCAAAACCGGGCAGGACGAATTCCTGATCGCTCGCGGCCTCGCCGAACTCGGGATCCGGGCCGATGAGCTGGCAGAGTTCCTGCCACCCGTGGAGACATCGCGCCCCGGCGGGGTCAGCGAACTGCCTGTCGGGTTCGTCGAAAGCTGTGCCGCACCGACCAAAATCGGGCCCTACCTGGAGAGGATGAAGACCGAGTTCCTCGAGCGCGACAGTGAGAACATGTTCGTGCTCAAGAACAGTCTTTACGCACCGGAGCTCCCCCTCGGCAATTCCCTCCTGTTTCTGACGGTGCCGCGAAGCGTC
Organism: Nocardia arizonensis; assembly: GCF_001310275.1. Taxonomy (GTDB): domain Bacteria; phylum Actinomycetota; class Actinomycetes; order Mycobacteriales; family Mycobacteriaceae; genus Nocardia; species Nocardia arizonensis. The sequence continues at coordinate 5,222 of NZ_LGYZ01000018.1, forward strand.
GTCGAGCGAAGCACGGGAATGCAGATCCGTGACCATTACCACGCCGAGGAGAAAAAGCAGATCGACCTCCTGTCCGGCGTCGAGTCGCGGGACGAATTCATCCAGGCCGGGCAGGCCCGGATCGGCAAGATGATCGCCACGCCGAATGTCTTCTGCGTCAACAACTACGGCAACGTATCCGCGCACGACGGCTCGGATGTCGACGCGAGTCACGGCACGCTCATGAAGTATCAGTGGCATATGCCAATGCTCGTGCTGGGAATTGCCGCGGGGGCGCGGTCCGGTCTCTCCTTCACCATCACCGTGCGTGACAAGGCCTTCAACTTCCGGACGGTCCCTCCAGCCTCCCGTCCCACTGCCGCCGAGGGGTGGGTGGGCACGCGGCGCGCGTGAATATCCACCACCACGACGGTCGCCGGTGGAACGAGTCCGTCAATCCAGCGTCACAGACGGCACCGGAAATCAGCGACCGCCTCTACTTGACGACGTAGCCGCACGTACCTTCACAAGAAACGGAATCACCTGTGAGCAACACTCGCACCCTCGTCATCGTCGCGCACCCGAATCTCACGGAATCCCGCGCCAACGCGACCCGGCTCGCCGAGATCGAGGACCTGGACAACGTCACCGTCCACGATCTCTACAAGACCTACCCCGATCTCGACATCGACGTCGCGCGCGAGCAGCAGTTGCTGCGCGACCACGACACCGTGATTCTGCAGTTCCCGCTGTACTGGTACAGCGTGACCCCGGCACTCAAAGCCTGGTTCGACGCGGTACTAACCCATGGCTTTGCGTTCAGCTTCGACGGGTCCGCCACCGCGCTGGCCGGTAAGAAGGCGTGGCTGGCAGTCTCGGTCGGCAGCACTCTTGAGACCTACACCCCGGTAGGTCTCGCCCGACGCACCCTCGACGAGTACCTCGCCCCGGTCGTTCAGACGCTGGAGTTCTGCCACTTCGACTATCAGGGTGTGCACGCCGTCTACAGCCTGATCTTCAACCCGTCGCAGGAGGACCTCATCCTCGACGCCAAGGAATACAGCAAGCTCATCGCGACCAATTCGACACCGGTCGGCTGATATCGGTGGCGGGCCGATTACCTAGGTCGCCCCTGGCCTGGGTAATCACCGGAGGCTGTCACGCAGATACGGACTGCAGGCTTTCAAGGTCTTCTGCACAGGACTTGTCTCGAGCATGCGTATGGAGTCCAGTGCGCTGAGGCCGTGGGCCAGATAGTCGTGTAGTTCCGTGGGAGTCCTGCACAGGACGAGGGCCACCAGGTTGGTCTGGCCGGTGGTCGAAGCGAGGAAGGCCAGTTCCCGATGCTCGATCAGGCTTCTGGCCACCTGGTCCAGGTGCGCGGGGGCGACCGACATCCACAGCAGCGCCTGCGTGGTGATGCCGTACACCTCCGCGCCGATCTCGACGTCGAAGGTAAGCATGCCGCCCGCCTGCAGCGCGGCGAGTCGACGGGTGATGGTCGAGGAGGACAGGCCGGTCTCGGCCGCGAGGTCGGTGTAGCTGATCCGGCCGTTGCGCTGCAAGGCGACCAGCAGCTGCCAATCCGCCGGGGTCAGGACGTTGACGGTCTCGGGTTCGTCGGCGCCGCCCGACGAATCGAACGCGTGGCGGAGTTGTTCCTGTTGCCCGTCGGTGAGCGCGGTCGTGTGCCCGTGCCAGGCGGTGGGACCGCCCAGATACGTGTGGAGCAGGCGGTGCGCCGACACCTCGGTGATGCTGGCCGCGCGCGGGATCTCGTGGAGCAACAGCGAATGGTGCGCAGCGGAGTTCGTCACTGTGACGAAGCAGATCTCGTTTCCCCCGGACATGCGCCGCACCCAGATGGTGTCGTCACGCCGGGCCAGGCTGTGCGCTACCTGTTCCGCGGTGTTCGGGCTGGCGGTGAGCCGCAGAATCCATTTCTCGCCCGACGACCGCGTCGGGTTCACCACCCCGACGACGCGAAGCGCCATCTCGCTGCTCAGCCGCCGGTAGCGACGAGCGACTGTCTGCGTGGAGACGTCGAGAACCTCGGCGATCCGGCTGAACGGCGCCCGGCCGTCGATGCGCAGCGCATGAAGGATGCCGTGGTCCAGTTCGTCGAGGGTGGAGGCCGCGGTCCCCGGAAGATCGCTCGCCGACCGCTTCGGGCCAGGGACGCTCAGCAAGATGCGCGACACCCCCCCAGTCTCACGATGGGCCACCCTCGTGCGCGGCCGATTTTGCCTGATTAGATCACGGTCCGAAGATGTCGGTCAAAGACGGGGCATTGAACAACTCGTCGAGCGAGTCGCGGTCCGCGGCGAGTTCCCGCGCGTAGAGCCGCACCAGGACCGGGAGCGCGAAACAGAACGATCCGCGGTCGATCACGAGGTTCGCCCGCACGAGTTCCGTCAGGAACTTGCCCACCAGTGCCGGCGGCTGGCCCGCCAGAACGGCGGCCGACTGCACAGTGATGTCTGGATCGGCATCAGCCAGCAGCCGGAACAGCTGTGCCGTCGGCGCTCGCAGACCTCGGTACGAGTAGGCGAACGCGGCCCGCACGTCAGCCACATCGTCACCGCAGTCGAACGCGGCCAGATCGCCCTGTGCCCCTTCGAGTTCCGTCGCCAGCTCGTTGAAGGACAGGTGCCGGTTGGTCGCGGCCCGCGCGGCCACGATCGACAACGCCAGCGGCAGCCCCGCACACGCCTCGATGATAAACTCGACCGCCGTCGGCTCTTGGACGATGCGCTGCGCTCCGAGCCGGCGGATGAGGACCTCGCGCGCGTCTCCGGCGCTCAACAGGTCAAGATTCACCACGTGCGCGCCGTTCACCGCGACGAGGCCGACCATCGAGTTCCGGCTGGTGATGACCGTCAGGCAGCCGGGACTGCCGGGCAGCAACGGGCGCACCTGCGCGGCATGCGCGGCGTTGTCGAGAATGATCAGCATGCGGCGACCGTCGAGCAGACCACGGTAGAACGCGGATTGCCGATCGACGTCGATCGGCCAGCGGGACGGGGGCACGCCGAATGTGTGCAGCAGGTGCCGGATCGCCTCGGAGGGCTGCAACGCCGGTCCCGTGGGATCGGATCCCCGCAGATCGATGTAGAGCTGACCATCGGGGAAGCGGTCGCGAATGCGGTGCGCCCAGTGCACGGCCAGGCTCGTCTTGCCGACCCCGGCGGTTCCGGTGATCGCCGCGATGACCAGGCCCTTCTCCAGACCGCCGTCCTGGTCGAGCAGGGCGTCCAACTGCCGGATCTCCGCCTCGCGCCCGGCGAAATCGGCGAGGGCGTGGGGCAGCTGGGCAGGCGACGGCCCGCCCGGCCGGGATTCGGCCGGGCCCTTCTTCGCCGGAGCCACCCGCTTGATCGGCGAGGTCGAGGATGCCAGTTCGGGATCACCGGCCAGCAGCCGCTGGTGGAGCCGCTGCAGCGAACTGGTCAGCTCCACCCCGAGATCGCCGCGGATTCGCTGTTGCGCGCTGCGGTAGGCCCGCAGCGCGTCGGCCTGACGGCCGGATCGGTACAGGGCCAACATCAGCGTGCCCCAGAAACGTTCGCGCAGTGGGTGATCGGTTGTCAGGCGGCTGAGCTGGCCGATCGCTTCCCGATGGTGACCCAGGGCGACCTCCAGGTCGAGCTGTTCCTCGAGCACATCCAGGCGGCGCTCGGCGAGCCTGTCGCGCTCGGCGTCGAGGAAGGGGCTCCGCAGGCCGTCACACAGGGGTCCGCGCCACAGGTCCGAGGCCACCCGGAGCTGTCCCGCGGCACCTGCCAGGTCTCCGGCCGCCCGGGTGGCGCGCGCCCGCGCCACCATCGACTCGAACACCTCCAGATCCAGTCCGCCGTCGGCGACCGCAAGCACATAGCCGTTGTCCGCCCAGACGAGCTGCCTGGACGGCCCTCTCACCTGCCGGTCGGGCTCGACAACCTTGCGCAGGCGCGATACATGTCGCTGCAGCAGGTTGACCGCGTGGGTGGGCATCGCATCGCCCCACACGGCGTCGATCAGTTGTTCCCGGCCGAGCAGCCGATTCGCGTGGAGCAGCAGGACGGCGATGACCACGCGCTGCTGGAGCGGGCCCGGATCAATGGCCGTTCCACCCCGCCAGACCCGCAGCGGGCCGAGCATCTCGAACCGCACAGCCTGCTCACCGCAGCCGATCACAATGCTTCTCGCATGGCGAAGTTCATCGGTCTTCGTATCCCCCCGGAGTCGAGCTCTCGTACCGACGCCCCGTACCGAGTCTTCGACGCCGGAGTCGGGCGCCTGCGACGTCGGGGATGAGCGTCACCCGCGATAGTATCAGCACCGGGTAGCGCCGCAAATCATGAAAGTTATTGTGGCGCAACATTTTTAGTTCCAACTGGCACAGATCAGCTCACTGCCCGTCGACATCTCCTGAGAGGCTCTTCCGATGCACACTCCCGCTATCGCGGAGTTGACCCTCGCCGATGACCTGACCATCACCCGGATGGGCTACGGCGCAATGCAATTGACCGGACCCGGCGTTTTCGGACCGCCCGCCGACCGCGCCGCGGCAATCGCGGTACTGCGCGCGGCGATCGAGCTCGGCATCGATCACATCGATACCAGCGGCTTCTACGGGCCGGTCATCGTCAACGAACTCATCCGGGAAGCGCTGTACCCCTACCCGGCCGGCTTGCGCATCGCCACCAAAGTGGGCGTCCGCCGCACGGCCACCGGCGGGTGGACCACCGCCCTGGATCCCACCGATCTCGTGGCCCAGGTCCACGAGAACCTCGAGCATCTCGGCGTCGAGTCCCTGGACGTGGTGAACCTGCGCGCGGCCGCGTTCGAGGGTGACGACACCCCGATCGCCGAACAATTCGGCGCGCTGGCCGCATTGCGCGAGCAGGGCCTGATTCGTCACCTCGGCCTCAGCGGTGTCACCGATGTCCAGCTCACCGAGGCCGCGGCCATCGCCCCCGTGGTCATGGTTCAGAACCTGTACAACCTGGCCCATCGCTCCGACGACGATCTCGTCGACCGCTGCGCCGACGAGGGCATCGGCTACGCCGCGTTCTTCCCGCTCGGCGGTGGTGGCAGGCTACGGTCGCGCACCCTGAACGATGTCGCCCGACGGCTGGACGCCTCCCCTCAGCGGGTGGCGCTGGCCTGGCTGTTGCAGCGTTCGCCGTCGATGGTGCTGATCCCCGGGACGTCCTCGATCACCCACCTACGGGACAACATCGCCGCGGCCGAGCTGCGGCTGCCCTCCGACGTCGTCGCCGAGATCGACGCCATCGGGGGGTGACGACGGCGGCCGGAAGCATCCGGCCTCACGCCGCACCGAGGACGTCACCTGTCGCCGTGCGATCGAACTGTGCGCGCAGCCGACGTAGCGCTCGCATCCGGGTCGGGCCGATGCTCCCGACCGGGATGCCGAGATGACGAGCGATCTCGCTGTAGGAACCGTCGTTGCGGGCCAGCTCCGTGAGGAGCACGCGCTCGATCTCCGGTAGCCGCCGCAAGACCCGCTGCAGCGTCGCCGACCGCTCGATGGCGAGGATCTCTCGCTCGATGTCGACATGATCGTCACGAAGCCATTCCCCGACCGCGACGGCGACATCGCCCATCAGTACCTCGGGCCGCGCGTTCCGGCGAAGGCTGATGTTCTCGCACTTGCGCCGCATGATCATGGCCAGCCACGGGCGGAGCAGGCTCGGATCGCGCAGCGTCGGCAGGTGGGCGACCGCGCTGAGCCACGTGTCCTGCACGGCGTCGGAGCACTCGTCGGAGGACAGGCGCTTCGCGCGCCCGATGGCGACCAGGTAGCGGGTGTGCTCGGCGACGATCTGCTCCCAGGCGCCCTCGTCGCCGTCCACCGCCAGCCCGACAAGCGCTCCGGTGACGTCCTTTTGGTCGAGTTCGATGTTTACCACGGCAAGCATCGTGTCGGTCGGCGTTGCAGCGTTCGCTGGTGTTCGGTTGCACCGCGCACTGCACCACCGGGTGTGGTGCGCGGCGTAATCGCGGGCCAGTATCAGATGTATCAAGACCCGCGGCATTCGCCTCTAGCACTGTGAAGCACGGAAATCAGCGCAAGGGGAATCGCGGTATGAGTAAGAGCGGCGCATCCGCACCGACGAAGAAATGGGCCGGCGGACACGCGGTAGTGCTGGGCGCAAGTGTCTCCGGGCTCCTGGCGGCCAGGGTCCTCGCGGATTCGTACGACCGCGTCACGGTGATCGAACGGGACCGGGTGTCCGAGGTCGGCGTGGCGCCCCGGCGCGGAGCACCGCAGGGCCGGCACGCTCATGGACTGCTGTCCCGCGGAGCCGAGATCTTCGAGGACCTGTTCCCGGGCCTGCTCGAGGACTTCGTGGCCGACGGTGCGCCGACCATCAGCTCGCCCGCCGAACTGCGCAACAACCTGGGCGGCCACCTGCTCTGCATGACGGGTGAGTACACCGAACTCTCCGACACCTACCAGCCGAGCCGGCCACACCTCGAGAACGCGGTGCGCACCCGCGTCACCGGGCTGCCGAACGTCAAATTGCTCGACGGCTGTCAGGTGGTCGGGCTGGAAACCTCCGACGACAACACGCGGGTTCTCGGCGTCGACGTCCGCTACGGCGACGACCGTTCCGCCGACGTGATCCACGCCGACCTGGTGGTCGACGCGACCGGGCGATCCGGGCGGGCCACCAATTGGCTGGCGGAGATGGGCTATGCCCCGCCGCCGGAGGAGTCGTTGCAGGTCGACCTGATGTATGTCAGCCAGCACCTGCGACCTTCTCCCGGCTCGATGGGCCGGGAGAAGGTCGTGATCATCGGCCACACGCCGACGCGCCCGACCGCGGCCGAATACCTGGAGCAGGAAGACGGCCGGTGGATTCTGACCCTGATCGGCTACGGCGGCCACCACCCGCCGACCGACCAGGCCGGGTACCTGGCGTTCGCCGAGCCGATCGTCCCGCCGCACGTGTTCGCGTCGATCCGCGACGCAGAACCGTTGAGTGATATTGTCGCGCATCGGTTTCCGGCGACCGTCCGCCGCCGGTACGAGAAGCTGTCCCGGTTCCCGGAAGGCCTGCTCGTGATCGGTGACGCGATCTGCAGCTTCAACCCGATCTACGCCCAGGGCATGAGCGTGGCCGCCATCCAGGCCGACGCCCTGCGGAAGACACTCGCGGGCGGCACGGATCGGCTGGCGCGGCGGTTCTTCCAGGCAGTCTCGAAGCCGCTGGGTGTCACGTGGCAGATGGCTACCGGCAGCGACCTGTCCATCCCGCAGGTCGAAGGGCCACGTCCGCTCCCGGTCCGGCTGTTCAACGCCTACATCAACCTGGTCCTGACCGCCGCCGAACACGACGGTGTGCTGGCCGAACGATTCCTGAAGGTGCAGTACCTGCTGGTGCCGCCGACCACGCTGCTGCGGCCCGCGACGATGATCCGCGTCTTCGCCGGAAACCTGCACCGCGGCTGAATCCCACACTTCCACGGTCACCGAATCCACAGGGGCCGTCGACTTTCCACCGATCGATACGAGGTACAAGCATGTCCCACACCGAACCCGATGCGAAGCTCGCACCGACCGATGACGAGGTGCGCCGCCACAACCGCGCCGTCGTCGAGACCTACATGACCACCCGCGGGGTAGACCGGTTGCGCCGGCATCTGCTGTTCACCGAAGACGGCGTCGGCGGCCTCTGGACCAACGACACCGGCCAGCCGATCACGATCAGCGGCCGGGACCGACTGGGCGAGCACGGCGTCTGGTCGCTCCAGTGCTTTCCGGACTGGGTCTGGATCAACGTCGAGATCTTCGACACCCAGGACCCGAACCGGTTCTGGGTGGAGTGCGACGGCGAAGGCAAGATCGTGTTCCCCGGTTATCCGGTCGGACACTACCGCAACCATTTCCTGCACTCTTTCCAGTTCGAGGACGGAAAGATCAAGCTGCAGCGCGAATTCATGAACCCGATCGACCAGTACCGTGCCCTCGGCATCGCCTTACCGGGCATCCGACGGGACGGAATCCCGACATGACCACGCACGGCATCGAAGAACACCTCACCCAGGAAATGCGCAGGGCCCCACAGCAACCGAGGTGGGAGAACCCCGAACAGGTCCGGTTGGCGCGCGAATTCCTGGCGACCTGTCCCCCGCTCGTCGGGCCCGCCGACGTGGACGAGCTACACCGCAAGCTCGCCGGCGCGGCGCAAGGCGAACTGCTGGTGCTGCAGGTCGGTGACTGCGCGGAGGACCCCGCCGAACACGTCGCCGCCAAGACCGAAATGCTCGAAGAACTGGCGGGCACAATGGAACTCGCCGGTGGCGTACCCGTCCTGCAGGTCGGCCGCATCGCGGGCCAGTTCGCCAAACCCCGATCCAAGGACACCGAGTCGATCGGCGGCATAGAGCTGCCGAGCTACCGTGGCCACCTCGTCAACGGCCCCGAGCCGGATCTCGAGAGCCGTCGACCCGATCCGTTGCGGCTGCTCACCGGTTTCAGCGCGGCCACTGAGATCATGGGACGGCTGGGCTGGCTGCTTGCCGGAACGGAGCCGACGCAGGCTGCCGTGTGGACCAGCCATGAGGCGCTACTGCTCGACTACGAGCAGCCCCTGGTCCGGGAGCGATCCGGGGGCAGGCACTGGCTGAGTTCCACCCATTGGCCGTGGATCGGCGAGCGGACCCGTCAACCGTATGGTCCGCACGTTGCCCTGCTCGCGCGTGTGTCAAACCCGGTCGCCTGCAAGGTCGGTCCGAGCATGAGCGTCGGGGAGATCACGCTGCTCTGCGAAGTCCTCGATCCAGACCGGGAACCCGGTCGGCTCACCCTCATCGCCCGGATGGGCGCCGACGCCGTCGAGACCCAGCTGCCCGCGCTGGTCGCGGCCGTGCGGTCCGCCGGTCACCCGGTGATCTGGCTGTGCGACCCGATGCACGGCAACAACACCGTGACTGCCGAAGGTCGCAAGACCCGGCACGTGCGCACAATCGTCCGCGAGATCCAGGCCTTCCAGCGCGCGGTCGACCTAGCCGGCGGCGTGGCCGGTGGCCTGCACCTCGAGACGACCCCGGCCGACGTGCTCGAGTGCGTCGACGACGAGTTCGACGCGCAGCCGGGTGCTGGACGCTCGACGACTCTGTGCGACCCCCGGCTCAACGCCACCCAGGCCGCGGAGGTGGTCGCCGCGTGGACGCCGGCAGTGGAACCCGTCGGTGCGACCCGAGCCGAGCCGAGCGGACTTACCGGTCACTGAGAAGGAAGGAGTATTTCGATGGGAATACCACAGATCCCTTCGTATCCGATGCCGACCCGGACGACGCTGCCTGCCAATGTCGCGCAGTGGACCGCCGATCCGGCACGTGCCGTGCTCCTGCTGCACGACATGCAGAGCTTCTTCCTGAAGCCGCTGGCGTCGCCGTTGCGCGAAGAACTGGTGCACAACGCCGCGATGCTGCGCAAGCGGTGTCTCGATTTCGGCGTACCGATCGCCTACACGGCCCAACCCGGCGGGATGACTCCCCAGCAGAGGGGGCTGCTGAAGGACTTCTGGGGACCGGGTATGAGCACCGAACCCGGCGAGCGCGGGGTGGTCCCCGAGCTGGCACCGGCACAGGCCGACTGGTTGCTGACCAAGTGGCGATACAGCGCGTTCCACAACTCCGATCTACTGGCGCGGATGCGTTCGGCCGGGCGCGACCAGCTCATCGTATCCGGCGTGTACGCGCACGTCGGCGTGCTGACGACGGCTCTGGACGCGTTCAGCCACGACATCCAGCCGTTCCTGGTGGCCGACGCGCTCGCCGACTTCACCGAAGCCGACCACCACAGCACCCTCGCCTATGCGGCTCTGTGCTGCGCGGCTGTGGTCCTGACCGAAGACGTACTCCAATGACCGCCGACCGTGATCTGCTCGGTCGGATCCTCGCGGCGCAGACCTCCGCGTTCGCGCTCGTCAGCAGGCCGGAGAGCGGTGACCCGGGCATGCTCGACGTGCTGGTCGGCGACGTGGTCGAGGTGGAGTCGCTCTCGGAGATCCCGCTCGCCGACGATGCCGAGGGCTGGGACGTCCTTGCGGTCGTGCCGTATCGGCAGCTGGCCGAGCGCGGCTTCGACGCGCCGGACGACGGAACGCCGCTGCTGGTGATGACCGTCGACAGCCAGGACCGGGTGCCGCTCGCCGACGCGCTCAATCGCCTGCCGCATGCCCGGACGTCCCCGGCCGGCGGGCACTTCGATCTCGGCGACGACGCCTACGCGGACCTGGTACGGCGCATCGTCGTCGACGAGATCGGCACGGGCGAGGGCGCCAATTTCGTCATCAAACGATCCTTCCTGGCAGACATCAGCGAGTGGACGCCGCAGGCCGCGCTGTCGTTCTTCCGGCGGCTGGTGCAGCGCGAGCAACGGGCGTACTGGACCTTCGTCATCCACGACGGACAGCGGACGCTGATCGGCGCGACACCGGAGCGGCACGTCTCGCTGTGCGACGGGACCGCAGTGATGAATCCGATCAGCGGTACCTATCGCTACCCGAGCAGTGGACCCACGCTGCACGGCGTCCTGGACTTCCTCGCCGACGGCAAGGAGAACGACGAGCTGTTCATGGTCGTCGACGAGGAACTGAAGATGATGGCGCGGATCTGTCCCGGCGGCGGCCGGATACTCGGCCCCGATCTCAAGGAGATGAAGCGCGTCGCGCACACCGAGTATCTGATCGAGGGCCGGACCGAGATGGACGTGCGGGAAATCCTGCGGGAGACGATGTTCGCTCCCACGGTCACGGGCAGCCCGCTGGAGAGCGCGGCCCGGGTGATCGCGCGGTACGAGCCCGGGGGCCGGCGCTACTACAGTGGCGTCGCCGCCCTGATCGGGCGCGGCCCGCACGGCGATCGCCGACTCGACTCCTCGATCCTCATCCGCACCGCCGAGATCGACGCCGCGGGCCGGATGCGCATCGACGTCGGCGCGACCCTGGTCCGCCATTCCGACCCGGCGGCCGAGGCGGCCGAAACCCGGGCGAAGGTGGCCGGTCTGCTCGACGCGCTGGAGGCCGACACCACCGAGTTCGGGACCCATCCGCAGGTCCGTTCCGCACTGTTGCGCCGAAACGAACGGATCTCCGGCTTCTGGATCGGGCCCCTCGACCCGCTCGGTTCCGGAGCGCCCGCGCTGCCCGATGTTGCGGCCCTGATCATCGACGCCGAAGACACCTTCACTGCCATGCTGGCCGCGCAACTCGAATCGCTCGGACTGGCAGTGCGGGTGCGGCGCTTCGATGAACCCTACGACATGGCAGGCCACGACCTGATCGTGCTGGGTCCGGGGCCGGGGGACCCACGGATCGCCACGCACCCCAAGATCGCCCACCTCCGCTCGGCGCTGGACACCGCGCTGGCAGCAGATCGGCCACTGCTCGCGGTATGCCTGAGTCACCAGGTACTCAGCATTCGGCTCGGCCTCGAACTGCGCCCTTTGCGGCCGCCCAACCAGGGTCTGGCGCGGGAGGTTGACCTGTTCGGGGACTGCGAGCGGGTCGGGTTCTACAACACCTTCGCGGCGTTCTGCGATCAGGACAAGATCGAGGTCGACGGGATCGGTGTGGTGGAGGTGAGCCGCGACGTCGAGACCGGGGAGGTATATGCCTTGCGCGGACCGGGTTTCGCGTCGATGCAGTTCCACCCGGAGTCGGTGCTCACCATGGACGGACCGCGCCTGATCGCCGAGTCGATCCGGGGGGTGCTCCACCGATGACAGTCACCATCGCGTGGTGGGATCTGACCGATTCCGGCGCGACGATCGAGTCGCTCGAACAGGACATGCGCGACTCGATCGCCGCCTGGTGCGAGGTCGAGGGCCTGCGCGTGAAGCTCTGGATCGTTGATCGGGAGCGAAACCGCTGGGGTGCCGTCCTGTGGTGGGCCGCTGATCTTCCCGCCGATCGGCCACTGCCACCGAACCGGGCGGCCGAACTGATCGGCCGTCCACCGACCCACCGGACAGAGTTCGACGTGGTCGCCACAGCCAAAGGGAATTACTCGTGAACGGAGCCAGTATGCACAACTATGTGGTCGTCGACGCGTTTGCCCGTCGGCCGCTCGACGGCAATCCGGTCGCCGTGATCTTCGACAGCGAAGACCTCACCGCCGAGCGGATGCAACGCATCGCCAATGAGATGCACCTGTCCGAAACCACTTTCGTCCTGCCGCCGAAGTGCGGCGGCGACGCGCACATCCGCATTTTCACTCCCGTCAATGAGCTGCCCTTCGCCGGACACCCGATGCTCGGCACCGCGGTGGCGCTCGCCGAGAAGCTCGGCCAGGACAAGCTGCAACTGGAGACCGCGATCGGCGTCATCCCGTTCCGACTCGGCACCGACGACGGCGCCACCGAGGTCTGGATGGAGCAGCCGCTGCCCCGCTGGGAGCTCTACGAGCACGGCCCCGAACTACTGGCCGCGCTCGGCGTGCAGACCTCGATCGCACCGGTGGAGGCCTACCGGAACGGGCCGCGGCACGTGTTCGTCGGGCTGCCCGACATTCCCTCGCTCTCCGCCCTTTTCCCCGACCACCGGGCCTTGGCGCGCTTCCCCGACATGGCGGTCAACTGCTTCGCCGGTGCGGGCGCGCGATGGCGGATGCGGATGTTCTCACCGGCCTACGGGGTGGTGGAGGACGCGGCGACAGGTTCGGCTGCCGGTCCGCTGGCGATCCACCTGGCTCGGCACGGTCTGGCGGAATGGGAGCGCGATATCGAGATCGAACAGGGCATCGAACTGGGGCGCCCCTCGCTGATGCGGGCCATCGCCTGGGGCGGCGGCGAGCAGGTCTCGGCCGTGAACGTCAGCGGTCACGGCGTCACCGTCGCTCGCGGGACCCTCTGCGTCTAGCCAATTTTCAGCAAGGAGTCTTTGACATGGTCACGAGATCGAGGTCAAGCCGGTTCGAATCACTCGCAGGGATGGTCGATCTCGACTTCCCCGAGTACGACCGGCCGCCCACGCAGCCGCTGGATCTGGTGCGCGGCTGGCTGGAAGACGCCGTCGAACGCGGTGTCCGCGAGCCGAAAGCGTTGGCACTGGCCACCGCCGACGCCCGTGGCTTCGCCTCCAACCGCATCGTGGTGATCATCTCGATCACCGATCGAGGACTGGTTTTCGCCAGCCACCGCGACAGCCAGAAGGGCCAGGAGATCACTGCGACCGGCTGGGCGTCCGGGCTGCTCTATTGGCGGGAGACCGGTCAGCAACTGATTCTCTCCGGTCCGGTGGCGCCGTTGCCGGACGACGAGTCCGATGCGCTGTGGGCGGCACGACCGACCCCGCTGCACGCCATGTCGAGCGTGAGCCATCAGAGCGCTCCCCTGAACGATGTTGCGGCACTACGCGACTCGGCACTCGAACTTGAGCGTCTCGGACGGGCGCTCCCACGGCCGGAGTCCTATGTCGGCTATTGCCTGCGGCCTGCGGCGGTGGAGTTCTGGTGCGGCGCGTCCGACCGCTTGCATCGTCGCCTGCGGTACGACCTCGGGCCGGACGGCTGGCGAACGAGCCGGCTTCAGCCCTGAACGACCGGCCCACCGAAACATCGATGAAAGGCAGTACCCGATGACCACTGCGACCGAGCAGATCCTGGATCTCCCCTTCGATGTCACCCCCGACCCGGACGAATTCATCCGGGCGGCAATGGAATGGCACTTCAACCCGGAGACCGGCTGCGCGTTCTGGCTGGAGCGAGCGAAGACGCTCGGGTTCGACCCGCGCGCGGATGTGCGGACCCACGCGGATCTACGGCTGTTCCCGAATGTCGCCGCCGAACTGCGCGAAGTCCGGGGCGAAGACCTCGTCCCGAAGGGCTACGGCCCGCGACCCGACGTGGTCGGATTCTTCGAGAGCGGTGGCACCACGGGCACTCCGAAGCGGGTGGTGCTGATGCGGGACTGGCACGAGCGCGTGGTGTCCTGGAGCAACGCGCATCTGGACCGGCACGGTGTCTCCCGCGGTATCAACTGGCTGGGCATCATCCCGACCGGCCCCCATGTTGTCGCCGCGCTGTTCCATCGGCACGTCAACACGCACGGAACACACGGCTTCACGATCGACCTGGATCCGCGCTGGGTCAAGAAACTCATCGCCGACCAGCGATTCAGCGACGCGGACGCCTACGCCGGGCACATTATCGCCCAGGCGGTCGACGTGCTGCGCACCCAGGACATCGGCCTGCTCACGATCACCCCGCCGTTGCTCGAGCGCATCGCCGCCGACGATGCGCTCGTCGACCTGGTGAACTCCCAGGTGAAGGCCATCCGCTGGGGCGGGACCCAAATGGACCCGGACTCGCGCAACCTGTTCAAGAACGAGATCTTCCCGGACACCGCGCTCTGCGGTGAGTACGGCAGCACGATGATGCTCGGCGTCGCCGGTGAACGCGCGGGCCTGGAGAGCGGCGCGCCGTGCGTCTTCGACCCGTTCTCGCCGTATATCACCTTCACGGTCGTCGACGCGAAGACGGGCGAACCTGTGCCGGAAGGGCAGCGCGGCCAGGTGGTCGTCAACCACGTCAGCAAGTCGTTCCTGCTCCCCAACAACCTCGAACGCGACCTGGCCACCCGGATGGCGCCCGTCGAGGGCACTGTCGGCCACGCGGTCGCCGACATCGCGCCGGTCGCCACCTTCGAGGACGAAGCCGTCATCGAGGGCGTGTACTGATGACCGGCTCTGCCCCGATCGACGTTCCAGCGCTGGGGCCCGCCGGTGAGTTCCGGGCGGCGAACCGGATGTCGGTCACCGATGTCAGCGGAGCCGGCCTCGCGCAGGTGAGCCTGGTCCCGCCGGTGTTCGTCCGTCGTGCGATGGCCGCGCTGCACCGGGCCGAGACGCTGCCCGCGGCAGACCGGGCCGCCTTGCTGGCCGAGGCAGCGGAACTGTTCGAGCATGCGACCATCGGCGGGCTGTCGCCCGCAGACTACCAGCAGGCAGTCAGCCGGGCGGGCGGGGTGCCGATCTCGTCGGTGCGGCAGGCGAACAGCTCAGTGGCGCAGCGAGTTTCGAACGCCTTCTACAGTGCCCATCTGGCCCGGCCAACCGGATCGGCTGGGGACTGGCGGGATCCTTCGACGCGCGACGGCCGAGCTGTCTGGGTCCGGCGCGGGTCGGTGTTCGCGGTCCACGCGGCCGGCAACCATCCGGGCACCCACGCCATCTGGCCCGAGGCGCTCGCGCTGGGTTACCGGGTCGCGGTCCGCCCGTCCAGCCGGGATCCGTTCACCCCGTATCGGCTGATCACCGCGCTGCGCACGGCCGGGTTCCCGGCCGACCACGTGGTTCTGCTGCCCACCGACCATGCCGGTGCCGATGCGGTGTTGCGCGGCGCGGATCTGGGGATGGTCTACGGCGGCGCCGAGGTGGTGGCGCGGTACCGCGGCAGTCAGGTGTTGCCGCAGGGACCGGGGCGGTCGAAGATCCTCATCACCGCCGAGACCGACTGGCGCAGGCACCTCGACGTCATCGTCGAGTCGGTCGCCGACCACGGCGGCACCGGCTGCGTGAACACCAGTGCCGTGTTCGTCGAAGGCGACCCCGGCCCACTCGCCGAGGCTATCGCCGAACGCCTGGCCGCACTGCCAAGCCTGCCCCCGGATGACCCCCGGGCAAGTCTCCCCGTCCAGCAGGTTCAGTCGGCCCGTGCGATCGAGACCTACCTCCTGAAGACAGCAGCAGGCGCGCGGGCGTGGCTCGGCGGTGACGGCATTGCCGACGACCTCGGCGACGGCAGCGCAGCCCTCCGACCAGCTGTCTACGAGGTGAATGACCCCACCGCCTCTCAGATCTGCATCGAACTACCCTTCCCCTGCGTCTGGGTAGTCCCGTGGACCCGCACCGCCGGTATCGTCCCCCTCCACGACACCTTGGTGCTCACGGCGCTGACCCGGGACGACGAACTGGTGGACGAACTGATCGACGAGCCGACGATCCGCAATGTCTACCGCGGCGACCGCCACACCCACTGGATGGCATCCGGAGTCCCCCACGATGGCTTCCTCGGTGACTTCCTCATGTGGAACAAGGGCGTCGCCGTGTCGACCATGTAGCCGACTCGCCGCGCGGCGGCTATGGAAGGTCCAGGCGATCCATGGCGGTCCGGATGGCCATCGCGGTCAAGTCCAAATGCGTGGTGTATCGAAGTGATCGCCGCGTGACCGCT
>NZ_LGYZ01000019.1 GCF_001310275.1 Nocardia arizonensis
ATCAGGTGGTCGCCTGAGTTGGCGCCCGAGAGCGTGACCGCGAGCGGGACGCCGTTGCCGCAGGTAAGGAGGTTGTGTTTGGAGCCGGTCCTGCGGCGGTCGACCGGGCTCGGGCCGGTGTCGGCGCCGCTTTCAATAGCTGAGCCGCCATGGCCGACCGCTCGGCCGCGCTCGGTTCGACTCCCTCAGCGCGCGTCTGCGCCTTCTATGGGCCGACGCACTCCAATTCAGCATCCACTGGCTCCGGTACACGACGCTCACTCGGATCGAACGCGAATTCGGCTACGCCATCGCACGCGCTTACGCCAGCCAGGCCCGAACAGCCTCCAACGGCACAGGGGCGACCTTCATCTACGTCCGGGCCGGGTTGCCCGAAGTCGCGCACGCACTCTCGGCGCTTACCGACGAGACCCATCCGATGGCCACCGTCGACCTACATCCGCTGACCGCGAGACCGCCCGACTCCACGCAGGAAAACGGTAACGTGTAGCTGTGTGAGAACAATAACAGCACGTCTTCGCTATGATTTGCATGTTAGAACAAGTTCTATATTCTCGTTGGTATGAAGGTCGCAGTGACCGGCGCAGCCGGCTACCTTGGCACGAATCTGCTCCCCCTGCTGGTCGACCGCGGCCACGAGGTCGTCGCCGTCGATCGAATCGTCCCCGACGGCGCGGCGCAGCCGAATGTCACCTGGGTCTCCGGCGATGTACTCGATCCCGTCTCGATGCGGGCCGCGCTCGCCGACGCCGAGATCGTCTACCACCTGGTCGCGGTCATCACCCTGGCCGAACAGAACGATCTGGCCTGGCGGGTCAACACCGAGGGTGTGCGCGTGGTCGCGCAGGTCGCACGGGAACTCGGCGCGCGCCGCCTTGTGCATGCCAGCTCCATCCACGCCTTCGACCAGTACACCTGCGGCGGGCGCATCGACGAGACCTCGGCGCGTTCCACCGATCCGAAGCTCCCGGTCTACGACCGCTCCAAATGGGCGGGCGAGGTGGCCCTTCGCGCGGTCATCGAGGACGGCCTGGACGCGGTGCTGTGCAACCCGACCGGCGTCTTCGGCCCGGTCGACTTCGGCACCCCGCTCTCGCGAATCAACCGCACCCTGCGCGACGCCGCGGCGGGCCGCGTGCCGGCGATGATCGGCGGCGGCTTCGACCTGGTGGATGTGCGCGACGTGGCCGAGGGGCTCATCCTGGCGGGTGAACGCGGCCGCACCGGCGAGAACTACCTGCTCGGCGGTTCGATGATCTCCATGCTCGACCTGTGCCGCCTCGCCGCGAAGCACGGCGGCGCCCGTGGGCCGAAGTTCTCGATCTCTCCCAAACTCGTCGGCGGACTCATTCCGGTGCTCGCGCCGATCGGGCGCATGCTCGGCACCGACATCGTCTCCAAGGCCGCCCTCGGCGCGCTGGTGTCCGCGCCGATCGTCGACCACGGCAAGGCCGAGCGCGAGCTGGGCTACCAGCCCCGTCCCACCGACGAGACCGTGCGCGATCTGGTGCGCTTCTTCGCCGATCCGCAGCTGTTCGTCCGCAGCGCCGCGGGCGAGGTCGCTTGACACTTTCTTAGAACGCATGTTCGATTGGATGCGTGCGGTGGCAGAACCAGACCCTGGACGCCGACGACGGCGCACTGCCCGGCCTGACCCGGGCGGATTTCGTCCGCACCGTGCGCACCCCCGAATTCGAGGGCATCACCTTCCACGAGGTGCTGTGCAAGAGCGCGCTGAACAAGACGCCGCCGAATTCCACCCTGCCCTTCGGCTGGACGATCAATCCCATGCGGGGCTGTTCGCACGCCTGCCGATATTGTTTCGCCCGCCCCACCCACGAGTATCTGGATCTGGACGCGGGCCGCGATTTCGACGCGCAGATCGTGGTCAAAACCAATATCGCCGCGGTACTGCGCAAGGAATTGCGCCGACGCTCCTGGCAGCGGGAGCCGGTCGCCCTCGGCACCAATACCGACCCGTATCAGCGGGCCGAGGGCCGCTACCGGTTGATGCCGGGAATCATCGGCGCGCTCACCGACTCCGGCACGCCGTTCTCCATCCTCACCAAGGGCACCCTGCTGCGCCGCGACCTCCCGCTGCTCACCCATGCGGCGCGCGCCGTGCCGGTGCGCCTGGCGGTATCGATCGCCATACTCGACGCCGACCTGCACCGCGGCCTGGAAACCGGCACGCCATCGCCGCGTGCCCGGTTGGATATGGTCGCGGCGCTGTCCGAAGCCGGTTTCGCGGTGAACGTAATGGTCGCGCCGGTCATCCCGTACCTCACCGACAGCCGCGCCCACCTCGACGAACTGCTGGGCGCCATCGCCGCCGCGGGCGCGGCCTCGGCGGTGGTTCTGCCCATGCACCTGCGCGGGTCGACCCGCGGCTGGTTCCTGGAATGGCTGGCCGCGAACCATCCGGCGCTGCTGCGGCGCTACCGGCAGCTCTACGGACGCGGCGCCCACGTCTCACCGGAGTACGCGACCTGGCTGCGCGAGCGGGTGCGACCGCTGCTCGAACGGCACGGCCTGAACGGCTCCGAGCGGACCGTCGCCGCACCCGAGCCGCCGAGCGAACCGGACGAGGATCCGCAACAGGCGCTGTTCGCCTGCTGAGCGCGCGATCGGATTTCTCCATCGCCACCGCGCTTCGCCCGCACACGGGGCACCGGTCGGAGTACTTTGGCCACTGGCACCCTCTCACACGACGAGGAAGTGAAGCAGGCATATGGTCTCGCACCAAAGTGATGTCGGCACAGCGAAACTGGAAAAGGTCGTCATTCGGTTCGCCGGCGATTCCGGCGACGGAATGCAGCTGACCGGCGACCGGTTCACGCACGAGGCGGCGGCATTCGGCAACGATCTCGCGACGCAGCCCAATTTCCCGGCCGAGATCCGCGCACCGCAGGGCACGCTACCGGGCGTGTCGTCGTTCCAGATACAGATCGCCGACTACGACATCCTCACCGCGGGTGATCAACCCGATGTGCTGGTGGCGATGAATCCGGCCGCGCTGAAATCCAATGTGGAGGATCTGCCGCGCGGCGGCACGATCATCGTCAACACCGACGAGTTCACCAAGCGCAATCTGACCAAGGTCGGCTACGGCGCCGATCCGCTCGCCGACGACAGTCTCGCCGACTTCACGGTGCACCAGGTCCCGATGACCACGCTGACCCTGGCCGCCACCGAATCCACTGGAGTCGGCAAGAAGGACGGGCAGCGGGCGAAGAACATGTTCGCGCTCGGGCTGCTGTCGTGGATGTACGGTCGCCCCATCGGCGGCACCGAGCAGTTCATGCGGGAGAAGTTCGCTGCCAAACCCGAGATCGCCGAGGCGAATGTGCTCGCCTTCCGCGCCGGGTGGAACTACGGCGAGACCACCGAGGCATTCGCCACCACCTACGAGATCGCCCCCGCCACCCTGCCGCCGGGCACCTATCGTCAGATCACCGGCAACACCGCGCTGGCATACGGTCTGATCACGGCGGGCAGACTGGCGAATCTGCCGGTGTTCCTCGGCACCTATCCGATCACCCCGGCCTCCGACATTCTGCACGAGCTGAGCAAACACAAGAATTTCGAGGTCACCACCTTCCAGGCGGAGGACGAGATCGCCGGAATCGGTGCGGCGCTGGGCGCCTCGCTGGGTGGCGCGCTCGGGGTCACCAGCACCTCCGGTCCCGGCCTCGCGCTCAAGAGCGAGACCATCGGCTTGGCCGTGATGACCGAACTGCCGCTGCTGATCGTCGACGTGCAGCGCGGCGGTCCCTCCACGGGTCTGCCCACCAAGACCGAACAGGCCGATCTGCTGCAAGCGCTCTACGGGCGCAACGGCGAATCGCCGGTCGCGGTGCTCGCGCCGCGTTCGCCCGCGGACTGTTTCGCCACCGCGGTGGAGGCGGCCCGCATAGCGCTGACCTACCGCACCCCGGTGCTGCTGCTGTCGGACGGCGCGATCGCCAATGGCTCCGAACCCTGGTCGATTCCGTCTGTCGCGAGCCTCGAGCCGATCGATCCCGCCTATGAGCCCGATGCCGAGGACGGCTCGGATTTCCAGCCCTACGCCCGCGATCCCGAAACCCTGGCCCGACCGCTCGCGGTACCGGGCACGCGCGGACGCGCGCACCGCATCGGCGGTCTGGAGAAGGCCGACGGCAGCGGCAACATCTCCTACGATCCGGCCAACCACGAACTCATGGTGCGGCTGCGCCAAGCCAAGATCGACGGCATCGCGGTGCCCGAACTCGAGGTGGACGATCCGTACGACCGCGCGGAACTGCTGCTGCTCGGCTGGGGCAGTTCCTACGGGCCGATCGGTGAGGCGTGCCGAAGGGCCCGGCGGCGCGGCGTCCCGGTCGCCCAGGCCCATCTGCGGCATCTGAACCCGTTGCCGCCCAACCTGGGATCGGTGCTGCGCCGCTACCGGACCGTGGTCGTGCCCGAGATGAACGGCGGTCAGCTCGCCATGCTGCTGCGCGCGAAATATCTCGTCGACGTGCGGCCGTGGACGAAGATCGCGGGCACCGCCTTCTCCGCGCAGGAACTCGTCGGCGTCATCGACGCTGCCCTCGACGGGACACTCGAGGAGATGGAGCAGGACAAGGCCTTCGCCGCCCGCGCGCGGGCCACCTATCGCGGCGCCGCGCCGGACCGGCCACAGCCCGCTCGACCCACCGGGGGCAACTGATATGACCATCCTCGAAACCTCTCTCGTCGGAACCGATCTCGGATTGACCGGCCTGTCCGGCGTGCCGACCTCGCCGGACAAGCAGAAGGTCAAGGACTACACCTCCGATCAGGAGGTGCGCTGGTGCCCCGGCTGCGGCGACTACGTCATCCTGGCGACCGTGCGCTCCTTCCTCGCCGACCTCGGACTGCGCCGGGAGAACCTCATGTTCGTCTCGGGTATCGGCTGCTCGAGCCGGTTCCCGTACTATCTCGACGCCTACGGCATCCACTCCATCCACGGCCGCGCGCCCGCGATCGCGACGGGCTTGGCCGTCACCCGCCCCGATCTGTCGGTGTGGGTGGTCACCGGAGACGGCGACGCGCTGTCCATCGGCGGCAATCACCTCATCCACGCGTTGCGCCGCAATGTGAACATGACGATCCTGCTGTTCAACAACCGCATCTACGGGTTGACGAAGGGCCAGTACTCCCCCACCTCCGAACCGGGCAAGATCACCAAGTCGACTCCGATGGGTTCGGTGGACCACCCTTTCAACACCCTGTCGGTTGCGCTCGGCGCCGAGGCGACCTTCGCCGCCCGCGCTCTGGACTCCGACCGCGCCGGACTGACCGAGGTGCTGCGCGCCGCGGCCGAACACCGGGGCACCTCTTTCGTGGAGATCCTCCAGGACTGCCCGATCTTCAACGACGGCTCCTTCGACGCGCTGCGCCGTGACAACGCCGCCGACCATCTCATCGCGCTGCGCCACGGCGAACCTGTCACCTTCGGCGCGAACGATGAGTTCGCTGTGGTGCGCAAGGGATTCGGGCTGACCGTGGTCAGGACAGACGAGGTAGGCGCGGGCGATATCGTCGTCCACGACGCCTACGCCGAGGACCCCGAATACGCCTACGCGCTCTCGCGCCTGTCGGATCAGAACCTCGACCACGTCGTGACCGGCATCTTCCGCAGTGTCAACCGTCCGACCTACGACGATGCGGTCCGAGCCCAGACCGCCACGGCACGCGAACGCAAGCCCGTCGACGCGGACGCGCTCCAGAGCCTGCTCAACGGTCGGGAGACCTGGACCGTCGGCTAGCCGAGGGCATCGAAGTCTCTACGACGCGCCCGAGTCCACCCGGACTCGGGCGCGTTCGGTATTCAGGAGCGTTTGGCGAATCCGAGCTCGACCACGGCATCGCGCTCCTGTTCGAGTTCGGCGACGCCCGCGTCGATGCACGACCGGGAGAATTCGTCGATCTCCAACCCCGGCACGATCGTGTACGCGCCATCGGCACAGGTGACCGGGAAAGAGCTGATGAGTCCCTCCGGCACGCCGTAGGAACCGTCGCTGGGCACGGCCATCGAGGTCCAGTCACCCGCCGCCGTGCCGAGCACCCAGTCGTGGATGTGGTCGATGGCCGCGCTGGCGGCGCTGGCCGCCGAGGAGGCGCCCCTGGCCCGGATGATGGCGGTGCCGCGCTGCTGCACCGTGGGAATGAAGTACTCGCGCACCCACGCGGGATCATCGATCAGTTCCAGGGCGGGGCGGCCGTCGATGGTGGCGTGGGTGATATCCGGGTACTGGGTGGCGGAGTGATTGCCCCAGACGGCCACGCGGGCGATATCCGCGCCCGGCGCGCCGGAACGCTTCGCCAGCTGGGCGATGGCGCGATTGTGGTCGAGTCTGGTCATCGCGGTGAATCGTTCCGCGGGGACGTCGGGCGCGTTGCTCATGGCGATGAAGGCATTGGTGTTGGCCGGATTGCCGACGACGAGCACCTTCACATCCGCGGCCGCGCTGGCATTGATGGCCTGCCCCTGATCGGTGAAGATCGGGCCGTTGGCGGCGAGCAGATCGCCGCGCTCCATACCGGCCGTGCGCGGACGCGCACCCACCAGCAACGCGATATTCGCACCGTCGAAACCGACCCACGGATCGTCGCTGATGTCGATCGACTCCAGCAGCGGAAAAGCGCCGTCCTCCAGTTCCATGGCGACCCCCTCGAGGGAGGCGACCGCCGCCGGTACCTCGAGTAACCGCAGCCGTACCGGGGTATCGGAACCCAACATCGCTCCCGAAGCGATACGGAACAGCAGACCGTAGGCGATCTGGCCCGCTCCTCCGGTGACGGCAACGGTCACGGGCGCGTTGCGAACGGTGCTCACGACGTGGACTCCTTGCATCGGTGGGACAGCGACTCGCCACCAACCCTATCGAGTCTCACCGCTGCCGAAAGCCCACCGTGAGCTACGCGACAGTAGACGCGCGAGTGCCGGTCCGACCTCGCGGTTCGCGTGCGAAACAGCGCGATCAGCCGAGTTCGGCGACCTCGCGGTCACTGAGAACGATCGGTGAGACCACGTCCTGACCCCGCGCCAACCGCACCGCCCGATACAGCGGGCGCTCCTCGAGTCCGGCGTCGCGCGCCTCGGCTCGCAACTGCCGCACCAGCACCGTCGCCACCGCCAACGCGGCCGCCAACTCGTTGGCGGCGAGCGCGTCGGCGAGCCTGCGCAGGCCGAGCGGGTGCAGTTCGCGGCCGCTGGCCGCATCGGTGTACATGGCCAACGGCACGATCTGGGTCTCGGGCCCGGAGGTCACCCGCAGCGCGACCCGGCTCAGCCGCGCCGGGAAGACCAGCAGTTCCACGCCCGTGGCTGCCGCCAGTTCCACCCGGCGCTCGCCGAAGAGCCGCCGCACGTGAATCGTGGTCCCGATCAACCACATCCGCCTGCGGCGCGCGGCCACGGCGTAGCCGGTGGTCGGTGCGCCGACCACGACGCCGATGAGCACCGCGATCGGCCAGTGCACCACGGTCGCCGCCAACAGTGCCGCGCCGATCCCGATCCCGGCCGCCGCCAGCGCGAGTTTGCGCAGCACCGGCGCATACACCTCGGGGGCGACCAGATCGAGGCCGATCGCCGAAACAGCCTCCGCGCCCTCGGGATTCGCCTGCACCGCCACTGCCTCTCCACACGCCGCGCACCCTGTGCGCGTCGGAAAAGGATACTCCGCGCCCGTATCGCGCAGGCCGGTTACCGCTCTCCGGCCAGCGTCTCGAGCACGATCGCGAGCACCTCGTCGAGCGGGACCTGCCGTTGCTCGCCGGTACCCATATCCTTCACCCCGATGGTGTTCTCGGCCAAGTCGCGATCGCCGAGCACCAGAGCCAGACGCGCACCCGACCGGTCCGCGACCTTCATCGCGCTCTTGACCCCGCGCCCGCCGTAGGCCAGGTCCACTCGGACACCCGCCGCGCGCAGCCGCGCCCCCAGGACGACCATGCGCTGTTTGGCCGCATCGCCGAGCGGCACGCCGTAGACCGCGCACCCGGCCGTATCGCCCGCGGGATTGCCCTCCGCGCGCAGGGCAAGCACCGTGCGGTCGACGCCGAGGCCGTAGCCGATACCCGACAGCGACGCGCCGCCGAGTTCGGCCATGAGCCCGTCGTAGCGCCCGCCGCCGCCGATGCCGGATTGCGCGCCGAGGCCGTCGTGCACGAATTCGAAGGTGGTCTTGGTGTAGTAGTCCAGTCCGCGCACCATCCGCGGATTGACCACGTAGGGCACCCCGAGCGCGTCCAGGTAGCCGAGGACCTGCTCGAAGTGCGCCTTGGCCGATTCGGACAGGTGGTCGATCATCAGCGGCGCGTTCTCGGTCATCTCCCGGACCTCCGGGCGCTTGTCGTCGAGTACGCGCAGCGGATTGATGGCGGCGCGGCGGCGCGTCTCCTCGTCCAGCGGCAGTGCGGAGAGGTATTCTTGGAGCAGTTCCCGATACTGCGGACGGCACGTCTCATCGCCGAGCGATGTCACCTCGAGGCGGAAATCGCGCAGCCCGAGCGCCCGGTAGCCCGCGTCGGCGATCGCGATGACCTCGGCGTCGAGCGCGGGATCATCGACGCCGATGGCCTCGACGCCGACCTGCTGTAACTGCCGGTAGCGACCCGCCTGCGGACGTTCGTAGCGGAAGAACGGCCCCGAATAGACGAGTTTCACCGGCAGCTGGGCGGATTTGTCCAAACCGTGCTGGATGACCGCGCGCACGACGCCCGCGGTGCCCTCCGGCCGCAGCGTGTAGCTCTGGCCGTTGCGATCGGCGAAGGTCCACATCTCCTTGCTGACCACGTCGGTCGATTCGCCGACGCCGCGCGCGAACAGCGCGGTCTCCTCGAAGATCGGCAGCTCGACATGTCCATAGCCGGCCAGGCTCGCGGCGCGGACCAGCCCGTCGCGCACCGCGACGAATTCGGCCGAACCCGGCGGGACGTAGTCGGGAACCCCCTTCGGGGCGGAGAAGCTGCTGGTCTTGGTCACGATGGTCCAGTTTCCACCACCGTGGCCCGTCAAGTCCAACCGGTTCGCGCACGGACGGCGGGCCGCACAATACAGTGCCCGCGTTTCGGCCGGTAGGAGGAACCGGAGGGAACTCTAAGGAAGAGATGGCACACTGTTGCACCGAAAGGTCCGGATCACGGGAGGAACGTGTCAGTGCCGAGCAACGAACAGCGACGAGCAGCGGCGAAACGCAAGCTGGAGCGCCAGCTGGCCTCGCGTGCCGAGCGGGCGCGCAAGCGCAAGCGACTCACGATCGCCGGATCGGCGATCGGCGTCGTCGTCGTGATCGCTGCCGTCACAGGTGTGTACTTCCTGACCAAGGGCGACGACGGCGACAGCACTTCGGCCGAGCCCAAGGACGCCTCGCTGACCGCCGCGCCGCCCGCGGCCAAGGCCAAGCCGGCCATGGTCGACTGCGCCTACCGCGACGGGCGTACCCCCGCGGACAAGCCGGTGCACAAGCCCGAGCGCACCCGGGTGCCAACCACCGGCAACGACGCAAAGGTCAGCCTGAGCGTGGAGACCAGCGCGGGTCCGATCGGCCTGACCCTGAACAACGCCGAATCACCGTGCACGGTGAACAGTTTCATGAATCTGGTGAGCCAGAACTACTTCGACGACACCACCTGCCACCGCATGACCGCGAGCGACGGCCTGAAGGTGCTCCAGTGCGGCGACCCGGTCGCCACCGGAATGGGCGGTCCGGGCTACGAATTCGACAACGAGTACCCAACCGACCAGTACGCGGCGGACGATCCGAACGCCCAGAACCCGGTCGACTACAAGCGCGGCGTGCTGGCCATGGCCAATGCCAACCGGTCCACCAATTCCACCGGACTCGACGGCAAAGCGACCAACGGCAGCCAGTTCTTCATCGTCTACGGGGATTCGCAACTGCCGCCGCAGTACACGATCTTCGGCACCGTCGACTCCGGGTCGATGGACACCATGGACAAGATCGCCAAGGCGGGGCAGGACAACTCCAACGGCCCCGGCGACGGCAAGCCGAACACCCCGGTCACGATCCAATCGGTGCGGCTGGACCGCTGATCGGGCGCGTCCGGCGCACGCACCGAGGCTTGCGGTCCTCGACGGCTTCCGGTCCTCGACCACGACGGCCGGAAGCATTTCGTGCGCGACGCAATGTTGCGCTCTATGCTTGGCGTGGCACGTCCGTACCCGGTTGTGTCCGCTCTTTCTCGGGTAACCTCGAATATGGAGTTCACGTGGCGTAGCCATCCCGTACGGACTGTCCCACATCGGATATGCCACGGCACGGGTTCTCCGAGGTGTCCCACGTTATGCAGGCGGGGCTCCGCTGTGGACTACAGTTCGCCTGGCGGTGTCCGTAACGACAAGCACCACCCACACCATCCATAGAGTTCACTGCGTCATTCGGGGAGCAGCCATGTCCGAAGAACTGGACGACATCGGCGCTGAGACAGCGGCCATGATGAAGACGATGTTGTCGCTCGCGACGCTCATCGCACTGCGCACCCGCGAGCGTGGCCAGAAAGAGGCCGAGGCGCGCGTGAAGATCACCGAGGCCCGCATCAAGGAAGCCAAGGAACTCCAGATCCGCGAGGCGCGCGACGCGAAGGCCAAGGATCCGCGCAACGCGGAATTGGCGAGGATGGTCGAAAACGCGGTCTCGAGTCCCGGCATCTCACTCGACAAGGACCGGTTCGGCCCGCAGGCCGGCGCCGATCGCATGGCGACGGCCGCGGCCATGCCCGCCGCACCCCAGATCCGTTACGACTCACCCGAGCGGCGCACCGCTATCGCCGCTCATCTCGCCCGTATCGGCGTCGCGCCGGAGCTGGCGGCGGTTCGCATGCTCGTCGAGGTCGGGCAGGGTGCGCCCGTCGAGGAGGCCGCCCGCACACGCTCCAAGGAAGCGCCGGGCGGCGGCCTCAGCCGCGAGCAGGAACTCGCCCTCGGGCTCGAACGCTCACGGTGACGGCATGGGGCTACCCTCGGCCCGCCGAGGGTAGCCCCATGTCCTCCGGGGCCGGATTGGTCCACATACCCTCCAGCTCCGCCGTGAGCGGGAGCGGATTCATATTGCTCTGATGCCCGCCGCGCGCATCGCAATACTTGAACGGCCCGTTGGGGTCGAACAGTTTGGCCATCTGTAGGTCGGCGTGTTCCAGGAACCAGGTGCTCAAACCGATGGATGCCTTGGTGCGCCAGTACTCCCACGCCCGCCACAGCGCCTCCAGCCGCACGGCGGCCTCGGGGTGGCGCCACCACTGCGGGCACCACGAGATGCCGCTGACGTCGACGACCTGCCGCCGGTACACCTTCGCCAGATACTCTTCGACGAACTCCACCACGTTCCCGTAGACGAAATCGGGTCCGGCCGGGGCCATCCCCGCCATCAGCTCGGCGGGCGGGGATTCGACCGGCAGCGGCTCGATCCGGTCCACGTGACCGTGGCGCACACCGCAGTATTTGAACGTACCGCGCGGATCGAACAGTTTGGCCATGTGCGGATCGGCGTGCCGCAGCAGCCAATAGCTCAGACCGCCGCGCTCGTCGCGGTGCAGATGTTCCCACCCCCGCCAGAGCGCGTCGAGCCGAATGGCGGCCTCGGGGTGACGCCACCACTGCTCGCACCACACCGTATCGCTGGAGTCGCTCACCTGGCGCTGATAGATCTGGCCGAGATAGTTCTCGACGAAGCCCTTCACATCGGCGAATTTCGGCTGCTGTTCGTTCATTGCTGCTGCGCCTCCTCCGGTTCCCGATACTGCCCCGGCATCGGTTTGATCGACGGTCCCTTGTCCAGTGACACGGGATGGGACGCGCCGGCGCGCGCCGCCGCGGGCAGCCCGATGATGGGCGGAATCTTGATCTTCTCCGATGGATCGTGTTTGGCGATGGACCGCTCGACATCGGCGGCGTACTCGCTCTCCCACCAGGCCACGGTCCGCACCAGCACCGGCGGCGCGCCCGAGGAGAAGACGATGACCCGTCCGCGCGGCAGGGTCGCCAGGCCGTTCACCGAGAAGGTCTTGGACGAGCCGAGCGAGCGCGAATAGCTCTTGCCGCTCGCGGATTCCGAAACCGACTGGGAGATCGCATCGTATTCGCCCAGCGCCTCGGAGCGGTCGCGCAGGAAGTTGGTGTCGTCCACACCGCTGCCGAGCACCTTGATATTGGCCGCCGACCACAGCGCCGACATGCCGTCCTCACCCCAGCAGCGCGCGCCCTGCGCCCAGGATTGCAGCACGGTCATGACGACGATGCCGCGCGATCCGAAGTGACTGTACTGCTTGGGCAGATCCTTCCAGCGCACCACGTTCGCGGCCTCGTCGAGCACCGCGAGCAGCGGGATCTCGAGGCGTCCGCCGCGCGAATTGGATGCCTTGCGCATGGCGACGTCGATCACGGCCTCGGTGAGCGCGCTCACCAGCGGCGCCGCCGAACCTCGGCCTTCCAGCGACAGGCTGTACAACGTGCCGTTCGCCTCGAGGAACTGGAGTTCGTCGAACAGTCCCCGCTGCACGACGTGTCCGTCCGCGAGGGTGGTCACGCCCGGTGTCACCCAGTCGTGGACATTGGTCAGCTTCAGGCAGCGCACCATCTTCTTGGCGGTGCCGAACACGCCGCTACGGGTGCGTTCGTCGGCCTGGTACTGACCGGCCAGGCCGTCGGCGGCGAATTCGTGACCCGCGTCGCGCAGTATCTTGATCGGCGTCTCGTCGCGCGGATGGGTCACCCATTCCCAGACTTTGGTAATGGGCTCGCCCTTGACCGCGGCGGCCAGGAACAGACCGGCCAGCAGATCCTCGCCCTCGGGATCGAAGAAGGCGTCGCGCTTGGCGTCCGAACCGTCGTCGCTGTCGGCGAAGTGACCCGCCAGCCGCGCCGCGCGCATCTCGTATCCCGGGCGGCGCGGGTCGACCCACTTCAACGGATCCCAGTACCACGTGGGCTCCTCGGCCGCCACGCCCTGCGGGTCGAAGACGAAGGTCGGACTTCCCTTGGCGGCCCGCACATCCCGAGTCGCGTCGACCACGTCGCGCTTGTTGGAGGTCGCCAGCACCGGACCGATGGCGGTGAGGATGGCCGGAATCACCCGCGAGGTGGACTTGCCCTGGCGCGGGCCCCAGATGTCGATGTGCAGATCCTCGTAGGAGCCGTAGAGCATCTGCCCGTCCGCGACGCCGATGCCGATGGGCACGCCGGGGGTGTCCTCGGAGCCGAGGTTGATACCGAGTTGTCTGGCCTTGTCCCGCACGCCCGCCTCGGTCAGGGCCGCGATCGCGCTGCCGCTGCCCATCACGTCGGCCCTGTCGTCGACGGGCAGCCTGCCCTTGCTCGCCTTGGTCTTGGCCTGCTTGCGCAGCACGAGGTATCCGATGACCGCCGCGATGACCAGCAGCACGATCACCGTGGAGGCGACGGGCCAGTGCAGATCACCGGTCACCATCTTGGCGAGGATGTCGATCGGATTGAGCGGAATCGTCTGAGCGGGCGTGGTGAGCGAATTGCCCAGGTGCAGTGCGAGGTACAGCGTTCCGAACACCGCGAAGCCCGCGTAGACGGCATACAGGCTGTAGTCGGGTCCGACCGCGGCCGGATCCTTGACCTTCTTCTTCGCCATCGGTGCCTCCTCGAATGTCGCTGCGGTGGTGAATGTCTCGGTGGATCAACGGAAGGCGTCGAGCCGCCAGCCCTCGGATGTGCGCACCACGGTGGCGATGACCGTGCTCGGTGGCAGTGATTCCTTGCGTCCGTCCGGGTAGACGACCGTCTGTTCGATCCCGATCTTGTACTGCTCGGTGTTCGGGTCGCCGCCCGCGGGCGGACGCTCCCCCGAGGCGAAGGTGAACGCCTGGACGGTGGCCTCGGCCTTGGCCCAATCCGACCATTGCAACGACTGTTTCGGCACCTCGCCCGCAGGCGCGGTATCCAGCACCCGGATCAAACTGGGACCCAGCCACTTCCGCGCGCGCCCCAATGAGGACCCTTCGGCCTCCTGCGCGGGCCGCCAGGTGTATATCTCCTTCAGCGCCACCACCGCGACGCCGTCCGGGGTGACCGGATCGGGCGCGGGCGCGACCTCGAGCAGCCTGGTCGTGGACGTGGCGGGATGCGACGCCGCGGACTCGCCGTCCCCGCCGCCGCAGGCCGTACCGAACACCGACACACTCACCACCGACACCACCACGAGTTTCGCGCGCGCTCTACCCTGATTACTCAAGGCTAACCTGCGCAACGGCCCGCGTCGCCCCTCCAATGATCCACGCACCCGGGCGTGTTCGCGGCCACCGCTCACAGTACCCTCCTCAATCGCGCGTCACCCGGCACCGGCGCCTCGCCGACCCCGCCGCCACCGCGGCCCGGCGCGGCCGGTGCGGACTGGATCAGTCGGCCCTGTCCCACATAGATTCCCACCTGCGCGGGGCCGCGGGGGCCGAACGAACTGAACACCAGATCACCCGGTTGGGCCTTGGACACCGGCACTTCCGTGCCCGACTCCCACTGCTGTTCGGCCGTGCGCGGCAGGGATACCGCGCCCGATGATGCCGCGAAGACCGCCGCCGACGTCAGACCCGGACCGTCCAGTCCGCCGCCGCTCGGCCCCTGCGGACCACCGCCGCCCCACACGTACGGGGTGCCGAGCCATTCGTGGGCGGCCTGGACGATCTGCGGACCGCGATCACCGTTCACCGGGGTGAAACGCCCGGTGGATCCGGGCGCGCGGTACTGCGGTTCCATCGACAGGATGTTGCGGACATAGGGCTGGGTCTCGGAATAGTGCGCGCCGACCTGATTCGGCATACCGCCGGAGGCCAGCACCGCGCCCTCGCCCGCGTTGTAGGCGGCCAGCGTCAGCGCGGTCAGATCTCCCTGAACCCGACCCTCCGCCTGCCAGCCCTCGATCTTGTGCGCGATCGCGCACATGTACCGCCCCTGACCGATGATGGCGTCGCCGTCGTCCCAAACGCTGGCCACACCGTTACCGTCGGCGTCTATGACATAGGGCCGCCCGTCGTCGGGATCGATCGCGGCCGCGGTGCCGGGCAGGAACTGCGCCAGACCCTGTGCGCCCGCGGGCGATGTCGCCCCGCGCCGGAAACCCGATTCCTGACGCCCCTGCGCGGCCAACAGCGAGGAGGTGATCTGCGGGCAGATCGAACCCGCGCGGCGATACCAGATCTCGAGTTCGGCGGGCACCTTGCCCGCGGCCAGCGCGCCGCCCGCGCTGCCGAAGCCGAGATTGCACCGCGGATCGTTCGAATACCATTGCGCTCCGCCGAGATCCGGGGTCGGCGCACCCTCGAGCCATGGCACCGGATCGATCTGGCGACCGCCGGTGAATCGGCCGCCCGGCACGACTTCGAAATGCAGGTGGGCGCCGGTGGATTCGCCCGCCGAACCCACCAGTCCGATCTGCTGACCCGCGCGCACCGTGTCTCCGACCCGCACCATGACGCCGTTGTCCCACATATGTCCGTACACGGCCGAATATCCGCGTCCGTTGGTGTCCACCGAGTCGACCACGATCCAATTGCCGAATCCCGAGGCGGGTCCGGCGGCCACCACCTTGCCGTCGGAGACCGAGAAGATCGGGGTGCCGTCGGCGGCGGCCATGTCGACGCCGCGGTGTTCACCCCCGCGCGATCCGAACGTGTCGGAGACGGTGAAGGTACCGGTGGCCAGCGGTAGTGTCCGGCGCAATGGTCCGATGCCCGCGGCCAGCGACGGTGTCGCGGTCACGGTGGGATTGGCCGTCGAGGGACTCGCGGCGGCGGCCGAGGCGCGCGGGTCGCCGGAGGCGGCGGCGCCGAGGCCGGGCAGCGCCGACCGCGATCCGAGCACCGAGACCCCCTCGCAGGGATCGTCCACCGCGGGCATGATGATCACGAGCACGACGGCGATCAATCCGATCACCGCGCCGAGCGCGGCCCACAGGACGCCTTTGGCGTTCACGGGCCGCGGCGGGATTCGTTGAGTGTGTCGGCCAGCGCGCGGTTCATCTCCGCGGCGGCGGCCAATTGTTGTTGCAGCAGAGCCACTTCGCGCCGCAGCGCGCCCGCGTCCATGCGTTCCAGACTCGGCCCCCGCGCGGCGCGGACCCAATTGCGCACCGAATTGGTGTGCACGCCGATCTGCTCGGCCACCACCCGGCACGCCTCCGATTCGCTGCTGAGGTTACCGGTGAGCGCGACGACCTGTTCCACGGCGGCCTTGCGCACCTCCGGGGAGACCTTGCGGTAGGAGCGATGCGGCATCATCGCGGGCTCCGGCCACTCACACGGCAACCACTCACACGGCGGGGACTCACGCGGCGCTCCCGCTCGGTGAATCCTTGTCCCGCGTGGTGGATTCGGTGAATTCACTGAAGCGCTGATTCGTGTCGTGAATGCCGCTTTCCTTCTCCGACAGCGTGAACTCCATATGGAATGGAATGCCGGGGCGGCGGTCCTCGCCGATCTTGAGCAGGAATTTGCCGGTGCCGGGCGGCGACGGACGCTGCTGTCCGGGTTTGAGCGCCTCACCGGTGAGCGCCTGCGGCGCGGACCAGCCGGTGACCATATCCGCCTCGGCGGAGGTGAACGGCACCGTCGAGTCGAGCCGCTTGACCTCCTCGGCGGGCAGCGCGCCGAATATCTTGGCGCGCGCGCGTTCCAGGAAGCCGAGCGCCTTGGCGATGGCCGCCTCGGTGCCGAGCGATTGGAGGTCCTTGATGGTGTGGCTGATCATGATGAGCGCGGTGGCGATGCTGCGCTGCAAGCGGGTCAGCTCGTCCACGCGGTCGACCATGAAGTCGCCGAGGCCGAGCACCTGCCAGAGCTCGTCCATCACGACCTGGAAGTAGCGCTGCGGGCCGAGTCCGGCGTCGGCGAGTACGTGCGCGGCCTCGACGGAGGCGAATCCGTCGGCCCAGCAGGCCAGCATCACCGCGGCCTTGAGTTTCTTGTCGCCGGTGGGGATGTGGGAGACGTCGATGCACACCGCGACCGCGCCGGTGTCGATCGGCACCGAGGTCTGGCCGTTGAAGATCGCGCCGAACGGCCCCTGGGTCAACGCGCGCAGCGAGCGGCGCAGCCCCTTGATGGCGTTCTGGTACTCGACCGGGTCGTCGGCGCCCGCGTCGAGTTGGAGTTCGTCACCGCCCGCGACGATCACCTCGAGCAGGTTCTCCATGATCGGCGGCCGGTCCGGGGTGTAGCCGCTGCCGGGCTGGTAGAGGATGCGCAGCGCGGTGGAGATCAAGGTCTCCTCGTAGTCGCGCACGCGCGCGCCGCGCACGAGTTCGACCAGACCGGCGATGAGCGTGACCTGGCGGGCGCGCAGATCCTGGAGGACCTGCGCCTGGAGGGCGGGGAACTCGTCGAGCCGCGGCACCACCGAGCCGAGCACACCGGCGGCGAGCGGATTGAGTTTGCCGTGGCCGTAACCCAGGTCGATGACCTGACCGCCGACCAGTTCCACCATCCGGCGGTAGTCGGGCTTGACGTCGGCGAGGATGAGCGGGGTGATGCCTTGGGCGATACCGCCGAGCACGATCCGGCGCACCAGCGAGGACTTGCCGAAGCCGTTGAGGCCGAGCACGAACAGGCTGGGCGCGGTGATGAAGCTGCCGCGCAGGAACCAGTTCATGGGGTCGAAGCAGACCGGTGCGCCGGTGTGCAGATGGGACCCGAGCGGGGTGCCGATCAGCGGTGCGCCCGCGCCCACCGACCACGGCCACAGACCCGCCACCTGGGCGGTGGTGGCACGGTATTCGACCGGGCGGCCGACCACGTTCATCCGCCCGCCGCCGGGCCCCGCGTAACCGCGATCGGTCAATTGCGCAGTGCTGCGGTCGAATCCGTCCTCGATGGTCTGTTCGGCGCGCGCGGCGTAGTTGCGGCGGCGGATGTCGTCGGTGCGGACCCGGAAGGTCGCCCACGCCGCGCGCAGGCCCGAACCCTCGCGGCTGATCTGCTCGAATGCGGCGCGGGTCGCCTCGTCCAGCAGCGGCGGTCCTGACTGTTTGCGCTTGTCCGCCTTGGCCTTCGCGCGCCGGGCGGCCTTGTCGAGCGCGGGAGCGCCCATCGCGCGGTCGGCGGTGTAGTCGACCTTGTCCCCGCGCGCCTGCGGATGTCCCGGACGTCCCGCACCGCGCTGGGCGGCGCCGCGATCCTGGCGCGGCGGCACGCGATCCGTACGCGCCATACCCGCGCGATCGGGTCGGTAGCTCCCGCGGGCGGCCTCGCCCTGCGAACGGGCGGCCGACCGGTCGGAATGGGCCCGATCGGGACGGACGCCCTCGGCGCGCCCGGCGCCGGGCCGCGCCCGGCGCTCGGCCGCCTCGCCCGCTGGCCTCCGCTCCCGATCGGACGCCGGTCCGGCATCGACGCGGCCGTCGCCGTTCACACCCCTGGCCAGCCTGCGCGCCCGGTCGACCAGGTCGTCCGAACCACTGGTGCGCTGGCCGCCGCGCGGGCGACCCGGCGGACGCTCGTCGAGCGCGGGACCGAACGGGCCGTCCCCGCGCTCGCCGAACGACGCGCCGATACCCGGTTCGAACGGGACCTCCTCGCCGAACCGGTCGCGGCGCCCGTCGCGCTCCTGAACCGGTGGGTCGTACTCGCGTGCCATGAATCGCTCACCCCGCCAATGCCTTCGGAATTGTCGCGTGCTCCGGCAGGATCACCCCGCAGCCCAGCGAGGCCGCGAAGGCCGCCGCCTGATAGCGGTAGCACCGCCGGATCTTCAACCGCGCCTGCGTGGACAGATCGCGGGTAATGGCTTCGATGCGCGGCAGGTCGCCGCGCAGGGGTTCGGTGATGGTCACCAGCGCCCCGAAGCGGGTCACGCCGTGACCCCTGGCCTGTTCCTCACGCGCCTGCTGGGTGGCGCCGACGCGCAGTGTCGCGGCGGCGGAGACGACACCGCGTTCGCTCTGCTGGGCCACCAGGGCGTTCTTGAAGTCGTCGTCGACGATCTCGGCGGCGTCGGCGGCCGAGTGCGGGCGGTACACGATGGCGATGCGCTTGCGCGGCACCTCGGGATTCGGCGCGAGCAGCCGCTGCAAAACCCGTTCGTCCACCGCGCCCTCGGGAGCGGCGTCCATCTCCCAGGTGACCGAACGGCCGCCGTCGTGGATGAAGTGGTCCCACTTCTCGTCGTGCGACACCGGACCCGCGTCGGCCCAGTCCAACCCGTGCCCCTCGGGTTCGGAGGCGGCGACCTCGAGGTCGGCCTGCGAGGCAGGATCGTAGCTGCGGCGGATGAACGAGATCACCTCGTCGGCCGACATGGGCTGGGAGCGCACACCGGCCTCGGCCAGCGCGGCGCAGATACCGGGCAGCCTGCGTCCGATCTCCACGGCCTCCTCGGCCGGATTCTTGCGGCGCTCGGCGGTGGTGGCCTTGAAGGTGATGGCCACGCGCGGCAGCAACTGCACACGCTCCTGCGGCAATTCGGTGGCCAGTTCGTACATCACCTGCTGCGCCAGGTCCGGCGCTTCGGGTCGGGTGATGGTGGAAACCTCTGTCAGCAGCCGGTTTCCGGTCTCGGGCACGGTGTCGATGACCGGCACGACGGCGACGATGTCGCTGGTCTGGCCGACCGAGGCGAGGAAGGTGCCCCACGCCGAGACCCAGCGGTCGATGACCGGCTGGTCCACCGCCTCGTGACCTTGCGGCCACGCGCGCAGCACCACCGTGTACTGCGCGAACTGCGGCAGGTGGATCATGCCGAAGCTGTAACCGCCCGCGTCGATGCCCTCGTAGAGCTTCGACGGCGCCAGCAGTCCGGGCAGCCGGGTGACGCCGCCGGGCACCCGGGAGAACCGGCCGCCGCGGTACACGTGTTCGCCGTTGCTGCGCGAGCGCATCCAGTTGAACATCATCAATCCCGTCTCGTAACCCGAGCGGCCCCCCGTCCGCCACACCAGTGGAACCATGATCAGCACGCCGACGGCCCCGACGATGAAACCCCATTGGAATCCGCCGACCATGGCGGTGATCAGCGCCGTGATCACGACGACGAAGCCGATCACGGTCTCCTCCCAGCGCAGGCCGAAAAGACCTGCGCTGCGGGGCTTCTGCCACAAGCCGTACGAGCGGCGCTCGTAGGTGTCGGTCGTCGTCATCGCGGAATGGTGCTCCTCCCGAGGTCGGGCGAACGGTTCGCCCAGCGGTCACCGGCGACATCGCCCATGCTCTGTTCGGCCCGATCCAGGCCGCTCGTCGCGGCGCGCGCCGCGCCCGCGCGGCCCACGGCCCTGGCCGCACCGGACGGTACTCCGGCCGCGGCCTGTTGGCCGGAGGCGCGCGGGGGTTGCCCGGCCCCCGACCCGCGCGGCGGGGTCGGCTGCGGCCCGCCGCCGCGCCCGACTCCGCCCGGGCG
>NZ_LGYZ01000020.1 GCF_001310275.1 Nocardia arizonensis
CAAAGTTACCTCGACACATCCTGCCTCATCCAAGGTTGACACAGAGGGCTGGCGCGGAGTGGACGGCTGAGACGATCCGCGCGGCGATCGAGGCCGCTGCTGGCGAGCAGGGCTTGAAGCTGGGTAAGGCGCAGGCCCCGGTACGGGTCGCGGTGACCGGCCGCACCATCGGTCTGCCGTTGTTCGAGTCGCTGGAGGTGCTGGGCAGGAATCGGACCCTGGCGCGGATCGAGGCGGCCATCGCGAAGCTTGGGTGATCGCCTCGAATCCGGGTCGTGGTTCATCGGAGGTCGATCAGCCTGTGTTCGGTGGTGGCCGGTTCGACGGGCATCGACCACAGTGGGCAGACGGGCACGATGTGGCGGTCGCAGTCGCTGCTGCGCAGCGTCTTGTCCAGGTGGTCGTAAGCCGCGCATCCGCCACCGCACAGCGACCCGTGCGGGCAGCCGCGGCAGTTCGCCGACACCCGGTTGACCAGGGTCAGCTCGGTCACCCCGTCCGGGATCGTGCGGGGCACGACCTGGCCGTCGATGATCTGTCCGTAGTGCAGGTCGGTGTCGAAGAACGCCGAGCAGATGTAGACGCGGCCATCGGGGAAGACCGCTAAGCGTTCGAGGCTGCGGGCGGTGCAGCCGCCATACCCAGCCTGCCGTAGCGCCGGGAGCTGTCCGGCGGGTGCGAACGCCGGTGGGTAGAACACCCGTAACCGCATGTCGGCGGACGCGTCACGGATCCGCCCGCACAGCTGCATCCAATCCCGGGGTGCAAGCTGATATTCCGGTTTGTCACGGCCGCGGCCGGTTGGGGTGAAGTAGTGGAACGACAGCATCTCCAGGCCCATACGGTCGGCGAAGTCGATCGCGGCGAATA
The DNA here is from genome assembly GCF_001310275.1 of Nocardia arizonensis. Classification (GTDB taxonomy): domain Bacteria; phylum Actinomycetota; class Actinomycetes; order Mycobacteriales; family Mycobacteriaceae; genus Nocardia; species Nocardia arizonensis. The sequence continues at coordinate 871 of NZ_LGYZ01000020.1, forward strand.
CATCACGCTGATTGGCTGTGGTTACGGTGAAGATCGCTCGCGTCTGGAATCCTGCGTCGATAGCTCGCTTCATGCTGGAGATCAGGTGCCGCCAGGTGTTGTCGCCGCGCATCGCCTCGTGGGTCTCGGCGGTGGCGCCGTCCATGGAGAATGAGAACGAGTCGATCCGGTCGTCGAGCGCAGGCCAAGTGCGAGCCGGGATAAGCCCGTTGGTCGTTAGCACCACCTGGTAGCCCTGTCGTTTGCAGACGTCGAGAATAGCGTCGAACTGCGGGTGGGTTGTTGGTTCGCCTCCGAGCAGATACACCTTGTACTGGCCGTAGGTGATCCGCAGCGCCTCGAGTACCTGCTCGACGTAGTCGGGGGTCATACGCCGCTCCCGATCGAGGCGCTCACCCATGTAGCAATGCAGGCAGCGCAGCGGGCACTTCTCGGTGATGTAGAGGAAGAGGAATGGCTCCCGCATCGCGGTGGCCGCCGTCGCGAACGGTGCCGTATGAGTGAGGATTTCGGTCATGCTGATCGGGTCCGCCTTATCGCAGGAGATGGAGGGAATCAGCAGGGCGCGGCCCCCACGCCGAGACCGTCCACAGGATGCACAGTGGGGTGGTGTCGCGGTCGCAGGAGTACCAGCTGTCGTAGGCAGGGATCTGGGAGTAGGCCGGGCAGCCGCCGCCACAAGTGTTGGCCTTGTCGCAGCCCGAGCACACCGGATCCGCGCTGAAGTATGCATTCAGCTCGTTGTTCGAATCGGTGTTGAGCACCAGCCGTCCGTCAACGAATCGCGCGAAATGCCTGCCGTTGTCCATGAACACCGGGCAGGCGAACACCGTGCCGTCGGGGTAGACATGCGGGCGATCCAGGGTGCGCGCCGGGCAGCCTGGATAGCCCCGCTCGTACCAATGCGCCTGCTGATCGGCGGGCACGAACGTCGGCGGATAGTAGACCGCCAGTCTCGGCTCTGGCGGGTACGCCTCGAGCTCGTCGCAGAACTGCATCCATTCCGCAGGCGAGAGCGGTTGCAGCATCCGCGCACCATTGCCGGTCTTGCCGAGGTTGTGGTAGCTGAGCGTGTGCGCGCCGAGTTCGGCCAGGAACGGGATCAGATCGAGTGCCTTGCCCCGATTGGTCTGCGATACCGTGCACATCACTCGCACCTGGTAGCCACGTCGGCGCGCCTCGCTGATGTGGCGCACGACTGTGTCCCAGCTGTGCGGGTTTCCGCGAATCTTCCGATGTACCCCGGGGTCCGCCGATTCGAGGGAGAAGTTGAACGAGTCGAGCGTCTCTGGCGGGATGTCGTCGAAGACGCTGTCATCGAAGTCGCCGTTGCTGGAGATCGTGACCTGGTAACCGCGTTCGCGCGCGGCGCGCACGATGTCGCCGAGCTGCGGGTGCAGAGTCGGCTCGCCGCCGAGCAGGTACAGCTTGTCATGGCCTCCCGTCAGCTTGAAGTAGTCCATGATCTCGGTCGCGCGAGCGAGGCTCATGGTGTTGGCGTTGTTGAGTCGGTCGTTGCCGACGTAGCAGTGGCGGCACCTCAGTTGGCAGGCGGTGGTCGGGTACAGGAATACGAACCGCTCGCGCGGCTGTGTGTAGATCGGGCGCCGGACCGTCGGCAGCCCCAACGGCAGCGTGGTCATCGCACACGACCGCTCAGCACGGCCGAGGCCGGAAAGGTAAGGCACTGCGCGGTGAGCATCACCGCGAGGTCCCCCTCGGCGACCGGCAGCGAGCAGGCATGTGGGACACCGGCGGCGGATGTTACAGGCGGGTACTGGTCGAAGACGCTGGCCCGGACAGCCAGGTCGGGACCGAACCAGCGGCCAAGGCTGACGCCGACCGGGGTGTCGACCCAATCGTCGGTATCGGCGCGGCGCTGCCACAGCGCGGCGGTGGCGGCCGCACGACTCCCTTCGGGAAGGCTCAACTGACCTTTGTGTGACTGGATGCGACGCATTGGCCAGCGCCGGAAGTAGTCGAGCGCTCGCGCGGTGAGCAGGTCGACTATCTTGCCGGGGTCGACAAGGTGGATCTTGGATTCCTCGAGCATCTTGAACACCACATCGCCCTTGCGGAATATCGACAGTGGGCAGTCGGCGAGGTAGCAGGCCGACCGTTGGATCGCCGGAACCGCCGCGACGCACGCTTCGGTAAAGGTGAGCAGCCCTTCCAGGGTGTCCAGGTCGAAGACCTCACCGCAGTGGTCGAATTTCAGGCCCGCGGACCGATGTAGGTCGCGGAACGTTTCGGCGAATTCGCGTTCGCTGGCCGCTTCGGCCTCGCGCAGGATCACCACGGTGTCGATGTCGCTGGTCGGCTTTTGCGTTCCGCGGGCATAGGAGCCACCGACCCAGGCCGCCAGTAGGTTCTCGCCGAACACGGTGCGCGCCAGTCCGATAGTGCGTTCGGCGATTGATGTTTCGCTCATCCGGCTAGTCCTTTCACGAGGGTGGAATCGAGGATCTTCTCGGCCGCCGCCAGTCCGCCGACCGCGGCTTGGACAATCCCCTGTGCCAGGCCAGAGCAGTCACCCACCGCATACAGCCCGGGTGCGGTGGTCTCCAGGTCCGGTGTCAATGCCAGTTCGTCCCATGTGTTCTCCAATTCGAGGCCGATGACGCCGATCTGGTGGCCGTAGTCCGCGACAGTGGTACCAGTGAAGAAGTCGGCCAGTTCGCCGAATGCGGCGACAAGCCCGGAATGCACTCGATCGGGCAGAATCGCCGCGAGGTTGGCCATCTGGTAGTCGGCCACCGAGGGCCGCACACCGGACCGGTGGGTGAAGTCGGTGAGGCTGGCGCAGGTGACGCGGCGGTCAACGAAATCCGGGAACCATTGCAGTACAGGCTTTCCCGGCCTGTCGGTGCGCAACCGCCGATACGGGGCGAGAAGTTCGACGTCGATACGCGCCCGATCCCACGGTCGCCCCGCCTCGTCGCGCAGCTGCGCCAGCAGTGCGAAGTTCGCCACCGCAGTCTCGTCGCCCAATTCGGCGATCACATGCCCGTCGAGCAGGGTGTAACCGTCGGTGGCGTAGTCGGTGAACTTGATCCGTCCGCCCCCACCGGATCGACCGGCGCAGTAGCAGAACGTCTTGATCTTCACCCCGTCGCGCACCAGCGTGGTCTTGTAGTCCTCATGTACCAGCGCTCCGCCGCTCAGCAGCTGTGCTGGACCCTCGAACCGCACTCCGACCGACGGAGTCGGTGGGACGAAATCCAGCCCGAGTGCTCGGATCTGCCTATGCCACCACGACCGGCCTCGCCGCCCGACCGCAACCACCACCGACCCGGCACGCACCACGTGTTCGCCGCGGCGTTCGCGGGTTGCGGCCACCCACCGGCCGCTTGCGTCCAGGTCCAGGCTCGTCACCTCGCTGCGCAACCGGATCTCCACACCCCGAGCTGTCAACCGGCCTCGTAGGCTATCGACGATGTCCCGAACCTGGTCGGCGGTAAGCGAGGCGACCGGGTAATTCTTCACCGGGAACGGTGACCCCGGGCGTGCGCCGTCGAATGCCGGTAGTCGCGGCCCGCACAGGGCATGCAGGGCGGTGGTCTCGAGCTCGGCGGCGCGCTCGGCGCCGAGGAGCTCTGCCAGCCGCCGCCCGGATGGAAACCGGCTGAGCTTCACTCCGTCGCCGTAATGGATACACCCTCCGAACCCTGAGATGACGTTGCACGAAGCCCTCTGTGTCAACCTTGGATGAGGCAGGATGTGTCGAGGTAACTTTG
>NZ_LGYZ01000021.1 GCF_001310275.1 Nocardia arizonensis
CCAAAGTTACCTCGACACATCCTGCCTCATCCAAGGTTGACACAGAGGGCCGGCGTGCCCTCAACCCCGGTCGCGGTGCCCGGCTCGATGCAACTCGCGCCGGCGTCGACGCGCTGCTTCCACAGCTGCCGGTCACCGGATGGACCGAGGGACTGCACGGGCGCCGCAACGCGGCCATCCTCCTGCTGGCCACCTCCGGCCTGTCCTGGCAGCAGATCACCACTCTCACGCAAGCCGAGGTCGTTGTCACCGACACCGCGGTCGTAATCGGGCCGCAGCCGCTAGCCTCGCCCAATCATGCTGATTGAGCTGGTGCTGGCCCTTGAATGGCGAAAGGCGCTCTGAACTGCGATGATTCGACTTGTCTAAGGTTGAATCAGCAGTATCGAGGAGCGCCTTTCTGGTGGTGCGACACGAGGTCGCATGTGTTGAGTGGGCTGCGTCGAAAGGAGGACCGTGGTTGCGGTGACGTAGCTTCAGGCTAGTGCTCGATGCCTGTCCCCGCCTCGACGTGCGTTGCTGGTAACGGCAGGGTGTGAAGCTCGGGGTCGCGGCCCAAGGCTTGCCGTTCCATCCGGTGAGCACAGGCTGGGGAAGATCGGACGGGTGAACGTGAGTGAATCTTCGTCGACGCCTCGTCAAGGTGAGCCTCGCAGATGGGATGCGGCAGCGGGGTGCAGGGCCAGCCGTAGAGTGGCGGCAGCGGGAACACCATGTGCACTGGGTGATGTCCGTGAGCACCGTGGCCCCGGGGTTTAGAAGGCACCCACCCCGATCGCATCTCGCACATGCGGAACGTGGAAACCCCGTTCCAGTCCACGATCGTGGCGACGATGGTGGTAGCGCGGTCCGTAAGGGCCGCGCAGATCTGGATCGGGAACAGGATGACCCGAGAAGCCAACGCCGGCAAGCCGAAAGGCGACGGGAACCCCGCGCGATGCTCGATGCCGCCTTCCCGGCATCCGTGCGGCATAACCGGCCGGATACCGTCCCTGGTGGACGGTCCCGAGAGGGAGCTGACGCGGGTCGGGTGAGTCTGCGGAGGGAAATCGTGTCGGCACTGCCGGAACCGGCGGGCGCGTTGGACGTCCCGGTGTGTTCGCCCGCGCGTAGCGCGGGCGAACACACCGGGGTGAACGCATCGTCGGGCGTGGTCTACGAAGGCGCGGAGTCGTTGGGCACCGCGACGGTGAACGAACCGGATGACGTCTCGTGGGACTGGGACCGCATCGATTGGGCTCAGGCCGAGGATCAGGTACGGCGGCTGCGGCGAAGGATCTTCGCGGCGTCGGCGGCTGGGGACCTGCGCAAGGTCCGCAGTTTGCAGAAGCTGATGCTGCGTAGTCGCGCGAACACGCTGGTGAGCGTGCGGCGAGTGACACAGCTCAATGCGGGACGCCGCACTGCTGGGGTCGACGGGATGGTCGCGTTGACCTCTGCCGAACGGGGTGACCTCGCGCGCGTGTCGCATGAGGACGCCTCGGTCCGGCAGGCCCAGCCGGTGCGGCGGGTGTTCATCCCGAAATCCGGTGGCGCACTGCGCCCGTTGGGCATCCCGGTCATCCTGGATCGGGTGCTGCAAGCACGGGTCGTCAACGCGCTGGAGCCGGAATGGGAAGCACGGTTCGAGCCCCGCTCGTATGGGTTCCGGCCCGGCCGCAGCACGCAGGACGCGATCCAGGCGATCTATGCGTGCGTGGCCGGGCCCGCGGCCAAACGGGTGTGGGTGCTGGATGCGGATCTGAAAGCCGCGTTCGACCGAATCGACCACGACCACCTGCTCTCAACGCTGGAGGGGTTCCCCGCGCGGGGACTCATAGCCGGATGGCTGCGGGCCGGAGTGGTCGACAGGGACGGGTTCACCGCCACCGAGGAGGGAACTCCACAAGGCGGTTGTGTCAGTCCGTTGCTCTTGAACATCGCCCTGCACGGAATGGAGCAGGCGGCAGGGGTGTCCTATTCGCGGGTCGGCCCTTCCGGGGCCTGGACCCGCACGGGCGCGCCGATGATCGTCAGGTACGCAGACGATTTCGTCGCATTGTGTGTGAGCAGGCAGCAGGCCGAGCAGGTTCGTGACCGGCTCGACCCGTGGCTGAAAGCGCGGGGGTTGTCGTTCAACCAGGACAAGACCTCGATCGTGTCCCTGGATCAGGGATGCGACTTCCTGGGATTCACGATCCGGCGGTTCGCCACCCCACGAGGGGGGAAACTGCTGATCAAGCCCAGCGCGCAAGCGGTGGCACGGCTCAAGCGTCGCCTCGCCGAGGAGATGCTCCGATTACGGGGACGCCCTGCCGCGCAAGTGGTCCGGCAGCTGAACCCGATCGTTCGGGGATGGGCCTTGTACTACCGCTCGGCGGTGTCCAGTGAGGTGTTCTCCGAACTGGACCACTACCTTTGGCAGCTCACCTGGAAATGGGCGCGGTTCACCCACCCGAAAAAACCTCGGAAGTGGGTTGCCGCACGTTATTTCGGGACACACCATCCGCACCGGGCGGACCGGTGGGTATTCTGCGCGCCAACGCAGACGTTCTACCTGCACCGGTTCTCCTGGACCCGGATCGTCCGCCACGTCATGGTCGCGGGCACATCATCACCCGATGACCCTGCCCTGCAAGAGTATTGGATGGTTCGTCGCGCAAAGAACCTGTCCGCCGATGGCCGTGTCACCTTCCGGGCGCTGGTCGCCCAACGGGGACGCTGTCCATGGTGCCGGGAACTACTGCTGGCAGCCGATCAACCGCCGGAATCTCCGGAGCAATGGCGGACCTGGCTGCGAGTCACCCGGCGTGCTCTGACCCGAAACAGCTTGCAACAGCAAGCGATCCAGGGTGAGGGCAGCGACGGACAGGACACCGTCCACCAACTGGTTCACATCGGATGCCGACGCCCCACGGGGCTTGCTTGAGCCGAGATGCCTGGAAAGCGGGCACGTCCGGTTCTGAGGGGGCCCAAGCGCCGCAAGGCGTTTGGGCTACCCGACAGGAAGTCTACGTGGTGGTACCCGTCGCTGAGAATTGACGGGGACGGATCGCAGGTGGTGTCGCAGGCCGGCTCGGTCGCGCTGCTGCGGACCGCGGCGAGGGTGGGGTTGGATCGGGCGTTGTCGCAGGTGCCGGCGCCGTGGCGGAGACCCCTCGCGATACATGATCCGGGGAAGATCCTGCTGGACCTGGCGGTGACGGTCGCCATCGGCGGCGATTGTGCCGCCGATGTGGCGTTGCTACGTGGCGAACCGGGTGTGATGAGGCAGGACCACATCTCCGAAGGCGAGAAGGCAGATCTCGGCGCGGGAAGCCACAGCCGGACCAGCACGGTGTTTCCGAACGCGCCCCTGGTGTCGGCGGGTGCGAAACCGATTGCGGACGGCGAGGATTCAGGCCGCGATGGGTGAGCGCGTGCCGTGCAGGGCGGCGTGTTCGAGCGCGAGCAGCCGTTGGTTGGCGTGCCCGCCCCATCGGGTCTCGAAGCCGGAACGCTTTTTCGGCTGGATGGTGTGCGGGGCGGCGACGAAGAACTCCTCCAGGCGTGGATAGTTCTCGGTCTCGATGGTCAGCCAGAGGCGGGTGTGCTCCCCTTCGGTCCGTACAGCGATCTCCAAGCTATCGGCGAGGTCGCGGACGAACCGTAGGGTTGCGGTGCGGTCGCCGCGATGGGTGACCTCCACCGCGCGCCAGGCTTGCGCGCGGGCGCTGTAGCAGCGCCGCATGCGGTACACCGCCCACTCGCACGCATCCATCGCCGCGTCGGCCAGGGCGTGGACCTCGAACGCGCCGTCGGCTTTGAGTCTGTCGCGCAACGATTTGCCTGGGCCGAACAGCCCACTGCGGTGGTTGAGCGCCAGCGCGCAAAACTCGTCGACGAGATGGTGGAATGCTTCGTCCGGGTAGGCGCGGTAGCGGGCGAGCTGGTCGGGCCAATTGGGGACGCTGATGTAACAGCACTGCCTACAGCAACTTTTTGGCCACCATACGCCGAATAGTCCGTACAGGTAGCCCTGACTCATCGCCCGGCTCATCCCGGCCTCGTGCAGCGGGTAGATCGCATGGCGGCGCCCGCCCATCGTCACCGAGCTGTCGCGGGCGATCCGCCCGGTTTCCTCGGCGGAGAAACCCACGGCGTGGATGTAGGGTCGCGGACCCAAATGTGTTGCGCGCCAAGTATCTAGGGGCTGTCCCTTGGCCTTGGCTGAACAGGTGCGCCCGGCCAGGGTGGGCATGACCCCGTTGGCGCGGTGCTCGGCGGAAAGGGGGAAGAAGCCGTGCTCGTCGGGATCGGGATGCAGGCGCGTCGGGGACCGGGTGTCTTGCAGGACGACGATCCCGTCAGCGACCGTCGGTCCGGCACGGGCGACTTCGACGAAACGCACCCGGCGGGCGGCGAGCAACGGCAGGATATGTTGCGCGACAAGGTCATTGGTCGAGTGCCACTCGTCACCTGTCTGCGCCACCATCACCAGCAGGTTCGACAGGTCATCGAGCAACTCCGGTGGCCGGAATCCCGGATCGAGCAGAGTGCGGGTAAGATCCGCGGCGCTGTCGACACCTAATCCGAACGACTAGCAGACAGGCATCGCATCGTCATCGAAAAGCGTTGTGAGAGGGAATAATCCCTCGGATAGCTCGCCCATGGCGGTCGTTCCTTTCGCGGATGACGCGGGCCCCGGTAGGCACCGGCCGGACGGCCGGGGCTGGAATCGACAGGTGGAGGCCGCCCTTCGGTGAGGACCGGGGCTTGCGGATTGCCGCCGGTGTCAGCGGTGCAGGGGGCGGCGTGCGTGCAGGAGCACGGTGTCGGTGCCGGTGCCCGAGGTGGCGAACGCCCCGGCGGGTACGGGTTGGTGACCGCCGTGGGCGGTGATGAATTCCCGCATCGCTCGGTAGTCGCGGTCGGTGCGGTAGATGTAGCCGTTGGGTGCCAGGGCTAGCAGCTGCCCGCCGTCGTCGAGCAGGTCCCAGGCGGTGTGGAGGTGGTTCATCCACACCGTCGGGCGGCCGGGTAGCGCGAAGGGCGGGTTCATCACCACCGCGGCGTACCGCGTGGTAGTGGTCGCGGCGAATTCCTCGAAGCCGTCGATGACGATGGTGACCCGCGGGTCGTAGTCGATGTGGGCGGCTCGTGCGTGGTCGGGTTCGACGGCGGTGACTTCCACGCTCGGGTTGGTGGCCAGGATCGCGCGTACCAGCGCGCCGTCCCCGGCCGAGGGCTCGAGCACGTGCGCGCCGGGCGGGAGAGCGGCGATCCCGGAATGCTGTCCGGCGGCGAGGTGGCGGGCCAGCGGTTCGGGGGTCGCCCAGTACGCGTCGAGGACCTTGCGATCGGTATTGGGGGTGCTGCCACGGGCCAGGGCGGCTTCGATGATCTGGCTCGGGTCGTCGGGGAAGACGTGGGCTCGGGCCGCGCGGTTCCATTTCCCGCCCATGGCCTCGAGGACCCGATCGATTTTCCGGTAGTCGGCTGGGCTGAGCTGCTGGGGCAGGTACAGGTTGCGGCCTTCGATCCGGGCCTCGGCCAGGATCTCGCGAGCGAACTCGGGCACCGGAACCGAGGTTCTGACAGCCATCGATGATCACCTTTCACACTGGTATGGATAGGGGAGGGACAGGGAAGGGCTCGGTGGCCGGGGACTGGGACGACGCCGCACAGCAGCCAGGCTCCCGAGCGGGATTGGCGGATCGATCCGAACTACCGGCGTCGGGGCGTCAGCAGGAGGTGTCGATGAGCAGTTCGACCCATTCCCCGGTGACGGTGAGGCGATAGCGCACGCGGTGGTCTCCGGTCATGGTGGTCGTGATGTGCAGCTGGTAGTTCTCGGTCCAGGTGCGTAACTCGGTGGTGGTGAGCCGGTGGCGGGCGTCGGGGTCCAGGGACTCGAAGTGCTCGCCGTAGTCGGCCAGAGTGCCGGTGTACAAGGCGCCCGCGTAGGACCAGACGTAGCGGCGGGGTTCACCGTGCAGACACCGCGGGCGATGGCGAACACCGACACCGCCCAGGACCGAGGACGCGGACTCGGGACATCCGCAGGACGCCGCCACCCCGGCGGGGCGGCTCATGAGGTGGTTTTCCGGGTGATGCGGGCGGTCAGGGCTCGCAGGGCGTGCAGTCGTCCGTGCCGGGTCTGGGTGTTGAGGTAGGTCGAGAGTTCGACCGCGGCGACGAAGGCGTCGCGCAGGGTTTCCCCGAGTTGGTCGACCTCGCTGCGCCTGTCGAGGATCGAGGGATGATGGCCTCGTTCACGATTGTTGCGACTGTACTGGTCACCGGTACCGCTGTGAGCGCATCAGCGGTGGTCCGCAACGCTTACGCGCTGTTGCGTCGGCGGATGGGCGGTGAAAGGCGCCGCCGCAGATGTAGTCAGCGCTTCCACTTCGGTTTCGAGTGTTGTATATCAATCGATTTCGGCGGGCGGCATGTGTGCCGTCGTGCGGCGGCACGATGACCGATCTGGCGTCGGGCATGGACTTCAAACAGTACCTGCGAGAGTGCCGCAAGCAGTACGTCTACGCCGTCATGTCCGGTTCCGCTCCGTTGCTGCTCAACCGGCTCGGTGGTGCGATCGCAATCGCCGCGAAGCATGTTCAGAGCCTCTGGATCGAGCGTAATGCATACCTGGGATTCATCGATCGACCACGCGAACCGGAGGAGGTGCGGCAGCTCGCATCTCGACGGTGGAACTCGATCGAAGATGAGATCACTGCCGAGATCAAGGCCGGGCATCCGCCGACGGTCGCATTGCGTGACGTGATGCAGCGCTATGGCACCTCACCCCATTCCGTCGACCAGATGCTGATGCTGGCGCGGATCGAGACTGATCCCACGGCCGGCCGGCCGGCCCCGGGTTGGCTTGTGGATCTACGGATCGATGAAGCCCGCCTAGCTCGAACCGCGGACGTCATGTCGAACACGTTCGGAGCAGTCTTCACAACTGCCGCTCTGGTAGCGACCGCTGAGAATTGGGCGAAAGCTACACCAGCGGAGTGGGATCATGCTGTAAATGTCGGTCAGGCGGGTGTCACTCTCGGTGAGATGTACGGTGCCCTGGCGAATTCAAGTGAAGCGCAGGCCGCGCACGGGGCTGCTGGTGCGAGCGCGCAGTCCGCGGTGCCTGCCGCAGAAGTCCGGTCGCTGCCGAATTCGCGTACAGCTGCCGCTCCGCAAGCCGCTTCGCGCGGCCCCGGCGGGACTGCAAAGCCAGGAGCGGATGCAAGCGCAGCCGCTCGCGGCACGGGAAACCGGGGAGTTCCGCGGCAGCCCGCCGCAACACCTGCGGCCCGCGGCACCGCAGCCGAGCGGCGCAGCACGGTCTTTTTCCGTCCCGAGGCTCCACCCGACGATGCGGACGGGGCAATCGCTCCTAACGCACCGACCGGGGGTGGACGCTACGGCCCGAAGAGAAAACCGAGTCGCGCCAGGTACGTCAACTACCGCAAGCTCGACCAGATCCCGGCAGCGCAGACACCTGCGGGACGTAAGGCGATCGCGTTTTTGGTGGGAAGGTTTCCCGCGGACATGACGGAGCTCTGGGTCGAGGCGCGAAACTATCTGAACGGCAAACCGCATTTGGAGGCGCAGAGACGACTGGCAGAGGTGAAACAACTCTGGGCATCACCGAAAGATTCGGATCGAGAAGCCGCCAGGCTGCTCGCACGTCGCGGCGTATACGAACCGTGGCGAGAACGCTTCTATGTTCGTCTCCGAAGCCAGATTGACGGCGACACCCCCCGCAAACCAAAGCTCAAGCAGCTGCTCGCCGATATGGGACTTGAACTGCCTGAAGACAAGGAACAGGCACCGTTCTGGACTCTTCCCGATGGGTCGATCGTGAAGCTGACTGTCGACCATTTCGAGTTCCGTATCAAGGACGACCCGACACGCTGCGTCGATGAGAAAAACCTGGTGTTTTCAGCGGGCCCGGAGAACTCCGGTCCACTCGAGACGATCCGCAATAGCAGCCCCTTCAATCGAAAAGACCTGTGAGGATCCACGACACACGAGTCGAGGCACGCGTCGGTACGAGCCCAGGCGAATTAGCAAATTTGTCGCTAACTATCGGATATTGAATTCGGTCCGGTGTTGTGTCGATGCTTGCGTGGAGCATTCACTCGCCGGATGACGGGTTCCGACGGCGGTGCGGTCTCCTGAGAGTGTCGGGTGTGGTGGGTGTGCGAACGGGTGGCTATCGAGGTGGTGGAAGGAGTGCGATGGGTGGGCGGTTGCCGAAGCCGGTGGGAACGTTCGGGACTCCGGCGAAACCGAAGAAGCAGCGCAACGGCCGGTACCGGGCCACGGTGCGCTATTACGGTGCGGGTGGGTCCGAGCAGCTCGAGCGGATGGGGGTCAGTGCCGACGACGCGCGTAACCGGCTGGCGGAGGCGATGCGGGACTTCCGCGAGCAGATCGGGCGTGATCGGATCACCCGCAACACCAAGCTGATCGACCTCGCGAAGGAGTTGCTCGGCGAGCTCGAGGCCGACGACGCCTACACCGCGGGCAATGTCGAGGACTACCGGCGCGAGATCTACGTGTCCAAGGACAAGCGTGCGAACCGGGCCACGATCAAGATCGAGAACTCGCTGGGGAACCTGCAGGTCTGGCAGGCCACCGCGGGGGAGCTGGATCGGCATCTGAAACGCCTGGTGGGTTTGGGTCTGCGGCGTAAGGCCAAGCAGCACAAGATCATACTGCGGGCGATGATGCAGATCGCGGTCCGCCACGGTGTGATCGACACCAACCCCGTCGACGGGGTGAGCGCCTTCACCCGCCGTAAGGTGGCCGCTCGCGGCAAGATCCGTGATCATACCGCGCTGCCCGCGTTCCGGGTGCAGGTCAGGACGTGGGCGCGGGGTGAGGAGATTCCCGGCACCCCGGCGTATGTGAGCGGTCCGCCGCGGGACTGGTCGGTGGTGTGGGTGGCCGATGTCATCACCGGGACCGGGCTGCGCCCGCACGAGGTGTTCGCGCTGCTGCTCGACGAGATCGCCCTGGACGCCTCCGATCCGTATCTGGACGTCACCGGCACCCTGGTGCCGAACAAGGGTGGCGGTGCGGGTGGATGGGTACGCAAGCCGTTCCCGAAATCGGAGAACGGGTGGCGGCGGATCCTGCTGCCGGACTACACGGTCGCCTCGCTGCGCGAAGCGGTCAAAGACCTCGAGGTCACCGCGCGCCCCAACCCCGACAAGCTGTTGTTCCCCGCGCGCAACGGATCGGTGCGCAACCCCCACAACTTCGGTCGGACCTGGCGCGCGGCCCGGGGAAGCGAGTTCGCGTGGGTCACCCTGCGAACCTTCCGCAAGGGCGTGGGCACCGCCGTCGATCACGCCTTCGAGGACAGCGAACGTGCCGCGCGTCAACTCGGCAACACCCGCGAGGTCGCCAGGACCCACTACATCGACCGCCCCGAGACCGTGCCCGACAACAGGTCGGTGCTGCAAGCCTGGGCGCTGGGCGAGGACTCGAAAACGTGAGATTTCTGTGAGATGGGTCGAATCCCACCCCCTCCCCACGGAACGAGAAAACCCCTTCCGACCCAGGTCGGAAGGGGTTTTCCATGTCGGGCTGACAGGATTTGAACCTGCGACCACTTGACCCCCAGTCAAGTGCGCTACCAAACTGCGCCACAGCCCGTTCCGCTCCCGCTCGGCGGGTGCTTGACGAGGTTACCTCACGACCCCCCTCCTGAACCAAATCGGGTCGATTGCGGGTGTCGGTACCGATCTCGGTAGTCGATACCGATGCACGTCGCAATGCGGGATGCCTGGGCCGTCTGCCTTCGGGGGGTGATCCGGGTCCGGTAACCTTGCCCGATGGCAGCGTCGGGTCGTACGAATCGTGGCCCCAAGGCCGCGGCGGGTAATCGTGCGGCACTCATTCGGGCGGCGCGAGAGGTGTTCGCGGAGAATGGGTTCGAGGCCGCGTTGAGTTCCATCGCGCGGGCTGCCGGAGTGGGCCAGGGGGTGCTGTACCGGCACTTTCCGACTCGGGAGAGTCTGGCGCTGGCGGTCTTCGAGGAGAATATCGTCGAGGTCGAGACGGTCGCCGCCGACACGGAGAGCACCCTCGATGACGTCCTCGCGGTCATCGTCGAGCAGGTCACGACCTCGTCGGCGTTCATCGCGATGTTCGATCCGACCGGCACCGACGATCCCCGCCTGCTCGAGGTGTCGCGGCGGCTGATCGCGCTGCTCACGCGCAAGCTGGAGGATCCGCGTCAGCGGGGGGCGATTCGGGCCGATCTCACCGTGGGGGATGTGGTTATCGCGGTGGCCATGTTGGCGGCGGTCATGGCGAAAGCGGACGCGCAGGCCAAACGGCAGGTCGCCGCGCAGGCGTGGGCGCTGCTGGAGCGCGGTCTCACCCGGTGAGGGCGGTGCCGGGGTCGTCGAGCGTGGGCCGAGGCGGGCGGACGATTCGGAGGGTCTTGCCCATTATGCATAACCGACCGACTAGTATTCGAAATTATGTTCGAGTACTGGAACGACGGCTTCTCCTCGTCGCTCCGGCGGGTCGTGGACCCGCCGTTACCCGTGCTCGTCGACCTCGGCATCGCCATACCCACGCATGGCGGAGCCTTCCGCACCGACGCCGTGACCATGCGGGTCAAAGCGGGCGGACTGCATGTCGCGGGCAGTGTGCCCGGACTGCTCTACGCGTGGGCGCGCACCACCGACGGCAATTGGCTCGGGCTGGTCGGCTTCGCCATCAGCACGGGTAATCGCCGCGGACGGGTGGAGGTCAGGCAGTGGTGCGCGGCGCAGGCGCTGTCACGGACGGAGGGGCGGCGCCGCAGCGGGCGCTGATTCGCGCTGTCCGGGCTGCCGGTAGCTGCGCGCGATGACGGCGGCGCGCAGGTACCACAGACCCGACGCCTCGGACGGATCGAATCCGGTGAGCTGGCCGATGCGTTTGAGGCGGTAGTCCACCGTATTGGTGTGCACGTGCAGTGCTCGGGCGGTGCGCTGGCGATTGAGGTTGTTGGCGATATGGCGCTGCAAGGTCTCGAGCAATTCGGGGTGTTCGTCGAGCGGGTCGAGGATGGTGCGCAGGCGTTCGAGGCCCGGACCCGGGCGGGTCAGCTGATATTCCAGGGCCAGATCGTCGAAGCGGTAGAGCCCGCCGAGACAGTGCAGCCGCTGCACCATGTCGAGCAGTTCGTGGGCTTGGTCGGCGGCGGCCGGAATCTGCGGGGTCGGCGCGTCGACGAGGGTCGCGGCGATGGGGACCTGTCCGGCCCGCGACAACTGCTCGATCAGGTGGTCCAGCGCCTGGGCCTCGAGCAGCCCGAACGGCAGCAGTATGGTCCCGCCGTCCACGCTCAGCAGCGACAGCACGCTGTCACCGCAGTGTTTGACGAGTTCGGCCTGCACCCGCCGCAATTTGCGCCGCGCCACGATCTTGCCGTCGAGGCGGATGTCGCGCTCCTCGGGATGCGGCGGAATCGCCACGGCCAGTACGGAATAGGACTGCGCGATCTCGATACCGCATTCGCGCGCCATGGTGGAGGTGGCGTGTCCGCCGAGCAGCGCGGAGGTGAGGGTGTGCGCGGCGGTGTGGTGTTCGGCCGCGACCGCGCGCAGTTCACGGACGTAGGCGCGGGAGACGGTGGAGGTGATGGTGTCCAGGATCTCGAGCAGTCGTCTGCTGAGGACCATGAGACTCTCGAAATCCGCGGACGTGGCGTCGGCCACGACCAGATCGAAGCCGAGTTTGAATCCCTCGTGCACCGTGTGGTGGATGGTGTCGATCGGAATGCCCTCGCGCGCCCAGCCCTCCGCGCCCTCGCGCAGTCGCTGGGTCTTCTCGGGGATGTCCTCGCCGTCGAGCATGCTGACGGCGAGTTCGAGGCAGGTGCGGGTGATGGCGGTGACGTCGCCGTCGAGCGCCTCGGCCGGCAGGGTGCGGCAGGGGACGACGTTCTCGATGAAGTGGCCCACCATCTTCCGCGACAGGGTGCGCACATCCTTCAGTGACGATGTCACCGGCTGGCCGGAAACGATCAGATCCGTTGGGGACGAACGGCCACCGATGGTCATCCTGGTACTCCTTCCAACCCCGCGTATGGCGAAGCACATCACGGTAATGTGACGGTACCAGTCGATTTCGGGGGCGATCGGTCGCTTCTGGGCTTTTCGTCGGACACCGTTCGCAATCGGCTGTGATCTTTCACAGTACCGCTTCGAAGAAATCCCGACACCGGTTTCGGCTGGTCGGACGACCGACCGCGCTCCCGATCTGCCGATGAGGCCGTCGTCGCGCCCCGGCGCGGTTCACGACGGCGACGCCGTCGCCATTGTGAACCCTCCTACCGGTGGCCGTCGTCCCGGCAGCCCGGTCTTCACCCCTTTCCGGTGACGGCCCGCCGACCCTGTCGCGCCGGTCCCGGCTCATCGCAGGCCGACGAGCGCGGCACCCCACGCCGCGCTCATCGACGTGCCCGGGGGCGACGACCGCCGGTCGGATGAGGTCGCTGAGCCGTTCGAGTTTCGTATTCCGCTAATGCGGCAATAAGCTGTGATTTGTGTCGAATCTACGGATCAGTGAGGCAGCGGCGCTGCTCGGCGTCAGCGATGACACGGTGCGCCGGTGGATCGATCAGGATCGCCTGACCGCTGTGCAGCTCGACAACGGGCGCAAGGGAATCAGCGGTCGCGAGCTCGCCCGATTCCTCCGTGACAACGCCGACGCGCCCGAGCCCGGCGTGACGATCGCGGCCTCGGCGCGAAACCGCATGCGCGGCATTGTCACCAGGGTGGTCAAGGACACGGTGATGGCACAGGTCGAGATGCAGGCCGGACCGTTCCGTCTGGTGTCGCTGCTGAGCCGCGAATCGGTGGACGAGCTCGGTCTGGAAGTCGGCAGCGTCGCTGTCGCGTCGGTGAAGTCCACGCACGTCGTGGTGGAGATACCGGAAAGTTGACGAGGATGAGAATGATTCGCGCATTGTGTGTGATGACCGCGGTGACCGCGGCGGCGCTGATCGCTTCCGGCTGCGATTCCGGCGACAGGACCGAGTCCGCGTCCGCGGATTCGGTGACCGGGACGGTGACCGTGTTCGCGGCGGCGTCGTTGACCGAGACGTTCACCGAACTCGGCAAGCGGTTCGAGGCCGCCCATCCCGGGGTGAAGGTGGTCTACAGCTTCGGTGCGAGTTCGGCGTTGGCCGAGCAGATCAATCAGGACGCGCCCGCCGATGTGTTCGCCTCGGCCGCGCCGAAGAACATGGCGCAGGTCGCCGACAAGGGCGCGGTGAACGGCGCACCGGTGACCTTCGTGCGCAATCGCCTCGAGATCGCGGTGCCGAAGGGCAATCCGGGCAAGATCACCGGTCTGGCCGACTTCGGTAGATCGGAACCGAAGATCGCGTTGTGCGCCGAGCAGGTGCCCTGCGGTGCGGCGGCGAAGATGGTGTTCGCGACCGCGGGGATCACCCCGCTGCCCGACACCCGCGAATCTGATGTGAGAGCGGTGCTGACCAAGGTCACGCTGGGGGAGGTGGACGCCGCGCTGGTGTATCGCACGGATGTGAAGGCGGCCGGGGACAAGGTCGACGGCATCGAGTTCCCGGAATCGGCCGGGGCGATCAACGACTATCCGATCGCGTCGCTGGCGCACGCGCCCAACGCGGCCGCGGCGGCGGCATTCGTGCGGTTCGTATCCTCGGACGAGGCCGAATCGGTGTTCTCCGCAGCGGGATTCGACACACCGTGACCGTGCTCGCGCGACGGCGGGCGGTACGCGGGCGCAGGCCGCTCGCACTGGTTCTGCCCGCTGTCTGCGGATTGGGCTTCCTGCTCGTCCCCATGCTCGGGCTGCTGGTGCGCGCACCGTGGGCGATTTTGCCCGAGCGGCTGTTCAGCGTGGAAGTCGGTCAGGCGCTGCGGCTTTCGCTGATATGCGCGAGCGCCGCTACGGCGCTGTGCCTGGTGCTCGGCATACCGCTGGCCTGGTTGCTGGCCCGCGGTGACCTGCCCGGGCGCGGGCTGATCCGCGCGCTGGTGACCGTGCCGCTGGTGCTGCCGCCGGTGGTCGGCGGCGTCGCGCTGTTGCTGGTGCTCGGGCGGCGCGGACTGGTCGGGCGTTACCTCTACGACTGGTTCGGCGTGTCCCTGCCGTTCACCACCGCGGGGGTCATCGTGGCCGAGGCGTTCGTGGCCATGCCGTTCCTGGTGATCTCGGTGGAGGGCGCGCTACGGTCGGCGGACCCGCGTTACGAGGAGGCCGCGGCCACCCTCGGCGCGGGCCGCTGGTACACCTTCCGCCGGGTGACGCTGCCCTCGGTACTGCCCGGTGTGGTCGCGGGCGGTGTGCTGTGCTGGGCGCGCGCCCTCGGGGAGTTCGGCGCGACCATCACTTTCGCGGGCAATTTCCCGGGACGCACGACCACCATGCCGCTGGCGGTCTACCTCGCGCTCGAGTCGGATCCCGAGGCCGCGATCGTGCTCAGCCTGGTACTGCTGGCCGTCTCGGTCGCCGTGCTGGCCGCCCTGCGGGAACGCTGGATTCGGGGCCCGGTATGACCCTCGAGGCGCTGGTGCGGGTCCGCCGCGGCGCCTTCACCCTGGATCTGCCGCTGACCGTGGCCCCGGGCGAGGTCGTCGCGCTGCTCGGTCCCAACGGCGCGGGCAAGACCACCGCGCTGCGGACGCTGGCGGGATTGCTCGCCCTGTCCGAGGGCAGTATCAGGGTCGGGGGGAACCTTTGGGACGCACCGCCTTCGGTGTTCGTCCCCGCCGAACGGCGACAGGTCGGGGTGGTGTTCCAGGACTATCTGCTGTTCGGTCATCTGTCGGCCCTCGAGAACGTGGCGTTCGGACTGCGGGCGCGCGGATTGCGCCGCTCGGCCGCGCGGGAACGCGCCGCGTCGTGGCTGGACCGCGTCGGCCTGCCGGATTGCGCGCAACGACGGCCGCGGGCGCTGTCGGGCGGGCAGGCTCAGCGGGTCGCGCTGGCGCGCGCGCTGGTCACCGAGCCGCGGCTGCTACTGCTCGACGAACCGCTGGCCGCACTCGACGCGGGCACCCGGCTTCAGGTGCGCACGGACCTATCCCGCCACCTCGACGATTTCCCGGGATACACCGTGCTGGTCACGCACGATCCGCTCGACGCCATGGTGCTCGCCGACCGCCTGGTGATCCTGGAGGACGGCGCGATCGTCCAGCAGGGTCCGCCCGCCGAGATCGCCGCGCGACCCCGGTCGGACTACGTCGCCGACCTGATGGGGCTCAACCTCTATCGCGGCACCGCCGACGGCGCCGTGGTCGCACTCGACGGCGGCGGCGCGCTGACCCTCGCCGAACCCGCGAAAGGCGCGGTATACGTGGCCTTCGCGCCGCATGCGGTGGGTCTGCACCCGCGGCGGCCCGAAGGCAGTCCGCGCAATACCTGGCCGGTCACGGTCGGCGGTATCGAACAGCACGCGCACACCACCCGGGTCCGGCTGGACGGCGAGCCCGCGGTCCTCGCCGATGTCACCCCGGCCACCGTGGCCGAACTGCGGCTGCGACCGGGCCTGCGGGTGTGGGCCGCGGTGAAGGCGACCGAGACCCGTTCCTATCCGGCGTGAATCGCCGCCGTTCGGGCCGGGGCATGGTGACTCGTCTCGGCGGCGGCGCGGTCGTCAGGTGCACCGGGCGCGCCCGCGACCATCGCCGCGTACAGTCGCCACAGGTCGGTCGGTCGGCGCGGTTCCAGGCCGGTGAGCCGGGCGATGTCGTCGAGGTGGGCGGCGAGCGCTCCGCGCGGCATCCGCATCGCCCGCGCGGTCGCCGCGAGATCGCCGTTGTGGCGCAGGTACTGGGTCAGGCTCGCGGTCAGTTCGGCGCGCAGCGGCGCGATCGTCGCGGCGAGCAGGTCACGGGCATGGCCGGGCCGGGTCAGCTGGTATTCCAGGGCGAGATCGTCGAAGCGGTAGACGCCGTCGCCGCGCCCGAGCAGATCGGCCAGCCGCAGCAGTTCGTGCGCGTGGTCGTAGGCGACGGGGATGTCGGCCAGATCGGCGCGCACCACGGCCACGACCAGACGCAGGCCCGCCGCCGCGGCCGCGGCGGTGAGCAGAGGATCCAGCGCCGCGCTCGAGGTCACGTTCGCGGGGACGAGCAGGGTGCCGCCGTGAGCGCCGAAGACGGGCAGTATGCCGGTGCCGCACCGCGTTCGGAGTTCGGTCAGCAACAGGTCGAGGCGATGCTCGATATCATCGTCCGCCGCGCGCCGAACGCGCAGTGCCAGGACGTGATACGAATCCGGCGCGGTGTGACCGATCTCCGGCTCGGGCAGCGGTGTGAGGGAAGCATCCTCGCGGCCCCGCGGACCGCGCCGGGCGTCGGACAGTTCGGGCACCATGGGCGGCTGTACTCCTTCGGACGGATCTCGCAACCGCGAGGTCCGGCAGCGGTGCTGTGTCGGGTCCGCGGTGGACAGTGAAAACATAGGCACATCATTGTTCGTCGTGCCAGTTGAACGTGGTTACTCCAACAGAACACACCTTTACTTAGTGATAGTGCACAGCCGGGCTGCGCGGCGGGTGGACGCGGTGGCCCGAAACGCCGTCGACCGGAAATTCGTACACTCGTCTCATGACCCCGCGGACGAATACGACCGTCCTGCCGCCGAGTCTGGTCGAGCTGGCGACCAGGCACGTGCGGTCGGCGGTGCTGAGCGGGGAGCTCGAACCGGGGGAGCGGATCGTCGAGGAGACGATGTGCGCCCGGCTCGGCGTCAGCCGGGCCCCCGTGCGCGAGGCGCTGCGCCTGCTGGCGCAGGAGGGCTTGGTGGAACATCTGCCCAGGCGCGGCTTCCGGGTCCTGGTGTGGTCGGCGACCGACATCCTGCAACTGTTCGAGCTGCGGCGGGTGCTCGAGCGTCACGCCATCGAGAGCGCGCTGCCGCTGGATCTGGCGGACGATCCGTTCGCGGCGGTGCGTGACGCGCTCGACGAGATGCGCGCCGCGGACGCCGCCGACGACACCCTCGAGCGCGACGACGCCCATCGCCGGTTCCACGCCGAAGTCGTGGCGCTGGCGGGCAATCGGCAACTCGACCTCGCCTACGCCCCGATCCTGCTGAAGTTGCAGTTGCCGATGGCGCGCAATCTGCGCGAGGAGGCGCGGGTCGCGGCCCGGCGCAACGGCATCCGCCGCCACGCCGAACTGCTCGAGGCGCTCGGGACCAACGATCCCGTCATCGCGTGCGCGGCGCTGCGGCGGCACGGCGAGCTCACCTATCTGAATCTCGACATCTGCTGATCACCCCGCCCGGGAACTGCTAACACGGCGGATACATTCGGAGACCGTCTGCTTCACACATTCTGTCGACAATCGACAGATGCTGAATCCAGGGCCGACCGTCGCGGAGATCCTCGCCTCACACGAAAGCGGCAGTGGCGCACCGACGCGGACCGCGTCGCGCGTCGCGGACGCCATCGCCGCACGCGGTGACGACGGCACCTGGATCACCCCGGTACCGCGGGACCGGCTGCTGGCCGCCGCGGCCGAGATCGAACGCAGGCCCGGCGCGCGCACGCTGCCGCTGTACGGGGTTCCCTTCGGAGTCAAGGACAGTATCGACGTGGCGGGGTGGCCGACGACCCTGTCGTGCCCCGACTACGCCTACACCGCGACGCGCACCGCGCCCGCGGTCCAGCGCCTGATGGACGCGGGCGCGCTGTTCGTCGGCAAGACCAATCTTGACCAGTTCGCCACCGGCCTCAACGGCACCAGGACGCCGTACCCGGTGCCGCGCAGCGTCTTCGGCGGCGACCTCATCTCCGGCGGGTCGAGTTCGGGTTCGGCGCTGGCCGTCGCGCTCGGGCAGGTGCCGTTCTGCGTCGCCACCGACACCGCGGGATCGGGCCGGGTGCCCGCCGCACTCAACGGCATCGTCGGCTGGAAGCCCTCGCGCGGACTGATCAGCACGGTCGGGCTCGTACCCGCCTGCCGGTCACTGGATTGCCTGACCCTCATGGCCGCGCGCGTCGAGGATCTGGACCGCGTCTTCGACATCATCGCCGCGCCCGATCCCGACGACCCGTGGAGCCGCGCCCTCGGACCCCGCCACGACGGCGCCCGCATCCGCGTCGGCCTGCCCGCGGAGCGGGACCTGGAATTCTTCGGCGACGAGGTCTTTCGCCGCGCGCACCTCGGCGTCAGGGACCGTATCGGACGCCTCGGCTTCGACACGGTCGCCACGACGCTGCGCCCGTTCCTGGACGCGGGCGAACTGCTCTACCAGGGTCCGTGGGTGGCCGAGCGGCTGGTGGAATTCGGCGACTTCCTCGCCGAGCGCCCCGCGTCGATCCTGCCGGTGATCCGCGAGATCCTCACCGGCGGTTATCGATTCGACGCGGTCGATGTCTTCCGCGCGCAACAGCGCCTGCAAGAGCTGCGGGCACAGGTCGGGCGCATGTGGGCCGATGTCGACGTGATCGTGACGCCGACCATCGGCACCACCTTCACCGTCGATCAGGTGCTGGCCGATCCCATCGCGACGAACACGATGCTCGGGCACTACACCCATTTCGGCAATCTGCTCGACCTCACCGCCGTGGCGGTGCCCATGGGCATGGCCGCCGACGGTCGACCGGTCTCGGCGATGGTGTTCGGGCCCGCGCTCGCCGACGACACGGTGCTCGCCGCGGCCGCCCGCCTCCTCGACGAGCCGCGCCCGGCCGGGGCGCAGATGGATGTCCGGCTCGCACAGAAAGAACGAAGATGACCGAAGCCCAGCGTATTGCGGCGCAACCGTCCCCCTTCTCCTTCGATCCCGGCGTCACCGCCCTGCTGGTGATCGATATGCAACGCGATTTCCTGCTACCGGGCGGATTCGGCGAAAGCCTCGGCAACGACGTCGGATTGCTGCGCACGGTTATCGAACCGCTGGCGGCGCTCATGGCCGCGGCACGGGCGGCGGGCGTCGCGGTGATCCACACCCGCGAGGGCCATCGACCCGATCTGTCCGATTGCCCGCGCGCGAAACTGGAGCGCGGCAATCCTTCCCAGCGCATCGGCGATCCCGGCCGGTTCGGCCGGATCCTGATCCGGGGCGAATACGGCCACGACATCATCGACGAACTGGCCCCGCTGCCCGGCGAGGTGGTGATCGACAAGCCCGGCAAGGGCGCGTTCTACGCCACCGAACTGGCCGAGGTGCTCGCCGAGCGGGGGATCGTCTCGCTGATCGTCACCGGGGTCACCACCGAGGTGTGTGTGCACACCACGGTCCGCGAGGCCAACGACCGCGGCTACGAATGTCTGGTCGTCTCCGATTGCGTCGGATCGTACTTCCCCGAATTCCAGCGGGTCGGACTGGCGATGATCGCCGCCCAAGGCGGCATCTTCGGTTGGGTCGCCGATTCGGCGTCGGTCGTCGACGCGCTCACCCCCGCCCACGTGGACAGCCCAGCTTCCGTGAACACCCCCGCCTGAAGGAAATCCGATGTCTGTCGACACCACAGCCCCCGACAAATCCGCCACCCCGCCCACACCGCTGTCGCTGCCGTGGTGGACCCGCGGCGACACCAATGCCTTCTTCGGCCTATCGTTCAATATCCTCGTCAATGTCCTGACACTGACCACACTGTCCATCGCGGTGGTCAAGATTCCCAGCGGCGACGTCCTCGGCACCGTGCTGCCCGCGCTCGGCGTCGCGCTGGTGCTGGGCAATCTCTACTACATGGTGCTCGCGCGACGGCTCGCCCGGCGGGAGAACCGGGCCACCGTGACCGCGCTGCCCTACGGTCCCAGCGTTCCGCACATGTTCATCGTGGTCTTCGTGGTGATGCTGCCGATCTACCTGAAGACCGGCGATCCCGTGCGGGCGTGGTCGGCGGGTCTGGCGTGGGCGTTCATGATCGGCGTCATCGTCATGATCGGCGCGTTCGTCGGGCCGTTCATCCGCCGGATCACCCCGCGCGCGGCCATGCTCGGCACGCTGGCGGGTATCTCCATCACCTTCATCGCGATGCGGCCCGCCGCGCAGATGTGGGAGGCCGCCTGGATCGGGCTGCCGGTGCTGGCGATCATCCTGATCGGCTTCTTCACCGACGCCAAACTGCCCGGCAATATCCCGGTGGGCCTGGTGGCCCTGCTCGTCGGCACCGCGATCGGCTGGATCGGCGGCTACATGTCCGCCCCCGACGTCTCCGACGCGGTACGCGATATCGCCCTCGGCCTGCCTGATTTGCGGCTCGACCTGCTGTTCGACGGACTCGGCGATCTCGCGCCGCTGCTGGCCACCGCCATACCGCTCGGCGTCTACAACTTCACCGAGGCCATGAGCAATGTGGAGAGCGCGGCGGCGGCGGGGGACAACTACAACCTGCGCAGCGTGCTGCTCGCCGACGGATTCGGCGCGGTGATCGGCTCGGGATTCGGCTCGCCGTTCCCGCCCGCGGTCTACATCGGTCACCCCGGCTGGAAGGACGCGGGCGGGCGCGCCGGATACTCGCTGGCCAGCGGCGTGACCATCGGATTGATGTGTCTGCTCGGACTTTTCGGGGTCCTGGCCACCATCCTGCCGATTCCGGCGATCGTGCCGATCCTGCTCTACATCGGTCTGCTCATCGGCGCGCAGGCGTTCCAGGCGGTGCCGCGGCTGCACGCGGTGGCGGTGGTCGCGGCGCTGCTGCCGAATCTCGCGGAATGGGCGGTCGGCCAGATCGACAACGCGCTCAGCGCCGCGGGCACTTCGGCGGAGAAGGTCGGCGCCGATGCGCTCGGCCAGGCGGGTGTGGTCTACGACGGATTGAAGACGCTCGGCTCGGGTGCGGTGCTGGCCGGACTCGTCCTCGGCGCCATCGTCACCTTCGTCCTGGACAAGCGATTCGTCGCGGCCGCTATCGCCTCGGGTGTGGGCGCGGCGCTGAGCTTCATCGGCCTCATCCACGCGGCAGAGGTCGACTGGGCGGCGGCGCCGCAGGTCGCGCTCGGATATTTGTTCTTCGGCCTGGTCTGCCTGGTCTACGGTCTGCTCGCCCGCGGGCGCGAGCCGGGCGCGCCGGCGCCGGAGAAGCCCGGAACCGAGTCCGAAAGCGACGCTGCCACAGCGTGATGCGAGTCGCGGCGGCCGGATCGGGACGAGCTCGGCTCACGCGATCCGGTCGTCGTCGGCACGCGTGCTCAGCCTGCCCTTCGATCGGGAAGCTCCCAAAATGCGGTGACCGCGGGTATTTCCACGGTGTCGGCCAGCGGATCGACGCGCAGGCGGGCGATGAACTCGTCGATCGACGCGTAGCCGGCGCGGGCGATACTCGCCAGCAATCTCTCGGCCGGTGTGCATACCTCGATACCGCTCATGGTGGTCCTTCGATCGGAAGCGTCGGCGCAACATGCTCTGTGCCGGCCAGGTGGAATCGAGGTCCCAAGCCGACCGCGATCCACCTGACCCGCTCAGCGACGATGGGTGCGCGGGGGCTACGCGACCCATCCTGCAACCCCGGGGTTACCGAGGCGGTCCCACCGTATGCCACGAGATTGCCTTTGCGGGGCGGATCGGGAGAACTACACGGTCTCGTAACCTGTCCGCGACGGGCTCAACCGCCGTAACCGGCTCGCGCGTCCGCGACGTGACCACATCGCCGTCCTGTTCGCGCATTTC
>NZ_LGYZ01000022.1 GCF_001310275.1 Nocardia arizonensis
GTGATGCCGCCGCAAAGCGGCGGCATCACGAACTACGGCTGGAGTACTAGGGTCAACTGTCACGGGTTCGGGGCGCTTCGGGATTGCATGCGGATCCGGACACGCTCCACCGGTCGGCTTCAGCCTGCTCGCCGCCGGACACCGCGACGTGGCAGTCTACGACGGTTCCCCAGGGGAGTGGATGCAGGGTCCGGACGTTCGATTGCGCCTCGCGACAGTGCTCGAACTTCGTCGGACGAGGGCGAGCCGACGGCCCCGCACTGGCCGTGTTGACGCCTGGCGCAACGATACACAGCACCTTCGCGCGTCACCCTTGCCGACACTGTGCCGTGCCGAATCCTTCGGGGGCACAGTGCAACACCGGCAGGTCAGGATCCCTGGGGTTCATGCACCCCTGGTGCGAGTTCCTGTTTGTACAGGTCGGCGATATCGGAAAGGTACTTCTCGGCAATGACTTTCCGCTTGAGCTTCATGGTGAGTGTGACTTCGTCACCACCGGCTTCCCAGAAGACCGGGAGCACACGGAACCGTTTGATCTGCTCCACGCGCGAAAGCCGCTGATTGCCCGTGGCAACCCCGGCCGCGATCGTCTGCACGACGGTGGGATCTGCGGCCAAGGTGGCCGCGGACGCGTCGGGAAGTCCGTGCTGACGCGCGTAAGGTCCGGCGATTTCGACGTCGAGGACGATCAGTGCGGTGTTGTAGGGGCGCGCGTCGCCGATGACCGCGATGGCCCCGACGAGCGGTGTACTGGCCTTGATGGTGTTCTCGATGTTCGCCGGAGACATGTTCTTCCCGGCGGCATTGATGATCAGTTCCTTCTTGCGATCGACGATCTTCAGGTAACCGTCGGCGTCGATCTCCACGATGTCACCGGTGTGCAGCCAGCCGTCCGCGTCGATCGCCTCGCTGGTTTGCTCGGGCAGGCCCCGGTAACCCTTCATAACCAGCGGACCGCGCACATGCAGTTCCCCGTCGGCCGTGCGGCGGGATTCCATGCCGGGCAGGAGTTTTCCGACGGTCCCGAGCTTGGCGTCGTCAGGATGGCTGACACTGCAGATGCACGACAACTCGGACATGCCCCAGATCTCCGCGATCGGGACGCCCAGCCCGGCGAAGAACGCCAGGGTCTGCGCCGGAATCGGCGCCGCACCCGACAGCGCCCAGCGCAGCCGATCGAATCCGAGGGCGGCGCGCAGGCCGCTCAGCACCATCTCGTCGGCCAGCTTCCACTCGGCAGCGAGTTCGGTGGGTACCGGCTCGCCGGCCAGCTGGTGCTTGCTGCGCTCGGCGGCCACCCCCAGCGCCCACTCCAAGGCCTTGCGGCGGGTCTCGTCCTGCTCGCCCGCTACCTTGAATTCGATGGCGGCTTTGAGCTTTTCCCACACCCTGGGCACTGCTCCCCAAACCGTCGGGCGCAGATCGGTGAGCGCGGCCGCGATGTTGGTCGGGTCTGACACACAGGTCACCTGGGTACCCAGCACTTCCTGGACGTACAGGGCGGTGAGCCGGTCGGCGATGTGGGCGGTCGGCATGAACGAGGTGATGGTGTCACCGAATTCGAAATGCAGCACGCTGTCGATGCCGTACACCTGGAACAGGAGGTTGGCGTGGGTGGTTTCCACCCCCTTCGGGTTGCCGGTGGTGCCCGAGGTGTAGATCAGAGTCGCGACGTCGCCGGGCTGGACCGCTCGCCAGGCGGCGTCGAAGTCGAAGTCGGCTGTGCCGGGACTGATCAGCTGATCAATGGACAGTGTGCCCGCCGGCGCGTCGTCGACGCAGATCACGTGGTCGAGTTCGACCCCGCTGTCTCGCAGACGCGGTAGGAATTGCGGTTCGCAGATCACCACGCGGGCGCGGGCATTGCCGAGAACGTAGGCGAGCTGCTCGGCGGGCAGCGTGTTGTACAACGAGAACGATGTCGCGCCCAGGTGTTGTGCGCCGACCTCGAGGGGATAGAAATCGATGCGGTTGGTCAGCATCAGCGCCACGGTGTCGCCGCGCCGGACGCCGAGTCGGGCGAGCCCGGCGGCCACCTCACGAACCTGGCGTGCGTAGTCCCGCCAGGTGAGGGTGCGGGCATTGCCGGGAGTGCGCAGTGCGATCGCGTCGGGATCGATCGACGCGGTGTGCTGGAACGCTGCGGGCAGCGTGTCGAAGCGAGGGCTCACGGAACTGGCCTTTCTGAATCAACCGGCGGCAGTCGAGGGTTCGAGGATCGAGGTGACAAATCGGCCTGCCGCGCGGTAGGCGAAGCGGGATTCGGGAATGAGCGCCGGCAGGGCCTGGAAGACGTGCATCTGGTCCGGCCAGACCCGCAGCTCGCAGTGCGCGCCCGCTGCCGTCCAGCGGTCCGCCAGCGTCGTGGCGTCGTTGCTGAAGAACTCGGTGTCGCTGGTGTGGATGAGCGCGGGCGGCAGCGACATCCCGGGTTCGGGCCGCAATTCCAGTGGCAGGTCGGTGAACTGCGCGATCGCGTGGCGCGACATCGGCACCGTCAACAAGCCGTCGAGCGTGGCGTTGGCATGGCCGGTGGCGAGCGTGAGGCTCAGATCGGTCATGGGGGAGAACAGGACCAGCGCGCCGGGCTGCGGCACCGCCGACCGTCCGTTGGCGAGGATCAGGTGCGCGGCCAGGAAACCTCCGGCCGAGTCACCCGCGACGATCACCTGCTCGGGACGGTAGCCCTGCTTCAGTAGCCACCGGTAGCCGCGCGCGACATCCAAAGGCGCTGCGGGATAAGGATGTTCCGGCGCCAGGCGATAGCCGAGGGTGAAGACCGGCATACGGGTCGCGGTGGACATTCGTGCGGCCACGCCGCGGTAACCCGCCGCGGACCCGGCCACGAATCCACCACCGTGGATATACAGCACGACGTGGTCGGTCCGGGTGGCTCTCGGGCCGTACACCCATTCACCCCGAACCGGCCCGTGCACGACCCGGATCGCGGTGCCGCGCAGAGTGGGCGCCGCGGCCCGCAAGGTGCGGTCGATCAGGGGCCGGATCGCGGCCAGGGTCGTCGGGTTCACCGGCGCGAGCGCACCGAGCCGCCGGATGGTGTGCGTCGACAAGCGCCGCACCGCGCGGGCCCGGAACGATCCGCGCTCGACGAGAGCGGTCATCGGCGCGCCTCGATGGTGCGAAGCACCTCGTGCACGGACGAACTCGCCGCGAGGCGGTTGTCGAGAACGACGTTGACCACACCCCGCAGCAGCGCGTAGGGCTCCCAGCCGGCGGGTGCGATCGTGCGCGGGGCACGGCGGGCGATGCCGTCTGCGATGCTGCGCGCGGCCTGTTTCGCGGTGATCCGCACCCGCAGCGGCCAAGGCAGCATGGCGTCGAGCCGACGGCCCAGCTCGTCGGTATCGAGCATGTCGTGGGTCATGGCGGTCTCGACAATGCCGAAGTAGGCGATGCCGGCGCTCGCACCCACGGCAGCGAGTTCGACCCGTAGGGCGCGCCCGAGCTGTTCCACCGCGGCCTTGCTGACCATGTACGGCGAACCGCCCATCCCGGGGGCGAACGCGGCACACGAGGAGACGACCACGACATGACCTTCGGCCTGGACGATGTGATCGAGTGCGGGGTGCACGGTATTGAGAACCCCGGTGAGATTGATGCCGACGACCCGGTCGAAGTCGGCCGGATCCAGCGTGCGCACCGTGGCGGGAACGGGAGTGACACCGGCATTGGCGACCACGACGTCGAGGCGGCCGAACCGCTGCACCACCTCCGCCACGACCTGTTCCATCCGCGTACGGTCGGCGACATCGGCGGCGATCGGATACGCGGGGGAGCCGAGCAGGGCTGCCGTCGCACGCGCGGCGATCTCATCGATGTCGCAGACCACTACGGTCGCGCCCCGGGTGTGCAGCAGGTTCGCGAGTTCGCGGCCGATGCCCTGTCCGGCGCCGGTGATCAGCACGACCTTTCCGCTGACGTCATAACTCGAGCCGGTGAACCAGCTCAGCGGATTGCGTGTCATCAGACCACCTCGTAGGCTTCGGCGTCGAACCGTTCGGTGCGCTTGCGATATTCGAAGCTCCAGCTCGGATACAACCCGGCATTGCCGCCCTCGGCGGTGGTGTAGTAGCTCTCGCAGCCGCCGGTGAGCCAGACGGTTTCGGCGCTGCGCCGCCGCATCTCCTCGACGAACCTTTCCTGGACGATGGGTCGCAGCTCGACCCGCCGCGCGCCCCGGGTGCGCAGCGTCGACAGGGCGTCGACGATGTAGGCGATCTGCGACTCGATCATGAAGATGGCGGACTGATTGCCGGCCGCGCCGAACGGCCCGAGCGTGCAGAAGAAGTTCGGGAACCCCGCGACGGCCGCACCGAGGTAGGTCTGCGGCTGCTTGTGATACAGATCGGCGATGGACAGGTCCTCGCGGCCGACGATCCGTTCGTATGCGGTCGGGATAGAGGTGAATCCGGTGCCGTAGATGATGGTGTCCACCGGAATCTCCACCCCGGCCCGAGTCAGGATCGAATGCGGCCGGACCTCTTCGATACCGTCGGTCACGACCTCGACGTTGTCCTGATCCAGCGCGGGCAGGTAGGCATCGGAGAAGATGGCCCGCTTGCAGCCGATCATGTAGTCCGGCGTGACTCGCGCGCGTAACGCCTCGTCGCGGATCTGGCGGCGCAGCTGGAAGCGGCCGAGCAGTTCGAACGGGTGCCGGAATCGGTTGTCCACGAAGCCGACCAGGCCGAAGCTTTCGATCAGCGTGTACCAAGTGCCACGAACTGCTTTCTGGGTCAGGGGAACCCGGCGCAACAGCAGGCGTTCCAGCGCACGAGTCCGGCGGTCCATCCGCGGGACGATCCAGGGGGCAGACCGCTGAAAGACAGTCAGCGCCGCGACCTTCGGCTGAATCTCGGGCACGAATTGAACCGCCGACGCTCCGGTGCCGATCACCGCCACCCGTTCGCCGGACAGGTCGTGATCGTGGTCCCAGTGCAGCGAATGAAAGGCCTTGCCTTCGAAAGTGTCCAGGCCCGGCAGATTCGGGTACTTCGCTTCGGCGAAGATCCCGGCGGCGGAGATGAAGTAATCGGCGGTGAGGAGCCCGCGCGAGGTTTCGACCCGCCAGACCGATGCCGCTTCGTCCCATCGCGCGCCGAGGAGTTCGGTGCCCAGCCGAATGTGGCGCACCACATCGTGTTTCGTCGCAACCGAGCGAATATATTCGAGAATTTCGCGCTGGCCGCCGTAGGTACGCGACCAATCCGGGTTCGGCGCGAAGGAGTAGCTGTACAGCTGCGAGGGCACATCGCACGCACAGCCCGGATAGGTATTGGCCTGCCAGGTGCCGCCGAGGTCTTCGGCGCGTTCGATCAGCACGATGTCGTCGAATCCAGCCGCGCGCAGCTTGATGGCCAGGCCGATCCCGCCGAAGCCCGCGCCGAGAACGACGATCTGCCGGTGCTCGATGTCGTGTGCGGTCATGGGTCAGCCGATCCTTCCGTGCAGTGCCGCGGTCAGTACATCGACCACGAAGTCCACGCGTGCACTGCGCCTGAACGTCGTGAGCGCCAGTGGGGAGGGAAAACGCTGCCGCGTGGTCGCTTTGGCATAGGTGAACTCGCGCAGGCCATCTGGGCCGTGCACCCGGCCGAATCCGGACGCCCCGACTCCGCCCAGCGGAAGTGCCGGGACGGTGGCGTGCGCGACGAAGGCATTGATGGAGGTAGCGCCGCTGTTGATCCGGTCCGCGATCGCCACACCGTCGCGCCGGGCGAAAACAGTGGCGCCGAGGCCGTATTCGCTCGCATTCACCCGTTCGACTGCCTCGTCCATATCGGTCACGCGGGCGACGGTGAGTGTCGGCCCGAAGGTCTCCTCAACCACGGCGGCGGCATCCTCGGGGACATCGACCAGGACGGTCGGCTGCACGAACTGACCGCTGATCGATTCGGAGCCGCCTAGTAGCGCGCGCCCGCCGCGGGCGATCGCGTCGTCCAGGTGCCGGCGGATCAGCTCGAGTTGCTTGGGCATGGTGATCGGGCCGATCTGCGCCGTGCCGTTTCCGGCGCGCAGGTCACCGGCCAGAGTGCGGAGTTTGCTGAGGAATTCGTCGTAGACGGCCGTGTGGACATATACCCGCTCGACACCGAGACAGGTTTGGCCCGCATTGGACATACCGCCCCAGATCGCCGCGTCGGCCGCGGCGTCGAGGTCGGCGTCCGCGTCGACGATCAGCGCGTCCTTGCCGCCGCACTCCATCAGGACGGGGGTGAGGTGCTCGGCGCATGCGGCAAGAACACGTTTTCCGGTCTCGGTAGATCCGGTGAATCCGATCTTGCCGACCCGGCTGCGGCACAGTGCCGCGCCCGTCTCGCCCGCACCGGTGACCACCTGTAACACCGGTCGCGCCGGCAGCACCCGGGTGAATGCCTCGGCGAGCCAGAGCCCGACACCCGGAGTGTATTCGCTCGGTTTGAACACCACCGCATTGCCGGCGGCGAGCGCGAACGAGATCGAACTCAGCGGCGTGAACACCGGATAGTTCCAGGGCCCGATGATGCCGACGACGCCGAACGGACGGTACTCGACACTAGACGCCTGATTGAGGGTGAGCAAGCTCGATCCCACCGCACGGCGGCCGAGCACCCGCTGAGCATTGCGCGCCGCCCATTTCAGATGCTCGAGCGCCATCACGATCTCGAGCTTGGCATCGGAGATCGGCTTGCCCATCTCCTGATGCATGATGCGCGCGAGATCATTCCGGCCGCGCACGATCTCGGCCCGCCAGCGGTCCAGCACCCGCCCGCGCTCGGCGAAACCCATCGCGGCCCATTCGGCCGCGGCCTCCTGAGCGCGCGCGACCGCGGCGTCGACCTGCGCCGGAGTCCGGTTCGGATACCGGCCGACGACCAGGCCGGACGCCGGGTTGCGCACCTCGAACATGCTGTCCTGCGCGGCGGGCCGCGTCTCGGTGGCAGTCATCGAACGGCCTCCTGCGCCGAAGTGGCGACTGCCCGGCGGATCCCGCGGGCAATCGATTTCGTGATGAAACGGTTGACCGGGCTCGCTGCGGCCAGCAGCGGGCGCAGCAAGGCGTTGCCTTCGAGCGCGAACGTCCAGATCAGCCGTGTCCCGCCGGGGGTCGGCTGTAAGGCGATGTCCTCGGCGAACCGCTTCAAGCCCGGAATCGAGGCGGCGTCGACGGTGAAGGTCATATGTGAGCCTTCCTCCCAGCGGTAGAACCGTTCCTCCAGGCGCGCGACACCGCCGAGGGTGACCACGCGGGTGGTGCCGACACCGAACGGCCGCGGCGAGGTCCAGCGCGCCGCGGTGATCACCGGCGACCACGACACGAGGGCGTCGTCGGAGGTCAATGCCGCCCAGACGCGCTGCGGCGGTTGTGAGATGTCGACGAAATGGGTGTAGCGGCGGGCGGCGCCGGCGAGGAATGTGTCGTCGGATTTCGCCAGCGCGAAACGTGCAGTCATGAGACCGGATTGCCTTTCACGGTCAGAGATCGAGGACGAGAGGTCCGTCGGTGGAACGGGAGACACAGGTCAACATGTGGTCGGGGCGTTCGGTGTCGCTGAGCACCCGGTCGCGGTGGTCGATGTCGCCGGAGAGCACACGGGTCTTGCAGGTGCCGCAGAATCCTTGACGGCAGGAGTACAGCACGTCGGGCTTGACCCGGCGGAGTGCTTCGAGAGCCGTTTCCTGACTGCCGACCCGGACATCGACCCCGGTTCGCGCCAAAGTCAGGTCGAACTCGCGGCCGTCGGTCACCGGCAGCGCGGAGAAGCGTTCGGTATGCAGCGAGGCGGTGGGATTGAGCCGGAACAGGTGTCGCTGCGCGGCCTCCAGCACCGGGGGCGGCCCGCAAACATAGACGGCCGCGCCAGGTTCCGCTTGGGCGAGGATAGCGGGGACATCGGGTGCGCCGTATTCGTCGTCGGGGCGGATGTCGGTGTCGAGCGGTAGTTCGCTCAGGAACGGCATGGTCGACCGGGAGCGCCCCAGATACACCAATCGCCCACGTTCACCGGTCTGCCTGACCATCGGCAGAATGGGGGTGATCCCGATGCCGGCGGCGAGGAACAGGTAGGACGGCGCGTTCTCGATATAAGTGAAGGCGTTGCGCGGCCCCCGAATTCGCAGCGCGTCGCCCGGTTGCATCGCATGCATTTCCAGTGATCCGCCGTCCCCGTCGGCGATGCGGCGCACGGCGATGCGGTAGCGCCGCCGATCCCGGGGATCCCCGCACAACGAATACTGCCGCTGTCGTCCCGACGGCAGAAACACATCGAGATGTGAACCCGGCCGCCATGACGGCAGGGTCTGTTCGTCCCGGCCCACCAGCGTGAACGACGCGACGTCATCGGCCTCGGCACGCACTGACTCGACCACGGTGTCGAGTTCGAATCCGTTGAACCGCACCGGCTTCGGGCGGGAGAGCGCGGGGGTGGTGAACACTTTCTTGTAGATGTCCATGGCGATGCCGAACGCTCGAAGGCTCGGCGTGGGGGCGGCGGCGGTGCTGGTCATGCGCGCGCCGCCGGAGAGTGCGCGAGATAGCGCAGCGCGCTGTCCATCGACCCCAGCTGTGAGGGATGGAAACTCGGCCGCAGGTAGCGCGGCATTTCCGTGAAGAAGGTCGTGAAACTGGGAATCACGCCCCGCACGGTCGCGCTCACGAACTGCGCACCCCAGAATCTGCCTTTGTTGACACTGGGGTCTTTGCGATACAGGTACGCCGTGGAGATCACGAAGAGCGGCAGAAGTAGTGCGGTGGCGAGCAATCCCGTGCGGGCCCGACGCGCGTAACCGCCGTCGAGGTACATGTAGGCGTCGAAGACAACGCTGCGGTGTTCGACTTCCTCCGCGCCGTGCCAGCGGACCAGATCCAGCATCGTCGGGTGCATGCCGGCGGCTTCGAGGGCCTCGGCCTCGAGCAGCCACTCGCCGATCACCGCGGTGAAATGCTCCATGCCCGCGAACAGGCCGAGGCGCTCTTTGAGCCACTGCTTCTTGGCCCTGCCTCTGAGGCCGTGATCGCCCAGGACCCGGTCGACCAGCCAGGCGACCTTGCTGACGTAGGACTCGACGTCCAGACCGAGCGACTGCAGGTGCTCACGCGCACCCTCATGGCTACTGGCATGCATCGTTTCCTGGCCGATGAATCCGGTCACTTCTTCACGCAGGCGTTCGTCCTCGATGAAGGGAAGGGCCTCGGCCAAGCAGGCCGCCATCGCCCGTTCGCCTTCGGGCAGCACTAGGTGCATCACGTTGGTGACGTGGGTCGCGACTACCTCGCCCGGGATGTAGTGCATCGGCACCGAGGAGAAGTCGAAGTGGACGTCACGGGCGTGGATCGCGTGGGCCTCGTCCTGATAGGAGCGCTTCGTTGCACTGTGATCAGCCATACACCGAACCGTACATCGCCACATTTCTTATGGCAATGTTGCGGCCACAAATCGACTTGCGATGTTGCAATGATGGTGATCGGTGCTAGCGTCGAGGTGTGCCCACCACTGCCGCCACCTCGGAAAACGCAGCCGAAACCATCGAGGAAAGGATCCTCGAAGCAGCCCTGATCCAGTTCGGGCAGGTCGGCGTGAAGAAGACGACCATCGAGGACATCGCCCGCAAGGCCGGTGTCGACCGGGTGACCGTCTATCGGCGCGTGGGCGCCCGGGACGACGTCGTGCGCGCGGTCACCGAACGGGAGGTGCGCAAGCTGCTCGCCGAACTCGGCGAACTCCCGGCCCGGCACGACACCCTGGAAGGCTTGGTGGTCGACGTGTTCGCCACCGTCCTCACCCGCTGGCGCACCCATCCACTGGTGCAACGGATGCTGACTCTCGAGCCCGACCGCCTACTCCCGCAGCTCACCACCGAGGGCGGCGCCTTCTTCATGATGTCGGTCGCCGCGACGACCGAGGTCCTGCGAACCGCGATGCGCGAGAAAGGCTTCCCCGAGGTTCCCGACCTGGACGTACGCGTCGAGGTCGTCTGCCGCATCGTGCACTCGCTGATCCTGCAACCGATCGGCGCCATCGACCTGGACTCGGGGCTCACCGCGTTCGCCCGCGACTACATCAGGCCGATCATCACCGACTAGGTTCTGTCTCCCAATCGTCTGATTAGTCAGCTTTGGGGTGGGCCGGCCGTGGACACGCCCACGTCGGGTGCTGGCAGACAAGGGCTACTCCTCACGGACGATCCGGGAGCATCTGCGCGGACGCGGGATCGCCGCCACGATTCCCGAACGTGCCGACCAGCAGGCCAACCGCCGTCGTCGCGGCCCGGCTGGTGGCCGCCCGCCGAGTTTCGACCCGGTCGCTTACCGCCGCCGCAACGTGGTCGAGCGTTGCTTCAACCGGCTCAAACAATATCGGGCCATCGCCACCCGATACGACAAAACCGCAACCTCTTACCGCGGCATGCTCGACCTGGCCACCCTGCTCATATGGCTTTGAGGACACTTCCTCGTTCGTCGATGCCGGGGCTGATGAAGGGGCGGCCGTCGAGGCGGAAACCACAGTCGGCGCCGTGGTCGGCCGAGGCCGGTTGGGCGACCTCGATTGTCACCTGTTGGCCGTCGTCGGTGACGAGCCGGGAAATGATCATTGTGTCGGTCGTGCCGCTCATCCGAGACCTCCGCTCCAGCGGCCTTTGTGCCGGTGGACTTGGTTGAAGCGCGACGTCCGGCTCGTGAATCGCGACACGGCATTCCAATACGTCGCAGTAGAAGCGTATCGAACGATCCAAATCCGACACTTCCATAAAACACGACGCGGCCCGCACGATTCCCATCTGCTTCCTTTCGAAGCGCCCAGCCGCGGTCTACACCCGAGCCCCCCACTCGCTATCTGAATCCACAGCAGCTCATGGCAGCCGGTCGAGGCCGCGGAGTAGATCGGCCCGCGGACCGCGAGCACCGGGCGGTTGAGCTGACGCGCCCAGTTGGCGGTATTGCCGCGTCCGCGAACTGCTCGGCTATCAACGACCGGTCACCCGCATCGGGAAACCCGCCCTCGTCGCGCTCGCCAACACAGTCGAGCTCAGCCGCACCGTCCGCCGTTACCGGCTCGATCGGACCTGGACCGGCAGCTTCAGCCGATCCGGACCTGCCCCGGACATCAACAAACTCGGCTACCAGCCCACCAGCAAAGTCAGCGCCGGAGATTCGAACGGGTGACCGGGGCCCGGCGCCTCACTGGTGATCGGCGGGCAAGACGACCGATCGCATCATCGTCAGCAGGAGGGTGCCGCCGGCTTCGAGCTGCGAGGCGGCGGTGCGGGGGTCTTCGCTGATCGTCTCGATGGTTGTCTTCAAACCGTCGAAGGCGCCGACGACGACGGTGGCGAGCAGATCCGGGTCGACTCCAACGGACACCCCACCATGTCGCCGGCTGTCGCGGATGAGGTCGGCGACGGTGTCGATCCAGCGGCGGGTCAGTTCCGTGGCCAGTGCCCGGGTGGCGGGCACTTCGGCGAGGTTCTGGGTGAGGCGCGAGATGACCCAGGCGTCCGGGTCGTCGCGGTGCAGTTCCAGCATTGCCGGTAGCAGTGCTTCCAGTCGTGCATTGCCGGCGGGCTCGATCGTGAGCCGTGCCTGTACCCGGTCGAGCCATTGCGCGTGCTTCTCGGTCAGGACGGCGACGGCCAGGGCTTCTTTGTTCTCGAAATGAAAGTAGACCGAGCCCTTGGTCATTCCGCTGGTCTCGACGACATCGGCCATGCGGGCACGGTCGTAGCCGAGCTGCGCGAACACCGTAGCGGCCGCGTCGAGTATCCGCTCTCTGGACGCCGCTCCGTGTTCGGTCGGGCCCGACGGTCGTCCGACGCGTCGCTGGGCCCGCGTGCTGCGGTGGGGGCTTGCCA
This sequence comes from Nocardia arizonensis, assembly GCF_001310275.1. GTDB lineage: Bacteria > Actinomycetota > Actinomycetes > Mycobacteriales > Mycobacteriaceae > Nocardia > Nocardia arizonensis. The sequence goes on from NZ_LGYZ01000022.1 coordinate 11,851, forward strand.
TGGAGCCAGCATAGCGGTATTAATTAGACCATCATGAAGGTTTAATTAAGGAGGCAGTGGTGGCCGGATATTTCGAGGGACAGCGAGTGTTGGTGACCGGTGCGTCGTCGGGCATCGGGCGGGCATTTGCCGCCCGGATCGCCGCCGACGGCGGTGACCTGGTCCTGGTCGCCCGGCGGGAAGCGATCCTGCGGGCGCAGGCCGACGAGTTGCACGCACAGTTCGGCACCCGTGTGGAGGTCGTCGCTGCGGATCTCGGTGCCCCGGGCGCCGCGCTGGGCGTCACCGATCTGCTCGCCCGGCGTGGGATCACCGTCGAAGCGCTCGTCAACAACGCGGGGCTCGGGATCCACGGTGACCTCGCCGGAGCCGACCTCGCCGCGGTCTCCAGTCAGATAGCAGTGAACGTCACCGCCTTGACCGAACTCACCGCGATCCTGTTGCCGGGCATGATCGCTCACGGACGCGGCGCGGTCGTCAACGTGGCCAGCACGGCCGCGTTCCAGCCGGTTCCGCATATGGCGGTGTACGCGGCGACCAAGGCGTACGTGCTGTCCTTCACCCGCGCGTTGTGGTCCGAGACCCGCGGCAGCGGCGTCCGAGTCCTCGCTGTGAGCCCCGGTGCGACCGACACCGCGTTCTTCGACATCGCCGGCGAGGCTGCCTCGGTCGGTAGCCGGCGAGCGCCCGAACAGGTCGTGGCGGCCACCGTGCGCGCACTGAGGTCCAATCGGCCCGACATCGTCGACGGTGCGGCGAACGCCTTGCTGGCCCGCGTCGCCTGCCGACTGCCTTCGACACTGGCCATCACCTTCGCCGAGCGTTCCGTCCGCCCGGAACCCGCTGCGGCTCAAAGCAATTGATCGACTCGAGGAGACCGGACATGTTCATCCAGAATTTCGCAGCCGCTGCTACGGCGGCAGTCAACAACCACAGCGTCGACGAGGTGGTCGGCCTGTGGCGAGAGCCCGCCGCCTACGATTCACCCTTGACCGGACCCCAAACGGGACTCGGGGCACTGGCCGCCCGGGAGTCCGCACTGTTCGACGGCTTCAGCGACCTCACGGCCACCATTGAGCCACTGGGGCAGCTGGGCGCCCTCGGCGCCGCACTGGTTCGCTTCGAGGGCACCCATGACGGGCATTACGCGGGGCTGGCGCCCAGCGGCAACACGATCGCCATCGAGATGATCGCCGTCGTGTCCTTCGATGACGACGGCTACGTGGTCGGCGAACGCGTCTTCCTCGACACCGCCACAGTCATCGCTCAACTCACGAAAAAAAGCGGTGCCGCAACGGAACAACGGACGTGAGCCAACCACTGCCGATTTGCTCGCCTACGGACTCCCACCAGCGTGCCCTCCTTGAACGGCGTGAGCCCCAGCCAGGGGCCAGCCTCCGGCGGCAACACCGTCACAATCACCGGCACCAACCTCGCCGCAGCCACCGGCGTCACCTTCGGCGCGAGCGCGGCCACATCATTCACCGTGAACTCCAGCACGCAGATCACCGCGGTAGTCCCCCGGGGATTCGCTGGAGCAGCGACCATCACCGCCACGATCCCCGAATGCAGCGATCAGCAGGCCCACCGTCGTCGCCGGGCAGTGCTGGTGGGTGCCGCACGACCTTCGATCGGATTGCGTATCGGCGCCGCAATGTGGTGGAACGCTGCTTCAACCGGCTCGAGCAGTATCGGGCCATCACCAGTCGTTACGACAAAACCGCGACCTCCTGCCGTGGCATGCTCGGCCTGGCCACCCTGCTCATACGGCTGTGAGGCCGGGACCTGCGTGCGGGCGTGAGAACCTCCGAGATCGTGTCCAGTCCCTACCAGTCGGAGTCGTCTACAAGGATGCGCCAACTGCTGTGGCCGTTTCGGCGCGGTCCGTACTCAGGTCAGGCCTGCGGTGAACAGCGCGGTTGCCAGGTCGGCGTCGTGGTTGCCGACCCAGGCCAGGTAGCCGTCCGGTCGGATGAGCGCGGCTGTCGTTCCTGCCCACTGTGGCCGGTCGTGGATGGGGACCGCTCGTGCGAGCGGCAGATTAGCGGCCGGTCTCGTGGCGCCGGTGAGGTCGACTAGGACGTGGCGTGCGCCGGTGAGGGTCGCGAACAGCGTGCGGCCGTCGGTGAGTGGCAGGTCCGGGGCGCGGTGGCCGGTCAGGGGGTGTGCGCCGGGGGCGGCCGGGTAGGTCGCCGACAGTCCGGATAGGTGCTCGGCGAGTGTGCGAGCGAACTCGGGTCGGTTGGTGATCATGTCGGACAGCAGGGCGCGCAACTGCCGGCCGTCCGGTGAGAAGGCCGTCATCAGTGCGGCTTGGGCTTGGGTGATGTGTAGTGCCCTGGCGCCGACCGGGTGTCGCTCGGTGTGGTAGGTGTCGAGCAGGCCGTCGCGTGCGCGTCCGGAAACGGTGGCTGCCAGCTTCCAGCCGAGGTTCATCGCGTCGGCTAGTCCGAGGTTCATTCCGATTCCGCCTGCCGGCATGTGCTGGTGTGCCGCGTCACCGGCGAGCAGTACCCTGCCCGCCCGGTAGCGTTCGGCTTGCCGGGCGGCGTTGCCGAAGCGCGACAACCACTTCGGCGAGTGCATTGCCCAGTCGGTGTGGACGATCGTGCGGGTCTTGCGCCGAAGTTCGCGCAGGGTGAGGGGACCAGGCCAGTCGGTCCGCAGATCCTCGGGGGTGATACCGATCAGGCGATATGTCCCGCTGGATAGCCGCACACCCATGAGCAGTCCCGCCTCGGTCCACTCGGTGAAGATGGGCTGAGGCGGCGGATCGGCGAGCTCGACGTCGCCGAGCCAGCCCAGCATCGTGGAGTCGGCGCCGGGATAGGCAATGCTCGCGGACTGCCTGACTGTGCTGCGGACGCCGTCGCATCCCACGACCCATTCGGCCTCGATGTCGGCTTCCTCGTCGAGGTGCACGGTGACCGACTCGGCGCGAACGGTCAATCCGGCCACCCGCTGCCCGCGTCGAACATCGGCTCCGGCGGCACGAGCGTGTGTTTCCAGCAGTTGCTCGGTGCGTACTTGCGGAACAGTCAGCGTGAACGGGTAGGAGGTATCCAGGAGCCGGAAGTCCAGCCGAGTGTCCAGGGCGGCGAAGTGTCCGCTCGGGATCTGGTTCCCTTCGGCTAGAAATCGGTCCACGAGGGCTCGAGATGCGAGGGTCTCGAGGGTGCGCGGATGGATGGCCAGCGCTTTGGAATTCGGGTCCGGCTCCGTTCGCGCCTCCAGCACCAGCACTTCGGCGCCACCCAGGCACAATTCCGCCGCCAGCCACAACCCGACCGGGCCCGCGCCGACCACGACAACCTGGCGATGACTCATGCCCGATCTCCTTCTCCCGAGTGGCACAAGTCCCAGGGGTCAGTCCGCATGGTGGAACCGGCTGCCGAGGTCGGCCCCGAGACGTTCGGAATCGATGAAGCGATGTAGCGGTCCGACCAGCCGAGGGGCGATGCATCCGATCGTGGCCAGAAGACGTGTTTCGATCGGGGCGACGAGGATTTCGTCGACGTTTCGGTGGACCGCTCGGACGACGGCTCGAGCGACTTGGTGTGGTGTAGCCGTGCGCATTCCAGGTGGAAGCCTGGCGCCACTATCGGCGAACATTCCGGCGTCACGGACAAATCCGGGTTCGACGATGGACACACCGACCCCGGCATCGCGCAGATCGTGTCGCAGGGCTAGAGCGAAGCCGCGCAGGCCGAATTTGGTGGCGTTGTACAAACTGACCCGTGGTCCGGGCAGCAGTCCGGCTACCGAGCCCATGAACACGATGTGACCTGCTCCTCGGGCGATCATCTGCTCGGCCAGGTCGCGGGCGAGCAACATCGGTGCCCGCAAGTTGACATCGATGACGCGGTCGAGGTCGGTGGGAGAGAAGTCGAGAAAGTGACCCCCTGCTGGGAGACCGGCGTTGGCAACGAGAACGTCCACCGGTCCGGCCTGAGCGAGCAGCCGCGACAGATCCGCGGGGTTCGACAGATCGGCGGCGATCACGGCTGCGCCCAGTTCTGCGGCGAGTGCGGACAACGTCTCTATCCGACGGCCGGTCAGTACGAGATCGGCACCCTGGGTCGCGAGTTCCCGCGCTGTCGCTTGCCCCAGGCCGCCAGTGGCGCCGGTGAGCAGCACTCTGGCGGAGGCCAGTTCCACTGAGGACATGATCGGTTCCCTTCTTGCCGGGCTGATCGGCTCGATTCAGGTGATGGATTTGTGCGCCCTTCGGCTTCGGGGCCACACCATGCCGACCACCTCCGCGCGCTCCGATCCGGGCTGGTCGCGGTTGTCCGGCCGCTGCATCTGCTCGGCGTAGAACTCGGTGTGGCCGGCGACGGTGGTCATGGTTGCTCCTGTGGTCGCGCTCGGCTGCACGCCAGCGTGCTCGACGCCGCTAGAGCCTCGGTTGAGCCGAGGCGCGCGCTCGACCGGATGCACCGGCTGTTGGCCTGACCTCACGGCACAGGGATACCGGCGCGGGGCCGGGAAATGGTGCGCAGGGCTGCCTCGAATTCTGGCGACGGGCGGCGGCGAATCCGGCCGGTCTTCGGCTGAAGTCGCGGCGTCCATATGTTGGTCCCTGGACACGAGCGCTTCGGCTCTGTTCGCGCGCGAGGACGACTCCCGGCCTGAGCGAGCGGCGGTCAGATCTTCATCAGACTACGGACCAGGTTCTTATCCGACTCGCCGAAGTAGTCGTGCTGCAACCTCCTCGATCGCGGATGTGCCTGCACGCGCTTTACATGGGACTCAGTGACATCGGCACTTGGGCTGCATGGACCCGATCTCATCTCCGACCGTTGGCGGTGTTCGCATTCTGGCGGGCGATGATCCAGTTGTTGGATTCGGTTGCCAGGTGCCAGCGGCGAGTGAGCGAGGCATCTCCGCCGCATCTGGCGAAAACAGCTCGGAACTGGGGTGTCGACCTGTGTCACCAGATTCCCGTTACCTTCTGTCATACAGTACGGGGATGGGTAAGTGAACCCGCGGGGAGAGTAGGGCAGGTGTTACCGGCGGGCTGCTGAAAAGACTTTCCCGGGCGGAGGAATCGGCGTCGAGATCACATCCGTCGCCATCGTCGGCACTGTGGTTGCGGAGGGATGAGTCTGGTCCAGAAATCGTGGCGTACGGCGTCCCACAACGTGTTGAGTTCCGGAAGGAGTTCTCGCGCTCGAACGAGGTCCGGTAGATCGTCGGGACCGAAGGATGCGATTGTCGTGGCGTCACAGTCGCATCCTGTGGGTGGACTCCTCGATGTTCATCTCACTTCTCCGTCCGTCGGTCGGCCGTAGGACCAAGTAAAGGACTCGGGGCATACCTTCCTAGGGCAGATCTGCCCAAGCGCTCGTCGAGTTGTGCCTACACCTCAGGGGGTGCTACTCACCTGACGGATGATCGTTCAGCTCGGGGTGAGTCCTCATGATCTGTTGGCCCGGGCGAGCCCGCATAAACCTTTACACGATCCCGCCCGCTGCCGGGTTGCGGCGTTCATCGACGAACACGGATCTCGATGGACCACGTCGTCGGCCGAGACGACCACGAGGTCCCGTGAAGGCAACCCTTGTGCGCAGCGCCGAATCAGGCCAGCACCGTGATCCGCACCCGCATCGCCACGGCCGCCATCAAGTCCGGACTGTTCATCAGCGCCCGTACCTCAGCGTGCTCATCAACCGTCAAATCCGCCAAACAGTCAGGATCAAGATCGATCAGACCTCCGCAAGGATGTAGAGTCACTGAACATTAGCCGCGCTAGACTTGGGTACCGCGACCCACGGTATGGGCCAGCGTGGAGCGATCTCGAGGTGGTCCCGTTGGTTACGCAAAAAGAGACGTGGTACGTCTTCGCCTGGTGGGTGTCGTTCGTAGTCGGAGCCACCGCGCTCGATGCCCCGGTCGGCGGGCAGTCGGACCCCAGCGAGCCCGCTTATCGCACTACCGGCGGCGCGGCCACCCACTCACCTGAGTGCCGTTGCAGTATTAGGTTAGTGGTCGGTCGCCTGATTCACCCTGACACCGCTCTCGGCAAACTCCGCCAAGGCAGCCTCGCCCCACGCGACTACCATGCACTGGAGGAAACGGTGAAGGCCGCTACCGGCGAATACGGCCAGAACGCCCAACCACACCGGTGTTCCCTGTCAAGTCTGGGCGTGTTGCAGGACCGGCGTGACGAGAGATCACCATCGGCCGCTCAGCTGCGAGATAGTCCGTCTTTTTGTCGGTGCCGGATCGTATGGTGGTCGCGTGACCGATATTGCACCGCTTGCTGCTTCGACTCGGGCAGTGTTCGGTGCCCCAGGCGTGCATGCGGTGGTGCGGGCCGGGCGGACGGTGCATGCGGTCAGCCTCGGGCAATGGGTCGAGGACGAGGAAGTGCCGGAGCTTCTTTGTCACACGGGTGTCGCGGGGTGGTCGCCGACGGCCTTGGTGCCGACGCGAGCGGACGTCACTTGCGTTCGGTGCCTGCGCCGGATCGGCGCGGGCACCACTGCGCTGCGGCAACTGCTGTTGTTCGGCGATGACGAGGTTCCGGCCGCCGGATAGCGTCGACATCAATTCGTCTCGGGGTTGATCGGGATGACGGTCCGGCTGCCGATGCGTCCGGATTTCTTTGTAAGGCGGTCGTTTTCGACGGTGAGGACGTTGACGATCCGCGCGAATGCTTCGACGGATTGTTCGAGCTCCTGGATCTTTTTGCGGGCGTCGGCGAGTTTGTGTCGGGTGGATTCCAGCTCGTCGCGCAGCTGCTGTTCGCTGGCCGGGGTGTGTCCTTGCGCGCGGACGCGGGCGTAGAACTCGTCCTTGAGGTCGGTGTGACGGTGGGTGAGAACGTGCCGTTTGACGTCGGCCTCGGCGGCGAGGGCCACGACGGTCAGAGCGCCGTCGGATCGTAGCGGGGTGCCGGCCAGCAGCCGGTCGATCGCGGCGCGGATCTGGCCGCGCTGGTCGGTGGTCATCGTGGCTCCGGGTCGGTGGTTGTGATGCGGGTGCGGTCGTGGGTGTCGGCAAGCTCGATCAGCGAGGCCGCGCGGTGCTTGAGCCGCTCGGCGACGGGCTGCGGAACGAGCGGCGAATCAGCCTGGGCGCGGATCTGGTCGGCCGCTGTGCGCAGTTGCCGGGCGTGGGTGTCGGTGCGGGCGATGTTCGAGCAGTTGGTGTGGCAGCGGTCCAGGCTCGGTGTTGGGGTGGGTCCGCTGGCCTTGGCGGGGTTGCAGAGGGCCTTGCCGGGGTCGTAGTTGCAGGCGAGGTAGGCGTCGGCGTTGTCGAACACGGTCAGCGCCGGATCCGACAGCAGGGCTTTGGCCTGCCGGGGTGTGGTGATCAGACCGCCGAAGCGGTCGTGCTGCTCGTGCGCGGCGCGGATCAACCGCCGGGCGGCAGGCCCGGAGACGCCCTCACCGTGATCGAGGGCGTCGTGGACCTCGCTGAGCTGTTCGGCGACCGCGCGAGCGGTTTCCAGGTCCAGCAGCTCGTGTATGCCATCGCGTTGACGGGCCAACGGTACAGTCGGATATTGAAACCGTCTGGATGCCTTGGCAGCCCGGCTGCCGGGATCCGCGCAGGGACCGGTTGCACAGCAGTTCATTCGTCGTGGATTGCTGCAACGGGAACAGCTCGTGCGGTGCTGCCGACCGGCTAGTACTCCAGCCGTAGTTCGTGACCAGGCCGACGGCCTGGTCA
>NZ_LGYZ01000023.1 GCF_001310275.1 Nocardia arizonensis
ACCTGCAGCGCCACAACGCCTCTCACATGCAGGATGAAAAAGGCTCACTGAAGCCGCGCACGAGTTCCGCATAGAATTACTCGCCTGGGACTGAGCCTGGGTTCTTTCCGGTGTTGTAGAACGCGACGTTGGCGAAGGTGGAGGTTCTTGTAGAACGCCATCTTGCCTCGGCCGAACCCGATGAAGACCCAGACACTCCCAACATCGCGGAGTTCTGCAACAACGTCCGCACTGCGGCCTTGTCGTCGGGCTCGTCTCCGACCTGGACGATCACCAACGCAGGATCGGGTGCCCCCGATTCCTGGTAGTGGTTGACCATGCAGCGCATCGCCTCGTCGACCTGCGACCACCCCCAGTCGACCTGGGCGTGCAATTGCCCGATCCTGCCACGATAGTTCTCAAGACTCAGCTCCTCGACGAACGGCTCGTGCCGGCCTGAGAACACCACCGGCACGGTGCCGTCGTCGTCGAGATTGGCCGCCAGCCCCAGTATCCGTTCGGCGAACGCTTGAACGGTGAACGACTCGTACAACTCTCGCATGTCGTATCCGCGGTCGAGAACCAGATACACCGCCGCGCGCCGGCTCCCCATGCCAGCGTCCACCAGTGCTCGGCTCGCTTCACTCGTCACCGGCAGCAATCCGGGCGCGAGGTCGCTGACCTTCGCGAGCTCGGTCGGCATCCTCGACCCCGAAGCCGCACGCGTATTCGCCGCCGCAGCAGGTGGCTCGTCCGCCTCGATGTCGACGCCGTAGTCGGTGGCCAACCCGCCAAGGCCGGAGGCGTAGCCCTGGCCCACCGCGCATACCTTCCAGGCGTCGTCGTTGCGGCGGTATGCCTCGGCCACTACGACGACCGTCTCCTGGTCGGTAAAGTCTGGGGCGGTATAGTCGACACTCGGCCCAGGATTCTGAGTGAGGACCAACCTCGGCGCGCGCCCGAATACCGCTCCCGGGCTCAACGGATCGATGCAAGCGACAACCACCGTAGCGAGGTCACGAGGCACACGGGTGAAGTCAACTCTCACTGTCGTGCCGGCTACTTCGACGCCGTGGCGTGTCGGGTTATTGTAAAACACGAGGTCGCTGTCGTCGCGTACTTTCCCACCGGGGCCCAGTAGCAGCGCCGAGACATCGCTGAGCGTCTGATCCGTTGTGAGAGAGAAGGACACGTGTGCTCCGTTAAGGGCAATGTTCTCGCCCTTACGCAACGCGGTACTTGACATCAGGTTCCTCGGCCGACGTGGATGGAGACTCGACTCTAGCCTGTAGCTACACCATGGCAGGCGTCGAACCCGGCGCGTCACAAGAGAATCCGCAAGCCGGGCATGTCCAGCAAGCCGACCGGCCGGAACACAAGGCTCTGGTCGTCGACGGAGGTCGTTCTTACGTCTGTTTACCGGTCATCGGCCAATAGCGCAGTCGTGATGGATCGAGGTTGCTGATTGCCATCGAGTGGTCGCTTGCATGTCGGTGGTGGGTCTGCCGGGCGAAGCATCGGGCACGCCCGGCCACCCCTCGGACGACTAGCCAGTGGACTTGGGGTATCACATTTGCGACATGCGGCGGGCCTCCAGAATCACCTGGAGGCCGCGGATCGGACGGTATCTTCCATCGCGGTGACCCAACTCGGTGACGAGTTGTTTCGCGCGTTGACGGGTGACTCGTTTCCTGCTCGTGGTGGCTGGCTACTCAGCGAGGTCTCGGTTGTGTAGCAACAGGTTCAGGCGCATCAGCAGTTCATCGGTGGCCACGGTGTCGGGATGGTCAGTACCGAGGGTGTGTCGGCGAGCAGTGAGAGTCCGCTCGGTGAGCTCGATAGCCTCGTCGAGTCGGTCCGCTGCACGGTAGGCGTCGGCGAGGTGGTAGCAGGAGGTGAGCGTGGCGGGATGTTGGATGCCGAGGATTCGTTCGCGGTCGGACAGGGTGCGTTCCAGCAGCAGAATCGCCTCGTCGAGTCGGTCTGAAAGAAGATAGGTTCCGGCAAGACTGTGTCGGGAAGCCAGTGTGTCGGGGTGATCGTTGCCCAGGACGCGTTCACGGTCGGCGAGAGTCTGCAGATGAAGCTGCAGCGCCTCATCCACCCGGCCCGCTCGCCACACAGCGTTGGCGAAATTGTGACGAGAGAGCAGTGTTTCGGGGTGGTCGGCGCCCAAGACTCGTGCGCGGCCGATGAGGGTCCGTTGGTGCATCGGAATCGCTTCATCGACTCGGCCTGCCACTCGGTAGGCCAGAGCGAGGCTGTTGGTGGCGGCGAGGGTGCGGGGATGGTCGGGGCCGAGGATTCGTTCGCGGTCGGCGACAGTCTGCTCGAACAACGGGATTGCCACGTCGAGTCTGCCTGCTCCTAAATAGGCGAAGGCGAGGTTGTGGCGGGAGGCCAGGGTTTCCTGGTGGTCGTTTCCGAGGATCCGTTCGCGGTCGCCGAGGGTGCTTTTGAACAGCGAGATTGCTTCGTCGAATCGGCCGATGTGTCGGTAGGCATCGGCGAGGTGGTAGCGAGAAGTCAGAGTGTCGGGGTGGTCGGTCCCCAGAACCCTTTGGCGGTCGCAGAGATTTCGCCCGAACCGCGTGATTGACTCCTCGACTCGGCCGGTTACTCGATATCCGTAGGCAGCGAGCTGGCGGGCGCTGAGCGTGTCAGGGTGGTCGGGGCCCAGAATGTGCTCGTGAAAGGACAGGGCTCGATCGGCGAACGCGACTGCGCGGTGCAGGTCTGCGGCTCTGATCAGTTGGCGCGCTGTCCAGCGGCGCATCGCCAAGATCTTCGTCAACTGGTCGTGCCCGACACTGTCGGGTGGGGTGTTGCCCGAGATCGCGTCGATCTGGTCGACCAAATGTGCGCCTTCGGTGCGTCGGGCCCACGCATGGTCGGCGTGGAACAGTCGAGGTTGCAGCAGTCGCAGCGCGTGGGTGATTACGCGGTCGAAGGAGCCGTCCTCGTGGGCTCGTTCACGCAGGACGCGGGCGGTCAATCGGTGCGCCAGAACAGTGTCGTTATCGGTAGACCAGCTCAGCAGGCAGTACTGGACGCATCTGTCGATCGCATCATCGACCAACTCATCGAGGTCTGCCTCGGGATGGGTGAGCAGATCCCGAGACACTCCCGAGGGGGCGAGCACACAGAACACATCGAGTATCCAGGCCACGACATCGTCGAGTTTCTGGTCGCCGGTGGGTGTTTCGGCAGCGTCGATCGAGAGCATGATCGCCTGATGCACCGGCAGCGGATGCTCGTGACCTTCGTACTGACGCAACGCTTTGGGCAAGGTCCTGCGGTGCAACCTGTCCAAGTACCGTTGATAGTCCAAGCCGGGGTTTGTCACGATGGTGGCTGCGGCAGCGGCCAAAGCCAAGGGCAGGTCACCGAGTTCGGTCGCGACCGCGGTGGCGCCAGCGCGGTCGTCACGGCCGGTGGTGTCGATCAGGTAGGTGACCGACTCGGCGCGGGTGTAGCCGGTGCCGACGTCGACGACAGCGCTGGGGCGTCGGGTGAAAGCCCGGTTGGTGGTGGTGATCACTACCCGGGTGCGTCCGGTTGTCGGTAGTAGCGGCCATACCTGTTCGACGTCGGTGGCGTTGTCGAATACCAGTAGTCCGGATTCGTCTCGGGTGTGCAGGTGGTCACGCAGGCGGTGCGCGGAGGCGCGGGTGTCACCGTCGGCAGCGTCGACACCGATCCGGCGCGCGATCTCGGCTAATCCGGTGTGCAGGGTGTCGACCGATTCAGCGTTGATCCACCCCAGCAGACCGCGCCCGCTGTTCAGTACACGGCGGGCGTAGGCGGCGGCGATATGGGTTTTTCCTGCCCCTCGCATGCCGGTCACCACGACCGCGACTCGCTGCCCGGCCAGTCCGTTCTCGAGGGCCTTGACCTGCTCTCGGTTCACGAAACCCTCGGGTTCCTCGGGAATCTTGCCGACCACCAGCAATCCTCGCCCGCGATCCTCACCACGGCCTGTCACGGTGGCAGGATCCGAATGGTCCACGACACTGGGCTCGCCCTCGAGGATCGCAAGCGCGAGGTCGGTGCCTGGTTGCTCCGGTCGGAGAGCTTCGCGGCGCGCACTGTTCCAGCGCTGCTTCCACCGGCCGAGCACAGCCTCGGGCAACGATTTGCGTTGCCGATGGTGCAGGTACTGCACGAGATATTCGAAGCGCTCGGCACTGCGAGGTACGACTGGATCGGATTTTATCCACTCGGTGACGGTGGTGACTTTGTTGTGGTGCCTGCGGTTGGTCCTGATCCAGTCGGCGACTTCCTCAGCTGTCGGTGATCCCGCCTCGGCGAGCAGGGCGGTGAGCGCGCGGGCATACGCCGTCCGAGCGGGCCCATGGCCGGTGGGCTCAAGGTCCCCCACGATCGATTTCCTCCATGCGACTCGTACGACTCGTTGACGACTCGTACGAGTCGCCAACATCGAAAACTGCCTTCGACATGTGTTTTTGTAACCCTATCCCAGCTCGGCGACTGTACGGGGCGAACTCGATCCGGCTTGCTGATCTCGACCACGAACCCCGCCTGGGGGGCCAAGGAAGGGATACCAGCTCGATGTCTTCCATCTCGATCATCAAAGTTCTGCTGATCACGATCGCTGTTCTGCTCGGCGTCATCGTCGGCATCATCACCGGCCTGCTCGCCCACGCGCGGGGTGCCCATCACGCCGCGGCGATCCGCGACGGCGGCGTCGGCTTCGCCGGTACCACCACCCTGACCGTCCTGCTGCTCAGCAGCCTCGACACCCTGTAATCATCTCGCGCCGAACCGACCGTCCTCGGCCGCGAACCGACCCGAAATGTCCCGGAGCCACCAGCTCCGGGACACTCTCCCGTTTGGAGCCGTTCGGCTATGGTCTGGTCGTGCTGGTCGAGTCGTTGTCGGAGCGCGGTCGCGGTGGCCGTGCCGAGCGCGTCGACGGTGTGCTGGTTTAGGTGGGGCGTTGTTCGTTGAGCGGAACCGATATCCCCGGAGTCGAACTCACCAGCCAACCGCCACTAGCCGACGGCGGCGTCCACGAGGACGGAGAACACCTCCGTGTGTCGACCGGTGTCGGCCGGTAGGCGCCCCAGCGTCGTGGTCACTTGTGTGCCCCGCGTTCGTCGTCGGTGTCCTGGTATGCACTGGAGTGCCCGCCGGAAAAGGTCCCCGGCTCGGTCGAATCGCCGCTGATCCTGCGCCACCATGCCGAGTTGGTGGTAGGTGCTCGCGACGTCTTCGAACAGTCGGGCGATCCGGTGACCTCGTCGCGGCAGATATGCGACGCTTCGGCCATGACGACATCGCCGCCCGACGACGACCCTCCTACCGTGCCGGCGCAGTCGGATGTCGGCGCTGAATGGATCTACCGTCTGCGCGACCATTCGCCATCCGAGCGTGTCCGTGTCCTCGCGATCGACAGGCGGCCGCGGAGCGTTCGCATCGAGGTCGCGTTCCTGGACGGCGAAAAGACGGGGCAGCGAGAAAATGTTGCTTCGGGTCGACTCCGTGGTCTTTGGAGCTCCGTGCGGCAGTATGACGAACTCATGAGTAATTGGGGCCGTCTCGCTGCCGAGTACGACATGAGCGAGATCGAGGAGTTCGCTGTCGATACCGTGTTCGAACTGCTGATACCTGACCAGATCGCCACGTGTTGGGGGCAGCGGGTCAAAGAGGTGACAGCGGTCCATGACCGAATCGGATTCGAGAAGCTCGTTGGTACCGCGCTCGACGAAATCACAGCTGCCGTGGCGTCTTTCGAGCTCAACGGCATCCTGATGCTGTCAACGGCAGGCTCGTTGTTGGTCGCCGAATTGGCATGTCTCCAGACTCCTGCGCCCATCCTCGATTGGGTAATGGAGGCTGAGGAAAGAGCGCGAGACCTGTGCATCAGCGGACGTAGATATCAGGGCCGGCGTGGGTCGGGCGACTACGCCACAAGTCCGGAATCGGAGTACAAATGGTACGTCGAGCATGACCGGCCGCAGCACGAGCTGCTCCGTCAGTGGTGCGGCCACCGGGCTGTGACCACGTACGAACGGGTAACCGCTGCCGAGGCGGAGGTACTTCGACTCGATCGCATCGTGCGGCGGCTACTTGACCTCGCTCAAGACCATGACCACATATTGGCCGAGGTCATCGAGCGGGAACACGAGACGGAACGGATTACACCGGCCAACGTCCGGCCCGAGATCGAACGTCCGAAGCATCCGTCCGAGATGCCCGTCAGGTACATCAAGGTCCGTTCGCCGAGGTGGTGGTGAACCCGTGTCGGGTCACCAGGTCGACTAGCGGTCGGGACCGTAGAAACTCCATCCGTTGAGGTACGGCTTCAAATCATCCGCACCGGGCCTGGGAACGTCAGGCATGCCCAGCCTCTCATGGAGCGGATCCGACTGCTTTCGGTAGTTCGACGCCCATTCCAGCCAGAGGGCAGCCTGCGCTACGTCATGCTCATCGTCCAGAGAAGTGACGTGAGATTGCATCGCTGCCAAGTATTCATCGAGTTCACGCAGCGCTCGCCAACGATTGGCCTGTTCGCGCAAAATCTTCGCGCGGTAGGCGTCGGCGAATGCCGACTCGGCTGTCACCATCGCCGCTTCCCACCGACGTCGACGTTCGGCCGCGGCACGCTCGTCGGCTATCCGCTTCGCCTCGGCGTCCGCTGCCCGTAGTTCCAGCTCCAGTACCACGCCAGCCAAGTCCACTGTGCCCTCGTCGTCGTCATATGTCCACGACGATGCAAGGCATGAGATGCCGTTTGCGATCGTCAGCGTGATCCGACCGCTGGGAAGGGCGTCGTACTTTGCCATCGTATACGCGGAATCCCTTGCAGCGCACGCAAGTTCGGTCGGGGTCGCCTCGTGCGGAACCTTCTCGGTCGGTTCGACCAGTTGAACGCCGAAGGAGTGCCCACTGACCTCGACTCGCAGCACATCCGGTGGGATGTTGCGCCGTCTGTAGTCGCTACGACGGTCGTGTCCCGGCGCTGCCGAGACCTCGGCGCCCTTCGTGGTGAGCGCCGAGGCGAGCACATCCAACACTCCGAGTGCCCATACTCGGACCGATGGTGTGATCTGCATGGCCTTTTCGTCGTCCCGCAGGCGAATCGCGGCGGGATGGGACAACGTGCGACGGGCGGGCACGATGATCGGCTTCGGCCGATCCATCAGCCTGATGACGAGTTCTCGGGGTTCCTGCCCGCGCCCGGTCAGCAGAAGTTGACCCTCCGGCACCTTACCGAACCGCACGGCGGAGCGGATCAGACTGTCATAGTTGGGTCCGTCGTCTGTCCGGTGAACGACGAGGGTTCCACCGGCTTCGATGATGTCGGCGATCAGGTTGTCGACCGGGCGTGGTCGAGGCGGCTTCTTTGTGGGCTCGACGAGGCGTCTTCCTGCCGGTGAAGGATCCGCCGAAGATACACGGGTGTCCCTGATTTCATTCTCATCACCGACACGGCGATCATCGCCGCACACCTCGTTGTGCTGCACTGCTGGGTCAGCGCAGATCGGTGGGCGCCGGTCCGGTATTCCATGCTCATCCTGCCGCTGGGCCGCTCGACGCGCTCTTGCGTTGTGTTTGCTGTTCCAGTGATCGGCGGGGTACCGGCCGTAATCTTGGTAGTGGCGTCCGGCATCCGTCAGCTCGGCACGCCAGACGCCGCCCTTCGTCGACACCGTGAGCAAGCGACGCCATTCCAGAGCCTTTGCGCTGTGCTTGTAGGTGTGGCCTACCATGACCCCGCCAGGGCATCCATCGGCGACCCAGTTCAGAACGTCCAGTTGAACAGCGGAAATCGGGTCGGTATGCGCCATGCCCAAGCCTCGCACGGGGTGTGGGCTCGATGTCTGCGTTTCGGTGACAAATATCTACGAGTTGAGGCAGCTGCGCGATCTGGTGACAACTTGTCACCTATCCGTGCAGCAGCCCCACTCGGCGTTCCCGGCCCGAGCCGCGTTGCGGTGTTGGCTATGCTGTTCCGCCATGGGGGGTTCATCGGATCTACCTGATGGTGGTTTCATCGAATCGCTCTACGGCACAAGCATTGTCGGTATCGAGGTGGGTATGGGGCGTAGTGTCGAGGTAAAGGAATCTGTCAAGCGTCAGCTCTGGCGCTTGGCGAACGGTATGTGTCATCGGTGTCGACGCGAGCTCGACACTGGCGTTGCGGGGGCGGTACCCACAGCGGAGACTGCGCATATCCATGCACTCTCGGATTCGGGTCCACGCGCTGATCCTGGGATGTCTACGGAAGAACGGAATTCCGTAGAGAACCTGTTGCTGCTGTGCCCCAGCTGTCACGACACTGTGGACAAGACCAAGGTCGGCGCCGAGGAGTTGCGCACAAAGAAGGCGGCGCACGAGCATTGGTGTGCAGTGCTGCGAAAGGCTGGCCGATCCTGGAATATGCGCTATAGCAGCGTTGACTACGTCAATCTACCGCGCATCAGTATGCAGACAGACGGACTCGGTCTACATCGGATCGCGAATGAGGTGGGGCTGGATCCGACGCGCCCTTTCAAAGGGCAGGGCTTCGCTGTGGGCATGTTCGTGCACCGCATCCAACCGATCTTCGAGAACTGGAATGAGCAGGCCGTACGGCTCGATATCGAGCATGCCGATGTGCTGACGCAGGGTCTGACGGTGGCCTTCGGCGGCCCCATGCACGTGGTGAACCTGCCGAAGCTTCCGCCGCGGCCGATCACCGGTTCGTGGGCACGGGATCCATACCTCACCTGCGCGCTCGGCGACCGAGTGGTGAAGATCCGATTCGACCCCGAGTGGCTGACCACCGCGACGGCCACGACCGATCTGGATGCGGCTCAGCGCGAACCGATTGAGTACGCGGGACTGGGTGTGGTTGTCGGCGTTTCGGAGACCGAGATCAAGGTATCCGCGAGGCTTTTCGGGCAGCCAAAGAGTCCGATTCGCGGCATGTTTGAGTATGCGCGCCTGGGCGGCCAGCATGAGCTGGATCTGGCGGACTTCGCCGACGAGCTGTCAGGATCCACGGCGAATGATGTTGCGGCGCAGCTGCAACCCATCCCAATGACCCGACATAGGGTGGTATTGCATTTCGATGAGGATCGGGTCGTGCCCATGCAAATCGAGAAGGAGGTATTTCGAAGGCTGCTTCGCGTCGTCCCGGAGTATCGTCGCGAGCTGACTGTCACGGCAGCTTTTTCTCTAACCGCTATGGCGCTGCAGCAGACGCGTTTGTCCCCAGCCAAGATCGCCTTGGAGGCCTTCGATGGGGCCAGCTTGTGGAAAGCCATGTCCGTTCCCGCTTTCGACAACATGATTCGCCAGTACAACGTCGCTGCCGTGGTTATTTCTGGGCTCACTATTCCTCAGGGGCAAGACCTACATGATCTGTTCCGACGCGATGTCGAGTGGTACCTGGGAGCCCTTGAGTACGTGGCGGATAAGCCGATTCATCGGAGGCTGTATGAGTTCCCGACCAGTTACAAGATCCTGGAGACAGACCTTCACATCCTCTACAGCGCGGCGGATTCCGCGTTCAGCGACGACGAATTGCCGGACGACCTGATCGACGATTGGACGCATACCGGGCTGTTCAGAACCGTCGAATGGGAAGAGGATCTGGAACGCAGCGAACGCGATGAGGCGGAGGCGCGTCAAATCCTGGAGATGTACACCGACTACGGTGCCGAACACACCGCACCCAATGACGAGCCGATGGAAGGGCCCGGTGAGCCTCTGACTCTATGGTGACAGGCATGATCACGACTGGCACAACGACTTTCGTGAACAGATCCACGGCTTCTACGGCACTGACTCGGCCCGTTGGTTCCGTCAGGTGCCACGAACATTCGACGTACTCGGCAGCATCACATTGATCACCGACGCTCCAGTAATCTTGTTGTGGTCTGGTGTAGGCGGCTGCAGCTTTGTGCCCCAGGGACGTTCACGGCGAAGAAGCCGACCGCGACGGATTCGCTGAGCCGGTCGTTGCTGCCGACCCCGTGGCGCGCGAAGTGTCGTTATGCGCGATGATGCTCTTGTGACGCACCGGCTGCTGCAGACATTGCGCCGCCTGTTCGGACGGCGCGTACGGGCTCGCGCTGGGCGTCCAACATCCATCGTCGAGCGAGCCTCGTAAGGAGCCTTGTGAGCACCCTCGGTAGCTTCATCTGGTCGATCGCCGACCAACTTCGGGGTCCCTACCGCCCCAATCAGTACGGCAACGTGATCCTCCCGCTCACGATCTTGCGCCGCCTCGACTGCATCCTTGAGCCCGATCGGGAGACGGTGCGCGAGCTGGCGGCAAAGTACGACAACCCCAACCGGCTCAAGATGGAGGTCAAGAAGGCCACTGGGCGGCCGTTCTACAACACTTCGAACTACTCGTTCGACAACCTCCTCAAAGACGCCGACGGGCTGGCGGACAACCTGGCCGACTACATCGACCGGTTCTCGCCGGATGTCGACGTGTTCGAGTACTTCGACTTCAAGAAGGAGATCCTCGCCCTGGAGAAGGCGGAGCTCCTGCGCGAGGTCATCACGTCCTTCAAGGCCGTCGACCTGCATCCGGACGTCGTCTCCAACGCCGACATGGGCGATGCGTTCGAGTACATCATCCGTAAGTTCAACGAGGCCGCGAACGAGACCTCCGGCGACCACTACACCCCGCGGGACGCGATCCGGCTGCTCGTCGACCTGCTCTTCGCCGAGAAGGACGCCGACCTGACCGAGGCCGACATCGTCCGCGCGCTGTACGACCCCACCGCGGGCACCGGCGGCATGCTCGCCCTGGCCGACGAGCACCTCCTCGCGCACAACCCCGATGCGAAGCTGAGCCTGTACGGCCAGGAGTACAACCCGCAGTCGTACGCCATCTGCAAGTCCGACCTGCTGGCCAAGGGTCATGACGCGACCAACATCGCCTTCGGAAACACCCTGACCGACGACGCGTTCAAGGGCCGCCAGTTCGACTTCTGCATGTCCAACCCGCCGTACGGCGTCGACTGGAAGCAATACGCCAAAGCGGTCACGAAAGAGCGCGACGAAGCGGGCCCCTATGGCCGGTTCGCCCCCGGTCTCCCGGCGACCTCGGATGGGCAGATGCTCTTCCTGCTCCATCTGGTTCACAAGATGCGCGCCCGCGAGGACGGCGGCGGCCGGGTCGGCATCGTGATGAACGGCTCGCCGCTCTTCAACGGCGCCGCCGAGTCCGGCCCCTCCAACATCCGCAAGTGGCTGCTGGAGAACGACCTGGTCGAGGCCATCGTCGCGCTGCCGACCAACATGTTCTTCAACACCGGTATCGCCACCTACATCTGGATCCTCGACAACAGCAAGCACCCCGACCGCACGGGCCTGGTCCAGCTCATCGACGGCACCTCGTTCTGGACCAAGATGCGCAAGAGCCTCGGGTCGAAGAACCGTGAGCTTAGCGAGGCGGACCGGACCCAGGTGGTGAAGTTGTACGCCGACTTCCTCGATGCCGACCCCGACTACTCCAAGGTGCTGCGCAACGACGAGTTCGGCTACTGGACCATCACCGTCGAGCGCCCGCTGCTCGACGAGGGCGGCAACCCTGTGGTCGACCGCAAGGGCAGGCCCAAGCCGGATGCCAAGAAGCGTGACACCGAGAACGTCCCGTTCACCTACGGCGGCTCGACCGCTGGCCCGGCCGGCAACGTCGAGGTCATCAACGCCTACTTCGACGCCGAGGTGAAGCCGCACGTTCCCGACGCCTGGATCGACTGGGCCAAGGTCAAAATCGGCTACGAGATCCCCTTCACCCGCCACTTCTACAAGTACGTTCCACCCCGCCCCCTTGCCGAAATTGATGCCGACCTGGAGAAGCAGGTCGCCAAGATCCTCGGCCTCTTGAACGAGGTGGCGAAGTGACGCCTACCGCCACTGTTCCCAGGCACTGGGAGAGCGGCAACATTCGTCGATTCGCCCGGATGAAGAGCGGTCACACGCCGAGCCGCTCGGTGCCGGCCTATTGGGAGAACACCGATATCCCGTGGTTCACGCTCGCTGACGTATGGCAGTTGCGTGACGGCAAGCAGATCTACCTTGGCGACACCGCGAACAAGATTAATGAGCTGGGCCTCGCCAACTCCGCTGCAGAGTTACTCCCCGCTGGTACGGTGCTCCTGTCGCGGACAGCCTCCGTGGGTTTCTCCGGCATCATGCCGAGGCCCATGGCGACCAGTCAGGACTTCTGGAACTGGGTGTGCGGGCCCGAGTTGCTCCCCGAGTACCTGAACTATCAGTTCAAGTCGATGACCGCAGAGTTCAAGTCGCTCAACATGGGCTCGACTCATCAGACGATCTACCAGAAGGATGCCGCGACGCTTCAGATCGTGGTGCCACCGCTGGACGAGCAGCGCGCCATCGCCAACTACCTCGACCGAGAGACCGCCCGCATCGACACGCTCATCGAGGAGCAGCAGCGCCTGATCGAGTTGCTCCGCGAGCGCCGAGCATCGGAGATCGCCTCGGAATTTGCCGAGGCTGCCACGACTCCCCTTCGGCAGGTGATCGAGTATGCGCAGACAGGGCCTTTCGGGACGCAACTGACGGCTGACGAATATGTCGACTGCGGCGTTCCTGTGATCAATCCGACCCACATTCGGCGAGGACTCATCGTGCCGGATGAATCAATAACCGTGACGCCGGAGAAAGCGCAAGACCTCGCACGGTACAGGCTTGCCGTGGGCGATATCGTGCTTGGACGAAAGGGTGAGGTCGATAAATCGGCGCTCGTGGACAAACGAAGCGCGGGTTATGTGTGCGGGTCTGACGCGATGGCCTTGCGCCCGGCCGCAGGGACGGTGCCGGACTATTTGTGGTGGTTTCTCCAGTCGACAGAAGCCCACAGTCAACTTGAGTTCTGGTCGGTCGGGGCGACGGTGAGCGGACTTAACCAGACAACGATCCGAAAGGTTCGCCTACCTCTCCCGGACGAACAAGAGCAGCGACGAATCGTCAGCCGTCTCTACGAGAAGACTGCGAAGATCGACGCGCTAATTGCCGAGACAGTGCTGTTCATCGAACTTTCCAAGGAGCGGCGGTCGGCGTTGATCACGGCGGCGGTTACGGGGCAGATCGACGTACGGGAGAAGGTGTGATTGCCGACCACAACGAGGTCGTCTTCGAGTCCGAGATCTGTGCGTACATGGCCGACCACGGGTGGCTCTACTCGGCGAACGACACCGGCTACGACCGAGAACGGGCGCTCTTCCCCGAGGACCTGTTCGCCTGGCTGAAGGAGAGCCAGCAGGCGGCGTACGAGAAGGCTTGGAAGGCCTCGGGGTCGGAGGCGAAGTTCCTCGACGTGCTGGTCGCGGCGCTCGACAAGCCTCTCGAACACGGCGGCGGAACGCTGAACATCCTGCGCAACGGGGTGCAATACATCGGCGGTGGACGGTTGAAGATGGCGCAGTTCCGCCCCGAGACCAGCCTGAACGCGACCACCACCGAGCAGTACGCGGCGATGCGGGTGCGGGTGATGCGGCAGGTGCACTTCTCCACCGCTGACCAACGGAGCATCGATCTGGTTTTCTTCGTCAACGGGCTCCCGGTCGCCACCGTCGAGTTGAAGACCGACTTCACCCAGTCTCTCGATGAGGCGATCAACCAGTACCGCAAGAAACGGCATCCTGTGACCAACGGGCGGCCGGAGCCGCTGTTGTCGTTCGGGCACCGGGCGGTGGTGCACTTCGCGGTATCTAACGACCTGGCCGCGATGACTACCCGGCTTGAGGGTGAGAAGACACACTTCCTGCCGTTCGACATGGGTCACGACGGTGGCGCGGGGAACCCGCCGGGTGAGGGCGGGCGGTCGGCTACGGCGTACCTGTGGGAGCGGGTCTGGGAGAAGGACGCCTGGCTCAACATCATCGGCCGGCTGATGATCGTGGAGACCAAGCAGGAGTGGGATGTCGCAACCGGGACGTCGGTGCGGCGTACGAGCATGCTCTTCCCTCGGTTCCACCAGTGGGAGGCCGTGACGAACATCGTGGCCGCAGTGAGTGTGGAAGGGGTGGGGCATCGCTACCTGATCGAGCACTCGGCAGGGTCGGGTAAGACGAACACCATCGCCTGGACCGCGCATCGGCTGGCGCGGCTGCACGTGAACGACGAGAAGGTCTTCGACTCGGTGATCGTGGTCGT
Source organism: Nocardia arizonensis (assembly GCF_001310275.1). GTDB lineage: Bacteria > Actinomycetota > Actinomycetes > Mycobacteriales > Mycobacteriaceae > Nocardia > Nocardia arizonensis. The sequence continues at coordinate 14,134 of NZ_LGYZ01000023.1, forward strand.
GGACCGCACCGTGCTCGACGGGCAGCTCCAGGAGGCGATCCGGCAGATCGACGGGTCGGGAAAGATCGTGGCCACGATCAGCCCGGAGGATGTCCGCAAGGCGGGGGCGAAGTCGAAATCCGGGCTGCTGGCGACCACTTTGAAGAACGGTGAGCTGATCATCGCGGTGACGGTGCAGACCTTCCCGTTCGCCCTCGACGAGATCCGGGGCGACTCGTCGCTGAAGGGGCGGCGGTTCGCGGTGATTGCCGACGAGGCGCACTCCTCGCAGTCCGGCCAAATCTCCTCCAAGCTCAAGGCGGTACTGACCGCGGAGGAAGTGAAGGAGATCGAGGAGGGCGGCGATGTCGACGTCGAGGCGATGCTGGCCTCGGAGATGACCGAGCGAGCCGATTCGCCGAACATCTCCTACTTCGCGTTCACCGCGACGCCGAAGAACAAGACACTGGAGCTCTTCGGCCGCAAGGGCCCTGACGGGAAACCGGTCGAGTTCCACCTCTACTCGATGCGCCAAGCGATCGAGGAGGGCTACATCCTCGACGTGCTCAAGGGCTACCAGACCTACGACACCGCACTGAAGATCGCAGGCAAGGCCGAGGCCGGCGACGGTGGCGAGGTGGAGGAGGCCGCGGCGCGTAAGGGGCTGATGCGGTGGGTGACACTGCACCCGACCAACATCAGTCAGAAGGTGCAGATCGTCGTCGAGCACTTCCACGCCAACGTCGCCCACCTGCTGGAGGGCAAGGCGAAGGCGATGGTCGTGACCGACTCGCGCAAGGCGGCGGTGAAGTACAAGAAGGCGATCGACGCCTACATCGCCAAGCGGGCCGCCCTGGACGCCTCCTACAACTACCGCACCCTGGTCGCCTTCTCCGGCTCGGTGACTATGGCCGAGGACGAGAAGTGGGCTTCGGACTGGGGGCCGCAGCCGAGCAAGGACGACGAGTTCACCGAAGCCAACCTCAACCCCGGCGCCGGCTCGGACCTGGCTGCCGCCTTCAAGGGCGCGACCTACAAGATCATGCTGGTCGCCAACAAGTTCCAGACCGGGTTCGATCAACCGATGCTCTCGGCGATGTACGTCGACAAGAAGCTCTCCGGGGTCACTGCCGTGCAGACGCTGTCCCGGCTCAACCGCACCCATCGCACTGCCAGTGGGGAGCAGAAGCGCAAGACGTTCGTCATCGACTTCGTCAACAAGCCCGAGGACATCCGGGCGGCGTTCGAGCCGTACTTCACCAATGCCACCCTGGAGACCGAGACCGACCCGTACGTCGTCGTCCACCTCGCCACCAAGCTCGCCCAGGCCGGGATCTACACGCCAGAGGAAGTGCGCGAGGTCGCCGAACTGTGGGTCACCCGCAAGGGCAATAACGCGCTCTCGGCCGCGATCAGCCCGGCCAAGAGCGATTTCGCCCGCCGCTACGCGGCGGCGATCGAGGCCGACGACAAGGTCACCCTCAACACCCTCGACCTGTTCCGCAAGGACGTCTCCACCTACGTGCGGCTCTACGACTTCATGAGCCAGATCGTCGACTACGGCGACCCGTACATGGAGATGTTGTCGATCTTCCTGCGCCTGTTGGAGAAGGTCATCGCGGATTCCTCCTGGGCCGCGGAGGTCGACCTCTCCGACGTGGTCCTGGTCGGGGTCAAGCACACCAAGGGGACCGCGGTCGACATCTCGCTGACCGGTGACGGCGAGCTCAAGGGCATCAGCGCCGCAGGCACCGGCACCCGGAAGGAGCCGAAGTACGTCGCGCTACAGGTCGTCATCGACAAGATGAACGACCTCTTCGGTGCCGAGTCGTTCACCGCGTCACAGGTCCGTGAGTTCGTGCAAGGACTGGTGCAGCGGCTGCTCGCCTACCCGGACCTGGTCAACCAGACCAAGGTGAACTCGAAGAAGCAGTTCATGGAGTCCCAGGACTTCCAGGCGGCGGTCACTGAGGCGGTCCTCGACAACCAGGACGCCCACAACACCATGGCCGACTACTTCTTCAGCGACGGCCCTGGCATCAGCGCTGTAATCATGGCGCTCGCGGACGCCTTCTACGAGGCAGCGATCGATCAGCAGACGGACGTATGAGCAGCACGGGCCCGGAAGGGACCATGCGGCATCGGTTGAGCAGCTACAACGACCGCAACACCACCGTCGTCGGCGAAGGTGGTTCGACGGCTCTCCGCCACGGAGGAAGGCTTGATCTGCTGAGCGGCGACGGTGCAGCGTTTCCATGTCTCACGACTATTGAACACACGCAACGTGATTGAGCCGTTCGGACCTCCCACGAGGAGATCATCGCAGCTGGGAAGTGAGCCGCCCCCAATGAATGCGACCGATCGGTCGCATTCATTGGGGGCGGCCCATCCGGCCTCCACGATATGAGGGGAAACGCATTGTGGAATCCGCCGATGATATTGCAGGCGGGGGTGAGACGAGCCCGGACGGTAGACCTGTCCGGGCTCGTTTCCTCACAAGTGGTTACCGGTCGGCTGTTCGGCGACGTGGCGCAGGTATTCGCGGAGCAGTTCGGCCAGCCGATGGTCGAGTTCGGAAGATGTCAACCTTTGTGGGGCGGGTTGTTCAGTGGTTCATTGA
>NZ_LGYZ01000024.1 GCF_001310275.1 Nocardia arizonensis
GGCGGGCTGGACGGGCTGCGCAGGCGCGGCGGGCTGCGCGGGCGCCGGCTGGGCGGTGCGCGCCGCAGGCCGGGGTGCTTCGGCGGCGGCAGGGGCGGGAGCGGTACGGGTGGTGGCGGGCTTCGGCGCTGGAGCGGTCTTCACCGCCGTCGCGGTGGCGGCGGTCTGCGCCGCGGTGGCGGGCTGGTTGTTTTCGCCGGTCGCTTCGGGGGTGTAGTCGGCCAGAAACTCGTGCCAGCTCGCGTCGACGGATGATGGATCCTGTTTGTACTTCTGATACATCTCGTCGACCAGCCACTGGTTCTGTCCGAACTGGGAAGTTGAGCTGCTCACAGCAGGTGTTCGCCTCATTTCGTTCTTCGCGCTGCGACGTTTGTGACGTGCCCGGCACCGGGGATCAGCGGATGCGCGCCGATGCGCCCTCATTGAGGATAGGCCCAGCAGCAAATCGGCGATGACTTCCACCGCCGGACATACCGGACTCACCCTGTTGCGACTCGTCCGTTGACGAGAATATTCCTTCCGTCCGGCGCGGTGTCGCCCGCACCACATCCGCGTCGGCGGCGCCGCGCTCAGCTCATGATCGGTTCGGCGGCCGACCACAGCCGCGCGTACGCGCCGTCGGCCGCGAGCAGTTCATCGTGGGTGCCGAACTCGATGACCCGGCCGTGGTCGACGACCGCGATCCGGTCGGCGCGCGCCGCCGTTGCGAGCCGGTGCGCGACCACGACCGTGGTGCGTCCCCGTGCCAGCGATCGGCTCGCTACCAGCACCGATGCCTCGGTCTCCTGATCCAGTGTCGCGGTGGCCTCGTCGAGCAGCAACAGGTCGGGATCGACGAGTTCGGCTCGGGCCAGCGCGACCAGCTGACGCTGCCCGGCCGACAGCCCCCGGCCGCGTTCGCCGACCGGCTGGCCCATACCGAGCGGCAGCGCCGCGATCATGTCGGCCGCGCCCACCGCCTGTGCCGCCGCGGCGATGCGTTCCGGGGTCGCCGATGGTTGTCCGAACGCGATGTTGCTCGCCACGTCGCCGGTGAACAGGTGAGCTTCCTGCGGCACGATGCCGAGGCGCGAGCGGTAGTCGGCGAGGCGGTAGTCGCGGATGTCGACGCCGTCGACCCGGATGGCGCCGCTGCCGGGCGCGCGCGGCAGATCGTAGAGGCGGGCAAGCAGTTTGACGATGGTGGACTTGCCCGCCCCGGTCGGGCCGACAAGCGCCACGGTGGAACCGGCGGGAATATCGAGGTCCACCCCCCGCAACGCCGGATCCCGTGCGCCCGCGTAGCGGAAGTCGACGTCCTCGACCGCCACGTCGCCGCGCAGCCGCGCCGCGATGGCGACCGCGTCGGGCGGATCGGCGGCGATGGAGGAGGGCGTGCGCAGCAGTTCACCGATGCGGCGCAGGCCGACGCGGGCCTGCTGATAGCCGTCGAACACCTGGGACAGTTGCATGATCGGCGCGAACAGCAACTCCAGGTACAGCACGAAGGCGATGAGGGTACCCGCCGTCGTGGTCGCCGAGGCCACCTCGCGCGCACCGACGAAGACCACCGCGGCCAGCGCCAGATCGGCCCAGGAGATGACGAAGGCGAAGTACAGCGCGATGGCCCATTGCGCCCGCATGCGCGAATGCCGGTAGCGCACCGAGTATTCGGCGAAACGCCGGGCCGCGACGGGTTCGTTCCGGTTGGCCTGCACCGCGCGCAAGCCGGTGACGTTCTCGGTGAAATGGGCGTTGACCAGCGAGACCCGTTCTCGCGACACCGTGTAGGCGATATCGGAGTAACATCGGAACAGCAGCGTCGCGAGCAGCAGCGGTGGCAGTGCCGCGAGCACGATCGCCGCCAGCGACAGGTCGATGACCAGCAGCGCGACCGCGATACCGACCAGGGTGAGCCCGCCGATCAGCGTGGTGGCCACACCGGTTTGCAGGAACGTCGACAGCGCGTCGACGTCGGTGGTCATGCGCGTCATGATCTTGCCGGACAGTTCGCGTTCGTAGTAGTCCAGGCCGAGCCGTTGCAGATGCGCGTAACTGCGTATTCGCAGACCGAACAGCACCCGCTCGCCGGTGCGCGCGGTCAGCACGGTGGTGGCCACCCCGGCCGCAAGGCCCGCGAGCACCAGCGCGGCGCCGAGTATCGCCGCCCGCCCGAGCACGGCGGCGTCACCGTGCGTGACACCGCGGTCGATGGCGAACCGCACCAGCGGCGGGAAGGCGATGCCGATGAGCGCGTCGCAGGCCAACAGGGCGACCACGCTCAGCACGAGTGCCGCGACCGGGCGCAGCAGCCGGCCGAGTCGGAAATCAGGTTCCGGCTCGCGCAGTTCGCGCTCATCGATCTCCGGTTCCTCGGTGGCAGGCGGCAGGCGGGCGATGGTGCGGCGTAGTTCGGGCGTCTCGCTCAGCGCGCCGGTCGCCCCGGCCCAGTTGCCCGGGCCCGCGGCCGGATCGGGGCCGCGGCCCGCGGTCGCGTATCCGGGGGCGGGCGCGGCGTGGCCACCGGGTGCGGGCAGGCGAATGACCCGGTCGGCCCGCGCCAGAGTGGATTCGCGGTGGGCCAGGATGAGGGTGGTGCGGCTGCCGCGATCGGGCAGGCGGTCGAAGATCGCCGCCTCGGTGACCGCGTCCACCGCCGAGGTGGCGTCGTCGAGGACCAGGATGCGCGGACGCGCGAGCAAGGTACGGGCCAGGGCGATGCGCTGGCGCTGGCCGCCGGACAGGGTCAGACCGCGTTCCCCGACCACCGTGTCGTAGCCGTCGGGCAGCGCGGTGATGAACTCGTCGGCCGCGGCAAGTCCGGCGGCCGCGCGGATCTCGGCGTCGGTGGCCTCGGGTCTGCCGAGGGCGATATTGGCCGCGATGGTGTCGGAGAACAGGAACGGATCGTCGAACACCACGCCGACCGCCGCCCGCAGGTCGTCGGCCGCGACCTCGGCGATATCGACCGAGGCGGGCCCGTCGCCGCCCGACCCGTTGCCATCGGCGCGCCCGGCCCGGCCCGTGGATCGGCCGACCAGCCGAATACTGCCGCCGTCGGGGGCGTAGAAGCGGGGCAGCAGTAGGGCCAGCGTCGACTTGCCTGACCCGGCGGGTCCGATGATCGCGACCGTCTCTCCCGGTCGCACCGTGAGGTCGAGATCGCGCAGAACGGGGCGCCGCGGATCGAAGCCGAAGGTGAGTCCCCGGATATCGATGCCGAGCGGGCCGTCGGGCAGCGGTGCGGGCCGCGGTGGGTCGGTGACGACGGGGGAGGTGTCGATGACCTGGTACACCCGTTCGGCCGCCGCACGGGTCAGCTGGGCCATGATGATCAGCGCCGAGAGCGTGCGCGCCGAGGCGGTCATGGTGGTGACGTAGGCGGCGAAGGCGAGGAAGGTGCCGAGGCCGATCTGGCCGTGCATGGCCAGCAGACCGCCGACCACGATCACCGCGACCATGCCCGCCTGCGGAACGGCCGTCAGCACCGGCGCGAAGCGGGAGTCGATGCGCGCGGCCCGCATGCGTTCGGCGTAGAGATCGCGGCTGTGGCGCTCCAGGATGTCGACCATCCGGGATTCCTGCCCGAAACCCTTCACCACCCTGACCCCGGTCACCGTCTCCTCGACGTGCTGGGCCAGATCGGCGGCGCGCTGCTGCGCCGACCAGGTCGCGGCGTACAGGCGCGGCCGCACCCGGTAGACCACCACCGCGATGGCGGGCACGACGAGCAGGGCGATCAGCGCCAGCGGCGGCGACAGCCACAGCATCACCACGGCGGCCAGCGCGAATTGCAGCAGGGCCAGCCCCGACCACGGAACCATCGCCATCAGGCCTTGCACCAGTTGCAGATCGGTGATGGATCGCGACACCACCTGACCGGTGCGCACCGTGTCCTGACCCACGCCGTCCAGGCGTTGCAGCGCGGCCAGCAGGTCGACGCGCAGCCGGTGCTGCACGTCGAGCGACAGCCGCCCGGCCAGCACCCGGCGTCCGAGCGAGGAAACGAACCGCCCGACCGCGAGCAGGACGAGCAAGGCGGCGATCACGCCGATCACCCCGGTATCGCCGACGCCCGCCGCGTCGACGGCCCGTTTGGTCAGCAGCGGGGCGGCGATCTCGACGACGGCGCCGAGCGCGACGGCCGCGCCGATACCGGCCAGCGTGCCCCGATGGCGCAGCGAGGCCGCCCACAGCCTTCGAATCCACCCCGGCCGTCGCCGCGCGCGCCCGTCCGACACCGTCATCGCCACATCGCCCCCGGTCATACTCACCGACGTTACGACGCGCGGCCGACAGGTCCCTATTCCCGCTGCGTGCGGCCCGGCGGCGGGATCAGAGTTCGCGGGTGCGGAATGTCCACCAGCCCGCACCCGCCACGCCGACCGTCCACAGCAGCAGCACGACCAGCGCCGCGGGTGTCGGGGCGAGGATGTCGCTGTCGACGAAGGAGCCGACGGCGACGGAGCCGACGGTGGCCGATCCGGGCAGCAGCGTCGCGATACCGCCGATATCGAGCGCGCCTGCGACCACCCAGATCAGCGGTTCGATCACCACCAGCCAGGCCACCAGCAGCGCGACCGTGCCGCTCGCCTGCCGCAACAGCAGCGCCAGGCCCGCGCCGATGAGCGACCAGCAGGTCACCGCGATCAGCGCGCAGCCGAGTACGGCGAACAACCGCGGCCCGACCTCGACCTTGTCGCGTCCGACGAGCAATAGACAACCGAAGCCGACCAGGTCGACCCCGAGGCAAGCGGCCATCGCGGATACCGCGGTGACGAGGTATTTCGAGGCGACCACCCGGTCGCGGTCGGGTGCGGACAGGACGGTGAGCGGCATGGACCCGTTGCGGAACTCCGCGCCCGCCGCGAACGCCCCGAATATCCCGGCCGCGACCACGGTGACTGCGATACCCAGGTACAGCCCGACCGAGGCCGCGCCGGTCGCCGGATCGGACTTGGGATCGGCCGGACCGGAGATGAGGGCGGTCACGCCGGTCGCCACGAGTGTCACCGCGAGCAGCGTGCCGACGAGCGTGCGATTCGACCGCAGGGTGCTCACCTTGCGCGCTTCGGCGTGCAGGGCCGGGACGAGATCGGGCGGCAGGAGGGGGGTCACCGTGGGATTCCGTAGGGCGTCGGCTGCCGCGGGGGCGCGGCAGGGGTCGGGTAGGCGGGGGCCGCGAGGGGCCGCGGCGCGGTGTTGCGTGGCGTGGTCAGGGCGCCGAGCACCCGGTCGGGGTGGATCGGGTCGGGCGTCATGGCGTCGAGTCGCACGCCTGCCCGCGCGGCGGCCTCCTGTATCTGCGCCTCGGTGGCCTCGGCGATGGCAAGGCGGCCGTCGGGCCGGATGACGGTATCGGTGTAGCCGCGCGCGGCAAGGGCCGTGGCCAACGCCACCGGAACCGACGCCGAGACCACGATGCGGTCGGGATGGCCGCGGCGCAGTTTGGCGGGGGTGCCCTCGTAGACGGCCGCGCCTTCGCTCAGCACCACCAGGTTGTCCAGTACGGGTACCACCGCGGCCAGCGACCGGCTCGCCAGCAGAATGGTCCCGCCGCGGCGTAGATAGCCGCGCAGCAGATCGTGCAGCCGGGTGCGCTCACCCGGCTCGAGTCCTTCGGTCGGCTCGTCCAGTACCAGCAGCGGTGGTTCGGCGAGCAGCGCCGTCGCCAGGGCGGCCCTGGTGCTCTGCCCGGGACTCAGCGCGCCTGCCCGGGTATCGGCGTGCTCGGTCAGGCCGACGAGGTCGAGCAGGTCCGCGACCCTGCCGTCCGGCACCCGGGCGGCGGCCGCGTAGACGGCCAGGTGATCGCGCACCGAACGCGAGGGGTGCAGTCCGCGCGGGGTCAGCAGAGCGCCGATCGGGGAGCCGCCGCCGATGCGTGCCCGCGCGCCGGGACTGCCCACCGACGCGGTGCCGGTGGTCGGGCGGACCAGTCCGAGCAGCACGCGCAGAACGGTCGACTTGCCCGCGCCCGCGGGACCGACCAGGCCGGTGCACGTCCCCGCCGCGACGCTGAAGCTGACGTTCTCCACCGCCGCGTCGAGTCCGTAGCGTTTGGTCAGTCCGCGAGCGGCGAACGCCGGGCGCGCAGCGCTCATCGCGGTTCGGTGCCGCGCTCCGCGGCCGGGTCGATCGCCTTCAGCGGATCGGCCTCGACGATCAGATGCCGTGCGGCGGGCCAGGTCCGCGGCGGTGGGCCGAATGCCTTGTGCGAGTTGGTGATCGTGGTCTGTCCGAGGGCACGGTTACCGACGCCGCCGATGACGGCGCCGATGCCCATGGGAATCACCTTGCCCGCCATGAGCGCCATGCGCTTGGTCACGAACCGCACCAGGAACCGCTTCATCAGCGAGTCGTTCATACCCGCGAGTCCGGGCACGCGGTTGGCGAGCAGGGTGCCCCAGTTCTTGGCCGAATGGCCGACCGAGCGCTCGACGATATCCATGCCCGCGTCGCCGAGCACCACCGCGATCACCAGGGCCCGGCGCTGCTCCTTGTCCTCGGGAGAGATGCCGTGCACGGCCGCGATGGCGAGCGTGAACAGCGCGGACGCCTCCAGGAAGAACGCGGTCTCGGCGGTGATGGTCGCCAGCGAGGCGATGGTGCCGACGCCGGGCATGGCGGCGGTGGCGCCCGCCGCGGTGCCGCTGCCGGTGACCGCGAGCAGGTACATCCGCTCCATTCGCGCGATCACCTGTGCGGGTGTCTCGTCGGGGTGTGAGCGCCGGACCATGTCGACGTAGCGGTCCACCGCGGGCGCCTGTAGCTTCGAGCCGTTCTCGAGCAGGCCGATCACGGTCTTCTCCAATGCGCCGGTTCTCATCGGCAACACCCCTTAGTCTCAGCTGTCGCTGTGTCGTCTCAGCTGTAGCCGTGTCTCAGCGAACTCTATGGCACCGAACGGCGCTCGGCCCAACACGGCAACGATCCATTACGCGGGATCGGTTCCCACGCGAGGAGGGAATACCCCGATTACGGCGCGACTAGCGCGGGCACCCGTTCACCGGCCCGCGGCGGCGGTGGCGGGGTGCCGTCGCCGAACGGGCGACCGCCCAGCGCCTCGCGGCCGTGCGGTTCGAGCCAGTTCGCCGGATCCGGCCCCTTGGGGACCACCCGGGTCGGGTTTATGTCGGTGTGCACGACGTAGTAATGGGTCTTGATCTGGCCGAAGTCGACGGTGTCGCCGAAGCCGGGGGTCTGGAACAGATCGCGGGCGTATGCCCACAGCACCGGCATCTCGGTGAGTTTGACCCGATTGCATTTGAAGTGGCCGTGATACACCGGGTCGAAGCGCACCAGCGTGGTGAACAGCCGCACATCGGCCTCGGTGATGGTGTCGCCGACCAGGTACCGCTGCTTCGCGAGCCGCTCGGCGAGCCAGTCCAGCCGGGCGAACAGGCGATCGTAGGCCGCGTCGTAGGCGTCCTGCGTGCCCGCGAATCCACAGCGGTACACGCCGTTGTTCACATCGCGGAAGACCGCCAGGTTGACCTCGTCGATGTCGGCCCGCAGCGCTCGCGGATACAGCTGCGGCGCGCCGGGCCGGTGCAAGGCCGTCCACTCGGTGGACAAGTCCAGGGTGATCTGCGCGTAGTCGTTGGTGACCACCTGACCGGTCGGCACGTCGACCACGGCGGGCACGGTGATGCCGCGCGGGTAGTCGGGGAAACGCGCCAGATAGGCGTCGCGCAGGCGGGGGATGCCGAGTACCGGGTCGACGCCGCCGGGATCGAGGTCGAAGGTCCAGCTCAGCCTGTCGTGGGTGGGCCCGCACAGGCCGAGCGACAGCGCGTCCTCGAGGCCGAGCAGCCTGCGTACGATGAGCGAGCGATTGGCCCACGGGCAGGCGCGGGCGGCGATCAACCGATAGCGACCCGCCTCGACCGGATAGCCGTCGCGGCCGTCGGCGGTGATGCGGGTGGAGATGTAGTTCGTGTCGCGCTTGAATTCACCGGCTTCGACGTAGGAACCGGATTCTGATGTCCTCGTCACCCGGACAGTTTCGCAGACGAAGGATCTAGGCTGATCGGATGAGTGAAACGAAGGCCACTCGGCTGGAACGCGAAGTCACCGACGGCGGCGCGGAGGTGGCGATCCTCACCTTCGCCAATCCTCCTCTCAACCTGTTCGACCAGGCGATGTTCGACGCGCTCGTCGCCGATATCGCGGAGTTGTCGGCGCGCCCGCCGCGTGCGGTGCTGGTGCGGGCCGAGGGCAAGCTGGTCTCCGGCGGGGTCGACGTCCACGTCTTCGACGGCCTGTCGGTGGAGCAGGGCGCCGAACTGTGGCGCACGCTGTTCGCCCAGATCATCCATCCGCTCGAGGCGCTGCCGTGTCCGGTGATCTTCGCCGCCCACGCGCTCACCCTCACCGCGGCCTTCGAGATCGCGCTGGCCTGCGACATCATCCTGGCCGCGCCGAAGGCGAAGTTCGGCCTGGTGGAGACGGTGGTGGGGCTGACTCCGTCGATGGGCGGTCCGCAGCGGCTCGCCGAGCGCGCGGGTTCGGGCCGGGCCAGGGAGTTCGTGATGACCGCCGACCTATACGACGCGGCGACCATGGCCGAATGGGGAGTGGTCAACGCCGTGCACGAGGATGTCGACACCGAGGCGCGGGCCTTGGCGCGCCGTCTGGCCGACGGCCCGACGCGGGCGCACGCGGCGACCAAGCAGATTGTCGCGGCGTGGCGGTCCGGCGGCGTGGCGCATGCCGATTCGGTGACCCCGCAGGTTTCCGGCCTGCTGTTCGACACCGAGGATCTGCACGGCGCGGTGCGCAGCTTCCTGGAGGTCGGACCGGGTAAGGCGACCTACAACGGCCGCTGAGCCACATCGCCGGGCGGACCCGGATCGCCGCTATGGCTGCGAAATTGTGATCCGCGTCATATAGTCGCAGGTGCCTGCTGGCTCGAGGCACCCGCGGAGGACGAATGTCGCAGCAGTTCCTGGTCGAATACCCCCTGATCCGTCCACCCGGCTGCGACAACTCGCCGGCGCGCGGGTCCGGCCGCGACAACTCGCCGGCGCGCGGCGCCGGCTGCGACAACTCGCTGGCGCGCGGCGCCGACGGCGTCCTGCGCTACGACGATCTGACCCCGGCGCTCACCGAGTTGCTTGACCTGCGGGTGCACGCCTTCGCCGCGCGCGAGGCGGTGGTGGAGATCGGCGGACCCCGGCTCACCTATCGCCAACTGTGGCATTCCGCCTCGCGCATCGCGGGCGGTCTCCAGGAACACGGCATCGGATACGGCGACCGGGTCGCGGTGCACATGCCCGGCGGCGTGCGCTGGGTACAGGCATTCCTCGGTGCACTGCTCAGCGGCGCGGTACCGGTGCTGGTGCAAGACGGCATGCCCGAGCGGGTCGCCGAACGCGTGATCGCCGACAGCAGTGCGGATTTCGTGCTGGACGGCACGGGCGAGCTGCCGAGCGGCGCGGCCTATATCGATGACGGCGCGGCGCTGAGCGATCTCGCGCTGCTGTGCTACACACGCGGCTCGGCGGACAGTGCCGAGGGGCCCAAGGGGGTCGAACTCACCAACGAGAATCTGCTGTCGGCCATCCGCTCGGTGGTCGGCGTGCTGGATATGTCCGGTGAGGGCCTGCGCAACCTGGTGCTGTTGCCCTTGGCGCACGCCAGCGGCTGCGTCGACCAGTTGCTGCCCACCTTCGCCGTCGGCGGCACCGTCGTGCTCGCCCCCGACGCGGGCTCGCTCGCCGAAGGACTGGCGAGCGAACGGGTGGACATGGTGTCGGGCACCCCGCGCATCTTCGACCGGCTGCTGCCCCGACTCGCCGCGATGGGGACGAAGGGGCCGCGCACCGATGGCGTTTCCCGGGTCAGCAGCGCCGAACACCGCGCCGACCCCGTCGCGGCGGCACAGGGCCGCGCCCGCACCGCCGTGAACCTGCGCGAGGTGTTCCCGGCGGCGCGGCAGTGGTCGGTGTGGGGCGCGACCGAGACCAGCGGTATCGGGCTCGCGCTCGACGAACGGTGCGAAGGGGACTCCGCGGTGCTCGGATTCCCTTTCGGCGGTACGGAATTGGCGCTGTTCGGCCCGCACGCGCAAGCGGGCCGTGGCGAATTGCTGTGTCGGGGACCGAATGTCACGAGGCGCTACTGGAACGATCCGCAGCGCACCGCGGACCGTTTCACCGGCAGTTGGTTCCACACCGGCGATCAGGTCACCATCGACGCCGACGGGCTGGTGCGCCGGGGCGATAGCGGGTGACCGCCGGCGGCGGCCCTCAGCTCGCTCAGGCCAGCAAACGTTCGCGTAGCTGCCCGCGCAATTGCGCGGTGATGCCGATCGCGGTCAGATACGCCTCGAAATCGCCGTGCCGTTCCAGTGCCGAGGCCATCGCGACATTCAGGTATTCCTCCCGGACACCGAGCAGATCGGCGGAGAGTTCGATACCCGCGGGGACTTTCGCCGACATCATTGCGCGCAGCGCGGGCACCGCGTCATTGCTGAGCATGAAATCGGCGAGAATATCGGCTTCGGTCACGCCGACCGCGCGCAATATCGTGGCGACCGCCCAGCCGGTGCGGTCCTTGCCTGCCGCGCAGTGCACCAGTACCGCGCCGTCGCCGTCGATGATGGATTCGGCGATTCCGGTGATCGCGGCGTGCGCCTCGGGCAGTGCCGGAAAGTACCGGTAGACCTCGAGCATGTGGGCCATCGCGAAGGAGGTCTGCGCGTCGTGCGGCGGGGCCTCGCCCATGCGCGAATCGAACGGGGCGACGGTGAGGCGGATGCCGTCGGGCAGGTTGTCGTGGCCGATGTGATCGATCTCGCGCGGGCCGCGCAGGTCGTACACCTCGCGCACGCCGAGGCCGTGCAGAACGGCGTGGCCGTCCTCGTTCAGCCCGCTGAGCTGGGCGGATCGCAGGAGGACGCCGGGCGCGACGCGCGCGCCCTCGGCCGTGCGCAGCCCGGCCGTATCGCGGAAGTTGAAGGTTCCGGGGATGTGGAATTGGTCTACGGGGGGCAGCACAGTCACCGGCCCAGGTTAGCCGTCGCCGGTAATCGGCGGTGTCGTTCGCGGGGCATTCCGCCGACGGTCGCATGACCGTATTGCGAGGTTCGATTGTGGGATCCACCACAGCGGAACCAGTCGGTACCGCATTTGCTCGTACAGTGGTCCGAGGGTGTTCTCGCGCAGAGGGTCGCCGAGACCGCGCCCAGAACGGTGTTTCGCCGGGGCTCGCGAAGGGTTGCGAAGGCATCCCGTTTGGGTAACAAAACAATCTTTCAGTATGAAATTACCCATCGAACCCGTTCTCAAACCTTGATAACCCTCTACCATTAGTGAGCGTTGGACCGGGCAACCCGATGATCTCAATGAGGAGGTCCACCGGGGTGGTCGCAATGTTCAGCGAATCGCGTCGCGGTTCGGGCGCGAGGTTTGCCGAGGGAGTCGTCGTTGAGCGCACGTGGAGAGATAGCAGAGGTTTGGTTGCATCCGACCATCTGTGAGGCCGTCGAGAAGGCGGCGGCTTCGCTCGATTTCAGCGGCGTCCGGGCGCTACGGGTCTTGTTGCACGCCGGGGTCAGCGCGTACTGGCCCGAAGTGAAGGCCGCGCCCGTCGAACAGGTTCGCGCATACGAGGATACGGTGCGCTCGCTGCGTGAGCGCTGGGACGGCAAGCCCGACTGTGTGCCGGATTCGACTGCCTCCGTGGCATTTCGGGAGATGGACGCGGAGATCGCGAACTTCCTCGATCTGTGCGCGCTGCGATCGGGTGCGCAATGGCTCGAGCCGGTGGAGGCCATCGCCGTCTACACCGTGTCGGTACTGCAAGGCGCGATGTTGCGCTGGCTGGCCGACTGCGACGACGAGACCACGCTGGTTGTACTCGACGATCTGGTGAGCGGTTTGGCCACCCGGGCCGCCGACGCTCGGTGACACGCGCCCGTGAAGCTGGACGTTTGACCAAGTCGGTGGTTCACTGGGGCCGGTGACCTCGCCGATCGCCGGACTGCACGCCGCCACCGCGGACCTCGATCCGCCCCTGGCCGCCCTGGACCTGACCACACTGCGTACCAATGCCGCCGACCTGGTGCGCCGCGCCGCGGGCGTGCCGATCCGGGTCGCCTCCAAATCCGTGCGCTGCCGCGCCGTGCTCGAGGAAGTACTCGGCTCCGGGCTCACCGCACAGGGCGGCTTCGCCGGTATCATGGCCTATTCGTTGCCCGAGGCGATCTGGCTGGCCCGTCGGGGCGCGCGCGATGTGCTCATCGGCTACCCGACCGTGGACCGAGCCGCACTCGCCGAACTCGCCGCCGACACCACGCTGCGCGATGCCATCACGCTCATGGTCGACGACGTCGACCAACTCACCATCGTTCGCGACGCCGTCGGCGCACGGGCCCGCCCGCGCGTGTGCCTGGACGTCGACGCCTCGCTGCGGATCGGACCGCTGCACCTTGGCGTGCGGCGATCCTCGGTGCGCACCGCGGAACAGGCGGAAGCGCTCGCCCGCGCGGCCGACGACCGCGGATTCGAGGTCGTCGGCGTGATGACCTACGAAGCGCAGATCGCCGGACTGCCCGACAGCAATATCGCCGTGCGGCTGGTCAAGAAGCTCTCCGCCGCCGAAATCGGCGAACGCCGCACCCGCGTACTGGACGCGGTGCGCTCGGTGGTCGGCGAATTGCGGATCGTCAACAGCGGCGGCAGCGGATCGGTCGAGGTCAGCGTGTCCGATCCGGCGGTCACCGAGGTCACCGCCGGGTCCGGGCTCTACGTGCCGACCCTCTTCGACAACTACCGGTCCTTCACACCCCGTCCGGCGCTATTCTTCGCGACATCGGTACTGCGCAAACCAACGCCGACCATCGCCACCGTCTTCGCGGGCGGCTACATCGCCTCGGGACCGGCGGGCCCGTCCAGGGTGCCGAAGCCGGTGTGGCCCACCGGATTACGCCTTATCGGTACCGAAGGCGCCGGTGAGGTGCAGACCCCGCTCACGGCCGCGGCCGGGCTGCGCGTCGGCGACCGGGTGTGGTTCCGCCACGCCAAGGCCGGTGAACTGTGCGAGCGCTTCGACCGCATCCACCTCGTCGACGCCGACGGTTCCCGCGTCACCGTTCCCACCTATCGCGGCGAGGGCGTCTGCTTCGGCTGAGCACCGGTCAACTCCAGGAAGGCGGCCAATTCGGCCACCCCCTCCGGTGTCGGCGGCAGATATTCGGTGAGCAGCCGTGATCGGATGATCACCGCCTTCCACATGGCCCGGCACACCGCCGCGTGGATCAGATCGCCCGACACCAGCGCCGACACCCCGTAGGGCGCGTCGGCGGGCGTCGAGGTCGCCAGTGACACCAGCACCACCGCCGCCTCCCGGCCGCGGAACCGGTCGGGGGTGCCGACCAGGACATCCTCGATCTTGGCGCGGGCCAGCAGGGTGCGAATCCGGGTGACCTGCGCGCCGTACGGTGCGACCACGAAGATGTCGTGCGGGTGCAGACGACGGGTCAGCGCGCCCGTCGACCAGGTCGCGCCGAGCAGGGCGCGCACCCGGCGCACCACCTCCCGCGCCTCGGCCTCCGATTCGGTGGTGTTGCCTCGATGGTCCACCAGCACGGTCTCGATCCCGGGCGGCACGCCGTCGAGATGACGCGCCGAGGTGACCGTCTCGTTGGCGCGCAGCCGATCGTCGTAGCGCAACCGCGAGATCGGGTCGCAGATGCGCGGATGCATCCGCCAGGTCCGGTCCAGGAAGTAGCCGCGATCGACGGGCAGGGTGCCGCCCGCGTCCACGAGAGCGCCCAGTGCCGAATTCCCGACCGGCTCGGGATGGGCCGCGCGCGCCGCCGTCGCCACCGGATCGCCGATCAGCAGCAGGTTCCGCGCACTCGCCCCGACCGCGATCGACTCCGCCAGCGGGAACCGGCCCGCATCGGCGATGACCAGCAGATCGAGCGCGCCGCGCGGAATCAATGACGCGTCGGCGAAATCCGCCGGCGCGCCGCCGATCACGCAACCGTTGACGGCATTGGCGAGGAAGCGCGGATACCGGTCGCCGTCGATGACCGCCCATTCCGGCGCGACCGCGCCCACATCCTTCTTGGCGACCAATTCCGGCAGCACGCCGATCTCCACGATCGCGTCCAGGATGTTCTCGATGGTCGGATGCGACAGGGCCACCACTCCGATCCGCCACCGGTCCCGGGTCACCAGCCGTTCGATCACCCTGGCCGCGGTTGCGGTCTTCCCGGTACCCGGCGGGCCCTGTACCGCCACGTAGGAATTGTCCAGGTCCCGAATGGCGGCGCAGATGGCCGCCGCGTGATCGCCACGCACCGGGGGCAATGCCGCGGCCGACCGCGAACGCGGCGGGCGAGCGGCGAGAATGTCGAAGATCGCGGCCCGCGGGATATCGGGCAGGGTCACCAGCAATTGCTGTGCCGCGAATTGCATCGCGCTCACGGTGGCGGCGTCGCGGCGCGGTGGGCCGGGCGCGATGGCGATCGGCAGTTCGTCGTACGGTGCGCGGCCCGGCGGCAGCAGTTCCTCCACCCGGACGGTGTCGGCGAAATCGGCGTCGACCGAACAGCCGAGCACGGTCGCGACGGCCGTCGCGCGCCTGCCCGCGGCGTCCGGGCGCTCGTAGAAGGTGAGCACCGACGTTCCCGGCGTCAGCGTGGTCGGGCCGCCGAAGGCGGTATCGATCCGGCCGGTCAGCGTCAGATAGCGCCGCATCGTCGGCCGATCGGGACTGTGATGCCACTTGGTGTCCACGGTGCCGCGGGTCGCGACGAGAACCCCTGCTGCGTCGGGCCATTCGTCCACCGGATGTCCGAGCCGATCCGCATGCGCCCACCACAGCGGCCGCCGCTCCCGCCGGTGATACCCGAGCGCGGCCGCCATGAGCGCCGCCGGATGCGGCGCGGCGTCCTCCGGAGTCCTTGCCTTGGCGGCGAATTCGGCCAGCGCCGCCTCCAGCGAGGACGGCCGCTCGGCAGGCACCGTGATCGTCTCGCACGATTCGGAAGTCGGGGGCGGCACATGGGTTTCGGTCTCGGCCGCTCGCACGAGCAGCCAGTCCCGCAGCCGCAGTACGGTCGAACAGTCGTCGGTCCGGGCGTGATCGCCGATCGGCGCGCCCGCGGATCGTGTGGCGGCGGCGCCGGTGTCCGAGCCGGCCGTCGGGGACGCCGCGTCGCCGAGGTGTTCGGCCGGGTCGCGCGCGTCCGCCGTCGGTGCGGCGGGTCGCGTTGTGCCGGCGAGGAATTGGCGCAGGTCGGGGAGAGTGTAGGAGCGGATGCCGATGACCAGGGCGGCGCGGACTATCGGATAGAGGTCGACGAGTACGCCCTCACAGAGGAGTTCGTCCACGACTTCCTCGCCCGCGCCGTAGCCGCTGGCGCGGCGCAAGAGCGTGTCGCGGACTTCGCGGGTCCAGTAGTACACGCGCATGGTCGGGAACCGGCGTCGCCGGGCGACGATATGGTCGACCAGCGCCGTCACGGCGTCGCGGGCCGCGGGGGAATCGGCGGGGACGTCGAAGCCGCGGTGCGGGGCGTCGGCCGTGCCGACCGCGAGGCGCAGGCGTCCTCGCGGGGTCTCGGCGACGGTCAGGGCGAGATCGCCGGGGCAGGGCGCGGGCAGTGCGGCCAGGGGCGTCGGGTCGATGACGGTGTAGCGGAATGTGCCGGATCGACTACTGCGCAGCTGGATTTCGGCCTGTCGCCGCAACGCGGTCACGGTGCGCGCGGTGAGTCCGGCGACCGTGGATTCGGCGGCGGCCAGACGGTCGATGGTCGTGACACCCGCCTCGTGTAGGCGGGTGCGCACCGGGTCGGCGAGACCGGCGACGAGCAGCAGATCCCGCGCGGTCGTCAGTGCGGCGGTGCAGGTCGGGCAGTGGCCGCAGGCCAGGAAGCGCGGATCACCCCATTGCACCGGTAGCAGCTCGCCGAGCTTGTCCGCCACGATCCGCGCCAGTCGCCGCCTGCGCGCCAGGTGGATCGGGGCCAACCGGCGCAACGGGCGATCGGAGGCATTGTCGCCGACGTGTATTCGAATGCCCTGCGCGACACCGGCGCCCGCCTCGGCGACGGCCTGTGCGCAGGCGGCGAGTTCGAGTTCGGTGGAGATGGGATCGCGCCGTGGCGTCGCCACGCCGTGCACTCGATAGCGGAGCCGGCGCCCCTCGCGTACCAAATCCTCGCAGGAGCAGGCGAATTCACCGTCGAAGAAGCTCGCGCCCCGAATCACCGCCGCGCCCGCCCGCACCGCGGCGACGGTCTCGGCGTGTGCCGCTTCGAAGGCGGCCACCCGACTCGCCGGATCGGCCGCGAACGGATCAGGGCGTCGCACCACGACGACCTCCGCGCTATCCCCGAACGCGGCGCTCGGCGTGTCATCGGTCAGTGCGAGAGTTCCTGCGGCATAGGAGCTTTCGGTCCGGTTGGGGTCGCCGTACCGGTCCGCGATTGGACCGATGGTGCTCGCGAGCCACCCGTGCGATTCAGGCGCGAGCAGGCCGTTCGCGTCGCCGGGGATCGCCTCGTCCGCGCCGCTCTCCGTTCCGTCCGCGCGCCTGCTCTTCGTCGTGATGGGAAGCGAGCCGCCCCCCTCGATCGGGTGGGCGTCACCTGCCGTATTCGTGGACGCCGTCTTGGTGAATGCCGCGTACGCGGACGCCGTGTCCGTGAACGGCGCGTTCAGGGCGAGCGGTCGATCGGTGACGTCCACGGGCGATCCCGGTTCGGCCGCGAGTAAGCCGAGTTCGGTGTCGAGGGCGCGCAGCAGCGCGAATTCACAGTGCGCCGCGCGCACGAGATCAGCGGCGGTGCACACGACACGATCACCGAACACGAACAAACGCGGCCCTCCTGTGTCTTGCGGGACACCCGCACCCGCCGATGCCCTATGGACACCCGCGACGGCGCGACGCGGACGGCAACACCTTAGCCGGCCCGCCTGACCTGGATGAATCCGCCCGGCTCAGGAACGCGGCTTGCGCCGCTCACCGCGCTTGGCCGCGCCGCGATCGGTACGGGGGCCGCGGCTGAACGCGCGATGCTGCGGCGCACCCTGATCGAGCTGCAACTGGATGAGCACACCGCTGATCCTGGTGCGCCGCAACGCTTCCAGGGTCTCGTCGGACAGGTCGGCGGGGAGTTCGACCAGGCTGTGATCCGGCCTGATGCTGATATGCCCGAAATCGCTGCGGCGCAATCCGCCCTCGTTGGCGATGGCGCCGACGATCGCGCCCGGCACCACGCGATGGCGTTTGCCGACGCTGATCCGGTAGGTCGCCAACTCCACGCCGGAGGTGCGGGTGAAGGAGCCGCCGCGCTCGTCGTCGAAGCCGCGGGCGGGCCGCTCGCGCGGTGCGCGCTCCCGCTGTGGGCGTTCGGCGGGTTCCGGTTCGGGCTCCATGAAGAAGTTGTCGCCGTCATAGGACCCGACCGCCAGCGCCGCCGCGATATCGACCAGCGGAATATTGTGCTCGCGCTCGTAGTCCTCGATCAGTTTGCGGAACAGCGCCAGATTCGGGTTGGCCAGATTCTCGGTGATGGTGTCGCCGAATTTGGTGACCCGCTGGGCGTTGACGTCCTCGACGCTCGGCAGTTGCATCTCGGTGAGCGGATGCCTGGTCGCGCGTTCGATCGCCTTGAGCAGATGCCGTTCCCGCGGCGCGACGAACAGCAGCGCCTCACCGCTGCGGCCCGCGCGGCCGGTGCGCCCGATGCGGTGCACATAGGACTCGGTGTCGTGCGGGATGTCGTAGTTGACCACGTGCGAGATGCGGTCCACGTCGAGTCCGCGGGCGGCCACGTCGGTGGCTACCAGAATGTCGAGCGCGCCGGACTTGAGCTGGCCGATGGTGCGTTCGCGCTGGTTCTGCGCGATATCGCCGTTGATGGCCGCCGCGGAGAAGCCGCGGGCGCGCAATTTCTCGGCCAGTTCCTCGGTGCCCTGTTTGGTGCGAACGAAGATGATCA
Organism: Nocardia arizonensis; assembly: GCF_001310275.1. GTDB lineage: Bacteria > Actinomycetota > Actinomycetes > Mycobacteriales > Mycobacteriaceae > Nocardia > Nocardia arizonensis. The sequence continues at coordinate 17,951 of NZ_LGYZ01000024.1, forward strand.
TGGCCTCGAAGGACTCGACCTCGAGGATCCGCGTGAGCGCGTCGAGTTTGCGCTGATGGGAAACCTGCACCCAGCGCTGGTTGATATTGATGTTGGTGGTGGTCTTGGTCTTGACCGTGATCTCGACCGGATCGTGCAGATACTGCTTGGAGATCTTGCGGATCGCGGGCGGCATGGTGGCCGAGAACAGCGCCACCTGCTTGTCCTGCGGTGTATCGGCGAGGATGCGTTCGACATCCTCCTGGAAGCCCATCTTCAGCATCTCGTCGGCTTCGTCCAGGACGAGGTACTGCAACTGGGACAGGTCCAGGGTGCCCTTCTCCAGGTGGTCGATGACGCGCCCCGGGGTGCCGACCACCACGTGCGCGCCGCGCCGCAGCCCCGACAACTGCACGCCGTAGCTCTGCCCGCCGTAGATGGGCAGCACGTGCAGGCCGGGAATGTGCGCGGCGTAGCGGCCGAACGCCTCGGCGACCTGGATGGCCAGCTCTCTGGTCGGGGCGAGCACCAACGCGCGGGGTGCCTTCCCACTGACATCGAGACCCATCAGGATGGGGATCGCGAAGGCGGCCGTCTTACCGGTTCCGGTCTGCGCCAGGCCGACCACGTCGGCGCCTGCGAGCAGCGGCGGAATCGTCGCGGCCTGGATCGGCGACGGCGACTCATAGCCGACATCGGCGATGGCCGCCAGGACGCGGTCATCGATTCCGAGATCGGCGAAGGTCGGGCCGTCGGTGTCCCTGTCGTTGTCGCCAGGAACGCTGTCGACCTCATTGGTGCTCATTGACCATCAGTTTAATGCCTTGTAGTAGTAGTTCCGGCCACCGGCCCAATACGGTGAGACGCATGCCACCGAATAACTCGGCCCCGCACGACCGACCGGCCGCCGCCACGGTGGGCGTGGCCGCGATCCAGTTCGCGCCCGGCACCGACCCCGTCGACAATCTCGCCGCGTTGCGCGGGCATGTCGAGACGGCGGCGCGCGCGGGCGCCCGCGTCGTCGTCGCGCCCGAATACTCGATGTTCGCCGTCACCCGGCTCGACGAGCGCGTCGTGGCGGTCGCCGAACCGCTGACCGGCCCGTTCGCCACCGGACTCGCCGCGCTCGCCGCCGACGCCGGGGTATATCTGGTGGCCGGGATGATCGAATCCGGCCCCGCGGGTGCGGCGCGTATCCGCAATACACTGCTGGCCTTCGACCCGGCGGGTGAGCGGATCGCGCTCTATCGCAAGGTCCACCTCTACGACGCGTTCGGGCACCGGGAATCCGATGTGGTCGAGGCGGGGGAGATCGCCGCGCCGGCCGTCTTCACCGTCGACGATGTGATCTTCGGCATGCAGACCTGCTTCGACCTCCGTTTCCCCGAAGGGTTCCGCCGGGCCGCCGCCGGCGGGGCCGAGGTTCTGCTTTTGCCCGCGCAATGGATTCCCGGCCCGGGGAAAGTCGACCAGTGGACGACGCTCGTGCGCGCCCGCGCCATCGAGAACACCGTCTACGTCGTCGCCGCCGATCAGGCCGCTCCGCGCGGCGCGGGCGCGTCGATGATCGTCGACCCGGCGGGCCGTGTTCTCGCCGAACTCGGCGACGAGACCGGCGTCATCACCGCTGAGATGGACCCGGCCCGGCTGGAGGAGGTCCGCGCGAGCAATCCGAGCCTGGCATTGCGCCGATTCGCGATCATCGAACGCGCGGCGGAGTAGCGTTCGGGCCGATGGGTTACGCCGATCGGGACGCCGCCGGTCGAGAGCTGGGGGCGCGATTGGAGCACCTGCGCGCGTCGCGGCCGCTGGTGCTCGGACTGCCGCGCGGCGGTGTGCCGGTGGCCGCCGCGGTGCGCGATGTCATCGGCGGCGATCTCGACATCCTCCTGGTTCGCAAACTCGGTGTGCCGTGGCAGCCCGAACTCGCGATGGGAGCCATCGGCGAGAGCGGCGCACGCGTAGTGAACCCGGACGTGGTCGCGCACGGCGGCGTCAGCGCCGAACAGTTCGACCGGGTCGAATCCGCCGAGCGCGCCGAACTCGAGCGTCGCCGCACCCTCTGGCGCGGCGACACCGCCCCCATTCCGATCGCCGGGCGGGTCGTCGTCATCGTCGACGACGGCATGGCCACCGGCGCCACCGTGGTCGTCGCCTGCCGGGTAGCCCGCGTCCACGAGCCCGAACGCATCGTGGTCGCCGTTCCGGTCTCCTCCTCCGAGGCCTTCCGCCGAGTTTCGGCCGAGGCCGACGAGATCGTCTGCCCCTGGATACCCGAAACCCTCGGCGGCGTGGGCGCCGCCTACCGCGACTTCCACCAACTCGACGACGACGAGGTCACCGACCTCCTCCGCTGATCGCCGCGGTGCGGACTCGACACGCCAACGGCCCGTGCGGCTCGCCGCGCCGGACCCGGATCAGTGGCGTTCGGCGTCGGCTCCGGTGCGGCCTGCGGCGTTGAGCATGGGGCGCAGCTGGGCGGCGAATGCCTCGGCGTCCACCGGGGTCACCTCGACGTCGGTGCCGGTGCGGATGGCGTAGCGGCCGTCGGACATGACGTCGATCCAGCACAGGACCCCGAAGGGGTGGAGGTTGCCGTCGGGGCGGCGGGCGGATACGACGATCTGGCCGATGCCCATGCGTGGATGACCGAGCAGCCGTCGGATGCGGGCGGGCGCGGTCGGACCCGCGACCGGGACGGTGACCAGGTCGCGACTGTCCTCCCGGACGCGAGGGAGCGGGGCGCGGACCGCCGGGTTGGTGCCCATCGGGATTTCGGGAAGTACCGAGATCACCCGGGCGGCCAGGCTTTTCGGGCCGCCGACGTAGAGGCGGATGTCGCCGCCCCTGTCCGGCACGGCGCCGGGCCGCTGGGCGGCTACCACCGCGATATGGCCCGCGCAGGCGCCGAGAACCCGGACCGGGCGGGGTTCGCCGTCGGCGGGTTCGTCCGTGGAGGCCGCGACGGGAAGCGTCGGGCCGGGGGCGAGCGGGCGGCGGGCTACACCTGGGGTCAGGACCGGGCGGGGCGGGGCGCTGGACCCGCCGATACCTGCGACCGGCGGATCATAGCCTGGGTCCGCGCCGAGAACCTGTGTCGGGGAAAAGGATTCGAGAGGCGTCGCGGGGCGGTCGAGTCCGCGGGCGACGGGATGCTGTTCGCCGTAGACCTCGAGTCGGACCGTCGGCCGCGCCAGCACTCGCAGCGCGGCCTCGAGATCGGCGTCGAGGACACGGTCGCACCACTCGACGAGGGCGGGCAGTTGCGCCGCCCGCTCGGCGGTGTCGCGGGCCGACAATCGGACGGCCAACGGATACGGGATACGGTCACCGTCGGTGCGCTCCCAGGCCAAGGCGAACTGGTCGGGAGTCAGCGTCCAGTTCACTCCAGGTCGGTCCACTCTCCGACCACCGGCGGCGTGGTCGGATCGAGCGCTCCGATCAGCTCACCGGGTTCGTCGGCCGGTTCGAGGAAGGTCAACTCGTCGTCGTCGAACCAGTGCGGGTCGTCCTCGTCGTCGTCCTCGTCGCGCGCGGGCCGGTGCGGCGGTGGCGCGCCGATCCCGGACCCGGAGCGCGCGCCGTCGGCGGCGAGCGCCCCGCCCATGAGTCCGCCGAACGCGCCCGCCCCCGCACCGCTGACCGCGTCGCCGCCGCCCGTTTCGCGCCGTTTCTCCTCGCGTTTGCGGTCGTCGGAACCGTTGTCGCCGTGGTGACCGGCGCCCGGCAGCGTCGGTGCGACGGCCGCCGCCGCCGCGGACACGACCGGCGCGCTCGCGGCCGGGGCGAACGCCCGCTCGACCGCGGGGGCCGCGGCAGCGACCGGCGCGGCGGGCGCCTGCGCGGCGGCGGCCGTCGTGGGGGCTTGCGCCGCGGTGACGGAGTCGACGGCCGCCGGGGCCGCGACGGTGGAGACGGTCGCGGGCGCGGCAGCCGCGGGCGCGGCGCTCGCGGCCTGCGGTGCTTGTTGCGCGGATGTCTCGGCCGGCGCGGCCACCGCCGTGACCGTGGGCGTCGACACGGACGAAATGCGCGGGACCGCGGCGGGTTCGGAATCCGCCGGGGAATCCGGCAGTGCGCCGACCGCGGCGGACGAAAGGGACACGGCGGCGGGAGATGTCTCGCCGCCCTGGGTGATATCCGTGAAGGCGGGCACGCCCGCCCCGGAGCGGATGAAGGCGCCGGTGTAGATGCCGTCCATCGCCGCCACCGCGTCCTGGCGCGCGTTCTCCGCGAACTTCTGCGCCGCGCTGTTGGCGGTGGCCTGACCCGGATCGAGCAGGGCCGCATCGAGATCCGGCTGTTGGGACGGCGGTTCGCCGACCGCGGCGCGCAGCGATTCCGCGGCGTCGCTCGCCTGACCGAGCCGCTGCGCGACCGTCGACATCACATCGGCGAGTTGTTGACCGTCGCGCTCGAACGCGCGTACCGCCTCGGCCGCGGAATCGGCCGCGCCGCCGCGCCATCCGTCGGCGATGAGTCCGCGGATGTCGGTGTGCGCCTGGGCGACCGCGTCGGCGAGTCCGTGCGCCGAACCCTGCCAGACCTGTTGGCCTGCCGCGAGCGCCGCGGGATCCAATTGCTGTACTCCGTCGTGGATTCGGCTGTGCGTCAGATTGTCGAAGACCTCGACGTCGGGCGCGTAGTCGGGATCGGTGCGGGTGTGCGGCGCGCGCTGCGCGCCGACCGGCATCTCACGCATGCTCGCCTCCGGTGATCCGACCGACCGCGCCCGCGAACTCCTCGTCGGAACGGGTATAGGCCGCCGCGGCGGCACGGAAGGTCTGGGCGAGCGCCCGCGCCGCGTCGGCGTAGGACCGCATGCGCGTCACCGCGTCCTCGGCCTTGGCCTCGAAGCCGCCGCGCAGCGCCGCGCCGGAGGCGAATCCGCCGAAGCCGGGGACCGAGGTCGCCGAACGCAACGCCTGGATCTGCGCCTCCACCTCGTCGGCGAGTTGTTCGTAGCGCTGGGCGCAGCGTTCGTGGGCCCCGTCGGCGACCAGGACGCCGTCGATCCAGAGCTGCCCCTCCTCGACCGCTCGATTGAGCGCCGTCACATCCGTTCGCACCGCGGTCCCCCTTCCTCGTCGTGGCGGTGATCGGCCGAACACGACCCGGCCGATTCAGCGCTGCCGTGCCAACCCCGCGACGACGCTGCCCAACCAGTCCGCGATGTCGCCCGCGACCCGCGCGTGCACCGGCTCGTGCAGCAGATCGTGTCCGGCGTCGGCGTACTCACGCAAATTTACCGTTTCGTGGCGCGCAGTCCATACCCTCATGGCATCGATCGGGGCGCGCCTGTCTTCTCGACCGTGTACCGCGAGCACCGGCAGCGTCGACGGCAGCGGTGTGCCGAGGGCGCCCGGAACCCCGCCGCCCAGCGCGCGTTCGGGCACGCCGGACAGGACGAGGCCGGAGAGTGCGTCCACGCGCACGCTCGGGGTCGTGGGGCAGTCGGCCTCCACCGCCGACAGATCCGAGGCGGTCGCGACATCCGGCACCGCCGCGCCGAGCATGCCGAGGGCGGTGACCGCGCCGAGTGAGTGACCCATCAGCACCATCGGAGTGTCCGGCAGGTGGGCGCGGGTGAGCTCGAACAGCATGGTCGCGTCGGCCACCAGTTCGGCCAGCGATCCCGGATTGTCCGCATCGCCCTCACTGAGTCCGTGACCAGCGGTGTCGAGCGCCCACATCTCGATATCCATATTGCGAAGGGTCCTGGCGAAACGGTGATAGTGCCCGCTGTGCTGGCCCAATCCGGGCAGCAACACCACCACTGCGATACCGCTGTCGACCGGCCACCGCCGATAATGCATGCGGCCACGCGCGCCGTCGAAGAAGAACATTCGACGATACTGCCAAATCTCGGGCCACTCATGGGACTTCACACGAATGTCATGGAACGGACTAGACTGCGCGGGTCCGCCCGCAGTGAGGAGTCCGGTCATGTCCACTGACCAGCAGCATCGCCGGGTCTTGCGCGTCGCGCCGTCGGTCGCCGCGCTGGTCGCGGCCTGCCTGGCGGTCGTGGCGCCCGCCGCCCGCGCCGAGGCCGCCTGCGCGCCCGCGCTCGCCCAGACCGCGATCGCCCCCGATGTCCCGATCCTGGACTGGTCGGAGAACGTCGGCTACGACGCGCGGGGCGATCTGTGGGTCGCCCGCATCTACCGCAACGAGGTCCAGCGCTACGACCGCACCGGCGCGCTCACCGCCTCGGTGCCGGTGGAATTCCCGGGCGCCGTCCGGCTCGGACCCGACGGTCTGATGTACGTGGTCTACGGCGACACCCCCGTGAGCGCCGTGCGACCCGGCGGTGTGGTCCGCTTCGATCCCGCCGCGCCCGCGCCTGCCCCGGAGGTCTTCGTCGCCGGATTGGCCTCCATGCCCAATGGCGCGGCCTTCGGCGACGACGGCGCGCTCTACGTCGCCGCGGGCAATGCCGGTGTGATCCGTGTCCGCCCCGACGGCACCGTCGACCCCGAATGGTCGGCCCGCGCCGCCGTGCCGGGCGCCAACGGCATCGCCATTCGCGACGGCGTCGTCTACCTGACGGCCAATTCCGCGCCGCTCGGTCGCGTGCTGAGCTTCCCGGTCGACGCGCCGGAACGCCGCACCGTCCTGGCCGATCTGACCTCCCGGGTGCCGGGTGCCCCGGATTTCGCCGACGACCTGATCATCGATTCCGCCGGATACCTGTATGTCACCACGCTGTCCGGCACGCTGGTCCGCGTGGATTCGCGCGGCGGCGCGGTGTGCACGCTGCTCACCGGCGAACCGATGACCTCCGTTGTGGCGGTTCCGCAACGTCCCGGCGAACTGCTCGCGGGCACCGAGGGCGGTGCCGTGCTGCGTATTCGGTTGTCAGCTTGAGCGTTGGACGCTGTCCGCGTGAGCGTTGGACGCTTTCCGCGTGAGCGTTGGACTTGGCCTTCGCCGCCGAGCGGTATCGACGGCGGAGAGGGTTCGACCGGTTCGATCATGAAATGCCCTGGTATGACCGGCATTACGTAGAGGCGCTCGGCGCGGTTCAGCTCTGCGTGGATTCGGCCGGCTGATCCGGGGCGGTCTGCCGCCAGGAGTCGAACAGGATATCGCGCAATTCCGCGATATCCTCGAGCGCGTCCAGCCGTACCCGGACCCAGGCCGAGGACGCCTCGTGCCGAGGCACCCAGAACTTGTCCGGTTCGGCGAGGATCAATTCCTCGCGCTCGAATCGTGGGCAGCGCACCGCGAAAGAGCTCTGGTCGTCGGGCAGGGTGAGGAACATCCTGCCCGCCACGTCGAAGGTGGGGTGGTTCCAGCGCTGCTTCTCCTTGGTCTGCGGGAAGGACAGCGCGATGCGGCGCACGTCGTCGGCGTCGAGCACGGTTGGGGACCTCCGGTCGGTACCCCGGCACTCTATA
>NZ_LGYZ01000025.1 GCF_001310275.1 Nocardia arizonensis
CTGGTCGGCGGTGGTTCGCGCCTGCTGGTCGGCGGTGGTTCGCGCCTGCTCGTGTAGTCGCGCGGCCAGGCCGCTCCAGGTCTGGGCGCAGTCGAGGGCGAGTGCGGCGACGACCTCGAGCCAGTGCTCGGGCAGATTGGCCGCCAGGTCGTGGCCGCTGTCGGGATCGATCATGTGCTGATACAGCCAGCGCAGCGTCTGGCGTCCAGTGTCGCTGTAGCGCAATGCCGGATCGTTGCGCAGTTTCGACAACAGCGCGTCGCGGTCGGGGGCGCTCACCGCGGAGACCCGCGCACGCCCGGCCGCTGTGCCCGCCTCGGAGTCCTCTCGCGATGCGCGACGGTATCGGTCGGGCACAGGATCCTCACCGCGCGCCGCGCGTTTACGGACATCGGACACCGTCGCCGGGGAAAGCCCTGTCGCACGGGCGATCTCACGCAGCCCCGCCTGCGGGTTGTCTCGCAGCATCGCCGCGGCCTGTCGACGGGAGGCGGCGCTGTCGAGCGGGCGGACACGCCCGTCCTTGCCCAGCCGGGTGTTCGACTGCGCGGCCTCGGCGGTCGAACACCGTTGCCGCACCACCGCCACGGTGTTGGCCGACAGTCCGGTCGCGGCAGCGACCGCGCGGTCGGACCATTCGGGGTGGTCACCGATCACACGTTCGGCGGCGGCCTTGCGGTCGGTACTGGTCAGTGTCAGCCCGTGGCGGATGTTACAGGCCACCGCGAGCAGGAACGCGGTGTCCTCGTCGCAGTCCAGGATCCGCGCCTCGATAGCGGTGCGGCCCTTGAGGATCGCGGCCCGTAGGCGGTGCATGCCGTCGATCACCCGCATGCTCGCACGGTGCACGATGATCGGAGGCAGTCCGGTCTCGGTTTCGGCGAGGACGTGGGTGTGGGCGAGGTCCTCACCACCGGAGCGGACCGAATTTCCCTGGTGCAGCAGCTTGATCGGCACGAGGCTGACCGGGATATCGTCCACCGGCGCGACACTGGGCCTACCGTCCACCCACCGTATGAGGGTGTCGGCGAACGCTTCGTCGACGCGGACTTCACCGAGCGGATCGGACATGAGCGACTCCTCCCCTGGGTCGTGGCGGCGCGCGGTACGAACGCCGACGAGCCGTCCAGAACGGTACTAAGACGCTTAGTAGGGCGGCAACCTCGAAGTCGTACGCCGCCCGAGCCCAGCCCACACCGACCGAAATTATTGCTGCCCAATGAACTTGGGGCACTGCCCGTCCAGACACATTGCGTCGCCACCCCGACGGGGTGTCTGCGGTAGTTTGGACGGGGCGGGAAGCTATCGGGGGATGATCGGCGCTGCCGGGCGTGTCCTCGGTCGGCGGACCGTTCACGGCTCCCGTCGTCGACGGACGGTCGGGGTGGTCCACGAGGACAGGAGCGACACATGGTCCCAGCGGTCCTGCTGCTCGTGTCGGCCGTGGTCGTCGGGTTCCTCGCGCCGAGAATCCTCGAGCGATTGGATCCGGTCCGCTACGACCCGTCACTGTTGTTGGTCGGGTGGCTGGCGTGCCTTGCCGGGGTGCTAGCGGCAGGCGCGGCCAGCGTATTCGTGCTCGTGCATCCCACCCACGGGGTGAGCCTGCTCCCGACCAGTGTGCTGTCGCACCGCATCGGGCATCCCTTCGCACACGGCGCCTCCACCGCCGTCGAGCGACTGTCGGGGGTCACGATCGCGGTGGTGTTCACCTGCGCCGCGGTATGGATCGGCACCAGGATCGTCGGCGCCTCACGGCGGCGTCTGCGCGCCTCCGACACCCACGCCGCGCTGCTTCGTGTGGTCGGACGTATCGATCCGCTCACCCCGGACCTGCTGCGCCTCGACCACGACGAACCGCTGGCCTTCTGCGTGCGTGGCAGCCACGAACTCGTCGTGGCCACCGAGGGGGTGTTCCGCCTCGGTGACGGCGCGGCCGCGGCGGTCATCGCCCACGAACGAGCGCACCTGCGCGGTCGCCATCACACGTTGCTCGAGTGGACACGGATCCTGGGCCGTTGCCTGTGGTTCGTCCCGCTGTTCCGGCGCGCGCCAACCGCGCTGGCCGAGCTGGTGGAACTCACCGCCGACGCGACGGCGGCACGCGCCTGCGGCGAGCGAGTCGTGTACTCGGCGTTGCTGCATATGGCGGTGTCTCCCGCGCCCACGGTGGGACTGGCCATGAGCGCGCACGCGATCGAGAACCGCCTGGCCCGTCTGGCACGGCGCGACCGCCACCCTCATCCCGCACGGCAATGGATTCTGCGGATGGTCGCGGCACTGACGGGACTGATGATCCCGTTCTGTGTGACAGCGGTGCTGCTACACGTGGTGTTCGCTGTAGGCGTCGGGTGTTTCGGTGATCTCCAGCACCGCGCACGCGGCCTCCATGCCGGGCCCGCCACTGAACAGCAGCACGTGCTCGCCCACCCCGACCGCGCCGGTGCGCCACAGATACTCCAGTCCCCGGATCTGGTCGACGGGTCCGGCGTGGCCGACGGTGCGGGTGTAGTCCCAGATCCCGCGGCTCTCCTCAAGCCCCAAGGGGTCCAGGAAGACCGCGCGCAGCCCTTCGTGGGCGAAGCCGTCGTGCACGACGCGTGTGATGTCGTCCAACCCGATCCCGGCGTCCTTCAATGCCCGTTCCACAGTGTCGATCAGCACGGCGCCGAAATCGCCGAGTGACCGTTCGCCTTCCTGTGGTTCGCGGCGGCAGTATTCCATTCGTTCGTCGAAATTGAGGGTGGCGCCGGCGGTAAGGCCCGGAGGGAACAGGGTTTCGTTCCCGCGGTGCTGCCGTTCGAGTTCGGGGTCGGAGATCGAGTCGATCGAACACACCCGCGCGAACC
>NZ_LGYZ01000026.1 GCF_001310275.1 Nocardia arizonensis
ATCGACCGACCGTGACGAGTGGCCCGGCGTTGGATGGTTGCCTTGATGGCAGAGCAGTCGGTTACTTCTCGCGGGGCACTCCGTCGATGTCGGTGAACGACAGCTGTATCTTGATCGGCTCCTCCAGGAGGAGTTCGTCCCAATGCTCATGGTGCAGCGCGTACCGCTTGTTGGACCAGTCGAGACGGAACTCGTCGATACGCTCGACGGTTTCCCAGTCATCGGCGAAGTGAACGACGAGATATATGGGAATCCCCGCGCGGGCGTAGAGTTTCCGTTTGTATTCGGTATCGTCGCCGATGCTGTCGGGGGAGACCACTTCCACGACCATGTGGATGTGTGACAGGACCGTTGTGGCATCCCATCGGCCGCAGTCGATGACCAAGAGGTCGGGGAACCGAAAGTTCGCTCGCCGATTCACGTTCGTGCTGTCGGCGTCGGGGAAGCGGACAGGAGTGTCCGACTCGGTATCGAGGCACGGCTCGTTCGGCGTGTGTGCGTTCTCGAGCGCCCGGCGGAGTCTGTGGATCACCCTGTCATGGGCTCGACTCTGCGCTTGACAGCGCACCACGAGACCGTCTACCAGTTCGAATGGCCCGCCGAACCGCGCGGCGAGGTCTCCGGGGTCCGCCGCCAGGAACTCCTCAGCCGTCAGCCGCTGTTCACCGCGGGCATCCACAGCCGGCATATCTCCTCCTACAGCAGTCACGCGGGAACGCGCCTCACCACCCAGGTTAGTTCACGCGTGAGCGACGCAACCGATCACGAGCGGAACACGGACCGGGGCGAGCATCGGCCTTCAGCACGACCGCCGCTGCGTGCGCACTGGCCGGACCTGAATCGCCGGTCCATCGACCAGCAGAGTGTTCGGGTTGTGGCCACCCAGTGGTGAAGCCCCAGGTCATCGACTTGCGGCTTCGCTGCTGTGTGGCATTGCGCGAACACCTTGCGGGAGTTCGAGCGATCCAGGGTTGACGCATGGGTGTCACGGTGGTCTTCGATGCACCAGCGGAGCGCCTATCGCCGACGAACTCAGCTGCGCACTTCAGTGCCGCAACCCGCGAGCGCAGCGCAGGTGACCTGCGATATCGCCACAACCTCGATGGACCTCATCGGTTGTTCTTCTTCATCGTCAGCACGATTGTCGAATCTGATGAGATCACCGTTCCTGGTCCGGGTTCGATAGCGGTGACAGTCCAATTCGACGCCAGCAGCACCACCTCGACGCCGGGGGTCGCGGACCCGTAGGAGATCTTGGTGAAGCCGGCCCTCTTCAGTTCGTCGGTGGCGACGGCGCCGTTCTTGCCGACAACGTCGGGGATGGCGATGTCCTGCACCAGAGTTTTGGTTGTTGTCGGAACGGCCGGTGCTGCGGGGGCGCTGAACACCGGTGCTGCGGGCGCTGCCATGCGGGTTGTGGTCGCGGCGACCTCCTTCGTGTCATTGTTGTTGCCGAACGCCGCGCCGACCAGACCGAGCCCGCAGATGCCCGCAACGGCGGCGGGGATCAGCCACCAGGGGATGCCCTTCTTCTTCACGGGCGGCAACTGCTGCGGGTAGTGCTGTTGATTCGGGTACGGCTGTCCGGGCGGATAATCCGCCCAGGCGCTCGGCCTGCTGCGCAAGCACCGCGGCCAACTGCTTCCCACCGCCAAAGCCCGTGCGCTGCAGAATGATCCGGTCGACCTGTGGCACTACCTCGCCGACCGCGTTTCAGCCTGTCCAAGGAGTTCTACCAGCAACACGGCGGTCTGCTGTACCTGCTTGCACTCACCGGCGACGCCGACGACCCACATGGCTTCGTTCGACGCTCGCTGCCCGCGCTCGGCTGGATGATCGATGAACGCCACTTCGACGCCGCCGTATACGACGTGACCCGGCCGGTCCGTGGCCTCCTCGAACACCTGAGCTTGCTGACCTGGCAACGCGGTGTTTATCCGAGCGAGCAGGTCACCAGCAAGGACGCTACAAGCTTCGCGCGCACCGTACTCAGCGGATTATCGAAACAGTCGGCTAGAGATCATCGGGCAACAGCCGGAACGCGGCATGACCAGTAAGCGGGGTAACCGTGCGGAAATCACGTCGGTCGAGCGTCAACACCTCCACAGTTTCATATCGCTCGGCCAATGAAACATTGGTGGCGTCGGTGAGATCCAGGCGCATGGCCATGTACCGGTTCTGCACCTTGCGCGCGACCCGCAGTAGGTCCGCCGAGATCGTAGGCACTTCGATGCGACCGGTGTGCTCTTGTGCCAACAACCAATCGTTCACCGCATAAGCGGCTCGACGGTTGAGATTTCGGGTGGTGATGTGTTCGACTTCGAGCAAGACGAGTGGAGAAACGATGGTCAGCGCTGCCTGCTGCAGCGCTGCGCGCGCGTCGGCGTGCTCAGGATCTGCGGAGTTGAAAGCGGCGATCAGACCTGAGGTATCGCCGATCACGATCATCCAGCATCAGCTTCGGTATTGGTGATCGCTTCTCGCACAGTGCTATCGATCTCATCCGCGGTCACGGCATGCCCGTAGTCGAGAACGGGGATGTCCCATGCCTCATCCCATCGGCGCGTACGTATCGCGGCCAGATGAAAAGCTTCACGAAAATACTCGGACTCCGGCCGCCCTTCGCGCGCTGCGGCCATCTTCACCAATTCGAGGTCGGCCTCGTCCACCATGACCGTCGTCTTCTTCAAACCCATAAGGTTATGGTACCCGCACCATAACCTTATGGCCGACCCGCCCGCACGGCTCTTCACGTTAGGCCAGAATTCCCCACATCAGCTGGGCGGGCAAGGCCCTGGTGGGCGCTCGAAGGTTCAGCTGCAACGCCGCCGTCTCCGCCTCTACCAAGGACAGTTCTGTGACGATCCCCGCCGGGGTTCGGGCCGGCCTATGAGTGATGGAACCGGTCCGGCGGGGTCCGGCAGCTTCCTGAGCAGCATCTCCAGGGCTGCTACCTGGCCTTCTGTGTTGTAGTAAGGTCCCCAAGGTCCACTTTCCAGCGAAGCCGCAGGTCATGGACCTGCGGCTTTGCTGTTGT
>NZ_LGYZ01000027.1 GCF_001310275.1 Nocardia arizonensis
ACTCCGCGGCACCACCATCTACATCTCCACCGGCACCGGAATACCCGGCCGGTTCGACGCGCCCGACAGTCCCGGCATAGACGGCGATCCGAACAAGTGGGTCGACCGGCTCACGGTCGGCGGCGGCGTCGAGGCCGCCACCCTGTACTGTGTGCACACCTTCGGAGAACGCTTGGCGCAGTTGAACATTCCGGCGCGGGTGGTCATCCGCCCGACCGGAACCCACTCCTGGAAGTACTGGCAGGGCGACCTGCACGAGTCCTGGGAGATGATCGGCCCCGTGATCGGGGCGTAGGACCAGCGCAACCTAGCAGTCGTCGTCGAAGGGATTCGTGACGGGCGCGGCGTCGGCGGGGCCGTGTTCTTCCGCGCGCCGCACGATCGCGCCGAGGGATTCGTCGAACGGCGGGGTGTAGGAGACACCGTCCGCGCAGCCGCCGAGATGCGGTCCGGCGATGATGCCGACGAGGTCGGCGCCGTTCGCCGCGACCCACGGACCGCCGCTCGTCCCGTAGACGAAGCCCTCGCAGGTGAAAGACGCGTAGCCGTTCTCCGTCCCCGCGGGCCGGGTACACGAGGTCGGTGCGTCGAGCAGTCCGACGCCGTAGCCGGTCACCGTGACGATATCGCCGGGCCGTGGATTCGCGGCCAACCGCAGTCCGCCCCCGACCGCGCTCTCGATGGAGGTATTCGGCGCGCCCGCCACGGGCCGCACCCGCAGGATCGCGTAATCACGATCCACATCGTGGCTTTCGATCCACCGCGGATCGAGATAGACCTCGGTCACCCGCCACCGTCCCTTCGGATCCTCGCCCCGTTCGTATCCCGGCGAGAATCCGATGAGCGACCCGGTGCCGATCACACAGTGCGCGGCCGTGATCACCAGATCCCCCTCGCGACTGTGCAGAACAGCACCGGAACAGGTGTGCAGCGGACTGTCACCGAACATCACCGCCCCGACCCGCGGATCCGGCCCGCCGACCACGTGCGAACCGGGCACCTCGGACCACCCCGGCCCCGCCGCGGCCAGCGACGCGGAGGCCGACAACACGAGAATCCCGAACACACGGCGCATGTGGTCACGGTACGCCGCGTCATGGGTTTCATCCTCACATGGCGGCACGGACGCGGGCATCGGGGAGACGGACGGTGGCCTCGGCTCCGGCGAAGAGGCGGCGTGTCTGCCGATTCGCAATGTCTGATCGGTGTGCAGGACGGCCTCGGCCGAACACCCGGGAAGCAGTGTCGACAGGATCTCGCGGTGCGCGCCGACCAGTGCCGTGGAGACGAAGGTGGGTGGTGCGACCAGCCCCGGATAGCCGAATCGCGCCGCGGCCGTCGCGCTCCAGTGCACAGGATGGCGATTGTGTATCGCGGTGGCGTAGGACCGTATTCGTTCCTCGGTGACCTCCAGTCGACCGGTCGCGCGGAATCGGCAGCCGACCAGCGCGCGGAACTGGTCGACCCGATGTGTCGTCGCTGAGCACATCCTCGCTCCTGACTGCCGCTGAGTTCACGACTACCCGGCGTTCGCCGTCCGATCGTTGGGTACCGCCTGATCCTTGCGCTGGGAGCGCCGGTAGGCGTGGGCGATGAGCGCGCACTGGAGGTAGAACAGACCCGACTGTTTGGCGGGGTCGTAGCCGGTGAGTTCCTGAATGCGGCGCAACCGGTAGTCGACGGTGTTGCGGTGCAGGTTCAACATCCGCGCGGTGTCCTGGCGCCGGAGATTGTTCCGTATGTAGAGCAGCAGGGTCTGGAGCAGACCCGGATGCTCCTCGAGCGGATCGATGGCCGCGGCCAGCCGGTTCATCGCCGGGCCGGGGCGGGTCAGCTGGTATTCCAGTGCCAGATCACCGAATTCGTAGAGTCCGGGTTGCAGGTGCAGACGCTGCGCCACGTCGAGCAGCTCGTGCGCGCCGTCGGCGATCTGGCGGATCTGGGTGCGCGAACCGTAGAGCACGGCGGCGGTCAGGGGCACCCGCGCGGCCCGCGACAGGTCGGCGATGAGTCCGCTGAGCGTGTCACGGGTGGCGTCGGTGGCGGGGACCAGCACGGTGCCGCCGTGCACGCCGAGCACCGACAGCGTGGACAGCCCGCGATGGTCGTTGAGGCCGCGCTGCACGCGTTCGAGCGTGGCCCGCGCCGCATCTTCCGCGCCGGGGTCGAGTGCGTCGCCGGTCCGCGGAATGGACACGGCCAGTACGGCGTAGGCATCCGCGACCGGCGCTCCGTGCGGCATGTCCTGGCCGTCGCCCGCCAGCGCCGAGGCGAGTCGGTGCAGCGGCGTGCGCAGGTGGCCAACCCGGCCGCCGACGTCCTGGATATAGGCGACCGACACGGCGGCCGTGAGTCTTTCGCGCACCTGGAGGAAGCGTTTGACCACGGTGGCCATGCGGTGCGGGTCGCGGGTCGCGGTGGAGGCCACGACCCGGTCGAATGCCTGATCACTGGCGGTGCGTACCGCCCGGTGCATGGCGTCGATCGAAACTCCCTGGCGCGACCAGGCTTTCGTGATCCGGCGGACCTGCTCGAGTTGGGCGTTGATGGCCGCCTCGGGCAGGACGGCCCGGTTGATGGTCTCGGTCAGCAGCTGCGCGCAGATGCGGGCGAGAGCCGGGTCCTCGCACCGCATCGCGTCGCCGGGGCGTGCGCCGATCTGTGCCGCGTCGGGGTGCGGGCCCGCGGTGGTCGGGCGTGCGAGGGTCATCGAATCGTTGATCTTGGCGATGGCGGACATCGGTGGTGCTCCATTCGACTCACGGATCAGCCGAGGCCAGACGGAATGGCTGTAACAATGCATCAGTATACGGTGCATCGTACATCCGGCGCATCAGATTTGGATACATTGTTGCGCATCTCGAGGTGTCCGGGGAGGTGATGGCGCGGCGAATCATGACGCGAATGCGTCATCGCGATCACGGAGTCACCGCGCGACGGTCGGTGGCCGACGGCGCGGTCAATCATGCTGAGGTGTCCCGGATTCGCCGTCATGCCACTCGTCGGCGGCGGTGCGGACCGCACGCGGTGACCGTGCACTACCGTTGGCGGCCCCCGCCCTGTGTGCTCTCCAGCGACCGGGCGAATCCTCGAATGATCGGCGTGGCGCGGCGGTAGCGTTCGAGCCGGTCGGGTGGCAGCGGAGCCGCCCGATGGGAGTGTGGCTCATGGTTACCGAAATATTCGAAACCACCCACGACGTACCGGTCGGACGCCGCGCCGTGTGGGATGCCCTGGTGGACCCGCACACCTACGTGCGTCTGTTCGCCTATATCGGCGGATGCGAATTCCTGGAGAACGTCGACGGCCGCGCGGTGCTCATGTTCCGCATCGGCACCCCCGAAGCGGGCATCGCCGCGGTGTGTGTACACCTGATCACCGGGCGCCCGGAGACGAATCTCGAACTGTACTGCCCGGATCTGGGCAGTCTTGCCGCGATCCGGCTGCGCCCGCACGAGGACGGCACCCGCGTCACAGTGACGGTCTATGCCCCGGCGCGGGTGCATCCCGTCGTCGCGGCGGCGCAGAACGCCGATGTGATCGACTGGGTGCGAACCGGACTCGACAAGGTCGCGCAACGCTGCCGCGCCGCGCCGACCTCGATGCTCAGTGTCAGTGTCGGCACGCCGGTGCGCCGTCAGGTCCAGGTGGCCAGGCAGATGATCTCGACCGGCATCGTGAATCCGATTCGCCCCGACCACGGCCTCAAACAGCTGGCGGCACTGGCGAAATGGGGACTCAGCCTCGCCGGCGGCTACGCGACCTCCGCGGCCTGCACCCCCGACCGGATCGCGGTGATCGACGCGCACGGCTCCCGCACCTTCGCCGAGATGCACCGCCGCACCGACGCGCTGGCCTGTGCGCTGAACGCGAACGGACTCGACGCGCAGGCCGCGGCCGGCGTACTCGCTCGCAATCACGGCGGGCTGATCGAGATCATGGCGGGTGCGGGCAAGGCGGGATTGGATCTCGTACTGCTCAATGCCGGACTGTCCGCGCGCCAACTCGAGGACCTCGCCCAGCGCGAGCGGCTCTCGGCGCTGTTCGTCGACGCCGAATTCGATCCGCTGGTGCGGTATCTGGCACACGGCATGCGGCGTTACGGCACCGTGGACGCGTCCGTGCCGGACCGCGAGACGATCGATGACCTGGTCGCGAGCGCACCGAAGGCGGTGCCGCGACGGCGACGCACCGGCAAGCTCGTGGTGCTCACCTCGGGTACCAGCGGGCGGCCCAAGGGCGCGCGCCGTCCTGATCCGAAGGGCCTCGATCCCGTCGCGGCGGTGCTCTCGCGCATCCCGCTGCGCATGGAGGAGACCATCCTCATCGCCTCCCCGCTGTTCCACACCTGGGGTCTGGGGATGTTGCAACTGAGCACCGCGCTGCGGGCGACGGTGGTGCTCCAGGAGCGCTTCGACGCCGAGGGGTGTCTGCGCCTGATCGCCCGACACCGGGTGCGGACGCTGGTCGTGGTGCCGACCATGGTGCAGCGCATCCTCGATCTGCCCGACGTGGTGCGCGCCCGCTACGACCTGTCGAGCCTGGAAGTGGTCGCCTGCGGCGGCGCTCCGCTGTCGAGCACCGCCGTGTTGCGCTTCACCGAGGTCTTCGGCGAAATCCTCTACAACGTCTACGGTTCCACCGAGGTGTCGTGGGCGACCGTCGCGACCCCGGAGGATCTGCGGACCTCACCGGGCACCGTCGGCAGACCGCCCGCGGGCACCCGGGTCGCGGTACTCGGCGCGGATCTCCGGCCGGTTCCGGTCGGGACGACCGGCCGGATCTTCGTCGGCAATCACATGCTGTTCGACGGATACGTCAACGCGCGCCCGCCCGTCGAGTCCGACGGAATGCTCGACACCGGCGATATCGGCTATCTGGATGTAGCGGGGCGGTTGTTCATCGATGGCCGCGATGACGAGATGGTGATCTCCGGCGGCGAGAAGTTCTTCCCGCGTCCCGTGGAGGAGGCGCTGGAATATCTGCCGCAGGTGCGCGAGGCCGCGGTGGTCGGCGTCCCGGATCCCGACTTCGGGCAGCGACTGGCCGCCTTCGTGGTGAAAAGGGAAGGTACCGGCCTGGATTCGCAGATGGTGCGCGACTACATTCGCCATCGACTCGGCCGGGTCGCGGTGCCACGTGACGTTTCGTTCCTGGCGGCC
This sequence comes from Nocardia arizonensis, assembly GCF_001310275.1. Classification (GTDB taxonomy): domain Bacteria; phylum Actinomycetota; class Actinomycetes; order Mycobacteriales; family Mycobacteriaceae; genus Nocardia; species Nocardia arizonensis. Next base: position 5,163 of record NZ_LGYZ01000027.1, read on the forward strand.
CTGCCCCGCGGCGAGACGGGCAAGATCATCAAGCGATTCCTCGTCGCGCCCGAACACGGTGCGCCGCAGACCTCCTGACGGGGGCGCTCCGCGCCCCCGTGGCCGGTCTCAGTGTTCGCCGTCGCCCGCGACCGTCGCCGGTGCGGCCACCGGGTTCTCGACCCGTGGGCCGGGGGCGGGCGCGGTGCGGTAGAGGGTGGGATCGAGCCTGCGGGTGCGGCGGCGGTAGCTGCGCATGGATTCGGGCCAGTTGTTGGTGTTGGCCGGGCCGCGCGCGGTTCGGGCGATGTACCAGCTGTTGCAGCCGCCGGTGCTCCACACCGTGGTCGCCAGCTGATCCTGCACCTTCGCGTCGAACCGGTCGAGCACCTCGGGCCGCAGGTCGAGATACCCACCGCGGTGGCGCATCTGGTCGAGCGCGTCGATGATGTAATTCATCTGGCTCTCGAGCATGTGCACGATGGACCCGGAGCCGACATTGGTATTCGGCCCGTACATGAGGAAGAGATTCGGGAAGCCGGGCACCGAGAGTCCCAGGTAGGCGCGCGGGCGACGATCCCAGGCGGTCACCAGATCGGTTCCGTCGAGTCCGATCACCCGCATGGGCGCGACGAAATCGTGCGAGCGGAATCCGGTCGCCAGGATGATCGTGTCCACCGGATGCGAGCGGCCGTCCTCGGTGATCAGCGCACCGTCCTCGATACGGGTCACGGCGTCGGTGACCACGTGGGTATCGTCCCGGTTGAGGGTCTGGTAGTAGTCGTTCGAGGTCAGGATGCGGTTGCACCCGATTTCGTAATCCGGCGTGAGTCGCGCCCGCAGTCGCGGTTCGGCGACCTTGCGCAGATTCCACCGGCACCACAGCCGGATCGGGAACGACAGCAGCTTGCGACCGTAGCGCGATACCAGCATGGGATTGAGAACCATCTCGAACCACACGAACACCCCGGCGCGAGGGAGCTTGTGCAGCAGAGGGATTCGGAGATTGAGCCGCCGTCGCAGCCGCGGGTACTCGTGATCGGGCTTTGGGCTGATCCAGTGCGCCTGGCGCTGGAATATGGTCAGCGACCGCGCGCGCTCGGCCACATGCGGCACGAACTGGATCGCGCTGGCGCCGTTGCCGATCACCGCGACCGCGCGCCCGGTCAGATCGTGGTCGTGATCCCATCGCGCGGAATGGAACATGACGCCGGAGAACTCGTGCAGTCCCGGAATCGGCGGATACGACGGCACCGAGAGTTGACCGCAGGCGGTCACGAGCACGTCGGCGGTGAACACCGCGCCGCCGCGATCGGTCAGTACCCAATGCCGCTGATCCGCATCGTATTCGGCCGTGACGATTTCGGTGTCGAACCTGATCTGCGACAGCAGACCGTAGTGTTCGGCGCATTCGCGCAGATAGGCCAGGATCTCCGGCTGTTCGGCGAAGCGACGCGACCAATCCGGCTTGGGGTGGAACGAGTACGAGTACAGATGCGACGGGGCATCGCACGCGGCGCCCGGATAGGTGTTGTCGCGCCAGACGCCGCCCACGTCGTCGCGCTTCTCGTAGATCCGCAGGTTGTCGTATCCGGCTCGAACGAGTCGGATCGCCAGACCCAGTCCACTGAATCCGCTGCCGATAATGGCGATCGACGGCTGTGTGCCGTTGTTGTTGCCCACTTCCACTCCTGTTGTGGCTGTCCCGCGTCGGTGCGGGAGTACGGTCTCCGCGCGTGCGAGGACGGACCCGGCGTTCGCGACGACGGGCCCGTGCGCGGGGACGTTCTATTCGGTGTCGGAGCTCCGGTAGGTCTGCGCCACCAGGGCCGACTGGAGGTACCACAGGCCATTGGGCCGATACGGGTCCAAGCCGGTGAGTTCCTTGACCCGGCGCAGCCGGTAATCGACGGTATTGCTGTGGATGTTGAGCGTTCGCGCGGTGCGCTGCCGGTTGAGATCGCTGTCGAGATAGCTGCGCAGCGTCTCGATCAGGTCGGGATGCGGTCGGATCGGGTCGAGCAGCGAATGCAGGTAATCGGTGATGTGATCGCGGCGGGTGGCCTGGTACTCCAGCGCCAGATCGCCGAGTCGGTACAGTGCGGGCTCGTAGCGCAGCCGCTGCACGACGTCGAGCAGTTCGTGCGCGAGATCGGTGGCGTGCGGTATGCCCAGGAAGGTGGCCGAGACCGCGGTGACGGTGACCGGCGCGCCCGCGGCCCGCGCCAGCTGTGCGACGAGGTCCCGCGGTATCCGGTCGCCGGATTCGCCCTCGGGAATGAGTACCGTGCCGCCGGTACCGCTGAGCAGCGGCAGCGCGCTGTTGTCGCAGAGCGTGCCGAGCGCGATCTCGACGCGGATCCGGCGTTCGTCGGCCAGTGCCGCCGCGGTCGACTCGGGCACCGTGCGCGGGCTGTTCGCCGTGATGGCCACCGCGAGGACCGAATAGTATTCCGCGATGGCGATACCGGCCGAGCGCGCGACCGCCGCCGGATTCATGCCGTCGATGAGCATCGAGCTCAGCGTGCGCGCCGCACCCTCGGGTTCGCCGAGCGCCGTGCGTAATTGGTGGACGTGCGCCGCGACATTGGCTGCCAGAGGCGACTGGCCGCCCGCGCGAGCAGCCATGTGCCGTATCCCCGAGGCGGGGGCGCGAGTGGCCGACGTCATGGCGTCGGGCGAGAACGCTTCACTTCGCAAGGTAGGCCCCTGTCCTGTGCGTGCCGACTGCGTCCGAAGGGCGATTGGCTCCGAATGCGGATTACCTCCGAATGCGGATTACCATAGCGTTGATGTAACAGAGCATCAATAGCCGGTTCACTGTTGTGAGCTAGTCGGGAGAGTCTTCCGGCAGGTCGATCCCTCTTTGACGCAATGAAACAATCTCGGTATCTTCGATGCATGGCCAGGGCTCGTGACGAACTCGATGAGAAGATCATGGATGCGGCCCTGGACCGAATCCTCCAGGTCGGTATTCGCCGCAGCAGTCTGGACGACATCGCGCGCCGTTCCGGCGTCAATCGTGTCACCATCTACCGCCGCTTCGCGGGGAAACAGAACCTCATCGAAGCGGTGCTCGAACGCGAGACCGAACGCATGCTGACCGAGGTCACCGAGATCGTCACCCGGACCGCGAGCGCCGAGGCCCAGATCGAGGAGACGGCGCTCTACGTCCTGCGCCGCACCCGGCTGCACGTCCTGGTCGCCCAACTGCTCGCGGTCGCGCCGGAGGAAGTGCTGACCTTCTTCACGGTGCGCGGCAGCGAGGTCGTCGCCACCGGCATCGATTTCATCGTCGGATTGCTGCGTCGGGCGCAGGAACTGGGTCTCATCGCCGCCTACGATCCCGTGCCCGTCGCGGAAATCATTGCCCGCCTGGCTCATTCGGTCATGCTGACACCGCAGGCCGGTGTCGACTTCGCCGACGAGGAGGCCGTGCGGCAGTTTCTGCGCGTGTCGATCGTCCCCATGGTCGAATACGGTATCGGCCCGCCTCCGGCCACGACGCCGAATCGCCCCAAGGGAACCTCTCGTTCGGGGTCCCGGGCCGCGCGCGGACGTCGTGGCGCGCAGACCCGCACCGCCGCCGGGTCGGCCTAGCCGCCACGTCCCGCACGTGGGACGATATCCGACCTCCCGCTCGAATGCGCTGTGCATCATCCAATCTCGTGCCGCACTCGGTACGGGTGGTCCGCCCCCCGATATGTAATGGCGCACCGGGTGCGAGGGAGTGGTCCTATGATTTCGGAAATCATCGAGGTCGTCGAGGAGTATCTGATTCCCCGGCACCTGATATGGGACGTGCTGGTCGATCCGCAGATGTATCCCAGGCTGTTCCGCGGCGTCGGCGCGTGCATGCAGGTGGGGCTCGTGGACGGCCATCCGATGCTGGACTTCCTGGTGGGCACGCCGTCGATCGGAATCGGATCGCTGCGAACGCATCTGACCATCGCGCGCAAATACGAAGCCTTCGACCTGCAATGTACGGATTCGGGAAGTCTGGTCTCGGTGCGCATCCGCGCCGACGGCGCCCGCACCAAGGTCGTGATCACCGTACTCGGCGCGGGCCGCGTGCACCCGTCCATCCAGCGGGCAGGCACCGGCGCGGTGCGGGGCTGGGTGCGCGAGGGTATGGAGCAGGTCGCGTCCTTGCTCTGGTGGGAGCCGACTTCGATCTCGACCGGTGACCGGCACGCCCGCGGTCCCCGACTACGCCCGATGCTCGCGCGTTACGTCGCCCGGTCACGCCCGGACATCGTGTTGCGCCAGTGGTTCGGGCTGTGCCGCGGCAGATTCGACGTGACCGCGAGCTACGCCGGACCCGCCGGACACGCGCCGCGCTACGTCGCGGCGATCGATGATTTCGGCAGTGTCGCCTATGCCGAACTGCACCAGCGCATCCAGTTGCTCGCCGGCGCGCTGGCGGATCTGGGAATCGAACGAAGCGGCGCGGTGGCGCTATTGGCGCGCAACCACATCGAGGCGGTGCAGGTCATCGGGGCGGTCGCCGCACTCGGAGCCGATCTGGTGCTCCTGAACTCGGGGATGTCGCCCGAGCATATCGCGGGCGTCGTCGCCCTGACCGGGGTCACGGTCCTGTTCGTCGATGGCGAACTCGAGATGATGGCCCGCGCGGTGGACCCGCGGATCACATTGTGCAGCACCGACGGCCGGTCGCTGTTCCCCGCGTGGCCGACGGTCGAGGCGCTCGTGCAGTCCGGCAGGCGCCGCCGCCGACGGCGCGCCGCGCATGCCGGCCGGGTGATCGTCTCGACCGCGGGCACCGCGGGATCGCCGCGCGCGGTGTGGGTTCCGCAGAGGCGGACCGCCCGGGGCTTCGAGGATCTGCTCTCGCGCGTGCCGCTGCGCGTCGACGAGGTGATGCTGCTCGCGGCCCCGCTCTCGCACGGGTGGGGGCTGGCCGCATTCCAAACCGCGGTCGCCCTCCGTGCGCGCGTGGTGCTCACCGACGACTTCGAGCCGGAGGACTGCCTGTGGTTGATCGCCACCCACCGGGTCGGTGTCCTGGTGGTGGTGCCGTCCATGGTGGCGCGATTGCTCGAACTCCCGCTGCCGGTGCTCACCCGCTACGACCTGTCCTGCCTGCGGGAGGTGCTCAGCTGCGGCGGCCCGCTGCCCGCCGAATCGGTTCAGCGGTTCGGCGACGTCTTCGGCGACATTCTCTACAACGTCTACGGCAGCGTCGAATCCGCGTGGATCTCGATCGCCGATCCGCGGGATCTGCGCGTGGCGCCCGGTACCGTCGGGCGGCCGCCGACCGGCACCGAGGTGGCGATACTCGGTCCTGACCTGCGGCCGGTGCCGATCGGGGCGGTGGGGCGGATCTTCGTGCGCAGCCGCATGATGTTCGGCGGTTATCTCGACGCCGAGGAGCCGCAGTCGGTGGTCGGCATGCTCGACACCGGCGATGTCGGTTATCTCGACGTCGCGGGTCGGCTGTTCGTGGCGGGCCGCGCCGCGGACTCGGTCGTCACCTCCGGCAAACGGGTGATGATCCGCCCGGTGGAGGAGGCGCTCGAGGCACTGCCGCAGGTGCGCGAGGCGGCGGTGATCGGGGTCACCGACACCGATCGCGGACAGCGGCTGGCCGCCTTCGTGGTGCCGTCGGAGGGTTCGGCGCTTGATTCGGACACCGTACGCGGATACCTGCGCGATCGACTCGGCACACTGTCGGTGCCGCAGGAGGTGCACTTCCGAGATACGCTGCCGCGCAGCGATATCGGCACCGTACTCAAACATCTGCTCGGCGGCGCGGTGCCGCGGCCGGGACCGGGCGACGGCATACCCCAGGAGATCCGGTGAGCGCCGCCGCGCTTGCGGCGGCGTGAACCTCGGCGTTTCCGGCCGGCCGGAACGCGCGGGCACGGCAACGCCCGTATTCGGTCCCGGTGGGCTCGCCGACCACTCCGCGAATCCGGTGATGCATTGTCACAGAGAATTCCGGCGCACCATATTCCCGGCGATAGTGTCGACGCGTCATGCCCGTTCGCGACCGTGGGAGGAGTCGGATTCGTGGGACGTCACCGTAAACATTCGGCTCGCACCGGATATCGCGGGTCCGTGATCGTCCTGACCGGACTCGTGCCCACCTGCCTACCCGCCTTCGGCGGTGATCTCGACGCCGAGATGCTCACCGCGGTCGACGCGGCCGCGCCGGCCGAACCGTCGCCCGTGGAATTCGCGACCATCCCGGTCGAGTTTCCCGTCGCGCCGCTGGAATCCCTGCGCGATGCCGTCCAACACGATCCCGAACCGCCGCCCGCCGAGCCCGCGCCTGTGCCCGTCGCCGCGCCGGTGGCCGCGGCCGACGCGCCGACCTGGCGTCATCCGGTCGCGGCGACGGGCCCGGGCGTGGTTTCGGTGCCCGCGGCGGCGGTCGCGGCCTACCGCAACGCGGCCGACATCCTCGCCGACGAACAGCCGGGCTGCCATCTGACCTGGACGCTGCTCGGCGGTATCGGCCGTATCGAATCCGATCACGCCTTCGGGGGCGCGGTGGACGAATCCGGTACCACGACAAAGCCGATCTACGGGCCCTCCCTGGACGGCAGCACCGCGGGCAACGCGGTGATCGCCGATACCGACGACGGCGCCGTGGACGGCCTCGCCGACCACGATCGCGCGGTCGGTCCCATGCAATTCATTCCCGGAACCTGGCGGCACTACGCCGCCGACGGAAACGGCAACGGAATCGCCGACGCCAACAATCTTTTCGATGCCGCGCTCGGCGCCGGGCGATATCTGTGCGACGGCGGACTCGATATGGCCGACGGCGATCAACGCACGCGAGCGATACTGCGCTACAACAACTCGATGGCCTACGTCATGAATGTCATGGCGTGGGAGGAGGCGTACCGGACCGGGAGCACCCCGCAACGGTCCGAACTTCCGCCCATCTGACCGGACGCCGTTCGCCGTCGCAGCGGGCGGCCGACTGCCCGACCACCGGCGTCGAGAATCGGATGGAGCTGTTGCGCCGGCATGCGCGGTACATCGCATTCGAATGGAAGGACCGGGTGACGCGGATGCGGGGTCTTGTGATGATGCCGTACCGAACGGTTCGGTCGATGATGCGGTGCACAGCATCGTTCGAAATCATTTCTGTAACAACGCGATATCAGTAGAGTAAGAAAGGTGACGCCAATTTCCGCGGTCGGCGTCACTTCTCGCTCGGCGGTTGCCGAACCATTAACCAGGGCTCCGGTCGGGGCCGCCGAGCGAGGTCCTGCGGACCGTAACACGGTAGTTTTCGTGGTGTTCGACTCCGAGGATTCGATCGGAGGAATTCCGAAATATTCGCGGCAGCGTCATGTATTTCGTCGACTCGACCCTATCGGGCGGGCTGTCGGAAATCGACACGACCTTATCGCGACTTTCGTTTCCCCGCGATGCTCTCGTCTCGGCGTCGAATGATCCACGGCGCACCGAAGATCGCACGACCCGGTGGCCTCGCCACCGGGTCCTTCTGCGTTCCATGGGTCCGACCGGCGCTTTCGGGGTCCGCGCACCCCGCCGTGCGCGCGCTCGCGCGAGAGCCGCCCGCGCTCGGCAAGTGCCGGGTGCGGTGACACATTCGCGGGCTCGGCGAGTGCTCGAATCGTCGTTCCTGTGAGGAGATCCCGCGCATTCACGGGTTGCTTGTAACAAAGCACCAGTTCTCGATTCACCGTTGACCGTGAGCGACGAATCCGGATACATTGTTGCGCATCCTGACCGGAGGCATTGAAGTCGATGAGGACGTGATCCTATGGCCGAATCCGAAGTCTCTCGCCGTAGCGTGATGAAAGGCGCGGCAGCGGGCTCGATCGCCCTTGCTGCCGCGACCGCGACAAATAGCGGGCTCGTTGGCCTGACCCGTGCCGACGCGGCCGTGACCAAGAACAAGGTCGCGATTCTCGGTGGCGGTATCGCGGGCATGACCGCCGCCCACGAGTTGATCGAGCGCGGTTACGACGTCACGATCTACGAGAGGAAGGCGTGGGGAGGTAAGGCCCGCAGTATCGATACACCCACGGCCGGCACCGGCGGCCGCAAGCCGCTGCCCGGTGAGCACGGATTCCGGTTCTTCCCCGGTTACTACTACGCCGTCCCGGACACCATGAAGCGGATTCCTTTCCCTGGGAACCCGAACGGTGTCGTGGACAATCTGACCTCCGCGCTGACCCTGACCGCGGCACAGGACGCGCCCGACATCACCCTGCCCTTCGCGCTCGACTTCGATGCGATCGGCCTCGCCCTGAACCCGCAGAAGGTCATCAAGACCCTGCTCGGCGGTCTGACCTGGATCCCGCGTCTGCCGATCCCGGACCTGTTGCTGTTGGTCCGCCGTCTGCTCGTGTTCTTCACCAGCTGCGACGAGCGCCGTCTCGGTCAGTGGGAGAAGTTGTCTTTCAAAGACTTCGCGCTCATGGACCAGGGCCCGGCGTCCTACGCCGTGATCATCTCCACGGTGACCAGGACCCTGGTCGCAGCCAAGGAGCACAAGGCCAGCACGCGTACCATCTGCAACCAGGCCGAAGCGTTCCTGCTGTCCATCATCAACCGCGGTAACCCGGACGCGCCGTTCCCGGACAACGTGCTCAACGGCCCGACCAACGAGCGGTGGATCAACCCGTGGGTCGCCTACCTCACCAGCAAGGGCGTCAAGATGGAGCTGGGCACCTCCATCACCAAGATCAATGTCGCCGACGGCAAGGTCGCGTCGGCCGACGCCAAGGACGCGAGCGGCGCCGACAAGAAGATCGAAGCCGACTGGTTCGTGATGGCGTTCTCGCCCGAGGTCGCCGCGAAGTTCGTCACGCCCGAGATGATCGCGCTCGATCCGCGCTTCGACAACATCCGCAAGCTGGAAGTCGACTGGATGAACGGAATCCAGTTCTTCCTCAAGTCGGAGGACAGGATCGGTGCGGGCCACCTCGGCTTCATCGACTCCCCGTGGCGTCTGACCGGCATCCAGCAGAACCAGTTCTGGAAGACGAAGGTCAAGGACGGCTACGGCGACGGCCAGGTCAAGGACATCCTCTCGCTGTGCATCTCCGACTGGGACGCGCCCGGTCAGAAGATCAAGAAGCCCGCCAAGAAGTGCTCGCCGCAGGAGATCGCCGAGGAGGTCTGGGATCAGGTCACCCGCACCCAGCGTGGTGAGCCCCAGCTCGCCCGTCTCGGCAACGAGGATCTGCACTCGTGGTTCCTGGATCCGGCCATCCACTGGGATCCGGCCGCCGGGATGAACACCAACGAAGAGCCGCTGTTGATCAACACCGCGAATTCCTGGGATAACCGCGGTGTCTCCAAGACCCAGATCCCCAACTTCATGCTGGCGGGCGACTACCTCCAGAGCGAAGTCGACCTGGCGACCATGGAAGGCGCGTGTGAGGGCGGCCGCAACGCCGCCAACGCCATCCTGGAAGCCTCCGGCTCGGACGCGACCAAAGCCAAGCTCTGGAAGCACGGGACGCTGCGGGAGTTCAACGGCGCCCGCGAACTCGACAAGATCCGCTACCGCGCGGGTCTGAAGAACGTGCTCGACATCAACCAGTAGGTCGGGCATTCGATCCCCGCTCGGCGGCGGTCCGACCCACGGTGCGTCTTCCACACCCAGGACCGCCGTACTGCCCGAGCGGCCCTGATCCGGGCGCCATCACCCATCCAGCCCGGATCGGGAACCGGATGGCCCGGAGGTAACACTCCGGGCCATCCGTTCATCAACGATTCAGACAAGGAGGTGCACCGTGGGAACGTTGAGCGTCACACACTGGCTGATCATTCTCGGGGTGGTCGTCATCCTGTTCGGTGCCAAGCGGATGCCGGACGCGGCCCGCGGGCTCGGCAGGTCCATGCGGATCTTCAAGAGCGAGATCCGCGAGATGCACGGCGAGGACGCGCCCGCCGCCGCGGCCCCGGCCCCGGCGCCGTCGGCCACGCGTGCGGTACGGGATCCGCTGAGCGAGACCCGCGCCGCGGATCCCGCGCCGCGGCAGAATCATTCGGTGCCGAGCGGAACCTGAGTTGTGTTGTCGCCGAATGCTTTCGCATCGGCCCCACGGTCGTCTTCGCCGGCCGTGGGGCCGTCGCGATTTCGGCGCGGCGGCATTCGGGAGCGGAAACTCGAAACGCCGATGGTTCGCCGCACGGCGGTCAACGGGGGCGGGTGGGGGGAGTGCAGTTCCCGCCGGGGGTATTCCGCGGCTTGTGCGGTCCGAGTCCGTGCTTCACCAACGGGACGATCGCTGTGCGTATGAACAATCGCATGCGTTCGGAATCGGTGAAATCGACACCGCCGCTCGGCGTCAAGAGCAATGAATGCGCCAGCCGGGCGATCAGTTCGGCGACCGGTCGTGGATCGTATCGATCGATGAGCCCGAGTTCCTGGGCGTGACACAACATTCCGGCGATGTAGTCGATGCCGAGGGTCACGCGCTGTTGACCCCGCACGGTGAAGTAGGTCAGCGATTCCTCGGGCACCACGTGCAGCAATTGGGTCACCAGACGGTGCATCCGCGTCTGATCCAGCACGTGCAGCATGGTCTTCTCGATCTGCTCGTCGACATCGTGCGTGGTGGTGGCGATGGCGGTGGCCTCGGCGAGCATGCGCCTGGTCTCGCGCACCAGCAGCGCCTCGATCAGACCCTCCTTCGCGGAGAACCGGTCGTGCAGACTCGGCCGGTCGATTCCACTGTCGCGGGCGATGTCGTCCATCGAGCTCTGCCGAATACCGACGCGAAGAAACCGCTCCAGAGCGGCATCGAGAATTGCGTCCTCGGGTCCGTCGAATCCGGCGGTCATGAATCGAACATACGAATCCGTTCTCAGCGTGTCAACAACGGCGTGGGACACAGTGTCCCGCGCATCCGAGGACGCCCGGTAGACACATTCACCAATTCTGTCGAATATCGCACGCCGCGTAATTCCTTCTGGTTGGATGCCTTCTGTCTCCGGTCGATTTATCGCGCATGTCGAAGTTGCCGACGAGTAGCGCGATCACTCGCAAGTCGTTGCGGACGGTTGTCGACGGCGGCGGATGGGCCACATCGCCGCATGGCGCGAGGGAAAAAGCTTCGTGGCCAAGGTGATTCGGGTCGATGAGTGTTCGGCCCCGCGGGCGATTCGAACGGCGTCAACGCGATTGTGCCGCGCCGATGCGGCTGACGGTAGCGACCGGTTCGATGAGCGTGAGGTCGGCGTCGTAGCGCCGATACAGCAGGCGGCCGCGTCCGGAGGCGGGGTCGGTATAGAACAGGAACGGCAGTCCGTGTTCGCGTACCTGCTCGGCGGCGCGGGTTTCGGTCAACGACGGCGCGGGCCGGGGATCGGGCACGAGTGCCCGGGAGCTATCGTCGGACGGGGCGTGAACAGTCGGCGGACCGGGGTTGCGCTGCCGGGTGAGGCGAAGCCCCCAGGGTCCGCCGCGGTAGACCACGGTGTCCTCGCCGGTGTCGGCGTCGATGAACAGGTGCGCGTCGTAGTCCATGGCGTCCATCACCTCCGCGGCGGCCCGCGCGCTGATCCGCGCGGGCGTGACGCTTTTGCGTCGGACCAGTTGTCCGGGCCCCGGACGGTCGATGGGCGCCCGGGTCGGGTCCGGCCACGGTCGCGGCCGCCACGGCGCGCGCATCGCTTCGATCTGTAGTTGCAGTCGGACGACCACGGGCAGCGCGTCACCGGGGCCACCGGTCTCGGTCTGGACGCGCGCCGGTCGACCGCCGATGGTCAGATTCACCTGGATCACCGAGGAGCGGGCGCCCGTGTTCGGAACGGCGACCCGCAACCTGGCGCCGCCCGTGATGTTACGGCGTTCCAGAAGTCTGCCGACGGCACCGGCGAACCGTTCCCGTTCGAGGATCGGCACTCGATCACCGGCGAAGACGACCACGTCGGGAAACGACGTCGACGACCACACCTGTGCTGCCCGCGCCATTACGGCCTCCCACTGGTCCCACTCGGCCGGACCGTCACTCGGCGGCCGGGCGCGGTGCCCGTCGGCCCGAACAACGCGCCCGGTCGAGGATCTTGATGCGCAATTCAATTATTGCAATGTTTCGCAAACAGTAGAATAGAGGCTGTCTCCGGCGTCCACGCGGTGGGCCGGGCACTGTCGATCGGCGCCACGCGATGCGCCGTCGCTCCCGGGGCCCCCGGGCCACGGCGGTACTTGACGTTTTGCTAAACTATGCAAATAGCGGGCGGATGCTCGCGCGTCAGCGGAAGGATGTGGGTCGGACATGCCGGGATCGAGCAGGCCGCTGTATCAGATGAAGGCCGATTTCTTCAAAACGCTCGGCCATCCCGTGCGTGTGCGGGCCTTGGAGTTGCTCAGCCGCCGCGAGTACGCGGTCTCGGAGATGCTGGTCGAGATCGACGTGGAGGCGGCGAGCTTGTCGCAGCAGTTGTCGGTGCTGCGCAGAGCCGGGTTGGTCACCGCCCGCCGAGAGGGTCTGTCGGTGATCTACGCGCTCACCTCCCCGGACGTGGCCGATCTCATGGCGACCGCCCGCGCGATCCTCACCGGAGTGGTCGCCGGACAGGCCGAGGCTCTGGAGCAGCCCGCCTAGCGGTCGGCGCGCTCGTGGAGCGTGTCCGCGGCCATTGATTGCATATTTTATAAACTAACTATCTTATGTTTTATGAAGAAGGGAATCGCCGTGATCGACCAACCGATGACCACCGACGTGCTGCCGCCGACCGAGCACAAGGGTGTTCTGACGTGGGTGGCCGAGGTGGCCGAGTTGACCGCGCCGGATCGGATCGTCTTCTGTGACGGCACCCGGTCCGAGTGGGACCGGTTGACCGAATTGTTGGTCGGCAAGGGCACGTTCGTGCCGCTGGAGGCCAAGCCGAACTCGTTCTGGTGCCGCTCGGATCCCGACGATGTGGCGCGGGTGGAGGACCGCACGTTCATCTGCACCGACGACCCCGCCGATGCGGGTCCCACCAACAACTGGGTCGACCCCGTCGACATGCGCACGGTGATGACCGAGCACTACCGGGCCGCGATGGCGGGTCGGACGATGTACGTGATCGCGTTCTGCATGGGCCCGCTCGACGCCGATGACCCGAAATTCGGAGTGCAGATCACCGATTCGGAATACGTGGCGGTGTCGATGCAGATCATGACCCGCTGCGGGACGCCGGTGTGGCAGACCCTCACCGAGGGCACCGATTTCGTGAAATGCCTGCACTCGGTCGGCGCGCCGCTGTCACCGGGGCAGGCGGACGTGCCGTGGCCCTGTGACCGGACCAAATACATCGCCCATTTCCCGCGACAGCGCGAGATCTGGAGCTACGGCTCCGGCTACGGCGGTAACGCCCTATTGGGCAAGAAGTGTTTCGCGTTGCGGATCGCCTCGGTGCTCGGCCGTGAACAGGGGTGGCTGGCCGAGCACATGCTGATCCTGAAACTCACCTCCCCCCGAGGCGCCACGCACTACATCGCGGCGGCGTTCCCGTCCTCGTGCGGCAAGACCAATCTGGCGATGCTCGAACCCGGTCTGCCCGGCTGGACCGCCGAGACCGTCGGCGACGACATCGCCTGGCTGCGTTTCGGCGCCGACGGCCGACTCTACGCGGTGAACCCGGAGACCGGATTCTTCGGAGTCGCACCCGGAACCGGCGCGACGACGAATCCGAACGCGATCGCCACCATCGAGGCGGGGAACTCGATCTTCACCAACACCGCCCGCACACCCGACGGCGACGTCTGGTGGGAGGGCTTGACCGCCACCGCGCCCGATCATCTCATCGACTGGCACGGCGAGGACTGGACCCCCGACTCGGCGACCCCCGCGGCGCACCCCAATTCGCGCTACTGCACCCCCATCGAGCAGTGCCCGTCGGTCGCGCCGCAATGGAACGACCCCTCCGGCGTGCCGCTGTCGGCCATCTTCTTCGGCGGGCGCCGCAAGACGACGGTCCCGCTGGTCACGCAGACCTTCGACTGGGAACACGGGGTATTCACCGCCTCGGTGCTGTCCTCGGAGACCACCGCCGCGGCCACCGGCGAAATAGGCGTGGTGCGGCGCGATCCGATGGCGATGCGCCCGTTCCTCGGCTATCACCTGGGCGACTACCTGAGGCACTGGCTCGAGCTCGGCGCCGCCGCCGACCCCGCCGCACTGCCGAAGATATTCCAGGTCAACTGGTTCCGTCGCGGCAGCGACGGAACATACCTGTGGCCCGGATTCGGCGAGAACATCCGCGTTCTCGACTGGGCGCTACGACGACTCGACGGCGACGCCGACGCGGTCGAGACACCGATCGGCTACGTCCCCACCGCCGACGCGCTCGACCTGTCCGGGCTCGACGCGCCGGCTCGGGCACTGGTGGAGCGGGCGCTCGACGTCGACATCGACGAATGGCGCGCCGAGACCACCGCGGTCGAGCAATGGTATGCCCACATCGGCGACGACCGGCTGCCCGACCAACTACGCGAACAGCTGGCCGCACTGAAACTACGTCTGGACCAGGTCAAGTGAGCGCTCTCGCGCTCCTGCCACGCTGGTCGGACTGGCGGCAGGCGGTCCGCGCCCCCGGCGCCGATCTGATGTCGGGACTGGTCGTCGCGTTGGTGGCGCTCCCGCTGGCGCTGGGCTTCGGAATCTCCTCCGGACTGGGAGCCGCGGCCGGGCTGGCCACCGCGATCGTCGCCGGCGTGATCGCGGCCGTCTTCGGCGGCTCCCGCTTCCAGGTGTCGGGGCCGACCGGCGCGATGACCGTCGTACTGGTTCCCATCGTCGCCCGCCACGGTGCGGGCGGGGTGCTCACCGTGGGATTGATGGCCGGACTCGTCCTGACGGTTCTCGCCCTCGCCGGGGTCGGCCGGGCCGTACGCTACATACCGGCGCCGGTCATCGAGGGCTTCACGGCGGGCATCGCCGTCGTCATCGCGCTCCAACAATTCCCGGCCGCGCTCGGAATCGCCCATGCAGAGGGCGAGAAGGTGTGGCAATCGGCGTTCGACGCGGTCGGCCAATTCGTGTCCCACCCCCATCCGGCCGCCGTGTTGACCGCGCTGGCGGTGGCCGCGATCGTGCTCGCGGGCGGCCGATGGCTGCCGAAACTTCCCGTCGCGCTCATCGCCGTCGCCGCCGCCACGGTCGTCGCGCGAGCATGCGGCGCGGATCTCATGTCGATCGGGACGATCCCGTCCGGATTACCTTCTCCCACTATCGGATTCGTGCACTTCGACCAGCTCGGGTCGTTGGTCGCGCCCGCGCTCGCGGTCGCGGCGCTCGCCGCCCTGGAATCATTGCTGTCGGCCACCGCCGCCGACGCGATGGCGGTTGGCACTCGCCACGATCCCGACCGCGAACTGTTCGGCCAGGGTCTGGCCAATATCGCCGCACCCCTGTTCGGTGGCGTACCCGCCACCGGCGCCATCGCGCGCACCGCGGTCAACGTCCGCTCCGGCGCCCGCACCAGACTCGCCGCACTCACCCACGCAGTCATCCTCACCGCCATCATCTACCTGGCCGCACCCCTGGTCGCCCACATCCCCTTGGCCGCGTTGGCGGGAGTGCTGCTCGCCACCACCGTGCGCATGGTCGAAACCGCCTCGCTCACCGCCATCGCCCGCGCCTCCCGCGGCGACACCCTCATCATGATCACCACCTTCGCGGTCACCGTAGCCCTCGACCTCGTCACCGCGGTCGCGGTCGGCATCGGCTTCGCGGCACTGCTGGCACTACGCGCCGTCGCGAAAGAAGCGCGCCTGCACCAGGTCCCACTCGACGACAGCGACCACGTCACCGAAGAACACCACCTGCTCCACGACCACATCGTCGCCTACCGCATCGACGGTCCCCTGTTCTTCGCCGCCGCCCACCGCTTCCTCCTCGAACTCGCCGAAGTCGCCGACGTCCACGTCGTCATCCTGCGTATGTCCCACATCACCGCACTCGACACCACCGGCGCACTGGTGCTCAAGGACGCTATAACCAAACTCCAAAACCGCCACATCACCGTGCTCATGTCAGGACTACGCCCCGACCATCACCGAACACTCGCCGCACTCGGCGCCCTTCCCGACGGCGCGGACAATGCCCTGTTCGACCACACCCCCGACGCCATCGCCCACGCCCGCAACCACCTACCCGCCCCGGCCCACACGGGCGTATCCGACTGACACTCACGCGGGCCGCCGGAACGCCGCCGTGGCGGCTGATGTCGCTCCGCGGATATTCGCCGCCGGAGCGGCGGGACAATCCGACGGGTCGGTTGTGAACGAACCGACCGGGTAGCAAAAATGTTTGTGCTGCAGGAATATTCGTCGCTACCGAAACTGGACGGCCGCTTGTCGGTGAATCCCTTCCATGGTCGTGCGCGAGTGTGATCGTGAGGTCGATGAACAGCCGGCCAACACTTGTTGTCGGGTGGCATTTCACGAGTGGCGTTCCTGCACAATCTGATTCGACTCGAATCGAATCGAATCGCAGGGGAGGGTATGCGGCTATGGAACTCGAGGCCATCATCGGCATTATCGGTTTGGTACTCGCCCTTCTCGGTGTCATCGTCCCGGTGTGTGCTGCGGTGTGGGAGTTCGGAATTTCCGGACGCAAACGGTTGGGGTATCGCGTCCAGATGGACACCCCGCTGACCGGCGAGGTGCAGTCCGGGCACGCGCAGGTGTTCGAGAATCTCACATTGCCCGCCGGGACCGACGTGGCCGACCTGTCGATCGTGCTGTTGCGCATCCACAATCACGGTGTCACCGATATCGTGGAGTCCGATTACCTGGTCAACGCCGATAATCCGACCGGAGTGCGAGTGCGCCTTCCGGGGCGCAGAGTGCTCGGTGTCGCGGTCACCGAACTGCGTGGCACGCTCAGTCTCAACCTCGAACAGCCGCGCAACGGAGACCCACGCATTCGGATGTTCGATGACGAGGCGGCGGGCGTGGGAATCATCGACCTGCCGAGGGTGCCGCTGAAACGTCACGGCCACTACAAGATTCTGGCCGTCCTGCGAAGCTGGGATTCCGGCGGCTCCCGCTTCCACCGGTATGTGTCCGCGCCCGCGGAGGTGCATACCGCCATCGAGGGTGGCACCGTGACCAAGACCGAGGCACATACCGAATGGTCCAATCGTGTGCTGACCCTGCTCGCGTTCTTGGTAGTGGTCATCGTGGGTCTCGGCGTCACCACCACCGTGACCATCCTTCAGAGCCCGGATTCGGCTCCGCTGGACTGCGCGTCCGGCAATCTGACGCTCACCGGCTCGACGGCATTCTCGGCGGTCATGAAGGACGCCGCCGAGTCGTACCGCAAGACTTGTCCGGGAGCACAATTCGCTTTCGATTTCGACAGCACCGATTCCGGACTGCAGAAGTTGAACGAGACCGGGAAACGTGAGCAGCGAAGTCCCGCCATGGTGGCGATCACCGACGGACTCAAGCCGGACAAGTATCCGGAGTTGCTGGCCCAGCCCATCGCCCTGGCCCTGTTCACGTTCGTGGTCAACAAGAAGGCGGGAGTGTCGGACCTCTCACTGAAGCAGATCCAGGATCTCTACGACGGAAAGATTGCCACCTGGAAAGAGATTGGCGGTAACGATGTGCCAGTGCGATTGGTCGGCCGCTACACGGATTCGGGAACCCGGCAGGCATTCCAGCAGCGGATTCTGGCAGACCCCCATTGGGAATCCGATTCCAATTCCCGCAATTGTGAAACGATCGAAAACGGCACGGCTGGCATTCCGCACTGTTCACAGCCCTCCACCGAAGCCATGTTGAATACAGTCGCGAGAATCGATGGTGCGATCGGTTACAGCGAATTCGGTTCGGCCTCGAAGAACGACGACGTGGTGCTCGTGCACATCGACGGTCACAAGGCCACGCGGGAGGACGCGGTCCATCGCGCCTACCCATTCTGGGGCACCGAGTACGCCTACACCTATCAGGAACCGAAAGCGGATTCGCTGGTCGCGAGCTTCCTGCGCTACCTGGCCAAAGAGGTCGGCAAGGACGTCATCCGCTCACACGGCAACCTCGCGTGCGCCGACCTGGAGAATCCGGTGCTCTGCCGTCCGCCGTCGTGAACACCCCCTCTTGGAGAATCGTCGTTCGATATCGCCACCGCCGGGCTCATCCCTGCGGGCGGATGGTGTGGCACTAGTGCGCTACCGGCTCGGCTCATTCCGCACCCGGGGAGTACCGCCTTGGGCATCTGACCGCGTTTGAACAGGTGGTTCGACAATTCAGCGTCCGGTGGGTGACCTTGTTCGAGAGTGCCGCGGCGCGGGCGGCGTCGGCGGTGATATGTCGTTGTCGCAGTTCGTCATGCACGCGTGGGTAGGCGTAGCCTTCGTCAGCGATCAATGTGGTGAGCGGGTGGCGGTGGCCGCCCACCGCCCACGCGAGGCCGGACCCGTTCGAGCAGCACGGGCAGCATCAGATGGTAGTTGACGTTGGCCGCCGAGAGCGTGATCGAGAATAGTAGTGGACCGAGAGGGCGTATGCAGCCTTCGCAATTCGAGGTGAAGAACGTTCAAGACAACGCCAGCGTATGCAATTATCGTCCACCGTGTAATTCTCGTCGGAGTGGGTAGCGGGCAAGGACTGCCTTTGAATAGGGTTCCGCCCGTTCGGGAAGCAAGGAAACCACGTATGACTCTTATATCGCGAATGGCGATCGGTGCAGCCGCTGCTTTGAGCGTTCTTACTCTCGGCGTCGTAGCAGCACCATCTTCGATGGCAGGCACTTGGTCGGCCGGCGTCTATTCGGACCCTGAATGCGAGCGTCTGAAGAACGATTACTACAACCGCGGATACTAGGCTGAGTGCTTGTGGTATCCCCCGCTTCAGCCCGGCTTTTCGGAGCTGTGGGCGAGCAACCACGGTCCGTAAGATATCGGTGCTGTGCACCGCAGCGCCGAGTTGGTCGCGGTGGCGAGCTACGCCGCGTTCGACCGCGTTACCGAGGTTTTGCGGATATGCCGGCGATCCGCGACCTGGGTAGCGTTCGGTGCTTCGGCCGCGACGCCGGGATGGGTGCGTAGCCGGTCCGCGAGGGGCTGCATTCACGCCTCTGATGATCCTCTGGCACCGACTTGGTGGGTGCCGGACGTGCGCGTCGTGCAGGTCTGCGGTTGACAGGGCCGTCGGCTCCAGAAATAGTGATCGCAGAGGGCATGACGAAGCGGGGGGATTCGATAGTGGCTAACGCGCGGGGCAAGGTCGACGCCCATACGGCGGGTTGAGGGGCGTTCGTGCCAACCAGCGGACACTTCAATCACTACGACGATCCTGACGAGTTCTGGGACGACGAGCCTTTGAGACCGTCTCACCATGACGGCGCTGCCCGACGGTCGTCGTTCTCGGTCGATGCCGGACATCACACAGCCGAGCCGTTGGGAGGCCGGGACAGCGAGGGCGCCCCCGCAGAGGTCGAGCGCCGGCGTGTGGGGTCGCGGCATGTCGTCATCGAGTTGGACCGGGGGTTTCTTCCGATTCACGTCGAGTTCGACACGGGCTGGAAGCGGTACGTGCAGCCGTATGAGGTCGGTTCGGAGTTGATGCGGGCCTACGAGGGTGCGGTGTCTAGGCGGATGGACGCGTTGTTCGCCACCGATCGCGTCCCGTCCCCGTGGGAGGTGTCGGACACCGCGGTGCCGGACCTTCACACGGTCCTCGCCGTGTTGTTGGAAACCACGTCGTGGGAGCAGTTCACGACGGTGTCGAGCCGGATCGTTGCCGGCGAGGACTACGAAGTCCACGGCACCACGGTGTTCCGGGGTGTCCCCGCGGTCACGGTGCGCGCGAACAGGGACTACCTCACCGCGATCACGGTTCAGCCGTCGTGGACGCAGTCGATCGACCCGCACCGGGTGGCAGACGAACTCCTTCGGTGTGCGGGCGAGGTACGTGATCTACGCCCGAATTTCACTGTCAGCGGGGACTATTCGCGCTTCTCCGAGGCCGATCTCGAGTTCCGATTGGATCGGCATCGGCAACGTCTTCTCGAGGAAAGGGCCTGATCAGGATGTCGGATAAGGTAGCGGTCTCGCTAGACCTGATGCAGCACGCGGTAACGAAGTGGGACCAGGCGGCCGCGCACTTCGACCGGGCGGCAGCCACCGCGTTCGGACTCACCATCAGTGAGAACGAGGCGGGCACGTTCGCGCTGGCTCTGAACAAGTACAAACCCGCGCCGGGCTACTTCGTCGACAGGTTGCGGGAAGGTCGGACGGTGTTCACCGACATCGCGCGGGCCTTGCAGTACGCCCATGACACCTACCAGGCCGAGGACGAGGCCGGGGCCCACGTCATCAGGAACCAAGAAGGCGAGATTTGACCAGCCGCGAGGAATTGGAGAAACAGATCACCGCGATCCGCTCCAGCCAGAGCGAGATCGGGAACCTTCCGGCCAAGGTCCAGGAATGGCACGGCAAACTCGTCGCCCTGATCCGCGCTAACGGCGCTGCGGGAGCGGCTTCGGGGAGTATCGCCGGCCCGTTCCTCGCCGAACGACATGTCGACCTGGTGTGGGAGAACCGGGACAAGATCAACGACGCGCTCGGTGAGACGTGGGACAAGCTGGCCGAGATGGAACCGGGGTTGAATGTGCCCGTGACCTTCATCGATTACGCGGCGCAGTGGCGCGGGGTGAAGAACGATATCGACCGAGCGTTCACAGCGATCTCCGAAACCATTCTCTACACCGAATGGCAGGGCGACGCCTCGAACCGCTACCGCGACATCCACGGTCGCCAGAGCGCGGCGTGCACCTCGCTCGGCGCGGCGGCCGAACAGATCGCCGGCAGCCTCGAATCGATCTCCAAAGCCGAGTTGACCCTCTACACCGACCTGGCCACCAAGGCCCAGGACCTGATCACGACCGTCACTGGTCTCACCGGTTCCTACATCTCCTCGGCCTTCAACTTCCCGATGGGATACCTTACCGCGTCCTCGAACCTCGCCAGTGCGGTGCAGGCGTCGAGAACGTTCATCCTGGGCATCGCGAAGTCGGTCGCGGACAACGCGTTGACGAACATGGTCGAGGGCAACAAGATCTACGACACTCTGGCCGCTCAAAAAGGTCTGCCCGCCAACCAGTGGCCCCCGGGGGTGGTGGACAGTTACGGCTCCGGCTACCAGGGAATCCACACCGCTATCGGCGATGCCTCGGTCACCGACGGCGACGGCTCGGATTGGAAGTTGTAGATGCACAGGCTGTATGCGACCACGACCAGCAGTATCGCGGCCTACGTCGCGGCGTCGGCGATACTGGTCGGTTGTTCCACGGTGAAGCAGCCCGATCCCGCGGTCGGTCTGGGATCACAGGTGACCGTCGCCGATGTCTGTGAGTCGCTGACCGGTTTCTTCGTCGGTGAGCTAGGGGCGGTAGACCTGCGCTCCGCCCCGGTGCTCAGTCCGGAGGTGACCGTGGTCTACCGAGGCGAATGCACACTGGTTAACACCGGTGACGGCTTGGCCACGGGAAAGTATCTGGTGCGCCACGCTCCCGACGATCCCGATCCGACCGGAAATCTCAGAGGGTACGAGAAGACCGTGGTCGACGGCAGGGAAATTTGGATCTGGGACTGGCGCAAGAACCCCTGGTACTCCATCGAGCAGGTCCTACTGGCCATCCGCACCGGGGTCTGGAACGCCACCTTGGAGATTGACGTCCAATACACCCGAACTGCCGATGGCGACCTTGAAATGACCGACGAGAATCTGCGGAGAGCTGTCGCATTTCTCATCGACTACACCGCGGAACTGACCCGCCAGCTACCCGAGAAGTAGCCCTCGACCTGCGCAATAACGAGAGCTACCCCAGAACGGTCGATGCTGTCGGCAGCACGTTGACTGGCGTGCCCTTGACACTTCCCGCGTATGCGGGGATGAGCCCGTCGAGTCGGCCGGTGGGAGATGGCGCTATCACCGCCCAGGCCACGATCTCCGGGCACGCGGTGATGTCGGCAAACATGGGAACAGGCCAGGCGGGAACCTATCATCTTGCGTCTCACGGTTGACGCACACGCCTGAACTGGGTCGGCTTGGCAGAGATCGGCAGTGTTCGATGTGCATGATGACACAGGTTTCACAGCAAATTGGTGACCGGAGCGTGTCAGACGTAACGTGGATGCATGGCGCGGGCATACGACGAGCTCGATGAGCAAATTCTCGACGCGGCACTCACCCGTATTCTCCAGGTCGGGATTCGCCGGGCCAGTCTCGACGACATCGCTCGGCGCACGGGGATCAATCGCGTGACGATCTATCGCCGTTTCGCGGGCAAGGACAATGTCGTCGACGCGGTTCTCTCGCGCGAGATCGAACGCATCCTCGGCGAGGTCACCGCGATCACCAGATCCGCGCCGGATGTCGACACTCAGATCGAGGAGACGGTCCTCTACATCCTGCGGTTGACCCGCACCCATCCGCTGGTGGTCCAGCTCATCGAGGTGGCGCCGGATGAGGCGCTGTCGTTCTACACCGTGCGCGGCGAAGAGATGGTTTCCCAAGGCATCGCCTATATCTCCGGCATATTGGAGTCGGCTCAGCAGCGCGGCGCGATCCGTCGGTACGACACCCGTCCGGTGGCGGAGTTGGTTGCCCGGCTGGCGCATTCGCTGTTGCTCACGCCGCAGGCCGGTGTCGACTTCGCCGACGCCGATGCCGCGCGCGCCTTCGTTCGGACCACGATCGTGCCGATGATGAAATACGGTTTCCCCGCCGCCGCGGGCGGTGCGGGGGACTCCGATGTCTCGAGAGCTGACACCGCCGCCGGTGCTTGATCGAACTCGTTGCGCCACCGGACCATCGGTGTGATCGCGTCGCCGCTCGATGTCCTGACCTGGCTCGGGGGCGATTTCCGAATCGATGTCGATGGCGAACGCCTCACCGCCACAACGGAGTCCGCATCCGGCCGCGTGACGCCGGTTGTGTCGATGCACAGCGCCGACGCGGAGCGGATCGTGGCCTGACCAGGACTCGCCGTGTCCGGGCACGCCTTCGGCGGGCCGCGATTAGCATCGGTGGTGCGCTCGAATCGGTACGAGCGCCGGTGTCGGCGGGAAACCCCCCACCTCTCCCGACGGCACCCTCCTCGCCGCATATCCGGTGAGTTCCCGGCAGTTCGAGGATGCCGGTGAACCGCCGTCGAGGTGCGGCCGAATGCCCACCGGTCGACGATATGTCCCCCGTCGTCCGGTGGGCACCGGCCGTCGCAGGCCCGGTCGCCCACCTCCGTGCGGTCGGATCGACCGCACGCGAGCACGCCCGAATCCCCGGCCTGCTGGATGTGGACCGGGGAACCGAGCGTTCACTCCCGAATGAATCGTCCGGGGCGACAACGTTTGTCGCCCCGGTGCCGCGTCAGTTGTGCTCTTCGATGGGATGCGGCGCGCAGGCCAGGATGGCCACCTTCTTGCCCTCCGCGGCCTTCTGGGCGTCGGCCTCGCTGGCGAAGACCTCCACCGAGGCGTCCTCGAACATGCACGCGACCCGGGTCGCCGGATCACCCGGGGCCGTCTCGCTCGGAGCCGGGGCGGGCGTGGGCTCGCCCGGTGCGACAGAGGTCGGCTCGGGCACCGTGGTCTCGGTGGGCGTGGTCTCGGTCGGCGTGGCGCTCGGCGCGACGGTGGTCGGCGTTGCCGGGGTGCTGGTCGCCGAGGGGGACGTGGACGGCGTGGTGGTGGCGGGCGCCGGCTCGGTGGTCGGGGCGACGGAACTGGTGGCGGGACCGGGGGTGGGCTCGGCCGATGGCTCCGCGATCGCGGTGTGTGCCGCGAAACTCACAGCGGCCGTGGCGATTCCTGCCATGGCGAGGGTTCGGTAGAACTTCGGCATATTCGGTTCCTATCGGTTGGTGTGAACCTGCTCAGGGCAACCGGTCGGTGCAGCCAGCATATGGCCGCCGTGTTCGGCTCCGAGACGGTCCTGTGCAACCGACAACGTGTTCGGGCACGCGAATAGGCCATCGGCACAACCTGTGTGTGTGACGATGTGCGGACGCGACGTTGTCCACTCGAGAAGCACGATCGACCGCGGGTCCGCCGTGCGGCGCGGTCACGAATATCGTGCGTGCAGTAATGATCGCGGGTTCGCGGCCCGTTGTCGAATCCTCTGCGGGAAACCATGCGGCAGTTCGGCGGTCGGGCCGCCCTCGGGGCCCGCGATGCGCACGTCGGAGGTGAGATCGGCATCGACCGCGACTGCGGGCCCACGGGGCATGGTGTTTCGCGTGGGACGCGGATCAGTGTGCGGCGGTGGCGAATCGGGTGTCGGTGTAACGGCGAAGGTTCGCCAGGAACCGCTTGAACATGAAGTTCATGATCGGGGCGGACGCGAAGGAGAACAGTTTCGCGGGTCCGCGCAGACGATTGGCCAGCGTCCAGGTGAGACGGCAGCCGTCCGGTGTCGGCTCGATCCGGTAGTCCTCCAGGAATGCCTCGAGCGCGGCGGTCGAACACGCCTCGAAACGAAATGCCATGTGCTTACCGGGCTCCCAGGCCAGGAAGCGTTCCTCGCCGACGATGCCACCGCGCATGTCGACCGTGCGGGTGGTGCCGATGCCGTGCGGTCGCGGACTGGTCCAGGTCACGTTGGTGATCACGGTGGCCCAGCGCGGCCAGGGTTCGGCCTCGGCCAGAACGTCGAACGCCTGCTCGGGGGTGATCGCGAGATCGACGCTGTTGCTGAAGCGTCCGGGCGCGGTGTCGAGGAAATCCAATTCGACGGGCTCGCAGGGGTGCATGGTGGTCACGGTCGGTCCTCGAATCGTGGGTCAGCGGTCGTCGTCGGTGAAGCGGATGACGCCGCGAATGTTCTTGCCCTCGAGCATGTCCTGGTAGCCGTCGTTGATCTGGTCCAGTCGGTACTGCCGGGTGACCATGTCATCGAGGTTGAGTTTGCCCGCCTTGTACATCGCCAGCAGTTGCGGAATGTCGTAGTGCGGGTTGCCGCCGCCGAACAGGGTGCCCTGCAACCGTTTCTGCAACAGCGACAGCATCGCGATATTGAGGGTGGTCTCGTTTTCCACGAGGTTGCCCATCGCGGTGACCACACAGGTGCCCGCCTTGGCGGTGATGCCGAGCCAGGTGTCGACGTCCTTGCCGCGGGCCTCGCCGACGGTGACGATGACCTTCTTGGCCATACCGCCCGCGGTGATCTCCGCGCACGCCGCGGTCGCCTCCTCGATGGTGGCGTAGGCGTGCGTGGCGCCGAATTTCAACGCCTGCTCGCGCTTCCAGTCCACGGGGTCGACGGCGAAGATGTAGCGCGCTCCGCAGTGCACCGCGCCCTGGAGCGCGGCGGTGCCGAGTCCGCCTATGCCGATGATCGCGACATCCTCGCCCGGGCGGATGTCCGCGGCGCGGGTGGCCGAACCGTATCCGGTGGTGACACCGCAGCCGACCAGGCAGGCGACCTCGAATGGCACCGACGGGTCGATCTTGACCACCGATGCCTGATGCACCACCGCGTACGGGGCGAAGGTGCCGAGCAGGGTCATGGGGTAGACGTCGCGGCCGCGCGCGGTGACGCGGTGCGTTCCGTCGGTGACCGAGGTGCCCGCCAGCAGCAGCGCGCCCAGATCGCACAGATTGCGCAGACCCGCCTGACACGAGGGACATTTGCCGCAGGACGGGATGAACGACAGCACGACGTGGTCGCCGACCGCGAGATCCTCCACATCCGGTCCGACCTCGATGATGACACCCGCGCCCTCGTGCCCGCCCAGCACCGGGAACCCCGCCATCGGAATGCCGCCGGTGACGAGGTGGTGGTCCGAGTGGCACATGCCCGCCGCCTCCATCCGCACGGTGACCTCGTGGCGGCGCGGTTGGCCGATCTCGATCTCCTCGACCGTCCAAGGCTGGTTGAATTCCCAGATCAGGGCGCCCTTTGTCTTCATCGACGACTCTGCTTCCTACGCGATCGGTGTGACGGGCCGGAGCGGATATCCGTGGCGGCCGATTGAATCTTACAGGTGTAAAGCCTAGTGTAAACCTCATGTCTGAGGCAGCGATGGAAGCGATGTCGAGCCGTCGGGCGATCGCCGGACGGTCGGCCGAGACGGCGGATCGGTTGCTCGACGCCGGACTCGAGGTGCTGCGCGAGCGCGGATACGATCAGCTGTCCATGCGCGAGGTGTGCCGTCGCGCCGGATTGACCCACGCCACCGCCTACGGCTATTTCTCCGCCAAGCATCATCTCGTCGCCGAGGCGTTCTGGCGCCGCATCCGGCAATGGTCGAAGGCCCCGCTGGTCGGGGCGACTCCGCGGGAACGGCTCGCCACGGTATTCGACGAACTCGGCGCGCTGCTGGCCGCCGATCCCGAACTGAGCGTGGCCGCCTCGGCGGCGGTGCTGAGCCGCGACCCCGACGTGGCCCGGCTGCGGGCCCGCATCGGCGGCGCGATCGCCGACCGATTGCGCGTCGCGGCGGGCGAATCGTGCACCGACGCCGTCCTCGACGCGCTCAATATCGCGGTCAGCGGCGCCATGATCCAGGCGGGTATGAACTATTCGACCTACCCGGAGATGGCGCGGCGGCTGAGGTCGGTCGCGGAATTGCTGCTCGATGCGTCCGGGCGCCCGCCGGACTGACCGGCGCGGATCAGACGCCTGCCGCGTGGCGGGGGCGACGGGCCCGCTCCCGCAGGCGAATCCAGTCGACAGGGGGAGTCGCCGGGGGAACACCGGGACGGTTGCGCGGCACCCGGACCCGCAGCGCGCCCGGTCGAATCGTGCACCGCACCGGGGTCTCCAGCATCAGTGATTCACCGTCCACGCCGACCGGAATGCGATCGACGGCCGCGTCGACGACCACGTCGGCGGCGCTGCGCTGGACGAGTCGCCGCAACCGGCTCAGTCGCAACAGGTCGACGGCCTCGCGTGCGTTGGCGACCGAGACCGCCACCACCCCGAGCACCCCGCGGTCGAGCCGTTCGCGGCGGCTCGAGCCGGCCAGATCGCCGCTGCCATAGGGGTTGTTGCTCACCAGGACCGCCTGCGGACCGTCGACCACCGTCTCATCGATCCAGGCGCGCAGATGCGAAGCCGATTGTCCGGCAAGCAGATCGGGCAGCATATCGAGTACCGTCGCGGTCTTGTCGTCGCGATAGGCGGGACTGCGCACGAGCTCGGCGTATAGGCCGAAGGAGGCATTGTTGACGAAGGGACGGCCGTTGACGTTCCCGAGGTCGATCCGCAGTTCCACGCCGTCGATCAGGGCGTCGAGGCAGGTGGCCGGATCGTCGCGGTCGAGTCCGAGATCCATGGCGAAATGGTTGCGGGTGCCAGCGCTGATCACCAGGAAGGGCAGATCGTTGTCGGCGGCGACACCGGCCACCAGTGCCTGGGTTCCGTCGCCGCCCGCCACCCCGAGCAGGTCCGCCCCGCGTGCGACCGCCGCACGGGCCGCCGCCTCGACGTCGATGGCGTCCGATCCTTCCAACAGCAGCACTTCCGCGCCGAGATCGGCGGCCTTGCGGTGCAGATCGAACTTCGCCACCTTGCCGCCGCCGGAATGCGGATTCATGATCAGGAATGGTCTGCGCGGCGGCTCGACCGTGAATTCGGGCATCCCCGTGTCGGATTCGTCTCCGCCCAGCGCGAACCGCGCACAGATCAGCGCGAGCGCGGCCACGGCACACGACACCAGAACCACCCATAGCAGATTCGCGCGGATGTAGAGGACGAAGACGAAGACCGGCGCGGCCACGGCGATCACCAGCGCCCCCGCGCGCGGCAACCCGCGCCTGGCCAGGAACCAGTACACCGCCGCCACCGTCACCACCATGCCGACGATCCCGACCAGCAACAGTCCGGCGGTGCCGAGCAGTCCGGCGAACAGCACCGGCACCGCGACGGCGACCGCGGCGAGTACGAATACCGCCCGCGCCGACCACCGTCGGCTGCGGACGGCGGCGGCCTCGGTCGGGCGATCGGCTCGGTTCATGATGGGCTCGTTCCGGTCGAGGGCGGGGGAGTGCGCCGGTCGAAGGCGGTGACCGCGGCCTCGACGGTGGGGTAGAAGTGGGTCGCGTCGAAGCGGTCGGCGACGCCGAATCGGGTCAGGCGATCCTTGATCGGTCCCTTCATCTCGGCGAAGGCCAGGCGGATGCCCTTGCCTTCCAGATAGCGGTCGAGGTCGACGAGTTCGTCGACGGCGGTGGTGTCGAGTCCGGTGATCGGCTCGGCCGCCACGACCACCCAGTCGACCGGTGTCGGGGCGCGGGCCACCACCGCGCGCACGTAATCGTCGAAGATCCGGCCGTTGGCGAAGAACAGCGGCGCGTCGAAGCGGACCAGCACCAGACCGGGGATGCGCTGTCCTTCGGGATGTCGTTCGATGTCGTGGAAGCCGGGACGATCGGCGGTGCGCACCAATTCCGTCCGGTATGGCTGCCACGCCCGCACCACCACGGCCAGGAACGACAGGCCGATCGCCACCAGGATTCCCTCGAGCACACCGGCGAAGACGACGCCGAGGAAGGCCGCGACCGCGAGTGCGAATTCCGTCCCGCTCATATGCCACATGCGGATCATGCCGCGCACGTCGATGAGTGCGGTGGCCGCGACGATGACCACCGCCGCCAGCGCCGCGTCGGGCAGATACGCGGTCACCCCGGGCGCGAACAGGACGAACGCCAGCACCGCCAGCGCACCGACCACGCACGCGAATTGGGTTCGCGCGCCGCTCTGTTCGGCAACCGGCGTGCGGGAACCGCTGCCCGACACCGGGAAACCGCCGAACAGTCCGCCCGCGACATTGGCAACGCCGATCGCCTTCATCTCGGTGCTGCCGTCGACATCTTCTCCGTGGCGGGCTGCGAAGGTGCGGGAGAGGACACCGGTATCGGCGAAGGCGACGAGCGCGATGCCCGCGGCGGGGCCGACCAGATATCCGATATCGTGCAGACCGACCCCGCCGAACGAGGGCAGTGGCAATCCCGGCGGCAGTGCGCCGACCATGCCGATCTCGGTGTCGAGTTCGACGGCTGCCGACAGCGCGATGGCGGCGGGCACCGCGACCAGCACGCCGGGCACGGCGGGCAGCCAGATCTTGAACGCGACGATGACCGCCAGCGCGCCGATCCCGACTCCCGTGGCCACCGAGTCGAGGCGGCCGTCGAGGATCGCCCGCACGGATTCGGCGATCTCGCCGAGCACTCCGGTCGCGGTCACGGAGAAGCCGAGCAGTTTGGGCAGCTGGCCCACCACGACGATGAGCGCGATGGCGTTCAGATAGCCGAGCCGGATCGGCTTGGACAGCAGTTCGGTGACGAAGCCGAGCCGCAGGAATCCGCCGATAAGCAGGATCAGTCCGACGAGCACCCCGAGCACCCCCGCCAGCGCCAGCGCTCGCGCCGGATCGTCGGTGGCGGCCAGCGGCAGCACCGCCGCGGCGATGAGCGGGGCCAGTGAGGAGTCCGGCCCGAGGACGAGGATGCGCGACGGTCCGACCAGCGCGTAGGCGAGCAACGGGACGATGGTGGCGTAGAGACCGGCGTAGGCGGGCAGTCCGGCCGCCTCGGCGTAGCCCATACCGGCCGGAATCAGCAGTGCGGTCAGGACGAGTCCGGCGGTGATGTCAGGACGTAGCCAATCGCGGTGGTAGGTCCGGGCCGTCGCGATCCCGGGCAACCGGCTGATGCCCGTGCTCCAGCGCACCGGCCGACCCCTAGGGCGCGAGGCGGGCCGGCCACTGCGCGCCGGTCAGCGAGATCGTCATGGGCAGGTCCTCGAGGAGGCCGAGTTCGACCGCGAGCACGGAACCCGGGATGGGTCGGACACGGCGCACTCCTGTCGACATCGGGCCGGACTCGCCGATTGTCGTCCGGTCGCCGCAGGGAATCATCACCTGTTCCGGGTGAAGCCACGGTCGCGGTCGTAACGCTCCGGCACGGCGATGGATCTGATGGGTCCGGGCCTGCGACGACGCGGGGCGGAGTGCGTGTCGTCGCGGACCCGGCAGGCTAGGGCTCAGTACGATTCGGCGCCCGATTCGTGCCATAGGTGATGAGCAGGATCGCCCGGCCCAGCGTGCTCGCCAACCGCTCGTCCTCGATCGGCGTGTCCGCGCCGAAGACCGTGGTCATCGAGCGTTCGACCATCGCGGTGAGCACGATCGCCGTGGCGGGGATGTCGAGATCGGCTTCTACCCGTCCGCTGTCGCGTTCCGTGCTCAGCCGTTCGCAGACGACCTGCATGAATGCCCGCACACGCGAACGCCAGTAGTGCCCGACGTCGCGGTCGTAGGCCGAGAC
This sequence comes from Nocardia arizonensis, assembly GCF_001310275.1. Lineage (GTDB taxonomy): Bacteria > Actinomycetota > Actinomycetes > Mycobacteriales > Mycobacteriaceae > Nocardia > Nocardia arizonensis. The sequence goes on from NZ_LGYZ01000027.1 coordinate 35,376, forward strand.
CTCGGTAAGGGCCATGAGCAGCAGCCGGTGGCGGCGGAATCCGGAGATCATCCGTTCCATCGCCTCGACGACGCTGCGTTCGGCGTCGGTATGGTCAGCGCGCCACCAGTTCTCGGCCGCGTCGAACAGATCCTCGGTCGCCAGGTCGGCCATGCGGATGAGCAGTTGTGACTTGTCCGGGAAATGACGGTAGAAGGTCGAGCGCGCGACGTTGGCGGCGGAGGCGATGCGCTGGACGGCGAGTTCGGTATAGGGCGTTCCGTCGGCCATCAGCCCTTCCAATGCCTGGAGGACCTGTTCCTCGAACTCGTTGCGGCGCTCGTCGGAGTGATTGCGGCGGCTCACCGTGACTCGCGTCAGCGACGGCATCGGTGAATTTCTGTCGAGTGCATGGGTCCCATTGTGCACATCCACAATTCGACGATCGTCCCGATTCCGCCGATACACCGGTCGCGGCGGGTGTAGCCTCCACCCATCAAGAAGTAGGACATAGCGTCCGAGACATAGTGACCGGAGTGTTCGATGGGTTCCGTCTCCGCGGTCGAAACGGCCGATGTGGTCGTTGTCGGCGCACGATGCGCAGGTTCCGCGACGGCCGTCGCGCTCGCCCGCGCGGGCCGTCACGTCATCGCCGTCGATGCCGCGGCCTTCCCCTCCGACACCCTCTCCACGCATCTGCTCTGGCCGGCGGGCGTCGCCGAACTGCGCCGGATGGGCGCGCTGGACCGAGTGCTCGGCCTCGGCGCGCCGCCGCTGACCACCGCGCTGGCCGCGGGCTCGGGCTACGAGATCCGCGCGCGTTTTCCCGAGGTCGACGGCGTCGACTACGCCCTGTGTGTGCGGCGCGTCGGACTCGACGCCGCGTTGGTCGCCACCGCCCGCGCGGCGGGGGTCGAGGTCAGGGAGCGATGCCGGGTAACCGAGGTGATCCGGGACGGCGATCGGGTCGTTGGCGTGCGCTACACCGATCGTGAGCGCGGCGAACGGGAAGTGCGCGCGGCGCTTGTCGTAGGCGGCGACGGCCGCCGCAGCACGGTCGCCCGCGCGGTGCGCGCCGACCATCCCTACCGCGACGAGACGAGCGGTCGCAGTTGCTATTTCGCCTACTGGACCGATCCGCACCCGACCCGGCGGCGGGTCGCGGCGCAGTGGCGCGTCGGCGCGCTGCTCGGCACCGCGTTCCCGTGTGACGACGGCCTGGTCCTGTGTCTGGTGCAGCCGCCGGTCGACTTCGGGCGGCGGCGGCCCGCGCACGAGGTCTACCGCGAGGCGGTCGACGCCATCGCGCCGCTCGCGCACCGTCTGCACGGCTGCGAGATGGTGGGTCGGGTCCGGTCCGCCACCGATCTGATGTCGTATTTCCGAAGGTCGTCCGGACCGGGCTGGGCGCTGCCCGGTGACGCGGGCCATTTCAAGGATCCGGTGACCGCGCAAGGGATTCGGGACGCGCTGCGCTACGGCAGGCTGCTCGGCGAGGCGGTCGCCGATGTGCTCGACGAGCCGCGTGCACTCGACGCCGCGCTGCGCGAGTGGGAGGACCGACGCGAACGCGAATGCCTCGGCATGTACCGCTGGACCAATCGACTCGCGCGCGGAACGGCGATGGGGCCGTTGGAGATCGAGCTCTACCGCACCGCCACCCGCGACACCCGGCTCGCGGCCGCCACCCTCGAGGTGATGTCGCGCACCCGCCGCCCGACCTCGGTGCTCGGCCCGACCGGTCTGGCCGGTCTGGCGGCCCGTGCCTTCCTGCGCGCCGACGGTCGTCGCCGGGAAGCGCTGACGCAGATCGCCGACGAGGTCCGCGATCTCGCCGAGGCGTCGCTGCGGCCCATCGGCGTCGCCGTGCAGTCCGTGCTCGGCGACCGGACCGTCGGCCTGTCCGCGCTCGCGGAGACGCACGCGCTCGGCGAGCCTCGCCGCACCGCCTCCTGAGCTCTTCTCGCTCACCACCCGTCCCGTAGCCGCTCCTACCGCAGCACTGTTCCTTTCGCACTATTCGGGAGATCAACGATGAACAACCGTCGTGCCACCGCATTGCCCGCGACCGTCGACCGCAGAACCGTTCTACGCGGCGCCGTCCTGGCCGGAGCCGCACTGGCGACCGCCGGGACGGCCGCCACCGGTCGCGCGCAGCCGTCGGGTCGCGATGTCGCCATCTTCGGCGGCGGGATGTCGGGCCTGTCGGCCGCGCACGAACTGTGCGAGCGCGGCTACCGGGTGACCGTGTACGAACCGTCCTACCTTGGCGGCAAGGCACGCAGTCTCGGGGTGCCCGGCACCGGCAGCGGGGGACGGCTCGACCTTCCCGGCGAGCACGGGTTCCGCTTCTTCCCCGGTTGCTACCAGCACGTGCCCGATACGATGTCGCGAATCCCGTTCGCGGGCAATCCGAACGGCGTGCGCGACAATCTGGTCCGGGTCGAATCCGCGGTCGTCGGCTTCCGCGACCGCCCGCCGATCTTCGCCCCGGTCGGGCTGGACGGCATCACCCAGTTGACCCCGCAACTGATCCAGTCGTCCATTGTGTCCGCTTTCGGATTCATTCCTGAACTCCCGCCCGCGGAACTGGCCTTCTTCGGCAAGCAGATGACCATGTGGTTCACCAGCTCCACCGAACGCAGATTCGGCCAGTTCGAATACGTCTCGTGGGAGGACATGCTCCAGGCCGAGGGCAAGTCGCCCGCCTACCGCGAGTACCTGGTCTCGGCACTGACCCGCATCACCGTCGCCGCCAAACCGCATCTGAGTTCCGCGCGCACCATCGGCACCATCGGCCAGGCGCTCATGCTCGCGGGCACCGGACTGTATCCGCAATACCGCGGCGGCGCCGACCAGATCCTCAACGGCCCGACCAACGAGGTGTGGATCGACCCGTGGGTGACGTATCTGCGTTCGCGCGGAGTGGAATTCGTCGTCGGCCCCAGGCTCACTCGGCTGCATCTGAACGGCGGCCGGATCAGCGGGGCCACCGTGCACGACGGCGGCGCGGCGCGAACGGTGCAAGCCGACTGGTATCTGTGCGCCATGCCGGTGGAGAAGACGGTCGACGTCCTCGGCGACGACATCCTCGATGCCGACCCGCATCTCGCGGGTATGCGCGAACTGATCAGCGACTGGATGGTCGGCATCCAGTTCTATCTCACCCGCCCGACCGATCTGCCCGAAGGCCACATCGCGGCGCTCGGCTCGCCGTGGGCCATCACCGCACTGCGGCAGGCGCCCATGTGGCCGGTCGACTTCCCGAGCCGCTACGGCGACGGGACGGTCATGGAATGTCTCAGCGCCGATATCTCCGACTGGGATTCACCGGGTCTGCTGTTCGGCAAACCCGCCAAACAGTGCACCGCCGAGGAAGTGGCGCAAGAGAGCTGGGCACAGCTGAAACGCTGGCTCAACACCTCCACGAATTGGCTGCGCGACAGCGATATCCACTCCTGGCACCTTGACCCCGGCATCACCTGGTCGGGCGGGGTCACCCACAACGAGACGCCGCTGCTGGTGAACACGATCGGCTCCTACGACCACCGACCGACCGCGCACTGCGCCATCCCGAACCTGTTCTTCGGCGGGGACCACGTCCGCAACAACATCGATCTCGCGACGATGGAGGGCGCGAACGAATCCGGCCGCAGCGCGGCCAACGCCATCATGGACGCCGCCGGTGACCCCGGGGGGCGCGCGACCATATTCCCGCTGGTCGAGCCCGCGGAATTCGCCCCGCTGCGCGCATTGGACGCGGACCGCTATCGCGCGGGTTTGCCGCACCTGTTGGCCTGACCGCGGTCACCGCGGGGTCGGGGCACCGTCGCCGCCGGAATCCGACGCATTCCGGCGATGGCTCACGGCAGGACGGGCAGCAGGTCGGGGCGCTTGGCCGTCACGCCGTCGCCGGCGGAGCGCCCCGCGGCGCGGCGAGCGGCCCACGGCAGCAGATATCGGGTGGCCCACCGCAATCCCGCACCCATCGAGCGCGCGTACCCGCGCTCCGGGAACGGCAGCGGCTCGCGCCAGCTGCCGTCGGACCCGGGCAGCGCGAGCGCGTCGGCGACCGCGCGGGCCAGCAGATCGTGACCGAGCGGATTGAGATGCAGGCGGTCCTCGGCCCACACCGCGGGATTGCCGGTCACCTCCGCGGTTTCGATGTCAACGAGGACGACGCCGTGTTCCTCGGCCAATTCGCGCACATCGTCGTTGAGCGCGTAGATGCGCGCGGAGAGCGGACGCGCCGGCGGTATCACCGCGCCGAGATCGGGAAAGGTGAAGCTCACCACCGTCGCGCCCGATCCGACGAGCGCACCGAACACCGTGTCGAGTTCACGCAGCAACCCGGCACGGCTCGCACCCGGACGGATCAGGTCGTTCATCCCCGCCAGCACTGTGACCAGGTCCGGGCCGAGAGCCAGTGCCGCGTCCAGTTGTTCGGCGCGAATGGCCTCGATCCGGCGACCGCGCACCGCCAGATTCGCGTACAGCACGTCGGGACAGGCCGCGCCGAGCAGTTCGGCGAACCGGTCGGCCCAACCGCGATATCCGCCCATGCCGTCGGGATCCCCGACGCCCTCGGTCTGGCTGTCGCCGATGGCGACGTAGCGGGTGAAGGGCCGCCGGGGCGCGAGGTCGGTATCCACATTCGCTCCCGCGGGACCACACGCACCCGACCGGCGAGGACCGTCCCACACTCGTCGGCCGGCGTCACGTGTCCGCGTGACGCGAGTCCATCCTATGCACGGTGGCGGCGTCGCGCCCGAGCCGCCGCCACCGCGATCGGATCACACTCCCGCCGTGGCCAATCCGGCGCGCAGATCATCGAGGATGTCGGCGATGCCCTCGATGCCGACTGCCAGACGCACCAGTCCGGGGGTGACGCCCGCGCCCAGCTGCTCCTCCGGGGTGAGCTGGGAGTGGGTGGTCGAGGCCGGGTGGATGACCAGCGAGCGCACGTCGCCGATATTGGCGACATGGCTGTGCAGGGTCAGCGCCTCCACGAACCGCTTGCCCGCGTCCACACCGCCCGCGAGTTCGAAACCGATCACCGCGCCCGCGCCGCGCGGCGCGAGCCGCCGCGCACGCTCGTACCACGGGGAGGAGGGCAGGCCCGCGTACGACACCCAGGTCACGTTCGGCTGCTCGGTGAGGAATTCCGCCACCGCCTGCGCATTGCTCACGTGCCGTTCGATGCGCAGGCTCAGCGTCTCCAGACCCTGGCTGATGAGGAAGGCGTTGAACGGTGAGACCGCCGAACCGAGGTCGCGCAGCAACTGCACGCGCGCCTCGAGCGCGTAGGCGGGCGCGCCCAGATCGGCGTAAACCGCGCCGTGGTAGCTCGGGTCGGGCTCGGTGAATCCCGGGAAACGTCCACCGCGCCAATCGAATCCGCCGCCGTCGACGATCACGCCCGCGATGGCCGTGCCGTGCCCGCCCAGGTACTTGGTCGCCGAGTGCACGACGATATCGGCGCCGTGGGCCAGCGGCTGGATGAGGTAAGGGGTGGCGACGGTGTTGTCCACGATCAGCGGCACGCCCGCGGTGTGCGCCACTTCGGCGATGCCCGCGATATCGAGGATGTGGTTCTGGGGATTGGAGATCGTCTCACCGAAGAACGCCTTGGCACCACCTGGCAGGAGATGAGCGCGGACAGATAGAACTCGACCGGATTGGGCGCGGTGCCCGTGCCGCCGAGAGCGGGCGGTTCGTCCACGTGCACGGTGTGCGCGCCGAGCGTGATCGCGCTGCCGACCGTGCCTTCGGGGGAGCCCTCGGCGCGGAACACGACGAGCGCGGCGCCCGGGTCCTTGCCGACGGCGGCGGCCGTGGCGTCGCCGATGTCGTTGAGGGGAGTGCCGAGATCCGTTGTCATGTCCGCAGAGGCTAGGAATGCCGAGCGATTTGCGCGACGGTTACGCTCGGCTCGAGCGCAACGGTAGCCAGGGGTGTGCGGCGAATCGTCCGAAACCGGCGACGATAAGGATCTGGCTATCGGGATATTGCCATCAAAGCATGAGTCGTCGAAAATCGGCATGCCGATGATTGCGCGGGGGAGCGGTTTCGTCCACCGTGTATGTGTCCGAGGTTTGCTGTCCACTGGAAATGCCGGGAGCGGACACCAGGACGCGGGCGTACGGCCCGCGCGGAGTGGTCCGGCGCACCGGCCAGGAGAGGAACGCATCGTGAGAATCGTTGTCATCGGCGGTACCGGACTCATCGGATCGAAACTCGTCACCGAATTGGGCGCCCACGGTCACGAGGCAGTCCCTGCCTCGCCGCGGTCGGGGGTGGACGTCCTCACCGGCGCCGGACTGGCGGAAGCGCTCGCGGGCGCGGACGTCGTGGTCGACGTGTCGAATTCGCCGTCGTTCGAGGAGACCGCCGTCCTGGAATTCTTCACCACCGCGACCACCAATATCCTTGCCGCCGCGGCGGCGGCGGGAGTGCGGCACTATGTCGCGCTGTCGGTGGTCGGCACCGAGCGATTGCCCGACAGCGGCTATATGCGCGCGAAGGTGTTGCAGGAACGGCTCATCGAGAGTTCGCCCATGCCGTACACCATCGTGCACGCGACCCAGTTCTTCGAATTCTTCGAGGGCATCGCGCAATCGGCGACCGTCGGCGACCACGTCCATCTGCCGTCGGCGCTGGTGCGGCCGATGGCCGCCGACGATGTCGCGAAGGCGCTGGCCCAGGTCGCGGTGGGCGAGCCGCGCAACGGAGTCCTCGAAATCGCCGGACCCGAGGTATTCGGTCTCGACGCGTTCGTGGCGCACGGACTGAAAGCGCGCGGCGACGCCCGCATCGTGATCGCCGACCCGAACGCACGCTACTTCGGGGCGATACTGTCCGGCCGCGAGCTGCTGCCGGACTCCGGCGCCGCACTCTCCGCGACCACCTTCGACACCTGGTTGGACAGGACCCGCCCGGTCGCCTGACGCGACCGGCCTCGGCGACGCTCACCGAATCTCCACATATGCCACCGTTGCCCTCCACATGCGGTGGCTAGGGTTCCGTACATGGAACACAGCGCACCGGCGTTCGGGCGGGCGCGGCGGATTCTCGTGGTGGACGACGAGGTCACCATCGCGGATTCGATCGCGGCGCGGCTGCGCGCGGAGGGGTTCACCGTCGGCCTCGCCCACGACGGCCCCGCCGCCGTGGCCGCGGTCCGGGCCGAATCGCCCGATCTGGTGGTACTCGATGTCATGCTGCCCGGCTTCGACGGACTCGAGGTGTGTCGCCGCATCCAGGCCGACCGGGCGATTCCGGTGCTCATGCTCACCGCGCGCACCGACGAGACCGATCAGCTGATCGGACTCGGCGTCGGCGCGGACGACTACCTGACCAAACCGTTCTCCATGCGCGTGCTGGCCGCGCGCGTGCGGGCCCTGCTGCGGCGCGTCGAGCGCGCGGCCGACCGCGAGACGGCCGCCATCGTCGTCGGTGACCTTCGCATCGATCCTGACCAGCGCCGAGTGTGGCGGGCCGAGAGTGAAGCCCAGCTCACTCCGCTGGAATTCGAACTGCTCGTGCGTCTCGCGCGCAGGCCGCGGGTCGTACTGGCGCGTGAGCGGCTGCTCGAGGAGGTGTGGGACTGGGCCGACGCCGCGGGCACCCGGGCGGTGGACAGCCACATCAAGGCGCTGCGCCGCAAACTCGGGGCCGACCTCATCCGCACCGTGCACGGCGTCGGCTACGCGCTGGAGACGCCGTGACCGCGACGGGGGCGGCTCGATCGCGGAATCCGCGGCTGCCGAAGGATTTTCGCGCGTGGAGTCAGACGATCGTCCGTGTCATGCCGCGCCCGCTGGATCCGGTGCGCTCGATCAAGCTGAAACTGGCCATCCTCATGGTGGTGTCCGGCGGCGTCGCCTTCGGATTCTTCGGATTCAGGATCGGGTGGCTGCCACCGAAGACCACCGTCACCGCCGTGGCGATCGCCTTGGTGACCTCGCAATTCCTGGCGCACGGCATCACCAGGCCGCTGCGCGAGATGACCGCGGCGGCCAAACGCATGGCCCACGGCGACTACAGCCGCCGCGTGCGGGCCAGCTCCCGCGACGAGGTCGGGCAACTCGCCGAGGCGTTCAACCAGATGGCCGCCGACCTGGCCGCCGCCGACCGACAGCGCCGCGACCTCATCGCCAACGTGTCGCACGAATTGCGCACGCCCATAACGGCTTTGCACGCGGTATTGGAGAACCTGGTCGACGGCGTCTCCGATCCCGATCCCGACACCCTGCGCACCGCACTCGCCCAGACCGATCGGCTCGGCCTGCTGATCTCGGAACTACTTGACCTGTCCAGCATCGAAGCCGGCGCTTTACCCCTCGACCGCGAAACGATCGCCGTCGCACCGCTATTGGCCCAGGTTGTCGCCGAGGCCGAGGTAATGACGGCCGCGCTCGGGCGCGGTGTGCGCTTCCTGACCCGCGTGCCGACCGGCGACCTGTCCGTCCACGCCGACCGGGCGCGCCTGCACCAGGTGCTGCTGAACCTGCTCGACAATGCCGCCCGGCACGGCCCCGCGGGCGGGGAGGTGCGCATCACCGCGCACTCCGCGCCCGGCCACACGATCATCGACGTCGAAGACGATGGCCCCGGTATTCCCCGCTCCGAACGCGCCCGGGTCTTCGATCGTTTCACCCGCGGCGGCCGGGCCGACGGCGGCGGAACCGGTCTCGGCCTGGCCATCTCCCGCTGGATCGTCGACCTGCACGGCGGCACCATCGCCGTGGCCGACCCCGGCTCCCGAATCCGGGTCTCCCTACCGGCCCCCTGATCTGCGCGCCGACCGCCGCGGTCGGCCACACCCTCCCACATTCCCGGACCGCTGGAGGTGCCGGGTGGACCGAACACGCCTTCGAGGAGTCACCATGTCGGACAATTCCCCCGAATCCGCCTCGCCCGCAACGCCGCCCGGGCCACCTACGGAGATATCGGCGCCCTCGCCTGACCTCCCGCCGACCGAGGGGGATTCAGCCGGGCCGGATTCCGTCTCGGCGGGAGCGGATGGTTCGGTGTCGGCGGAGGCGATCGCCTCGGGTGCGCGGGTGGTTGCCGAGGCCGTCGAGCAGATCGGTTCGGCCGAGGGGGCGGACTCGGCGCCTGGTGGACGGCTCGGACCGGGGGACGGGGTCGGGAAACCGGCCGTGTCCGCGCCGATTCCGGCTCGTCCGGTGCTGCGGTGGCGCAGGATTCCGCGTCCGCCGGGTGTGGTTCCCGCGGCGGCGGTCGCGGGATTCGGCGCGGCGGTGATGATTCCGGTGGATCGGCCCGGAATCGGCTGGTTGCTCGCCTGCGTCGTCGCCGCGGGTGCGGTGTTCGCGGTGGATCATCGTGCCCGTCGGGGCGCGGCCGTGACCGGGGGTGCGCCGAGCGAGGGGTTCGGCGCGTGCCGGGAACGGATCTTCTGGGCTGCCATCGCCTTCGGGTTGGTCGCGGTGGGGGCGGTGCGGGCCGCGGGCTGGTTGTTCGCGTTGTGCGTGGCCGCGGCATTGGTGGCGGGTTCGCTGGCGGTCGTGGGTCGGCGGTCGGTGCGCGGCGCGTGGTGGGATGTGGTGGCGGTGCCGATGGCGGCGTTCCCCGCGGTGCCCTGGGCGTTGGCGGGCACGCGACGGCCCCGCGGCGGTCGGCCCGCGCTGCGCGTCGGCTGGTCGGTGGCGGCGACGGCAGTGCTGCTCGCGGTGTTCGTTCCCTTGCTGGCCTCGGCCGACGCGACCTTCGACGCCGCGATCACGGATCTGCTGCCCTCGGCCGACACCGCTGCGGTCCTGCGGTGGGCGCTGGTGTTCGGCCTGGTCGCCTTCGGCGCCCTCGGCGCGCTGCACCTGCTGGCGGGACCTTTGCCCGCCGCCGATCCGAACCGGCAGCCACGGCGCTCGCTGCGGCGGGCCGAATGGGGACTGCCCGTGGGCGCGCTCACCGCGCTCTTCGCGATTTTCGTCGCCATGCAGTTCGTCGCCCTGTTCGGCGGAGACGATTACGTCATGCGCACCGCGGGTCTCACCTACGCCGAATACGCGCGCCGCGGCTTCTGGCAGTTGGCGATCGTCTCGCTGCTCACCGTCGCGGTCATCCTGGCCGTATTGCGCTGGGCCGACCGTGACGAGTCCGCCGATCGGCGGTGGTTGCGCGGGCTGGCGGGTTCGGTCAGCGTGCTGTCGCTGGTGATCGTGGCGTCGTCGGTGCTGCGGATGTGGACCTATCAGGACGCCTACGGTTTCACGGTGCTGCGCCTGCTGGTCGGCGCCTGCGAGCTGTGGTTGGGACTGATCTTCCTGCTGGTGATCGCCGCCCTGGTCCGTCTGGACGCCGCCTGGCTGCCCCGCGCCGCCATCGGCGCCGCCTTCGCCGCACTGCTGGCCCTGGCCATCCTTGACCCGGAACGCCTTGTCGCCGAACGGAATATCGACCGCATGCTCGACGGCAAGCCACTCGACACCTGGTATCTGAAAGGTCTGTCCCCCGACGTACTGCCCGCCCTGGACCGACTCCCCGAACCGGATCGCGGTGCGATACGCGCCGAGATCATTCGAGACCTGCCCGACGATTCCTGGTCCTCGTGGAACCTGTCTCGCGCCCGAGCCCGCTGAACGTGACGCCCGTGACATGTTGCCGCTCACCGCTTTCCGGCCCCGCGGCCGATTTCAGCAGGACGAGGCCCGGTCGAGCAGCAATGTCCGCTCGGTCGCGTTGCCGGTCATCGCCGCGGCCCGTTCGAACTCCGAGCGTGCCTCGTCGCGACGTTCGAGTTTGAGCAGCAGGTCGCCCCGGACCGCCGCCAGCAGGTGGTAGCCGCGTAGGGCGGGGATGCCGGACAACTCGTCGACGATGGACAACGCGGCTGTGGGGCCGTGGGCCATCGACACCGCGACGGCCCGGTTCAACTCGACCACCGGCGAGCCGGTGAGTTCGCTGAGTTCGTGGTAGAGCTCGGCGATGCGGTGCCAGTCGGTAACGGCCGCGCTCGACGCGCGCGCATGGCAGGCGGCGATCCGTGCCTGTAGCACGTAGGTCCCGCGCCCGCCGAGGTGGTCGGCCCGCCGCAACGCACCCTCGGCGTGCGTGATGAGCAACCGGTCCCAGCGGGTCCGGTCCTGACGGTCGAGCGGCACCGGCCTGCCGTCGGCGTCGGTTCGGGCACGGAAGCGGGACGCCTGGAACTCCATCAGCGCGACGAGTGCGTGTGGCTCCGGCTCGTCGGGTGCGAGCGCGGCGAGCATCCGACCGAGCCGCATGGCCTCCGCGCACAGCTCGTCACGCATCCAGGAATCGCCGCCGCTGGCGGCGTATCCCTCGTTGAAGACGAGGTAGACGACCTCGAGCACCGAGGCCAGCCGCGCGGCCAGCTCGTCACCGACCGGAACCACGAACGGGACTCCCGCGTTCGACAACGTCTTCTTCGCCCGTGAGATCCGTTGGCCGAGCGTCCTCGGCGGGATCAGGAAGGCGTGGGCTATCTCGTCGGTGGACAGTCCCGCCACCGTCTTGAGCGTGAGCGCCACCCGTGCGTCGCGGCCCAGCATCGGGTGGCAGGCGGTGAACATCAGCCGGAGGACGTCGTCGCCGACCTGCCTGTCGAATTCGATCGTTTCCATCGGATCGTCGCCCTCGGGCGTCTCGCGGGCGAGCAGTGCGAGTTTGCGCTCCAGGTTCACCCGGCGACGGAAGCCGTCGACCGCGCGCCTGCGGGCGACGGCCAGGAGCCAGGCGCCCGGCTTGTCCGGGACACCCGACTCCGGCCACTGTTCCAGTGCCGCTATCAGCGCGTCCTGGGCCAGGTCCTCGGCCAGATCCAGGTCGTTCACGGTTCGCGCCAGACAGGCGGTCAATCGCGCCGACTCGATCCGCCAGACCGCCTCGACGGTCCGCTGGGTCGCACTGGTCACCCGACGCCCTCGGTCCTACCCGCCGGTCGCCTCGCGCGGCCGGGCCTCGGCCTCGCGCGACTCGGGCGTCGACGCTTCGCCGAAATCCTCGGCGGTGTAGAGCGGCCGTATCTCGACGACACTATTGCGGATCGGGGCGCGGCGGACCCACTGGAGCGCCTCCTCCAGCGAGGACACCTCCCAGATCTGATATCCGGCGACAAGTTCCTTGGTCTCGGCGAACGGCCCGTCGAGCACCGACGCGCTACCCTTCTCATCGAAAGCCACCCGCTTGCCAGCCGAACTCGGCTTCAATCCGTCGCCGGCCAGCACCACCCCCGCCTCGGCGAGCTCCTCGTTGAAGGATTCCATCTCGGCGAACTCTTCGGCGGTGGGCGGGACGCCGCGCTCGGTGTCCTCGGTGGCCTTCCCCAGAATCATGACTCGCATACGGTTGCTCCTTCGTCGTCGAGCCGGGGCCCGATCCACCGTTCGCGGACCGTCTCCACCCTGACTCACCCCTACGTCGAACGGCAAGCGGCGGTTTCGACATCGACACCGAGGAAATTTCGCCGTGGATCTTTCGGCGGGTTCCGCGAGCGACCGAGGTAGCGCTCACCGGTGATGAATAGCCGAATCGTCGGGCCCGGTGCACGGGTTCGTCCCGAGCGCGGTGCGATCGGGCCGAGATCGTCCGAGACCTGCCCGACGAATTCCTGGCCCTCGTGGAACCTGTTCCGCGTCGGAGCCGTTGAACCTTTCACCCACGTTGCCGCGTAAAGGCCGGATGCCCCCTCATCTCACGATCGGGCCTGCCCGGTCTCCCACAGCGCGAAGGTTCGTTGGTATATGGCGGTGATCAGTTGGAGTTCTTCGTCGTTGACCGCGCGGTCCTCCGCCCTCGCCACATCGTATATCCCCTTGACGACCTGATACAGCGGGAAAACGGGGCCCTCGCCCGAGGCGAACTGACGGCGAAGACTTTCGGTGTGGAAGATGAATTCATCGAGATCCGCCTCCCATATTTCCGGGTGGCTCATATTGGCGACGGCGTTGCGGACGTTGTATTGGCTCGCCTGGACGAACTCGCCGGTGAGCTCGTCCAGAACTGATCCCGCGAGTCTGCCGTCCGGGAATCGCTCGACCTTCAGTGGCTGACTGAAGTATGAGTAGTATATGGGGTGCGTCATGGTTTGGGTATTCCCTTCGCGAGTTCCTCTCGAAAGATATCACGTGATCTTGCCGCGAGTCCATTTGCGATAGCGGCGGCCTCCGTTACCGATTCACTGTTACCGGGAAGCGCCATGAAGTCTTCCATGTTGCGTCTGACCTGGTATACCGCATGTTCGAATTCCGCGGACGCCTTGTCGATGCTTGCCAAGTGGAGTCGCAATTCGACTATCATGCCGTTTTCTGCTTGTAGATTCAGAAGTATGTCCCGATAACCGCTGAGCGCCGGATCGACGAATCGGTCCTTGATCCTCGTAATCTGTATACCCGAACGTTCGATATCATCGAGTGCACGATAGACATGATCAACTGTTTCGAAGGTTATTTTCGCTCCGGCCAGATCGACGAGTCTTGCGGCGTCGCCTTTGTATTCGTGGCGGATCTTCGCTTCGGAGCGTGCGCGACTCTTGGGGACCTTGCGCCAATCGGGCTTGCCGCCGACGGACTCGGAAAGTTTCTTCGCTAGGAGATTGAGGGAATCCTGCGCTTCGTCCCATTTGTTGTACATTTCTGTAAGAAATTCGCTGGTGTACTTCGTATCGTCTTTCCTTCCGATATCGAAGCCCGGCTGGCGTGGACTTTCTCCCCCGCTGTATCGTTGCGCCGTTCGCTCCACCCGGGCCGATACCGTCCTCTGGTACTCGGTCAACTCGGTGGACTCGGCGATCACGCGTTCCGCTCGCGCGGCGCTCATGCTCCCGTCGCGCAAACCACGTATCACATCGTCGAGCACGTCGATTGCCTTCGGCTGTTTCATCAGCGCGACCAACGGTTCGACGTTGTACAGGAGCGAACCTTCCAGCGTCTTGTTCATCTGCAGAACCGTCAGGAGTTTGCGATTGACCGGAAGTAGGCGTCGTACAGTGTCCCCGGCGGGAAGGTTTCTGATGCCGACCTTCGTCGAATTATTGACACTGTTCGCGCGCTCGAGGGCCGCGCGTACGTACTGCTGGTCGAGATAGGCGTCGGCGGAAAGATACGGTGAACTGCCCGCGCCTATTCGGTCCCATACTCTGAACGCCGAGGTGCGCAGCGATATCGACGTTTCGGTCAGGTAGGCGCCGGACAGGTTCGCTCCGGATATGGCCGCTTGTTTGATGGCGGTCGCCGCCGAACCTGCGCTGCCGCTTCCGGATCGGACAGCCGCGACGGCGTTGTCCGAGAGGGCGATGGCCGCGTCCCACGCACCGGTCGGGGCGTATACCTCGGTGGCGGGAAGAACGCGGGGGGATCGTGCGAGGGTTTGGCCCGTGCCCGCGAGGCCGGTGAAGGTGGTGGCGCCGGTGCCGAGTTGTTCGAGTGTGAGCGCGATTCCGGCGCGCGAGACACCTTGGGCGGCGAGTTCACGGGCGACGAGTCGGGTGCCGATGGCGCGGCCGAGGGATATGCCGAGTTCCGGGATGCCGGTGACCGACAATGCGATATCCCAGACCAGGATCGCGTCGTCCTGTACGACGCCGTTGTCGAGATATCCCGACCAGGTGGGCACGGTGATGCCGTCGTAGGTCTCGAAGTACGCGAGCGCCGACCCGGCGTTGGTGCTTCTGTCCAGCTTCGTGAGGTTGTTGTTCGCGTCGAATTGCGCGATGGTCGAACGCTCGACTCCGTCGCGGTCGAAGGTGAACCATTCCTGCCTGCCGGTGCCGTCGGGGTTCATGGTGATCGGACCGCGGCGATGGTAGGGGTCGGTGCGCCAGGTGGCGGTGAACGGATCGAACTGATTGCCGTAGTTCGGGCCGCCTATGGCGTTGTTGTAGCGATCGATCGGCACGGTGGCGCCATCCGGGGAGACGACGGCGCGGTAGCCGTCGGGCTGGGTGACGAGGCTCAACGGCGCGCCGTTGGTCTGTCCGGGGATCGTCACGACGGTGACCTGAGAACCGTCGGGTCGAGTGACGTCGGTGACCGGCGTGCCGAACACGCTCGGACGGAAACTGGCCTGATATCTCGTGCCGTCGTCGGTGATGCCGATGACCTCGCCGCCGCGCCCGTCAGGAGTCAGCTGCACGGCCTCGATCGGCACGCCGCCTTTCTCCTTGACGATCAGGCCGTCGGGGTACTGGACCGAGTTCGTGCCATCGGGATTCGCTGTCCAGGTCGTGTATCCGCCTTGGCCGTCGCTGACCGACCGCACCTGGGAGATGCCGCGCGCGTCGGTGATGGTGGTGTCTCTGCTCATCCCGTTCGTCCCGGGCACGACCGTGGACACCGACGACGAGACGACGACGCCGCCGCGCCCGAGTACCTCGGTGATAATCTTGCCGGTCGACGGGCTCATACGTGTCACCGACGTCGTCTGGTCGGGATTGGCTGTGACGACCACACCGCTGGGGAGCGTCCGGCTCTGGCCCGGCTCCAGGGCGGGGCCCATGGCGACGAAGTCCGCCACCGACCCCACGACGGGCATATCCGCGTCGGTGGGACCCGGGTCCGTTGTCGCCGGTGCGGGCGGTGGCTGTCGCGGCTGCGTCGGAGTTCCCGGAGCTGTCTTCGGGGTCGATTGCGGAACAACGGAATTCGGGCCGGGAGTCGTCCCCTGGGGTTGCGGCCGGATTTTCGACGGTCCCACCGGGTCTTTCTTCGGTGCGGTCTGGTTCGGGCTTGGTGTGGTCGAATTCGGCGGCGATGCGGGGGCAGCCGGCCAAAAACCCTCGGGTCCGGACAGCCGACCCTGTGGTGCGGGCTCGACACCCGCGATTATCGGAATGACAACGGGATCCGCGATCGTTCGGGTATGGACGCCGTGGTCCGCGGTAGTGTCCACGCGGACCGAAGCCTCCATCGCGCGCACCCGCCGAATGCGATCGAGCGCCGATGCCGCGCTCGTCGGAGTCATCCCGTCGAAGTCGAAAGTGCGTCCTTCGCTGCTCGATTCGGACTCCGAGGCGGGTGCGGGCGACACACTCGCCGACCATGCCGCGTGAGTGGCGACCCACGGTGGAGCTTGCCATTCGTCGCGAAGAATAGTCATTGCGTATCTCGTTTCTCCCGGCGGCGCGGCCTGCCGGATGGATGGCGGAAGAGAGGTTTCACGAGTCGAGCCGCTGGTGGAGGATCCGATGGCGCGGCGAGCCGGTCCTGCTGGAATCGCGCTCCGGTCAACGCATTCGAATGAACCGGCCGAGGAGGGCGGCGAATCCGGACATTCTCGCGGCGGGTGATCGCGGGTCGGGGTTGTCGGCGGATCGGCTCGCTGTGCGGTGGAGGATGCCGTGCGTGACGCGACCGAATCAGTACACTAAATTCTCGGTGTCGAAACGACAGCGACCCCGGGCATCCGGGGGATGCCGCGGGGTCGCGAAGAGTGGTTGCCCGACTCGTTTTCGGGGAATCGGCGCAATTATGGCGCTGCGTAAAGCTTCACTTATCCGAGATCGGATGTCAACATCGGCAGCTGGGTCGTCGGAAAACTACTGGTGGGAAGGACGATCGAGGTTGCCGAGGGCGAAGACCACGGCGTCCCACGGGCTTTCGGCGAGCATTCCGATGTCGAGTGGTGTGCCGTCGGTGTCGAGGATTCGCCAGCCGCCGAGGGATACGACGGGGATGTCGCCTCGGTGGTGGGCGAGGGCCAGTTCGGAGAGGGTGCCCCAGGATCCGCCTACCACGATGACCGCGTCCGCCGACCGGACGAGGACGGCGTTTCTGGCTTCGCCGAGGTTGGTGTAGACGACGGCGGACAGGCCGGGGCAGATGGTGTCGCGGTCGGTGTCGGGGCGGATGCCGATGACCAGACCTCCCGCGCCGGAGGCGCCTTCGGCGACCGCCGCCATGACACCTCGGCCGCCGCCGCAGAGCACGGTCGCGCCCGCCTCCGCGAGCAGGCGACCGATCTCGCGGGCGTGCGCGGCGTCTTCGGCGGTGCAGTCGCGCGGCCCGCAGACCGCAACCTGGATCGGCATCCTTCCAGCTTTCCCGCTGTGTACGGACTGCGCCGGGGAACCGGGCGAGGAAAAGGACACCGCGCCCCGGGAAGTCCCACGGGGCGCGGTGTGACGAGCGGATACTACTTGTCGGCGGAGACCGGTTCCAGGCGCCACGGTCCCGAACCGTCGAGTTCCAGGCGCTGGGTGTGATGGCGGTCGACGGTGCTGCGATGGGCGACGCTGACGAGGATCGTGGAGGGTGCCTCGGTGCGCACCAGGTTGTAGAGCGCGAATTCCAGGCCCTCGTCCACCGCGGAGGTCGCCTCGTCGAGGAACACCACCTGCGGCTTGGTCAGCAGTATGCGGGCGAAGGCGACGCGCTGCTGCTCACCGGGCGACAGGATCTTGGCCCAGTCGGATTCCTCGTCCAAGCGGTCGACGAGGTGCCCGAGGTGCACGGCATCGAGCGCGGCGCGCAGCTGCTCGTCGGAGAAGGCGTCCGGTGTGGCGGGATAGGAGATGACCGTGCGCAACTGGCCAAGCGGCAGATACGGGATCTGCGACAGGAACAGGGTGCCGTTGTCCCCGGGGCAGCCGAGCGCGCCGTCGGCGTATGGCCACATCTGCGCCAGCGACCGCAGCAGGGTGGTCTTGCCGCTGCCGGAGGCGCCCTTGACCACCAGCGCGTCGCCGGGGGCCAGCCGCAGACCGAGCTGATCGATCAGTACCGTGCCATCGGGCTTGCGCACGTCCACTGCGGTCAACTCGACCGCGTTCGCCAGATCCGTCACCGTGATCTCGGGCAGTCCGCGCGACTCGTCGCTGGCTTTCAGCAGGCCGTCCAGACGGATGAGCGAGGCGCGGTAGGCGGCGAAGTCGTCGTATGCCTCGCGGAAGAACGACAGCGAATCGTGGATGGCGCGGAACGCGCTCGCGGTCTGTTGCACGCCGCCGAGGGTGACCTCGCCCGCGATGAAGCGGGGCGCCTGGAGGATGAGCGGGAAGACCTCGGCGGTCTGGTTCACCGTCAGGTTCCAGCCGTTGAACTTCAGGTACCGGTACACGACCTGCCAGTACACGCTGATGATCGAGGCGAAGCGGCCGAGGAGCCCGCGCCGTTCGACGTTCTCGCCGCGATAGAAGGCCACGTTCTCGGCGCTGTCGCGCAGGCGGACCAGCGCGTAGCGGAAGTTGGCGTTGGCGCGTTCGTAGAGGAAGTTCAGGCGGATCAGGGGTCGGCCGAGCCAGAAGGCGATCGCCGTGGTGACCAGCACGTATATCAGTACCAGGAACATCATCGCGCGCGGGATCTCGACGCCGAACAGCGGAATCGGCCCGGACAGATCCCAGAGGATGCGGGTGAAGGACACGACCGTGACGACCGCGCTCACCGCGCCCATGGACAGCACCCGTGACTGCTGCACGAAACTGGTGATGTCCTCCTGGACACGCTGGTCGGGGTTGTCGATGGTGTCATCGATGAATCGGGACCGGTAGAACGCGCGGTCGCGCAGCCAGTCGGTGGTGACGTGTTCGGTCAGCCACAGCCGCCAGCGAATGTCGAACGCCTGGCCAAGGTAGTAGTCGACCAGGACACGCGCGACGTGGATGGCGGCGAGGACACCGAACAGGATGACCGAGTTCCAGAATGCGGTCTTCGCCTCTTCGAGTCCGGCGCTGTCACGCCCGGCGATGGCCGCGGCGATGGCCGCCATCGCGGTATACATGTCGTTGCCCTGATAGGTGAACAGCACGCTCATGCGCACCGCGAACACCGTCATGAACAACAGCACCGCGACGAATGCGATCGTGCGCCATTTGCCGGGACCGGTGAAATATGCCCCGCTCACCCGCCAGAACTGGCGTCCCCACCGGGTCGACCACAGCAGTAGCGCGGTGACCACCGCGAACAGGACCACCGTGATCGAGAACGCGATCAGTAGCCATTTCACCGACTCGACGAACTCGCTACCCCAGTCCCTCGATGTTTCCACAGACTCTCCCGTTCCGACGGACCGCGTCCGTCCAACAACACACGTACGAACAGCTCGGTGAGCGCGGAACGGAACCGGTGCGACGACCGTCGAATCGAACTGCGCTCGAGGAAATCTCGCAAGAGCCTCCGCGTGCTGCCGCGCACAGCCTAACCACCGTGCACGAGACAGCGCAGCGCAAGCCGCCGATGAATCCGCTCGGTCCGGGCGATATCGGCGTGGGACGCGGTTCGCGAGTTGTCCGCGGTGGTCGAGTTCGCGCGGCGCTTGCCGATCCGAGCGCCGCCGGCGTGATCGCGTGTGCGGCCGCCCGTCGACGCCGTTCACCCGGGTCGTTCGGTGCGAGTTGCCCGGCGGTTCGCCGTCGTCACTTCACGCTGTTGAACTGCTGATATTCACCTATGCGGAATCCAGGTACCGGTTCATTGCGGCTACCGGAATCCGCGGGTCGCCGGGGCGAAGGGGTTGTCGGAGTCGATGACGGTCGCACCGGGGAACCGCCGTGAACCGGCGACCGCGACTGCCTTCCGTGCCCGAAGGCGTGACGGTGGCGCGGTACCGGACGGCCGCGCCGATGCTCACTCGGATCCGCTGATCTGCGCCTTCTTCGCCGCCAATCGGGCCGCGAATTCGGGGGAGTCGAGACTGGCCAGCTGCGGCACGAGCTCGGTGTCGACCGCCTCGGAGTGCGCGTCCAGGACCGCCGTGCGGCGCATGGTCGCCTTGGTGGTGATCAGCAGATCTCGCGGGGCCTCGCCCGCGGCCGCGGCGAAATCGGTCGCGGCGTCGAGCAGGGCGTCGTGATCGCCGTCGACGGCACGGTGTGCCAGACCGGCGGCGAGGGCGGCCCGGGCGTCGAGGATCTCGCCGAACAGGGTCATGGCCGCCGCCCGCTGCGGGCCGATCGCGCGCTGGAGCATCCAGGTCATCCCGCCGCCGGGGTGGATGCCGAGACGAAGGAATCGGGCGTCGAATCGGGCGCGCGGACCGGCGATCCTGATATCGGCGGCCAGCGCCAGATTGAGTCCGGCCCCGACGGCCGCGCCGCCTACGGCGGCCACCGTCGGCAGCGTGCAGCGCGCCACGGCGAGGAAGCCGTCGTAGATGGTGCGCAACCCCCGCTCCCGGGCGGCGCCGAGGGCGGACAGGTCCGCGCCCGCGCAGAACGCGGGCGGGGTACCGGTGATCACCACCGCGTGCACCGCGCCGTCCTGTTCGGCCGCGTGCACGGCCGCCGCGAGCTGTTCGGACAGCTCCAGCGTGAGCGCGTTGCGCCGATCCGGGTCGTGCACGGTGACGATCGCCACCGCGTCGCGTCGTTCACTTCTGATCTCGGCCATGTCCGGATCGTAGGCCCATCCGCGCACCGAACATTTCGCGCCGCTGTCCGTCGAATTCGGCGCGGGTGGAGGTCGCTCACACCGCGGGTTCCTCCACCGTGCGTTTGGGGCCGGTGAACCAGCGGCGGGCCGAGACGAACCACCAGACGGCGATCGCGCCCACTACGCCGACCAGGGTTATCGGCGCGTAATTGACCGTGGTCCAAGTGAATTCGGGATTCCACGGATAGCCGCGGTCGTCGGTGGGCAGGATGAACAGCAGGCTGATGGCCGCGATCCACAGCAGCGCCACCACCCCGATCGGCCGATACCAGCGGCCGAGTCGCCACGGTCCGGTCTCGAACCGCGACCCGTGCCACTGCCGCAGCAGAATCGGGATGCCATAGGCGATATACAAACCGATGGTGGCGACCGAGGTGGCCGCGGCATAGGCGGTGGGCGCGTTCCGCGCGGGCACCAGCATGGACGGGATCAGCAGCACGAAGGCGAATACGGAGATGAACAGCACCGCGTTCACCGGCACCTTGCGCGCCGAGAGTGCCGACCACAGCGCCGAACCCGGCACCGCGCCGTCGCGGGCGAAGGCGAACAGCATCCGCGAGGCCGAGGTCACCGAGGCGTAGCCGCAGAACAATTGGGCGACGGCCGCGATGACGAGCAACAGCCCCGACCAGAATCCGTTCAGCGAATTCTCCAGGATGTAGATCACCGGGTATCCGCTGTTCTTCTCCGGGTCGAGGGCGTCGTCCAGATTCGGAATCGCGAAGGTGACCGCGAGGATCAGCAGATAGCCCGCGACGGCGGAGACGACGATGGTGTTGATGATGCCCTTGGCGGCCATGCGGGAGGCGTCGTGCGTTTCCTCCGACATATGCGCCGAGGCGTCGTATCCGGTGAAGGTGTATTGCGCGTGCAGCAGACCGAGCAGGAAGCTGAACGCCACCCCGCCGAATCCGATCGCGCTGTTGTCCACGGTTTCGGTGAACACGAATCCGACGCTCTGATGGTGCCGCGCCCCGATTCCGAGCACCGCCACGAAGATCACCACACCGCCGACGTGCCACCAGGCCGAGATATTGTTGATGACCGCCGACAGATGCGGTCCGATGATGTTAAGCACGGCGTGCAGCACCAGTATCGCGGCGAAGACGAGGAATATCGCGGTGCGGTCGGTGCCGATATGGACGCCGAGCACGTTGAGCACCACGGTGGTGAATATCGCGGCGCCGTAGTCGATGGCGGCGGTCACCGCGATCTGGCCGACGAGGTTGAACCAACCGGTGAACCAGCCCCAGATCGGTCCGCCCAGTTCCGATGCCCACCAATACAGTCCACCCGAGGTGGGATAGGCCGACGCCAATTCGGCCATCGCCAGACCGACGAACAGCACCATGATCGACACCAGCGGCCAGCCCCACGCCATGGTGATGGGACCGCCGTTGGCAAGGCCGATGCCGTAACTGGCCAGGCCGCCGGTCAGGATGGAGACGATGGTGAAACTGATCGCGAAATTCGAGAATCCGGACCAGGATCGGGCGAGTTCTTGTTTGTAGCCGAGTTCGGCGAGCCTGCGTTCGTCCTCGGACCGGGACTCGATATCGGTCATGAATGCTCCAAAGTGTAAACGCCGCCCTCACACGACGTTTGCCAGGAGATCAGTGTGCGGTAATGCCGGGTCCACCGCAGCGCAACCCGGAAGCCGGTGGTGTGCCGCGGAAATGGCGCGCGATCCGTACCTGGGTCGGCGGTGAACGGTATTCGCGACGTAGCGTGATCTTCATGAGCGAGCGACTGGTGATCGTCGGCGGGGACGCCGCGGGCATGTCGGCGGCGTCGCAGGCACGTCGGCTGCGCGGCGCGCCGGATATGGAGATCGTGGTGTTCGAGCGGGGCCGGTTCGCCTCGTATTCGGCCTGCGGCATTCCGTACTGGGTCGGCGGGAGTGTGGCCGAGCGTGACGCGCTCATCGCCCGCACGCCGCACGAGCACCGGGAACGCGATATCGATCTGCGGATGCGCACCGAGGTGGTCGAACTCGATGTGCGCGGCCGCCGTGTGCGGGTGTCCGATGCGGTATCCGGTGCGTGCTATTGGCATCCCTACGACAAGCTGGTCCTGGCCACCGGCGCGGTGCCGATCCGCCCCGAGCTGCCCGGCATCGACGCCGAGGGCGTGCACGGGGTGCAGACACTCGACGACGGTCAGGCGCTGCTCGACACCCTGGACCGCACCGAGGGCAAGCGCGCGGTGGTCGTCGGTGCGGGCTATATCGGCGTGGAGATGGCCGAGGCCATGATCGGGCGCGGCTACGAGGTCACCGTGGTGCACCGTGGCGCGCAACCCATGTCCACCCTCGACCCCGACATGGGCGCGCTGGTGGCGACCGCCATGGGCGGCCTCGGCATAGCGCTGGTCTGCGAGGCCGAGGTCACCGCGATCCGCGCCGACGAATCCGGCCGGGTACGCGCGGTGGTGACCTCGGACGCGGAATACCCCGCCGACGTGGTGATTCTCGGTATCGGTGTGCGTCCTGAGACGACACTGGCCCGTGCGGCCGGACTTCCGCTGGGCGACTCCGGCGGGCTGCGCACCGATCTCGCCATGCGGGTGCGCGGACACCACGACATCTGGGCGGGCGGCGACTGCGTCGAGGTGCTGGATCTGGTGTCCGGTCGCGAACGCCACATACCGCTCGGCACGCACGCCAACAAGCACGGGCAGGTCATCGGCTCCGGCGTGGGCGGCGGCTATGCCACCTTTCCGGGCGTGGTCGGCACCGCGGTCAGCAAGGTGTGCGATATCGAGGTCGCGCGGACCGGACTGCTGGAGGAACAGGCACGCGAGGTCGGACTGCAATTCGTGACCGCCACCATCGAATCGACCACCCGCGCCGGATATTTCCCGGGAGCCACGCCGATGACGGTGAAGATGATCGCCGAACGTCGCACCGGACGGCTGCTCGGCGTGCAGATCGTCGGGCGCGAGGGCGCGGCCAAACGGGTCGACGTGGCGGCGGTCGCGCTGACCGCGCGCATGACCGTGGAACAGATGACCGCACTCGACCTCGGTTACGCGCCGCCGTTCTCCCCGGTCTGGGATCCGGTTCTGGTGGCCGCGCGCAAGGCGACGGCGGCGGTGCAGGCGGACCGATGACACGGTGGCCGACACGCCGAGCGCCCCGCCGTGTAAGACTGGCGGCGTGAGCGGGGCGAACGAAATCGACAGCAGAGGGCCGAAGGCCGCGAAGTCGACACCGGAGCGCGGGGCCGTCATCGGCCGGGGACTCATGTGGATGGCGAAGTGGTCGCTGTGTCTGGTGGCCATCGCGGCAGGGGCCTGGGTGCTCGGCTACCTCACCGCGCGGCTGTGGGTGGTCATCCTGCCGGTCGCGCTGGCGGTCGTGGTGGCGACGGTGCTCTGGCCGCCGACCCGGTGGCTGACCGAGCACCGCTTCCCGCCCGCGGCGGCGGCCTCGGTCACGCTGCTCGGATTCCTCGCCGTCCTGTCCGGTGTGATCGCGCTCATCGTCCCGTCGGTGGTGGAACAGTCACCGGAACTGGCCGACAAGGCGGGCACCGGCATCCAGCAGGTTCGCGACTGGTTGCAGGGTCCGCCGCTGCGGATTCGCGACGAGCAGTTGGACTCGGCGGTCGACGCCATCGTGTCGCGATTGCAGTCCAGCGCCGATCAGATCGCGGGCGGCGTGTTCAGCGGCGTCACCACGGCGACATCCATGCTGATCACCCTGGTGCTGGTGCTGGTGCTGACGTTCTTCTTCATCAAGGACGGACCCCGCTTCCTGCCCTGGCTGCACGCGGCGCTCGGCACCCGCAACGGCCGCCACCTCGAGGAGGTTGCGGCCCGGATCTGGTCCACCCTCGGCGGATTCATCCGCACCCAGGCGCTGGTGAGCCTGATCGACGCGGTATTCATCGGGGCCGGTCTGGTCATACTCGGTGTGCCGCTGTGGGGCGTGCTCGCGGTCGTCACCTTCATCGGCGGCTTCATCCCCATGGTCGGCGCCTTCGTGGCGGGCGCGCTGGCGGTGCTGGTGGCGTTGGTCGGCAACGGGTTCACCACGGCGCTGATCGTGCTCGCCATCTGCGTCGCGGTGCAGCAGCTGGAAGGCAATGTGCTGCAACCGGTTCTCCAGAGTCGCAGCATGAAACTGCATGCCGTGGTGGTGCTGCTCGCGGTGACCGGCGGCGCATCGCTGTATGGGATCGTCGGCGCGTTCCTCGCGGTGCCGGTGGTCGCGATGGTCGCGGTGGTGATCCGCTACGTCAGCGAGCAGATCGATATGGCGACCGCACCGGATTCCGTCGCGGACACGCGGCACGAGGTCGAGTCGGAGGCCGAGTGAGCCGCGCGGGCTCATCGGGCGCGCGTGCGCGGGCGGGTGACCCGCCCGACCGCCCAGCCCGCCGCGATCGCGGTGAGGAACGACAGCAATGAGGCGCTCATCCACGGCTGTTTGGTGAAATCCAGCCACTGCTGCGCGCGCACCCAGAACTCGGTCCACACCCCGGCGTCGCCCGGATTGATCAACTGGTACACCGACAGGCCGATCAGCCAGGCCGCGATCATGCCCCACCGCGACGGCGCGTCCTCGGCGGTGTTCCACTCGCCGCCGGAGTTCAGGAAGAAGTCGGCGACCAGCACGCCGAGCAGCGGAACGAAGACCGAGCCGATGAGGCCGAGGAAGCCGAAGTAGTCGTCCATGTGCAACCACAGCGCGAGTACGGTGATGAGCGTGCCGAGTCCGATCGACAGCACGCGCCGGTCGGCCCGCGGGGCGAGGTTCTGGATCGAGACCGCGGTGGAGTAGACGTTGGCGAAGGACTGATCGGCTTCGCGCACCACCAGTATCAGGAAGAACGCCGCACCGAGGGTGACTTCGAGGAACGGTCCGTAGGTGCCCGAGCCGGTCGCCAGCGCCAGCGCGAACAGGCCGAGGATGTAGGCCACGATCTGGGTGAACGCGTATGCCCCGCCCGCGGCGGCGAATGCCGAACCGGCGCCGCGGGAATGGCGGGTGTAGTCGGCCGCCACCGGCATCCAGGAGATCGACACGGCAAGCGCGGCGTCGGTGGCGATCCAGAACAGATTCCAGTCGACGCCGAACGGCCCCGAGCCCTCGGGCCCGGGATCGGCGGTCAGATCGGGCAGGCCCACACGGAAGAACTGGATGTAGAACCAGATCAGGGCGATGGCGACGCCGACGGTGACGAAACGGCGAAGCAGCCGCACCGATCCGAGCGGCCAGATCGTGAGCAGGGTCGTGAGGACGCCCGCGGCGATCACGTAGAGCCAGTGCGGGCCGCCGCCGAACAGTTCCTCGGCGGCGTTGCCGATGACGATGAGTTCGAAGGTGCCCCAACCGATGAGCTGCGCGATGTTGAGCACCGTCGGCACGTAGCTGGGTTTCGCGCCGAACAGTCCGCGCAGCAGCATCATCGCGGGTTTGCCGGTCCGTGCGCCCGGCACCGCGGCCAGCCCGAGCATGAGCCCGCCGACGGCGGTGCCGACGATCATGGCGAGGATCCCCGCCGCGATCGAGATCTGCGCCGTGCCATCGGCATTCGGGGCCAGGACGGTGTACGCGCCGGAGAAGGCGAACAGGCTCACGCCCAGATTCGCCCAGAACGCGCTCTGATCCCAGAACGACAGCACGCGCGGGGCGGGCTGGTCGAGGGTGAGCGGCGCCTCTTGCGCGCCGCTGTGGACGGTCGGTGAGGACATGCCGCTCTTCACTCCCTACGCCGGCATTACCCGGACAGGTTCATGCGGTCGGCGACCTCGGGGCCGCCCTCTCAGCCCGGCCATTGTCCGAGCTCCCGCGGTGGGTTCCGTATACCACCTTCGTGGACTACACCCTACGGCAACCGGGCATTCCGGCAACTGCGCTCCCGTGCGGCTGCTGCCCACCGGAGACACCGGGGAGATGATCGCGAGAGGCCGAGGTCCCGGGAGACGCGGTTCAGGCCGCCGAGGCGGGCCGAACGTCGGGACTATCCGCGCGCGAAGCCGTGCGCGCAGAAGTTCCACACCTCGGAAGCGGTGATCGCGTGGTGGGTCTCGTCCTCGGTGACCGCCGAGGACTGGGCGGTGAACATGACCGTCTGCATGACCATCGCCGCCATCCGGCGCGGATTCACGTCGGCGCGAAGCTGTTCGGCCGCCTCGGCCTGCCCCACGAGTTCGGTGAACAGGTTCAGCATCGGCGCGTGCGCGACCTTGACCTGATCGGGGTGTGTCATCAGCAGTTGCGGCGCGAAGTCGGTGAACAGCGGGCGTCGGGCGGCCGGATCGGGGCGGCACAGCTCGAAGAGCAGTTCGACGGCGACCTGGAGTTTGTCCAGCGGGTCGGTGGGGCCGTCGGCGGCGGCGCGAAGCTGTTCGGCGATGCGGCCGACGGCGTCCTCGAACAGGGCGAGCAGCAGTTCGTGCTTACCGTCGAATTGCAGGTAGAAGCTGCGTAACGATTGCCGCGAACGGTCGACGACCTCCTGCACCGTGAAGTCGGTAGTGCCCTTCTCGGTGATGATCGCCTGGGCGGCATCGAGGAATCGCTGGACGCGTTCCTCCGCGCGCAGTTTGGCACTGCGCAGCGAGCGCTCGACGGCACGTTCCTTCCAGGCCGGCTTCTCGCTCAGGCTGGTCACCGACGCCTCGACCCCAGGTCATCCGAAGAGAACATGAGTGAACTGTACCGGAATGGACCTGGCGACGGAATTCGCCACCTGGTGGCGGCCTTTCCGAAATTGCCTTTTCAGACGCGGTAATATTATTCTCCACACCCGAACCCGCCATTGCCGCGGTGCGGGGACGCTGGATAGCAGGCGGATTGCCGCTGTGCCGGCCGTGCGACCTCGTCGTCGCCGAGAACGCGCAGTTCTTCGATACGGTGGTCATGATCGGGATGGGCGGCGTCGAATACCACGGGCACACCTGGGAACTCGGCGCGCGCATCTGGTCCACCCGGTCCATGGGGACGACGACCGGATCGTGCGACGCGGTACCGTCATCGGCGGCGATCTCGAGGGAATGGAAAATGAAACGCCCACTCACCGGCCGTGTTTCACCCGGTTGAACCGAACGTCGCGGTCGGCGGCGAATTCCCGGGGCATACCGAGCCTGCGCGTTCGCTCCCGGTGCACGTGGGAGGCGAAACGGCGCCGCCTTCGTTGACACCCTCCTCGGTTCGCAGGTAGCTTTGGACCCGAGGCGAGTGTGATTCGGAATGGGCCGTCGCCTCCCGCGTATTCATCGTGTCGGTGCCGAGCGCGTATGCTCCGGCGGACACGGAAATCATCGAAGACCTCCGGTGGCGTCGCCGTCGGTACATGAATGGGCAGGGGTGCCGCGGCTCTCGAGGAGTTGCCGCGTACGGTTTCGATCCTTTTGGGGTGCCAGTGGCCGTTTTCGCGAACTCAGGGTATCGAGATCCCAAGCGCTATTTGTGGCTTCTGGGATTGATCGCGCCGGGGTGCGCGCTGCTACCGGTATATCTGGTCGGACGCACCGGAATGCAGATGTTCTGGTGGATAGGCCCGATTATCGTCTTTCTGATCATTCCACTGCTCGAACTCGTCGTCGGCGACGACGGGAGTACCCCGCGCGACGAGGATTACGAGCGGCTGGCCGGAGATCGGTACTACCGGTGGTGCACCTATCTGTTCCTCCCGCTGCAATTCGCCGGGCTGACGATCGCGGGCGCGGTCTGGGCGGGCACCGGACCCGACCTCATCGACAAGGTGGGATTGGCGGTCACCCTCGGCATCGTGTCGGGGGTCGGCATCAATGCCGCGCACGAACTCGGACACCGCTCCGAACATCTCGAGCGCTGGTTGTCCAAGATCGCGTTGGCGCAATCCGGGTACGGGCATTTCTTCGTCGAACACAACCGCGGCCACCACGTCCGCGTGGCCACACCCGACGACCCGGCCAGCGCCCGATTCGGCGAGACGCTGTGGGAATTCCTGCCTCGCAGCGTGATCGGAGGGTTTCGTTCGGCGATCGCGCTGGAACGCGACCGGCTCGCACGCCGGGGCAAACGCTGGTTCAGCATGGACAATCACATCGTGCAGGCGTGGGCGATGAGCATCGCGCTGTTCGCGACCATGATCCTGCTGTTCGGCTACACCATCGCCCCATATCTGGTGATACAGGCGCTGATCGGTATCGCGCTACTGGAAACCGTCAACTACATCGAGCACTACGGATTGCTGCGAGCGCGGCGGGCCAACGGCCGTTATGCGCGATGCTCACCGCGCGACAGCTGGAACAGCGATCGTCTGGTCACGAACGTCTTCCTGTTCCATCTCCAGCGCCACAGCGATCACCACGCCAATCCGGGCCGCCGTTACCAGACCCTGCGCAGCAGCGAACAGGCCCCGCAGCTACCCAGTGGCTACGCCACCATGGTTCTGCTGGCAGTGGTGCCGCCGCTGTGGCGCGCCGTCATGGACCACCGGGTACTCGACCACTACGGCGGTGACCTCGCGCTGGCGAACACCGGAACACGGCATACGCCCGGCGACATTGACAGCCGGGCCGCACCCGGAGTTGACTGGAGTGGTAACCGTGAAACCGCTGGTCACGACGATGCGAGCTGAGGTGCCAGCGCCGAGAGCAGCTTGTGGGCGACTATCGACCGGTCGGCGCCTGGTAAGCGGATGAGCGCCTGCGCGCGCGTCACCGGCCCGGCGCCCTCCGGTCCATCCACAGAAGTCGAGAACTCGGAAGTCGAGAAGTCGTCATGATCATCATCGGACTCATCCTGCTAATCTTGGGATTCATTTTCAACATTCCGATCCTGTGGACCATCGGCATCATCGCACTGGTCATCGGTTTGGTGCTGCTGTTGTTGGGGTCGACGGGACGCGCCGTCGGGGGACGTAGGCACTACTACTGACGGGGGCCCGCGTCCGCGACCCGTAGACGGTCGCGGCGCGCGGCCGTACATCCTCGAGGAGGGCAGAGATGTCCACCAGCACCATCGTCTGGATCGTCGTCATCGCGGTCGTTGTGGTTCTGCTCCTGGCGGCGGTCGGCGCGGCGCTGCGGCGCCGACGCCTACAGCAGCGCCGGGACGAAGCCAAACGGATCCGCGCCGAAACGGTCGAACAGACCCGGCAGGTCCGACAGCGTGAAGCGCTGGCCGACGAGACCGCCGCCAAGGCGCGCGCCGCGGCCGCCGAGGCCGACGCCGAGGCCGCCCGTGCCGCGGGTCTGGAACAAAAGGCATCCGAACACCGCAGTGCCGCGAGTTCCTCGCGCGAGGCGGTGAACCGGGAACGGGAACGCGCCGACCGAATCGACCCGACGACGAAACCGGCCGACGAGTCGACGGGACGAACGCAACCGCCCCGGAACGGGTAGCTCGCGTCTCCGCTGTGGCGGCATCGGGCCGGAGCGACGCGGGCCCGCGCGCCCACAGCGTGGTGGGGTATCCGGCCTCGATGATCCGACGCGCCGTCGGGCCGACCGCCGAGTCCGATGAATCCGACGCGCGTCAGCGGCCCTGCTCGTCTGCCGTCTCCGGTGTTTCGATCCGCGCGGGGGTCGGCCGGTAGAACATCGCCAGCAGTCCCGCCGTGGCGACCACGCCGAGTCCGAGCGCGATACCGCCGCCCGCCCAGCCGGTGATCTCGATGTCGGCGACGTGATCCAGCGACAGCCATCCGGGCCCGGTCAGTCCGAGCGCGACCGCGACCACGGCCAGCACCAGGACGTACTCGTAGCCCTCCGCGAACACGAAGAAGCCGTTGCGCCGGTGCGCGAGCAGACCCGCGACCAGCATGACCGAGACCACCGCCCCGGCCGCGAACGGTGTGAGCAGGCCGACGATCAGCAGCACGCCCGCGCCGATCTCGGTGATCACGCTGAACCATGCCTGGAGCACGGGGCGGCGCAGTCCCAGTCCGCCGAACCAGCGCGCGGTGCCCTCGATGCGCCCGCCGCCGACCCAGTGGTTGACCCCGTGTGCGATCATCGTCACACCGACCACCAGCCGCAGCAGCAGCGGGGCCATATCGGCGACCTGCATTACCTCACCTCCGTGGCCGCGTAGCCGCCGCCGTCTAATTGTGCTGTCGGACCACTGAATTCCCCGGGCTCGGCGGCGACGACGCATTCCTCCACGAAGGATAGCGCCTTCAGGCGGTTCTGCTCCTGGCGGCGGTGCACGGCGCAGCGATGGCCGCGAGATCGGCGGGCTCGTCGCGCCACACGGTCTCGTATTCGGCCGCGGTGTAGCGCACGGGAATCCGTACCCGCGCGGGTCACGCGCGGGAATTCGGCCTCGGGTCCCGCGCGGATGGTCGGTCCAGTTACGGGTGGCGGATGCCTCGAGCCGCGGAGCCTGCACCACGATGACCGCGCCACCGACCGCCGCGCGGTTTCACGATCATCGGCCCGGGTATCCGCCGACCGTTCGAAGGTCCGCGACAACGAGGAAATCCGGTATGACGAGAACGAATTCGCACGCGGTGTCATTCACCGGCGGGTCGGCGGGCGCGCCGAGTGCCGAGCGCATCGCCAAGAACCGCGTGGTGGAACGGGGCGCCCGCGCCGGCTTCGTCATGACCGGTGTCGTGCACATTCTCATAGGACTCATCGCCGTTCGCCTCGCCGTCGGCGCGGGCGGCGGCACCGCAGACCAGTCCGGGGCGATGGCGGAACTGGCCGCACGGCCCTTCGGGCGAATCATGCTGTGGGCGGGCGTGATCGGCTTCGTCATGCTGGCCATGTGGCGGCTGTTCGAAGCGATCTTCGGCCGCAGCCGCGACTCCGGCGACGACACGAGAGCCGCGATCGCGCACCGCGCGAAATCGATCGGTGAGGCCGCGGTCTACCTCGCCCTGACCTACTCGGCATTCCAATTCGCGCGGGGCGGTGCGTCCGGCGGCGGGGGCCGGGGTCCGGGAATCACCGCGCGACTGTTGCAGAACAGCGGCGGGATCATCGTACTCGTCGTAGCGGGGCTCGCGATCATCGGCGTAGGCGGCTACTACGTCTACAAGGGCGCGCGGGCGAAGTTCATGGACGATCTCGACGCATCGGCGGGTGATCTCGCGCGGTGGCTCGGTATCGCCGGCTACATCGCGAAGGGTTCGGCGCTGGCCGCGGTGGGCGTACTCGTGATCGTGGCCACCACGCGGTCCGAGCCCGACAAGGCGTCAGGACTCGACGGCGCGCTGAAAACACTGGGCGCACAACCGTACGGCGCGGTGCTGTTGATCGTCGCCGCCGCGGGCATCGTCACCTACGGTCTGTACAACTTCGTCAGGGCCAGGCACGCCGAGCTGTAGGAACGTTCTCGCGGCGGGTGCTGGTCAGTAGCGCGGTCCCGGTCACGAGCATGAGGGCCGCGAGCATCGACGCGGTCTCGGTGCCGAGCCCCACCCGCCACAGCGCGAATATTCCCGCCGTCGACAGCGCGGTCCCCGTGACCGCCGCGGCGGTGCCGGTGCGCGGCGCGAATCCGGCGCAGAACAGATCCCAGCGGACGACCAGGCGCACCGTCCCCATCAGCACCGCCGCCCCGAGGATCAGCCACAGCGGCCGTAGCAGCCACCACGCGGTGGTGCTCGCGGGCAGCAGTGCCGGAATGAACAGCGTCGGCGCGATCAGCACCACCATCACCGGGATGTGCCACAGGTAGATCGACATGAGCGTGGCGGCGAGGATCCCGAGGACGCGCCGCAGTCCGTCGCGTGGCTCCCAGTTCACCAGCCGCCGGTCGACCATCACGATCACCGCCGTCTGGACGGTGGCCAGCACCGACAGCGCCGAGGTCGGCGGCGCGAGATTCGAGACCGGCGCGTCGGCCACGCCGAGCATCGTCGGAAGGTAGGGACCTGGTCCAACCATGACCGCCAGCGCCGCCACGCCCGCCGCCGCGACCCCCGCCGCCGCGCCGCCCCCTATCCGCGCGAATGTGCCACGGGCATAGAGGATTCCGAGCTGATGGCAGAACAGCCAGACGAACAGCAGATTCCACTCCGCGAATCGGCCCTCGCCCCCGAACCGGAGCGCGTCCACCGTGAACGACGCCCCCAGCAGCGCTACCGGGGCTATCCATGCCCCCAGATCGTGCACCCGCAATGCCGCGGGCGCGACCGCCGTCGCCACCAGGTAGATCGCCAGGAACCACAGCGGATTCGCGACGATATCCACGACCGTCTTCGCCGCCTGCGCCGAATACAGACCCAGCGCGAGCCCGGCCACGATCCCGAACACGATCAACGGCACCACCGGCACACTCAATCGCTTCGCCCGCGCCCCGAGATACGCGCCGTAGGTCATCGCGCGAGCGCGGCACCTGTCCACGACCAGGGTATTGGCGTACCCGCCCGCCAGGAAGAACAGCGGCATCACCTGAAGCACCCAGGTCGCCACCCATACCGCCCGCCCGTGCAATGTCGGATCTCCTCGCACGGCGCCGTCCGACATCGTCACCCGGACCGAAACCCAGTGCACGAAGACCACAACGCCGATGGAGAACACCCGAACGATATCGAGCGTCCAGTTCCGCCCACCCCGCCCCGCGGGCGCCACCACTCCCGTACCGCCCGCAATGCCCTCCGCCATAGTCGAGAAATAGCGGTTCCCCTTGAACAGGCGGTGAATACCGCGAGGTCACAGCGTCTCGAACCGGACTCGACTCGGCAGTGCCCCATCCAGAGCAGTCGTGGCGGCGTCCGACCGCTCAGTTCGGCGTGATGTCGGCCCGCACCAGGTTGTGATCGGACAACCCCTCGACGTCCTCGACGGCGACATCCGTCGCCGTCGCGCCGAGGGTGACCACTTGGTCGATGAACTGGGACCTGGTTCCCGAGCCGCGCGGCCGGGTCGGCGGGTCGGCGGGTAGGGGAGCGACGGTGAAATCGGGGCCGAGTGCGGCGGCGACCGTTTCGCGATCGGCATTGAAATCGCCGAGCAGGACCGTGGGCGCGTCGGCCGAGACGGCAAGGTCGGCCAGGTGGGCGAGTTGGCCCGTGCGCCGCCCGTCGCCGGTCACGTGGGTGGCGATCACGATGAGATCGTCGGTGCGCACGACCATCGCGCCCTTGCCTGGGTCGTCGGCGAACGCGGCCGCGGTGACCAGTGTGCTGCCCGGATCGGCGATCACCACCAGGTATTCGTCGCGGTCGCGCAACGCGGTGGCGATCCGCTTGGGGCGCGGCACGCGCGGATAGCGCATGGCGTGCACGGCGCGGTCGGGCAGAGCCTCGCGCAGTGCGGCGAGTTGATCGCCGCTGACTTCCTGCAAGGCGATCGCCCGCTCCTTGTGATCGGTCAGGCGGGCGGTCACCGCGGCGATGCGGTCGGGTTCGCTCGGCCACCGGTCGGCCACCTCTTCGTACCAGTTCTCCGCGTGGACGCGGTGCAGGACGTTCCAGGTGGCGACGGAGATCACGATCGACAACGGTATCGGATGACCGACTGCCCCACCACCGAGGGAGACCGCCTCAGTGCGAGGCGAGCCAGGCGTCGGACTGCTGCTGGGCGATCGAGATGAGCCGGTCGTATCCGAGATTGATATCGACCAGACGCGATTCGAACAGCGGCCGCTCGTTGAGGCGGTCCGGCCCGGTGAGCGTGGTGTTGTAGAAGGCGTAGCCATCGCGTTGTTCGCAGCGTCCGGTCGCCCGCGATGCCGTGGAGGTCCAGGTCGAGTCCGAATGCGGGAAGGTGTGCGGCAGCACCGTGTAACTGAGCAGGCTCGAGATGAGCCCGGACGCGTACGGTGCGGACGGCACGGTCACCGGCTGCGGTGCGTCGTCACCGCTGAGCGGACCCGGATCGGTGCACGCCACCGTGTAGCCGGGACCGTAGGGCAGCCCCCATCGCTGTGAGATCACGCCGAGATCGGCATCGGCGATCAGGGACATCGCCGAATCCTTCCGCCCCCGGGAATAGGCGACCACACAAGCGTATTCGCCGCGTTCGGTGCACACCGGAATCGTACGGAAGTCACCGCCCACGGTGCTGCCGCGCGCGGTCGTGACGTTGCCGTCCATCAGGAAGGCACCGACCAGCCGCGCCCGCGCCCGCGCGTCGGTCTCGACGTGATCGCGAATGAGCTTGCGCGCCATCAGCGTGCCCTGCGAGTGGCTGATGATGATCACGCCCCGGCCGTGATTGTCGTTGGCGAGGTAGTCGTCCCAGGCGTTCTCGACATCCCGGTACCCCTGCTGGGCGAGATCGAGTCCGGTGGCGAGATCCACCGGCAGCGCGGGCAGCGTCACCTGGCGGTACACCGGCGCGAACACCCGGCACAGACCGGAGAACCGCGCGGCCTGGAAGCTCGCGATGGACCGCACCTCCGGCCGCGCGACCGGATCCTGATCAGCGGCGATCTGATCGCCGACCCTCGGATACAAATAGAAGCAGTCCACGGCCTTCGCGCCCTCGCTCACCGAGACGGCCTCGCTCACCTTCCCGGTCGCCAGATCCGTGGTGTCGGAGGGCAGATCACACGGGTCGTCGGTCTTCGACGGATGACACAGCCAGGTGGTCGCGCGCCCCGCGGGTTGCGCCGCGGCCACCCCCGGAGTCAGTATCGCCACCGCGATCAGTACGAGTGCCAACACACGCCGCCACGTCGTCCTCGGCCCCGAGGAACCCACCACGCCCACTCCGATGTCTCCCGCCTGCGTCAACGACAGGCGTCGACCCTAACCGGGACAACCGTCGGGTTCGGGGAATTCGATCACATGGTGACCGGGCCGTGACCGTCGCCGGTCTGTGCACGCCGTCCGGTGTGAACGCCGAGACCGGAACAAGCGCAACCGGATTGCCGAGGACGTTCGAAAGCCCGTCCGCGCGATGGTGATCGTCCCTCAGCCGAGGAGATCGGCGAGTCGGTCGACTTGGCCGGCGTCGCGGCCGTAGCAGTAGAGGATGACCTCTTCCACGCCGAGATCATCGAATTGTTCGATGGCGGTCAGTATCTCGGCTCCGGTGGTGCGCATTCCGGCGACCATGTCCCCGGCGCGTCCGGTGAACGCGTAGTACGCGCCCATCGCCTCGCGGGCGTCCTCGACGACCTCCCGGGGGCCGAGCGCGGCATTGACCTGGGCGACTATGCGCGGCGAACCCTCGCGGCCGTGGTCGCGCCAGGATCGCCGGGCGGTGTCGATCAGTCCACCGGCCCAGGACGGCGCGGCGGCACAGAGGAAGCCGCCGCCCCAACGGCCGACGCGGTCGAGGGCGGCCGGGCGGAACGCGCCGAAGAGGAGTTCGGGACCTTCGGGGCGCAGCGGCGCGGGACCGATCGGACCGCAGGTCCGGCTGTAGGGCGCGCCCGCCCAGATGTCGCGCATGAGCGCGATCCGGCGATCCATGCGCGCGCCGAGGTCCGATGGTTCGGTTCCGTAAGCCTCGTGGTCGTCGGCCCGGCCGCCGATCCCGAGTCCGAGAACGAAGCGGCCACCGGACATCACATCCAGTGTCGCGGCCTGTTTGGCGAGCAGGACGGGATCGCGCAGCGGTGCGATGAGCACTTCGGTCTGCAAGCCGATTCGCTGGGTCGCGCCCGCGAGTACGGCCAGGGCGGTGAGCGGTTCGGGATTGTCGTAGACGAGCCGGTCCAGCAGTCCCAGGGTCGAGAACGGCCCCGCGTCGGCGCGGCGGGCCCAGTCGAGCAGGGCAGCGGGCGCGGAGATCGGAAGACCGATACCGATACGCAAGGGGTACCTCCATGAGGGGGCGTGAGCGGGTATTTCCCGGCATCGGTGACGGTTGTCCCGTCGTGCCCGCGTTTCGATCCGCCGCAGGCCGGTCGGCGCCGAGCGCGGCCCATCTTGTCACCCCGGCCGGGTCACCCGCATCCGGTCGACTGCGTGAATGCTTGGCCGCGTATGGCGGGTGTGGCAGTCTGGAATGATCATCCAACGGGATGCCGAAGGACCGACAATGTTCACCAACATCATCGAACCACTGCGGGATATGGCGGAACAGAATCGCGATGTCATCGGTTTCGTCGTGATCAACCTCGGTAATGCCGCTCTCGGTGTCGCCAAATGGGGTCTGGACGCCGCCACTCCGCTGCTACAACAGTTCTTCTCCGAATATCCGCCCGGCCAGAACTACTGACGGGTCGGGGGAGTGAGCTCGATCGGCCTCGACGAGGCGCGGCGTTCCAACCGGCGTCGAAGCGGGCGCCTACCCGGCGGCGATTTCCCGCAGATGCTCGAAACCGGCGGCCGCGGCCATTTCGGGTAGCCGGACTATTCTCCCGCCGCGCCCCCACCGGCCTTCCGGTACCTCGTCGAAGGTCACCGAGGTGACCAGCCGCCTGCCTTCGAGGCCGGTCGCGGTGTCGCGGGCGGCCTGTTCGAGGTCGGCGGCGAAGCCTTGACGCCGGACGGGATCGAGGACACCTTCGCTCGCGGTGAAGTTCACCAGTACGAGCAGCGCCATGTCGTCGGCGGGAATTCCCCCGCAGAAGGTGTGGCCTGCCGGTATCTCGTCGTACACGGCCAGCGAACGCAATCTCGCCTCGGGAGTGTCGGGAATGGATTCCGCGCGCCAACTCGCTTCGGTCAGCCGCGCCACCAGCGCTCGCCCGGCGTCGGCGGTGAAACCGCCCGCCGAGGTGCGGATATATAGAAGAGGCATGGGATTCACCGTAGGGCTGGACGGCCGATCGAAGCAGTGGCGTAATCGACAAATACTTGGCTAATCTAGCCAAGTGCTCTCGATGGATCTGCTGGTGTTGCCCGGCTCCGGGCCCCTCGGTGTCGCCGCCACGGTCGACCTCGCCGAGGCGCTGGCCCGCAGCCGCCACACGGGACACCGGCCCGCGGTCGACATCCGGGTCGTCGGCGGTGACGGCGGTACGGTCGCTCTGCGCGGCGGGCTCTCGGTGTCAGCCACCCCGTTGTCCGAGGCCGGTTCTGCCCGCCCGTGGATCGTGATTCCCGGAATCGGCTGCTCCGCGGCCACCGAGATCGAACGCCGCCTCGCCGAGCCCGATGTGCGCGCGGCGTCGCGATGGCTCGCCGACGCGCGGGGGTCCCGGATCGCGGCCTCCTGCACGGGCACCTTCCTCGCCGCCGAGGCGGGCGTCCTGGCGGACCGGAACGTGACCACGACCTGGTGGCTCGCCGGCGTCTTCGCCCGCCGGTACCCGACTTGTCGTGTGGACGCCGACCGAATGCTCGTCCGCGACCCTCCGGTGATCACCGCGGGCGCCGCGCTCGGGCATGTCGATCTACTCCTCGCGATCGTCGACGAAGTCCTCGGGTCCGCCGTCGCGAGCTCGGTTTCCGCGAGAATCGCCGTGGCGCCTCGTATTTCACAGACACCGTTCCGGCGCAGCGAAGCCTATCGCGACATCGATCCCGATCTCGCCGCCGTGGAACGATATGTCCTCGACCGGCTCGACAGCCCGATCCGCCTGACCGACCTCGCCGCGGCGACCCACCTCTCCAGCCGAACCCTGGCCCGGCGGATCCACGCGACGACCGGACTGCCGCCGATCCAATTCGTCCAGCGAATCAAGGTGGAAGCCGCGCTCGACCTGCTACGCGACCCCCACCGCAGTATCGCCGACGTCGCCCGAGCCGTCGGCCTCGCCGACGCCTCGGCTCTCAACCGTCTCCTGCGGCGCACCACCGGAAAGCCGCCCGGCGCTTTCCGTTCCGCCTGACGGGCCGTGCGTTCCGTGGTCAGCCTTGTTCGGCGAGGGCGGCGAGTGCGTCGAGGGAGGACCGGAGTGCGTCGGCGGTGGTGGCTTCGGCTCGGGCGCGGCGCTTCGGGTCGGTGAGATCGGTCCAGTCGTAGGTGTGCGTGACGCGGGTGATGGTGTCGCCGAGGGGCTCGAGTTCCCAGCGCCACAGATGCCCCGGAGGTTCCTTGTCGGGTTCGCAGGGCAGCCAGGCCATGCGTCGGACCTCCTCGAATTCCACCACGCGATTGTGGCGGACGCTGCCGTTGGTCAGCGTCATGGCGAAGACCTCGCCGACAGCGCGCACCCGCTGTCCGCTCGGGGCTTCGGCGAGATTGTCGTTGCCGTCCCACCGCGGCTGCTGCGACGGATCGGCGATCAACTCGAAGATGACCTCCGCGGGGGCCGTGATCTCCCGGCTCGCCGACACGACCTGAGCTACCTCGTTGTCTGTCATGATCCGATCGAATCATCACCACCGGGATTTCGCCGGCGGGTATACGCGAGAGGACGCGGGCGCCGAATGCGGTATGTTCGAAACAGGTGATCCGACAGGAGAATTCAACGATGGCGGTAGTGCGTGGTACATCGGTCGACATTCGGACACCCGATGGAATCGCTGACGCCTACGTCGCCTACCTCGACGACGGCGTCGCCCGTCCGGGAGTGTTGGTGATCCAGGACGGTTTCGGACCGCGGCCAAGCCTGCGGTCGCTGGCCGATCGCATTGCCGCACACGGCTACACGGTCCTGCTGCCGAACGCCTTCTACCGGCATGGACGTGCTCCGGTGACAGACCTGCCGGAGTTCATCGACCCGGCACAGCGGCCGGAGATCCTCCAGCAGGTCTTCCCGATGATTCGCGCGCTGACCCCGGAGCTCATGCGCGGGGACGCCGACGCCTACCTCGCGTGGCTGGCCG
Source organism: Nocardia arizonensis (assembly GCF_001310275.1). Taxonomy (GTDB): domain Bacteria; phylum Actinomycetota; class Actinomycetes; order Mycobacteriales; family Mycobacteriaceae; genus Nocardia; species Nocardia arizonensis. The sequence goes on from NZ_LGYZ01000027.1 coordinate 74,272, forward strand.
CTTCGCCCCGGGTCGCCGAGGGCAAGGTCGGCGTCACCGGCTACTGCATGGGCGCGCGGCTCGCGGTGTTGATCGCGGCCATGTTCCCCGACCGGGTGGCGGCGGTCGCCGGATTCCACGGCGGACCGCTCGTCACCGACGCCCCGGACAGTGCGCACCTGACCGTCGCGAACATCACGGGGGAGCTGTATTTCGCCCACGCGGGCGAGGATCAGCACATGACGCCCGAACACATCGCCCAATTCGACAAGGCGCTGGACGCCGCCGGGGTCCGGTACCGAACCGAGGTCTACGAAGGCGCCCAACACGGTTACACCCAGGCCGACACTTCCGCCTACGACCGCGAGGCCGCCGAACGGCACTATCGAGAACTGCTCGCCCTGTTCGACCGCAACCTGCCGCACTGAATCGCGCGAGGTCCGCTCGGGACGGTCCGCGCGCTACGGCGTCGACAAGGACGCAGCGCCGGTCGATTTCCGCCCGGAACCACGCCGGTAGGGGAGCGCGAACACGTAGAGCCCCGTGCCGAGCGACACCGCGAGCGGCAACAGCGGCAGATACGACACCCACACGATCGGATCCGAAGGCGCCAGCGCGACGAAGGTCGCGAGCACCGTCACCACGAAAGCGACGGCCGACCAGCGGTGCGCCCGCCGCGCCCGCGGCGCTCCCCGTTCCGCCGAACCGGTCGCCGCGCGGCGTCGCGCGTAGTACGCGACGAGTATGTAGAGCCCGCTGAAGGCGACCAACGCGAGCGGGAGCAGCGGCACGTACGACACCCAGGTCGGCCCCGACAGCGCCAGGACCACCATCGTGACGACCAGTGTCGCCGTGAAGAGGATCCCGAACCACCGGTGCATCTGCCGAACCGGCCTGTTACTCGTCGTCGTCTCTGTCATCGCAGCCCTCCTGTGCGGTCGAACGATCCGGCGGAAATGCCGGATCCCGGTTGCGCAGAACGTTAGCCACTGAGGTCTGACCAGCGCTTCTCGATTCCTGATCGTTGTGCCCGGCCGTCCGAGGCGGCCTCGAAGATGCGGCGCGGATTCCCCACGAGCATGGCGTCGATCTGCTCGTCGCCGACCCCGCGCTCGCGCAGGGCGGGGAGTACGGCGTCGGTGATGTGGGTGAAATGCCAGTCGGGCATGTGCTCGGCGCGGTAGGCGGGATCGAAGTTGTGGCTGTGGCAGGACGCGTCGTGCGAGAGCACCATGCGCTCGGCATAGCCGCGTGCGCACAATTCGGCGACGGTGCGTACGCGATCGTCGAAGGACAGCAGCGGCTCCAGACCGAAACGGTCCATGCCCAGGTACGAGCCCGCGTCGAGCAGGCGCTGGAGGTAGTCGAGGTCGGTGGTGTCTCCGCTGTGCCCGATGACGACGGCGGTGAGGTCGACGCCCTCCTCCCGGAATATCCGCTGCTGATCGAGCCCGCGGGCGGTGCGCGGATCGGTATGCGTGGAAATCGGCGCGCCGGTGCGCAGGTGGGCGCGCGCCACCGCCCGCAGCACCCGCTCGACATCGGGCGTCACCCCCGGCGCGTCGGTCGCGCATTTGAGAATTCCCGCACGGATTCCGGTGCCCGCGATGCCGACCTCGATATCGCGGACGAACATGTCCTCCATCGGGTCGTCACCGCCGATCATCCGTCCCGGACCGCGAAGCCGAAGGTATGTGGGCAATTCGGTGAAGGTGTAGAACCCGGTGGCGACGACGACGCGCACCCTGGTCCGCTCGGCGACCGCGCGGACACGTTCGATATCGCGCCCGAGTCCGAGCACGGTCAGGTCCACGATGGTGTCGATGCCCGCGTCGGCGAGGGCATCCAACTTCGACACCGCGTCCTCGGTGCGAGCGGCATCGTCCCAGGTCTCGGGATAGTTGCGCGCGTACTCGTGATTCAGCACGAAGACGTGTTCGTGCATGAGGACGCGGCCGAGCGCCGAAGTCGGCAGGGGACCGGTCACGGTGTCGACGGTCGGCATACGGCCACTCTCCCGGCATCGAGTACGGGCGGCTGCCACCGCCGCTGAACGCCCTCAGTTGTAGCCGATCACGGCGTGCCCGGCAGCGGTGATCGCCGCCCGTCCACCGGGCGAGCGGCCCGGGCTATCGCCGGGCCGGGTCCGTGGTGAACAGATTTATCTTGTAGGTCGACACCGGACTCGCCCAGCCGAACCCTTTGAGCAGGTAGCGGTATCTCGCGGGCCATGTCCGGGCCACGGCGGGCTGCGGAGAGGCGAAGGTCCGCGATTCGATCAACCGCACACCGAACCGTTCGAGATCGGCCGGGTTGTCGCACGTCCACTTCATCCGCGCCGACACCGTCTTGAGCACCGGATTGCGATCCTGATGGTTCATCATCGCTCGCCCACCCGTATCCAGCGCCAGCCCTGTCGCCGGAAACGCCGTGGCGACCTCCCGCAACCAGCTCTGCACGCGCACGGCCGGAAAATACAGCAGCACCGCCTCGCTGACCAAGAAGACAGGTCCGGGACGCTGCGTCACGCGAGCATGCCATTCGGTGTCGAACAGCGAACCGGTGATCATCGTGTACCGGTCGGAGTCGGCGAAGAACTTGCGGCGCAACACCATCGTGTCATCGACGTCGAGATCGAACCAGCGCACCGACCCGTTGTCGAGCCGATCGAAACGCGTCGACAACCCGCACCCCAGATCCACCACCGTCCCGTACGGATGCCTACGCAGGAATCCGCGCACGTACTCGTCGAAAATCGACGTGCGTAGCACGACACCCCAGAGCGCGGGCCCGCGGAACTTACCGAAGTCGTAGTCGATCGCCTCCACCAACTCGATCGCCCGCCGGTCCCCGAGAATGCTCGCCCGTCCCGCGGCATCCCTGGCCCGACCGTACAGCGGAATCAGAAGTGTCTCCTGGACCTCGCCCAACGCCACTTGTTCGCCCATGTCGGCTCCTCTACTCGGGATTGGGTTGCCTAATCATCTGGGACGTCCGCGTCCACCGGCCGGCGCGGCAACAGACCGGTGCCGAACAGGGCCGCGATCGCGAGCAGAGCTGTCACGGCGAACGCTGTTTGCAGCGCCTCGAGCCGAGCGTCGGAATTGACCGCGAGGACGGCGCTCGCAGTGGCGTCGTCGACGCCCGCGTCGTCGAGCGCGGTCGACAACTGCGTGTCGGACAGGAACGGCACCCCGGCGACGAGATCCGTGGTGGCCTTCTGTCGCACCGATGCGGGAACCGCCGGGTTGTTCTCGATGCCCGCGACCGCCGTCGAGGTCAGTGTGGCGATGAGGATCGACCCGATCAGGGCGGTGCCGATGGACGCGCCGAGGGTGGTCGCGGTGTTCTGTAGTCCCCCGACCTCCGAACTTCGGGAATCGGGTACGGCCGACACGGTGACCGCGCCGAGCTGCGAGGACAACGCGCCGAGACCCGACCCCATCAACAGCATCGGTATCGCCACGACGGCCGCGTTCGCGCCGGGGTCCATGCCTGCGGCGAGGATCAGGACGCCGATGATCATCGCGACCAGGCCGAGCCGAACGACCCGGCGCGGGGCGGCATGCGGCCGGAACCGGGGAATGCCCGCGGCAGCCAGGACGAGCGCGACCGACAGCGGAAGTATCCGCATCCCGGTTTCGAGCGCGCTCAGTTCCAACACGACCGACAGATACAGCGGCACAGCGAAGAAGACTCCGGCTTGAACGGCGAACTGCGCGAAGAACATGCTCGAGCCGCCGACGAGTTGCCGGTTACGGAACAGGCTCGGATCCACCAGCGGATCGCGGCCCCGCGCCACCAGATAGGTCTGCCGCCGCAGGAACACGTACAACGTCAGCAGGCCACCGATCAACAGCCAGATGACCGGCGACAGACCCAGGACGACAGGTCCGCGGGCCTCGGGCCGGACCCAACCCCATTCGCTCGACCGCAGCACCCCGTAGACGACCATGCCGAGCCCCGCCGCCGACAGCAGCGACCCGAGCAGATCCAACCGCATACGCCCGGTCGGAGCGTCTTCGACCCGGCGTAACACCAGCAGGATCAACACCACGATGACCACCTCGCCGAAGAAGACATACCGCCACGAGGCGAACGTGGTCACGGCGCCGCCGAGCAATGGGCCGACGGCCACCGCCATCGCTCCGGCGGCGGCTATCAGACCGTAGGCCGCGGACCGGCGTTCGGGTTCGAAATTGCCTGCGACGAGGGCGACGATCGCGGGCATGATCAACGCGGCGCCTACTCCCTCCAGCAGCGACCAGCCCAACAAGAGGATGGTCAGGTTCGGCGCCAGCCCCGTGACGAACGAACCCGTGCCGTAGACGACGAGACCGATCCCGAACGCCCGGCGACGGCCCACGATGGCGCCCACCTTGCCGCCGGTGATCATCAGCGACGCCATGACCAGCGTGTACAGGGTGATGGCGGTCTGAATGCCGGTGATGGTGGTATCGAGATCCTCGGCGACGGTGGCCATGGACACGTTCATCACGGAGCTGTCGAGCGTCATCAGGAATTGCCCCGACGCCAACACGGCCAGCACGAGCGAACTCGACCGCGCTCTCGGCGACGACATCTGGCGCTCCTCTCCCGGCGTATGCCGATTCGCGCCGATATGCGAACCACCGAGCCGGCCCGGTCGATATACGGGACCGTCGGTGGCTGCGGCTCAGCGCCGCGGGTGCCGCGGCGGCGGTCCCGACTCCTCATCGGTGGCGGGCACGGGTCTTGCGGGAATCGTGCTCCGCGCGGACACGGGACTCGTCACCCATTCCGGGTGACATCGGCATCGCTGCGCGTCCCTGTGTGGTGTCCGCGGCCGCCACGGTCGTGGTGGTGCGCCGGCCGGCAGGCGGGCGGCGTTGGCACGAACGCGGGACGAGCTCTCGAAGCGGACTGTAGAATGGCCTTGACCTGCTGTTTTCGAGGCATCGCTTTCGACACGTCGGCGCTGATGGGTATCGGATGTCACTGCGGCGTCGAGCACCGGCGCCGGTATCGCGAAGGCGATGGAGTATGAGTTCGTCCTACGCCGGCGAGTTAGAGTCGGTCGGTGATCGGGAAAGCTCCGCACCGGACCGCCGTCAGCGATCCGCGTCGTTCACGGTCCACCCGTCCGACGCGGCCGGGCACACGGTGGGCCACGGCTCTCGTCGACCCGATGGCGTGTAGTGCCCGATTCCGCGCAGGAGGTGGCATTGATGAGCACTTGGCGTGCGGTACGGATGTGGTGGCTGGAACCCACGGATTACGACTGGCTGCTGAGCACGCTCCGATACCATTCGGCACTGAATTTGGTGAAGTCCTTGATAGGCATGTCGGGCCTGGGACTGTCGGTGGTCGGAACCATGCTCCTGCTGTCGGCCGAAGGCCCACAGCATGCCCCGGGGCGAGCGGCGATCGGAGTCATCGCGATCATCTCGGTGCTGATGGCACTGCGCTGGCTCGTGCTGCCCTGGCCGACAGTGTCGGCATCACTCGGATCGATGGTTGTCGCCGATGTCGCCATCACGACTGTTTGCCTGCTCGTGACCAGTCGCGTCGCGATGCTCAACATCACCACCCTGATCCTGACCGGCGGCTATATCACCGTCTTCCACAGCGCCAAAATCCTCGCCGCACACGCGGGGTGGGCGCTGTTCTCGGTGCTCATCGTGATGATTCGAATGATCGCCGCCGATTCCGACCGCAACATACCGCTCGCGGTGGCCACCACGCTGATCATGGTGCTCGCGGTCGTCTTCGTGCTGCCCGCGCTGCAATTCGTCTTCTGGGTACTGCGCACCGACGCGTTGTCGGATCCGTTGACGACGCTGCTGAACCGGCGTGGACTCGACTACCACCTACCGCGGCTGTTCCAGTCCGGTCCGCCGACCTGCGCGATGATCATCGACCTCGATCGGTTCAAAGTCGTCAACGACACCTTCGGTCACCAGGAGGGTGACAGAGTGCTGGCCAGAACGGCCGCCCGATTGCGCGCGACGGTCGGCCCCGCCGCCACCATCGCGCGCACCGGCGGCGAAGAGTTCACGATCATCGATCACCTGGATGCCGCGTCCGCCCGCGCGCTGGCCGAGCGGCTGCGGCACGCCGTCGAGGATTCGACGGAAGTCACCGTCCCGGTCACCGTCAGCATCGGAGTCGCGGTCTGCGAGCACGCGACGGCTGACGAGCGCTGCCTCCCGTCCGAGCGGCTGCTCGCCTGCGCCGACCAGGCCATGTATCAGGCGAAGGAACAAGGTGGCAACGCTGTCTCTCTCCGAGAACTCCGCCAGCCGCTTCCATAGCCGCCGACCGATGGATGCGACGCCGCCGCGGGAGTCACCGCCGCGGCTGACCACCCCGGCGCGGTGGCCGGGCTACGACGTGCGCCGGCATGAGCGGCCAGGTGTCCGGGCGTGGCGAACGCGTGCGGAGCGCCGTGCAGGAGAACGAATTCGCGGGTTCGGGTCGACGCGCGAGGTTCATGGGGCCGACCTTCGGCAAGTAGCCTGTGCGCGTGGAGCCGATGGACAAGACGGTGACGACGGCGCGGCCGGGAGTCGCCTTGGCGGCGGTCACCACCGTCCTGTTCGTCACCTTTCTCGACACCACCGTGGTCAGTGTCGCGCTCGGGGATATCCGGCGCGAGCTGAGCACCGACGTCACCCTGCTGCAATGGGTGGTCAACGCCTACACGGTGTTCTTCGCGGGCCTCATGCTCGCGGGCGGATCGCTCGGGGACCGATGGGGCCGCAAGAAGGTCATGATCGTCGGGTTGGTGATCTTCTGCGCCGGATCGGTGGTCGCGGCGGTGGCGACCAGTGTGGCGCTGCTGATCCTCGGACGCGCGATCATGGGCGTCGGGGCGGCCGCGTCGGAGCCAGGGACGCTGTCGCTGCTGCGGCACATCTTCCCCGATGAGCGCGCCCGTGCCAGGGCGATCGGCATGTGGGCGGCGGTGTCGGGACTGGCGTTGGCGGCGGGTCCGGTGCTCGGTGCCGTGCTGGTCGACGCCTACGGATGGCGTTCGATCTTCTGGTTCAACCTGGTGATCGGCGCGGTGGCCCTCGTCGTCGCGGTGTGGTCGGTGCCCGAGAGCGCCGACCCGCACCCCGGCCCCGTCGACTCGGCCGGATTCGTACTCGGCGCGATCTTCCTCGGATCGGTCATCTATGCCGCGACCGCGGGTGCGGAACAGGGCTACTCCGCGCGGCCGGTGCTCGCGCTGTTCGTGCTCGGCGGCATCGCGTTCGCGTGCTTCGTCGCTGTCGAGGCCCGAGCCCGCGCACCCATGCTCGACTTCCGATATCTGCGCCTGCCCGCCGTGCGCGGTGCGCTGGTCGTCGCCTTCGCCGTCTACTTCGGCATCTTCTCGATCTTCTTCTTCACCGCGCTGTATCTCCAAGTGATGCAGTCGTATTCGGGCGCGTGCACGGCCGGCGTGTTCGCGCCGATGGCGGTGGCGATCGTCGTCGGGTCACTGGTCGCGGGTTCGTGGGTGGCTCGCCGCGTCTCGCGCGCACCCATGATCGTCGGCTGCGCGCTCGGCGCGAGCGGAATTCTGCTGACCCGGCATGTTCTCGACGGACCGTTCCACGACCCCGCGCTCTCGGCCGCGATGGCCGTGGCCGGATTGGGATTCGGACTCGCCGTCGTACCGCTGACCTCGGCCGTGATGTCGGGAGTGCCCGCGGAGCATTCGGGTATGGCCGCCGCGGTGACCAATACGACGCGCCAGGTCGGCTCCGCGGTGGGCGTCGCCGTGCTCGGTGCGCTGGTGAACTCCTTCCTCGCCTCGGATCTGAACAATCGCATGACCGAACTGGGTCTGCCGACCGAACTGCAAGCCGATGCCGTCGACGCGGTCGAACGCGGCAAGATCCCCGAGGGCGTCGACATCACCCCGTATCTGCGATACCTGTCCAAGGTCACCGAGGTGCTCGACACCGGCAAGACGGCCTTCCACCACGGACTCGATGTCGCCCTGCTGGTCTCGGCCCTGGCGATACTGGCCGCCGCGGTGTTCACGGCGGTCGACGGCGCGCTTCGTCGGGCCGACCGGACCTGACGACACGGAGTCGCGTGGTGTCGTCGACGGAATAGGAGTCGAGCGGTAAGGCGTTCGCCCGGCCTCGCGGGTTGCCGCGGGGTTTCGAAAATGACTGGTGGCAGACGGTATACTGTGCGACGGTTGTCGAATTATCAGGTCTGCGCAATCTTTTCGGCATCTCGGCGGACGCACGCCACCGTAGCCGTGCTGTCACGGGCCGATGCATGTCGGGCGGACATCGGGGACCATCGTGTTTCGAGGGATGGTGTGTGCGCGGCGCTCACCGCGAGCGGACTCTGGAGTGGCGTGCAGTTGCAGGCAGGGGCGAATTTCGCCGGATACCTGATCGAACGATGCCTCGGCGTCGGTGGTATGGGATCGGTGTACCTCGCTCGGCACCCGCGGCTGGAACGGGTCGTCGCGCTGAAACTGCTGGCCGACGCGTTCACCGCCGACCCGAAGGCGCGGGCCGCGTTCGAACGCGAGGTCACCCTCGCCGCGCGGCTCGACCATCCCAATATCGTCGCCGTCTACGACCGCAGCGGACCCGAGGACGACGCTCTCTGGCTGACCATGCGCTACGTCGACGGCGGCGACGCGGGCGCACTGCTGGAATCCGCACCGCGGGGCCTGCCACCCGAGCAGGCCGTGCGCCTGGTCGCCGACGCCGCCGAGGCATTGGACTTCGCCCACGAGCACGGCGTGGTGCACCGCGACGTGAAACCGGCGAACCTGCTGATCGAACACCGGCCCCGCACCGGAATGCGCGCGTTGCTCACCGATTTCGGCATCGCCCGGACCGTCGACGACACCGTGACCCTGTCCTCGGTCTCGGCGAGCTTCGCCTATGCCGCGCCCGAACGGTTCACCAATGTCGCCGACCACCGCGCCGACATATACTCCCTCGGCTGCACTCTCTACCACCTCCTGACCGGCGTGCACCCGTTCCCGCGCGCCGATCAGGCCGCGGTCATCGCCGCCCACCTCGCCGAACCGCCGCCCGCGCCGCGCGACCTGCGTCCGGCGCTGCCCGAGGGATTCGACCGCGTCATAGCCACCGCGCTGGCCAAGAAACCGGGCCGCCGCTACGGCACCTGTGTCGCACTGGCCGAGGCCGCTGCCGAAGCGCTCACCACCGTGGCGAGTCCCGTGCCGTCGGTTCCGGCGCGTCCGATTGCCGCACCGAAGCCCGCGCCGCCGACCAATACCCTCCCTGTCATCGAGCGCGATATGGCCGGGTCGCAGCCCGACGATCCGCCGGACCGGCGGCACCCCGAAGCACCTGGGCGACCGGAATCGGCGTCGACGGAGAAGATCGGACCGGATGCGGCGGTGCCCGGCCCCGAACCGGCGACGATCGGTTCGGGTGACGTCACCGCCGCCGACCTGGAACACGCCCCCGATTCGACGGCCGCCGAATCGGAATTGATTGCATCGTCCGAGTTGAACGGTGTGGCAGGTCAGGCGCGGTCGGCGGCGGACGAGTCGGGTCGAGGGTCGGATCCCGCGCGACCGGGACGCCCTTCGGACAGTGCTGCGACATCGACGGATTCGGCGGCGGCGCAGGCGGATTCGGCGGCAGCGCTGGCAAATTCCGCGGCACGGGAGGCGGATTCGGCGGCAGGAAAGGCGGGTTCGGCGTCGACCGTGCCGGATGAGCCCGAGTCGATCGCGGCGCAGTCCGAGGTCGTGCCGGACACGCGGCGGGCCGATGGGATCGCGCCCGAATCCGCGCGGTCGGGTACGACACTGCCCGAACGTGTTCGTCCAGATGCGACTCTGCCGGACAGTGACCCACCGCTACCCGATCACGTGCGGCCGGACGCGTCGCCGCCCGAGGCGGACGAGTCGGATCCGATCGCGTCGGAGCGAGATCGCGAGGAAGACGGCGCGCCGCGGACCGATCGGCCGTCCTCCGGCAAGCCGCTCCGCACGGGGCCGCCTTACCGACCCTCGACCCCGCGCGCCGCCCATGGCCGCCGACTGATCGTCGGCGGTGCCGCCTGTCTGATCGCACTCGCCGCCGCGGCCGCCGCGACCACCACACTCGGTCACACGCCCGCGGACGGCCCAACCACCCCCTCCGCCGTACCGATCACCGTCAGCGGATCTCCGAACGCGACGACCGCCCTCCCGGCCGAACCGGTTGTCGTCCGCACACCGAGAGCGGAGCCGGTCGCGGCGCCACCACGCGGCGATCAGGCGCCCGCACCCAATGCGGCTCCCGCCCCACCCGCGCTCACTCCGGCGGAGAACCCGGTTCGAATTCCGCCGGACACCAACCCGCGGCTCCCGATCCCGACCGAGGACGTCATTTCCGATCCCGGCCCGATCGAGACGACACCGACGCTCCCGACGACGGACTCGCGCAAACCCACCGGAACCACGGTGCCGAACACGTCCGAAACCCCGACCACCACGCCCGCGACCACGACCACTGCGCCGCCGTCGACGCCGGTGGCGACGACGTCCCACCCGGAATCGACACCGCCGCAGTCGAATCGGTAGCGCGGCGCCGACCTCCACACGCGTTGTCCTCTACACTCCGGCAGTGTCCCTGGTTCCGGATGTCGTGGCCAATCTCGTTGCCAATTTCTTGTTCTGGCTCGCCCTCGGGTTCGGCTTTCTCGTAGCCGCTCGCGCGATCGAACGACGGATGGTCCGATTCTTCGGCCTCGGCAACGGCCGTCGACTGTTCCTCTACCTGTCGAACGCGACCGCCGACGACGCGTCACGCCCGGACGGTCGACCTCGACTGGCCTTGGCTTTCCACGGCCGGAGGCTGCGGGCCGCCCGATCGGCTGTCAGACCGCGTCGGACAGGGCGGTGAACTCCTCGTCGGTGAGGGTCACGGTCGCCGCGGCGATGTTCTCCTCGACGTGGGCCACCGACGAAGTGCCGGGAATCGGCAGCAGCACCGGTGAACGGCGCAGCAACCACGCGAGGGCGAGTTGTGAGGGCGAGGCACCGTGCCGGGCGGAGATGGTGTCGAGGGGACCGCCGCGACGGGCGAGCTCACCGGTCGCGATCGGGAACCACGGGATGAAGCCGATATCGTTGGCCTCGGCGTAGTCGAGCACATCCTCGGACCCGCGGTTGGCGAGATTGTAGAGGTTCTGCACCGAGACGATGTTCGCGATCTCACGCGCCTGCGCGAGTTGCTCCACGGTCACCTCGGACACGCCGATGTGGCGTATCTTGCCCTCCTGCTGGAACTCGACCAGCGCCCCGATCTGATCGGCCAGCGGAACCTTCTTGTCGATACGATGCAACTGGAACAGATCGATCCGATCCACACCGAGATGCCGCAGGCTCAATTCCATTTGCTGACGCAGGTATTCGGGCCGCCCGACCGGACGCCAGTCCCCGGGCCCGGAGCGGGTCAGACCGGCCTTGGTCGCGATGACCAGATCGTCCCGATACGGGTGCAGAGCCCGGCGGATCAGCTGCTCGCTGACGAAAGGACCGTAGGAGTCCGCGGTGTCGATGAAGGTGACGCCGAGTTCGACCGCGCGCCGCAGCACGCGCACGGCCTCCTCGGGATCGGCCGGGTCACCCCAGACGCCGGGGCCGGTGATCTGCATCGCGCCGTAGCCGAGCCGATGGATCGGCATGTCACCGCCGAGTGCGAACGTTCCCGAGGCCGCGGCGGGCCGGTCGATGGTTTCGGTGGCCATGAGAGTGCTCCTTCCGGTCGCCCGGCGGCGGGTCTGGTCGGGACCGCGGCCGCCGGACGGATCGAGGTTCTGTTGGCGTTCCTGTCTGGTCGCCAACGCGGCCGATCCCCGAATTAGTCCCGAGAGGCGTCGGGGGACCGCGCCGGCCTCGCGTTCGACTTCCGCCACGACAACAGCGCATTCGTGGCGAATATGCAGGTCGAATGAATGTCCCATTACGGTCGGATTGCTCGACAGCCGATTCGACAGCGCGCGCGGCGATCGAATTGTGCCCGATCCCGATCCCGATGACGGGTCGCCGTCGGTGAATTCCAGCCGTTGCGGGAGACCACCAGTCGATCACACGATGGCGAGTCGGGGAGAAATTGATGTCGAGTCGGTGCTGATGCGGTGGAGTGCGGTGGCGAATAATCTGACCGCGTGCCTCTGACGTCTCCATTGCAGGATGACACCACCGACGCGCACCGGAGGCTTCGGCCAGGTGCGCGCTTCGCGATCTTCGTTCCCGTCGTCGTTCTCGCCACGGCCACCGGTTGCGGTTCTTCCGATCGAGCGGATTCGCCGCCCCCGGCGACGACCTCGGCCCCGGTTACCGTGATGGCGGCCGAAACGGTGCCACCGCACCTGGCCACCCTGCTGCCGGGCATGCCGCCACCGCTGTCGCCGACCGACGTATACGCCGCGAACCGCGAACTGAGCCCGTCGGTGGCCGACCACCGGCCGCTGGTCTACGTGCCGAACAGTCAGTCCCATACGGTGACGGTGATCGATCCGGCCACCTTCGAGGTGATCGACAGATTCCCGGCAGGCGGTCTCGAACCGCAGCATGTGGTGCCGTCCTATGACATGCAGACGCTCTACGTCACCAACGACCTGCCGCTCGGCGGGGGAAGCCTGCTGCCGATCGATCCGCGTTACCGGCAAGCCGGGGCAGGCGTTCCCGGTCCGCGATCCCTACAACATGTATTACACGCCGGACGGTCGGTTCGCGCTGGTCGTCGCGGAGGCGGACAAATCGCTGGACTTCTACGATCCGAAGTCCTGGGAGAAGTTGCATTCGATGGCCGTGCCGGACTGCCCCGGCGTCGACCATATGGATTTCACCGCCGACGGCCGCTTCGCCTTGGCCAGTTGCGAATTCATGGGCAGGATGCTGGTTTTCGACGTCGCGCAGCGCACCGTGCTCGACTTGATCGACCTGCCCGGCGGCCGCTCCGGCATGCCGCAGGACGTGAAACTCTCCCCGGACGGGCACACGTTCTACATCGCCGACATGATGGCCGACGGCATGTACACCGTCGACGCGGCGACCTTCGAATACACCGGCTACATCCCGACCGGCAAGGGCACACACGGGCTCTACATCACCCGCGATTCCAAGCGGATGCTCGTCACCAATCGCGACGAGGGCAGCATATCGGTCTGGGATTTCGCCGAGAACAAGATCGTGCACAAGTGGCGCATCCCCGGCGGCGGCAGCCCCGACATGGGCAACCTCTCCGCTGACGGCCGCGTCTTCTGGGTCTCCGGCCGCTACCACGGCGAGGTGTATGCCATCGACATCGTCAACTGGAACCTGCTGGCCCGCATACCCATCGGCGGCGGCGGACCGCACGGCCTCACGATCTGGCCACAGCCCGGTCGCTACTCCACCGGCCACACCGGCGTCATGCGGTAGCGGCCTGTCGCATACGGTTCACCGCGGGCAGTCGGTGGTCCCGAATCGCCCGGGACCCGGATGGCCGCCGCGCAACGGCGAGCGAGGGACAGCGGACGCGGGAGCCGAGCCGAGGTCTCGAGCATTGTTCGAGAATGCCGCAAGTCGAGGAACGAATCCGTCCTGAACGCCTCCTACCGGCGGTTGGCCGCCACCCGCTGGCCCGAGGAATTTCCCGGCGTCGGCTGGACCTACGGCATTCCGACCAGCTACGTGCGGGAACTGGCAGAGTACTGGCGCGGCGGCTTCGACTGGCGGGCGCAGGAGGCGGCCTGGAATCGGCATCCGCAATTCGTCACCGAAATCGACGGGCAGCGTGTGCATTTCCTGCATGTCCGCTCGCCGGAGTCCGATGCGCTGCCGCTGGTCCTTGTGCACGGCTGGCCCTTCGAGGACTTCACCGCCATGATCGGCGCGCTCACCGATCCGATCGCGCACGGAGGCGCTGCGGAAGATGCCTTCCACCTGGTGATTCCGACGCTGCCGGGGTTCGGCTTCTCCGGCCCGACCCGCGTGGCCGGCGCGGCCTCGACCGAGCGCGGCGCGGAGCTCGTCGCGGAACTCATGGCGGAGCTGGGGTATGGGCGCTACGGCGCGCACGGCGGCGACGCGGGCTCGTTCATCGCACCGCAGCTCGGGCGCATCGACACCGAGCATGTGGCGGGCGTCCACCTCAACGATCCGATCACCATTCCCTCCTGGGATGACGACGGATCCGGTTACAGCGCAACCGATCGGGAGAAGCTGACGCGATTGCGGGACTGGAGCGGCAACGAAACCTCGGGCTACGCGGGCATGCACGCCACCCGGCCGCAGACCCTCGCCCCGGCGGTCGCCGACTCGCCCGCGGGCATGCTCGCATGGGTGCTGGATGTGGTGAACACCTTCACCGATCCCGCCAAGGCCACGCCCTCCGACGCGATCGACCGCGACATGCTGCTCACCAATCTCTCGATTATGTGGTTCACCAACACCGCGGGTTCATCCATGCGCCTGTACAAGGAATCCCGACAGTGGGGCGCCGATCTGCCGGATTCCGGTGTGCCGACCGGCATCGCGGTCTTCCCGGGCAACAACACGATTCGCGCCGTCGCCGAGAAACAGAACACGGTGGTGCACTGGTCGGAGTTCGACCGCGGCGGACACTTCGCGCCGATGGAGGCGCCCGATCTCCTCATCGGCGACCTGCGCGAATTCTTCCGCGAACTCCGCTGATTCGTCCCGCCGAACAGTGCGGACGGTAGGAGCGTGCGCATCGCGACGATTGTGTGCGCACCGGCTCACGAGCCATCACGACCCGCCCGACACGTGCGAGCCGAATCCGACGGCGGCCGCGATCACCGCTCGCGTTGGGACCAGAATTCGCAGTTGTGCCGGATGGCGAAATCGTCGGTCATGGTGCTGCCGGTCGCCCGCATGGTCAGCGCCGGGCCGTCGATATCCGGTCCGGGCGCCTCGGGCCAGGCCGACCACGGCGGCGATCCGGGCCCGTTCGGGTCGCCGCCGTGCGCGAAGGTGGTCCACCACCGCTGCATCTGTCCGGCGAAAGCCGCGGACGCGCCGGTCCAGGGCACCGGCACACCCATCACCTTGGTGAACAGGTAGAGCAGTTCGGCGGAATGGAAGGCTCCGGGCAACAGCGGATCGGCCTCGCCCAGCGGCGCCTGGTCGAACTCGTACTGCCACACGGGATGTCCGGTGTCACGGGCGATGCGACTGGTCAACACGGCCGGGCAGGCGAACAACCCGTCGGTGATCACCGCCGATTGGGCGGCCGCGGCCGATGGATACCGATCGACCGGGTACCGGGCGAGGATCTGGTCGGCGAAGGCGCCGAATGTTCGGCGGAGGTAGCTCTCGTAGCTCGCGGCGTCCGGGATATGACCGCGGGCATAGTCGGACTCGGCGATGAACTGCGCTCCTTCATTGCTGTTGCTGCCGACAATGAGGGGTATCTCGCGACTGTCCGCGCGCAGTGCCGCGTCCAGTGTCCGAGTGACGACGGCGCCGTCGATGCTGGGAACCCAGGTCGGCGCGGATTGCTCGGGTGGCGCGGTCGACGCGTCCAGGAGAGTCGCGGCGGGGAGGGCGCGCAGGCAGGGTAGTCGTGTCGCGGGATCGCCGCATCCCACGCTCTCGGCATAGCGCGCCGAGCGGACGAAGGAATCCTCGCGGCTGCCGGGGACCAACGGCGACTGCGTGCACGAACCGCTTTGCACGATGGCCTTGTGATACAAGCCGTCGGAGGCGGGGGCGGCGAAGTGTGTGCAGACGCTGCTGCCGCCCGCCGACTCACCGAAGATCGTGACATTGGTCGGATCGCCACCGAAGGCGTGGGCGTTCTCGCGCACCCACCGCAGAGCGGCTTGTTGGTCCTGTATGCCGATCGTTCCGGTGGGGCCGCCGGATTCGGCGGCGAGTTCGGGTAGCGAGAGGAACCCGAAGGGTCCGAGGCGATAGTTGGGTATCGCCACGATGACGTCGCCGTCCGCGACCATTCGAGTGGGGGCGTCGTATTGGCTGTTGGAACCGGTGGTGTAGCCGCCGCCGTAGAGGAACACCATGACCGGCCGGACGCGTTCGCGCGCGTCGTCCGGCGTGTAGACATCGATGTTCAGGCAGTCTTCGCTGGTCGGACCCGACGGTGACAGGCCGGGCAGGTACCCGTTCTGTGGGCATTGTGGTCCGTGGCTGCGCGCGGGCCGGACGCCCGGCCACGACGGCGCCGGACGCGGCGCGCTGAACCGGGCCGCACCGCCGGTCGAGGCGGCGAACGGAATCCCCAGATATTCGATGACGCCGTCGGCGACGACGCCGGAGATCGCGCCACCGGTCACCGTCACCTGGGGAGGCGGCGAAGCGACCGCGGGTACCGCGGTACCGAACAACGACAGTCCGGCCACCGCAATCACGGAGATCGCGGATCGCGCGAGCGAACGAATGATTGTCCACCTCCTCCGACAAGTGTTTCGAGTAGTGCGCTACCCGCGCTGTCCGCGTCGGCGACCGGCACAATTATCGACGTGAAGGGATATTGGTTGATCGTAGAACAATAGGCCGGAGTGGTGAAATGTGCACATTTGATCGACTGAACTGTATAATACCTCCGTATCTACTCGAAAAGCTTATGGAATCGAGTGATACGGCGATCCGAGAGGCTGCTCTCAGCACTTTGATGGTGAGTTCGCAATTGCGGGGCGAACGCGAGATGCGACCATTGTCGGCGGGGATGGTGGCACCCGCGTCGGGCCGGCGCACGATATTCGATGTCCGCCACAAGGAGTCCCTGTCGTCGGCGGAGTTGGCGAGAACCGAGACCTCTGACGAGTCGCGGGACGATTCGGTCAACCGGGCGTTCGAGGGACTGGGTAGCACGCGCAAGTTCTACGCGGATGTGTTCGATCGCGACTCGATCGACGGGTTCGGTATGCGCCTGGACGGCTATGTGCACTTCGGAACGGCCTTCAACAATGCTTTCTGGGATGGCAGGCAGATGGTCTTCGGCGACGGTGACGGCGTGGTCTTCGGTGACCTGACCGGCTCGCTCGATGTCATCGCGCACGAACTCACACACGGGGTGACCGAGACGACGGCGGGGCTGGTGTATCACCGGCAGCCCGGCGCACTGAACGAGTCGATGTCGGATGTCTTCGGTTCCCTGGTCAAGCAGTTCACGAAGAACGAGAAGGCCGGTGAGGCCGACTGGTTGATCGGTGCCGAGGTCTTCACGCCCCGGTTCGAGGGAGACGCGTTGCGGTCGATGAAGTCGCCGGGAAACGCCTACGACAACCCGAGCATGGGCAGGGATCGCCAACCCGGACACATGCGGGACTTCGTGTCGCTGCCGGACACGCCCCGGGGTGACAACGGGGGAGTCCACATCAACTCGGGAATCCCGAACAAGGCGTTCTACCTCACGGCGGTCGCGATAGGCGGTTACGCGTGGGAAGCGCCCGGCCACATCTGGTACGAATCGTTGAAGGCGTCGACCCGGACCACCGAATTCCGGGAATTCGCCGAGACGACATCGCTCAAGGCGGCCCAACTCTACGGTCAGGGCAGCACCGAACAGCATGCGGTCGATGACGCGTGGCAACAGGTCGGCATCGCGGTCGCGGGGCTGCGCGCTCCCGCGACCGTGTCCGAGCCGGAGGACGCGCTCGCGGTGATGGCCAGGAAGATCGAGGACCTCTCCGCGCAGGTCCGAGTACTCACCAATGTCGTGAGCGGAAGCAATGGCGAGGTGGCGGCCAACCGGGCCCCGGCGAACGCGATGTGAGGCACGGTGAGAGTTTCCCTGGACACCTATGGCGGACTGCTGGGCGGAGTGGGCGGCAATCCGGTGGTCATCGATTCCGACGATCTCGGCGACGAAGCCCGAGACGAACTGCTCCGCCTCGTCCGTGACGCGGTGGATTCGGCACATTCCGGCGCCGCGCCGTCGGTGGACACCGAGCGCCTCCGCGACGCCCAGACCTACGAAATCGCCATCGAGAACGACCGGTCCACGGTTCTGACGGCTACCGATGGGAACGTCTCCGAGGAGTTCGCGCGACTGCGCGATTGGTTACGCGCCAGAAAGAGTGATTAGCGTGGTTCGGGGATTTTCCACTCCGCACCGGGCCCGCACCCGTCGATGCGGAAGGCGTTAGCCGCTCCGGGAACCGCCGGGCCGCCGCGACACGATGTGTCGCGGCGGTCCGGGCCCGTCCGTGTCTCGGTCAGGTGGATGGAATGTCCTCGGGCAGGAGTTCGGTGATGATCTCGATGCCTAGGGCGTAGGCGGGTGCGCCGCCGGTGATCAGCGCGGTCTCGGCGACGCCGACGAGGTCGGTGATCGCCGCTCCGGCGTGGAGCGCGCCGCGGGTGTGCAGTCGCGCGGCGTCGGCGCGGCCGAGGACGAGTAGCTGGCCGAGGTGGACGAGCTGCTGTGTCCGCGTGCCGAGGGGATTCTCGTGCAGTACGAGGTGGCGCAGGGCCGCGAAGGTCTCCTCGGTGGCGAGGCGACCGGTGGCGTGGGCGAGGGACAGGCGGGCCTCGACGCCGGACGGGACGGCGCCGAAGGTGGCCAGGTACCGCTCGCGGATGGCGTCGAGGCGTGCGGGTTCGGTCACGATGCCGCCCGAGCCATCGATGCGCGGACCGCGGCCAGCGCCGTGGCGGGGAAATCGACCGCGCCGCCGAGGGCCCGTGCGGCGAGTTCGGCTTCGGCGCTTTCCTCGATCGCGATGAGCAGTTCGGCGGCTCCGTCGAGATCGGGGCCGAATACCAGCAGGCCGTGGTTGGCGAGCAGCACCGCCGAGGTCGTCGGCCGATTGTCGAGTACCTCCGCGACGCCACGGACCGACACATCCGAGCCGCGCGGTCCCCACGGCACGACCGGCACCTCTTCGGCCTGTCCGAACCGCAGCATCGGTTCGGTACGGCAGGGCAGGGGCCGGTGCGCGACGGCGAAGGCGGTCGAGGCGGGCGAATGAGTGTGCAGGACCGCGCCGACCTCCGGTCGAGCCCGGTAGACGACGCCGTGCATGTTCACGATCTCCGCACTCGCCGACCGTAACCGGCCCTCGATCACGCGGCCGTCGACCCCGATCACGCTGACCTGGTCGGCGTGCAGATCGCGCACGAAGCCGGGAGTGAGCAGGAATCGTTCGCTGTCGATGCGAGCGCTGAGGTTGGCGTGCCCGGAGTGCGACATCACCCCCGATTCGAAGAGGCGTCGCGCGGTGGCGACCAGCCGTTCGGCCGATTCCCGTATGTCCGATGTATTCGTCATGTCGATCCTTCGTTGTGGTCTTCGGTTGCCCGCGTCAACCGTCCACCTTCAACTAGGGTTTAAGTCAATAGCTGTCTACCTGGAGGGATACGGATGCTCATAGCGATCGGCCGGCTCGCGGAGCTCACCGGAGTGCCCGCGTCGGCCATCCGGTTCTGGGAGCGCCACGGCCTGCTGCGGCCCCCGCAACGCCATAGCGGTCAACGCCGCTATCCGCCGGAAGCGGTGGAGCGGATCATCCTGCTGCGCAAGTGTCAGCGTGCCGGGCTGACCTTGGCGGATCTGGCTGAGCTGCAACGGGATCGGTCCCATCGCACGGCGATGATCACCGCCAAGCTCGCCGAGGTCGAACAGCGGCTCATCGATCTAGAGCACGCCCGCCAGTTCCTCGGTCATGCCGTGCTGTGCAGCCGCCCGGATATCCTCGATTGCCCGAAATTCCGCGCGGAAATGGCGCTGTGGCGGTAGCGGGCGGCTCAGCGGGCCAGCGCGTCGCGGATCAACGGCCAGGAGTTGTGCAGATCCTGTTGCCAGTAGCCCCAGGAATGGGTTCCGGTGCGGCGGAAGTCGAAGGTGGCGGGAATATCCAGCTCGCGCAAGCGATCTCGGAGTTGGTGGGTGCACCGGTCGATGACGGCCTCGAGGATCGCGCCGTTGGTGAGCTGTCCGGCGAGTTTGCCGGTGTCGCCGCCGGTGTCATCGAGGCCGTCCAGCGATCCGGGCATCCCGGTGCCGGTGCTGACGTAGAGGGCGAGGCCGCGCAGCTTGTCCGCGTGCAGGTAGGCATCGTTGGCGGCCCAGGTCGGATCGGTGAACGGGCCCCACATGTTGACCGGGTTGCCGCCCCAGCGTGACACCACCGCCGTGACCATTGCCTGGCCGCTCGGGTCGGAGGTCCGCACGCACCCGCTGTAGGAGCCGACTGCCCGGTACAGGCCCGGGGCGGTGACGGCCAGTTGCAGGACCGAGGTCGCCGCCATGGAGATTCCGGCGATGGCGTTGGCGCCGGTGCCGTGGAAGGTCGCGTTCATGATCGGCGGGAGTTCGCGGGTGAGGAAGGTGGCCCAGCGTTGGCGGCCGAGTTCGGGGTCGTCGGCGTGCCAGTCGGTGAAGTAGCTTCCGGCTCCTCCGGTCGGAATCACCACGGTGACCTGCTGGTCGGCGAGGAATTCGGCGACGTCGGTCTGGTCGGTCCATGTGCTGCCCGCGCTACCGCCCGCGGCACCGTTGAGCAGGTAGAGGACGGGTGCGGGAGCCGAAGGGTCGTGTGCGGGAAGGACTGTCAGGCGCAGGTCGGCGCCCATGGCGGCCGAATGCACGGTCACCTCGCGTGCGCGGCCCGCGGCCTCGGCGATCGCGACCAGACGTGAGGTGTCCGCCGCGGTGACCGCCGTGTCGGAAGGGGGCTCGGGAGTGGCGGGTCCGGCCGGGGCCATGGCCGCGGCGATCAGCAGCGGTGCGGCCAGCCATCCCGAGCGCGCCAGGACGCGGTGAAAGCCGGGCATCGGGCACCTCCGAAACTAGCGGAAAGCGAAATGGTGGCGCCGACGCTATGGTCCGGCCGCACCGGCCGACAAGGGGTTTCGGCCTTGTTGGGGTGCGCGGACAATTCGTGTCGGGCCGAACTGGTAACGCTCACAAGATTTCCGCCCACGAATCGATATCGAGGCATTCGTGTCGTTGACTCGAATGGGTAACGCCGAATTGTCGGCGCCGTCGAGTCGGCTGTTCCGGCGCGCATGCCGCGCGCCGAAGCGCCGATTCGCGATCGTTCGCAGATTCTCTGCCGACATGAATCGAGGACACCGTGGTCGATTTCGGATTCATCGAGGATTGGGAGCCCGACCCCGGCCTGCTGACCAGCTGGACGCCGTCGTCGCAGACCTCGGTGGCGGCGCGGTCCGCGTCGGTTCATCCGGTTCTGCCCTCCCATCAGCAACAGGAATATCTGCGTGTCGCCGCCCGAAGTGCCCATTGCGGACTTCGCGGCTCCCGCTTGTGCCTGATCTCCTTCACGATTCCGGGCACACCGGATCTTGCGGTGTGGGAGCGCACCTTCACCCGTTTTCTCCGACGCCACGACACATTCTCCAGTTGGTTCGCCGAGGAATCCGACGGCAGCTTCGTCCGTCGCGTGTTCGATGCCTCGGCCATTCGGCTCACACGAGCCGCCGATCGCGAATTCCGCGACAGCGACGCAATCCGCGCGCATGTCGAGTACGGAACACCCGGCCCGCTGGAATGGGACTGCTTCGGATTCGGGGTCGTCGAACACGAGAACTCCTACACCGTCTACGCCGTGGTCGACCACCTGCACACCGACGGCATCGGTCAGGCGCTGTCCTGTGTGGACCTGATCACGCTGTTCGCCGACGAGGCATCCGACGGTGCGACGCCACCCACGCCCGTCGAGGGGCATATCGCCTACTGCGCCCGCGAACAAGCACACAACGGCAGGCTGACCTCGTCCTCGCCCGCGGTGCGGGCCTGGTTGGATCTGTTGCGCCGCAACGATGGTCACGTTCCCGGCTTCCCCGCCGACCTCGGTGTGGAGCGGGACCGACCCGTGCGCGGCGCGGTCGTGACGATCGAGTTGATCAGCGAGGACGAGGCGCTGCGCTTCGACGAGACCTGCCGTGCGGCGGGCGGACGGTTCACCGGTGGCATGTTCGCGGCCGCGGCACTGGCCGAAGCCGAAGTAGGCGGCGGCGACTGGCATTTCGGACTCACCCCGGTCAACACTCGCGCCACCGATGGTGAGGCGGCCTCGATCGGCTGGTATTCCAACCTGATCCCCGTGGCCTTCCCCGTCGATGCCGGCGCGACCTTCACCTCGCTGGTCCCGCGGGCCCAGGCCGCCTACGACGACGGCAAGGAACTGATCGACACGTCGGTGCATCGCGCGCTCGAACTCGCCACTCCCGAAGACGGAATCCGCACCGAGCGGGGCTGGTCGGCACGGATGCTGTCCTACGTCGACGTGCGCAGGATTCCCGGCGTGGAGATGTTCGACCTGATCGACGGCGGGCTGTACGGCAACCGCAGTGCCGCCACCGATGTGTACAACTGGATCAACCGGTTCCCCGACGTCACCAAACTGTCGGTCATGTTTCCCGACACCCCCGCCGCGCACGCCGCGATCGAGCGCTACCTGTCGGCGATGCGCGCCGTTTTCGCGACCGTGGCGGCCCGGGGCGAATACGCGCCGCGCGCGGGCGTCCTGCCGTGACATCGTCCCTTCCCGGCCGCACCGCCACCGCTGTCGGCGCCGCCGCGCGGACCGGCCGTGCGGCGTGGGCGTCGTTGGGTGCCTGCGTGATCGCGGTGTTCATGCAGATGCTCGACACCACCATCGTCAATACCGCGCTGCCCGATATCGCCGCCGAAGTGCGCGCTCCCGGCTCCGCGGAGGTGCTCGTCGTCGCGGCCTACAGCCTGGCCTTCGCGTGCTCGTTGCTGACTGCGGCGCGGCTCGGCGAATCCTTCGGGCGCAGAACCATATTCCTGCTCGCGACGGCGGGATTCGTCGCGGCGTCGCTGTGGTGCGGGCTCGCGACGCGGGCCACCGAGCTGATCGTGGCGCGCGGCGTGCAAGGCGTCTTCGCGGCCGCCATGTCCGCACAGACCATCGCGATCGTCATCGCCTGCTTCCAACCCGCGCGGCGCACGGTCGCCTTCGCGCTCTACGGGGCCGCGGCAGGCATCGCGGCCATGGCGGGTCCGCTGCTCGGGGGTGTGCTGGTGGCCGCCGATCCGGCGGGACTGGGCTGGCGGGCGATCTTCCTCGTCAACGTCCCGCTCGGCGCGATCGGATTCGCTTTGGCCTACCGCTATCTGGCGGTCGACGTGTCCGGGGAGGGCACGGGGCTCGACCCGACCGGCGTCGTACTCGGGACCGCTGGGCTGTCGCTGTTGCTGTACCCGTTGGCGGTGGGACATGAGAAGCACTGGGCCCCAGAGCTTCTGGTGACACTGTCCGTCGCGTTGCTGCTGCTGGCCTGCTTCGTGGCGCATCAGCGGCGCAAGTGTCGCGCGGGTGGGGCCGCGCTGCTCGACACCGGTCTGTTCGCCGATCCCGGCTCGCCGCAGGCATCGCCCTGACCTTCGTGTTCTTCGGCCTGTTCGCGGCGTTCCTTTTCACCGTCTCGGTGACGGCGCAGACGGGTCTGGGATTCTCCGCGCTGCGCACCGGGTTGATCATGCTGCCGTTCGCCTTGGGAGGCGCGGTCGGCGCACTCGTGTCTCCGACGATGGCGGCGAGGTGGCGCTCCCGTACCCTGACCGCCGGGCTCGCGGTGTTCGGTCTGGCGGTCGGCACGGTCGCCGTCGTCATACGTCCCGAGACCGGTGCCGTCGACCCGGTTCTGCTCGCCGCGCCGGTATTCCTGGCGGGCCTCGGTATGGGCCTGTTCGCGGCGCCACTGCCCGCCTTCGCCCTGGCCGGACTCGGGCACCGGGCAGCGGGCGCGGCATCGGGAGTGGTCCCGACGATGCAGCAACTCGGCACGTCGATCGGCCTCGCGGCAGGCGGGGTGGTCTTCTTCGCCCGCGTCGACGGGCAGGCCGCCGACGGCGTCCGGCACGCGGCGGCCGTCCTCGATTCGAACCTCGCCGCGGCCGGTGTCTCCACCGAGCGCCGAACCCGCCTCGTCGACGACTTCGCCGACTGCGTGAGTTCCACCCTGATCTCACCGACTCCGGTGTCCGCCCCGAACACGTGCCGAATCGGCGACCCCGCGGTGGACGGCGCACTCGACGCGGCGGTCCGACTGGCCACGGGCCAGACCTTCCTCGCCGCCTACACGACCCTGCTGTGGATCGTCGCCGCCGTCGCGCTCGCGCTGACCGTGCTCACCCCGGTACTGCGCACGCCGGAGCAGAATCACGCGTGATGATCCGACAGTGCCGCGGTGTGGCTGCTCCGGACTCGGCGGGCCGAACGATGACCCCTGAATTCGCCGTGGGCGCAGTGCTTTCCACTACTCTCGCGGCGGCCGTGATCCTGGTGGTGCGCGCAGGCCGCTACGACTGGTTCGGTGACGAATTGTATTTCGTCTCGGCGGGATACCGGCCTTCGGTGAGCTATGTCGATCAGGGGCCTCTGGTTCCGTTCGTCGCCCGTCTAGCAGACATGGTCGCGCCGGGGTCGCCGACAGCGCTGCGCCTGCCCGCGATCCTGATGAGCGTCGCGAGCATTCCCGTAACGGCCGCGTTGGCAAGAGAATTCGGAGGTGGACGGTTACCGCAGATGTTGGCGGCGATGGGTGTGGCGGGAAGTCCGTTCCTGGTCACGCAGTCGGCGTCGTTGTCCACCTTCGCCTTCGACGCCACACTGGGAGCGATCTTCGTCTGGTGTGTCGTGAACTGGGTTCGCACCCGCCGGGACGCGGCGGTGGTGGCGGCGATGACGACCGTCGCGCTCGCGATACAGGTGAAGCCGCTGATCCCGGTGCTGGTTGGGGGAATCGTATTGGGAGTGGCGATATTCGGGCCACGGACGCTGCCGCGCAAGCGATGGTTGTCGGTCGGGGTAGCGGTCACGGCGGCCACCGCGGTGCCCGCCGTGCTGTGGCAGGCCCGGCACGGATGGCCCCAGGCGGCGATGGGTTCGGTGATCCGCGCCGAGCAGCGGGCCGCGACCGGCGGTTCCGCGCAATTGCCGATTCAACTCGTGATGCTCACCGGCCCACTGGGAACGGTGCTTCTCGTCGTAGGTGTGATCGCGCTGCTGCGTGCGGGCGCACTGCGCGAGTTCCGGTTCTTGCTCGTGGCGACGGCGGTGCCGGTGGTCTTCGTCCTCGTCTCGGGCGGCAGACCCTACTACCTGGCCGGACTGTTCCCCGTCCTCTTCGCCGCGGGCGCGGCGTCGCTCGCCCCGGCGCGGCCTCGGCTGCGTGTCGGCGCGGCGGTGATCGGCGCACTGTCGCTGGTTGTGACCCTGACCCTGGTGTTCGCCCTGCCGATGCCCGACACCGCGGCACACGGTCCCATTCGTGACCAGCGGGAACTGTCCGTGCGAATGCGCGTGGCGGGCACGACGGGGTGGCAACAGTTGATCGACACCACGCGGCGCGCCTATTCGGACTTGTCGCCGGCCGAACGTGTCGGCGCCGTCGTGGTCGCCGAGAACTACTGGCAGGCGGCCGCGCTCGACCGGGTCGCCGACCTACCGCCCGTCTACAGCCCCAACCGCGGCTTCGCGGCTTTCGGCGCACCCCCGGAATCGGCCGCGACCGTCCTGTACGTCACCGCGGGCACCCCGGACCGGCAGTGGCACTCGCTATTCCCCAACAGCGAGGAACTCGCCCGCCTCGACCTCGCGGACGGGTTCCCGGGGATCACGCGCGGGGTGACGGTGTGGCGATGCGCGCGACCGGAGCATGGTTGGGCGAATGCATGGAAAAGCCTGTCCACGAACGACTTCGACGCGGGTTGGTGAGCTTGCGCGCGCCGGACGGGCGCCGCGGTGACGTGGCCTATTCGTCGCGGTAGAGATCGGCGCGCAGTGAGAGACGTTCGGTGAAGGACTGCGCCCAGGCATGTTCGGCGGGTTCGTCGACCACGACCGGGATTCGTCTGGGGCGGGCCGGGTGCTGCCGGTGCCGGATCGTCGTCGGCGGGCCCGGGCGGGACTGCTGCGCCAGCACGCGGGTATTCCAGCCGATGTATTCCTGCACGGTCATTCCGGCGCAATCGGCGGCGTCCTGTAGTAGTCGCCACTCCTCGTCGCTCATGGTCACCGTGACCGTGACTTCCCTGCTCGCCATATCTCACCGTAGCCGTATTCGGCGGGCGATGTGTGGTGGAACACGCTCGCCGACTTCGGGTATCGGCAGAGATGTTTGAGTCGGCTCCGGCGGGGTTACCGGGTCAGCACTGGAAGTCGTTCCCGGATCCACAGAGAGCAGTGTGATGACCGATATCGCGAAGTCGGCCTCCGTATCGCCCCGCCGTCGTGGTGATTCCTACGACAACATCGAACCCTGGTTCGACAAACTCGCCGCGCTCGAGCCCGACGACCCCCATCGGGCGGTGGTGCGGGAGGAGATCATCGGGATGTGTCTGCCGCTGGCGGGGAACATCGCCCGCAAGTTCAGTGGGCGCGGCGTCGATGAAGAGGACCTTTACCAGGTCGCGTGTGTCGGCTTGCTCGGCGCGGTCGATCGTTTCGATCCGCGGTTCGGTGCGAGTTTTCTCGGGTTCGCGGTTCCTACCATCATGGGCGAGGTCCGACGGCATTTCCGCGACCAGGCGTGGGCGGTTCGGGTGCCCCGCGGGGTCAAGGAGGTACACGGCAAGATCGGGCCCGCGGTCGAGACCCTGACCCACCGATTGGGGCGGATGCCGCGTCCGAGCGAGATCGCGGCCGAACTCGGCGTCGATCAGGTGGAGGTCACCCAGGCCCTTGTCGCGGGCAACGCCTACAGCACCGATTCCCTCGACGCACCCCACGGCGACGAGGGCGAGGCAAGCAATCATGTGGCGGCGCGTCTCGGCAGCGAGGATGCGGCCTTCGGACTGCTCGAGGACGCCATGACGGTGGGCCCGCTGTTGCAGGCGCTGCCCGCCGAACAGCGGCGACTGCTGACGTGGCGGTTCGCCGACAATCTGACCCAGGCCGAGAT
The DNA here is from genome assembly GCF_001310275.1 of Nocardia arizonensis. GTDB lineage: Bacteria > Actinomycetota > Actinomycetes > Mycobacteriales > Mycobacteriaceae > Nocardia > Nocardia arizonensis. The sequence continues at coordinate 101,084 of NZ_LGYZ01000027.1, forward strand.
CGCACGGCGTCTCGGCACCTCGCAGATGCAGGTCTCCCGAATACTGACCCGCATCTTCAAGGCTATTCGCGAGCAGGCGCTCGCCGAACCGGTTGCCTCGGGACGTGGCGATCGTGCGGCCTGATCAGCGTGTGAGGTCTCCCGAGCGCGGTCGGTCCGCGCCGAAGAGGACTCGATCCAGCCGGGTCCGCAGGAGTTCCGGCGACTGCGGTGCGCCGAGCGAGGGCAGGTCCGCGACCACGGCCGCGGCCAGCTCCCGAACCTTGACATTGGTGTCCTGGGACGCCGTGCGCAGAATCGCGAAAGCCTGATCGGCGTCCACACCGTAGAGCAGCATGATCGCGCCCTTGGCCTGTTCGATCGCCGCTCGCGCCGCCGCGGTCGCCGGATCAGTCACCGGCGACCGCGCGGTGTTCTCGAAGTCGTTCACACCGAGACCCTTTCCGCCCCGCCGCACCCGGGAGACCGCGCGGAGCTGTCGAACCGCATACGTGCACGGCAATACCCACCGAGCGGTCCGCTCACACCGCATGGTCCACGGGCCCGACGCCGCGAACACCGCCTCGCGCGTCTTCTTCACGCTGTGGGATCTGGGCACGCGGGTATTCCGGCGGGTGAACGGTGGTTCGGCTACGCGCCCTGGTCGGGTATCCAGGTGTCCGGGTTCTGACCGGTTGTCATGAAAATCGTACGGCGGCCGACCTCGGCGGCGCGGTCGGCGAACCGCTCGTAATAGCGGCCGAGCAGAGTCAGATCCACCACGGCGGTCGTCGACTCGGCCCAGTCGTTGGACAGGATCGCGGTCAGCAGTTCGCGGTGCACGCCGTTCATGACGTCGTCCAGTTCCGTGAGCGCGGCGGCCTTGTGCGGATCGCGGGTGTCCAGAACCTCGAGCGCGCCGCGGACGATACCGACCGCCGCCGAGCCCATGCGCGCCACGATCGGGCGCACCGATTCGGGAACGGCGTGCTTCGGGTGGCGACGGCGCGCGGTCAGCGCGATGTGCTCGGCCAGTGCCGCCATGCGCGTGAGTTCCCCGCCGAGCTGGATGGCGGTGACGACCTGGCGAAGTTCCCCGGCGACCGGAGCCTGCAACGCCAGTAGCGACACGGCCGTGTTCTCGCACTCCTCACCGAGCGTCGCGACGATCGCGGCCGTGTCTATGACACTCTCGGCCGACCCGACATCGGCGCGCAGCACGGCGTCGGTCGCGGCGTCGATGGCGGTGAGGTCGTGACGACACATCAACCGCAACAGGGTCGCGAGCTGGTCGAGGCTGTCGTGGAACTGGGTCCGCATCCGGGCATTCTCCCAGATGGAGGCGTCGTCACTCGACGCCGGGCGCGTGGCGGCAGACGAGCATCTGGGAACCGCCCGCTTGGAATTCGTATGCCACGTCGGTGATCTCGGTGACGATCCCGCGGGAGCGCAGGTCTGCGCGCAGCGTGTCGAGATGGGCGTAGACGATATCCGAGCCGATCGGGGTCAGCGGGAAAACCCGCAATTCGCCGGTGGTGACGCGCATCAGGTCGGTGACGGCGGCGAGATGGAAGTCGTAGTCGAAATGCTCGGCGTAGCTGAACAGCAGGTGCGAACTCACCACGAGTTCGAAATCGCGGTCGGCGAACGGCAATTCCGGGAGACGCCCGGGTACGTAGCGGTGCGGATCGGTGCGAGCGTGGGCGGCGAATCGGAGCGTGGTCGCGCGGCGCACGCGCAGGTGATGGTCGGGATCGGTGAAGTAACTCCACCGGAACTTCTCCGCATGGGCGCGTACATAGTCGTTGCCGCGTCGGGCCTCGTCGGCCGCCGTCGCGGTGATGTGTGCGATTCCGCCGTCGAAGTAGGCGATATCGCACGCGGTCGCGTCACCGCCGCGGGCGCACACCTCGGCGGTGAATCCGGCGGCGCCCGCCGGGCAGTCCAGAATGCGCAGCCCGAGGTCGGTGTCGCTGAGCGCGAACATGGCCCGGTACTCGTCCAGCGAGCGGGAACTGATCAGAATTCTGGCGAAATTCTCACCGTCCGCAGGGCCGGTGTCCGTGGTTGTCATGTGTCCTCCCTAAGTTTTCGGCAGCTGCCCCACCGCGAGTTCGACCTCGGCGCGGTCGGTGTCGCCCGTCGAGACGCGCGGCGCCGACCCGGAATCGGCGTGGTTCGGGACGGTCAGGCGGTGCGCGGCGCGTACATGATGACGGCGACGCCTGCGAGGCAGATCACCGCGCCGGCGATATCCCAGCGGTCGGGGCGGAAACCGTCGAAAGCCATGCCCCACAACAGCGATCCGGCGACGAACACCCCGCCGTAGGCGGCGAGAATGCGCCCGAAGTTGGCGTCGGGTTGCAGGGTGGCGACGAACCCGTAGATCCCGAGCGCGATGACGCCCGCGCCGATCCAGGCCCATCCCCGGTGCTCACGCACGCCTTGCCACACGAGCCACGCGCCGCCGATCTCGGCGAGCGCGGCCAGGACGAACAGCAGTATCGAACGCAGCACGGTCATGGTCGGAGCCTAAATGTCTGGTTCGGGAAGGGCGATGACGAACCGGCGGCCGGGCGTCGGTCAGCCGGTCGTGTGCACCGTGTCACAGCAGGATCGCCGTGAGTGTCTCGGCGACGAGCGCCGGTTTGTCCACGCCCTCGGCCTCGACGCTCCACCGCACGGTCAGCAGTGCGCGTCCGCCGTCCACCTGGAGATCCGCGGGGGTGGCTCGGGCGCGCACCCGCGTGCCGACCCGGACCGCGGCGGGGAAGCGGACCTTGTTGCTGCCGTAGTTGATCCGCGCGGATCCGAAATCGAGGGCGAACAGGTCGCGGCCGAGGAACGGGATCATGGACAGGGTCAGGTAGCCGTGGGCGATGGTGCCGCCGTAGGGCCCGTCGGCCGCGCGGCGCGGGTCAACGTGGATCCACTGGTCGTCACCGGTGCAGTGGGCGAAGGCGTCGACGCGGGACTGGTCGATCGCGACCCACGGTCCGGGACCGAGGGTTTCGCCGATCGCCGATCGCAGGTCCTCGATCGAGACGAAGCCGCGCACGGCCGTCACCGCCGACCGCCCGCGAACATCCGTCTCGGCGAGTCGACCGGCGGCGGGAACGATCGATGCGCCGGATGCCCGTCGCACCCGATCGCGGACGGCAGCGGACGCCGGGCCCGCGTCGCCGAGCGCCACGGCGGTGGCGGATCGCCCGCGGCCGTGGCGGGCGGCCCGTCGGATTCGGACGGTGCGCCCGGTGCGAGGCCGACGTAATCCTCGATGACGAAAGTGCGGGCTGCCCAGTCGTTCACATGAACCGTCCGCCGGTCACTTCCAGCGCCGTTCCGGTCATGTACGACGACAGATCCGAGGCCAGGAACAGTGCGACATTCGCGACCTCCGCCGGCTCGCCCGCGCGCTCCATCGGTATCTCGGCCATCTTCTGCTGCCATGCCTTCTCCGGCATGGCAAGGGTCATGGCCGAGCGGATCAGACCGGGCTGGATGGCATTGACCCGCACGCCGAATCGCGCGACCTCCTTGGCGGCCGCCTTGGTGAGTCCGACGATGCCCGCCTTGGCGGCCGAGTAGTTGGTCTGCCCGACCATGCCGACCTTGCCCGAGAGCGAGGAGATGTTGACGATGCTGCCGCGCCGCTGTTCCCGCATGATCGCCGCGGCCAGGCGCGTGCCGTGCCAGGTGCCCTTGAGATGCACCGATACGACCTGGTCGAAGTCCTCCTCGGTCATGTTGCGCATGGTGGCGTCGCGGGTGATGCCCGCGTTGTTGACCATGACGTCCACCGAACCGAATTCGGCCAGCGCGGTGTCGAGCAGGGCGGAGACGTCCTCGCCTCGGGTCACATCGCAGTGCACCGCGCGCAGGCTGTCGGTAGCCGAGGCGGGGTGCGCGGCTGTATCGAATGCCGCGTGCGCGGCGTCGGGATTGAGGTCACCGACGACCACGCGCGCGCCCTCGGCGAGGAAATTCGACGCGATGGCGAGCCCGATGCCCTGGGCGCCGCCGGTGACGACCGCCACACGGCCCTCGAGAAGTGACATGTCGTGGATCCTTTCCGCAGCAACGGCGTTCGGTACGGTCGGGCGTCACGGCATCGGCGATGCCGACTCGCGCAGATACGGTTCGAGCAATTGGTGCGCGAGCGCTCGGACGTGTGCTTCGTCGGCGCCGTTCTCGATCATGCGACTCGCGGCGAGGACGATCGATTGGATCAGATCGGACATGCCCTCCGGGTCGTCGGCGCCGTGCGCCTCGATGGCCGCGGCGAGCGGTACGCGTAGCCGATCATGCAGTATTCGGCTGTCCTCGGCGAGGCGTTCCCCGGGGACGACCGCGGCGAGGCCACGCACCACGGCGTGTTCGCCGGCGGCCACCAGGTACAGATTCGCGTCGACGTAGGCGAGTACCCGCGCGCCCGGGTCCTCCACGCCGTCCATCCGCTCCACGACCGCGCGCGACCAGCGCGGGAAGCTGTCGGCGATGACCGCCTCCAACAGGTCCTCACGCGAGCGGAAGTAGCGATACACGCTGGGCCGCGCCAGACCTGTCCGCTTCGCGACGGCGGCCAGGCCCGGCGCTTCGTTGCCGCCTTCGGCGAGTAGTTCGCGAGCTGCGTCCAGGATGGCTCGGCGCTGCGCGGCGCGATGCTCAGCGACGGTGGCGGCCTGGATTCTCGGCATCTGCGAGCCTTCTCCTCTCACGACACGGCGGCACGTGTTCCCGTCAGTCGACTCGTGCCAGTTTCCCGTCGATCATCTCGTACACCGTGTCGCAGTGGCCGAGCGACTCGTGGTCGTGGGTGACCATGACGGTCGCCGCGCGATGGGTACGGGTCTGCTCGGCGAGCAGTTCGACGACCTCCCGGCTGCGCGCCCGGTCCAGTGCCGCGGTCGGCTCGTCCACCAGGAGCAGTGTCGGCGCGGTCATCAGGGCCCGAGCGATGCCCACCCGCTGCCGCTCGCCGCCGGAGAGCTGGTGCGGTCGGCGGTTCGCCTTCTCCGCCAGACCGACCTCACGCAGCAGCGCGAGCGGGTCGCGCGCCGGGGGGCGCTTCCCGAACTTCGTCGGCAGTCGGAGCTGATCGACGGCGGTCAGGGCCGGGACGAGATTGCCGGACTGGAACACGAAGCCGACCAGGTCGTGACGAAGCGCGGCGCGCACGCGGCTACTCGAAACGGTCATATCGTGCCCGGCGACGGTGACCGTCCCGGAATCCGGGCGCGTCAGCGCGCCCGCCACGGCCAGCAATGTCGATTTGCCCGAGCCCGACGGGCCGATCACCGCGGCGAATTCCCCGGGTGCGACCGTGAGGCTGACGCGATCCAGCGCAAGCATCGTGTCCTCGCCGTCGCCGAACCGCAAGCTGACCTCGTCCATCACCAGTCCGGCCGTGACGTCGGCCGAGTTCGTGTCTTCGATTCGGGCGGTGGTGGTCATCGGCTGCCTCCCAGTGCGATGAGGGGATCGACCGAGGCGATCCGTATGATCGCGGCGGCCGCGCCCGCCGCGCCGAGGACGACGAGCAGCGCGGCCGCCGACCCGATCGCGGAGACGGTCATCGAGAACGGGACCGCCGCGCCCATCAGGCTGCCGAGGCCGACGCCGATGCCGACGCCCGCGAGCACCGCGAGCACGAGGATGATCAGCGCCTGGGTGAGCCCGTCGCGCAGCAGGTAGCTCGTGGGCGCTCCCATCGCGCGCAGCACGGCGAGTTCGTGTCGCCGCTGGATGGTCCACACCGTGAAGAACGCTCCCACGACCAGAGCGGAGATGGCGTACAGGAACATGCGGATCATGCTCAGCGTCAGTGTCTCGGCGCTGTAGCCGGGAGACGCGGCGAACGACTCCGACAGCGAGAGACTCCTCGTGCCCGCGGCGCGGTCTCCCGCCGCGAGATCGACGCCGTCACCGCCCGCCACGGCGACCGCGGTGATCTCGCGGTGGACGTGTTGGGGTACGGGATCACCCGGCTTGACGCCGGCCCTGATCTCCTGCCAGACGGGTAGCGGCGCGTACGCGACGTCCACGTGACCGTAGGTGTGCTGTCCTGACAGGGAGCCGACCACCTTCAGCCGCGTACCCACCCGGTCGACGGTCACGGTGTCGCCGATCCGCAGCCCGGCGTCGATCGCCGTGTCACTGACGACGATGCCGTCGGGTGCGCCCAACCGGTCTCCGGCCGCGACCGGTGGGGCGAGGAACGAATCGGGTTGCACGCCGAACAGCGCGAGATCGATTTCGACGCCGCCATCACTGCGGGCGTTGACGAGCGTGTTGCCGAAGGGCGCGGCGTGGTCGACACCGGGTCGGGCGGCCCATGTCGCGACCGCGTCCTGGTCGACGACGCTGCGGGAGAACGCGGAATCGGTGGGCACGCCGGCCGCGAAGGCGAAAGAGGTGACCGGCAGTTGTCGCAGTCCGGAGATACCGTCGCGGACCAATCCTTCGGAGAAGCCCGACAGCATGACCATGAGTACCGCGATCAGTGAGATAACCGCCCCTACCAGGGTGAATCGCACCCAGGCGAAGCGCAGTTCGCGAATGGCTAGAAACATGTGTGCCGCCTCGCGCACAAGGTTGGAAACATCATGTCAGCATGATAGCGACAGAGTGTTTCTATATCTCGGCCGGGTGACGCGCGTACGGTGCGTCGCGTCGGTCGGTGCGGCGAATCGGCGCTACAGTGTCGGGGCGGGTCTGGCCAGGGGAGACCCGCTGTCGGGTGACTTGTGGGGAGTCGTTGTGGCCGTGGTGTTTTCCTGTCCATCGTGGTGTGTGGACCATAGAGATCCGGTACCGGGCGACCCCGGTGACGGTGGCGCGCACTACGGCCCGGAGCTGATGCTGATCCTCGACGACACCCGGGAACCCGACCTGCCGCGCCAAGTGCGCATCCAGGTCGCCGCGCACGACCGTGACGGCAGGCGGCGCGGTCTGATCGGCCTGGTCGACCCCTGTGGCATGGCCGTCGAACTGAGTCCCGCCGACGCCCGCGACGTCGCCGCTATCCTGCTGCGCGGGGCCGATCTGCGGCTCGCGCCCGCGGAAGGGACCTGCCCGGTCTGGTGCCTCGGCCACACCGCGTCGCCCGGCGACGGTTTCGACACCATCGTCGAGCATCGCGGGCCGTTCATGGCCGTGCTGCCCTCGGAGTCGCGTGCGGGCGGCGTGATGGTCTCGGTGCGCGTGACCGCGATCGATGAACAGGACAGCCGCGAGGTCTGCCTCGAACTCGTCGTGCGCTCGATCGCGACCGAACTCACCGGCGCCGATGCCTGCCGGATCGCCGCCCACTTGCTCAACAGCGCGGATCAGATCGACGGGGGGTGAGGTCCGCCGCGCCGACGGGCATCGCTCGAATGCCTCACCAATCGACGAGCAGTTCCCGTGGGCCGCGGACCAACAGGCCCGTCTTCCAGGGGATGTCCTCGAGCGGGACGGCGAGACGCAGGGTCGGGAAGGTGTCGACCAGTCCGGCGAGGGCGACCTGTAATTCGACGCGGGCCAGTTGCGCGCCGAGACAGTGGTGAGCGCCGTGGCCGAAGGCCATGTGGGGGTTGAAGTCTCGCTCGAGTACGAGCCGGTCGGCGTCGGGGAACACGGATTCGTCGCGGTTGGCCGATTGGGTGTTGACCAGCACCGCTTCGCCCGCGCGCACCAGGACTCCGCTCAATTCCACGTCCTCGGTGGCGATTCGGGCGAAGGAGCTGCCCGCGCCGAGCTGGGTGAAGCGCAGCAGCTCCTCCACGGCGGCGGGGATGGCGTCGGGGTCATCGGTGAGCCGCTGCCACAGCGCCGGCCGGGTGAGCAGGAGGTAGACGAAGTTGGCGATCTGGTTCGCGGTGGTCTCGTGGCCCGCGATGAGCAGGCCGATACCGAGATTGACCAGCTCTTCCTCGCTGAGCCGATCGCCGTCGTCGCGGGCAAGGACCAGTGCGCCGAGCAGATCGTCGGTGGGGTCGGCGCGCCGGTGGGCGACGAGTTCGGCCAGGTAGTCCTCCAGACCGCTTCGCGCGGCGGCGATCTCGTCGCGGCTGTAGGCGGTCGTGGACAGTGTGATGTCGGAGAAATCGCGGAATCGGTGCTGATCGGCGGCCGGTATGCCGAGCATGTCGCAGATGACCGTGACCGGGATGGGCAGCGCGAACGACGCGACCAGATCGGCCGGCGCGCCCTTGACCCGCATCTCGGTGAGGCAGGTTCGCACGATGTAGTCGACACGGGGGCGCAACTGCTGGACGCGGCGGCCGGTGAACGCCCTGACGACGAGTTTGCGCAGCCTGGTGTGTTCGGGCGGGTCCATGCCGAGTAGCCCGTTGCGGCGGGCGGGTTCGGGGGTGGCGCGCGGAACGTCCTCGCGTTCGGTGGCTTCGGACCGGCTGAAGCGCCGGTCGCCCAAAACCGTTCTGACGTCTTCGTATCGGGTGACCAGCCAGCCTTCGCCGCCGTAGGGGAGCCGCACCCGGGAGACGGGCTCCTCCCTGCGCAGCGCGGCGAGCATGGGGTCGATGTCGAGGCGGACGGGTGCGCCGAAAGGATACTGACGCACCTCGGAATTGACGGTCATTCGCACTCCCGTTCTGGGGCGGCGGTCGCTACGGCTCGCGGTGGCGATGATGTAAGCATCTGCTTACAAAATCACGGTAAGCGGGAATGCCGAACCAGTCAACAGGCGAAATGTGTTATCCGGGTGGGAAGTTGACGTCGACCTTCTCCAGCAGCACGCGAGCGCTGCTCAGCACAAGACCGGCAACCGTCGCCGGATCGGCATGTGCCAGGGGATCGCGGCGGTGCACCGAGCGCGCCAGAGCGATCCCGAGCAGCCATGCCAGCAGCAGGTCGGCGCGCAGGTCGCCGTCGGGTGCGTCGGTGAGCGCGGACAGCGCGCGCACGTACTCGTCGCCCAGTTCGCGCTGGATCAGCAGCGCCCCGTCCTCGTGGTTGGCCGAACGCAATGCGGTGACCAGCCAATTGCCTTGGGTGGCAACGGCGGTCGGGTCGAGTACGGAGGCGAGGAGCCGGGCGAGCAGCGTGTCCTCGGCGCCGTCGGCGAGTACCTGCCAACCCCGGTCGGTGAGCGCGGCGCGGAACAGATCGTCCTTCGTGCCGAAGTAGCGGAACAACAGTGCCTGGTTGACGCCGGCCTTCGCCGCGATGGCGCGAACGGTGGTGCCCTCGTATCCGCGTTCGGAGAACAGGGTTCGGGCCGCGGTGAGCAGTGCCGCTCTGGTAGCGGTCGCATCTTTACGCCGACCGGGTGCTGTACTCTCGCCCGACATCGATCCTCCATTTCGCGGTATTCGGAAATGGAGCCTATGTGCCCGATCACAAACCGACCAACCATCCGGGCGCGGAAACGCCGGCCGGTCGCTCAACTCGTCTGTGGGAGATCGAAGACCTGTCCCGCGTACGACAATCCGGCGCCGAAGGAAACCTGCAATGCGAGTTGTCCGGGTTTGGCGCGGCCGGAGGAGACGAGATCGTCGATGGCGAGCGGCAGGGCGGCCGCGGATGTATTTCCGACCCGCCGGATGTCGTCGGCGATCACCACGGATTCGTCGTGCCAGCCCAATTTCCGCGCTACACCGTCGATGATTCGCAAATTGGCCTGATGCGGTATGAAGACTTCGATATCGCCGAGCGTCACACCGCCCGCGGCGGCGATTTCGGTGACGATTCCGGGGACCGCGCCGGTAGCCCAACGGAATACCTCGGTGCCCTCCATCGTGAGATAGGGCGTCGCGGTGTTGGCGGGGTCGGCGCGTTGCTGTTCCCAGGTGGGCTGCTGGCGGATCAGATGCGATTGCTCGCCGAGGCTGCCCCATACGGTGCGCCGGATGTGCCCGGAGTCGGTGCGGGTGATCAGCGCCGCACCCGCACCGTCGCCGAAGATCGGAGCGACCGAGCGTTCCCCGAGATCGATGACATTGCTGAGTTTTTCGGCGCCGATCACCAGGATCGTGTCCGATTGGCCCGCATTGACCAGCGCCGCGGCCTGGCCGATCCCGTGCGCGTAGCCGGAGCAGCCCGCCGAGATGTCGAAGGCGGCGGGCTGTTCACATCCCAGGGCCGAGGCGATGACCGGCGCGGCGGCCGGGGTCTGATTGAGATGGGTCGACGTCGCCAGCATGACGACGTCGACCTGGCGCGGCGACATATCCGCGACCGTCAATGCCGCCCGCGCCGCCTCGGTCGCCATCGAAATCACCGTTTCACGACTGCTCGCGAATCTGCGTTCGGTAATTCCGGTGCGCGTGGTGATCCATTCTTCGTCCACGCCGAGTGCGGGCGCGAGTTCGGAATTCGGAACGATTCGTTCGGGACGATACGTTCCCACTGCCAACATTCCGGCCGACAATGCCGTCACATCTCCACTCGTGTGCGTCGCGATTACTGTCGATTGCGTGAGCCAATCTAGCGATCCGGCTCGAATATCTGAACCAGATCACATAGCTATAACTCCTGAATGATAGCGAATTGTGATGAAGGTCACCGCTTTTCCGTTCGGCGTGATGTGGACCGGCGACCGGTGGCGACTATCGCTCGGTTCCGAGCGCGGCTATCCCAGTGGCGCGGTGGTGATCCGGCGCCCCGAGCGCCCGTCCCACACCTGTGCGCCGAGGGCGGCCTCGTACTCGCCGCGCATCCGCGCCACGACATCGGCCACGAACGCGACCTCCTTGATCGCGCCGACGCCCTGACCCGAACCCCAGATATCACGCCACGCCTTCGCCGCGGTGTTGCCGCCGGAACCGAAGTTCATCGTGGAGGGATCGGAGACGGGCAGCGCGTCCGGGTCCAAGCCCGCCGCGGTGATACTGCCGCGCAGGTAGTTGCCGTGCACGCCGGTGAACAGATTGGAGTAGACGATATCGGCTGCGTTGCTGTCGACGAGCATCTGCTTGTACTCCGCGGCCGCGTTCGCCTCGTGGGTCGCCATGAACGCCGACCCGACATATGCCAGATCCGCGCCCGCGACCTGGGCGGCCAGAATCGACGCGCCGTGCGACAGCGCACCCGACAGCAGCAGCGGACCGTCGAACCATTCGCGGATCTCCCGGATGAGCGCGAACGGGGAGATGGTGCCCGCGTGTCCGCCCGCACCCGCCGCGACCGCGATGAGTCCGTCGGCGCCCTTGTCGATCGCCTTGTGCGCGTACTCGTCGCTGACCACATCGTGCAGCACGATGCCGCCGTAGGAATGCACCGCCTCGTTGACCTCGGGCCGCGCGCCGAGGGAGGTGATCACGATCGGAACCCGGTAGTCCACGCACGCCTGGAGATCGGCCTCGAGCCGGTCGTTCGACTTGTGCACGATCTGGTTGACCGCGAACGGCGCGGCGGGGGCGTGTGGATTCGCGGCGGTGTGGTCGGCGAGTTCCTCGGTGAGCTGGGCGAGCCAATCCTGTACGGCCGTGGCGGGTCGGGCATTGAGCGCCGGGAAGGATCCGATGACGCCCGCCCGGCACTGCGCGGCGACGAGTTCGGGACCGGAGACGATGAACAGCGGTGAGGCGACCACCGGGATCGCGAGCGGAACACGCAGTGCGGGCGGCAGGGTCATGGGCGAATCCTTCGTTCATGGCGGCGCGGTACGGGACGGTCGTGTCGGAGTGTGCCGGTTGGCCGATCGTCGTTGTTGTCCGAACGCGACCAATATTTATCCGTGCGCGACAATATCGGGGTGAGTCATATTCGGTCCGCCTGTCTGCGCGGCTTCAGGACGGTCGTCGCCGAACTCGGCGGCGACGCGGACGATTTGGCGCTGTCGGTCGGCCTGGCGCCGGAATCCCTCGACACCGACGACGACCTGCTGCCGGGTCTGGCCGCGGCCGCCCTGCTCGAGGTCGCCTCGGAGCGACTGCGCTGCCCGAATCTCGGATTGCGCATCGCGGCGCGGCAATCGGTGTCGGTGCTCGGCACGCTCGCGGTGGCGATCACGAATTCGCCGACCATGGGTGACGCGCTCGAGTGCCTGTCGCGCTACCTGTTCGTGCACGGGCGGTTCCTCACCCTGAGTTTCGGCGACGATCCGCAGCACCGGCCGGGAGTGATCGGTCTCTACTACGGACCGGCCACCGAAGCGGGCCCGGTCCAGGCCGTCGATCTCGGCATCGGTTTCATCCACCGCGTCATCACCTATCTCGACAACGGCCCCTACGGACTGCGCGGTATGCACTTGCCCTACGAATCACCGGTGTCGGCGCGCGACTACGCCGCCTTCTTCGGCGCGCCCGTGCGCACTCGCCAGCCTCGGCGCGCCGCGGTGCTGCGGCTGCCCGCCGAACTGCCCGATCGCGAACTCGCGGGCGTCGACGACACGATCCGCCAGCTCGCCATCGCCTTCCTCGCCGAGCAGTCCGCGAATCGCGGTGGCGATATCGTCTCCCGCACCCGCACCGCCATCCGCGAATCTCTCGGCACGGGAACCGTCGAGCTGGTTGGCATCTCGCGCTTGCTCATGATGCATCCGCGATCACTGCAACGGCACCTGAACGAGGCGGGGGTCACCTTCGGTCAACTCCTCGACGACACCCGGCGCGAATCCGCCCTGCGATTGCTGCTCGGTACCGACCTGCCGCTCGGTCATATCGCGGGAATCGTCGGATTCGTGGAGCAGCCCTCTTTCTCGCGCGCGGCCCGCCGCTGGTGGGGGATCGCACCGAGCGAGGTCCGGCGCACGCGCCGGATACGCTCCGCCCGCTGAGACTCGCCCGGTTCGCGTCCCCGCGTGGGCCGCTGTCGATTTGCTGTGGGACCGGCGGTTGCCGGATCCGGTGCGCGCGCACGGTTGACGTTCGGTAGCGTCAGCGACCGACCCGCGGTGCCGCCGCGGCCGAACGACACAGGTAGTCCGATGTCCGAAACCCAATCCGAATCGAGCCGCAGACAGTCCTGGGAACGGGTGACCGGTATCCCGCTCATGGTGCTGGCCGTCATCTTTCTCGGCGTCTACGCCTTACAGGTGCTCGACACCGGTGCCTCGCCGCAGCTGGAGTCCTGGCTCACGCGGGTCGACGTGGTGATCTGGGTGGCGTTCGCCCTGGATTTCGCGGTGCGGCTGGCACTGGCGGACAACCGTTGGCGATTCCTGCGCACCCACCCGGTCGACCTGCTGATCGTCGTGCTGCCGCCGTTCCGCCCGCTGCGGTTGCTGCGCGCGGCCATGCTCGTGATCGGCACGCTGAACCGGAACACGGCCACTCGCGCCCGTCTGGCGGTCTTCGTCGGCGTCAGTTCGGTGCTGGTGCTGCTGCTGTGCAGCCTCGCGTTCTTCGACGTCGAATACGGCGCGCCCGACAGCAAGATCCACAATTTCGGTGACGCGTTGTGGTGGTCGATGGTCTCGGTCACCACGGTCGGCTACGGCGACGTGTATCCGGTGACCACCGAGGGCAGGCTCATCTCGCTCGTCCTCATGACCTTCGGCATCGGCCTGATCAGTTTCGCGATCGGCACCACCACGAGCTGGGTCATGGACCAGCTGCGGTCGGTCGAGGCGAATGTCGAGACCGCCGATCGGGAGATCGGCGAACTGGTCACCGAGATCAGGTCTCTGCGTGCCGAAGTCGCCGAATTGCGCGCCATCGCGCACGGGCCGCTCGACGTGACGGCGCGGTGAGGCGCATTCCGAATCTCCGTCGGGCGGTTGCCCTGCCCGAGCCGGAACAGGGCAACCGTCGGGCCGATCAGCCCTGGAGCAGGGCTTGCATTCGGGTGATCTCGGCCTGCTGGGCGTCGATGATCCGCTGGGCCAATGCCTTGGCGTCGGGGTCGGCGCCCGCGGCGAGTTCGGTGCGGGCCATCTCGACCGCGCCTCGGTGGTGCGCGATCATCGAGGTCAGCCACAGGCGGTCGAAGTCCGCACCGGAGGCGGCTCGCATCTGCGTCATCTGTTCGTCGGTCATCATCCCGGGCATGGCCCCGGACGACATCGGCATGGAAGGTCCGCCGTGGTTCATGCCGCCGTGGTCGCCTGGGACGGTGGTGGCCGACGCCGGCGTCCCCCATGCCCGGAGCCAGCCGGTCATGGTGGCGATCTCGGGATCCTGGGCGGCCTGGATCTGTGCCGCCAGTTCCAGCACCCGCGGATCGGTGGAACGCGACGGGACCATGGCCGCCATGGCGACCGCCTGCTCGTGGTGCGGGATCATCTCCCGGGCGAAGGTGACATCGGCGTCGTTGTGGACCGCGGCCGCCGCGCCGCCGGGTGTCGCCGACGCGGCCGAGGTGGACGCGGCGGCGCCGTCGGAATCGTTGTCGCCGCAGCCGGATACGAGGGCGACCGCGGCGAGTGCGGCCATCGCGGCCGGAACGAAGGTTGTGCGAGACATGAATGCTCCTGAAGTCTGACGTGGAAAGCAGGACCGAACCGCGCCGCGACCCGGGGCACCGGGTCCGGCGGGCGTCCATCACTGCCGCAACACACACAGAACAGCCAGGCGGCGAGCCGTCGGAAGCGGCGGAGCGCGCGCGAACCCGCTCCGTCGCAGGTTCGTTCCCGCGTCGGGATCCGCCGTCGGCGGCGGTCCGGCCACCGCGAACAGCACCAGGCCGATTCCCGCGATCGCGGCCAGGATCGCCAGGCACAGATGCAGCAGATCGTGACCGCCCATGTGCCCGCCGGTTGGTGCGCGGTGGTCGGGGGCACCCGCGGTCACCATCGGTCCGGGCGCACAGCAGCCCTCTTGCGTCCCCGCCGCTACGGTTCGATGGGCGGGCGCCGGGGACTCGGGCGCCGACGACGGGGTGTGATGCATGCCGAGCACGGCCACCGCCAAGGCGACCAGCAACAGTGGACGCCAGAGCGACCTCGCGCAGCCGGACAGCACGACTGCGACCCTAGCAGCCGCGCCGAGTTCCGCCGCGAGGTCGACCGTGCGAGCGCCCGCCGATGTGCGGGCTCGTTCACGCGGACCGGGTATATCGTCGGTGATGGGCGGTTAGCGGGGGATTCGACACGGCGCGAACGGTCGAGGTCGGTAGGAGGCAGGCGATGGGTGACGGCATTGGTTCCGCCTCGGGGCTGCGGCGGGTGGACGGTCCCGCCGGTCCCGTGAGGGCCGTCTGTCATCTGGTCGTCGGTGTGGACCGGCATCCCTCGGGGCACGCGGTTCTCGCTCACGCCATCGACCTGGCCGACCGCCTGCACGCCTACCTGCACGTCGTGCACGTCATCGACCTCGAGGACGCCCCCATCGACCCCGACGACCACGACTGGGACCGGCGACTCGCCGACGCCGCCGACTCCCGACGCGAGTCCGCCTGCGCGGCACTGGCCGACTCTCCGGGCAACTGGACCTACTACTCGGGCCCGGGCGATCCGGTGCGAGTTCTGAAGGATTTGGCGCACGCGAACGACGCGCTCATGATCGTCATCGGCGCGTCCCGCGGCGGAGCCTCGGCGCTCATGCGGCGACTGGTCGGCGAATCGGTGTCGACCACGCTGACCCATCACCCGGATCGCCCCGTCCTGCTCGTCCCGGTGACCGGCCGAGACAGCTGACCTCATGCCGGAAACGGTATTCCGTCGATGATCGTGTAGCGCACGTGATCGGCGGAAGGTCGTCGTAGCGCCAGCGCCGAGGGCGTGTGGAGGACGACGAGATCGGCCGGTACTCCGGGGCGGACGATGCGGGGTGCGCCTCCGGGGGCGTGCGCGGGTGCCAGGTAGGCGTCGAGCGCCTGGCGCGGGGTCAGGGATTCGGCCGGGTTGAGGGCCGTGCCCTCCGGGGTGATCCGGGTGGCGGCGGCGGCGATGACGGCCCACGGGTCGAGGGGACCGTAGGGCGCGTCGCTGGAAAGTGCGAGGGGGATGCGGGCGTCGAGGAGTGAGCGACACCGGTAGAGATCAGGCAGGTCGTCGGGGGCGATGTCACGGAGGTAGTCGTCGC
The DNA here is from genome assembly GCF_001310275.1 of Nocardia arizonensis. Lineage (GTDB taxonomy): Bacteria > Actinomycetota > Actinomycetes > Mycobacteriales > Mycobacteriaceae > Nocardia > Nocardia arizonensis. Next base: position 116,974 of record NZ_LGYZ01000027.1, read on the forward strand.
CGCGGTCGGCGAGGAAACCCGGTTGGGTCACGACGGACAGTCGGTGGCGGCGAATGTCGTCGTCGACGTCGGGTGGGATGAGTGCGCCGTGCTCGACGCGGTCGCCGGGCCGGGCGCCGGTGACGTCGAGAGCGGCGAGGAACAGCAGCAGTGCCGCACGGGTGACGCAGTGCACGGCTACCGCCCGGTTTCGCTGGTGAGCGTGCTGGATTCGCTGTACCAGGTGGTCGAGATCGGGGAGGGCCGAATCGGCGATGACGATCTTGTAGGGACCGACGGTGACCCGGTCGGAGTCCGGGGCGGCGCTGTCCAACGGGACGCCGAGCAGGTGCAGACGCTGGGGGATGATGCCGTCGTCCGCCGCGGCGACGAGTGCCGATCGTGACCGCGGGGAAAGGTCAGGGGTGGCATCGGTGACGCCGGTGATGCCGTAGCGGGTGAGTGTGCGTCCGAGGGCGCGCAGGTCGGGGGGAGCGGTGCGGGGGAGTCGGGTGCGCAGCCAGGTGTCGGCGCGCCAGATGCGGCCGGTGGGGTTTCCCCCGGCGTCGCGTTCGAGTCCGGAGTGGGTGGCCTCGGACAGCGCCGCGGCGGCGAGGGCGGCGGAGTTCAGCATCCACAGTGCGCCGCTGCGATGTTGGATGCGGACCGGGCGGCCGGCGTGCAGCGCGTCCAGAGCGGTGGCGTCGAGGTCGCCCGCGACGGTCTCGATATATCCGACGCCGCGCACCCAGCCGGATTCGTCGGCCGGCGCGGTCGCGAGAGCCGCGGCGAGGGCCGCTCGGTCCCGGACCGCAGGCGGCCCGCAACGAACCGAAGCCGCGTCGGCCGCCGAGGCGTGCAGATGCAGGTGGTGATCATGGAGACCGGGAACGACCGCACCACCGTGCGCCGCGAGCACCTCCGCACCCGCCGTCGGCAGGCCGGGACCGACCTGCTCGACCAGACCGTCGCGCAGTCGGATATCGATGCCGGGTCGCCCGTTCACTTCCGCGTCGCGGATCAGCAGGACGGTCACGGCGCCGGTATGCCGAGCGAGGCGAGGACGCGCGCGGTGTCCGCGCCCGCGGGTGCGGCGGTGCCGCCCGGTGTCCGGGCGGTGGGTTCGGCGATCGGGACCGATCCGGTGGCGCAATCGACGATCCAGGTATCGCCGTCACGGCGCGGCACCGCGACCGGTGCGTCGCCGAGCGTCGCCGCCACCACGTCGGACATGGAGACGTCCAAGAGCACGCCGCCCACGGACGGAGGTGTCGACATGGCCAGGGCGGCCGCGGTGAGGCCGGCGAGCGGGTCGGCGATGGCATCGCCCACGAAGACCGGCGCACCGCGCACGCCCGCGGCGACGAGTCCCGCGCCCGCGGCGATGTCGTCGCCGAATCCGACGCGATCGGACTTCCGGCCCGCCGCCGTGATCGACACCCAGGTCGCACCGCGCGCGACCGTCGCGTGCGCGTCGAGTCCGAAACCGGCCAGCGCCCTGGGCCGCGACGCCTCGATGACGATATCGGCGGCCTCGACCAGACGGCCGAGCGCTCGCCTGCCACCGGGTTCCGACGGATCGAGCACCACGGATTCGTGCCCGTGATGCAGCAGATCGTAGAACTCGGGATTGCCGCGCCGGGCGCCGTCCGGGCGATTCGGGGTCTCCACCTTGACGATTCGCGCCCCGGCGCGCCCGAGCAGATGCGCGCAGAGCGGTCCCGCCCACAGGGCGCTGAAGTCGACGACCAAGAATCCTTCGACCGAACGCGGCGCGATGGGGTTCACAGGGTTCGAGCACGGCCCGTCATCGACGGGTCTCGCCGCGATACCGAGCAGTTCGGCTCGTTCGGCGAGTTCGGCACCGCTGTGCGCGCCGAGCCACCCGGCGATCGGAGGCCACGGATCATCGGACTCGATATCTTGGCCGATCAAAGCCCCCAGCAACAGCGGATCATCGGGCCGAACACACGACACCGCGGCCCACCCGTCCGCGGTGGGCAGCAGGCGGCATCCCCCACCGACGGAAACGGTTCCGCGCCGTCCGTGCTTCGTCAGCGCCGCGCGTTCGGCCAGCAACCGCGCCCCATCGATCTCGATCGATCCTGCGGCGGCCGACACCCACCTCGCCAATTCGCGCGCTCGGGTCGCGGCGACACCGGGAGGAACCACCGGCGGACCGTCCGCGTAGCCGGTCACCGCGACCACGCCGCTCTCGGCCCAATCCCGGACGGTGTCCGGTGAGCCCGCATCCCGCGGTGTCCGATCGCGCATTTCCCGATGTTAATGCGCGGCGATGGACCGGACCCCGCCGACGTCGCGCGGGCAGGCCCTCGGCCGCGGGCGTCACGGTCCACTCCCGCCGGTGCGAGCAGTCCCGAGCCGGCCGGGGCCTACCGCTCTGTCCGGCCGGGTGGGCGGCCTGCGGCGTCGTGCCGCTCGAGGCATACGCGTGTTCACCGCGCGGATGTCAGCTCGTGGTCGGTGAACGCAGCGGGACGGCGATACTCTCGTCAGCGCGGCCACCGACAAAGCGCGCCACCCGAGGCGCCGAGCCGGTAGGTGCCGTTGTGCTCGTCGTCCTGCCCGGCGCTCACGAGACGCGCGGTGGGATCGGTGGGCGTCGAGGCGAGGGGTCGGTATCGAAACGGCCTGCGGCGCGGCGCAGTTCGATGCGCACGATGGCGAAGGTCGGCCGGGTTCGACTGCCGCGCCGGTAGGCGATCCTGGTGCGTCGACCGATGGGCAGCGGGGTGAGGATCACCCCGTCCGGGACTTCGGCCACCGCGAGTTGCGGAATCAGGGCGACGCCGGCGCCCGCGGCGACCAGTTGCAGGACCGTGGGGAAATCGTCGACGCGGTGCGCGACCCGCGGTTCGAATCCCTGGGCCTGGCAACTGCGCACGGTCATGGTGTGGCACAGGGTGCCGGGATTGCCGACGATCCAACGACTTTCGGCGTGAGCGCGAATGGCCTCGCCCGGCTCCCGTGCCTCGGGGGCCGCCAGGTAGACGATCTCGTCCAGCAGCGGTTCGAGTTCGATGCCCGACCCGAGCGCGGTGGGGACGTTGTCGTACTCGTGCACCAGCGCCATATCCAGCTCGCCACCGCGCAGCAGGTCCGCGACGTCGGCGGGGTCGACCTCGGTGACCGTGACCTCGACCGGATGTCCGGCCGCGCCGATCGCGCGCATCGCGGGCAACACGATCGTCGCCAGCGCGGTGGGGAAGGCTCCCAGCCGGACCGAGCCGGTCGGTTCGGGATCGGTCGCGGCGAGTGCGGCTTCGGCGCGTTCCAGGTCGGCGAGGACCGTCTCGGTGTGCTCGACGAGCAACGCGCCTGCGGGGGTCAGCGCGACGCGGCGACCGGTGCGCGTCAGCAATGGACGGCCCGCCTCCCGTTCGAGGGCGGTCAGTTGCTGGGACACCGCCGAGGGGGTGTAGGAGAGCGCTTCGGCGACCGCCGCGATGGTTCCCCGGTGGGCCAGTTCCCGCAGCAGTCGAAGTTTGCGGAGGTCGAGCATCGGTCCAGCTTACGAATAACGTCAGGAATGGTAACTGGATCTCGGTAATGTGGCCGATGACACTGGGGCGCATGACCTTCCAGCCGTACGGAATTCTCGTCCCCCTCGTCACCCCTTTCGCCGCCGACGGCGACCTCGCGGCCGCCGATCTGACCCGCCTCGCCCACGAGGTGATCGACGCGGGCGCGGCCGGAATCGTCGCACTCGGCACCACCGCCGAGGCGTCCACGCTGACCGCCGACGAACGTCGTGACGTGGTGCGGATCTGCGCCGCGGTGTGTCGCGAACGCGATGTGCCGCTGATCGTCGGGGCGGGCGGCAACGACACGGCGGGCACGGTGCGTACCGTGACCGAACTCGCCGAGCGCGACGATATCGCCGCCGTGCTCACCGTGGTCCCGTACTACGTCCGCCCGACCGAGGCGGGTGTCGTTGCGCACTTCGAGTATGTCGCCGATCGCAGTCCGCTGCCGCTGATCCTCTACAACGTGCCCTATCGCACCGGCCGAACGCTGGGATGGGAGGCGATCGCGCGACTCTCGCGGCATCCTCGCGTGGTCGGCATCAAGCAGGCCGTCGGCGCGGTCGACACCGATACCGCGCTGTTGTTCGCCGAGGCGGAACCGTCGTTCGCGATTCTCGCCGGTGAGGACACGCTCGTGAGTCCACTGTTGGCGATGGGCGCGCCCGGCGCGATTCTCGCCACCGCCAATGTCTATCCGCGAGAGTTCGTCGAACTCCATCGGTTGTGGCGCGGCGGATCACGGGAGGCCGCCCGATCGCTGGGGAACCGGCTCGTCGGCCCCGCCCGCGCGCTCATGGCCGAACCGAATCCGACCGTCATCAAGGCGGCATTGCACGCGCTGGGACGGATATCCACGCCGCGTGTGCGCCTGCCGCTGCTCCCGGCCGCGGTCCCGTCGATCCTTCTCGATCCGCCGCGCGTGACGACAACGCGCTGATTCGGAGTACTACTCTGTCGCGGTATGGGCGTTCGGGAACGAGTTCTGGCGGCGGCACTGGACTGCTTCGCCGAAGACGGCTACGAGCGGACCACGATCGCGCGCATTCGTGAACGCAGCGAGGTGTCCAATGGCGCGCTGTTCCATCACTTCCCCACCAAGGAGGCGATCGCGGGCGCGCTCTACGTGGACTCGATCGCCTCGGTCCAGCAGGGATACCTGCGCGTGCTCGCGCAGCGCCCGACCACGCTCGGCGAGGCTGTCGCGGGGGTGATCCGACAGCAGCTGTCGTGGGTGGAGGCGAATCCGGTTCGGGCGCGATTCGTGTACTCGCGGGGCAGACTCGACTGGGCCACCGAATCCGGCGACCGGTTACGGGCGATGAACGCCGAGGTCGGCGCCGCCTATCGAGCATGGTTGACGCCGTTCGTCGAGCGCGGCGCGGCGCGTGATCTGCCCATGCCGGTGCTGGTGGCGGTGGTCACCGGCCCGGCGCATGCCATCGCGCAGCAGTGGTTGGCCGGCCAGCTGCCCGGATCGGCGCTGGCCTTCCTCGACGATCTCGCGGCCGCCGCCGTGGCGGGCATCTCCGGCGAGCCGTCGCCGCCCTCGCGGCGGACGCCGCGACCGGTCGCCGGTCGCATTCGCGTCGAACTGCTCGATGCGGGCGGGGCGGTGATCGGCGAAGCGGAGGCGACCACGCCGTTGGACGACATCCGGCGGTAACCTACCGAGCATTGCTCCGGAGTGTTACTCTGCTCGCCGAGGTAGTTCGCCGAGTCACGCAGGAGTGCCAATGTCCCTCGCCCCGCCCGCGGAATCCCTATTCGACCTGTCGGCAGCACACCGCGCGATCCGGGACGAGGCGTCCCGCGTCGCGGCCGAATTCGCCCCCCGCGCGCACGAGATCCGTCGCCACCTCATCGAGCACAGCGAGATGCATCCACAGCTGTGGCGGGTGTTCCGTGAGAACGGTTGGTGCGCATACACTCCCGGCTCCACCGAGGACGGCGGACTGCTCGCCGCCGCGGTTGTGCTCGCGGCATTCGCCGAGCAGGGCATCGTGCTGTGGATGCCGGTCCTGTCGACCGCCATCGCGCACGCCATCGCGGTCGTGGGGCCGGATTCCGCCCGTGCGACCTGGCTGCCGCTGGTCGCTGCCGGGAAGATCCACCTCGGCATGGCGGCCACCGAACCCGATTCCGGTCACAACCTCTTCGCCGCACGCACCGAAATCCGTCGTGTGGAGGGCGGTTTCGTGGTTCGCGGGCTCAAGCGGGTGACCTCCGGCTTGGACGTGGTCGAACGGGTGCTCGTGTTCGGCAGGGCATTCGAGGGCGACCGGGCCAACGGATACACGACGCTGCTCGTCGACCCGCGCGCTCCCGGTGTCACGGTGACCGAGATTCCCATGCGGTTCCGGGAAGGGGTGCGGCAGTTCCAACTCGAACTCGATGATGTCGCTGTCCCCGAGGACGCGCTCGTCGGCCGCGAGGGCGGCGGCCTGTTCGCCCTGTGGCCGTTCACCGATGTCGAGCGCGTCCTCACCGCCGCGCTCTGTGTCGGGTCCGCCGACTACGCCGTGCGAAGTGCCGTCGTCCGTGCCAAGGAGCGCGTCGTCGCGGGCGGTGTGCCGATCGGCGTCCACCAAGCCGTCTCGCACCCGCTGGCCCGACTCACCGCCCGACTCGCCGCGACCCGATTGCTGGTCCATCGCGCCGCGGCCCGACTGGACGCGGGCGCCGCCGACACCGACGTGGCCGCCGACGCCAACGCCGCCAAGGTGCTCGCCGCCGACCTCGCCTTCGACGCCGCCGATCACGCCGTGCAGGTCTTCGGCGCGGACGCCTGGGACGAGCGAAACGGTTGGCTCGACCACTATCTCGACGCCCGATTGTCGCGCTCGGGCCCGGTCAGCAACGAGTTCGCGCTCAACTATCTCGCCGAACACGCCCTCGGCCTGTCCGCGCACCGGTAACCGACGCACCGGGCGGGGCAGACGAGCCGGTCCGCGCCGATCGGCCAGGGCGCGGTTGCGCGCGGTGTGATGCGGGCCGAACGTTCTGGTGTCATGGAGACATGTCAACGAGCGAGCAGGGTGGGAATGGGGCGCCGATCACCGCGTGGTCCCGGGAATGGGGTCTGCGACTACCTGTGGTGAACGCGCCGATGGGCGGTGTGGCGGGCGGGCGGCTCGCCGCCGCGGTCACCGCGGCGGGCGGACTCGGCATGATCGGTATGGGCAGCGCTGGGTCGGCGGCGGCGCTGCGCCGCGAACTCCGTTACGTCGCGGCGGGATCGGGACCGTTCGGTATCGGCATGGTCGAGGTGATGGCGCGCGAGCCGGAACTTCTCGAGGTCGCCATCGCCGCGTCGCCGACTCTCGTCGCCGTCGGCTTCGGCAGCGACTTCGCCTGGGTGGCCCGGGTCCACGACGCCGGAATCCGCGCGGTCACCCAGATCTACTCCGCCGACGAGGCGCGCCGAGCCGAAGGGGCGGGCATCGACCTCGTGGTGGCGCGCGGCACCGAGGGCGGCGGTCACGGCGTCGCGGGTCTGTCGACGCTGCCGCTGCTCGAGGCGGTCCTGGACGCGGTGTCGATACCGGTTCTCGCCGCGGGCGGAATCGGCGCCCCGTCGGGGCTGGCCGCGGTTCTCGCGGCCGGTGCGAGCGGCGCCTGGCTGGGAACCTGCCTGGCCGCGTGCGCCGAATCCCTGCTGCCCGATTCCGCCCGAGCGGCCATGATCGCCGCCGACGGCACCGAAACGGTCCTCACCACGGCATTCGACGTGGCGATGGGCCTGCCGTGGCCGACCCGATTCCCCTCCCGGGTCCTGCGCAACGACTTCACGGCCCGCTGGGTGGGCAACGAGGAGGGTCTGCGCGACGACCCGACCGCACGACAAGAGTTGGCCGCCGCGGCCGCGGCGAACGATTTCCGCACCGCGCCGATCGATGCCGGACAGGGCGTCGGTCGGCTCACCGCCGTATCGCCGGCCGGTGAGGTCGTCACCGAATTGTGCCGCGGCGCCGCGGAACTCCTCGCACGCCGACGCTGACTGCCTCCCCGCGCGGCCGGGCGAACGTCCGGCGTGGCCCGCTGCCTACCGCGCGTGCGTGAAACCGTCACTGCGGCAACGGCCGACGCTGTTGACGTACCTGGAAAAACCGGACGCCCGGCTCCCCGTGACGCGAATCCGAAAACGGACATAACCGGATCGAGGATGCATTGCACCGGCCGTCGTTCGCGGCCGTTAATGGAAGTACCGGGGCCGCTCGAACGCTCTACCGCCCCGGTTCGGGGAACCCATCGTCATCCTATTCAGGAGGCATCGCCTTGCCCACCATCACCTCACTGGCGCCGACATCGGGTCCGGCCACCGGCGGCACGAGTGTCACCATCACGGGTACCGGTTTCACCGGCTTCACGACGGTTCGCTTCGGCGCCACCGCAACCACTTTCACCCTCGACTCGGCGACGCAGATCACCGCAATCGCACCGGGCGGCGAGGTCGGCGACGTTCAGGTGACCGTCACGACCGAGGAGGGGGTCAGCGATGGTGTCGCCTACACCTACCTCGCGGTTCCTGCACTCGAGAGCGCCACACCGAACCAAGGCCCGACCGTGGGTGGAACTTCCGTCGTGCTCACGGGTTCGGGCCTGAGCGATGTCACCGCGGTCCAGTTCGGGACGACGGCGGCGACCTCGTTCATTGTCGACTCCGATACCCAGATCACCGCCGTGGCGCCTGCCGGAACGGGTATCGTTACTATCACCGTCACCGCACCGGGCGGAGTCAGCAACGCGGTTCCGTATGTGTACGTGGTGGTCCCGAATGTCACCGCCGTCGCCCCGGCCTCCGGGCCCGAGGCGGGTGGCACGACCGTCACGATCACAGGCACCGACTTCACCGGTCCGCTCACCGTGCGATTCGGCGACACCGCGACATCGTTCGTGATCGATTCGGCTACCCAGATCACGGCCATCGCACCGCCGGGGACGGGGACTGTGCAGGTGAGTGTCACGGGTTCCGGCGGCGCGGGGACGAGCGCGGCCTACACCTACAGCTGAGATCGGATACTCCCGGGCCGGTGGCTTGCCGCCGGTCCGGACGGAACGGCAGTCGGCCGGGCGTAAAGGGGGATTCGGTGCCGACGGTATTGAAAGCTCTACTGGCCGAACGGAATCTGGATACGTACGGCAATTTCCTGGCTGCCTACGATCGGTGCGCGGGACAACTCGACCCGCCCGTGCCGCCCGGATACGGGCCGGCGAAAGCGCAGTACTACCAGTGGTTGTCGGGCCGAATGGTCGGTCTGCCGCGTGACTGTCACCGCCGGGTGCTGCGGCGGATGTTCCCGGGCTGGACGGTGGAGGGGCTGTTCCAGATGGTGGAGTCCGCACCGGCGGGCCACCCGGCGCCCGAACCGAATCCGCCGGTGGACGGGGAGCTCGAGACCTTTCTCGGCGGCGATATGGTCACCCGCGGCGTGACACTGGTGTACCCGTCGCAATCCGATATCCCCGTGGTTCCGGAGGGCGATATGCGCGGACTGCTGTACGTCTCCGCCCTGCTCCAACGGCACACCGGCATTCGAACCGAATTCTGCGCCGACCGCGAGGCCGCCGCCCGCGGCGACCGAGCGCACGTCGGATTCGGACTATACGGCGTTCAACGCTGTCTGCACGTTATCGAACACCCGCTGTTCGCGGTCCGGGCCAACGATCCGGCGGACGGTCTCGACCACTTGGAATTGCGCGACGGCACGCATTTCGATTCCGGCGGCCGACACCACATCGGCGCCATCACCCGGCTGCGGCCGAGTCCCTTCCTGCATCCGGATCGCTACTGGTTCCACTGCGTTGGACTCGGTCCGCGGGGTGCGGCGGGCGCCGGCTGGTACTTCGCCCACCACTGGCGTCATCTGCACCGGCGCGCGGGCGATCGCGAATTCGTCGCGGTCATCGCGATTCGCGCCTATTCCGATCAGACCGCCGGACTACGCAGACTCGTGGTCGGTCACACTCGAACCCGCCCGATACCGCAGAACGCCACGCGATAGCCACCTGTCCCGGGTCGGCATATGCGGCAGCCCGTCACTGCACCGTCGACAGCACGAATCGCTTTCCGGGATCGACCATCTTGCGCACGGTCGCACCCTTCGAATATTCGCCCAGCGCCGTCATATTCCAGCCGTGGTGCCCGCGGGCGAGCATGCACATGAACACACCGGTGGTCGACTCGCCCTTGGACAGTTCGAACCGGACGAGTTCCTCGCCCGTGTGGTCGTCCACCAAGCGGCAGTGCGCGCGGCCGACCTGGTCGAATTTGTGCCCGGCGAACGAATTCACGGTGAAGACGAGCGCGTAGACCTCCGGCGGGAGCGCGGTGAGGTCGACGGTGATCACCTCGTCGTCGCCCTCGCCGTGCCCGGTGAGGTTGTCGCCGGAGTGGCGGATGACGCCGTCGAATGCCTCCCGTTTCATGAACCAGACATTGACCAGTTTCTTGCCCTGGCCGTCGTAGGCGATGACCGAGGCGTCGAGGTCGACATTGCGGCCGTGATCGGCCGGATCCCACCCGAGCCCCATGCGGACCCGAGTCAGCGGCGGGGCGCCCTGCTTGGTGAGCGAGACGGTCTCGTTCTTGCGCAGCGAGACCCGGCCCTTGTCCAGACTGATCGTCGGCTGTCCGAAGCGCGGCGGGGCGGCCTGCTCCTTCGGACCGAATTCGGCGGCGGCGGGCTGGGACACCACCGGCGCGGGCGGAGTCGGTGGCGCCGTGTCGGGTTCGTCGTCGACGGTGATCCCGAAATCGGTCGCGATGCCCGCCAATCCGTTGGCGTACCCCTGGCCGACCGCGCGGATCTTCCATGCGCCCTGGCGCCGATACAGTTCGCAGGCGATGAGCGCGGTCTCCGTGCCGAGTCCGGTCGGGGCGAAGGTGGCGAGGACGGCGCCGGTCGCGCCGTCGGTCGCCGTGATGCGCAGCGGACCGGCCTGCCCCCAGTCGGCCGGACCCGATCCGTCGAGGCTCGCGGTGACCACGATCTTGTCGATATCGGCGGGCACCGCCTCCGGGACGATGCCGATGGCGTCCGGCGGCCGCACTTCCACACCGGGCGCGACGGGTTGGTTGTAGAAGACGAAGTCGCTGTCGGAACGAACCTTCCCGGCGACGGTCAGCAGCAGCGCGGCGATATCGACGGGTGTCGCCGCGGCCACCGCCACCCGGACCTCGCGTGCCGTGATCGGTGCGTTCGCACCCTTGACCAACTCCATGACTGCCCTCTCTCCGATTCGTCCACCACCATAGACAGCGGTATCCGAATCGACAGCCCGGCCGCCCGAGAACGCTCGGCGAACTGGTCTCAGAAGTCCAGGGAGACCGCCTCGACCGTCCCGCCGGTTTGCTCGTTGTCGAGTTCGACGGCGATATCGGCTTGGGCGATCATCCCGACGAGTCGCTGATCCTCGAGGACCAGGACGCGGCGGATCTGGTGTTGGGCCATGACGGAGACGACCTTGCGGGCGTCGTCGCCGACATCGACGGTGACCGGTGTGCCCTCGGCCAGTTCGCCCGCCCGTACCTCGCCCGGATCCTTGTGCGCGGCAACGACCTTCACGACGATATCGCGATCGGCCGAATCACCGGTGGTGCGGGAGTGGAGGCCGCCTCGGCGACGTTCAGCGCAGCAATCGGAGGACGACAGCGAGCGCGATGGTGACGCGGTCAGGTGCGGTTTCACGGTCATGACTGGTGTTCTCCCCGTGATGACGGCCGACCCACCTCGCGGCAGCTACACGATTGCTGTCGAGTGGTGACGGCCGGGATTGCGGCGCGGCGCCCGCGCGGGGGCTGGTGCTTCAACCTCCCACACGACGATGCCGCCGTTTCGGTTCGATGCCGTGATGTCGCTCGATCGGCGATCGGCGGCGCCTACTCAATAGTTGTAGCACTTGACAGTAGTACTGGACAGAAATCCGAGTCAGGTTAACCAGTATGTTGCTCGAAATTGTGAAGGACGCTCTTGATGTGGCTTGTGGGGCGCAGATCGAATTCTGGGACGATATTCGCGGTCGGCTGTTTGACCGGTGACGCCCGGGATACGTTGTATCGATGGAGGACCTACTGGAACGGGAGAGCAAATGGGAGGTCGATTCGGCTTTCCACCTCCCGACACTCGAGGACGCAGTCCCGAACGGTCGCGTCGAGAGGCGAACGGTCGAATTGACGACCACGTATTACGACACCGTCGACCTGGATCTGCTCGCGCAGAACGTGACATTGCGCCGTCGCGAAGGCGCCGACGAGTCCGGCTGGCAGCTGAAGATCCCGCAGAGCCGGGGCCGCTTGGAGTTGAGCGCACCGCTGACGGAGAAACTGCCCGCTGAGCTCGCCGAGTTGGTCGCGGGCATCGCACTCGGCAAGGAACTGGACGCGCGGGCGGTCATCCGCACCGTGCGGGAGCGCCATCTCGTCCTCGACGCGGACGGCGAACGCGTCGTCGAGGTGGACGACGACAGGGTACAGGCCCGTCGCGTCGACGCCTCGGTCTTCACCGTGGTGTGGCGCGAGGTGGAAGTCGAACTCGGTCGGGCGAGCGAATCCCTGCCCGAGCCGTTGGCCGCGGCATTCGTCGCGGCCGGCGCGCGCCGCTCGGCCTACCCGTCCAAGCTCTCACGCGTGCTGTCCCCGCCTTCGCGCCGGTCGGGCGGCGATTCATCGGCCGAGCAGGCTGTCTACGACTACATCCGCGCGCAAATCGATCAGATCTTCACCGGTGATATCGAACTGCGCCGCGGCCTCGACCCCATTCACGACACACGTGTCGCCTCCCGCCGTCTCCGCAGCACACTGCGCGTCTTCGGCGCATTGTTCGACGCCGCGGTCATCGAGGAGGTCGAACGGGAACTGAAGTGGTACGCGTGCGTGCTCGGTGAGGTCCGCGACTGCGAGGTGCAGCGCCGACGGCTCGCGGACAAGATCGCCGACCTTCCGCCGGAACTGGTTCTCGGACCCGTCGCCGGACGTATCGAGGCCGAATTGCTCGGCAGACAGGTCCGGCGCAGGACGGAACTCGCCGAGGCGATGAACACGGCCCGCTACTCGCATTTGCTGACAATTCTGCGCGACTGGATTTCCGCGCCGCCGTTCGCGCGCCCGATCGGCGGTCACGACCTGGTCGACAGCGCGACCCGTGCGGCGAAGAAGGCGGACAAGCGTCTCGCGACAGCCCTTCGCACGAAAAGCGCGGAATCCCTGCACCGCGCCCGCAAGGCGGCGAAACGCGCCCGATACGCCGCCGAACTGCACGGACCGGCGCGCAAACGCCGTCGCGCCCGAGCGAACGTCGCCTACTACAAGAAGGTGCAGAACGTGCTGGGCGATTACAACGACGGCATGGTGTCGGCGGAATTCCTCTGGCGCATGGCGACTGTCGCGGGCACCGAGCCGCGGGAGAACGGTTTCACCTACGGTCTGCTCTACGCCAACGAACATCACGAGGCCCAGGCGGCCCGCGAGCGAATCGCCGACGTCGTCGCCCACCGGAAGTGATATCGGCCCCGACCATCGCAGCTTGCGCAACTCGGCTGCCGGTACTTCCAACCCCTCCACCGCGACCGGCCCCGGTCCGGTGAACGAACCGGCCTCGTTCCGGCAATAGCCCGGCGGTTCGGCGGCGAAATTCGGGCCGACTACGGACCCAGTCGCGGACCGGCGACACTGTCCGGGAGGATATTTCGCGATCCCGACCGGAACCCGACTCCGGCGAAACGAACGCTGCCTCTAGGGTGAGGGCCGACGGGTGTGCCCGCCGAGAGGAGTTGCCTGATGGACGCCGAACACTTTCTGCCGTTCCGCAAGAACGCGGTCACAGCGCTGTGCGCGGCCGAGTTGCCGGAGGGGGAGCGCGCGGCGTTCCTGGAGTTCGCGCGGCTGCTGGCGGCCTTGGTGCACCACGGATTCCATGCTCGCGGCGACGCCGTGCTCGACGCGTACCACCTCGTAGACCCCGCTGAGGACGTGCGCACGATCGGCACCCCCACCGCCGAGGGGCGGGCGGCGGCGCGCGCGATCGTGGAGCGTGAATTGATCGAACTCGCCGAGGCCGCCGACTTCACCCGCATCGAGGCCGCCGAGATCGAACGCGCCTTCGCCGAACACTCCCTGGTGAAGGTGCGCCTCGAGGTCGACGACGACGATATCGAGACCGTCATGTTCTTCCGGCGCGGGGTCACCCGGCGTACCGAGAAGGTGAAGTGGCTCTATGGTCTCCGGCGGCGCACCATCGAATTCACCAGCTATTCCAAGGTTCTGGTGTACATCGCCTTCGCCGAGCGGGCGCGGGGCGACGCCGAGCGGCCCGGTGGCGGGGTATTGCTGAAGCTGTTCCAGAATGTGCCGAAGAACGATCTCGAGATGCTGTACCCGAACGTCCGGGTGCGGATGCGACCGCTGGACAAGCTGATGATCGGGGTGCCCGCGGTGATCTCCGGGCTCATCGTGCTCGTCACGAAGCTGATTGCCTCGCTGGGCCTGATGGTGCTCCTGCTGGCCTTCTGGATCGGATTGCGCGAGGAATCGGTGCGCCTGGACCAGACGGCGCTGGTGACGCTCGGCGCGGGAATGGCGGCACTCGGCGGCTACCTGGTACGGCAGTTCTCGAAATTCAAGAACCGCAAGATCGAACTGATGAAGACGCTCTCGGAACACCTCTACTTCCGCAACCTCGACAACGACGCGGGTGTGTTCCTCCAGCTACTGGGAGCCGCCGAGGAATCCGAGGTCAAGGAGACGATCCTGGCCTACTACTTTCTGCACACCGCGCGAGGGCCACTGACGGCCGCGGCGCTCGATCGGCGGGTGGAGGAGTGCTTCCGGCGTCGATGGGCGACGACCTTCGATTTCGAGGTCGGCGGCGGAGTGCGCACACTGCGTGATCTGGATCTGCTGATAGCGGACGAGCACGGCGGGTTGGATGTCGTGCCGCCCGATGTGGCGAAGCAGCGGCTGACCGCGCGCTGGGACGACGTGTTCACCGTCGGCCCGACCGCGGAGACGGTTCCGGTCGTCGGCCGCCGTTGAGGCGACCGCCCCGGCCGACCGTACCGTCACCGCGGACGGACCCGGCGCTCGATCGCCCCGTGTCAGAGGCAGATGCTGAAGCTGATCGCCCCGACCGGGATGTTCACGCATACCGCGACCGAGCCGATGGTGGAAGCGGTGGGCGCGGAGGTAGCGGGAGCGGCCGACGCGCTGGGCGCGGCGACGGCGCCGATGGCGAGAACGATAGCGGAGGCGGCGAGTGCTCGGGTGGTACGTGTACGCATGGTGAACTTCCTCGGGTGAGAAGTGTGGCACCCCACGGTGCCAGTGTTGAGTCGTCTGACATCATGCGCTGATGCCCAGTGTGAGGCAAGGGGCCGTGCAGCCGGGCGCACCGTCGGTGCACCGCAGCGCCGGGCGAAAATGCCTGGTCGGCAATGGGCTTGGTTTTCGGCGCGGTTCCCATATGCGCCACCGTCGCCGCGCCTATCCGCTGTGCCCGTCGTTTACGGCCGGAACTGGCCACCCGAACTGTCGTCGTCGGAGGCCCGACGTGCGCTGAAGGTGCGGCGGAACAATTCTCGCCGCGACCGATGAATCCTCGCGAGTGCCGCCGTCCTATCAGGTGAACGCGCTACCGAACAGCGCAACCGACCCTGAAGGAACGAACAATGACCACCATCGCCGCCGCGACCATCGCCACCGTCCACCCCGGCAAAATCCGCAACCGCGTCCTGTGGGGACTCCAGATCTTCCTCGCCCTCTTCTTCATCATCGCCTCGGGCCTGCCGAAAGTGCTCGACATGGTTCCTGAGGAGAATTTGGCGGCGATGCGTGAGGCCGGTCTCGGCTCGATCTGGTTCATGTACTTCGTGGGCATCTGCGAGATCGCGGGCGGCATCGGCCTGGTCGTGCGGCGCCTGAGCGGACTTGCCGCGGTCGGCCTGTCCATCCTCACCCTGCTGGCCGCGGCCACCAACCTCTTCCTGACGGACATGCCGTCCTACGCACCCTTCCCGCTTGTGCTGTCCGGGATCTTCGCCTGGATCGCCTACGAGCGCCGCGACTCGATCGTCGCCCTGCGCTCGCTGGTCACCCGGTGACCACGCAATAGGCACGGAGAAGACCGGCGGGCCGGAGCCCGCCGGTCGTTTCCGGCGTTACCCGGCAAGGCGTTCAGGTCGGTCCGCCCTTGCCGGCAACACCTTCGCTCGCCCTATTCGATGGCACGCAACCATTTGCGACTTGTTGTCCTGTACGACAACCGGACCGGCGATGACTCTGTAACGGACATTGTTCAGCGGTATCGTGCATCCAGGCACCCGATGCGCGCTCGGCCGCGCTGACAGCAGTACGTGCGGTTCGGGAAGCTCTGCCGCTAACCAACGGACTTGTCGAACCATCTCGTCGAATCGACGAAATGCTTGCCGAAGATCCCTGACAACGTCCTCTTCGCGACGATCCTGAGTCCGCTCAGCAACTTCGGAACCATCTGTAGTACTTCGTGGTATGTGTTGAATCCGAACAGGACGGTGAACCCGATCGCGAACGCCCAACCGGTGGCCGCCACGGAGCAGACCCCGATATCTGCTTCGGTGGCCATTCCGAGCCTGCTGTCGAATGCGTACGAACTGCCAACGGCGACAGCCAAGGACAGAATCAGCAACGCCGCCATGACAGCGCAGATCCGATCGAACCGTCGTACCGAGATGACGACCACGGCCCCTGCCAGCAGGCCGATCGTTACCCAGAGCGCTACCGAATCGAGCCTCGCCGCCGGTGCGGCGAGGATGATCCCCACACCGACGGCGCAGCCGGCCAGCGCCATATTCCACGGCGCGAGAAGCGACGCGGTGCGCCGCCTCGCTGATCCGTCCGCGTACAGCCGCCGGAACGCCGGGAGATGCGAACCGGGCGGCTCTTCGGCGACTGGATCATCGGTTCCGATGGGCGGCAACCTATTCCATCGGAAGGATCCGAACAGACGTACGAGGTGCGGCTTCTCCACGATCGCCCAGTTGAGCCTGGGCCGATCGTCTGTGCCGGGCAGTTCCACCAGATAGCTGACCGACTCCAACGCCCAGGTCATGGTCACGAACAGCAGACCGAAGAAGAACGTGAAGACGAGTATGCCGGTCACAACCTGCGCGGGCCGGATATCGGTGGCCACGAAGAAGAGACCGAGTGCCGTACGGACCGGGTATCCGATGCCGACCCATACGAGTACGAATGCCCCCACCCCACGCTGCGATCTCGGCACCACCAACTCGCGACCCTCGGTTCGGTCGGCGCTGGTTCGCGCATACCATGCCCGCTCATACGATCGGGCCACCTCGTACACGATCGCCGATACCGCCACACCGAGAAGGGCCCACACGAGGTTCCATCCAAGTCCGAGCGGGGCAATGGCGACGAGGAAGGCGGCATAGATTCGCAGGACCAACACGGCCGCCGAAATCTTCATTTCCGCCGGCGTCATCTGCGGACGGTTTCTCGCCTGCTTCTCCGGAGCCTTGCCATCCTCACTCACACCGCGAATGTCGTTGAGCTGGTAACGCGCGGAATACAGCAGGAACTCCAGCGTCAGCCACATGACCCAGAATCGGAGATCGAGAGGGAACACATGCCAGGCGAGCAGACTGCCTATCCCGACACCGGCGGGAAAAAACAGTGCCTTGGACAGATCGGCGGGACGCGGCACCAGAAGGTAGAGAATGAATTTACGCGACGAGTGATTCACACCTTTCGAGTTCGGCAGCAGTGAATCGGAGCGGTCCTCGTGATAATTCTCCAGCGCTGTTGCGAAAAATGCTCGGCCACGCCTGTTCAGGCCCACCCACGTCGAGACGACGAGCCAGGTCGTGATCGCGTAGAACGGTATGGCGACCAGCCGCGACACCCAGTGCACGGTGTTGGAGATCAGCGCCGCGGTGATGCCGAGGAAGACAACGAGAATGATGCTCGCGAGCAGGCCGAGGATGGTCCGGTAGGGGGTGACCCGCGTGAACTTGCTATAGGTCACGTTCAGTTCCATGAACGATGGGAACCGCAGGCCCGTATGCGCGCCACGCACATCCACCAGGTCCTGGATCCGGCGCTCCAGCAATCGCCCGTAGAAGGCCCTCGCCACGGCCGCCGGCGCGACGGTCAACAGATGGACGAACAAGCACAGCGGAATGAGCGGCGCACCGATCAGGACGAAGTCGGGCAGATGCTTACCGGAACCATCCAGGACCTTGTAAAGGAGACCGGCCAGCAGAACGAGCATGGCGATCGCGATGCTGAAGGTGGTGAAATATATTGCGGTCTGGTTCCGTTCGTCTCCCCGCATCAGGTCGTAGTCACGCAGCAGGATATCCAGCCTCTGCTTCTGCTCGTCCGCGGCAGACTTCTGATCACCCACGCCCGACCACTCCGTACTTGCCCGAGATCAGCTCGCGCAGCGCCCCTCCGGCCGACGCCGACGGCCACCAACCCGACTTCTCATCCCTGACAGGGCCGTCACCGCGCGAATTCTACGCGACCGGCCCCTGATCCGTCTCGATCATTACAGGGGACGGCGGGCATCCAGCGCCGGGCACCGTGATCACTCCACGCGGAAGTATTTCGCCGGCTGGACCGGCTGCCGCGCCGCTGAGATCGAGTATGCGGCGCAGTTCTCCGAACCGCAGCAGCGCCACATCGTCGGGTTCGTCCAGGAGTCCCGCCGCGCTCATCCGGCTTCCGATCTCCCACGCGGCGCAACCCCCGAGTTCCTGCACCCGGCGCACTCGCGGCCGCAGGGTGTCGCGGGCGAGAGCGAGTTCGCCCAGCGCGGAGCCGTATTCGACATCCTCGGCCGTCGACGGTTCGACGGTGGGCGGTACGAGTGCCGCGCTGATACGCGGCGCGGCCAAGGCGAGAACTACCGGTAGTTCCGCCACGACGCGCTCCGGCGGGAGTCCTCGCAGGTGCGCGTGCCCGAGGGCGTCGAGCGCCATCGCCGCCGCCGTCGGCGCGGATTCACCGTTGCCGCTGAACATTCCGGTCAGTGCCTGGTAGCCGTGTAGTGCGGCCAGGGTTGTCCTGGCCTTGTCGAGCACGGTGACGAGCGCCGCGTCGGAGAGCTCCGGCAGCTGCGGCAGCTCGGCGAGGTCGGTGTCGACGCGCTCGCAGAGCCGTCGCGCGAGTTCGGGCAGCGCGGCGGACAGTGTGCCCACCCGAACCTGGCGCACCCCGGGCCGCGGATCCAACAGCCGCAGCGGATTGGGCCGCGGCAGTGAGATGCCGAGAACCTTCAGATCCGTGACCGCGACCCCGAATACGGCTGTCGCGACGGGCGACTCGAGCAGGATGTGGGCGGCGGCGCCCGTGAGGCCCAGCGCGGTGCGCACGCCGTCCGCGAGGGGTGTCAACCACAGGTCCCGCTCCAGCGGGCGCAACGGACAGAGGGAAGTCTCCGCTCGATCGGAGAGTGCGACGATATCGGATCGCTTCGCGCCGGTGCTGAGTGTCATCGAACTGCCTTCGGGGTGAACGACGGTGGTGTCGGCGACGGAACCGGTCGGTGCGCGCGACCGGCGGGTGCGGGCGGAGCTCGTGCGGTGCGGGCATCGCGGCCCCAACGCGAAATTACGGACACATCGACGATAGCGGCGCGCACCGAAGTCGGGGTCGTCTCGATGGCTTCCCACGACGCTAACTCTCGGCGCCGTTCGACGCCACCGGGACACGGCCCGAGCAGATCCCGTGCCGCCGCGATGGACTGGACCACGACGCCGCACTCGGCGACCTGACGTCGAATCCGGTGGCATCCATGGACGGAACGCCTATCCGAAGGTGAATTCGATCGGCGCGGCGCATCCGGCGGCGCTGGCGCCACGCCAACCAGGCAGATCCGCGACGTGGGCCGGCTACGGTACGCCATTGCGCCGGAACCGTTCTGGTTGGTGAAACAGGCGGGCACTCGGTGGGATCGACCCCGCCGGGCGATTCGCCGCGAACTCGACAAGTTCGTGGCGAACCGCCCGGCGGGCCGCGGAGTCAGCCGATCGCCCGGTCCGTGCCTTCCCAGAAGCGCGCCCGGATGGACTTCTTGTCCGGTTTGCCAAGAGCCGTGACCGGGACCGAGTCGACGATCTCGACACGCTTGGGCGACTGGATCGAACCCTTGCGGTCCTTCACCGTGGCCTGGATCTCGGCGGTCAGGGTGGCGACCGCGGCCTCGTCGCGGGCGGCGTCGGCGCGCAGCACCACCACTGCGGTGACCGCCTCACCCCACTTCGGGTCAGGAGTGCCGATGACGCATACCTGCGAGACCGAGGGATGTTCGGCGATGACGTCCTCGACCTCACGGGGAAACACATTGAAGCCGCCGGTCACGATCATGTCCTTGGTGCGGTCCACGATGAACCAGAAACCGTCCTCGTCCTCGCGTGCGAGGTCGCCGGTGTGCAGCCAACCGTCGCGGAAGGTGTCGGCGGTCTGTTCGGGCAGACCCCAGTAGCCGCCGGACACCAGCGGGCCGCTCACGCAGATCTCGCCGATCTCGCCGCGCGGCACCTGCTTGCCGTTCTCGTCCAGCAGTGCGGTGCGGGCGAGCAGGGTCGGGCGGCCGCAGGAGGTCAACCGCTTCTCGTCGTGGTCACCCTTGGCGAGATATGTGATCGCCATCGGCGCCTCGGACTGGCCGTAGTACTGGGCGAATATCGGGCCGAATCGCCGGATGGCCTCGGCCAACCGGACGGGGTTCATGGCGGAGGCGCCGTAGTAGACGGTGTCGAGCGAACTCAGGTCGCGGGTGTGCGAATCCGGGTGATCCAACAGGGCGTACAGCATCGAGGGCACCAACATTGTTGCGGTGATGCGTTTTTCCTCGATCGTGCGCAGCACCTCGGCCGGATCGAACTTCGCCAGCACGATCATCTCGCCGCCCTTGACGACGGTCGGGGTGAAGAAGGCCGCGCCCGCGTGCGAGAGCGGGGTGCACATGAGGAATCGCGGATTGGACGGCCATTCCCATTCCGCCAGTTGGATCGTCGTCATCGCGGTGATCGATCCCACGGTCGCCATGACGCCCTTGGGGCGTCCGGTGGTGCCGCCGGTATAGGACAGTCCGCCGATGTGGTCGGCCGGGAGCTCCGTGACCGTCAGCGGGCGGGGTTCGTAGCTCTGCGCGGCGGCCGCGAGATCGACCGCGACATCGGCGAGAATCGCCGGAACCGGTCCTATCGTGAGAACCTGGGTGAGCGACTCGACCCGCTCGACCAGCGCCAGCGCGCGCTCGGCGAACGCGGGATTCGGGTCGATGATCAACGAGGTGACGCCGGCGTCGGCGAGCACGTAGGCGTGGTCGTCCAGTGACCCCATGGGATGCAGCGCCGTTCGCCGGTAGCCTCGGGTGCTGCCGGCGCCGATGGTCATCAGCACTTCGGGCCGGTTCAACGCCAGCAGCCCGATCGCGGCCCCGGTTCCGGCTCCCAGCGCTTCGAGTGCCTGGACATACTGGCTGATGCGCTGGGCGAGTTCACCACCGGTCATGGTGGTGTCGCCGAGGAACAGCACCGGCTTGTCCTTGTTGCGTTCGAGCGCGGCCGCGGTCAGGTGACCGGTGTGGACCGGTTGCCGCAGCAATTCGTTACTCATCGGCGCCGACTCCTGCCTGACGTGATGACTGTGGCGAGCATCGGAGCCCTTTCCCTCGGTGCGATTGCCTGCGTGCCGAATGAGCACGTCGTTCGAAGCGTTCAGAACCTCCGGGCGGCGGAGGAGTTGCGGGCGGGAAAGCACGAAGTGATCACGGTCCTCATCGGTCGACGTTCGGCTCCCTGTCGCAATCGGCTCGGGTCGATGGCCGACCCGGCCTGTCGGATATTACAGGTGTCAATACGTCTGTAAAGGGTGCCTGTCCATATCCGCTGGACAGGTGAGTGCACGCTACTTCGCGGCTCGGGGGCGTTCCCTGTGCTGGTGGAGGCGCTGTCGTGGCCGAGCCGAGGGCTGACGAGGATGGGCCGGTCGCCACGGCGACCGGCCCATCGTCATCGATGCCCTGATTCAGGCGTTGAGGCGAATGATCGAGAAGTGCGCGCCCTGCGGGTCGGCGAGCACCGCGAACCGGCCGATCGGAATGTCGGTCGGCGGGACCGAGACCGAGCCGCCCAGTTGCGCGGTCCGGCGCGCGGACGCGTCGCAGTCGTCAACCGCGAAATAGACCATCCAGTGCGGCGGCACCTCGGCGGGCCACTGGTCGTTCATCTCGACCATGCCCGCGATCGAGCGGCCGTCGACCTTCCACTCGGTGTAGGTGCTGTCACCGAACTCACTGGTCGTGCCGTCCCAGCCGAACACCTCGCGATAGAACGTCTCGGCGGCATCGATATCCCGGCAGGCGAGTTCGCTCCAGCAGTAGGTATTCGGTTCGTTGACCAATCCCGCGCCCGGGAATCCGCGCGGCTGCCAGATGCCCGCCACCGCGCCCATCGGATCGGCGAAGATCGCCATGCGACCCTGTCCTGGGATGTCCATCGGCTCCACCAGCAGCTGTCCGCCCGCGACCTGCACATTCTTGGCCGCGGCGTCGGCGTCGGAGACAGTCACATATGTCGTCCACGCGGGTGGCTGCCCCGGGTCCATCGTCGGCATGGCCGCGGCCACCTCGTGACCCTCGGCATCCGTGAACATGGTGTAGCCGCCGTACTGCGGATCGGGCGAGGTCTGGGCCTGCCACCCGAACAGATCACCATAGAAGCCCTTCGCGGCCTCCATATCGGTCGTCCCCAGATCGACCCAACACGGGACCCCCGGTTCGTACGAGCTCTTCTGCGGCATAACGCGGCTCCTCTCGAAACTCGACGGGTACCGACCCCCGGACGAACAGGACCGGCCCCCAAAGCCTAGGCAACCGGAGCTCTCACCACGTCTTATTCGCCACACGTCGCCTCGAACTCTCCGAGAATTCCGCGCCGCGAGCACACGGACCGCCGTGTTCGGGCGGTCACCAGGGTGGCGGCGCGGTCGGCGATGGCGCGGCCGAGCCGGTCGGTGGTGGCGGTACCGCCGAGAATGCTACGGCTGTTCAAGGACGTCGAACGGTATCGTCGCCTCGACCGGATCATCGAGCAGCAGCACCCGTCGATGAACCGTGTGCACCAGATAGCGACGGCCCGACCAGTCCAAGCGGTAGTCCTCGATCTCCTCGATGCGTTCTTCTTTCTGATCCAGCCGAACGATCAGATACCGCGGGATCTCCGCGGCCGCGTACTGAATCCGCTTGTCGGTGATATCGACGTCTATGGTCGATTCGGATGTCACCTCGACCACCAGCAGAATGTGGTCACGAACCCTGTTCACGTCGTATGGTTCGCAATCACGGATCCAGATATCCGGATAGCGAATATTCAACCTGCGGTTCGGCATTGGGGAATCCGTGTCGGCGAACCGTGCGGCCACATCGGAATCGACCACCAGGCAAGGCCCCCCGCTACGACGCGCCGACTCTAGTAACCCGGCCAATCTCCGTACCACACGACTGTGAGTCGGGCTCTGGGCCGTCAGCCGGATGACACGCCCGTCCACGATCTCGATATCACCGAATTCGGCTGTCGCCCCCTCGGCGAACTCCTCGGCCGTCACGCGCGGCGTCTTCGGCTCGTCGGGAGAGCTCATACCGGACATCATTGCAGCCCGGCCCGGGCGGCGGACGACGACGTGCTCCGCGTGCACGGTTCAGCTGACGTTTCCGGCGGTCACCAGGGTGGCGGCGCGGTCGGCGATGGCGCGGCCGAGCCGGTCGGTGGTTGCGGTACCGCCGAGGTCGGGGGTGCGATGGGCGCCTTCGGCGAGGATGTCGCAGACGGCGCGGTCGATCGCGGCGGCGGCGTCGTGTTCGCCGAGGTGTTCGAGCATCATCGCACCCGCAAGTATCTGCGCGACCGGGTTGGCGATGCCGAGGCCGGCGATATCGGGGGCGCTGCCGTGGACCGCCTCGAACATGGAGGGGGCACTGCGGTCGGGGTTGATATTGCCGGAGGGAGCAAGGCCGAGTCCGCCGGTGACCGCGGCGGCGAGATCGGAGAGGATGTCGCCGAACAGATTCGATCCGACGATCACGTCGAGCCGATACGGATGCAGCACGATCTCCGCCGCGAGCGCGTCGACGTGCATACTCCGGGTCTCGACCAGCGGGTAGTCGGCGGCGATCCGCTCGAAGACGCTGTCCCAGTAAGGCATCGAATGGATGAGGCCGTTGGATTTGGTGGCCGAACACAGCCTGCCCCCGCGTTCGGCGGCGCGCTCGAACGCGTAGCGGATGATGCGTTCACAGCCGGTCCGGGTGAACACCGATTCCTGGAGGACGAATTCGTCCGGGCGGCCCGGGTTGTGCGTGCCGCCGATCTCGGAATACTCGCCCTCGGAATTCTCGCGCACGATCAGGATGTCGAGGTCCTCGGCGGTGCGATCGCGCAGGGCCGATTCGGTTCCCGGTAGCAGTCGCACCGGACGCAGATTGACGTACTGGCCGAAGGCGCGCCGCAGCGGAATGAGCAGACCCCACAGCGAGATATGGTCGGGCACACCGGGAAAGCCGACCGCGCCGAGCAGGATGGCATCGAATCCGGCGAGTCGCTCGGGACCGTCCGGCGGCATCATCGCGCCCGTGCGCAGATAGTTCTCGCACGACCAGTCGAATTCGGTCCACTCGATTCCCGGTAGCACGGCGTCGATGACGCCGATGGCGGCGGCGGTGACGTCGACACCGATTCCGTCGCCGGGAATGGTCGCGATGCGGTACTGGCTCACAGGCGTACTCCGATGTATTTCGTCTCGAGGAATTCGTCGATTCCGATCAGGCCGCCCTCGCGACCGAGTCCCGATTCCTTCACCCCGCCGAAGGGCGCCGCCGGATTCGACACGACACCCTGATTCAACCCGACCATTCCGGTCTCCAGCGCCTCGCAGACCCGCAGGCCGCGCCGCAGGTTCTCGGTGAACACGTAGCCGACGAGCCCGTAGGGGGTGTCGTTGGCGCGCGCGATCACCTCGGCCTCGGTATCGAAGGGCAGGATCGCCGCGACCGGTCCGAAGATCTCGGTGTGGCACAGTTCGGCGTCGTCGGGGACGTCGGTGAGGACGGTCGCCGGATAGAAGTGGCCGGGTCCGTCGGCCGCGACACCGCCGATGCGCACGGACGCGCCGCGCCCGACCGCGTCCGTGACCAGCCGCTCGACCTTGGCGACCGCGTCGGCGTCGATCAGCGGCCCCACCACGACACCGGCTTCGGTGCCGCGCCCCATGGGCAGCGCCGCCATGCGGGCGGCGAGCCGGTCGGCGAATTCGCCGGCGATACCGCGCTGGGCGAAGATCCGGTTCGCCGCGGTGCACGCCTGCCCGACATTGCGCATCTTCGCCGCGAGCGCGCCCTCCACCGCCTCGTCGAGGTCGGCGTCGTCGAACACGATGAACGGCGCGTTGCCGCCGAGTTCCATCGAGGTCCGCATCACCGTGCGGGCGCACTGTTCGAGCAGATGCTTGCCGACCGCCGTCGATCCGGTGAAAGACAGTTTGCGCGAACGGCTGTCGAGGATGAGCGGTGTCATGACCGCGCCGGGATCGGTGGTGGTGACGACGTCGACCACGCCCGGGGGCACGCCGACCCGGTCGAGGATGTCGGCCAGCGCCAGCATCGACAGCGGTGTCTGCTCGGCGGGCTTGATCACGCACGTGCAACCCGCCGCCAGGGCCGGGCCGATCTTGCGGGTGCCCATGGCCATGGGGAAGTTCCACGGTGTGATGAGCAGGCTGGGACCGACCGGCTGCTTGGCGACGAGGAATCGCGCGCCACCGCCGGGGGCGGGAAGATAGCCGCCGTCCGAGCGCACCGCCTCCTCGGCGAACCAGCGGAAGAATTCGGCGGCGTAGCTGACCTCGCCGCGTGCCTCGGTCAGCGGCTTGCCCATTTCCATGGTCATGATCAGCGCCAAGCGCTCGGTCTCGTCGAGCATGGTCCGGTGCGCGCGCATGAGCAGATCGGCGCGTTCCCGCGGCGGGGTGGCGGCCCAGCCCGCCTGCGCCCGCGCGGCGGCGGCCAGCGCGGCGAGTCCGTCGTCGGGGGAGGCGTCGGCGACCTCGAGCAGGGTGGCGCCGGTCGCCGGATCGTGGACGGGCATCGTCGCGGACGTCTCGACCCATCGGCCATCGATGTAGAGCCCGGTGGGGACCGAGGCGAGAGCATCGCGCTCGGCGGTGGAGATTGTCTCGGCGCGCATCGGCAAGGGTCCTTCCCGTCGCTGTCGCAGCAGGCGGCCATTGCTGCGAACCCTGCGACCATGTTATGCATATTGTCAACAATCCGACAATAGACAATGACCGTACGGCATCCGCCGTGGACGGCACATCAGGCACGGAGGGCGGAGCACATGACCGAACTATCGCCAGTCCTTAGACAAGCCACCCCGGTGACCGTCGACCACGGCTCGGGCTGCTACCTCTACGGCACCGACGGCAATCGATACCTCGACTTCACGGCCGGTATCGGCGTCACAAGCACCGGCCACTGCCACCCGCGCGTGGTGGCGGCCGCACAGGCCCAGGTCGGCAAGCTGATCCACGGGCAGTACACCACCGTCATGCACCGGCCGCTGCTGGAACTCACCGAGCGACTCGGCACGGTGCTGCCCGAAGGACTCGACGCGCTGTTCTTCGCCAATTCCGGCAGCGAGGCGGTCGAAGCCGCGTTACGTCTGGTCCGCCAGGCCACCGCGCGCCCCAACGTGATCGTCTTCCACGGCGGATTCCACGGCCGGACCGTGGCCGCGGCGACGATGACCACCTCGGGAACCCGTTTCTCGGCCGGATTCAGTCCGCTCATGTCCGGTGTGCACGTGGCGCCGTTCCCCACCGCGTTCCGCTACGGCTGGTCCGAGGCCGAGGCCACCGACTTCGCGCTGCGCGAACTCGACTACCTGTTCGCCACCCTGACCTCGCCCGCCGAGACCGCGGCGTTCATCGTCGAGCCGATGTTGGGGGAGGGCGGCTACATCCCGGGCAACACCGCCTTCTTCCAGGGGTTGCGCGAACGCGCCGACCGGCACGGCATCCTGCTGGTCGTCGACGAGATCCAGACCGGGTTCGGCCGCACCGGAAAGTTCTTCGGCCACCAGCACTTCGACGTCCGCCCCGATGTCATCACCATCGCGAAGGGCCTGGCCAGCGGTTTCCCGTTGTCGGGCATCGCGGCCTCGCGGGAGCTGATGTCGCGGGCGTGGCCGGGTTCGCAGGGCGGGACCTACGGCGGCAACGCCGTGGCCTGCGCCGCCGCGGTGGCGACCCTCGAGGTCATCGAATCGGAGAAGCTGGTCGAGAACGCCGCGGCGCGCGGCGATCAACTGCTGACCGGTCTGCGCGCGAACGCATCCAAGGCCATCGGTGACGTGCGCGGACTGGGTCTGCTCGCGGGAGCCGAATTCACCACGGCGACGGGAGAACCCGATACCGAGACGGCGGCGGCCGCGCAGCGGCTCGCGGTCTCGAAGGGCCTGCTGCTGCTGACCTGCGGCGCGTACATGAATGTGGTGCGGATGATTCCGCCGCTCATCGTGACCGACAGCCAGATCGACGACGCCCTCGCCATCTGGTCCGACGTTCTGGCCGAGTTGTAGGGAGCGCGATCATGGCCCGCTTCATCACCATCACACTCACCGAATCCGCGGTGAGCTGCCGCGCCCGACTGCTCGACGCCGAAGCGCCCGGCACCTGCGAGGCGGTGTGGAACGCGCTGCCCCAGGAGGGTGATGCCTTCCACGCCAAATACGCCCGCAACGAGGTCTACACGTTGGTTCCGCGGATCGGCGCGGCCCCGCACCGGGAGAACCCGACCGTGACCCCGATACCCGGCGACGTCTGCCTGTTCGATTTCGAACCATGGGAGATCGGCAATCCCGCATACGGTTACGAGCCCGGATCGACGGCGCATCACGATCAGGGCGCGACCGATCTCGCGATCTTCTACGGCCGCAACAACTTGCTGATCAACGGCGACGTCGGCTGGGTGCCCGGCAATGTGTTCGCCACCATCGAGGACGGTCTCGCCGATATCGCCGCGGCCTGTAACGCGCTGTGGCGCAACGGTGTCGGCGGACAGACGCTGGCCTTCGCCCGCGCCTGAGATTCGCCGCGTCCGCTCGTTCGCGGGCGGACGCGGCGGGCGTCATACGGACAGAACGTATTCGGCGTAACGGGCGAGCGCCAGCACCAGATCGTCGGAGTGACGGGGGCCGACGATCTGGAGCCCGACCGGCATACCCGCCGCCGTGGTCCCCACCGGCAGGCTGATCGCGGGCTGCTGGGTCATGTTGAACGGGTAGGTGAACGGCGTCCATTCCGCCCATCCGCGCATATCGCTGCCCGGCGGCACATCGTGTCCCGCCTCGAATGCCGTGATCGGCACGGTCGGCGTGATGAGCACGTCGTGGGCGGCGTGGAACGCACCCATCGTGATACCGAGCCGGGCCGCGACATCGCGGGCGTCGAGGTAGTCGACCGCGGAAATGCCTTCGCCGCGTTCCCATACCGCGCGCAGGCCCGGGTCGACGAGTTCACGCGAACCGGCCGGGAACTTCGCCAGCATGGCCGCCGCGCCGGCCGCCCACAGTAGCTCGAAAGCCGCACGCGGATCCTCGAAGCCGGGGTCGGCCGCGGTGACCCGCAATTCGGCATCGGCGAGCCGCCGTACGGCGGCGTCGACAAGTGCGGCGACCTCGGGATCGACCCGGGCATAACCGAGGGTCGGTGAATACGCCACGGTGAGTCCGCGCACATCGCGTGACATCTGGCCGCGGAAGGTGGTCACCGTCGGCGCCAGCGCGGTGGGATCGCGCGGATCGGGCAGCGAGAGGATATCCATGAGCAGCGCGGCGTCCTCGACCGTGCGGGTCATCGGTCCGGCGTGCGCCAGCGGACCGAACGGACTCGCGGGGAACAGCGGAATCCTTCCGTGGGTGGGTTTGAAGCCCACGATGCCGCAGAAGGAGGCGGGAATGCGGATACTGCCGCCGCCGTCGGTGCCGACCGATACCGGTCCCATACCGGCGGCGACCGCCGCCGCGCTGCCGCCCGAGGAACCGCCCGCGGTGGTCGTCGTATCGACCGGATTGCGGGTGATGCCGGTGAGCGGGCTGTCGGTGACCGCCTTCCAGGCGATCTCCGGGGTCGTGGTCTTGCCGAGGAAGACCATGCCGTCCGCGCGCAGCCGCGCCGCGACCGGGCTGTCCACCGTCCACGGACCGCTCGGATCGATCGCGGCGGACCCGCGGCGGGTCGGCCAGCCCTCGGTGAGGAAGACGTCCTTGATGGAGATCGGCACGCCGTCGAGCAGTCCGCGGGCGTGACCGGATTGCCAGCGCGCCTCGGAGTCCTTGGCCTGCACCAGCGCACGATCCGGGTCGACCAGGCAGAACGCGTTGATGGCGCCGTCGCGCGCCGCGATGGCCTCCAGGGTGGCCTCGGCGACCTCGACCGGCGACAGCGTGCCCGCGCCATACGCGGACACCAATTCCACCGCCGTCATGGCGGTCGGATCGGTGGGTAGGTTGTTCCGGGGGTGGCTCATGGCATGGGCTCCTTCAGCCGGGCACGTACCCCAGCTCCTTGTCGACGACATTGTCCAGTGGTCGCTCGGCGATCCAATTGTCGAAATTCTCGGCGAACGCGGTGACGATGCCGCGCCGCCAGCCGATGAAATCACCCGAATTATGCGGGGTGACAACGACATTCGTCATCCGCCAGAGCGGGTGCGCGCTCGGCAGCGGCTCGGGATCGACCACGTCAAGCGCCGCGCCCGCGATCGTCCCGTCGCCGAGCGCGGCGACGAGATCGTCGGTAACCACAAGTTCCCCACGGCCGACATTGACAAACCTCGCATGGGGTTTCATCGCCGCGAACGCCGTCGCGTCGAACATGTTCCGGGTCTGCGGCGTGAGCGGTGCGATGGCGATCACATAGTCCGCTCGTGGCAGTTCGGCGTGCAGATCGACGCCGACCGTGCCGAAGTCGGGATCATCGGCCCTGGCGCGCCGTCCGACCCCGCGCACCGACATGCCCGCGGCGCGCAGCAGCCGGGCGATGGCCCGTCCGATGGGGCCGGTGCCCACGATCAGTGCGGTCGTGCCCGCGATGCGCTCGGATTCCCGGTGCCGCCACGTGCCGTGCTGTTGCAGCCGCAGCGAACCGGGCAGATCCTTGGCGAAGGACAGGATCTGACCGAGCACGTACTCGGCGATGGCGGTGTCGAAGAGGCCGCGCGTATTGGTCACCACGACGTCACTGGCGCGCACCTCGGGGAACATGACCGGATCGACGCCGGTGGAGCCCATATGGATCCAGCGCAGCCGGTCCGCCGCGTGCCACGCGCCGGGGACGGCGCGGGTGAGGAAGTCGTAGACGAACAGGATATCCGCGCCGCGCAGCGCTTCGGCCAGCCCCGATGCATCGGTGTAGCGGACTTCGGCCCGGTCGGCGATCCGGGCCATGTGATCCGCGTCGGGTAGTGCCTCGCCGTGCAGGACGGTGATAATCGGGTCCTGTTCCACATTGACACACTAGAAACGCATCGTATGATTGTCAACAATCCGATCGTGTTCGGAGGTCTACCCGGCTGAGCGCGAGAGGGGCCATAGTGGAACTCAGCTTCCCCCTGATAGAGGGCCCCGTCGCACAAAGGGGCATCGGGATCATCGCGCCTTTCGACCTGGCGCTCGAACGAGAGCTGTGGCGATGGGCGCCGCTCGAGGTGAGCCTGCACCTCGCGCGCACCCCGTACGAGCCGGTCCCGGTGTCGCTCGAGATGGCCGAGCTGGTCTCCGACGCGGTGCACCTCACCGCCGCGACGCGCAATGTGCTGCACGTCGAACCGGAGGTGGTCGCCTACCTGTGCACCTCGGGGAGTTTCATCAAAGGGCTCGACTACGAGCGTTCGCTGCGCGACACCATCTGCGCGGCGGGCGCCCTCGACGCGGTCACCACCTCCGGCGCCTTGGTCGAGGCCATCCGCCATCTCGACATCAGCAGGATGTCGGTGATCACCCCGTACGACGAGATCCTCACCCACAAACTGCACGATTTCCTCGGCGAGGCGGGGTGCGAGGTGGTCCGGTCGGACCACCTCGGATTGGGCGGCGGCATCTGGAAGGTCAACTACCGCACCATCGCCGAACGCATCGTCGGCGCCGACGACCCGAGCGCCGAGGCCATCTTCGTCAGCTGTACCAACCTGCCCACCTACGACGTGATCGAGCCGCTGGAACAGCTGCTCGGCAAACCCGTGCTCACCGCCAACCAGCTCACCATGTGGGCCTGTCTCGGCCGGATGAAGCTTCCGACGATGGGGCCGGGGAAGTGGCTACTCGACGTCTTCTGAACGGATACCCCATGCGCGCACCGACCATCGGCTTCATCTACCCCGACCACGCCGCCGAGGACGACTACCCACTCGCCGCGACGATATTGGCCGAGGCGGGTCTGGACGTGGAGCTTCCGGTCGCGCACATCTACGGCACCGACCTGCACGCCGTCCCCGAACTGCTCGACCTCGGCAGTGCGGAGAAACTGCGCCGCGGCGCGGAGTTGCTCGCCCCGCACCGGCCCGCCGCCGTCGTCTGGGCCTGCACCTCCGGCAGTTTCGTCTACGGTCCGCGCGGCGCGCGCGATCAGGCCGTGGCGCTCGAGGAAGCGGCGGGGGCGCCCGCCACGAGCACCAGTTTCGCCTTCACCGATGCCGCGCGCGCCCTGGACGTGCGCACGGTGGCCGTCGCCGCGAGCTATCCCGATGATGTCGCCGGGCTGTTCGTCGAGTTCCTGGCCGACGCGGGCGTCGAGGTCGTATCCATGTCGAGCGCGGGTATCGACACCGCGGCCGAGGTCGGCACCCTCACCGCGGCGCGGGTCCGTGAGTTGGCCGTGACCAACGATCACCCCGACGCGCAGGCCCTGCTCATTCCCGACACCGCCATGCACACCCTCGCGGTGCTCCCGGAACTCGAAGCGGCACTGGGCAAACCGGTCCTCACCGCGAACCAGGTGACGATCTGGTCGGGCCTGCGACTGGCCGGGCTGAGTACCGCCGCGCCCGCGCTCGGTACCCTGTTCGCGGAAAGGCGGGACCATGTCGATCATTGACTTCGAACCGGTGCACAGGCAGTCGACCGCGGAGATGATCGCCGACCGGCTGCGCGAAGCCATCATGCGCGGCAATCTCGCCCCCGGCTCCCAACTCGGCGAGGCCGACCTCGCCGCCCGTTTCGAGGTCTCGCGCGGCCCCATCCGCGAGGCCATGCAGCGACTGGTGTCGGAAGGGCTGCTGTACAGCATCCGCAATCGAGGCATCTTCGTCATCGACCTCACCCTCGAGGACGTGGTGGACATCTACCGCGCGCGCACCGCCATCGAAGGCGGCGCACTGGAATTGATCCTGGACGGCCGCCGCGACCGCGCGGACGCCGCCATCGCCCCGTGTGTCACCCGCATGTGCGAGGCCGCCGACGGCGGTGACGCCGTCGGCGTCTCCGAAGCCGATCAGGCGTTCCACGAGGCCCTGGTCGACAGCGCGGGCAGTCCGCGTCTGGTGCGCGCCGCGCGCACACTGTTGATCGAGACCCGGATGTGCCTGGGAGCGCTCCAGACGACCTACCCTGATCTGCGCGACCAGGCCCGTGAACATGTCGAATTGCACGTGGCGATCGCCGCTGGGCCGCCGCAGCGCGCTCGCGCACTTCTGGTCGAGCACATGGAGGACGCGGTTCAACGTTTGGGCGGCCGAACGGTCTGACCGACGTTTCGCAGACTCGGTCGCGCTCGCCGCCCGCCGGGCAGCGGCAACCGGGGGCTCATTCTCCCCACGGGTCCTGAGCGTACGCACCATCCGCAATCGCGGATAGGCGGAATGGACGGCGGTTCACCACAGCGCACTGATCAGTCGGCGCACAACCGCATTCACGCTTCGGACGAGCGGAGTGCGACGAGGCCGCGTCCGACACCGGCCAACGCCAGGTTCGCCGCGCCGAGCAGAATCGAGGCGAGTGCGCCGACGATCCGCAGCGAGGTCGTGGATTCCAGCGGCGACAGCAGGACGACTATTCCGGTCAGCATCGTCGCGGCGGCGACCACCTCGTGCGGTACGGCGTCGGCGGCGTCGTCGTCCCACACGGCCGCGATCGCCCGGCCGACACCGAGGATCGCCCAACTCGCGCCGAGCCACATCGACAGCATCGGCACCGAATTCCCGTCGCTGAGACTCAGCGCGGCGAATCCCGCCGTCAGCAGGCCGCTCAGAAACAGGAAGGCGCGCAACGCGATCGCGAACCGGCCGTCGACGGCGAGGAATACCTGCGTTCCCGCGTTGATCGCGAGTCCGATGCCGAAAAGCAGGCCGAGTGAGGAGATCGTCGCGCCCGGCCACACCGCCACGAGCGATCCGAGCGCCGCCGAGCAGATGCCCGGAACAAGGACGGCTTCGCGGCGGGCGTGGAGCCGGGGACCGGTGGGCGTTGCGCGCGCGGTCGTGGTGGCGGCCCTGTGGTAAGGACGCGGGTACGGCCGATTCGTCGCGGCAAGAGAGCGTGTCGTCGTCACCATAGGGCCGGTATGCCCGCTCTCACGGCTTCGACACCGGTTCGTTCATCGGTTCGATGTCACAGGACCGCGCCACGAGTCGTGCGGTGGCGGATTGCCGGATGAATCCGCCACTCGTATCGACCGCGTCGAAGCCGTTCTCCACCAAGCGGTTCGCTGCGCCTGTGCGCCGTTATCGGTTCACAGATAGCGGGCGCGGAGCTTGCCCTTGACGAGTTTGCCGGTGGGGGTGCGGGGCAGGTCGTCGGAGAAGTCGACGGTGCGCGGCACCTTGTAGGCGGCGATCCGTTCGCGGAGATAGGCGCGCAATTCCGCCGCCAATTCCGTACCGGGTTCGACGCCCGGCGCGGGTTGAACGACGGCCTTGACCGATTCGCCCATCTCCTCGTCAGGAACGCCGATGACCGCCACGTCGAGCACCGCGGGATGCAGGGCGAGGGCGTCCTCGATTTCCTGCGGATATATGTTGACGCCGCCGGAGATGATCGTGAATGCCTTGCGGTCGGTTAGGAACAGGTAACCCTCCTCGTCGACGTAGCCGATGTCGCCGGTCGTGGTCCAGGTGGGATGGTCGGGGTGGACCGCCTCGGCCGTCTTGGCCGGGTCGTTGTGGTAGGCGAAGGGTTGTTCCTCGCGTTCGAAGTAGACGGCGCCGATCTCACCCGAGGGCAGTTCTGCGCCGTCCTCGCCGCACACCCGGATGACGCCGAGTCCGGCGGTGCCGACGGAACCCGGTTTGCGTAGCCACTGCTCACTGTCGATGAATGTGGCGCCGTTGGCTTCGGTGCTGGCGTAGTACTCGTACAGTATCGGTCCCCACCAGTCGATCATGGCCCGCTTCACCTCGACCGGACAGGGCGCGGCGGCGTGGACGGCGACCTCGAGGCTCGACACGTCGTAACGGGCCCGCACCGATTCATCGAGCTTGAGCATCCGCACGAACATGGTGGGCACCCACTGACTGTGGGTCACGCGATAGCGCTCGATGGCCGCCAGCGCGCCCTCGGCGTCGAACTTCTCCATCACCACCAGCGTGCCACCGAGCGCGTTCACCACGCCGCCGAAACGCAACGGCGCGGCGTGGTAGAGCGGTGCGGGGGACAGGTAGACGCTGTCCGACTCGAACTTGTAGAGGGGGCCGAAGATCGCGGTGTAGGTGTCCCCGGGCGGGTCGCCGACCTGACGATCGGACAGCGGTGGCTTGATGCCCTTGGGTCGGCCGGTGGTGCCGGAGGAGTAGAGCATGTCGGTGCCGCGCGGTTGATCGGCGAGCGGTTCGGGGGACGCGGCCGCGAGGGCTTCCTCGTAGGACTTGTACCCGGTGACGGCACCGCCGAATGCCAGCCGGATCTCGACCCGGGGTGTGTCCTCGACGACCTGCTCGGCCGCCTGCGCCAACGCCGCGTCGACGACGAGTGCGCGCGCACCGCAGTCCTCGACGATATAGCTGATCTCGGCGGGCGCGAGATGCCAATTCACGGCGGTGATGTAGAGCCCGGACCGCAGCGCGGCCCAATAGACCTCGTACACCTTCGGGTCGTTGCGCGACAGCAGTGCGATGTGGTCGCCCTTGCGCAGCCCCGCATCGTGCAGGTGCCGGGCCAGCCGCACGGAGTTCTCCTCGAGTTGCCGATAAGTCAGCGTCTCACCGGTCTCGGCCATGATGATGGCGGGCTTGTCCGGGAATCGGTCGACGTGTGCGCCGGGGTACATGCTGCTCCTCTGATAGCGGAGCGAACGACGCGAGTCGGCCGAACCGACCCGGTCCTCGCGGTGTCCGCTCCAGCGGTCATCCGAACCGGAATAGTAGCCGAAAGTGAACCATCATTCGTCGCGATTCGAATAGCCGCCGACTGCTGGCTGAGCGCCAACAGCGTCAACGGCGCTCGTGAGCCGACACGGACAACCGCGTAGCGACCCGGTGATTTCGCGGGTCGCTACGACCGCAACCCGGGCGGGCGCGGCGGCGTCGCCCTCACCGCGCCCGTCGGTCCCGGTGCGGCGCGGAAGCAATTGCCGTCGCACGTGTACACCCAGGCGGTGCCGCAAGTGAACGGCACCTCGACGCAGCCGCGCGAATGGCATACGTCGTCGCAGTACTCCCACGCCGCCGCTCGGGTCGCCGAGTCGTCGCGGGTTCCGAGGGTCATGGTCAGCAGAGGGCCGATGACGACAGAATTCGCGACGAACCAGCTCGGACCGAGACGGAGAATGCTGAACGGCGCGACGCACTGAGTGCTCTCGCCGCCGATGAAGTCGGTGGTGAGTAGGCGAACGGTATCCGGGCCGCAGTTGTCGAAGACCGCGCCGATCTCCGTATCGTCGTTGTATCCGCACACCAGAGCGGCTTCCGTATCCGCGGCGGCCGGCTGGGTGGTCGAGAGAAGCGACGCCGAGCGATAGGCGCTTCCCGGCCCTCGGTGTCGAATGTGCGCTTGGGGTGGACGTCCGGGATAGATGATTTTTTACCCGACAAGAGAATCGCTTCAGGCCAACGCATATCGATGTCCGGGTGGCCGACGGCCGCGCGATGCGCTGAGCATGGCGGGCGGACGTCGCCGGAAGTCGCTGTGCGCGTGGGGTAGCCGCGAGAACGCGCGCCGAACATGCAGCTGCGCAGCTGATTTGGTGGCGGAGTGTAGGTGACCACGGTCCATCGGGCAAGGGTGCCGTCGACTGTTCTTTGTCACAACTCCTCGGATGGAAAGTTGTCCCGTGAGTAACCTACTGTCGAGTAGCCCACCACTGGGCTCGCCGGAGCGTTGGACGGCGCAGTCCGTACACGGCGGACGCACAGGCACGAAAGCGTAAGGGACAGTTGTGAATCAACAGACTCGTCCGGTCGTTCGCCGAGCCACCCACGGGGATGTGGGCGACATCGTGAAGGTGCTCGCGCAGGCATTCGCGACCGACGATCCGATCGAGGAGTACGTCTTCCCGTCGATCGAGGAACGGCGCAGGCGGACGCCGGGCATGTTGCGGGCCATGATCCGGCACCGCTTCCTGCCGGTCGGCGGTGCGTCGGTGGCGCTGCTCGACGACCGGGTGGTCGGCGCGGCGCTGTACTACCCGCCGGTGCGTCGCACGCCGCTGCGGCACCGTGCGGTGGCAGGCCCGCAACTGCTGTGGGCGATGGGGCCCGCGAGCACTCGCCGCGGCGTGGCGGTGGACACGGCGATGGCGCAGGTAGCGCCGGTTCGTCCGCACACCTTCCTGGTCTATCTGGGCTGCCTGCCCCGCATGCGGCGTCGCGGGGTCGGCCGGGCACTGTGGGGCGCGCTGGCCGAGGCGTCCGACGCCGCGGACGCGAGCCTCGGCGGCATCTGCAAGGACGGCAATGTCGCCTACTACCGCGCGCTCGGCTGCGACCTGGTCGAGCGCGTACGGATCGGATCCGACGGGCCGCAGATGAACTTCGTCCTGCGTCCCCCCGCCTCTGTCGCCGCGCCCTGATTGGTTCGCGCGCCGGGTTTTTCGAGTTTCACCGAGGAGTCGTTGTGTCTGATGTGGCCGTTGTCGGTATCGGTTGCCGGTACGCGGGTGGTGTCGATTCGCCGGAATCGTTCTGGGACTTCCTGATCGACAAACGCGACGGCGTGGTCGACATCCCGCCGCAGCGGTGGGACTACCGGCGCTTCTACGACCCGGACAGGCGCACCCCGGGCCGCATGTACACCAAGCGCGCGGCGTTCATGACCGCCGACCCGTGGGAGTTCGACCCCGACTTCTTCGGCATCTCCCCGCGCGAGGCGGCCTCGATGGACCCGCAGCAGCGCCTGATCCTCGAGGTGGCCTGGGAGGCGCTCGACGACGCGGGCATCGCCGGACGGGTCACCGGAAGACCGGTCGGCGTGTACGTCGGCGCGTTCACCCTCGACCAGCTGGCGGTCTCCGTGGCAGGAGACGCCCTGCCGCATGTGGACATGCACACCGCGGTCGGCGCCTCCTACACCATGCTGTCCAACCGGATCGCCTACGCGCTCAACCTGGTCGGACCCGCGGTCACCCTGGACACCGCCTGCTCGTCCTCGCTGGTCGCGCTGCACCTGGCCTGTCAGGCGTTGGACAACGGCGACTGCGAGGTGGCGATGGCGGGCGGGGTCACCATGCTGTTGCAGCCCGAGCCGTTCGTGTCCATGTGCAAGGGCGGCTTCCTGGCCGCCGACGGGCGCAGCAAGCCCTTCGACGCCGCCGCCGACGGCTACGGCCGCGGTGAGGGTTCGGGCATGGTCGTCCTCAAGAGGCTCGCCGACGCCGAACGCGACGGCGACCGGATCTACGCGGTGGTCAAGGCGACCGGCTCGAACCAGGACGGCCGCACCACCGCCATCACCGTGCCCAACGCCGATTTGCAGGAGGCGCTGGCCAAGACGGTGACCGAGCGTGCGGGCATCGCCCCGCACGAGGTCACCTACGTCGAGGCGCACGGCACCGGCACCCCCGTCGGCGACCCGCTGGAACTGCGCGCCATCGGCCGCGCCTACGGCCGGGTGCCCGGCCGCACCGGGCCGCTGGGCGTGGGCTCGGTGAAGGGGCAGCTCGGGCACACCGAGGCGGCGTCCGGCATCGCGAGCGTCATCAAGTCCGCGCTGGCCATCGCGCACCGCACCATCGCACCGCAGGGCTGGCTCGACGAGCCGAACCCCGAGATCCCCTTCGACGAACTCGGCATCCGACTACAGCTGGAGGCGGAACCGGTCGGACCCGAGGTCGAGCGAATGACCGTCGCCGTCAACGGTTTCGGCTACGGCGGCACCAACGGGCATGCCATTCTGCAGGAATACGTCGCGCCGCGACGGGACTCGCGCCCGCCGCGCCACCACGGCGTCCTGCCGCTGTCGGGCCGCAGCGAACCCGCCGTGCGGGAGCTGGCCCGCGGCTTCGCCGAGCACATCGCGGCGGGCGCGGACCCGCAGCGCCTGGCCGAGGCGGCCTGGACCCGCCGGCGGCACCACCCGTATCGGACCGCGGTGCCCTTCGGCGACGAGGCCGAACTGGTTCGCGGCCTCGTCGAGCTGGCCGAGGGGAGTGCGCGCGGCGCCGCCAAGGTGATCCCGCGTCACACCGACGAGCCGGTGTTCGTCTTCACCGGCATGGGCCCGCAGTGGTGGGGGATGGGCAGGCAGTTGTTGGAAGCCGACGGCGTCTTCGCCGCCGAGGCCCGTCGCGTCGACGCGGAGTTCCGCGAGATCGCGGGCTGGTCGATCGTCGAGGAGCTGCTGCGCTCGGAGTCGGAGTCGCGGGTGACCGGCACCGCCATCGCACAACCGGCGAACTTCCTGGTCCAGGTGTCGCTGGTGGCGCTGCTCGCCGAATCGGGCATCCGGCCCGCCGCGGTGGTCGGCCACAGCGTGGGCGAGGTGTCGGCGGCCTACGTCACCGGCATGCTGTGCCTGCGCGACGCGCTGCTGGTGAGCTATCACCGGGCCCGGTTGCAGGCCACCACCGCGGGCTCGGGCGGCATGCTCGCGGTGGGCCTCGCGCCCGCGGCGGCGCGCGAATTCATCGACGGCGACGCACAGGTCGACATCGCCGCTGTCAACAGCCCCAACGCCGTCACCCTCGCGGGCGCGGTGCACCGGCTCGACGAAATCGCCGAAAGCCTCACCGCCGAAGGGATTTTCGCCAAGCGGCTGCACGTCGAGGTGCCTTACCACAGCTACCTGATGGAGCCGATCCTGGACGAGCTGCGCGGCGCGCTCGCCGATCTGAAGCTCACCGATCCGGTGCTGCCGCTGTACTCGACGGTCACCGGTCAGCGGGTGACCTCGGGCGACTGGGACGCCGAATACTGGTGTGGCAACGTACGAAACCCCGTGCGCTTCGCCGACGCGGTCACCGCGCTGGTCGGCGCCGGTAGCCGGGTGTTCCTCGAGGTGGGCCCGCATCCGGTGCTGGGCGCCAACATTCGCGAGATCCTGCTTGGCGCGGGGGAGACCGGCACCACCGTCGCCACCCTGCACCGCACGCGGGACGACCACGACAGCATTCGCCGCACCCTGGCCGACCTCTACACCGCGGGCGTGCTCGACATCGACGCGCTCTTCGCCGACCTGCCCGCCACCCCGCACACCGACCTCCCGCGTTACCCGTGGCAGCGTACGAGACTGCGCTCCGACCTGCCCGTCTTCGAGCAGCGCAGGCACGGCACGCCCGGCGCCTACCCGATGCTCGGCGATCCCGACCTCGGCGACCCCACCACCACCTGGACGGTGCGGCTGAGTATCGGTGCGATGCCCTGGCTGGCCGACCACGTCGTCGGCGGCACCCGCATCCTGCCGGGCGCCGCCTACCTCGACGCCGCGCTGAGCGCGGCCGCGCTGCGCGGCGAGACCACCCGGGTGGCGGTCGAGGACGTGCGATTCGTGGCGCCGTTGGTCGTGGCGGACGGCGACGCGCCCCTGGTGGAACTGCGGGTGGAGGAATCCACCCGACGCTTCGTCATCCGCTCGCACGGCGCGGCGGCCGAGGCGTGGACGGTCAATGCCACCGGAAGGCTGGTCGAGGGCATCTTCGAACCGGCCGAGGTGCGACTGCCCGATATCGCCGACATGCACGAGATCGTGCCAGAGGAGTTCTACGGGGGCCTGGCCGCGCGTGGCCTGCGGTACGGCCCGGCATTCCGGCGCGCCACCTCGGTGCGGGTGCGCCAGACCACCGTGCTCGCCACCCTGGACGCCACGATCGCCACCGACTCCGGCCACCTGGCGCACCCGTGCGTCGTCGACGCCGCGCTCCAGAGCATCGCCGCACTGCTCGTCGGCGGCGGCACGAGCAACGACGGCGCGATGGTGCCGGTCGGAGTCGATTCCGTGCGCGCCTTCGCGGCCATCCCCGAGCAGGTGACCGTGCTCGCCCGGCTCGACACCGCGGGCGAGCCGCGCGCCGACATCGACCTGCTCGGGGCCGACGATTCCGTACTGCTCCAGATCCGTGGCATGCGCTTCGGCTCCATCGCCCCCGGCCGCGGCGCGCTGGCGCGGATGACCGATTTCTTCTACGAGAACCGTTGGGAGATGCGCGATCCGGTGGACCGTACCGCGCTGCCGCCCGCGGACACCGTGCACACCCTTGTGGTGGACCTGGCCGCCGAGACGACCGCGCGGGCGCGCCGGATCGCCGGGATCGTGGCGCGTGGCGAGGTGCTCACCGTCGCCGACCCGAACCGGACCGACCTCGAGGACGTGTTCGTCGAACGCCTGCACGCCGCCGTCGCAGCCGACGACGTGCACCGATTGCACGTGGTGGTGGTCGCCGCGCGCCACACCGACCTGGACACCCTGTGGACGCTGCGCAGACTGGCCGTGGCGCTGGAGAGCTTCCTCGAGGTCCGCATGGACCAGCTCGGCGTCGACATGCCGATGACCGGCGACGGCTCGATCCACGCGACCGTCGTCACCGAGCACGCCTACGCCCATCCGGCGGGCGACACCGCCCCCGATCCGATGCACGCCGCCGTCGCGGGCGCGCGCCGGGTGCTGCTCAACGAACAGCCGCGGCTGCGCTGGCGACTGGTCGACCTCGACGTCGACACCGCCGACACGGAACTGGCCGCGGAGCTGAACATTCCCGGCGCGTTCACCTACGACCACGCCGACGAGGTGGCGCTGCGCAACGGCCTGCGGTGGGTGACCGTGGTGACCGCGAGCCTGCCCGAGCGCGTCGAGGCGCTCGAGCAGGCCGCGCCGCTCACCGACCCCGAGGCGAACTTCGCGCTGGAGATCCCCAAGTCGCGGGTGCTCTCCCGCTTGGCCTGGCGCGAATGCGGCCGTCGCGCACCGGAATCCGGCGAGGTCGAGGTGCGGATGCGGGCCGTCGGCCTGAACTACAAGGACCCGCTGAAGATCCTCGGCGTGCTCACCGAACGCGATCTGGCCCAGACCTTCTTCGGCGGCTCGCCGGGCATGGAAGGCATCGGCACCGTCACCAGGGTCGGCGAAGGCG
The DNA here is from genome assembly GCF_001310275.1 of Nocardia arizonensis. Lineage (GTDB taxonomy): Bacteria > Actinomycetota > Actinomycetes > Mycobacteriales > Mycobacteriaceae > Nocardia > Nocardia arizonensis. Next base: position 158,038 of record NZ_LGYZ01000027.1, read on the forward strand.
TCACCCACGTCGCCGTCGGCGATACGGTGAGCCTGGGCTGCAAGGACATGATCCGTCGGTACAACACCGCGGACGCCGACCTGGTCAGCAAGCTCGACCCGGACGTCGAACCCGGCCACTGCACCAATTCGACCGCATTCGGCACCGCCGAGTACGCGCTGCTGGAACTGGCGAGGGTGCGGCAGGGCGAGACGGTGCTCGTGCACGGCGCGGCGGGCGGCGTCGGCGCGGCGGCCGTGCAGATCGCGAAACTGCACGGCGCCATCGTGATCGGGACCGCGAGCACCGAGGAACGCCGCGCCTACGCGCGCACGCGAGGCGCGGACCACGTGCTGGACTCCCGGTCGCTGAACTTCGCCGAGGACGTGCTCGCGCTGACCGGCGGCCACGGCGTCGACGTGGTGATCAGCACCGCGCCCGGCGATATGCTGCGCCGCAACTTCGAGGCCGTCGCGGAATTCGGGCGCATCGTCGAGGTCGGCAAGGCCGACATCTACACCGGCGGCATGCTCGACATGCGCCACTTCGACAAGAACGTCTCCTACCACTCACTCGACCTGGACCGCATGCTCGCGCGCCGCCGCACCCACACGGTGGACCTGCTGCGCCGGGTGAATACCAAGCTCGCCGACGGCGTGTACGTGCCGCTGCCCTACGAGCTGTACGGAACCGCTGAAGTGACAAGGGCTTTCGAGGAGGTCGCGCGCTCCACGCGGATCGGGCGGGTCGCGCTGAGCTTCGAGGAGCGGGCGCCGTTGGTGCGCCCGCGCATCCCCGAGGTCGAGATCGACCCGGCCGCACAGTATCTGGTCACCGGCGGCTACGGCGCCTTCGGTCTGGCCGTCGGTCGGTGGCTGGTGGGCAAGGGCGCCGCCCGGCTGACGCTGCTCGGCCGGGGCGGCGCGAGCACCGAGGCGGCGCGCAGGCAGCTGGCGGTCTGGCGGGAGACGGGGGTCGAGGTGACCGCCGCGCGCGGTGACGTCACCGACCCGGCCGTGATGACCGAGATCCTGCGGGACCTGCACACCGCCGAACATCCGCTGCGCGGTGTCTTCCACACCGCGGGTGTGCTGGACGACAAACGCATCACGATGATGGATCGAGACAGCCTCGCCTCGGTCTACCGGCCGAAGGTCGAGGGCACCCGCGCACTGGTGCGCGCGCTCGCGCAGGTGGGCATCGAGATGGACATGTTCGTGCTGTTCTCCTCCGGCAGCGCCATTTTCGGCGGCGTCGGCCAGTACTCCTACACCGCCGCCAACATGGCCCTGACGGCGCAGGCCGACGCCATCGTGCGCCGAGGCGGCGCGGCGCTGGCGATCGGCTGGGGGCACATGTCCGGCGGCGGCATGGCCGAACACGACGACAACATGGCCCGTTACCTGCGGAACACCGGCTTCGACTCGATGCCGCTGGACGAGGGCACCGAGTACATGGAGAAGGCGCTCGAACTCGGCCTGCACCACCACGCCGACATCATCCCGATCGACTGGGGCAAGGTGGCGGCCTCGGGACCGCACTTCGCCCAGACCGGACGGGTGGCGGCGCTGATCGCCGCCGCGGCGCAGGACGATTCGGAGTCCGCACGGCTGGCCGCGGCGCTGCGTGAACTGGACGAGGGCAAGCGCGGCGAGGTCGTGGCGTACATGCTGGCCGAACAGCTGGCCACCGTGATGGGCGTGTCCGCCGACTCGATCGACTTGATCGTGCCGGTACCCGAACTCGGCCTCGACTCGCTGATGGCGGTGGAATTCGGCGCACTGGTGACCAAGAGTCTCGGCATCGACATGTCCTCGCTGAGCATGGGTCGCACCTTCACGTTGGGGCAGGCGGGCGCCCGGATAGCCGAACACCTGGTCGGCGGGGGATCGGGGGAGGTCGGCGCGGCTGCCGATTCGCCCGGCCGGGCGGCGGCCCCGGTCGACGCCACCGGAAATCCGTACGGCACCGAATCAGGTCTGTTCGGCATGCTGGAAAATCCGAATAGAGCCGCTGTTCATCCGAACGGCATAGCGACTGAGTCCATGGCGGCGGCAGCCGCGCCCGGCGAGCCGGTCGACACAATCGCGGGAGCGGGGGACCGGTCATGAGCGAATCCGCGCGCGACCTGGCACGAAAGTTGTTGTTCGCGAACGGTTCCGGGGAAGGGAACGGATCGGTCGCGGCACCCGGCCGGGCGGGATCCCGGCCCCCCTCGCCGGTGTCCGCCTCCGCCGCGGCCCGGCCGGCGAGCACGTCGGCCCGCCCCCGCCGCGGTCCGGGCAAGCAGTTCGCCGATCATCCCGAGGTGGCCGCGACCGTGGCCAAGCAGGCCGCGATCGTCAAGCTCTACGACGACAGCGACATGCCCAACCCGTTGTTCCTGCCGCGGTCGGGCCCCAACGACGCGACCATCCGGTCCGCCGGGCGCGAGCTCGTCAACTTCAGCGCCTACAACTACCTCGGCCTGGCCAACCATCCCGGCGTGGTGCGGGGTGCCAAGGCGGCACTCGACCGCTACGGCGCCTCCGCCGCGGCCAGCCGCATCATCGCCGGGGAGATCCCGCTCTACCGTGAGCTGGAGGCGAGACTGGCCGCGATCTATGGCGTCGGTGACGTCATGATCACCACCAGCGGCTACCTCACCAACGCCGGCGCGCTCGGCTTCCTGCTGCGCGAAGGCGACGTTGCGGTGTGCGACGCGCTGATCCACGGCAGCGTGGTCTCGGGCACGCGGTGGTCGGGCTGCCGACGAATTACGTTCCGCCACAACGATCCCGAATCACTGCGTGCGGTGCTGCGGATGTCACGGTCGGGCTTCGACCGCGCGCTGGTGGTGCTAGAGGGGCACTACAGCATGGACGGCACGGTCGGCCGGGTCGACGAATTGGCCGCCATCGCAAGGGAATACGACTGCGCGGTTATGGTCGACGAGGCACATTCGTTCGCCGTGTTCGGCGACCACGGCCACGGCATCCGCGAGCACTACCGCATGCCCGCCGACGCGGTGGACATCTGGATGGGCACGCTGTCCAAGGCGCTGGGCAGTTGCGGCGGCTTCCTGGCCGCCGACGCCGATCTCATCCGCGCGATGAAGGCCGCGGCACCGGGCGTCGCCATGCTGACCGGCGGTCCGGCGCCCGCCGCGGTCGGGGCGGCGCTGGCAGCCATCGACATCCTCGAGGCGGAACCGGAGCGACTGACCCGCCTGTGGTCCAATGCGAAACAGTTCACCGCGCTGCTCACCGAGCGCGGCTCGGATCTGGGGATCTCCGAGGGCACGCCCATCTGTCCGGTGATCGTGCCGGGTGAGGTGCGGTCCGGTTTCGTCTCGTCTTACCTGCTGCAACGCGGGGTATACGCGGGCAATATCTCCGCGCCCGCGGTGCCCGCCGGACAGGAGCGGCTGCGGTTCTTCCTCACCAGCGAGCACACCGAGGCGCAGTTGGTCACCGCGGCGGATCTGCTGGCCGAGGCGATCGGTCACGCCCGGCACCTGCCGGACCCGACCGCGCCGTGATTCCGCTGGGATCGGCCCTCGGATCCGGCGGTCCGCGGAATGGTCTTCAGGAAACCGCAAGGAGTCCATAAGCGTTGGACGGCAACCTTACTGCGTACCACTCGGCAGTACACAGAGCAATGGGGGAATCATGACTGTCTTTCTCACCATCGTCCGCAAGGCGGCGTTCGCCATGGTCGCGATCGCGGCGACGTTCTTCGTCGTCACAGCGGGCGCGGGCGCAGCGAACGCCAGCGGGGTCTATTCCGAGCTGAAGTTCGCGCCCGGCACCGACCACGGCTCCGTGGACGGCTACATCAACCGCGGGTACGTCGACATCTGGGTGCTCGACGCCCGCGCCGGTCAGCAGATGACCACCGAGCTCATCTCGCACTACACGTCCGCGTCGGGCACCGCCGTCTACACGCTCACCGCGCCCGGCGGCCGGCAGATGGTCACCGACACCACCTGGAGCCAGGTCTGGCTCCCGGCGACCGGCACGTACTACCTGACCATCACGTCGGCGGAGCACGACGCTTCCTACACGATGAACGTCAGGATCGTCTGAGCCTCGCGGTAGTGTGAGACCGGACTCCGAGCGATAGCAAGTCGAGGGATCGGGGGCCCTCGGCGTAGCACGCATCGAGGCGAATTCTCCAGGTCGGCGGCTTCCACCAATCCGCGAATATCGCGGTCCAGGTGGCAGCCGCCGGCCACTGCCATTGTCGACCACTGCCGGCAATTCGTCAGTTCGGTGAAATCATCTATGTAGGTGAGGGTTTCGCGCGCGCTGACTCGGTGGGCCACACCTCCGGTGAGCGGCCGCCGACAAGATCGAGTTGTACAGGGCGCTTGAACCGGAAGTGCGCTATGAACCCTTGATGCGCCGCGCTGCCCTTTTCGGATGTTGTCGCGAAACTTCCTGCGGTAGTGCCGGACTCGCGGTCAGGGCGAAGTGTGAAGGCGGACAACGGTGTCCCCGTTTCAAACGGGGACACCGTTGCGATGCCTTCGGTAGATGCCGACGCATTCGAGCCGAAGGCGTGCGGCCGAGCGCTACAGCGTCGTCCAGCCCAGAATTGCGCCGAGCGGCACCAATACGACAGCCGCGGCTGGTCTCACCGCTCGGCGGCCAGTGCGCGGAACACCTCGACGGTGTCGATCTCGTCCTGCATCGTGCCGTGATCGCTGAGCTTGACGACGACCGTCCGGGTGGGCGGATCGATCCAGATGTATTGCCCGTACACCCCGACCGCGGCGAGTTCGGGATGCGGCGCACCCGGTGGCCGCCACCACTGTGCGGCGTAATGCCAGCCTTCTATCGGTTCGGAGACCGGCGTCGAGATCCTGGTGAGCCAGGCCGAGGGCACGATGCGCCGTTCACCGACCAGACCGTCGTCGAGCACGAGTTGCCCGATCTTGGCGAAATCGCGGGCCGTCGCATTGAGGCAGCAGAACGCCTTCTCCACCCCGCCCTCACGGTCCAGGTTCCAGCGCGCCTCGTCCTGCGCGCCGATCGGATCCCAGATGTCCTGTGCCAGTTGTTCTCCCACCGATCGGCCGTCGACCCGGGCCAGGATCGCGCCGAGTAGTTGGGTGTCGACGCTGCGGTAGTCGGCTCGCGACCCGGGGGTGAAGGCGGTGCGGCGATGGGCGGCGAGGAAGCCCGGCAGATCCTCGGTGAGGTACATCCGCGCGGTTCCGGTGAAGGGCCACAACGGGTTGTAGTTCTCGCTGACGTCGACCCCGGAGGTCATGTCGAGCAGTTCGCGCACGGTCACCCGATCGTAATCGGTCCCGGTGGCGAGTTCGGGCAGGATGTCGGCCAAGCGATCGTCCTCGCGCAGCCTGCCGGCCTCGATCGCCCGGCCGACCAGCAGCGACACCACCGATTTCGCCACCGACCAGGAGGATTGCGCGGTCGTCGCGGTGACTCCCTCGCGATACCACTCGTGGATCAGCTCGCCGTCGCGCACCACCAACAGCGAATTCGTCGAAGTGGCGGTGAGGAATTCGGTGAACGAAACGCGAGAGCCCTTCCATGGCACTGTTTCCGGCGCGGGTCTCGACGCGGTGGGGAACGGACGCGGGGTGCGCGCGGCGGGGACGGTGCGGCTCGCGAACAGCGCGCCCTGGGTGGAGGGCGGGTCGGCGAGCAGGTGGAGCAGCGTCACCGGGCCGGGGACGCGCAGCAGCGGGGGAGCCACCGCGGCGACGGCCAGGACGAGCAGTACCACCACCATCGCCGCGAGGACCGCGCGACGGAGGTAGCGGCGACGGCGAGAGGTTGGCGTGGGCTCGTTCACGGAGGTCGTTTCGTCGGTCGGTTACGGAGTACGCATGGTGACAGATACCCCGGTTCGGTGACAACCGCGCACGACCGATGCCGTCGAATGGGGGGCGCGGGCGACGTGCGACTGTACGAGCTATCACCGTCGCCGCTGCCGCTCCCTCTGGGGAACTGGCAGGGTCGTTTCGCAACGAGGGGTTGACGCGGGGCAGGGCGTTAAGTGAGGCTTGTGACAGCGCTATTGCTGTGCGCTGATCGATTGACGGTGATTCCAAGCCCTTTGCTGTCGATACCTGCATCGCGAAGTCCGGGAATCAGACCTTCCTCCCCCTAGCGCTCGCTTCAGCACCGACAGCGACCGCATCCGTCAAACCGTTCACCAGCCGCAGGCCTCCTGCGGATACCGCAGCAGCCAGTCGCCCCGATTCCGTTTCACCACATCGCGATTCGAGTGCTTATTCGAGACTCGACTGCGCGCATGTGCCACATCCGCGCTCGGCGCACTCTCACGTCATCGATGTCGTTCCCGCGCGTCGAGTCCTGCACGATCCACGTCCTGGCAGGGCTGCACTGATTGTGTGTCGAGTCCATCCCATCAGGACTGGCACCTACCCACCAGCGACGACGTCGCCGCCGGCATCGACACCAACATCAGAGCAGCCAAAACCGAATACAACCGCGACAACATCCCCGGAGCGCTCAACCACACCGGCATGGCCATCGGTTTCCCCGACTGGCGCGACCCCAACGCCGTTGTCGCATTCGGCCTCGTCGCGCTCGTCGCAAGAAGCACCGCCACACCCCGAGACACCCCGAACCCTCGAGTCGCCAGAGGTGACCAGCCACATACCGCGGCGCTCGATGGCGGCGCGAAACGGAACATCAGCCCGGACACACCATCGAAACCACAGCAGCCCAAATCACCCCACCACCGGGAACCAGACGCAGAGCATTCATCAGAAGGACACCGGGCGGGCGAATCCACCGAATACGCGGCATTGAACGACAAGGACTACGCTTTGCTCGTCGGGGCCGACTCCACGATCGCGAAAGGAAAAATTAATCCGAAGGACATCTATGGTGACCTCCCGCTGAACCATCCGGGCCGATATAGACTCGCCAAGGTAGTCACCAATACTCGGTTCTCAGACAAGGATACCGGGATGACCGAGAATGCAATGGCCTTCGCACTCGAAACAGGAGGGCGAAACGATTTATTCAAATTTGCCGACCACTACGAGTATGTGCACGCAAAATATATACAATTCAAGGAAAACCTCGGCGGAACCGACTGGCAGAGTAGCGTCAAGATCGACGGCAAAGGTCAAACACCAGGCATTCGGCACTACGCCGGAAAAAAATTCGGCGAAAAAATGGGCGAGCTCGTTGAAACACTCGAGCAAGACAGACGCACAGTCGAAAATAGTCGATGGAAAGCACGGGCAACCGATCCATCACTGCGAGGAAACGCCCTGGATCGCGCGGTACGAGCGCTGCGAGACCTCGGATTCAGCGACCCGGTGGGCGCCTTCTACCACGCACTCAAGCACCGGGAAGAGCTACCCGCATACGAACTTGCCCAGAACTCCCTGATCGATGCCTATCACGACAGCGCTGGGCGCACGATCCGTGAAGCAGATCGAGTGCGGATACGACCCGACAGAGATCTCATCAAACTGATCTACTATCGTCGCGTTAGCGACGGGGCGAAAGAATGGAGCATGGAGGCGATAGTTGCAATTCACCCTGACGGCACAGTTCGGATAGCATCATACGGAAAGGCCAAGGTTGTCGAAAAGTGATGTCCACCAAACCCAACCCTGACACCCTCATGTCAACCGCATTGGCCGATCTGAAGCACTCACTGGAACTGGCCGAGTCTAATTCATCTGACAATGACGGCAGAATCCGCAGCTTCGAGACCGCGATGACGGCGATCCTTGCTCTGCACGCCTTGGCCGACAGCGACCAAGAACCAAGCCCGCAACAACTCGAAGAGTTTCGATCCCGATTCGTCGAACTGGCCACGCCGAACATACTCACGGTATTCAACTATGTCGACGGTACCTTCTACTACGCAACGGACCCGGTCGGATTCGGTTGGGAGACCGCCGGTCTGCGTCGTTCAGCCTTGCAGATCCTGATCGATGAGTATCCCGGCGGGCGAGAAGCACTCGGCGCCGACAACATCGAACAGATCGATGAGATCGATGATCTGTTCCACGAACACGCAGACGACATCGAGCCACTGCCCGACACCGCAATCCCGAAAGACCTGCCCGCCAGCCATTGGTGGTGGCATCTCCCCCGTGCCACACCCGAAGAAGCCGAATCCGCCCGGCGAGCCTACGACCGTTAGCCGACGACTTCTCGGTGCAGGCAAAACCCGCGATCCAATCGAGTTGCCCTCAGCTCCGCGGGGTCCCGGGACAGGGCCGGGACACGAGCAGTGAGCCTTTTTCATCCTCGTTCGGCGGTACGGAGTTCGCGGTCTTGCAAAACGTGGATGGCTTTGGCGAGTTGACCGGCCTTGTACGGGCAGCAGCGCAGTTTCCGCAGGATCTTCCAGCTATTGAGCTGGGCGATCGCGCGTTCGCCGCGGCCGCGTAGCCGGGCGTGGGCACGTTTGGCGGCCTTCTGCGAGACCGGCTTGTTCTTGCCCTTGTACGGCGTGAGCAGCGTTTCCGCGCCTTGATATCCCTTGTCGCCCAAAGTGGTCCAGCCATCGCGTCGCAAGGTGGTGAGGATCTGCCGGATCCGGGCGGCGGTGAGGTCGTGCACACTGCCGGGCAACGCACCCGACACCCACACCGCGTTCCCGTCCGGAGTGGAGATGACCTGCACGTTCATGCCGTGGCGCCGGTGTTTGCCGGAGTAGAACGGACGATCTGCGGCGACCCGATCGATCGGGATCGACGTGCCGTCGAGAATCAGATATTCGTGACCTTCGGCTCTGGCTCGCGCCAACGCTTTCCGCAGTCCCGGAGACCGTTCGGCCGGCAGTTCCACGGTCTCCTCGACATACCGCCACGCGGTGCTGGTCGAGACATCGAACCCGGCGCTCAGCTCGCTGTAGGTTTCGCCTTTGCGCAGGTAGACCAGCACGAGCAAAGCCTGGCGTCCATGGTTGAGCCGCCGCCACGGCGAACCGATCCGCACCCGGTGCCGGCGGATCATCCCGGACAGGTAGGTGAGTGTCTGGCGTGACAATGACAGCGCGGCACGGTAGAACAGCATCGAAGCCCTTGGTATTCAGGTGTTTTGGTCGATAGCTGATCTACCAGGGGCTTCGCCATATCCACAAATGACACGCCGTGCGGGACAACGGACCTCACGAGCTCACTCTGAGCGCGGCGGTCAGTTTCGGTGGGACTCCGGCGGTGTCGTTCACAGTGGTCTCCGCAACGCAGATCACGGCGATAGTCCCGGCGGGTGTGGGCACGGTGCAGGTCACGGTGGTGACTCCGGGTGGTGTCTCGGCGGGCCGCCCCTACACGTATCTGCCGGTGCCGACACTCACGGCACTCACCCCGAACCAAGGCCCGATCACCGGTGGTAACACCGTCACGTTGACCGGAACCGGATTCACCCGCGTCACCACGGTCAGTTTCGGTGGCATCCTGGCGAGTTCGTTCACGGTGGTGTCGGATACGCAGGTCACCGCGATCGCTCCGGCGGGAGGTCTCGGGTCGGTCGGTGTCACGGTCACCAGCCCGGGCGGCACCAGCAACGGCATCCTCTATAGCTATGTCGCAGCGCCCACGCTGGGCGCCGTCACCCCGAACGCGGGCCCGGCCACCGGTGGCAACACCGTCATTCTGACCGGCACCGATCTCACCGGTGCGTCGGTGGTGAGTTTCGGTGGGGTTGCGGCGGTGTCGTTCACGGTGGTCTCCGCAACGCAGATCACGGTTATCGCTCCGGCGGGTACCGGGACGGTGCAGGTCACCATCACGACCCCCGGCGGCACCACAGCCGGTCGCCCCTACACCTACGTCCCCGCGCCAATCCTGACCGGGCGGAGCCCGAGTGTCGGCCGCGCCGCTGGCGGCAACATCGTCACTTTGACCGGCACGAATCTGACCGGAACGACCGCCGTGTCGTTCGGGACGACGGCGGCGACGTCGTTCACGGTGGTGTCGGATACGCAGGTCAGGGCCACGGCTCCCGCCGGCACAGGCGTGGTCGCCATCACGGTCACCACCCCGGGCGGTGGCAGTAACCCGTTGACCTACACCTATGTATCGATCACCTCGATCAATCCCGCGCAGGGACCCACGAGCGGTGGGACGACAGTGACAATCACGGGTGCTGGGTTCACCGGGGCGACCGGGGTTTCCTTCAACAGCGCTCGTCCGACGTTCACGGTCGACTCCGACACACAGATCACGGTGACCACGCTGCCAACGTCCGCGGGAACGGTCCAGGTCAGCGTCAGAACACCGAACGGCGACAGCAACAGTGTCCCGTTCACGTTCGTCGCGGCGCCGATCCTGTTCCTACTCATCCCGGGAACGGGTTCGGCCGCGGGTGGCGATTCGGTTGTGCTGACAGGCACACACTTCACCGGGGCGACGACGGTTTCCTTCGGCGGCACCCCGGCAACGTCGTTCACGGTCGATTCCGACACGCAGATCACCGCGGTCGCTTCTGCTCGCGCCGGAAATATCACAATCAGTGTCCGTGTCATCACCGCAGGTGGGACCAGCAACCCGCTGCTCTATTCGTATCGCCCGCAGCTGGATTCCTCGAGCCCGAACTCGGGGCCACCCGGAACATCGGTAGCGCTGGGAGGCGTAGGGTTCACCGGCGCGACCGGAGTGTTCTTCGGCGGTGTGACAGTGCCGTCGTTCACCGTTGTGTCCGACTCGCAAATCACCACAACCAGCCCTCTGCATGTCCCCGGCACAGTCGACGTCACCGTCATCAATGCCGTGGGCAGCAGCGACGGTGTCCCCTACACCTACCCCTGACCGCGGGGCCTTCAGCCGAAATGGCGAATCCCGCCAGGTCGGTGACTCCGAAGTGCTGCGGCTTCCGCGGCGATGGTCGTGCCGGCGGGCACTGTAGCGGGTGCCGATTCCGCGGCACCCGCACCGGCCGGCCCCGCCGACACCGCAAGTCGAACTCGGACTCGTCGCCCGAAACCTGCTCGATGAGAGCGAGACCGGGACCGGAAGATGCGCCGGTGGTGCATCCGATTCCGCTGCGGGGGGCGATCCAGCGGGGGAACTGTCACTACCCGATGTGCCGCCGGAGGAATTCGAGAGTGACGCTTTCGAAGGCGTTCTTCGCTTCGAGCATGACCCAGTGGCCGCAGCGGGGGAAGACGTGGACTTCGGCACGGGGCGGGTAGTCGGACTGGGCCGTGTGTCGTTGCTGGGCTTCGAAGGCGGCTGCCGCAGGCTAGAACACGTTCTTGTTCGGTGACTGTGAGGTGCGTGACCGTGCTACCGATGTGTCCGTCGAAGAGAAGCGGTAGGCAGTGAAGAGCGGCAGGTGGATGATCAGAGCTCGGTGTCCATGCCGAGGAGTTCGCGCAGGGCGGTGTGCCCCGCGGGGGTGACCGCGACCGCGCGGCCGCTGCCTGTGCGGCGGATCCATTCGCGGGTGAAGAGCTGCGCGCAGATGCGCGCTCCGGCGGCACCCGCGAGGTGATATCGGCGCTCGGTCCAGTCCGGACACGGACGGGTGAGGGGGCGTGCCGATCGGTGGGCCGCATCGGCGGGCATCTGGATCGCCAGCCACTCGGCGCCCGCGTCGGTGAGCGCGAAGTCGTCGGTGAGCAGATCGCGGGCGCGCATCGCGTCGGCGATGGCGACACCGAGTCGGCCCGCGAGGTGGTCGTAGCAGGTCCGCGCGCGGGCGTGGGCCGCGGCGCTGGTGGCGGCGCGCAGTGTGGGCGCGGGCCGGGTCGGTCCGAGGTAACCGAGCATGGCTTCGAGAAGGTCTGCGGCCCGCGGGCCAGCCAAGCGGAGGTAGCGGTGTCTGCCCCGGCGCTGTTCGACCAGCAGTCCGCCGTCCACGAGACGGGACAGGTGTTCGCTGGCGGTGGACGGCGCGATGGACGCCGCGGCGGCGAGTTCGACGGCGGTCCAGGCGCGACCGTCGAGCAGGCACAGACACAGTTGGGCGCGGCTGCGGTCGGACAGCAGCGCCGCCAGCTCGGCCAGTTCCCGTGCGGACATGCCGTCATTGTCGCGCGCCGACACTTCGGCCGTCGCCGAACCGTTTCGGGGATACCGTCACCGCCATGTTCGAACTTCCTGTTCCGGCGGTGCCCGACGCCGCTCACGGCGTTGCCTGGTTGCGCGCCAACGTCGTTCGCTTCAGTGAGGGCGCAGCCCATACGCGCCGACGGGCGCTGGTCGAGGCGGAGTTGTCCCGCATCGACCTCGAGCGCTTGCGCCGCGCCGACGGGCACCACGTCCTCGCGCTGGCCGAGGCGATGGGAGTGACGGTATCGCTGTCCGACGTTCGGGCCGTGGCCGCCTGCTATCAGCCGCACCTGCCGATCACCGACGACGCCGACGCGGCCGTGGCGCGACTGGTCACCGCGTTCGGCGGTGTCGCCGACGAAACGACCGCCAACCGTATCGGCCTGCTTGTGCAGGCGTGCGACGCGACCGCTGCGCTCATCGAGGGCCGCAATCCACCCGTTCCGGCGACCCGCCGGATCGCCGAGGACGGCTCGACGGTGGATGTCGATCTGACCGGGCGCCCGTTCGGCCGGGGACGACACGCCTGTCCGGGGCGGGCACACGCGACGGCGTTGGCGCGCGGACGATTCCATCGCCTGCACGACGGGCCGGACCCGCTGGTACTGCCCAATGCCTGGGATTTCGCCACCGCCGCCGCGTTGGTCGACGCCGGATTCCCCGCCATTGGCACGACCAGTCTCGGCATCGCCGCCTCCCACGGTGTCGCCGACGCCGCGGGGGCGACTCGCGTCGAAACCCTCGCGCTGGCCCGCCGGCTCGCGCGGTTGCCGGTTCCGGTGACGGTCGACATCGAATCCGGATTCGGCGTCGACCCGCGCGAGCTGGCGGCCGAACTATGGGAGATCGGCATCGCCGGGGTGAACGTCGAGGACGCGGCGGGTGATCCCGCCGAGCACGCGCGGATCGTCACCGGATTGAAGGACGGCGCGCCCGGTCTGTTCGTCAACGCCCGTATCGACACCTATTGGCTCGGCGTGTCCCGTGAGACGACCCTGGCGCGTGCCACGCGCTACGTCGACGCGGGGGCGGACGGCATCTTCGTGCCGAATATGGTCGCCGACCGGGAGATAGCGGCGGCGGTCGCCGCCGTCCCGGTGCCGGTGAACGTGCTGGCCCAACGACCGGTCCACGAACTGGCGCGGTGGGGTGTCCGGCGCGTCAGTACCGGATCGCTGCTGCATCGCGCGGCCCTCGCCGCGGCCGTCCGCTGCGCGGTCGGCGTGCGCGAGGGTGGGAAACCCTCCGCGGCAATCGGATACGACGAGGTCCAAGAGCTGGTACGGCGTTATGGGTCGACAGTCGAATGATCGGTCCGTCGGAGGCGAAGGGGCGGTTCGCGAATTCCGGGTGACCGAGGATTGTTATTACATACGATCGTATGTATTGTTTGGGTGGGTGATGACACCCGACTTGCCCAGTGATCGAGGGGTGCACTGATGGATGGTCGTCGGATGTTCGAGTTGGCGCAGGAGTTGGCCGTGGCCGAGAGCGCGGGGGATGTGCCCGCGGCATTGGCGTTGATGTGTTCGGATATGGTGCTGGAGACGCCGGCGTTCGGCATCACCGCGTGCGGGATCGAGCAGAACGAGCGGGCCTTGCGGCTGTTCTCGGCGACCTTCCCGGACTGCCGGGTCGAGTTGACGGGACACGCCGACGACGGTGTGAGCTTGGTCTGCTGGGGGACCGCGTGACATGGACGCTCGAATTCGTACCGCCCAAAAGATCGACACCGCAGAACTTTTCGATATCGTCGTCGATCTGGAACCGCGACTGGACTTCGGTGCGGGACCCCTCGGGCGCAGGGTGCTGTTCCGGGCGGCGGGCGGATCCTTCGAGGGGGAGCGACTGCGCGGCACGGTGGTCACGGGCGGGGGCGATTGGGCGCTGTTCCGGCCGGATGGGACCATGCTGCTCGATGTGCGGCTCACGCTGCGCACCGACGACGAGGAATTGGTGCACATGACCTATCAGGGCCGGTGGGTCCGCTCGATCGACCCGGAGCGCGGATACTTCCGTACCGCACCGCTGTTCGAGACCGGTTCGACCCGCTACGGCTGGCTCAACGACATCGTCTGTGTCGGAACGGGATACCTGGTCGACGGCGGGGTCGCCTACCATGTCGAGCAGGTACTGTGAGCACCGCCGAGTCGGCCGGACCGGGCGACGGCAGACTGCGGCGCGGTGCGCGCTCGCGCGGCATCATCACCCGCCACGCCGTAGATATCGCCTCGGTGGACGGACTCGGCGGAATCAGTTTCGGTCGCCTCGCCGACGAACTCGAGATCAGCAAGGCCGGAATCCAGACGCTGTTCCGTACGAAGGAGAATCTGCAACTCGCCACGGCGCGGACGGCGGGCGAGGTATTCGTCGACGAGGTCATTGAACCGGCCGTGAACGCGCCCGAGGGAATGGCCCGTCTGCGGGCCCTGATCGACCGCTGGATCGACTACGCCGAGCGGCCGCTGTTTCCCGGCGGATGTTTCTGGAGTGCCAACCTGCCGGAGTTCGACAGCCACCCGGGTCCGATCCGCGACCTGCTGCTGCTCCAGCACCGCGCCTGGTTGGCAACCCTCGCGCGGCAACTGCGAGCGTCCTCGGTCGAGCCGGTAGCGGGCAGCACGGAGATCGACGCGAGGGTTTTCCAGATCGACGCGCTGCTGAAGGGCGCGAATATCGCACTACGCCTCGGCGCGGATGACGCCGTCCCGCTGCTACGAACGGCGCTCGCGGCGCTTGTCCCGTAGGGGTTGTTCGAGGAGGTCGTATGTTCCGGCGAACGTGATGACGGACATGTGTTACGGCGCGTCGAGCACCGGCTCGAACAGCCGCCACGCCGCGTGCAGATCCTGTTCCCAGTACGGCCACGAGTGGGTGCCCGCGGGACGCAGCGAGACGGTCGCCGGTATACCGAGTTCGGCGAGGCGCTCGCCGAATTGCCGGGTGCAGTGCGCGGCGATGGCCTCCAGTCCGCCGCCGAGCGCGACCCGGTCGACATAGGCGGCGGGGTCGGGAAGGGTCGGGTCGCCGGGAGTGTCGCGGTCGCCGGGCAGTCCGGTCCCGGCGGAGAGATAGAGCGCGGTGCCGCGCAGGTTCTCGGCGCGCACGTAGGGATCGTTGGCGGTCCACGCGGGATCGGACGGATCGCCCCACATATTGTCCGGGTCGCCGCCGTGCCCGGCGACGATCGCGTCGACCACCGCGCGGCCGAGTGGATCGCTGACGCGCGCGCAGCCCGACAGCGAACCGACCGCGCGATACAGTCCGGGCGCGGCGAGGGCGGTTTGCAGGACCGCGGTCGCGCCCATGGAGATGCCGACGACGGCGTTGTGTCCGTTGCCGTGGAAGGCCGAGTCCACGATCGGGGGCAGTTCGCGGGTGAGGAAGGTGGTCCAGCGCTGGCGACCCAGCACCGGATCGTCGGCGCGCCAGTCGGTGAAGTAGCTGCCTGCCCCGCCGAAGGGAACCACGACGGTGACCTGCCGGTCACGGAAGAACTCGGCGACATCGGTCCTGTTGAGCCAGTTCCCGTCCGCGCCGCCGTCGACGCCGTTGAGCAGATAGAGGGTGGGCGCCGGGGCGCTCGGATCGGCCGCGGGCAGGACGCGCACGGTGACCTCGTGATCCATCGCCGCGGAGTGGAGGGTCAGCCGCAGCTCGCGCCCCGGGCCGGGCGCGCGGTCGATGAGGTGGGCCCGCGTCGGCACGGGGACCGCCGGATCAGCGTGCGACGTGCCCGGACATGCGCCGAAGATCGATAGGGCCACCATGATTCGGGCAATTCCCCCGCACCATGGTGAGCTGGTCGATCCCATCTGGCGCACCTTCCGTCCGGAGATGTGTTGTCGGACAGGGTAACTCCGGGTAGGTGGGAAACCAGACCGTAGCGGGGTGTCTGCGAGCGGCCCCAAATCGGCTGCGCCGCCTTTGTTAGCCGGCACAAGGTCAGGTGACATGCCTGGATCGCCGACGGGTAGATGTTGTTGACTCGCATCGAATTCGATCATTCTCAGCGTGTCGGTCGGCGGCGTCGGCGTCGACGGACCGACCGGTGCGCCTTCTCGGGATCGGAGTGCGATGTCGGCATCTCGCCCACTTCTGCGCGCCGCGGTGGCGGTCCTCGTGATAGCGCTGGGCCCGTGGCGCGGCGGTGTGGCGATGGCCGAACCCGCGAGTTCCGGCACCCGAATCGCCGATGTGCGTGCCGAATCCGAACGCTCGCTGAACATGGGAATCTACTCGGCGGCGATGAACTCCGTGATTCGGGTGCGCGTGCTGCGCGCACCCGACCCGGATCGTCGGGCGCCGACGTTGTACCTGCTCAACGGGGCTAACGGCGGTATCAGCGACGGGAGTTGGCTCGACCGCACCGACGTGGCGGAGTTCTTCCGCGACGAGCAGGTCAACATCGTGGTCCCCTTCGGCGGTGCGAGCAGCTATTTCACCGATTGGCGCGTCGACGACCCGGTGCTGGGTCGCCAGCGCTGGACCACCTTCCTCACCCGCGAACTGCCGCCGATCATCGACGCGGAGTTCGGCGGGTCGGGGGCGAATGCGGTGGCGGGTATCTCCATGGCCGGCACCTCGGTATTCCAATTGGCCTTGGCCGCACCGGGTCTGTATCGCGCGATCGGTTCGTACTCGGGATGTGTGCGCACCAGCGATCCGCAGGGGCAGGCGATCGTCGGCGCCGTCGTGGGCGGACGACGCGGCAATGTGATGAACATGTGGGGGCCGCCCACGGATCCGGCCTGGGCGGCCAATGATCCCTATCTGCATGCCGACATGTTGCGCGGCACCGCGATCTACGTGTCGACGGGTTCGGGACTGCCCGGTCCGTACGACACGGTGGCCGGTGCGGGCGGGTCCGGGGCGCAGCTCGCCTATCAGTTGCTCTTCGGGGCGCCGCTGGAAGCGGTGACCGCGATATGCACCCGCGAACTACGAGATCGATTGCGTGCCATCGATATCGCGGCCACGGTCGTGCTACGTCCGACCGGCACGCATTCGTGGCGCTATTGGCAGGACGATCTGCACGACTCGTGGCGGGTGATCGGCCCGGCCCTGGCGGATGGGCAGTGAAGGGCGATCCGGGGCGCGTGGCGAACCGGATCGGCACAGGAACGCGTCTGGGGCGCATGGGAGTTCGGAGGAGTTCGATGTCTGACATCGCGATCGTCGGAATCGGCTGTCGTTTCGCCGGGGGAATCGAATCGCCGGAGACCTTCTGGCAGTTCGTGCTGGGCAAAAGGGATGCGGTGGTGGATATTCCGGCGAGCCGGTGGGACTACCGCCGCTACTACGATCCCGACAAGCGCACACCGGGCCGCAGCTACACCAAGCGCGGTGCGTTCCTCACCGCGGACCCGTGGGAGTTCGATCCCGACTTCTTCGGCATCTCGCCGCGCGAGGCCACGGTCATGGACCCGCAACAGCGGCTGCTGCTCGAGGTCTCGTGGGAGGCGCTCGAGGACGCCGGTGTCGCGGGCTCGGCGGCGGGCCGGTCGGTGGGGGTGTACGTCGGCGGATTCATTGTCGACCAGTCCGTCGTCGGTGTCGTCGGCCCCGCGCTGGCCTACGCGGATATGCACACCGCGGCCAGCGCCTCCTACACGATGCTGTCCAATCGCATCGCCTACGCGCTGGATCTGATCGGTCCGGCGCTCACGGTCGACACCGCCTGCTCCTCCTCGCTGGTCGCCCTCGATCTGGCCTGTCAGTCGCTGACCCGGGGCGACTGCGAACTCGCCCTCGCGGGCGGGGTGAACGTCATGCTCCAGCCCGAGACCTTCGTCATGATGTGCAAGGGCGGCTTCCTGGCTGCCGACGGCCGCTGCAAATCCTTCGACGCCGCCGGGGACGGCTACGGCCGCGGTGAGGGCGGCGGCATGGTGGCGCTCAAACGCCTGGTCGACGCCGAACGCGACGGCGACCGGGTGTACGCGGTGGTCAAGGCGACCGGGGCCAACCAGGACGGCCGCACCACCGCTATCACCGTGCCCAACGGCGACTCGCAGGAGGCGCTGGCGCGCGAGGTCCTGCGCCGCGCCGATCTGCCCGAGGGACGCCACATCACCTACGTCGAGGCGCACGGTACCGGAACACTTGTCGGCGACCCGATCGAATTGCGCGCACTCGGCGCGGTCTACGGTCGTGCGAGCGGACGCCCGGACTCGCTCGGCGTCGGCTCGCTGAAGGCGACTCTCGGACATACCGAGGCTGCCGCGGGTATCGCGAGCGTCATCAAATCGGCATTGGCCATCCGGCACCGGACCATTCCGCCGCAGGGATGGTTCGACCGGCCGAATCCGGATATCCCCTTCGACGATCTCGGCCTGCACGTCCAACTCGAGGCCGAACCGCTCGACCCCGCCGCCGACCCGATGACGATCGCGGTCAACGGCTTCGGCTACGGCGGAACCAACGCGCACGCGGTACTGGCCGAATTCCGGTCGCGTCCCGTCGGGTCCACGGACGAGCCGCGCCATCTTGGCGTGCTGCCGGTCAGCGCGCGCAGCGCGTCGGCCGTGCGGGCGATGGCGGGCCGGATCGCCGACCTCCTCGACGGGGGCGCGGAGCCCGCGACGCTGGCGCGGGCGCTGTGGACCCGCGGCGCGCACCACTCGTTCCGGCTCGGAGTTCCGCTCGAGGGCGACCCGCTCACCGCGCTGCGCGCCATCGCCGACGGTGAGGGCCGCGAGGCCGTGCGGGTGGTGGCGGGCCGAATGGCCGAACCGGTGTTCGTCTTCTCCGGTATGGGACCGCAGTGGTGGGGCATGGGCCGCGACCTGCTCGCGGCGGGCGGTGCGTTCGCGCGCACCGCCGAACGGGTCGACGCCGCGTTCCGGGAGATCGCCGGGTGGTCGATCGTCGCGGAGATGTCGCGGCCCGAGGACGAGTCGCGTGTCACCGCGACCGAGGTCGCACAGCCGGCGAACTTCCTGCTCCAGGTCGCGCTTGCGGCGGAACTGGCCGAGCGCGGCATCGTCGCCGCCGCGGTCGTCGGACACAGCGTGGGCGAGGTCGCCGCGGCCTACGTCTCGGGAATGCTGTCGCTCGAGGACGCGGTGCTGGTCGCCTATCACCGTTCCCGCTTGCAGGCGACCACCGCGGGATCGGGCGGGATGCTCGCCGCGGGTATCACCGTGGCGCGGGCGCGTGAACTGATCGGCGAGGACCCGTCGGTGGATATCGCCGCGGTCAACAGCGCCGCCTCGCTCACCCTCGCGGGCGAGCAGGGCCGACTCGACGAGATCGCCGAAAGGCTCACCGAGGAAGGCGTCTTCGCGCGACGGCTGCGTGTCGAGGTGCCCTATCACAGCGGTCTGATGGACCCGATTCTGGACGAATTGCGCACGGCGCTGGCCGGACTCGCGCCGCGCACGCCGTCGCTGCCGCTGTGGTCGACGGTCACCGGCGACCTGGTGACCGAGGCGAACTGGGACGCCGACTACTGGTGCGCCAATGTGCGCCGTCCGGTGCGATTCGCCGATACGATCGGCGCCCTGATCGGCGCGGGCAGCCGGGTGTTCCTCGAGGTCGGCCCCCATCCGGTGCTGTCGGGCAATGTGCGCGAACTGCTGCTCGGCGCGGATGTCAACGGCACCACCGTGCCCACCCTCGATCGCGGTCTGCCCGACGCGGTCGGCATGTGCCGCACGATCATCGGCCTCTACGCCGCGGGCGCCCTGGATATCGCGGCGCTGTTTCCGGCCGACCGGCCGACCCCGCACGTGCCGCTGCCGCGCTACCCCTGGCAGCGAACCCGCCTGCACGCGCCGCTGCCGCTGTTCGAACAGGCCCGGCTCGGCACGCCGGATTCCTACGCCATGCTCGGCGATCCCGACGGGGAGGGTCGCTCGGAATGGCTGCTCCAGGTCGGCACCGAGACGTTGCCGTGGCTGGTCGACCACGTGATCGGCGGCGCCCGCATCATGCCGGGCGCGGCATACCTGGACGCCGCCCTGAGCGCGGCCGCCAGCCGGACGGCCTCGACACGCGTCGCGCTCGAACAGGTCCGGTTCGTGGCGCCGCTGGTGATGGGCGCGCCGGACGTGCCGATCGTCGTGTTCGGCGTCGAGGACGCCAGCGGCCGATTCCTGCTGCGCTCGCGTAGCGCCACCGGATCGGTGTGGACCGTGCACGCCACCGGCCGTTTGCTCACCGGCAGTTACGAGACGACGAAGGTCGAAGTGCCACAACTGGATTCGGCCGTGGAATTCGAGCCCGAGCTGTTCTACGGCGCGCTGGCCGCGCGCGGACTGCGCTACGGACCGACCTTCCAGCGCGTGACCTCGGTGCGCGCCGACGCCGACACCGTGGTCGCGACCGTCGACGCGTCGATCGCCGCCGACTCCGGGCACCTCGCGCACCCCGCCGTCGTGGACGCCGCCATGCAGACCGTCGCGCTGCTGTTCGCCGCCGACGGTGTCGCCGAAGGTCCGGTGGTGCCGGTCGCGGTGGCCTCGACGCGACTGTTCGGCTCGCTGCCGCCGACCGTCACGGTCCTCGCGCGCCGGGACCGATCCGCGCGTCTGCGCGCGGACGTCGATCTGCTCGACGCGGACGGCCTCCTCGTGCTTCGTCTGGTCGGCGTCCAACTCGGCGCGCTCACACCGGGCCAGAGTCCGCTGCACCGCATGGCGGACTTCTACTACGCCGACACCATGCGGCGGACCGACCCGGTCGACCCGGTCGCGCTCACCGCCGCCGCGCCCGCCGCAACCGTCGTCGTCGCGCTCGGCGCGCCCGGACTCGACCGCGCGCGGGAACTGGCCGCCGCGGTACCGGGCGCGCGTCTGACGCTGTGGCGCGACGACGACCTCGAGTCGACGCTGACCGAATCCTTGCGGGCGGCCGCGGATTCGGGACGGGAACGGGTGCACATCTGCGTGGTCGCGGCCGGCGGCGGAGACGATCTGGCCGATCTGTGGACCCTCAAACGCATCGCCGTCACCGTGGACGCCTTCGAGGAATCGGCCACCGCGTCCGCCGTCCCCGCCGGCCCGGAGGCGGCACTGTGCCACGTCAGCCTGATCACCGAAGGCGCTTTCACCCTGCCCGACAGTGCGATCGTTCCCGACGCCGCCCAGGCGGCACTGGCGGGCGGTCGGCGCGTGCTGCTCAACGAGCAGACCCGGCTGCGGTGGCGGCTGGTCGACGTGGACGCCGACACCGCGGTGGCGGATCTGGTCGCCGAACTGTCGGTGCCCGGCGCCTTCTCCCACGACAACGCCGACGAGGTACTGCTGCGCGGCGGACAGCGCTGGGTGCCGGTCGTCACCGCGCCGCTGGGTGAACGCATCGAACAGTTGGAAGCGGTGGAATCGATCACCGACCCGGAGGTGAACTTCGAACTCGAGATGCCGCGCACCCGGCTGCTGTCGGGCCTGTCCTGGCGGCGCTGCGCACGCCGCGATCCCGGACCCGGTGAGGTCGAGGTCAGGATGCGGGTCATCGGCTTGAACTACAAGGATCCGCTCAAGGTGATGGGTCTGCTCGGCGAACGGGAACTGTCGGAGACCTTCTTCGGCACCGATCCGGGGATGGAGGGCGTCGGTGAGGTGGTGCGGCTCGGCGAGGGCGTGACCGACCTCGCCGTCGGCACACTGGTCGCCGTAGCCACCCGCGCCATGATGGGCCGCTATCGGCTGGTCGACCGGCACCGGCTCATCCCGCTGCCCGCCGGTATCGAACCCGGACAGTGCACCAGTACGACATCTTTCGGCACCGCCGAATACGCGCTCACCGACCTGGCGCGAATACAACCGGGGGAAACCGTGCTCATCCACGGCGCGGCGGGCGGCGTCGGATCGGCGGCAGTCCAGGTCGCCAAGGCCGCGGGCGCGCGGATCATCGGCACCGCGAGCACCGAGCAACGCCGGGCGCATATTCTCGCGCTCGGCGCCGATCACGCCCTGAACTCCCGGTCGCTGAACTTCGCCGACGACGTCCTCGGACTCACCGACGGCCGCGGCGTCGACGTCATCGTGAGCACCGCGCCGGGGGAGATCCTGCGCCAGAACTTCAAGGCGGTCACCGAATTCGGGCGCATCGTCGAGATCGGCAAGGCCGACGTCTACACCGGCGGCCTGCTCGAACTGGCCAACTTCGACAAGAACCTGTCGTACTTCTCGGTCGACCTCGATCGCATGTGCGCCGTGCGACCCGAGCAACTGGCCGAACTGCTGGCCCGCGTATACGGCAGGATCGGCGACGGCGTCTACACCGCACTGCCCTACGAACTGTTCGAAACCCACGAGGTCGCCAAGGCATTCGACGAGGTCGTGCGCTCGACCCGCATCGGTCGGGTCGCCATCGACATGTGCTCCCCGTCCACGCCGGTCCGCCCGACCCTGCCCGAGGTAGAGATCGATTCGGCGGCAACCTATCTCATCACCGGCGGCTTCGGCGGCTTCGGACTGGCGACCGGTCGCTGGCTGACGGCCAAGGGCGCGCGCAGGCTCGTCCTGGTCGGTCGCGGCGGCGCCGCCGACATCGCGGCACGGCGCCGGCTCGACGCCTGGCGGGCCGCCGGCGTCGAGATCGTCGAGGAACGCGCGGATGTCGCCGACGCCGAGGCGATGACCGCGATCATCGCCCGCGCACATGCCGAGGGACATCCCCTGCGCGGTGTCTTCCACGCCGCGGGCGCGGTGGCGGACAGCCGCATCGAGGATATGGACTTCGACCAGCTGACCCGGGTCTACCGGCCGAAGGTGCACGGGGCCCGGGTGCTGCGGCGCGCGGTCGCCGACGCCGGCATCGATCCGGACATGTTTGTGCTCTACTCCTCCGGCGGGTCGATGTTCGGTATCTTCGGCCAATACAACTACAGCGCGGCCAATCTCGCGGTCGAGGCGCTGGCCGAGCAGTGGTCGCGCGAGGGTCTGCGCACGGTGTGCATCGGCTGGGGGCACATGTCGGGAGCGACCGGCGGCATGGCCGCCGACGAGAAGGTCGCGAAATACCTCCGGGTCGCGGGCTTCGCGCCCATCGACATGGCCGACGGCACCGCCTATCTGGAGCAGACGCTGCGGCTGGGTGTGACCCGCGCGGCGATCATCCCCACCGACTGGTCCGCGCTGACCGCCGCGTTCCCGCAGCTGGCCCGCACCGGCCGGCTCGGCGCGCTGGTCACGGCGTCGGTGCGAGACAATTCGGCGCTGACCAAACTCAGGACCGAACTGGCCGCACTGGAGGAAGGCAAACGCGGACAGGCCGTGGCGCGGATGATGGCCGAGGAACTGGCGGTGGTCATGGGGGTCGCCGCGGACTCCATCGACCTGACCGTGCCGGTTCCCGAACTCGGCCTGGATTCGCTCATGGCGGTGGAACTCGGTGCGCGCGTGACCAAATCGCTCGGTGTCGACCTGATGTCGTTGCAGATGGGGCGCTCGTTCAGTCTGGAGCAGGCGGGTCCGAAGGTCGCCGAGATGATCCTCGCGACCGAGGACCGGCGCGTGGCCGCACCGGTCACGACGGCCTCCGACGCGGTCGCGCCGGAACCCGCCGAGGCGAGTTCGTGACCGGTGAGCGCGCGGCGTGGTCGGCGTTCGCGGGGTGCCTCATCGCGGTCTTCATGCAGATGATCGACGTGACAATCGTGAATGTGGCCCTGCCGAGCCTCACCCGAGACCTGGGCGCGTCGGGTTCGCAGCAGGTGCTGGTGATCTCCGGGTACTCCCTGGCCTTCGCCTGCGCGCTGCTGCCCGCCGCCCGCCTGGGTGCCCTGCTCGGCAGGCGCGCGATGTTCCTCGGCGCGGTGCTCGCCTTCACCGCCGCCTCCGTGTGGTGCGGTACCGCCTCCTCGGCGGTCGAACTCGTTGTCGCCCGCGTCGTCCAGGGCGTCGCGGGCGCGGGGATCGCGGCGCAGACCATCGCGATCCTCACCGCGATCTTTCCCCGGCAGCGGCATTCGCTGGTGTTCGCGCTCTACGGCGCCACCGCCGGATTCGCGGGCATGCTCGGTCCGCTGCTCGGCGGTGTGGTGATCGGCGTGAATCCGTTCGGCTGGGGTTGGCACGCGATCTTCCTGATGAACGTGCCGCTGGGCGCGGCGGCTCTGGCCTTGGCGACGCGCAGTCTGCACATCGGCCGCACGGCCACCGACCAGCGTCTGCATCCGGTGGGGGTGGCGCTGTCGACCGCCGCGCTGTTCCTGCTGCTGTTCGCCCTCACCGATGTGCAGCAACGGGGATGGCGACTCGAACCGCTCGCGGTGATGGTCCTGGCCTGCGGACTCGGCGCGGCGTTCCTGGCATACGAGCGCGCGCTGGTGCGGCGCGGCGGAACACCGCTGGTGCGGACGGACCTGTTCGCGGACAGGGCATTCCGCGTCGGATCGATCGTGGTTGCGGTCTTCTTCGGACTGTTCACCGCCTTCGTCTTCGCGATGTCGATCGCCATGCAGGACGTCCTGAGATGGTCGGCGTTGCGCACCGGACTGGCCATGACCCCGTTCGCGCTCGGGGCGGGGGCCGGTGCGCTGCTGTCGCCAGTGATGTTGCGGCGGTGGGGAATAGCCGCCGTCGCCTTCGGCATGGCGCTGTTCGGCGGATGTATCGCCGCCGGTGCCTGCTACCTGTGGATCACCGACGGACAGGTCGACGCCCGGGTGGCGATCGGGCCGGTACTCGCCTGCGGATTCGGCGTCGGCCTGTTCGGCGTGCAGTTGCAGCCGATCATGCTCGCCGGATTGGACGACACGCGCATGGCCGAGGCGTCCGGGGTGCTGCCGACCGTCGAACAGATCGGCAACGCGGTCGGTCTGGCGGCATTGAGCGCGGTGTTCTTCCGGTCGCACACGGTCACCGGCACGGTGACGATGATGGCCGCCATCGCGGTGGTGGCGGCGCTGCTGGCCATCGCCACCTTCGCGCTGCCCGAACCGCGACGGGTCGACGCGCTGCCCTTCGCACCCCGGCACTGAACAGAGGACATCACCGTGGTCGATTTCGGTCTCATCGAGGAATGGCGGCCCGCGCCGGGACGGTTGGTGAGCTGGTCCGCCTCGGCCCGCTCGCGGGCCCTCGCCGCGCTCGCGCCCGAGCATCCGACTCCGCCGTCGCATCAACAGGAGATCTACCTCGCCGCCGCGCACCGGCACGCGGACGCGGATTTCCGGTATTCGGGCCTGTGCGTGGTCACCGCCGAGGTACCCGCGATCCTCGACCGTGCCGCCATGACGCGCGCGGTGAACACCTTCCTGACCCGTCACGACACCTTCCGCAGTTGGTTCGCTCTCGGATCGGGCCGGGTCGTGCGGCACGTGATCGATGCCGAAGCGGTGGAATTCGTGCCCACCGACCACGGCCCGATGGACGACGCCGCCGCGATCCGCACACACGTCCAGGAGCACACGCCGGGCCCGTTCCACTGGGACTGCTTCACCTTCGGCGTGATCGAGCACGCCGACAGCGCCACCGTGTATCTCGCGGTCGACCACCTGCACACCGACGGTGTGGCGCAATATATCTCGTGTTTCGAGCTCGCAAACCTGTATCTGGCCGAGATCGACGCCGGCGGTGGCGCGCTGCCGAAACCCGCGAGCCACCTGGACTACTGCGCCCGCGAGCGCGCGTCCACCGCCCGCCTCACACTGAACTCCCCGGGCGTGCGGCGATGGGTGGAACTGGTGCGCGGCAACGACGGTCGGCTGCCGTCGTTCCCGCTGGAATTGGGCACCGCCGCCGACGGCTACACCCGCAGCGCCCACCTGACCGTGCCGCTGCTCGACGAGTCCGAGGCGCTGCGATTCGAGAAGGTCTGCGCCGAAGCGGGTTCCGCCTTCACCGGCGGTGTCTTCGCGGTGGCGGCGATGGCCGAGCGCGACCTCGCCGGACGCGACTACTACTTCGGCATGACACCGATCAGCACTCGCGGATCGGTGGCGGAGTTGATCTCCGTCGGCTGGTACGCCACCCTCATCCCGGTCGCCTTCCCGGTCGGCCGGTCCACCGGATTCACCCGACTCGTGCGCAGTGCCCAGCGCGCCTACGACAGCGGTCTGCAACTGACGGCCGTCTCGTTCCACCGCGTCGTCGAATTGCTGCCGCCCGACCTGGGATTCGACGTACCGCCCGACTGGTCCGCCCCGATGATCTCGTTCGTCGACGCCCGCGACTTCGCGGGCAACGAATACTTCGACATCGTGCGCGGCGGCATATACGGCAACCGCGCCGCCTCCGAGGAAGTGCTCATCTGGATCAACCGATTGCCCGGCACGACCACTTTGAGCGCCATCTATCCCGATACCACCGTCGCCCACGACTCCGTCGCCCGATACGTCGAGGCGCTGCGGGCGGCCTTCGCCACCGCGATCGAATCGGCGCCGCGGTGAACGGGCGGGCGTCGCGCGATGGACTGCTACGGCAGCGGCGACTCGAGCTCGCTGACCAGCCAGCGGCCGAGGACGTTGTCGACCGTGGCGGTCATGCTGATGTGCTGGGGCTGGGGCTCGGGGCTGTTCGCATTGGCCCGCACCTGGGTCATGGTGATCAGAACCGTCTGGCGCAGCAGGTCACCGCGGACCGAGCCGCATTCGGCCCATTCGACCCACGCACGCACCTGCGCCTGCTGCATGGCTTGACGAAGTTCCGGCGCCGCTCCGGCGAGTTCCTCGGCGAACGCACCGGTGCTGCGCGCCAGAACGCGCTCGAAGTAGCCGTCCAGCGCGGCGTGATCGTAGGTGCCGACCTCCCGGGCGAAATCGCAGGCGGCGAGCCGGGCGTCGTCCGCGGGCCACGCCGCAGCCGTCGGTGCCGAGAGCACGGCAGCTGCAGCACCGGCTGTCAACAACGCGCCCAAAACCAAAGTGCGAGACACGAAATCCTCTTTCGACAAGGACGCGCACTGATGCCCGTCCGAGGCTGTCACTGTATCGGGCAGGCACGACACGCGACATCTCGAAGCCATCCACCAGATGATCGGCCTGCACGACCGCCCTGCCCGCCGCTGGGAACCGAAACCACCTACGGCTTGTGTTGTGTGCCCACATGGCGGTGGAGGAAGGCGATCTGGTCGGCAACCACGAGTTCGTGTTGGGGGCCGTCGTAGATGTCGAAATGATCGACGCCTGGGTAGGTGTGGAGTTCCGCGTGCGGCGCATTCCGAGCGGCTCGGATGGCCGGGCCGGGTGCGGCGACTTGGTCTTGTTCGCCGACACAGACCAGCCACGGGCAATGCAGTCCACGTGCGGCGCGGATGGGGCGAAACGGTCGTCCGAGTAGCCAGCGGGCGCTGACCCGGTTACGCCATCGGGAGTCTTCGCCAATTGCGACGACATGCCGCCAGCCGTCCTCGCTGTCGGGTGCGTTGATGAACGCCGCTTGGTGTGGTTGTCCGACCGCGGGCAGATATCCCCCTTTCACCGCGGTGAGCAATGTGCGCATCCGCACCGTGAACGACCCGCGGTATGCCTGGGAAACGATATCGAGAAAAGGTACTTGGCTGATCGCCGCAGCGATCCGGGGATCTGCGGCCGCGGCGGCCAACGCGTTGCCGCCACCCATCGAGGAGCCGAAGGTGACGACACGCAACGGATCGACGTCGGGGCGTGTGCGAGCGTAAGCGATCGCCGCGGACCAGTCCTCGAGTTGACGGGCCGGGACGAACAGGTCGGGTTCGCCCTCGCTGTCGCCGAACCCGCGGTGGTCGAACACGAGTGCGGCGTAGCCTGCGGCGGCGAAGCGCTCGGCGAAGGCGCCGAGCCGGTCACGGCGCGTTCCGGACAGGCCGTGTGCCATCACGATCACCGGAGCAGGCTGTCTGGTGCCGTGCGCGGGATACCACCAAGCCGCGCATCGGTCGGTTCCCGAGATGAAGGTCAATTCCTGGCGTGTACCCATGCATCAAGACAGTGCTCGACGTCGTGCGCCGGCGCTGGCAGGAAATGGTCGCAGTGTTCTCTGGTCCTTCCCCGACGGCCATGTCGAATTGTCCGTCACGCTCGTCTCGAGTTTTGACCATGGTGGTGACCTGCGTGCCGAGCAACCCCGCCACGGTCGTCGTGTCGCTGTCGACGGGCAGATCGGAGGCGATCGCATACATCTCGACCTTGAAGCCGTTGGTGGCGTCGTCGTCGTCCCACGTGGTCGGGTCGGCAAGACCGCTGCTGGCCAGCAGGAGCGCGTCGGTGCGTCGAGTGATCGAATACGCCTGACGCAGACCGGGCCAAGCAGGTCCGCCCATGAAGGCCGGATTGATCAACGGTGCGATGACGTCCTGATCGAGGCGACCCCACGACGTCCACGCCGCTTCGATCGCCGTCCGGGTAGCGGTGCCGAATGCCTCGTCCAACTCTGTATCACTCACGGGCAGAGCGTGATCGCGGTGTGGGCGTCCTGGCTGACGGGAACTCGCGGCCCCGGCCCTGCCGTCGCCTCGTCTCGCAGTTCGGCTGAGTCAGGGGCGGATACCGCGCCTCCCGCCGTGTCGTCTCGGTCAGATAGTGGCGGGGTGCTGGTTCGAACTTCGCGGGCGGTGAGCTACGCGCGGTCGCGGCCGAAGACGCGCTGATAGATGTCCATGGCGTGGCTC
Source organism: Nocardia arizonensis (assembly GCF_001310275.1). GTDB lineage: Bacteria > Actinomycetota > Actinomycetes > Mycobacteriales > Mycobacteriaceae > Nocardia > Nocardia arizonensis. Next base: position 186,563 of record NZ_LGYZ01000027.1, read on the forward strand.
GTCATCCCGGGTAGGCCTGCCTCCAGGCGAAAGGTTCTCGAACCGTCGGAACGACGCTGGGCGCACAGGAACAGGTCGGTCGTTCGCCGGCGCTCCGCCCGCATGGACGCGAAATCGTAGAGATGGGTCACCACAATCACTTTCACGCCCGCGTCGACCAGCGCCTCGGTGATCGGCGTCAGGATCTCGGTGGCTTCCCGCTCGCTCGTCGAGGCGAACGGTTCGTTCCACAGCACCATGGAACCCGACTCGATCCGGCCGGTGAGGTCCCGCATCCGCACCAGTTCCTCCTTCAACCTGCCGTAGGTCATCGAAGAATCGTCTTGGATGCGAAAGTGGGTGAAGACTCCCGTTCGGATGTCGGCCTCGAAGGCTTCCGAGACAACGAACATGCCCGCTTGCATCATCAGCTGGGCCGTGCCGAGACTGCGGAGGAAGGTCGACTTCCCACCGCTGTTGGCGCCAGTGATGACCGTCAGGAGTCGCCCCTTGCCCTCGATCGAGTTCCCCTCGATCGGCGATCGGGCCGACAAACAGAGCGCTGGGTCCCGCAGGGAGCGAAAACTGTAGGATGCCGGGCTGCCCGAGGGCAGCGGTCGCGGAAAGCACACGGGATATCCACCGGTGCGCAGGCGCTCGTGGAGATTGACGCAACCGACGAGGAAGGCGAGTTCGGTACGCGCGGCGTGAAAAAAGCCGGCCAGCGCCTCGGTCACATGGGAGACCACGTCGGCGACGCGATCGAGGCTTGTTCCGACGAGTCGCCAGATGAACTTCTTCGCACTCTCGTCGGTCGCGGAAATCTCTACGGTGTGCCGGTCCCGTGGGGCGAAGACGGATTTCCGGCGCGGAGATCGGCTCGGTGGTTCATGCAATACCGGGTTGGCGATCCCACCGTTCGGCCCGAGCTCCGCACTGATCTCGAAGCCGTGTTCGAATTCCATGGCGTCGATATACCGCTCGACTTCCGACAGATATTCTTCCCCGAATGTGCCTGCTACCGCTTCCGTGAATCCGATGAAGCCCTCCGACTTGAAACGTGACAGATTCGGCGTGAGTTTGGTGCGCAGTAGGCGTAAGAAACCGATCAGCTTGGTGAGAGGCTCGAGAGACAGGTACAGCTTTCCACGTGCGCCTCTGTCGCGTCCGGCCGTCCAGCGCCGCAATTCGGCGGCTTCGTTCACAATGGCGTAGAGCTCCCGAACGACATCGGGATTCGCGCAACTGTCCATCACCACCCGCTGCCGGTAGGTGATGACAGTCGGATCGACCAAGGACCTGGTCACCAGGTCGGCGGCCACGGTGCGCAGGAACTTGTCACCGCCCGCCATCGCCGCGTACACGATCGACAGCTCGAGATCGTCGGCGACCGCTTTACCGTTTTCCACGACCTGAGCATGGTTCCACCCATCCGGCCCGAGTAGATTCACCTTCACCGCGGCACTCTCCGGGCAATGGCCTCGTAGGAGAGGTCGAATTGATGGGCCAGCGCCACCGCGTAAGCTCGGCCGTCCGCCGGCTTCCGCTCCAGTCTGAAGGTACGGAGCATCGGATCGTCGCCGACACCGGCCACCATGCTGACCACGCTCTCCATCCTGGACAGCTCATCGATGAACGTCACGAACAGCGCGATCGATTTTCTTTCCGATATCTTCCGCAAGATCTGTTCCCCGATACGCCGAGCGTCGGCGGTCGTGGTTGAACTGAAGCTCTCGCTGAGAATGATGAGCGTCCGGTCGGTGGCGAGTTCAAGTGTCTTGTCGATGGCGACCAGTTCGGTCTGGAGTCTCCCGGTGCACCGAACGGACGGTCCGGCAGTACGAATACAGAACGTCCAAGCGCCGCCGGCTACGGAGGATCGCATGGTGGACGGTCGACAGCTCGGCGAGTTGGCGTCGGATGTCACCCATAGACCGAGAAAACGCCTCGAGTTGTGCGCGAAGGGGCGGTGACGAGAGATCCTCGAAGACTTCTTGCCGATACTCGACGTCCTCGCTGTGCAGCAGCGGCGCTCTCAGCAGATCATCGATCGAGTCACTCGTCGCGGGCCCCGTGATCGCGGCGAAGACACGATCGAGATTCAGGTCGCGGACCATCGCAGGATCGGGCTGTGCGGACGGCCGATTCGACGCAGCCCCCCAGAGCAAGCTCGGTGCCGGCGTCATTCGCCCTCCCCTTCCCGGACGCGAGATGTTCATGCGGCAACGAGTTGAGTCCTGACACAGCCACCACCTCGCCCAGGGTACTGGTGAATGCTATCGTGTCGAGCGTATGGAGTTGGGCAAAGGCGTGACCACCGCGCTGCTGCTGGCCAACCCGGAACAGGCTGCGGTTGCTGCGGTGCTGCGTGATAGCGACGATCCCGCCGTCATCGACAGCGCCGTGGAGGAACTGCTCAGATTCCTGACCGTGGTGCACCACGGTCGCCGGCGAGTCGCGTTGGCGGACATCGAAATCGGCGATGTTCGCGTCGAGGCGGGCGAGGGGCTGATCCTGGCGATCGAGACGGCCAACCGGGATCCGCGAGCGTTCCCCGGCGATCCCGATGTCCTCGATATCCGCCGAAATGCCAGAAACCACCTCGCATTCGCGTTCGGTCCGCACCAGTGCCTTGGCCGGACCTTGGCGCGCATGGAGCTGCAGGTGGCCTACGGCACGCTGTTCCGCAGGCTGCCGTCGCCGGCCTTGGCGGCGCCGGTCGGCAGTGTCTGTTCAGCTGTACCTGTGCGTTGTAGAGCCGGCCAATCCGCAGCGGTGGCCGAGTTCTCGGATGCGGGCGGGGCGGGGAGTTCGCTGATGCGACGGATGGTGGCAGAGGCTGTTCGGTGCCTGTAGAGGCGGTTTGGGGTTTGCGATTGCGGTGATGCTGGGTCGCACGGGGTGACCCAACCCGGGTGGGATCTTATTTTTTGAGGTATTGCGTCAGCTCGACGCAGAGCTCGGCGACGTCGTGCAGTTGGGTGTCGGTCAGGATGAGAGGGCCGCTGAGGGTGTGTGCTTGTTGTTCTTGGAGTTGGATGACGCACTGCCGATCGTCGCCGAGCGTGGTGATCTCGACCAGTCCGTAGGGGCGCCCGTCGAAGAGCCACGCTGCTTGCGAGGTGCCGCTCATCGGCTTCATGGCCGGTCCGGGCGTCCAATTCGTACTGGCGCCGTCGATCCGTGAGATAGACGCATGTGCCAGAGTTTCGGAATCGGTTTCCAGGGAGCATACCCCGGAGCCGTAGATCGCCGAGCCGAGGTCGTCTACTGTTCGAATGTTCACATCCCGTACGCCCAGGTTGTCGGTGAAGAACGCTGACAGTGTGTCGCACATGTCTTGTACGGTGGAGGCTGCCGGGCGGGTCGAGGTGGGCGTCGCTGTTCCGGGGGTGGGCGTGGTGCCTGTGCAGCCTGCTGAGAGGAAAGCTGTCGCTGTCAAAATGAATGCGCGCGATCGCTTCTTGTTCAAGAGGTGGACCTGGCTTTCCAGTCCGATCCGTCTCCGTCCAGCACGCTGGCGTCGGCGTAATCCAGGTCGTACTTGTATGGGTTGCCCTCGCTGTCGGTTCCGACCGCGTCGAGGTGGATCGATGGCCATTTGTTGAACGGCAGGCCTGATTGGGTGGCGACCTCTGCTGCGATGTTGTTACCCGCGATCATGTTGTTCTGGGCCATCGTCGCGCATTCACCGAAGATGTTGAATATTTTCGTCTGCATGGTACCGATGGACTTCACGAGCTCGTCGAGAACGAAGACTGCGGCGGGCCCTTTCATCCATATCCCCGCCATTTTACCGGCGATTTCATTCTTGAACTCCAGCAGTGCGGTCACTAGCTTCTTGTAGAGATCGAGTATGGCTTTGGCGACGGTTTCCAGCTGTGCTGCGATTTTCTCGCACAGGCCGGACATGGAGACGAAGGCTTCGTTCTGGAGTCCGTAGACGATGAAGTAGCGTTCCGAGGCGACTCCCTCCCAGTCGCTTCGGAGATTGGTCGTCTTGGCCGCGTTGCCCGCCTCCGTGATCTTGTTGCGGATCTTGCGCCAATTCTCGGCTTTGTCGATGAAAGTGATCGGAGTCTTCGCGCCGGTATGGAATTCGTTCAGTTTATTGAGGACCGAGGTGATGGTCTGCTCGATGGCGCGCTCGTGGTCCTCGATCTTGCCGATGACGTATTCGCTTGCGAGCATTCCGAGCCCCAGCGTGGACACCGTCAGGGGTATCTCGCCTGTCCGCAGTAGATTGATCAGCTTGGTGACATCGTTTTCGTATCCGGAAGGGAGTAGTTCCAGATCATTCGCCATCAGCCGCATGGCGTCGATCTGCCGGTCCAGATCTTCGCGTGCGTCTAGTTCTGGTGCCATCGATTCGGGGGTCCTAACCGGAAGCGTTCAACTGCTGCGCGCGGGCCGTGTCTTCGGCCTCGTAGGTGTTCGCTGCGTGCAGCAGGATAGCGGCGATATCCTGACAGGCTTTGACGGCTTCGGCGAGGCGGTCGTTGACATACCCGGGTGCCGGTTCGTATTTGCTCAGTGACGGCGCGAATACACCGGCCTCGGTGGTCGTCATCTCGACCGTGCCGATCATGCCCTGCGCTTCGCCGAGAAAAAAGGCTGCCCGGTCCCACGCCGTCGCGGCATACCTCATACGATCGGTCGAGGCTTTGAATTTCTCTGTCATGCCAGGTAACTCGCCTGTTCTTGCAAGAATTTGACGTGTCGGTCGTGCTGAAACTCGAGGTCTTCGACAGAATACTGCGAGTAGTCCCCCCACGCTGCGAACCGCGGTCGCAGAGCCCGGATCTGATCGGCACACCACAGAATCTCGTCGACTACCGTGCGAGGGTCCACACCCTCGGTCCAATTCGCCGCGATGGCTATCGAGGTGATCCTGATGCGATCCGCGGCCATGGATACCGCTGGTCCGCTCCGGTGCATTGTTCGGCCGCTCGCGCTGTATCCCGTGCTCGCAATCATCGCATCGAGCTTGTGTTGGTATTCGCCCCACCCGGAGGTCTCCAGGAGAACCGCCAGCTGTGTCCGCCGGTCGGGGACACCGCAATCCAAGTCGAAGCCCCCATCGGGCAGAAACCTCTTCGTTGACAGAATCTGCTGATATTCCTTGAGCACGGCCAAGTCATACGCCTTGAGCAGTTCTGCCTCGTACTCGCGATGGCGAGCGCTCCGACTCCATGGTCGGTCGACATCAATGCTCATCGGAACAAGTCCGCCGTCGACCTGCATCGAGACGAATGACGATCCCCGCAGGTTCCATGTTTCGATCAGATGATCGACCTCGCTCGTCGGTCCTGCGACGTCGCGGTTCGACTGCTCGTGGAAAGCTGATAGCTCGTCATCGCGATAGGGGGTCGAAAGCGGAGCGCCGGTCGAGACGGACAACGAATGGGAGGGACCGGAGGACTGCCATCGACCGGATTGGGAATCAGCCCGGTCTTGCGGGACGGTGCCCACCGGTCCGGGGGGCGGCACGGTCCCAGGGCTGGGTCCCGACGGTTTGGTCAGAGGCTCCTCGTCCCAGAATTCGTCGGGATCGTCGTAGTGGTTGTAGAATCCACCTGCCGTCACAGGTCACGCCTTCGGCCGAGCTCGGCAGACGGTGACGAGAGCATGAACGTCCGGTGAACTGGCATCTGGAACCCAACCCCTCAGTCGACCGCAACGGCGGATGCCATGCCACTCTCGCGTTCCGTCCGAACCTTGTCAACTCACCACCGGGCCGGCCGGTACCTAACGAACTCTCGCCATGGAGGCCAACGACCGTGGTACTGCATAGGGGCGGGTCGGTGGCGGACAAATCGCCGCCATTCCGAGATACCGTCCGACACGTGAAATGCCTCGTCGCGCGACGAGCGTTCCCGTCCAAGAAATCACCCGATCCGCGTACCCGTCGCTCTGCCCGCCGCCGCGCAGAGCTTTCAGCGCGCCGTGGATCGGTTCGATCATGTGCCGGAGGCGTCCAGTGAGAGCTCCTAACGGGTTCGGATAGTTGGTATTGACTCCTGTTGCAGTGCAGTATGTTTCGTTGTGGCATCACCGTCGATCGTGGACGACCGGCTATGGGCAGTGATCGAACCGTCCTGGACTGGTTGGAGACTCCCGTTTTAGCAAGGAGACTGTCAGTCTCACGGAAGTTCGACGAGGAGACTCGGGCGTGAGCAGTACGGATGTACCGGGACCGGATCCGCGAGCACGGCGAGTCGATGGCCGTCGCGCGGCGGCATGTGGGCGCGTTGCTCGATATCAAACCTGCGACGTTGCGGAACTGGGTCGAGAAGACCGATCGGCCTACGCCCGATGCGGTGCCGGCGGCCGAATCGGAGTCGAGGAGCTGAAGGCGCTGCGCCGCGAGGTCGTCGAATCACGAAGAGCCAACGACATTCTGCATACAGCGAGCGCGTTTTACGCGGCGGCGGAGGTCGACCGCCGACTGCGGTGATCATCGACTACATCGACACTCACCGCCACCGTTTCGGGGTCGACCCGATTTGCCGCGTGCTCACCGAGCACGGACTGCCGATCGCCCCGTCCACCTACTACGCCACCCGCAAGCGTGGCATCAGCCCCGCGGTCTGGGCCGACGCGCGCACCGCGAACGCCTTGTTCGAGAGCTGGTGTCGCGTGACCGGAATCCGTCCTGGCTTGACCGACATCGAGTCGCGGGTAAGGATGTGACGCGACGGCGAGCTGATCATGGGTCGCCAACACAGGGGGCGGTGGTTGATTGCGTCAGCACGATCACCTCGGGCTCGAACTCGAGGTGCGTTGATGGCCAACGGTGGGTGGTTCAACCATTACGACGATCCGGACGAGTTCTGGGACGACGAACCTTTGCAGCTGCGGTCGACTCTCGTCTGCCGACTCCGACGCCGCCCACGCCCCCTGTTCCGACCTCCAGCGCGGCGCCCCGGGGGCATCCGGCGGCGGTCTCTTCGCCACAGCCCGGGACGCCCCCGCCGATCTGTGCCCGCGACCGTGCCTCGACCGAGGAGCTGCTGGCCGAGACCCTGAAGTTTCACGCCCGCATGGCACAATCCCGGCGACTGCTCGATTCGGCGCTGCACACCGAACCGCGCACAGCCGTCGGCCACGACCGGACGAGGTGCGTCTCGGTGACGGTCGGCACGCGCGACGAGTTCCTGCGAGCGCACATCAACCTGACCGCGCAGGTGACCACCATGGCAGGCATCGAGGCGACGGCCACGGGCAATACCGTGTGGCCCCACGGAAAGTGGCCCGACGCCGCGACGTCGACGTTCGACAACGGGACGCGACTGGACGGAAGCGCGGAATGGTCCATCCGATGACCGGGAAGACAGCCGCATGATCACGAACAGAAAAGTACAGCGAGTGCAGGGCACGGGAGCGGCGCTCTTTGTCGCCACCTCGGCTCTTCCGTTGTGGTACCTCGTCATTCGCGAGGCCGACCGGATCGCCGGGTTGGACTCCGCGATCTTCGCGGCGTACGCGATTCTCGGTGCGGTAGCGGCGCTCTGCGCGATTCCGTTGCTGTTCACCAGCCATCGTGCACCCGCCTGGCTGCGGCATGCGGCAGTGACGATCCTGTCGCTCGGCGCGGCGGGCTTCGTCGTTCTCGGCGTGCTCGCGGCGTTCCGGGATCGGGACGGGAACTCCGACGCGATCGCATTCGAATTCGGGATATTCGGGTGCGCGTTGGCACTGCTCGCGTACCGCCTGCAAACCAGCTCCCGCGCGATCGAGGTCCCCCCGCTTTCTCCCGAGCAGAAACAAGCCCAACTGCGCGCACGGTTCGCCGAACTCCGAAGTGGTCGCAGCCCCGGTCCATAGCCCGGCCGCCGCTGTCATAGTCGATGACGATCGGAGCAGCTCGAGGTCAGGCGGGGGCGAGGGCGAACCTGCCGGTGGTGGGGTCGGCGTAGCCGTGGTAGAGCAGGGGATGCGGCTGTCCACACAAAGGCGCAGGTAGCATAGCTATGCTCGATATCGATGACGTCGCCGCTGGGCATGTGGTTCGGTTCCGGCGGTCGCCGAACGATCGGATCGTGCGGTCGCGCAAGCCCGCTCATCCGGCGATGGTGTCGGTGGCCGACTTCACCGAAGCGCAGCTGCTGTGTCGCCGCCGCGCTGGGACGAGCAACCGTTCGCGGGCGAAGCTGGAACGCACACGTTCGGGCGCGCATCTGTATCTGTTGGCGGGACGGATCAGGTGCGAGATCTGTGGTCGGCGGATGCAGGGCGAGACCGTGCATCAACATCCCTACTATCGGTGCCGCGCGAAGACCATCGCCCCCGGTAGCGCTCTGCTCGCCGAGCATCCCCGCACGGTAAACTGCGTGAGGACCTCTTGGTGGGCCCGGTCGATAGCTGGCTGTCGAGCTTGTTCGGCCGCGAATACCGGGACCGCACGATCGCGGCCCTGCTCGCCGCCCAGCCCAGCGAGGACACCGACACCCGCCGCACGGGATTGAGGCAACGCATCACCGCCGGGAGATATTGTCAAATCCTGTGTTGTGTCCTGAACGTGAAGGGGAGGTTGGTGTAGGAGACCGAACTGGAGCGGTGCTGTGTGGGAGATGAAGGTTTGGCCCTTCGGAGTCGCCCTGCAAGGGGGAGGCTTCAAACCGCCTCATGCTGTGTTGGTTGAAGACCGTCGTGGTGAACGATGAGGGAAAAGGCGTCGTGAGAGGCGTCAGGTGGGGATCGGGAAGACGAGCGTGAGCGAATCGCTGATGACGTGTCGAAATTGACGAAGACGACATCGAAACCGGGGCGTCACAGGTGCTTCGGGATGAGCCTGGCCCTACGTGTCAGCCTGAGGTGAGTCCGCTGGTTCACAGCAACTCGGTGTTGTAGGGCGAGAGATGGATCGATCACCACGATGACTACCACCAGCAGTACGACGCGTCGGAGGGCCGGCGAGAATGTCGGGATGGGTAGCAGTGACCCCGCTGCGGGCGGGCGACGGCGGCGGGCGTTCAGCCCGTCGGAGTACCTCCTCCGGGACCTCGGTACAGCGGTAGCTCTGCGCCAATGCCGAGCCGAGCAGCGCCGAAGCGGCGGTCGTCGCTGTCGGGCCGAAGGTGGCCAGGCCGTCGCGATCGGCGGCGTAGCGCATGAACCCGGCCACTGCCTTGTCGATCGCCGTGGTAATCACGATGTCGGTGAGGAACCCGCCGGGATGGGAGAGATCGACGAAGCCGATCAGGGCGTGTGGTCGTGTGCTTCCGGTGAATGTGCACACCAGGACGGCTTCGTCGCCGAATATGTCGGCGAACTGATGGGCGCTCTCGATCCGGACCTGGCCGAGCTGGTCGGACCAGCGCGGTTCGCTTGCGCCCGCAGCGGAGAGTCGCCCCGCCACCTGAGTGGCCGCGGCCCGCGCCCGCGCAGTGGGCGCGAGCGTCGCCAGTGTGCGCGCCAGTGCGAGAAACTCCGGTCGAGGGCGCTCGGCGAGCGTCTCCAGGAACCCGAGTACCACGGCCTCGTCTTCGCCGGGGTCGTCGCGCCCGGTCAGCTCCGCGACGAGCCCGGCGGCGAACACCTCGGTGCCGAGCGGATCGGATTCGGCGCGCAGCGACCGCATCGTCCGGCCGATGGCGGCGAGGTGACCCTCGATCGGGTCCTTTCGGTCACCATTTCCCTTGCGCTTGTGCCCCTTGCGCTTTCGGCTCACCGGGCTCACGGGTGCGCGTGCGCCAGGCTGGGCTCCCAGCGCGGCAGCGGGTCGGGGTAACCGACCCATTCCTCGGGTCCGGCCGCTAGTTCGGCGTCGGTGAGCAGCGCCTGCTCCAGCAGGGCGCGCGGCGCCCGCTTCTCCAGCTGCACGCCGATCAGCACGATCTCCTGGCCGGGAACGAGCTCGGTGTCCGCCCAGGCCGCGGCCGGCTCGATGGTCAGGTTGGGGCCTGCGTGTGACCACACCGCGGCGATCTCCGGCCTGCTGGCGATCCAGCAGCATCCCTTGCTGCGCAGCAATCCGTTCAGCGCGTCCAGCGCCGCCTGCAGCCGCTGCGGGTGGAACGGGCGATCGCTGCGGAAGACCGTGCTGCTGATCCCGTACTCCTCGGTCTCGGGAGTGTGCCCGCCTGCCAGTTCGTCCTCCCAGCCGGGCATCCCGTGGGCCGCGGCGGGGTCGAACTTCCCGGTGCCGAGCACCTTGTCCAGGTCGATTTCCCCTTTGCGCACCCGGACGACCTCGGCGTGCGGATTCAGCCGGCGCAGCGTCGCCTCGGTGGCGCCTGCCGTCTTCTCCGAGACCAGGTCGGTCTTGCTGAGCAGGATGATGTCGGCGAACTCGACCTGGTCGACCAGCAGGTCCGAGATCGAGCGGGTATCGCCCTCGCCCGCCTCCAGCTCGCGGTCGCGCAGCAGCTCGCCGCGCGCCAGCTCCGGCAGGAAGGTCGCCGCGTCGACGACGGTCACCATGGTGTCGAGCCGGGCGACGCTGGACAGCGAGTAGCCGTCCTCGAATTCCCACTCGAAGCTGGCGGCCACGGGCATCGGTTCGGAGATGCCGGTGGACTCGATCACGATGTAGTCGAAGCGGCCCTCCTGGGCGAGTCGCGCCACCGACTCGATGAGGTCCTCGCGCAGCGTGCAGCAGATGCAGCCGTTGGTGAGCTCGACGAGTTTCTCCTCGGTGCGGTCGAGGGTGGCGGCGCCTGCCAGCGGGCCGTCCACCAGCTGGGCGTCGATGTTCACCTCGCTCATGTCGTTGACGATGACCGCGACCCGGATCCCGCCGCGGTTGGACAGGATGTGGTTGAGCAGTGTCGTCTTGCCCGCGCCGAGGAAGCCGGACAGGACGGTGACGGGGATGCGAGTGGAAGGTTTCTGCATGCCAAAATGATAACCGTTTTCATTAACGACGAGCTCGCGCCTTACCGTCGGCGCGGGCCATGCCGACTGCACAGCACGCGCAGCCACGTTGCGACGGAACGGAACTGCGCGGCGCAGCCCGGGCGCTCATACCGGACGGCCTGCGTCAGGCGATCGACGCACGGTGGATGCCTCGATCGATGTCCGGGGTTCGTATGCAGGGGTGGCCGGTCAGCCGTGTGTGGCCACGATCGCTGCCCGGTACCACTGATTCCCGGGCAGGTGGGCGGTCGGGGTGCTGCCGGATTGCGGATGCGGGGAGCTCTGTTACATTTATTGGTAATGATTCCCATTTTGGTCTGAGGTTCCGCCCGTCGGGTGGCCTCCGGATCATCGCTGTGCCAGGAGCGTTCCCGAGTGAATAGCCGTTTCGTCCTGAAGTTCGTGTGCCTCGCCGTTGGGGTGGCAACGGTCGCGGCGTTGTCCTCCTGTGGTGACTCCGAGGATTCCGACAAGCCGAGCGTGGTCGCCTCAACCAATGTGTGGGGCGACATCACGGCTGCCATCGCGGGGCCGGACGCCACCGTGACCTCGATCATCACCGACCCGGCCGCCGATCCTCATTCACATGAGACCTCCGCGGTCGAATCGGCGAAGATCAGCGATGCCGATCTGGTGGTCTTCAACGGTGGCGGCTACGACGAGTTCGTGGAGAAGGCGATCGAAGGCAAGGGCAAGCGCGCCGTCGAGGCGTTCAGCGCGCGCGTCGATACCGCGGACGAGAACGAACACCTTTGGTACGACCTGCCGACCGTCTCGGTGGTCATCGATCGAATCGCCGCCACCCTCGGTGAACTCGACACCGCGCACGCGCCGGAATACACCGAACGCGCCGCCGCCTTCAAAACCCGGCTGAACGGCATCTCGGCGATCACCGACAAGATCGCCGCCGAACATCCCGGCACCCCTGTGCTCCAAACCGAACCGCTGGCCCATTACATGCTGCAAGCGGCGAAGGCCCAGGACCGCACCCCGCACGAGTTCCAGGAAGCCATCGAGCAGGACACAGACCCGGCCCCCGCCGACGTCGCGGCCACCCGCGACCTGCTGGCAGGCAAGCAGGTGCGTGCGCTGGTCTTCAACGTGCAGACCGAGGACAAGATCACCCGCGATCTGCGCGATGTCGCCCGCGCCAGCGGGATCACGGTGGTCGAGGTGACCGAAACCTTGCCGAACGGCGTCGATTTCATTCAGTGGCAGACCTCGAACGCCCAAGCGTTGGCCGCCGCGCTGAAATGACCTCCGGGATGTGCGTCAGGTATCGGGCCCGATCGCGCGATCGTGGCGAACTGCTGTCCGGCAGACGCCCATATCGTGCGGTGCACCGCGGCGAGGCATCCGGGGGAACAGCAGGGGATGGTCCGGGTGGAATGGGCCGCCGGGCTGTTGTCGATGGGTTCGGTCGGAGGTCCGGGGTGACACTGGCGGCGACCTCGATCGGTATCTCTGTCGGCCTGCGCCCCAGGACTTGGAGTCCACTTCATGTCAGGAGAGCTCGATGCAGAGGTGACGTTCTCGATCGGTGAGGTGGCCGGCCGCTTCGGCGTGGAGGTTTCCAAGGTGGGGCCACGACGACTAACGACCTTGCCCGCGATGGCCGCGACGAGACAGATCGACACGGTCAGCGGCCGAAACCCCCGTAGAAATCGCCGAATAGCCTCGTGCCTGTTGCAGGTACAACGACAACAGGAAGAACGCCGCGCTCGAACCGAACCCGAGTACGAACGAGGCGCCGTTTCGGAATACTGAATTTCGGATCCGCGAACAAGGCCATCGGCAGCATCGGATGGTCGACGCGGCGTTCGACGACGACGAACGCGATCAGCGCGCACAGCCCCCACCGACGCCGCTATCGTCACCGGCGACCTCTATCCCCGTTCGCCGCCCGCGATCATGCCGTAGGTGAGAGTCGACAGTGCCCCCAGCCCGAGAAGCTGGCCGGGAAGGTCGAGTGAGCGAGTGTCCGGATCGAAGCTTTCCGGAAGCGATCGCGGGATCAGCACGATGGCCACGGCGGCGATCGGCACGTTGATCACGAAGATCGCGCGCCAGTCGAGTTGATCCACGAGCACACCGCCGAGCACCGGACCCAGCGCTATGGACGAGCCGCCGATCGCGTCGTTGAGGCCGATCATCCTGGCGCGCAACGCTTCCTCTGGAAACGCTTGCACCAGCAGCGACAGCGAACCGGTGAACAAGACAGCGCCCGCACCACCCTGTATGGCCCGGGCGGCGATCAGAACCTCGATGCCGGGCGCGACCGCGCAGCCCGCCGACGCGATCGCGAACAACACCATCCCGGCAAGATAGACACGACGCCGCCCGAAACGATCGCCCGAACTGCCCGCCCCGAGCAACAGCGCCGACAACACCACTGTGTAGGCGTTGACCACCCATTGAAGATCACCGGTCGAAGCGTCGAGATCACCGCCGATCGAAGGCAGCGCGACCGCCACGATGGTGGCATCGAGCAGAGCCATGAACGCCCCGAATGTCAAGCCGATGAAGGCGATCCGGCTCGACTTCCCGCTGATACTGTCACCGCTGGACGACAGCCGATTCTGGCCGACTGGATTCATGACCGCACCTTGCCAGCTGAAGTCGACTTCATGTCAACCTCCGGCGCCGGACGGTATTCACCTCGGATGCGGGGAATGAACGACGGATTCGAGCCGAACATCCAGCCCGGCAGGCGCAGACCGCAACATGTGTCAGCCGTCGGAGCTGTGGTCGATCGCATACGAGTACGCAGCTCGATTCGCCGTGCCTGTTGGGCGTGGTCCTGTCGGGTGTTCGAGCACCGGTGGGTTACCCTGCTCGGTGTTGAATACGAATGTCGTTTCTGACAAGAAAGCGGGTGTCATTCAGTGAAGATCGCCTTCGTCGGCAAAGGGGGCAGCGGCAAGACCACACTGTCGTCTCTGTTCGTCCGCCATCTGGTCGAACAGGGCTTACCCACGCTGGCCGTCGACGCCGACATCAACCAGCATCTGGCTGCCGCGCTCGGCGCCGGTGATGAAGAATCGCTCGCCCTTCCGACACTCAGCGCGCATCTGCTGTTGATCAAAGACTATCTGCGCGGCGACAACCCGCGTATCGCGACGGCGGAGGCGATGATCAAGACCACGCCGCCGGGCTCGGGTTCGCGGTTGCTCGGTGTCGTGGAGGACAATCCGATCTATGCCGCGTGCGTGCGCGAGGTCGGTGGCGCGCGACTGGCGGTAACCGGCCCGTTCACCGAGGAGGACCTGGGCGTGGCGTGCTATCACTCCAAGGTCGGCGCGGCCGAGTTGCTGCTCAACCATATGGTCGACGGGCCGGGGGAGTACGTGGTGGTCGATATGACCGCAGGCGCCGATTCCTTCGCTTCCGGGCTGTTCACCCGCTTCGACCTGACCGTCCTGGTATGTGAGCCGACTTTGCGCAGTGTCGGCGTCTACCGTCAATACCTCGGCTACGCCAAGGATTTCGGCATCCGCGTCGCCGTCATCGGAAACAAGGTCTGCGACGACGACGATCTGGCGTTCCTGCGTGAGCAGGTCGGCGAGAATCTATTGTGCTGGGTCGGCCGTTCCGGGCACGTGCGCGCGGCCGAGCGAGGCATGATCCGGCCGATCACCGAACTCGAGCCCAGCAACCTGGCCGCACTAGCCACCATCCGCGCGACCGTGGACGCGACGACGCGGGACTGGGTCGTCTACCAGCGACAGGCCGTCGAGTTCCATCTGCGCAACGCACGGGCATGGGCGGGCGAGGACGCGGCCCAACAAGTGGATCCGGGTTTCGTGCCCGGCCCGCATATGCGGAGCCGCAGACCGTTGCTCGACCATCGGGTGTGACAGATCGGCCGAGCGGGGAGTGCCGTCCCGCGGTCGGTCCGTCGCCTCGTCGGACGGTTCGCGCTCCTCACCATCTGGCAGTAATCCGGCTCGGTGGCCGCCTTCACCACGACGGCATCTGTCCGGACGAGGGCGGGTGAGCCTAGGATTATCGCGAACAACGTGGACGTGCGTCGGTCAGTGGCGCCGTCCTGATCCTGGTGATCCCGGCGAAACGGAATCGGGTCGGTCCTGTGAATGGGTTTGTACAGAGGCCGACTCGATGGTTGTCGGTGACCGATAAGGGGAGGCAGTGCTCGCGCAGAACGGGGTGAACTCGGTACGGACGAGGGTGTCCTCGACCTACGTGCTGGCGATTCTGGTCGTGGTGGGATTGGCCCTCCGGGGTCCGCTGGTTCGTGCGGTGGAGGGGTCGCCGCGGTGGCAGACGGCGGTGACTATCTTCGCGGGTGTCTTCGTCCAGGCGGTGCCGTTCCTCGTGTTCGGCGTGCTCGTCAGTGGTCTGATCGCGGCGCTGGTCTCCCCCGAGCTGCTGCGAAAGGTGTTGCCGCGTAACCGGTCCGCGGCGATCGGCGTCGCCGGTCTCGCGGGTGCGGCACTGCCGGGCTGTGAATGCGGTGTGGTCCCGGTGGCACGGCGGCTGGCCGATCAGGGCGCGCCGAGCGCGGCGGCGTTGGCGTTCATGCTGTCCGCGCCCGCGATCAACCCGGTGGTCCTGGTCGCGACGGCGGTGGCCTTCCCGGGGGAGCCGGGCATGGTCGCCGCGCGGTTCACCGGTTCGCTGGCCACCGCGGTGGTGATGGGCCTGATCTGGTCGCGGATCGGGCGTCCGGGATGGATGCTCGCGCGCCGCGGCCGGCACGACCACGAGGGGATCGGGCGCTCGCGGTGGGAGGTCTTCACCGAGGCCGCACGTCATGATCTGTTGCAGGCCGGTGCGTTTCTCGTGCTCGGCGCGGCGGCGGCGGCCGCGCTGCGGGTGCTCGTGCCGCCGTCGTGGTACGAACACCTCGCGGGCCGGATGGTGCTGGCCGTGCTGGTGCTGGCGATTCTCGCGATCGTGCTCGCGTTGTGTTCGGAGGCCGACGCTTTCGTCGCGGCGAGCATGTCGACGCTGCCGCTGCTGCCGCGGCTGGTGTTCCTGGTGGTCGGTCCCGCAGTCGATGTGAAGCTGTTCGCCATGCAGGCCGGAAGCTTCGGGCGCGGTTTCGCCGCGCGGTTCGCGCCGTTGACGTTCGTGGTGGCGGTGGCGTGCGGTACCGTCGCCGGCTTGATCTTCCTCGGAGGTGCTCGATGAGGCGGGAGGCCCAGAACCTGCTGTTGCTGCTCGTTGGCGCCACGGTGTTGTGGGTGACCCTCGACGGCGTGTATCTGCGCTACGTGAAGCCGGGCCTGTATCCGTTCCTCGTGGCCAGCGGTATCGGGTTCGTCGGGCTGGCGCTGGTGGCAATCGCGCGTGACGTCCGCCGCGGCACAGCGGTCGCGGATTCCGACCACGACCACGACCACGGTACCGGCCGCGCCGTGTGGCTGCTGCTGATCCCGGTGGCGGTTCTGCTGGTGATCACTCCGCCCCCGCTGGGCGCGGAGGCGGCCGTGACGAGTTCCCCGGTCGAGGTGGTGCCACGCGTCGAGCGTGCGGCGCCTCCTCAGCAGCGGCCGTTTCCGCCCCTGCCAGACGAGCCGGCGCCGCGGCTGTCGTTCGTGGACCTGATGAATCGGGCCTACCTCGATTCGACGCACTCCCTGGAGGGTCGCGAGATAACCATCAGCGGGTTCGTCATGCGCCCCGACGATCTCGCACTGGAAAAACCCGACACTGCCGCAGCCGACCTGGCTCGCGTGGTGATCACCTGCTGCGTCGCCGACGCCCGCTACGTCCGGGTCCACCTCGAGGGCATGACCGAGGTGATCGAGGACGACGCCTGGCTCGAGGTGCGCGGTGTCGTGCGCACCGATGCCACGCTCGACGATTCGGATCACACGCCAACCCTCATCGTCACCCACTACGAGCGGGTCCCGGCCCCCGACAGCCGCTACGAACGCACGCGATAACACCGGTGCACCACGGACGTTCGACGAGGAGACTCGGGCGCGAGCAGTACGGATGTACCGGGACCGGATCCGCGAGCACGGCGAGTCGATGGCCGCGGCGCGGCGGCATGTGGGCGCGTTGCTCGACATCAAACCGGCGACGTTGCGGAACTGGGTCGAGAAGACCGATCAACCGGCCGAGGATCAGGAGCCCGCGGCGGTTTCCGAATCCGAGGAGTTGAAGGTGTTGCGGCGCGAGGTCGCCGAATTGCGAAGGGCCAACGATATTCTGCGGACCGCGAGCGCGTTCACCGAGGCATTTCGTGATTCGGGTATCGCCGGGTCCATCGGCAGCGTCGGCGACGCGCTCGACTGCTCTCATGGAATCGGCGATCGGACTCTACAAAAACGAGCTGATCGACCGACACACCGCCTTCACCGGCTGCGCCGAACTCGGACGAGAAACCGCGTCATGGGGTGCACTGGTACAACACCGAGCGGCACTCGGCGATCGGATACCGACCACCGGTCGAATACGAACACCTCTACCATCAACAGACCATGTCGACCGAGGCGGCTTGAATCCCAGTCTCTACCGGATCCAGGGCGGTTCAACACCGTGACCCGGGAACCTGGCGTCGCGGGCTGTGTCTGCGGTTGGCTCGTTGCGCTCGCTCACAGACGGTCCAGGTCGATCAGGCCCCGGCGCACCGCGGCTACGAGCCGGGGCGGGATGTACCGGACTGCACCGTTCACTGTGATCGGAATCAGCTGGGGTGCAGTGGCTTTCCACTGCGACCGGCGGTGGCGGGTGTTGGCGCGCGAGGTGCGGCGTTTGGGCACGGCCATGCTCAGGCATCCTTTCCGGGCCGTACCCGGCGGCCGTAGCGCTGTTCGAACTTCTCCACCCGGCCCGCGGTGTCCAGCACGCGGTGCGCGCCGGTCCAGAACGGGTGTGAGTCCGAGGTCACGTCCATGACGAGCAGCGGGTAGGTGTGCCCGTCGGTCCAGGTCGCGGTGCGGTCGCTGGTGGCGGTGGAGCGGGTGAGGAAACGCTTTGCGGTGCTGGAGTCCTCGATGAGGACCGGGTGGTAGTCGGGATGGATGCCGGGTTTCACGACTGTTCTCCTTCGCGGGTGGGGGATATGGAGGTGGATTCGGTAGTGGCGCACGGGTCCTCGTGCCAGTCCCCGAACGGGTCCGGCCAGTGCTGCCACGAATTCGGTTGGCGCAGTTCGTCGTCGGTGACCAGGGCCCAGCGCAGGGCGCGGTCGATGTCGCCGGGGTCGGCGTCGTGCACCAGGGCGACCAGTGCGCAGTGCCGGTCGCCGAACCGTGGATGCCAGCGCAGCGCGGCCATGGCCAGCCGTTCGGGGTTCTCGGCCTGTTGATCGGTGGGCGACAGGGCCGCGAGCCACGGCCCGGCCGGGCCGATCCGCAGTCCGGCGCCAGCGGATTCGAGCCACAGCACGTCCTGGGGGCGCGTGGCCAGCCAGATCCGTCCCCGCGCGGTGATCACTCCGTCGAGCAGCACGTCGATGGCCTCGTGCAGCCGCTCGGGTTGGAACGGACGCTGCGCGGTGAACTCGACCAAGCAAACCCCGCCGTCCATCTCCAGCGGCGGCGCCCCGGCCAGCAGCGGTGCGTGCGGATCGAAACCGCGCCCGGTCCGGGAATCCTCACCGGCGCTCGCCAGCACGGCGGCAGCATCGGGACTCCCGCTCACCCAGTGCCGCGGCACACTCGGGGTCAACCGGGCGAAGACGGCGTTCATCACCGCGGTGTCCAGCGGGTCCGGTTGCCCGAAAAACGTTATGGCATCGGCGTATTCGACCTGAGCGAGCGCGACCTGGGCCACTGTGCGATCGTCGTCGCCGGTACCGAGTCGTTCGGCGAGGGTCTCGTCGCCGGTCGCGTCCGACAGCCAGGTGGCGGCGTCGACGGCGGCCAGCATCGCCGCGACCCGTACGTCGTGTCCGGCCGGAGCGTCGACCCGGCCGGCAATGCCGGTGACTACGACGGTCTCGATGGCCTCGCACACCTCGATCGGTTCCATCGCCGGATCCAGCAGCAACACGATGCGCGTCACCGAGCTGCGGTCGGACAGGGTGCGCAGCAGCGGCAGCAGCGAGGCGCGCAGCGTGCAGGACACGCAGCCGTGCGCCAGCTCCAGCGCCGAGGTCTGTTCGCGATCGTGCGTGGTGAGTGTTCGGGTGACCACCCCATCGCGCAGCAGGGCGAGGTCGTGCCGGACCAGCACCGTTCCCGGGGTGAGGAGTCCGGCGCCGAGCTGTCGCGCCCCGTCGGGGTAGCCCCCGATCATGATGACGGGCGTCCTGACGTCCACTCCGCTCCTTTCGACAATTATTTTCATTAACCGCGATCCGAGGGTACAGTGTCGGCCGACAGTTGTCGAAAACGATTTTCAACAGTGAGGAGAGTGGCCGTGTCCGCACACTGCCAGGTGACCGGGCGAGCGCCCGGATTCGGCAAGTCCGTATCGCATTCGCACCGGCGTACCAACCGGCGCTGGGATCCGAACATCCAGCGCAAGACTTACTTCGCGCCCAGCCTGGGGCGGCGCATCACGCTGAGGGTGTCGGCCAAGGGCATCAAGGTCATCGATCGCGACGGCATCGACGCCGTGGTCGCCCGACTGCGGGCTCGGGGGGAGCGAATCTGATGGCATCCAAGAGCACCGACATCCGCCCGATCGTCAAGCTGCGCTCGACGGCGGGCACCGGCTACACGTACGTGACCCGCAAGAACCGGCGCAACGACCCGGATCGGCTGGTCCTGCGCAAATACGACCCGCTCGTCCGGCGGCACGTCGAGTTCCGAGAGGACCGCTGAACTGTGGCGAAGAAATCCAAGATCGTCAAGAACGAACAGCGCAAGCTGGTCGTCGCCCGCTACGCCGAACGGCGCGCGGAACTGCGTGCGACCGTGCGGGATCCGCAGGCGGCACCCGAAGATCAGGCCGCGGCGCAACTCGCCTTGCAGCGGCTACCGCGCGATGCCAGCCCGACCCGGCTGCGCAATCGCGACGCGGTCGACGGCCGTCCGCGCGGGCATCTGCGCAAATTCGGGCTCTCCCGGGTCCGCCTGCGCGAGATGGCGCATCGGGGCGAGCTGCCCGGCGTGAGCAAATCCAGCTGGTAGGAGAGGAATCCCATGAAAGGGGCGCGATCCCGCAACGCGCGCAAGCGAATCGAGGCACCCCACAAGGTTCGCAAGAATCCGCTGATAGCGGCCGGCATCGTCGAGGTCGACTACAAGAATGTGCCGCTGCTGCGGACCTTCGTATCCGATCGCGGCAAGATCCGCAGTCGCCGGGTCACCGGACTCACCCCACAACAGCAACGACAGGTAGCTATCGCAGTGAAGAACGCCCGCGAAATGGCCCTTCTCCCCTACTACGCCGGAAAGTAGTTGGAACCACACCGCATGCGGCGCACACCAAGCGGCCCCGCACTGCCCATTTCGGCTGAGGCCCAGGAGGGTGCCGAATCACGGTATCGGTCGCGACCGAGCACCAATGGCTGCGCGGGCCGCACCGCCTGCGGCGGGATCCGCCGGCGGACCGGTTGCCGACCCCGCACCGACAGAACACATCGGCGAACCCGTCGTCACGCTGAACGCCATCCGCCGGGGTCAACCCGGGCACCGGCGGCACAGAGGGCGCCGTCGTGATCGTGGACCCGGACAGAGCCGGACCACCTGCAACTCGGAACGAAACTGCTCGCCTCGGCGCGGCCCAAGACGGCACCGATTGCCTTGTCTCCGCAGGAACTCCGGCGACACCTACTGGCAGAACATTTGGGTGACGTTGCGTTCCCGCTCGCGTTTGACGTTGGCGCGTGCGCCATCGAGGGAGCGCCGCAGTGTCCGGCTTTCGGTCCCGGCGGCAGTGAGGTTTTCGTTGAGGGCCGTGACGAGGGCCCGGAGCTCGGCGTATTCGTAGCAATGATCAGAACCTGTGGATGACCGGGAAGGAATACCTTCCCGGATGATCTGAAAGCCAACGGGTTTCGATCGTCTCGGCGCGCCAACGCCGGGCGGGAAGTACATCCCATGCTCGAGGTAATCGACGGTGGTGCTGACTCCAATCGGGACGGCGTGTCGGTGGCAGGGTCGCCAATCGACGAGATCGTGCGCGAGGCGCCGATCAGCTCGATGAGAACGGGTACCGGCTGGTGGTGACGCGAGGTCGTCGTCAACATAGAGGACGGCTGGAAGGCGGCGCGACTGCCCTGACCGGCGCCTCGCCTGATATGGCGGGCGCCGGAGGGAGGCCCTGGTCAGATTCCGATGTAGACGGCCTTGGTGTTGAAGTAGGCTTCGATACCCTTGCGGCCGCGTTCGCCGCCCCAGCCGGACTGCTTATGACCACTGATGGGCATGGACGGGTCAGCGGCGAGTGCGGTGTTGACCCAGATCTGACCGGCGTTGAGCCGGTTGACGACCCGGTGGGCGCGGGCCAAGTTCTCGGTCCAGATGGATCCGGCGAGCCCGTACTCGGTGTTGTTGGCCGCAGCCATGACCTCGTCCTCGTCGTCGAAGGGGATCACCGAGCCGACGGGACCGAAGATCTCCTCGCGGATGAGCCGCATGTCGGGGGTGGTGTTGGTGATGATCGTTGCCTCGTAGAAGTAGCCGCGGCGGTCCAGATGCTTGCCGCCAGTGATGACTTGGGCACCGGCGGCGACGCCCTCGTCGACGATGGCGGTCACGCGCCGGCGCTGCTTCTCGCTGATCAGCGGGCCGAGGACCGAGGTGGGGTCGTCGCTGCCACCCATCGGTAGCATCCTCGCGAAGGCGGCGAGCCCTTCAACTACCCGGTCGTAGATTCCGCGCTGGACATAGATGCGCGAGGTGCATGAGCAGTTCTGGCCCGACCCGGCGAGCAGGCCGATACCCGCGCCCATGATCGCCTTGTCCGGATTGGCGTCGTCGAACATGATCAGCGGGGATTTGCCACCGAGCTCGAGGGTCAGGCGCTTGAGGTTGCCCGCGGCGGCTTTGACGATCAGACGGCCGACCTCGGTTGAGCCGGTGAACGAGATCTTGTCGACATCGGGGTGGGCGGTGAGCGCGGCACCGGTGGTCTCGCCGCGGTCGCCGGTTGGGAGGTCTCGGTGCTGGTCGCCGCGGTCTCTGACGCGCGCCCGCTGCACATTCTCGGTGCTGAACTCGTCGACCTGGAAAAGGTGCTCGCAGGTCACGGCCAAGGGCGCAGGCCGCACGCGTTGGCGATCGCCGGCGACATCTGTTCCCGCGATTCCCGCGCGCATCGCGGCGTGGTGTCGGCGTTGCATGACGGCGGTGTGGAAGTCGTCGTCTGGGGCGACAACTGGTCGTCGCCTCCCGAGCATCGCGTCGACCCGGTAGTGCATCGGCTCAGTGTCGCCGCACGCGCGTTCAAGGCCCAGGCGCTTGCCGCGGCATTGCTACCGGCCGAAGCCGTGGATCGGGTCGAAGTATTTCGGAGCGGGGTATCGCAGTTTCCACCGGTCGGTGCTGATCTGAACCCCGTCGGCTGATTTCCAGGACCGCCGTTCACGCAGCAGGCGTGGTGCGCGAAGCGGAGTTCGACTGGGGCGCGGCGGCCCGTTGAAGTCACTGTCGGGCTGGATGATTCAACCGGATCGTGAGATGCGGCCCGGTGCGGCAGGGATCTCGGATCGGTGATTACTCCCGGGTGATGGAACCATCGATCCGGCAAATTCCGGTACGACACCGGACGCAAGAACCGCTCGATGGCGAGGCCGCCGACAGACGTCGCGGCCGGTGCCGCTGTGGTGGGGGACGGTCCACCGTGTATCACCGCATGACCCACTTGGACTGCGGCAGGCCGGCCGTCGAACAGTACTCTGCCGGAGGGAAGTTCCAGTTTCGGCCTCAGCGCCCGCGCAGGCTCATGGTCGCCGAACCTGTGTGCACGGTGGCCGTGAGCCGGCCCTCCAGTGCGTCTACCAACTCGAGGAACTGTTCGGTCCGTTCGACACGCACGATGATCGAGGCGGGGCCGAGCACCTCGTCGTGCAATTCCGGATGCGTCAGGAAATGCCCGGCGCTGGTGACGAACAAATGCGGAACGCCTTGGCAGACCGCTGTGGTGGGGACGCCCGGTGAGGGCAGGCTGCTGGGCAGGTTGACGAAGTAGGTGGTCGAGTCCGCGCTGGCCAGCACAGTCGTAGCCAATGCGGCCGCGCTGAACTTGATTCCGCTCAACCGTCGTGAAGAACGTCCCGATCACACGTGCGGTGGATGTCGCGGCGCTGTCGAGGGCGGGGCCTTCCACCGTTGCGGCTCTGGGATTGCGAATCCACACCACGGTCACAGCGATCACGACCGATGCGGCGACAAGCGTCGCCGCCACCCGGGTGTTGATGTCCGAACGGACGCCGACGAGCGCTGCGTGGTGGTTGGCCGTCGCACCGGCGAGATCGTCGGCCGCCAGCTTGATCTCGCCGGCATGGAGCACCTATCCCGGCGCGTTGCCGTGAGCGCGCCGGGTCCGCCTGCTGTCCTATTTCTTCTGCTTGGTTTCCTGCACCTTCCGTCGCATCTCCGCGGCGAGTGCCTTCTTCCGCTGCTCCTACCGCTGCCCCGGAGTTTTTCCTGTTCCTTGGCGTAGCGGACTTCGCTGACCCGCGCTGTGAGCGATGGGGTCCAGCGGCCGAGCGAGGCGAGCTCGGCGAACGCGCACAACACGCGGAACCACACCAGGGTTGCAGGATGGGTTGCGCCGCAGTGCAGGTCGAGGTTGAAGGCGACAGGCGCCTCGCGGATGGCGGGGATACTGCGTGCGGGCTTCGTGGCGACCCGATGCGGCGCGGCGATTCGGTGGAGGTACGGCAGCAGCTGCGAGAACGAGGCATGCAGTTCACGGAATCGCCGCTTTCAGAGGCTGCGATGAAAGCGCTATGCGGCCTTCCGCGCCGACCGTTCCGAGACCTGGCTCGCCGAACTGCTCCGCACCGGCCTCACCGCCGACGTCCTCGATCCACCCGACCCACCCCCGGCGGCGAGCCGACCACCTCCGGAAGGTAGGAATTGTTGTATCCACGGGGGCCCTTGACCGACTCAGCTACTTCGAGGAGAGGGCGCAGTGCAGCCTTTGAAGAGTACCGATCCCAAGCAGATCGGCCCGATCACAATTCGCGGGTTGCTCGGTTACGGTGGCATGGGCCGGGTCTACTTCGGGGTCACCGACGACGCCCAGCCGGTGGCGGTCAAAGTGATACGGGAAGATCTGCTGGGCAGGGAAGAGGTTCGCGCGCGTTTCTTCCGCGAGCTGGACGCACTGCGGTCCGTGCAAGGCCCTCATATCGCGGCGCTGCTCGACGCTTCGGACGAGAGCGCCGATCAGCCGTGGATCGCGATCGAATACATCCGTGGTCTTACCCTCAAGGAAGTGGTCGAGACGCGCGGTTGCCTGAGTGCGGAACACGCCGCGACGCTGGGTCTGCTGTTGGCGAAAGCCCTGGCCGATATCCACGCCGCCGATCTGCTGCACCGTGATCTCACCCCGGGCAACATCCTGATGAGCCGGGAAGGTCCCAAGGTGATCGATTTCGGGCTGGCGGCCTTCGCCGACGGCCCGAGTGATCTCACCGGAAGTACAGCCCACCTGGGTACGCCCCCCTGTATGTCGCCGGAGCAGGTGAACAGCCCGCGCCAGATCTCGACGGCCTCGGATGTCTACTCGTTGGGCGCCACCCTGCTGTATGCGCTGACCGGGCATTACCCCTACCGGGACCAAGTGACCGCGGCGCGGTTACTCAAGATCTCGGATCCGAATTCCCCGCCGGACTTGGATGGCCTGCCTACG
This sequence comes from Nocardia arizonensis, assembly GCF_001310275.1. Lineage (GTDB taxonomy): Bacteria > Actinomycetota > Actinomycetes > Mycobacteriales > Mycobacteriaceae > Nocardia > Nocardia arizonensis. The sequence continues at coordinate 211,130 of NZ_LGYZ01000027.1, forward strand.
CGATTCGAACCACTTGTGCAGCGCATGCTGGCGCATGAACCGGCGGATCGGCCGACAGTCTCCGAGGTTCGCGCCTGGTGCGAGCAGTTCGTCGGCAACCACGTTATCGCCGCCATTCGCGATCTCGCGGTCGGTAGCTATGTGGAGCGCGATACTGACCCTGAGCAGTCCCCGCCACGCAAACCCGCACCCAAGGATCTGTCCACTGTCGCTCCGCCGGGTTCGGTGATCCACCGTCTCGCCGAGAACCTGCGCCGCGAATACGCCGCCACCGCCCGATTCTGAAAGGCCACCGGAGTCTTGACCACCTCCCCCTACCCGCCCGGCGCCCGGATCGAGGTCCGCGATGCGGAGTGGATCGTCCGGACCTGCGCGAAACTCGACCGTGACGACGAGGAGAGCGCCTACCGGATCACCGCTGTCGGCGCCTCGGAATTCGTGCGCGATGAGGAAGCGGTGTTCTTCACCGACATCGACCGCGACATCAGCCTGCTGCGCCCCGAGGACACCATCCTCGAACACGACAGCACGCGCCGTTTCGCCCAGAGCCGCCTGTTCCTCGAAGCCGTGCTGCGCCGCACCCCGCTCCCACAGACCGAGAAGCGATTGGCCCTGGCCGATCGATTCCTGTTGGATCCCTTGGCGTATCAGCAGCGCCCGGCGGTGAAAGCCCTGCAGGCGTTGCGTCCGCGCATCTTGCTCGCCGATGTGGTGGGTCTGGGTAAGACCTTGGAGATCGGCCTCATTCTGGCGGAGTTGATCCGCCGGGGTCGTGGTGAGCGGATTCTGGTGGTCACCCCGCAGCAGGTGCTCGAACAGTTCCAGCACGAACTGTGGACCCGGTTCGCCATCCCGTTGATCCGGTTGGATTCGGTGGGTATCGAACGCATTCAGCGGGAGATCCCCGCAGGCCGCAATCCGTTCACCTATTACAAGCGGATCATCGTCTCCATCGATACATTGAAGAACGAGGGCAAGTACGGCCAGCATCTGGAGAAGATGTCCTGGGATGCGGTCGTCATCGACGAATCGCACAACCTGATCGGTGAGAAGAGTTTGCGTAACAAGCTCGCCCGGCTCTTGTCCCGGCAGACCGATGCTCTGCTCCTGGCCAGCGCGACACCCCACAACGGCAACAGCGAATCCTTCGCCGAGCTCATCCGCATGCTCGATCCGGCGGCGATCGCCGACAGTTCGGACTACCAGGCGGCCGATATCGCCCACCTCTATATCCGCCGCACGAAGACCGATTCCGAGGTGCGTAACCAGATCGGCACGAAATGGCCGGATCGCGGCCCGTCGGTGCCGGTGCGTTGCGCGGCAACCCCCGCCGAGGAGAAGATCTTCGCCGAACTCACCGAGGTGTGGATGGCCGGCGAGCAGCGCGTCGACGGCCCGGTGACCTCGAACCGCCTGTTCCCCTACACCCTCCTCAAACAGTTCCTCTCCTCCCACCACGCGCTGGCCAAAACCGTGGCGAACAGGTTGAAGTCCGCCACCGAGCAGCGCGAGATCGACGCGCTGACCGTGCTGCGGCAGTTGACCTCCCAAATGGGCGACGAGGATTCGGCGAAACTGGCCGCACTCCTGGGTGCACTGCGCGAGATCGGTATCGGCCCCCGCTCCGACACCCGGGCGGTGGTATTCTCCGAAAGCATCGAAACCGTGAACTGGCTGCACGAGGTCCTGCCCCGCGCGCTGAAACTCCCCGCGGGCGCCGTGGACAAACTGCTCGGCAACGGTATGTCGGATCAGACCCAGCAGGACATCATCGAACGTTTCGGCCTCTCCGACAGCCCGGTGCGGATCCTGGTGACTACTGATGTCACCTCCGAAGGCGTCAACCTGCACCGCCAGTGCCATCATCTGATCCACTTCGACGTCCCGTGGAGCCTGATCCGGATCGAACAGCGCAACGGCCGCATCGACCGCTACGGTCAGCGTTTCCAGCCCCAGTTCAAGGCGCTTATCCTCACGTCGGCGCTGGAGGGCGCGAAGGACGACCGCACCGTCGCCGAGAAACTCCTCGCGAAAGAGGAAGCGGCACATCGCAGTATCGGCACCGCGGAGGCCGTGAGCGGTGAATACCGGGCCGAGCGCGAGGAGAAAAGGCTCATCCAGGATCTTCTCGACGGTAAGACCGTGGAGGAATCACTCGAGGAACGTCCGATGGACGATCTGCTCTCGGATCTGCTCGGTTCGGTCGGGGTGGATCCAGTGGACGCCGATCCGGAACCGGCCGATGTCCCGCGGCTGTTCGAGAGCACCGAGAAATTCGTGCAGGAGGCCATTACCTCCCTCGGCCTGCTCGGCGATCTCGAGGATGACGGTGACATGCTGGCCTTTACCCCGCCCCCGGATCTTGTGCACCGGCTGTCGGCACTTCCTGCCGACTACCTGCGCAAGCACAAGATCGAGAAGCGTATGAAGGTGACCTTCGATCGAACTCTGGCGCAGCGCAAACTCACAGAGGCCCGCGACACCAAGACCATGTGGCCGGATATCGCCTACCTCTCGGATCTGCATCCGCTGGTGGACTGGGTCACCGATAAGGTCCTGGTCCGGCTGGGCCGCCAGAAGGCGCCGGTGATCGTCGCGGCGGTCGGCGAACCTGTCTTCCTCATCCAGGGCATCTACTCGAACACCCTCGGCCAGCCGACCGTGGTCGAGTGGATGGCGGTGACGAGCGCCGGGGTGCTCCCGGCCCCGATGACCGAGGTGCTGGCCGCGGCGAAGGTCGGACCCGGTATGACCAATACGGGCCGCACCGGCGACCTCACCGCCCTGCAACAGCGCATCCCCGAGGTGGTGGACCTGGCCCGCACCCACCTCGAAAGCCGCCGCGACATCTACGACGCCGAGGTCGTGGCCCCCCTCAACGCTTATCGCGGCAGGTTGCAGGAGTGGGAACAACTCACTCTCGACGGCCTCGACGCCACCCAGTTGGGGCGGAAACGGCAGTCCGTCAACGAAACAGTCGAACGCCAGCAGCGGCTGCTCGACGCCATGCAGACCACCGGTGCACCCCTGCTGCGAGTGTTGGCCGTTCTCGTTCCGGAGCAGGAGGCAGCGCGATGAGGCTCGATTCACTCGTCAATCGCGGCGACTACTTCTCGGCCCACTATCTGGCCGAGGTATTGCCGAAGGATCTGAAGAAGAAAGACGGCCTGCTGTCCCGCTGGACCGAAAGGGAGAAGCAGCACCGACTCGACCAGGAGCACGGCACTCAGGAGACGGGCGCCGAGGATCAGGGGACTCAGCGCAAGCCGGTCGGGGTGACCCCTCGGCAAGGGCTGCGCGCTCTCGGCAAACCGTATTTCGCCGATCGCCCCTATTTCGCCGAATTCGATACCCGGCGTCGGGATGGCGACACCTTCACCCCCGCCGAAACCACCGAACACCACAAGAAACTGCACGAACTGCACGGTGATGTGCTGCGCGCCCTCGGTTTCGACGCCCAGCCCCGCGAGCTCGCTACGGAGCGCGCCGGCCGCGAACATACCATCAGCGTCGCCTACGCCGACGACCACCTCATCGCCATCGAGTGCGGCTGGGCCGTGGACGTGGACGCCGCCCTCGACGACGACCAGGCCGGCCTGCTCCTGGACCCGGTCCCACTCGACAACCGCGAGGAGATCACCTCCGCCAGCAAACTCGCCCGCTGGCTGTTCGCCGGCGACAACCCGCCCCGCTATGTGCTGATCCTCGCAGGCGGCGTGGTGATCCTCGCCGATCGCGCCACCTGGGGCGAAGGCCGATTCCTCGGCGTGAGCCTCGATATCGCGCTGGGCCGCAACGATATCGACGAACTGTCCGTGATCGCCGCCCTGTTCGGCGCGGACTCCCTGCTCCCGCCCGAAGAGGGCGGCGCCGAACCGCTCGCGGATCTGCTCGGCAACTCCCGCAATCACGCGGTCGGCGTGTCGAAGGATCTGCGCGATGGGCTCAAGGAATCGGTCCAACTCATCGCCAACGAAATCCTCGACCGCATCCGCGCCCAGGGCGCCTGCCCCGAAGACGTGATGGAGCCGGCGGCCTTCGCCAAGGAACTCGGCCGAGAAGCCCTGCGCTACCTGTATCGAATCTTGTTCCTGCTCTATGCCGAAGCGCGCCCCGAACTCGGCATCCTGCCCACCGACGACCCCGACTACGGCAAAGGCTACAGCCTCGCCCGCCTCGGCGACCTGGTGGTCCGCGACCTCACCGGCGAGGAAGCCCGCGACAGCCTGCACCTGTACGAATCGCTGGAACTGCTGTTCCGCCTGGTCAACGACGGACACCGGCGGCGCACCGGCGACGAGGTGTCCGACGGGGAGGGCCTGCGGTTCGAACCGATGCGCTCGGACCTGTTCGAGCCGCGGGCGATCCGCCTCATCCGCAAGGATCTCCCCGTCGACGATGACGAGGGCCGCACCGTCGACACCCGCCTCCGCAACGGCTGCCTCTACCTGGTACTGCGCAAACTCATGCTCGCCAAAGGCCGCCGGCGGGAACGTGGCGGATTCATCTCCTACGCCCAGCTGGGGATCAACCAGCTCGGCGCGGTGTACGAGGGCCTGATGTCCTACACCGGGTTCATCGCCACTGAGGACCTTCTGGAAGTCGCGAAGGACGGCAATCACAAGGACGGGTCCTGGATGATTCCCGCATCGAAGGAAAATGACTATCCTTCGGATGTTTTCGTCAAGCGCACGGAAGAAGACGGGACGAAGACCGAAGAGTACAAGCGGTATGCACAGGGCAGCTTCGTCTACCGCCTCGCGGGCCGCGACCGGGAAACCAGCGCCTCCTACTACACCCCCGAATCACTCACCAAGGTCACCGTCCAGCTCGCCCTGAAATACCGGCTCGACCAGGACGGCACGACGACCTCCGCCGAGGAGATCCTGGGCTGGAAGATCTGCGAACCCGCACTCGGGTCCGGGGCGTTCCTCAATGAGGCCATCAATCAGGTGGCGGCCGAGTATCTGAAGCGGCGGCAGCGGGAGCTCGGGCAGGACATCGACCCCGATCGATACGAAGAGGAGCTGCAGAAGGCGAAAGCTTATATCGCGCTGCACAATTCGTATGGTGTCGATTTGAACGAGACCGCGGTGGAGCTGGCCGAGGTCTCGCTGTGGCTCAATGTCATGCACCCCGGGTTGCAGGCGCCCTGGTTCGGACTGCATCTGCGGCGCGGTAATTCGCTGATCGGCGCTGGGCGGAAAGTCTACGACATGACCCAGCTGACCAAGGGGGAATGGCTCACCCAGGCGCCCGAGGATCTGCCGTTCTCCGCCGGGGCGGTGCCGGCCGGGAAGATCCATCACTTCCTGGTCCCTGCCGACGGGTGGGGTGCGGTGGCCGGGGCCAAGGAAGCCAAGGCGCTCGCGCCCGAGGAAGCCGCGCAGCTGGCCGCTTGGCGGAAGGGGATCAAGAAGCGGGTCGCCGGGCCGAGTAAGAACGGGTCTCCCTCCAAGCAGATGCAGCGCCTTAAAGGGCTGGCCCGCCGGGTGGAATTTTTGTGGGACCTGGTGGTTCAGCGGCTGACGATCTCCGAACGGGAGATTAGTCGCAAGATCGACGTGTGGGGTGCGGACTGGATCAGCCAGCCGGAGAATGCGGTGCCCAAGGAGAAGGTATATCAGGATCTCACCGCACCCGGGACACCGCACTGGCGGTTGAAGCAGGTCATGGATGCGTGGTGCGCACTCTGGTTCTGGCCGCTGGACAAGGCAGGACTCCTCGACGGGAGCGATGTCCGATACGAGCGCGAGCTCAACGCGAGCTCCCTCGTGAAGTCGATCGTGCCGATACTCACCGAACCAGCGAAGTCCGAGGGACCAAGCGGATTTGAGCAGGTATTTGTCACGGAATCGCTGTTCAGCTTGGACGGTGAGCAGATGGAGTTGGCAGAGTTTGCCGAAGCGAAGGTGGACAATCCAAAGAATTTTAAATCTCCATGCGCCCGCAAATTTCCATCGAACCGCGACGTCATTCCCCTGAAAAATCTGGACGACTGGCTTGACTTCGCCGAAGCGGTCTTGGGTCGGGACGATGCTCCCAGGGACTCGCTCATCAGCAGTTTTTCCGGCCTAAAGGAACTGTCGGACTACGAGGACCAATTGCTGATCGATATGGTCATGGACTCGGAATTCAAGCTTATCGAACGGTTTCCATGGCTAACCGCAGTTGAGGTCATTGCCGAACAGCAGGGCTTCTTCCACTGGGAACTCGCCTTCGCTCAGATATTCAACCGAAGCGGGTTTGATCTACAGGTGGGGAATCCACCGTGGGTTCGCCCGAACTGGCAAGAGTTGTCAGTTCTAGCCGAGCTGGATCCTTGGTTCATTTTGACAACTAAACCACCGATCCGTGATCAAGAAATACGCAAAGGTAATGTGCTCGAAGGCGATTCAGCCAAGTCGTATGTTCTCCGCGAGCTTACAGCAAGTACTGGATCTGCTGCCTTCTTTGGGTCTGAAACAACCTACCCGACACTTTCTGGGTCTGCACCCAACCTATACAGACCATTTATGGTTCGAGCCTGGAAGAACTTGTCTGCCGGCGGGATAGCTGGATTGCTCCATCCAGATACGCATTTCACCGGTAAGCAGACCGGCAGACTGCGAGCGGCAGCCTACCGACACTTGCGAATGCACGCGCACTTCCAGAATCGACGCCTTCTATTCTCGGAAATTGACTGGAATATCGAGTATGCAGTCCAAGTCTATGGCAATGAGAAAGATATTGAATTTATTCATATAAGCTGGCTCTATGACCCAGCGGCGCTAGTCGGCTCCTTTGATCACGACGGAACAGGCGAGCAACCCGGCATCAAGCATCGTGGGTACTGGGACCTGCGTCCTCACCGAGACCGCCTGGTTCAGGTCGACCAGGAGGTGCTTAAGAAATGGCAGGATTTGACAGGTGATACAGAAGAGCCGCCAGAGCAAGCAAAACTTCTTTACCCAGTATCCGCATCGGAACAGGGTGCAATTTATCAACTTTCCCAGGTGAGGGTTCGTGCGGACAGCTACGACAGCCGTATCAGCGCGGGTCTTGATGAATCGGGGGACCAAAAACGTGGTCTGATAGTCTGGAAAACGTCCTATCCAAGTAGCTGGGATGAGGTCGTACTTCGTGGACCGCACTTCAATCTTGCCACACCGTTCTCGAAGCAGCCTCCGCTAATGGGTCGAAATGATCCTGTTGTTGACCTGACTGTGTTGCCAGCTGACGCTGTTCCTTCCACAGATTTTTCACGTGCTTGTGATAGGGAAACCTATATTAATTCACAGGATCGCTGGACTTTCAAAGGAAAGAGTGGAGTATACACCGATTTCTATCGGGTTGCATGGCGAGAGATGATTCCCAATAATACCGAACGTAGCCTCTATCCAGTTATTATCCCGCCTGGTCCAACGCATGTCAACCTGGTGCGCAGCATGGCGTTGCCTCACGATCGAGAAACCGTACTGTTTGCCGGATTCTGGACTGGGCTGCCTATTGACTATCTCCTGCGTGTCGCTGGACAAGGACATCTGAGCGCATCGAGCGCTCGCAGGATGCCTGCACCCTCGGTGGATCATCCGCTCGCCGAGCAACTTATTTTGCGCACGATGCGACTCAATTGCCTAACCCGTGCATACGTAGACCTGTGGAGCCGTCTCTATAATGAGGATTGGAAAAGTGATCACTGGAATATCTGCGAGAACAAACTCCTGCCTCTCGGATCCGTTGGCCCAACATGGAATGAAGAGACACCATTAAGAACGGAACATCAGAGACGCACCGCGCTGATCGAAATCGATGCAATCGTTGCGCTAATGCTGGGAATGGGCGTTGAGGAACTTCTTGCGGCTTACAAGGCGCGATTCCCTCAGTTGGTCACATACGAAAGCGCGATGTGGTTCGATGCAGACGGAAGGCGGATCGCGGAGAATTTCAATGCTTACGGCCATGGCCAAACCAAGGAACATTTCAAGCAGCTTGTAGACCACCTCGATCTGGAAACCAACGGCCCGGCTCCAGACAGCTACCAGGCGCCTTTCTACAGGGCGGATCGCGAGGTCGAATACCGCCAAGCACACGCCCACTTCGCCGACCGTCTCCGTGCGGCAGGATACTCCGTCCCGAGTGAATCCGACAGCGAGGTGACCCCTGCATGAAACCAACGCTGGCGGCAGAAGAGCTTCGGAAGAGTCTCACCCAGTACCTCACAACGACGTTCGCCCTCGCGGAACCCCCAGTCCGCGAGGCGCTGGAGCGTTTCCTCGAACACCCTCGACAGGGCATCTTCCGCGGCCCCTACCTCCGCATCCGTACCAAGTTCCGCAAGGTCGACGAGCAGACGTGGCAGAACCCCCTCCAGTGGATCCCCGCCGGCTTCGTCCCCCACCTACACCAGGCCAACGCATGGGAGCGGTTGAGCACCAACGGTAAGAAGGCCGAACCGTCGCTTATCACCACTGGCACCGGGTCCGGCAAGACCGAATCGTTCCTCATCCCGGTCCTCGACCACTGCCGCCGGGAACGCGCCGCCGGGCATCACGGTGTGAAGGCCGTTTTCCTGTACCCGATGAACGCGCTCGCCACCGACCAGGCGCAGCGCATCAACGAACTGCTCACGCAGACGGGGATGGAGGAGGTGACCGCGGCGCTCTATATCGGTGACACCCCTGAGGTCGGTTATCCGAAGGTGATGACCATGCGGTCGGAGATCCGGCGAAATCCACCCGATATCCTCATCACCAACTACAAGATGCTCGACCTGCTGTTGCAGCGGGCCGATGATTTGCCGCTGTGGGCGGATGCCCGGATTGCCTATGTGGTGGTGGACGAATTCCACACCTACGACGGCGCCCAGGCCACCGATGTGGCCATGCTGTTGCGGCGCTTGGCCGCCGCCACGGGGCACTCCCGGCCCGGGGAACCGCTGGGCGATATCTGCCCGGTCGCTACCTCCGCCACGCTCGGTGAGGGCGGGGACAGTGTGGCGATTCGGGAGGTCGCGCGGAAAGTGTTCGGGGTGGTATTCGACGAAGGGTCGGTGATCGGGGAGAACCGGCTCGCCGTCACGGATTTCGTCGACGACCTCGACCTCGGGCTGCCGCTGCCTTCCCCGGACGACTTGCTCTCCTGCGCCGACCCCCTGCGCTTTCCGACAGCGATCGACGAGATTGCCGAGGTCGTCACCGGGATGTCCGGGCTCAACCCGCCGGAACTGGGCAGTCGGCTGCGCAAACATATTCTCACGCACGCGGTGCTGGAAATCCTCGACGAGCAGCCGCCGCGCGGGCGTCCGCGCACGCTGCCCGAAATTCTGGAATCGCTGCCCAAACGCGGTGCTTACAGCTGGGGTGCGGTGATCCGTGACAACCCGCGCAAGGCGGCGTCGGCGCTGGCCCGGTTCATCGCGCTGCTGTCGGTAGCCCGGGATCCCGACGATCCAGGGAAGCCACTGCTGCTCATCGAAACGCATGTGTGGGCGCGGGGTGTGTCGCGGCTGCTGCGCATGGTCGATGCGGTGCCGGCGTTCGCTTGGGAAGGGGAAGCGCCGGTCCTCGACGAGGATTCGATGCTGAATTCGATGGGGCGGCTGATGCTGCCTGCCGTCTATTGTCGGCATTGCGGACGTTCGGGGTGGGCGGCCTATTCGCCGGAACGGGATCCGGCGGAACTGGTGCTGGCTCCGGACAAGATTTACCGCTCCAGCGTCGGGTCCGAGAGCAAGCGGGTGCGTCCGTTCATCAAGGCGACCGAGGAGGAGGTCGCCGCGGGCGTTTCTGGTGGTGTGCGCGGGCTGCTGGTACTGGATAACGGTCACGTGCGACCGGCGGATCCCGCCGCGCCGGCCGGGGACACCACGGTATATGTGCTGGGTGATGTCGGTACCAGCGTGGAGTCCAACCGCAATGCGGCACAAGACCGCTGCCCGGCCTGCGGGATGGATCAGGGTATTCGCTTCCTCGGCGCAGGGCTGGCCAGCCTCGCGTCGGTGGCGATCACCCAGCTGTTCTCGCGCGGGCAACTCGAGCCGGATCAGCGGAAAACGCTGCTGTTCAACGATTCCGTGCAGGATGCCGCGCATCGGGCGGGATTTGTCGCCAACCGCTCCTACACGTTCTCGCTTCGCCGCCTCATCACCAGCAGGCTCGACCCGGAAGCGCCGATCCTGCTGCACGACCTGATCGCCGAACTCGCCGCCGCGGCCACCGAAGCCGAATCGCTGCCCGCGGTGGTGCCGCCCGATCTGCACGATCAGCCCGAGATCGACGCCATCCTCGCGGAGGAAACCAGCGGCACCCCGCAAGCCTGGGATCTCATCGGAGAACGGCTGGCCTTCCAGACCATCCTCGAATTCGGCCTGCGGTCCCGGCAGGGCCGCACCCTTGAACTCACCGGCACGGTGTCCGCCGAGGTGGTGCTCGATGATCCCGAGGTGATTGCGGGGCTCGCGCGGGACGCCCACATGCAGGTTTCCGGGCAGATCGAAACACAGTCGCCTGCACGGTATCTGGTGTTCGTGCGGGGACTGCTCGAACGGATGCGCTATCGCGGCGCGATCAAACACCGCTGGTTGGACACCTGGCTCGCGGTGGCGGGGACGAAACGATTCGGCACGATCTGGGGCCGCAGGCCCGACGGGATGCCCGCGTTTCCGAACGGCCTATCCGCGCCAGCGTTCGTGCGCGATCGGGCGAGGAAGGGTTCCGAATTCGACGGTATCGAATCCGATCAGAGCTGGATGCAGGACTGGGCGGCCCGGTGTCTCGGGTTAGCGCGCGGGCAGTCCGGCGATTTCCTGGCCCGGCTGCTCCCGCTGCTTGCCACCGAGAATGTATTGGCCAAGCGGGTCGCCGCCGATGGGTCCACGCAGCTGTACGGCCTGCAGCCCGGACATATCCGCGTGCGGTATCTCGACGACGACGAGGTGGCGGACGCCGGCCTCGGGTGCGACCGGTGCTCCTGGCAGCAGACCGTCCACCCGGAGAACGCCGACGACTGGCTCGGGCATCCGTGCCCGCGCTACCGCTGCGGTGGCACGTTGTCGGTGCGAGGACTCCTGGACAAAAACGACTACTACCGGAACCTGTACCAAGGTGAGACGCCGTTGCGCGTGGTGACCGCCGAGCACACCGGCGCGCTCACACGCAGTCAGCGCGAACAGGTGGAACAGCAGTTCAAATCCGGTCGGCGCTACAACGATCCGAACGTGCTGTCCTGCACTCCCACCCTGGAACTCGGTATCGACATCGGCGAGCTCTCCGCGGTGGTGCTCGCCTCGCTTCCGCCTGGTCCGGCGAACTATGTGCAGCGGGTCGGGCGCGCGGGTCGGCGCACGGGTAACGCGTTCCTGGTGACGCTGGTGGGCCGCCGGGCCCGTGATCTGTATTTCCTCGATCAGCCGCTGTCCATGATCGACGGCGAAATCGTTCCGCCGGGAAGTTATCTCGCGGCGGTGGAGATCCTGCGCCGGCAGTATTTCGCGCATCTGGTGGACCTCGCGGCCCGGGGCCGGATACCCGGCGTGCTGCCGCTGCCGCATCGAGCCTCGGCGCTGTTCGGTCCCACGGGCTGGCTGGCGACCTTCGTGCCCGCCGCCCTCGCCTGCGGCGCGGTCGAGCCGTTCCTCGACCTGTTCGGGGCCGAAGTGCGCGGCCCCGCCGACAGCGACGCCGCCGCCTTCGCGGCCGCGTCCGACGACCTGCGCAACTTCGCGGTGGCCGGGCTCGCCGACGCTACGGCCCACGCCGAAGAGCAGTGGGAAGAACGCCTCGCCGACCTTCGCGACCGCGTCCAACTCATCGACACCGCGATCGCGAACTCGCTCGACGACGCGGACAACCGGATCGTCAAACAGTCGCTGAAAAAGGAACGCGGCGCGGTGAACCGGCGGATCGGCGAGATCGGCGCGCAGAACGCCCAGGGCGCGCTCGTCGAACTCGGGCTACTGCCGAACTATTCGCTCATCGATTCATCGACCACTCTGGAAGCCACCATCACCTGGGATGACACCGGGCCCGATGGGGATCGCAACTACCACAGCGAGGTCAGGGAATACCGCAGGCCCGCGCAGGTGGCGCTCACCGAACTCGCCCCCGGCAATACCTTCTACATGCGCGGCTACGAGCATTTCGTCAGCGGACTCGATGTGGGGACGTCGAACCGGCAGGTGTGGCAGTACTGGCGGGTGTGCCCGGACTGCGGGTATGTCCGCACCACTCGCGCGGTGGCCGACACCTCGCCCTGTCCGCGGTGCCGGGCGCAGGACATCGGGGAGGTCGGGGTGCTGCACAAGGTGCTGCGGCCGGTGCGGGTCACCGCGCACGATCGCCGCGACGACGCCCGGATCCGCGACGATCAGGACGATCGCAAACGCGCCTACTACGAGGTGGTCGCGGCCGTCGATATCGACCCTGCCGATATCGCCGAAGGGTCCTGGCGGCATACCACCGCGGTGTTCGGCGTCGACTTCACCCGTCACGCGATGATCCGTCGCTTCAATCTCGGCGCCACCCGCTACGACCGCCCCGCGACCGACGCCTTTGCCGGAGAAGGCGTGCGGTTGAATCCCTTCTACACCTGTCCGGCGTGCGGAGGGACCACCACCGACGGACCGCCCCCCGCCTCGTCGAACGCACTGGTCGCGCCGTCGATCTGGGATCCGGCCCGCAAACATCACCGGCCCTGGTGCACCTACCGGCGGTCGGCCAAGGACGCCGACTACCTCGCGCTGATCCTCGCCCACGAACTCGACACCGAGGCGCTGCGCATCCTGCTGCCCGTGGCGACGTTGCGCGCCGAGGAGAAGACCGCGACGTTCCAGGCGGCGCTGATGGCCGGGGTCGCCCGCAAATACGGCGGTGATCCCGACCATCTGAGGATCGTCACCGCCACCATGCCCGATCACGACACCGGTCGGCGTCGGCGCTTCCTGGTACTGCACGACGCCCTGCCCGGTGGCACCGGATATCTGCATCGGCTCTCCGAATCGGCGGAATTCCGGGAGGTGCTCGAAGCCGCCCGCACCATCGTGCGCGACTGCGGCTGCCAGCACGAGGACCCGCCCAAGGCGGCCTGCCACCGGTGCCTGTTGGCGCATGTGCCCGACGACCGGCCAGATATGTACGACAAGGTGAGCCGGGTCGAGGCGCTCGAGATGCTCGACGAACTGCTCACGGACTGGCAGGTCGCGGCGGTATCGGATACCGATCACATCTCGCTGTGGGATCAGGTGGAGAGCGAACTGGAGGCGCGCTTTCTCGACGGCCTCGAGAAGTGGGCGGCCCGTGAGGACACTCCGGGCACTCTCGTGCGCGCCGGACTCGTGAACGGCAAACGTACCGCCGATCTGCGTATTGTCGGGCCCGACGGGAGTTCACGACACTGGAAGATGCTGCTGCAGAACACTATCCGCGGTACCCGCCCGGATGTGCTGTTCCGGCTGATCGGCGATCATCCCCAGGAGATCTCGGTCTACCTCGACGGGTACGAATTCCATGCTTCCCCGACGCACAACCGGATCGCCGACGACGCCCGGAAACGGGCCCGGCTGCGGGCGCATCGGGGGTTGGTCTTCCAGATCACATGGAACGATATCGAGGCGTGGGAGGAGCGCCGGTTCGCACCGAACACGTCACGGGAACCTCTGGTCGCGCCGTATCAGGGCAATGCGCAGAACGTCGCGCGTGCGGTCTACGGCAAGACCGGCGCGGACCCCGACGATCTGGTACGGACCATGTGGACCAATCCGGTCGACACGCTACTGGAGTATCTGACAGATCCGGATCAGAAGCGTTGGCTCGTCCGAGCCGAGGCCGTCGTCGCGGGGGCCGTGAAGACTGCCACGGCCCAGAGCACCTCCGATACCGACGGCGTCGCCGAACGGCTCGGGGCCGCGCTACGCGGTGAGCGACTTCCCGCCCCCGCGGCCGGGAAGATCGCCACCGTGACGGCCGGGCATCTCGCCATCGTCCTGGATCAGCGGACCACCACCCCGGCCTGGAGCGCGATGACCGTCCTCGACGACCGAGACACCACGATCACCACCGATCAGACCGGCCACAAGAAGCGCTGGGCGAACTGGCTGTATTGGGGAAATCTCCTGCAATTCCTCGACTGCGGTGCCGGTGACAGCGGCCAGCTGGCACTGTCGACGCTGCCCGAGTTCGATGCGCACGCACTGGCCGCGGCGGGCGGACCGGGCATCCTCACCGCACTGAGCCTGCTGCCGTTGGAAGACGAACTCGTCGACCGAACGCTGCCGCCACCGCCACGGCCCCACGACAAGGCCCCGGAACCCGAGCCCGCGGTGGTGAGCACCGCGATACCGGACGAGTGGCGTGAACAGCTCGACCTGATAGACCCCGATGAACCAGGTCTCGCCGAACTCGCTCACGAGCTCGCGGCGCGTGGCGTGCCGGTGCCGACGGTTGGATACGAACTCGGCGATCAAGCCTGGCAGGCAGAATTGGCCTGGCCCGCAGGCGAAGTCGGAGTTGTGCTTTCCAGTGACCCGGAAGCGGACGCATGTGCCGCCGCTTTCAAGGAAGCCGGCTGGGAAGTACGTACTGCGGCTGATTGGACGGCGGCCGAGCTCGCCGAACGGATGGGAGGGACACGATGAGCGGCGCGACACTACGCATGCTCGACAAAGCGTATGACGAGATCATGAAGCTGCCGCGGCCGGTGAAGGGCGCGATTTACGACTTCCAGCACAAGTTCCGGCACGATCCCACCACGACGGGCCTGCGGTTCAAACAGTTGAAGGTGAACTCGCCGCTGTACTCGGCGCGAGTCAACGACGACTACCGGGCGCTGCTACTGCACGCCGGCAACCAGGACTACGTGATCGTCGCGGTGAAATCGCGGCAGGAGGTCTACGACAACCTCGACCGGTACCGATACCAGATCAACCCCGTCAGCGGCGGTATCGAATTCGTCGACCTGGTCTCCGCCGAAACCGTCGTGCCCGAGCCCGAGGATGAAACTCCCACGGTGACAGGGTTGTTCGAGAAGTACTCCGACGAGACCCTGCTCGAACTCGGCGTGGCAGAGCCGCTGCTGCCACTGATCGCAAAGCTCACCACCGAGGACGAGCTACAGGCCCTCATCTCCTACGCTCCCCAGCTCACCGGGGAAGTCCTGCTCGAGCTGTTCGTAGGGAAAACGCCCGAAGAGGTGATGGAGCAGGTCACCACACCCGTGGCGGCTGCCGAACCGATCGATGCTCAGGACTACCAGTCCGCGCTGGCCCGGCCTGCGACGGTGACCACGGCTGACACCGCACTGCAGGAGGTCCTGGAAGGTGGCGATTTCCAGCGGTGGAAGACGTTCCTGCACCCTACGCAGCGCACGATCGTCCAACGCGATTACAAGGGGCCCGCGCGGGTGAGCGGGGGACCGGGGACCGGGAAGACGATCGTCGCGCTGCACCGAGTGGTGCGGCTGGCCCGTGAACTCGAGCCGGGCGGCGGACAAGACATCCTGCTCACCACGTTCAACACCAACCTCGCCGCCGATCTGCGCCAGCGGCTCGTCGATCTCGGGGGACCGGAGGTCCTCGATCGCGTCGAAATCATCCCGGTCGACAAGCTCGCCGGGAAGGTCGTCTCGGAGTCGTCCGGCGGGTCTCGGCGGCGGGCGATTCCAGACGCGAAGGCAGTCGAGGAGTGGCGGCAGCTGCTCCTCGAGGAGGGTGTCCTCGAATGGGATCCCGAGTTCCTGCACGATGAATGGACCGAGGTGATTCTCGGGCAAGGGGTGGCCACGCGCGCCCAATATTTCAAGGCCCGGCGCTCAGGTCGGGGCAGGCGTATCGGCCGGGAATCGCGCGCGGTGATCTGGCGGCTGGTCGAACTGTATGTGCAGCGGCTCGACGCCCAGCAGGTGTGGACTTTCCGGCAGGTGTCCGAACGGGCTGCCCAGCTGGAAACCGAACGTGTGCGAAACGACAGCGACGCACCTCGGCGCTATCGGCACATCGTGGTCGACGAGGCCCAAGACCTCGACCCCACGCATTGGCGCCTGCTGCGCGCGATGGTCGCCGAAGGTCGCAACGATCTCTTTATCGCCGGTGACACCCATCAACGGCTCTACGGCCACTACGTCTCGCTCGGGCAATTGGGCACCAACATCCGCGGACGTTCAGCCAAACTCACCCTGAGCTACCGCACCACCCACGAAATCCTCGGCCTCGCCTCGGTACTGCTCGGCGAGGAAGACTGGGATGATCTCGACGAAGGCAGCGACGACCTCGCTGGGTTCCGCTCCGTGCTCCGCGGCGGGAATCCTGTGCTGCGGTCCCACCCGACCTGGGAAGCCGAGCTCGACGGGATCACCGAGGTGATCGTAGGCTGGCCCACTACTTCCGTCGCGGTCGCTGTGCCGGAGCGGTGGATGGTTGGCGACGTGGTAAAACGCCTGGAAAGCAACGATATCCATGCTTCAGTCATCGGCCCCGATGGACCGCAGGACCTCGACGCCCCTGTGCATGTGGGCACCATGCACAGGTTCAAGGGTCTCGAATACCAGCGCATGATCCTGGCTGGGGTGGCCGACAGCCTGGTGCCCGCCAAACGCGTACTCGAGATGAAACAAGCCGACCCGGTGCGGTATCGGGCGGAATTCAAACGCGCCCGGTCCCTGCTGTTTGTGGCCGCCACCCGCGCCCGCGACACCGTGCTGATCTCTTGGCACGGTAAGAAGAGCAGGTTCCTCCCGTGAAAGAGATCGCCGACCGTTACCGGATCACGTCTCCCATCGGACGCGGCGGTCGGGCTGGACGCGACTGCGCGGCCGATGGTGCCGATCAGGTCGATCGCGGTGGTGGCCAGGACTCCGGCGGCGTGGATCAGCTGGTCGTCGCGGGCGGCATGCACGGCGATGGTGAAACTACCCCGGTCGGGGCTGAAACCTGTTGTGGCCACGCGGTGTCGGCGATGGCGGTGCGCAGCGCCTGGTAGGTGATCAGCAGGGTGTAGACCTCTTGGGTGACCCCCGGCCGGGGTGCGGGCGTAGCATCCGCCTACCGAGGATGGTCGATCTCAGTTCGAGATAGCTGGTTTCGATCTCCCACCGTTGATGGTAGAGATCCACCAATTCCTTTGCGGGGTAACGTTTGTCGTCGGTCAGTGTGGTGATCAACCGGTACCGCTCGACCCGGCGTGGTCCGCCCGCGCAGCGCACGGTGATCTCGGCGTCGATTACACGCACGGTCACCGCGCCAGCATGGGTCAGCCATGATCGGTCACCCAACCGCGCGATCGCCGGGACGCGCCGGTTTGGTGTGGACCGTCAGCTAATTCCTCCAGGCTGCCGTCACGGAATTCCTCCAGCAGACGTGCCTCGCTGCGAGCGTAGCGAGCCCGTTCCTCGGGTTAGCCGGCGGCCCGTCCTGGGCGTTTGCGGGGTTCGGCGACGACACCGTCGCCGCGGCCATGATCGACCGCCTCGTCCACCACGCCGAGGTCATCGCCCTCAAGGGCGACAGCTACCGGCTCAAGGACCGCGACCTCGGCCGCGTCCCGCCCGCCGGCACAACTGAAGACTGACAACCAACCAAGAACCACCGGCCGAGGGGTCAACTTTCACCTGCCGGAAAGGGGTCAGGATTCAGCCGCCGTTGACAGCTGTGAGGCATCTATCGACAGCGTCGGCCGCAGACAAACATGGACGTGATCAAGATGAACACACACACACGACGTACGGCGACGCTCTGCGCCGGTGTACTGCTCGGTTCGATTCAACTCGCCGCGGTAGCGGGGGGGGGGGGTGTAGCCGGTGCCGATCCGGTGGTCGACACCTTCCGCCAGACCGTGACAGACGACGGCTGGACGCTGACCATCAGCAAGACGGGTGAGAATCTCGACCGCAGGCCCAACCGGGCGAACTCGCCCCTGAGCCGTGAAGGCGTGGTCGCGGTGAAGGCCGCTGCCGAGGTCGCCGGGGTGAACCTGCCTGATGCGGTGAACGGGACTTTGACCCTGAGCTATCAGATCGGTTGCGCCGTCGATGTTTCCAGCGGTCTGCGACTGGGTGTCGGCGCCTCGCTCGGCGGAAACGCCGGGGTAGCGGTTTCGGGTGCGACGCTCGGTGCGCGCGCGTCGTTGACGCCGAACATCTCCGCTACGCTCGTGCCCGGCAAGGTATCGACCATCGAGATCGGGAAGAAGCCACTGACCGCGTCGCGAGGCTCGATCACCGCCGAAGGGGTCACCATCAAGGTCGATGCCTGTCTCGGCCCGGTCACGATGCGCTCGGTCACCGCGGCGACGATCAGTACCTCGACCGCGGACAGCACGGTCACCGTGTACGGCGACACCGTTGAGCTGTGAGCAGCGGGGGTATCAGTGTATAAATTCACTGGTACCCCCGCGATCGGTGTGCTGGCCTCAGCCGATGCTGAACGGCTGACCCCACAGGGTCACCACGGAGCTGACCGCATCGGTGGACACCTTCACCTTGACGAAGGCGCGCGCTTGGGCGTAGCCCGCGCAGCCGGACAATCCGATCGTGGAATCGGACCAGGTGACGCTGCCACTCGTGCCGCTGAATTTGTTGCGGGTCTTGTGCGATTCATCGCCGTAGTCGTCGGCTTCTTCCAGATCGAGCAGGTACATCGCCTTCGCCTGGCCGGGACCCAGTGACAGGTTGCCGCCGGTCTTGCCGCCGATCTCGGGTTTCTTCCCCTCCCAATCGGACTTGGCGTCGACGCCGCCGGTCACCCCGCCGCCGCCGATGTTCACCTGGCACCCGACGACATACCCCGGAAAGATGGCGCCGCTCCTGACGCCGGGGCCGGACAGTTCCACCTGGGCGCTGCCGGAGACCCAGGTGTTGCGATGCACCGGAGTCGAACCCATGGAGGGGTTGATGGTGGCGGATTCGCCGACCAGGCGAACGGTCACCACGGTGCCGTCGGTCAGCGTGCGGGAGATCTCGCCGCCGGGCAGCGGTACGAAAGTGTCGGCGTTGGCCGCGCCGGTGGAGCACAGGCCCAGCGCTATGGTCGCGGCGGCACCGGCACCGGCCAGGCGCACCGCGGTCTTGCGATCGATCATGGTTGCTTTCCCTCGGGGTTGAATGCTATTGAGCGGAGGTCGTATTCGGCTCAGCCGATGCTGAACGGCATTCCGTACAGTGAGGTTTTGGAGTAGTGGTCACCGATGATCTCGACCACGGTGAACGCGCGGGCCTGGGCGTAGCCTGCGCAGCCCTGGATCTGCAACTCGGCGTCCTGGTATTCGACGGCGTAGACGCCCGGCTCTAGGATGTCCTTGCCTCCCACCGCGACGAACGCCACCTCGCCCGGACCGAGCTTCACCCCGATCGATCCGCCCGCGTTCACCCCGCCGGTGCTGACGCCACCCGACACACCCGCTGAGATCGCCTCGTCGCCGATGCTGACCTGGCAGCCGACGATGTAGCCGGTGGTGACCCGCGAAGCCCCGTGTGTCGAGGAATTGTTGGTGCCCGGTCTGTCCGCAGCGCCGTTGTTCGGCCCGACCTTGCCCGTCGGAGTCGCGCTGACATCGGCGATGACGGTGCCCGACAACCAGGCGACGCGCCCGGCGCCGTTGGCGGCGAGCGACGGCGAGATCACCGCGCGCTCCTGAGTGCGGGTGATCTTGACACCCAGACCGAGACGCTCACCGTCGGGCAACGGAACGACGGTGTCACCGCTCGCGGTGCCGGTGGCGAGTACGCCGAGCGCTGTCAGCGCGGCGGCTCCGAGCCCCGCGGCCCGGATGCGGTGGCGGGTACCGGAATAACTGTTCATGTCCAACCCTCATCAGATGCTGAAGCGGTGCGCGCACATACACCGGGATGACCAGGATCGCCGCCGTGACCAGCGGTGAGGACCTGCGATCGCAGCGAGCGTAGGCACCGCTCGACGGGCCCGGCCATCCGTCGACCGGGGGAACGCAACCGGTCCTTCGGCTGGATTCGAACGCTGCTCGACGCATTGCCGAGGGCGCCACGCATATCCGAAGGTGAACAGATGCTCAGCGGTACGGTCGTAGGTGGCCGCGCCATCGGCACATCCGGTACGACAGCGAAGCAGGTCAATTCATGATTCGAGTGATCATCGTCGACGACGAGGCATTGGTCCGTTCCGGATTCGAGCTCATCCTGGGGGCCGCGCCCGATATCGAGGTGGTCGGGACGAGTTCCGGCGGCGGTGCGCTCGCGCTGATCGCCGCGCAAGCGCCGGACGTGGTGTTGCTGGATATCCGGATGCCGGACGTGGACGGGTTGACGGTGTTGCACGAGGTGCGCGCGATGAGCGCACCCCCGGTGGTGGCGATGCTGACGACTTTCGACACCGATGAGTACGTCGTCACCGCGCTGCGTTCCGGCGCGGCGGGATTCCTGCTGAAGGACACCGAACCGGACCAACTGCCGCAGGTGGTCCGCACATTGGCGGCAGGGGGAGTGGTGATGTCTCCGAAAGCCGCTGCGACACTGCTGCATCAGGACAACGCCCTGAGCCGGCTGGCCGCGACCGACGACGAGGTCGCCCGGCTGGACCGGCTGACCGAGCGCGAACGAGACGTCCTCGTGCTGTTGGCGGAGGGGCTGTCGAACGCCGATATCGGGCAGCGGATCTTTCTGAGCGTAGGAACGGTGAAAGATCATGTCAGCGCGATCCTGGCCAAGCTACGCGTCGCCAGCCGGGTGCAGGCGGCGCTGGTCGCCCAACGGGCCGGGCTGCTGACCGATCGGCGCGAGGATCGATGATGCCGCGCACGCGTGCGCCGCTGTGGGTGATCGATACCGCGCTGGTGCTGCTCGCGGCCGCCGACGCGTGGTTCGGTAGCGTAAAATACGATCCCGACCAACTGACGATCGCCGCGCTCGCTTGCTTCGGTCTCGTCTTCCGGCGGCGATGGCTGCTGCTCAGCTTCGCGCTGACGATTCCGGCTCTGGCCCTGACCGAACTCGTCGTCGCCCCCGCGGTCGCGCTCTACACACTGGCGAAACTGTCCGCCAATCGCTATCTGCCGGTGGGGTGCGCGGTGGTGGCCGGCCTTGTCGCCGCGTCGTCGAGCCCGTTCTTCGAGTTGTCGCGTACCGATGCCATCGCCTACTTCGCCTATACGGCCGGGACCGCCATCGCTCCGGTCTTCTTCGGCCAATTGGTGCGCGCCCGAGACGAACTCGCCCAGCGACTGATGGAGATCGAGGAGGCGCGCGACCACGAGCGCCGGTTGCACGCCCAGGCCGTTCTCGCCAGGGAACGGGCGCAGATAGGACGCGAGATGCATGACGTCGTCTCCCATCAGGTCAGCCTGATCGCCGTGCGGGCAGGCGCCTTGATGGTCGCCGCACCCGATACCGATACCAGGGACGCGGCACGCACGATCCGGCAGCTGAGCGTGACGACTCTCGAGGAACTCCGGCATCTGGTGACGTTGTTGCGTGCCTCCGGCGGAAAGACCTCCGAACTCACTCCGCAGCCGACGCTGGCGGACCTGCACAGCCTGATCGAATCCAGCGCACTGCCCGTCGACCTGGCGGGCACGCTGCCCGCCGACATCACCGGCGCGGCGCAGCGGGCGATCTACCGCACGGTGCAGGAAGCGCTGACCAACGTCCGCAAGCACGCGCCCGGCGCCGACGCTCGCATCGAGCTGTTCTCCGATGCCGATCACGTCGGAGTGATCGTCAGCAATTCGCCGCCCACCCGGACGGCGATTCCCTTGCCCGGCTCCGGTCATGGCCTGATCGGCTTGGCCGAGCGCGCTGAACTGCTGCAGGGCCGGTTGCGCACCGGCTCTACCGAGGAAGGCGGCTTCCGCGTCGAACTTCGCCTGCCGCGTTCCTGACGGCCGCCGTCGCGCTCGCTGGCCGCGCACCCGACGTCGGCCGGGGGCGATACCGCCGGTCGGCGGGTTCCCGTCCGGGCACCTGGATCGCAGAATCGAAGGTGCGCTGTGAATCAGGCACGGCGCACGGTCACCGCTACCGGCAAGAGCGGTGACAGGCAGCGCCCGACCGGGCGCGTTAGAAGACGGGCACCCGTGGAAGACCCCCCCTCGCCGCGGGTGCCCGTCTCCGCCGGCGAGGCGTCGCACCGGTGCCGCCAGGCCGGTCGACCCAGTAGCCGAGTCGTCTCCGCCGGGTGGCTGGTCTCGCTCCGCCGTGTGGCTGGGAGTTCGCTGCGGGGGTGTGGGAGCGGCAGTCGGGAGCTTACGTTCGATGGCATGAAGAAAACGTCGCCCACCTTTGCCCGGCTCCGGGTCCTGTGGTCGTTCGTCGCGCCGCATCGTCGTGCCCTCGCAGTCGGATCGGTCCTCGGTGTCCTGGGCGCGACAGCCGGCCTGGCCACCCCCATGATCACGAAGTGGATCCTCGACGCCGTCGGATCCGGTGCCACGCTCACGACTCCGGTCGCGGTGCTGCTCGGACTGTCGGTGTTCAGTGCGACCGTGCTGTGTCTGGAGACGATGCTGCTCGGCACGATCGGCGAACGTGTGGTGCTCACCGCCCGTAAGTCGCTGGTGCGCAGATATTTCCAGGCGACCATTCCTTCGCTGAATCGACGCCCCATCGGTGAACTGGTGACCCGGGTCACCTCCGACACCGTTCTGCTGCAGGAGGCCGCCTCCGCCAGCCTGCTCGGCTTGATCAACGGCGTGATCATGCTGGTCGGCACCCTGGTGCTGATGGCCGTGCTCGATGTGATGCTGCTCGTCACCACGCTGGTGGCCATCGGTGCGGTCGGTGTGCTGTTCCTGGCGCTGATGCCGGCTGTGGCCACCGAACGGCAGCGGGCTCAGCAGCGCCTCGGCGCTGTCGGCGCCGCACTCGAGGGCTCCCTGCACGCGATCCGCACGGTGAAGACCAGTCGCGCCGAGCAGCGCCAATCGGGGCGCATCATCGCCGAGGCGGAGGCCTCGACCGGGCACGCGCTGCGCGCGGTCCGCCGCGAGGCCATCGCGTCGGCGATCACCTGGGCGGGTGTGGAGATCGCGATCGTCGTTGTCGTCGCCGTCGGCGCGGGGCGGGTCGGCCAGGGTTCGCTCGCGTTGTCGAGCCTGATCGCCTTCCTGCTGTACGCGTTCGCGCTGATCGAACCGGTAACTGGGCTCGGCCAGCATGTGATGACCCTGCAGGGCGGCATCGCCGCGGCCGGGCGCATCCGGGAGATGGAGCAGCTCGAGATCGAATCCGACATCGACACACCGAAGATCGCCGCCAACGCGGTCGGCGATTCCCTTCCGGTACTCGAATTGCGTGGCGTCACAGCAGGTTACGGACGAGACGATGCTGTGCGCGACATCGATCTCGTCATCCCGCGCACCGGGCATGTGGCGATCGTCGGCCCGTCCGGATCGGGCAAGACTACGCTGCTGTCGCTGATCATGCGGTTCCTCGAACCACGCGAGGGACAGTTGCTGCTGAACGGACGGCCCTACAGCGACTACGGCCACGCCGGGGTCCGGGCCAGGTTGGCCTACGTGGAACAGGACACTCCGGTGGTTCCGGGAACGATCAGGGAGAACCTGCTCTACGCCCGCCCCGACGCGTCCGAGGACGACCTCGCCGAGGTCATCCGGGCGACCCGGTTGCGGGAGACGATCGCCGCACAGGCGAACGGGCTCGACACCCCGCTGAGTTCGTCCTCGGTGTCGAGCGGTCAACGTCAGCGCATCGCGGTGGCGCGGGCACTGCTCGGCGCACCCGATGTGCTGTTGCTCGACGAGGCCACCGCGCACGCCGACGGCATCACCGAGGCCGCGATCCACGAGTGTGTGCGGCAGCGGTCGTGGGTCGGCGCGGTGGTCACGGTCGCCCATCGTTTGTCGACCGTGGTCGACGCCGACCACATCGTGGTGTTGCAGGACGGCGGCATTCGCGCTCAGGGCTCGCACGCCGAGCTCGTGGACACCGACGAGCTGTACCGCGAGCTGGTGAGCGCGCTGCGGATCGAGGAGCGGGCCACGGCGCGTTGATGCGGCGAACGGCACCCGTGTCCGCAAGCCGGGCACGGGTGCCGCGGGCGGTTCGGGGCAGGTCGCCGGTCAGCGTGTCGTGTGATGACCGGCCTGGTTTGCCAGCCACGAAGATCGCAGGCAGCGCCGAGGTGGTTGGACGTGATCGGGACCGGCACGGAGAGGTAGCGGGCTGAATCAGGTACTGATCGTTGTGGCGTCGGTGCTCGCGCTGTGGCCGGGAGGTTGGAGGCGTGATCGTTTGCTCGCCGGCTGGCTGGGTCCCCGTGGCACGGCCTCGATCGTGTTCGGGCTGATGGCATTCA
The DNA here is from genome assembly GCF_001310275.1 of Nocardia arizonensis. Classification (GTDB taxonomy): domain Bacteria; phylum Actinomycetota; class Actinomycetes; order Mycobacteriales; family Mycobacteriaceae; genus Nocardia; species Nocardia arizonensis. The sequence goes on from NZ_LGYZ01000027.1 coordinate 235,380, forward strand.
ACGTCCTGGACGGCCAAGCGGCTGAGACGACGCTGTCGGTGATGGTGATCGTGGTGTTGGGAAGCGTGATCTTCCACGGTGCAGGTTCGGCAGTGGCGACAGGGGTGTCGCGGCTGCGCTAGAGGCCCATACGACGTGCGAAGCCGGGTGGGCACGCCGGTCGACGAGCCCACCCGGCCTGAAGACCTCAGCGGATGTATTTCGCTGGTTTGGTTGCCGCGTTGAGTAGATACTCGAGCGGTCCGCGCTTGAAGAAGCGCGACCATACCGTGGCGAACACGGTTGCCCCGAGGATGAACCAGAGCAGCGGTATCCACGACTGCGCGGCGGTGGGGCCCATGTGCATTCCCACGGCGCCCTGCACGACGAAGTGGCCCACGTAGCAGGTCAGCGACATGCTGCCCACAGCGATGATCGGCACCGCAAGTCGCCTCAGCAACCCGAACCGCTCCAGCGCCGCTGTCGCGCCGACGATCACGAGGATCGCGACACCGAGACTGCCGACGATGTCGAAGGTCGTACCGCTGTGCGGTCCGGCCAACAGCAACGAACCCGGACCCTGTGCACCGAACGGTCCCATGCTCGAGTCCATCTTCGCACTCATGTCCACGTCCGAGGGCGGCATAGAACCTGCCATGCTCTTCAGCGCGTCCGCACCGCCCAGCAGCCGTGACAGACCGTAGCCGAGTACGACGAGCGCGGCGCCGAGCGCAGCAACCCGCCTTCGCACCGCACCGGTCGCCAGATCGAGGCGAGCCAGCGCCATACCGGCGATCACGAACGGCATCCACGTTATCGTCGGGTACATGCCGGTGAGCAGCAGATCGAGCACGCCGACGTTGCTGAGCTTCTCGAGCGGGTCGTAGGCGTTGATGGTCTGCAGGACCGACCCTGCGAAGACCTTCTTCAGGAGGAAGGCCAGCTGGGGGGTGACGAGTGCGAGCCCGGCCGCGATGAGCGCGAGCTTCTTGGCACTCATCTTGACCAACGGCAGGGCAAGCAGGAAGTAGACGCCGTAGAAGGCGAGGATCACGACGTCGCCGTAGACCATCGCCATCGCGGTACCGATCGCCAACAGGACAAGGGCACGAATCGCGATTCGTGCTTTCGCCTGTCGTCCGGCCACACCGGTCTTCGGCTCTCGACGGCCGGCGATCAACATCAGCGAGAACCCGGCGAGGGTGGCGAACAGGATCGAAGAGCGCCCTTCGACCACATACCGAAACCAGCCGCCGACGCCGCTCGTCTGTGAGGGGCCAATGTGCACGGTGTACATACCGAACACCGCCAGCGCCCTCGCCACGTCGAGGCCCACCAGTCGCGCAGTCGATGGACCGGGTGGGGCTGGTGCGGCGTCTTCCGCCGGTGGTCCGGCAGGCGGAGACGAGGTCTTCTCCGGGTGCTGTATCGAGGTCATACAACCAATGTCGCGGCCGCCGCGTCGCCGGAACATCCGGCAAGTTCCGGTTTCCGCCCCGCCGATCGGCTGGTCTGACAGCCGAAGTGCGGGTCTATCGGGGGCCGTATGCCGCCTCGGCCGCTACTGGTTGAGCGAGTTCACCACAAAGACCGCCAAGCCGAGCATCGTATTTCCCAGCCCGATCGCCGCCGCTTTCCACGCGGAATAGCCGCCTGCTCGGGCTGCCAGCAATCCCCAACCGAACAGCAACGCCGTGTTCACCACCAGGATGATTGTGGTGTAGCCGAGGGTGATCGAGCCGTCGGGGTGAACGATATCGTCGTGCCAATCCAGCAAATGCGCGAACAGAAGGATGAGAATCGTAGGCAGACAGGCGATCACGAGCGGTATGCCGGTGAGCATGCTGCGCCCGAGGTCCGCCCAGAATCCCGATTCCGAATCGGCGCTGTGGGTTTGTTGGAGACCGTTGGATCTGGAGAGGATCAACGGTATGGGTGGTCCGTTGCGGCACTGGGTGAAACAAGCGAAGGTGTCGCGAGCCGTGGCTGGTGAGCCTGTTCCGGTTCCGGAGTCGCCGGAGGCGAAGGATGCGCGGATTCGCGAGTTGGAGGCGCGCAACCGTGAGCCGGAGCGGGCAAATCAGATTCTGAAGGCGGCCTCGGCTTTATTCGCCAGGGAGATGGACCCGCCACCGCCGAAGGGTGAGGTTTATCAATGAGTATCGGGCCGGGGGCCGGTTCACGGTGACCGAGATCTGTGATGTGCTGGAATTTCGGCAGCAAACGTATTTCGCCGCGAAGAAGCCGGAGCGGGAGCGGGAGCCGTCGCGACGGGCGGTGCGTGATGCGCCAGATTCTGGCGGAGATCCACCGGTTGCGGGAGGTCGATCGGGGACGCCGGCGCGATTACGGTGCCCGGAAGATGTGGCGGGAGTTGGTGCGCGCGGGTGTCGAGGTGGGCCGCGGCCGGGTGGAGAGATTGATGCGCGCCCATGGTCTCGCGGGCTTGGTGCCGACGCGGCGCAAGCCACGCACGACAGTGCCAGGGAGCGAAGACCGGCGTCTGAAAGACTTGGTGGACAGGAACTTCCGCGCTCCGGTGCCGAACCAGCTGTGGGTTGCGATCACGTATGTGGAGCTCGCTGGGCGTGGATTCTGTTACGTGGCGTTCGTGACCGACGTGTTCTCGCGGGCTGTCGTCGGCTGGCAGGTGTCGGATTCGCTGAAAACCGGACTGGCGCTGGACGCGTTGGAGATGGCGTTGTGGAATCGGCGGGATCGGTTGAGTAAGAGCTCCTAACAGGTTCGGAAGGTTGGCGTCGACTCTGCTTGCAGGGCAGTATGTTTCGTCGTGGCGGCACCGTGGATTGTGGAGGACGAGTTGTGGGCAGTGATCGAGCCGCTACTGCCCGCCCGCGAGCCTGGGACACCGGGTCCGACGCGGATGGACAATCGGTTGATGTTACAGGGCATCCTGTTCGTCCTGTTCACCGGGATCGGGTGGGAGGACCTGCCCCAGGAGCTCGGTTTCGGGTCCGGGATGACCTGTTGGCGCAGGGTGAGGGACTGGCAGCAGTTGGGGGTGTTCGAGGCCCTGCACGAGACGATGCTCGCTCACTGCCACCGCGCCGGGTTGATCGATTTCGACCGGGTGATTCCCGACGGCTCGCATGTGCGGGCGAAAAAAGGGGCGCCGACACCGGACCGAGTCCAGTCGACCGCCGCAGGACAGGATCGAAACACCACATCCTGACCTGCGGCAACGGATTACCGCTCGCGATCACACTGTCGGGCGCCAACTCGGGCGACCACCTGCTGCTGCCCGAGTTGCCCGACAAGGTCCGACCCCTGCGCGGATGCCCCGGCCGGCCGCGCCGACGGATCACCACCCTGATCGCGGACAAGGGCTACGACTACCCGCGCGTCCACGACGAGCTGCGCCGACGAGGGATCACCGGCTACATCCCGCGCCGCGGCACCCGCGACAAAGTCTCCGGGCGGTGGATAGTCGAACAGTCCCTTGCCCTGCTGCATCAATACCGCCGCCTCGCGGTCCGCTGGGAACG
>NZ_LGYZ01000028.1 GCF_001310275.1 Nocardia arizonensis
AACAAGCCCTCGAGATGGGAGCCCGCACCTACCTGCCGATCCTCGGCCGATTCCTGCAAACGGACCCTGTACTGCACGGATCAGCCAACGACTACGACTACGTCAACGGTGACCCTGTCAATTTCCTCGACCTCAGCGGTGAAGCCCCCAAAGGCGGTAAGGATGGCATCGATCCCCCAGGCCGTAGAAAGAGCACAGAGTTCCCCGAGTTCGAAGAATTCGAATACTACGACATCTACGGCAACCCTAAGTCCTACTCCCCCCCGGGTAGCAATTCGGAGCCGGTGCGCATCAACCCCGGCGAAGCGCTAGCCGCAGGCTGGCCCACGCCGACCGCATACGGTTGCGAGGAGGCCGCATCGGAAATCCAAGGCATTATAGGAGGGAACATCTATATGATAGTCTCTACCCTTCCAGGGGCGAGGAGTCTGGGTCCCTTGAGTCACATTTTCAATCGAGAAGGGGAGTGGGGAGACCACTACGTAGTCATCAAAGAAGATGCCAACGGAAAGCCTATAGTCTATGACGCATTCACCGGTCCCGCAGGGTTGCCGATGGAAGCCTTCGAAAGCAGTTTGTAGATGGAGATGACCTCTACTTCCGGTCGGTCGGATGATGAAAGTCGGCCCGCGTTGAGCCTGTTGGAATTATGCAGAAATCTACAGCGGGCTCCTCGCTCGTACCTGCCCGACGGCAGGTACGCCACGGCTGTGGCGTTTATCGATGGATTCGACATCGGACAAGCTGGTGCACCATTGGCGGGATTCCGCGAATTCCTGCTCGACAAGTTCTTCGCAGGCAAGTACAACCCTTACATCTGGGGCTATCTGATACTCGCCTCCGAGAACGATTCCCTACTCGGATCCGTCGGGCTGCACGAACTCTCGCCTGAACTCGACGAATTACTCACTCGGAAGATGCTCGACCTCCTCATCGAGTTCACCACGAGCAAGTAGCGCCACCAGCCGCTGTGAGAGGTTACCAGTTCACCTTGCTCTCACAGCGGCAAAGGCCGGCTGTGTAGGCGGTAGTCGGATCAGTGATCGTATCGGGATCTGCCTGAGTTGGCTCACGTTGTCACCGATGGCGGGTTCGGCCTCCTGAACTGGGGTGATGGTGGTGATTGGTGCCTGTTTCAGGCACCGTCGCCCGCCCGCAGCGGGGTCACTGCTACCCATCCCGACATTCTCGCCGGACCCCCGGCCCGTCGTGCTGGTGGTAGTCATCGTGGTGATCGATCCATCTCTCGCCCTACAACGCCGAGTTGCTGTGAACCAGCGGACTCACCTCAGGCTGACACGTAGGGGGCTCCGAGCGGGAGACCGCCTCGGCCACCATGATCTGACAGATCGGCGAGTCATCAACGCTGCCGCGCTGGTACTCGATATGGCTGTGCCTGCCCACCTCGCGGGCGAACGTTCGGTGCCGATCCTCGCACGTGACCAGGCACGGATGCGCACGTTGTTCGAGAGAGCCGTCAACGGCTACTTCTCCCACACCACCCTTCACCGTCAGCCGTAGGTGGGGTCCTCAGTGTCGCCATGCGATCTCGTCTCCTGATCCCAGACAGTGACGAACCGGCCCGTCGCCTTCAGATACCCTCCTGCACCAACTTCTCGAACAGCAGCCGCGTGGCGAGCGGTCATGGACCACCGCGTGCTGTCCCACTACGGGGGCGACACCACACTGCTCTCCACACCAGACCCGCGACCCGCCGCCGATCTCCCCTGCGGTTCCAGGGATCGCGTCGCGTCGAATAGGTAACCCGCGGGGCGAGCGCACCGTTGTTGGGTGCCGACGCGGTGCGCCGGCCCATCGCGCGGCCTGTCGATGACCGGAGTGTGCCGAGTCGCGATTCACCGTGGTCGCCGATATCGCATCTGCGAAAGTCGTCCGGTCGAATCTCGAACAAGGTCGATTGTTTCGTCCACCACAGCCCTGCTCGGGTTGGCATGCCGCACGTCGGCGTGGACGGCTGCCACGCCGACACGGAGCGCTCTTTCCGGGCGCTGTTCGACTGTGCGCCATTGCGTCGATCCCGGCTGTCGTAGCGAGCGACACCTGCCTACTGTGCGGCAGGGTCAGCAGTTGGCCGGTGCCGGCTCGCCGCGAACCCGACCCTCGATCCACCCCAGCATCGCGGGGGTGCCGACGACCGCTGCGGTCAGATGCTCGAACGCGGGGACCTGAAGCGTCTGCAGGCGCACTCCGGCCGCGCACCAACGGCGGTTGGTGTTGTCGATCGCGTCGATCGGGATCAACGGATCGGTCGGTGAATGCCATTCGAATATCGGTGTTTGCGGAACACCGCTGTACAGTTCCACGCTGTTCTCTTCCACCACCGCCCAGGCATCAGGATGGTCGTAAACGGAAGCCTCGGTGGAGAACTCACGAACACTACCGCCGACACCGAGGGCGAGGATGTCGTTGGTGCAACTATTGGCCATGGCGTCACGCATCGCGAGGCCGCGTTCATTGAGATTGGCACTGATCGGCACCCGGTCCGGATATTCGCGCTCCAAACCGATCGCGGCCGCCATAGCCAACCCGAACGCCGGATGAGGGTTGAAACCCAGCCCCCGTGCCATCGACACCAAATTCATCGGTGCTCCACCGATGGCCGCGCCCGCCAGCCGTACATCCGGTGCGTAGGTCGGCTGGAGTGCGGCCGCCCACGCCGTGGTGAGGCCGCCACCGGAGTAGCCCGCCAACGCTACAGGGCTGTTCGCGACGGCGAGTTCGGGCAAATGTTTCACCGCCCGGATGCCGTCCAAGGTGATCTGGCCTCCCAACCGCCCGGCTCCGAGTGCGAACTGTGGTCCGAGATGATCCGGCAGCGCCACACTCCAGCCCCCCGCGACCAGCGTGCTCAATACCGGCATGATCGTCGACAGATTCAGATCGGCGCCGTAGAGCCGGTGCGATATCGCGCAGTCAGTGCCCAGGGAATTGATGAAGTGCTGATACGACAGCAGTGGGGCGTCGGGTCGATGAGCCGCGGGGGTGAGGATCGTGGTGGTCGCGGCGATCGGCGCGCCTCGCGAGTTGGTGGAACGAAACTCGACCAGCCGAACCGTGGCACCGGGAAAAATCGGCAACGGCGGCAGAACCCGCACGCCGAGCACGTCCCCGGGCTGATGCTGCGCCAGGTCGGCAGGGGCCGCGTAGAAGGGGTCCGGATCGGGGTGCGGGTATAACGGCTCGGTGCTTGCCGGCGCCGTCAGCAACAGCGTGCACGCCATACCGACAAACGCGCCCAGACAGCGAAGAGAGGGACGAGTCACGACCTTGACCTCCACGGATAGTTCGCCACATTCATCGATGCGCAGCCGAGACAGATCGCTCACCAGCAAACTATCACTGCACGCAGATGCAAGATCGTATTACGACGAACACCGCATCTACGTGCGTGGACAAGCGTGTTTGCTGACAACGAGAGATGGAACTACCCGGCAATCTGTCAGATATTCTCGAATCGACACTCGATCGGACGCGAAAGACCGCGTGTCCCCGCGTGTCACATTCACCAGATCTCACTCGGGCGAACTCGAGCCTCCCTGACCGGCCCGATTTTGTCGTGGACTGACGTCACAAGTCCTGATACTACCGGCTGTCGTCACCGTATCGAGGTGAAGACGATTAGCAGCGCCTCTGCCGGTCAAGTCGAGTTCTTCCTCACCAGCAATGAGGCAGCGGTTGGGATGCGAGACCCCGGATGGTCACTCGTCGCGGTGCGCCGAAATCGGGACGGTAGTCTCGAACTCATCGGTTGGTGCTCATCGGACAGCCTCATCCCCCATCTACCCCGCGATATCTCCAGGCAAGGAAGATGGGCCAGTGCCCGCCTGAGCATTGCTGTGACGGAATTCGGGCCGGGGCTCCCACTAATTGAGTCGAACAATCCCTTGCCCTGCTGCATCAATACCGCCGCCTCGCGGTCCGCTGGGAACGCCGCACCGACATCCACCACGGATTCCTCGGCCTCGCAACCGCACTCATCTGCTGGCGACGGTTGAGCAACCGAACCCGATAGACGTCTAAGGTTTGTAATGCCTTGGTATGCAACGTATTACCATACCTCGGTGAGCCTTTCCTTGCTGGTGGGATGCCGCGAGTGTCGGCTAGCGTGCGTTGCATGAGCGACACAAGCGCCACCGCCGAACCCGACGCCGTCGCCCGGCATCCGGGCGAACCACACGGCGGCGGCCTGTCCACGCGACTGAATTGGCTGCGCGCCGGGGTGCTCGGCGCGAACGACGGCATTGTGTCGGTCGCGGGCATCGTAATCGGGGTCGCCGCCGCCACGGCCTCGCGGACCCCGGTGCTGACCGCGGGCGTCGCGGGAGTGACCGCCGGAGCCATATCGATGGCGCTCGGGGAGTACGTTTCGGTCAGTACGCAACGCGACAGCGAACGCGCCCAGCTGGCGACCGAGCGCCGCGAACTCGCCGAACAACCCGAACTCGAACTCGCCGAACTGACCGAGATCTACCGGACGAAAGGCCTCACCATGGCAACCGCGCAGCGTGTCGCGCACGAGCTGACCGACCATGACGCGTTCGCCGCCCACGCCGAGGCCGAGCTCGGCATCGATCCCGACGCACTGACCGACCCCTGGCACGCCGCCGTGTCCTCGGCGGTGTCGTTCACCCTCGGCGCGCTGCTGCCGCTGCTGGCCATCGCGGTGACGCCCGTATCGGCACGCATCCCGATCACCTTCGCCGCAGTCGTCGCCGCGTTGGTGCTGACCGGCACGCTCAGCGCCCGCCTCGGTGGCTCGGCACCGGGGCGGGCAGTCGTTCGCATCGCACTCGGAGGTGCGCTTGCGATGGCGGCGACCTACGTCATCGGAAATGCCGTCGGGTTCGCCGTGTGAGATCTCATATGCGGTGACAGGGTGAAACACCCGCGGTGCGTGAAATTCCAACTGATCAAACTATCAGCGCCCTCGGGAGAGGTGTGAAAACCTTTGCTATGAGCGTCTATCAGGTTCGGTTGCTCAACCGTCGCCAGCAGATGAGTGCGGTTGCGAGGCCGA
>NZ_LGYZ01000029.1 GCF_001310275.1 Nocardia arizonensis
CTGTGCAGATCCTTCTCGGTGCCCTTGTCGACCGCGTGGTCGAAGTAGACGCCCGGCGAACGCACCAGCTGCGAGATGACGACCCGCTCGGTGCCGTTGACGACGAAGGTGCCGAGATCGGTCATCATCGGAAAATCACCCAGGAAAACCGTCTGACTCTTGATCTCACCGGTGGAGTTGTTGATGAACTCGGCGGTCACGAACAGCGGCGCCGAATATGTCAGGTCCTTGTCCTTGCATTCCTCGAGCGAGGCTTTCGGCTCCTCGAATCTCGGATCGGACAGTGTCAAGGACATGGTCGCGGCGAAATCCTCGATCGGGCTGATCTCCGCGAGCACCTCCGCCAATCCGCCGTCGGGAGATTCGCCGAGGGCGGCGGCTCGCGCGCGCCACGCCGGTGCGCCGATCAGCCATTCGAAGGAATCGGTCTGCACCCGCAACAGCCCCGGAACTTCCAGCGGTTCACGGAGTTTGGCGAACGACAGGCGTTTCGGTGCGCCGGGTACGGCGGTCTGATTCGAGACTGGCACGATGTGTCCTTCCAGCACCTCGCGTCGGCCGCGCGCACGCGCGGTCGACACGGTATCTGCTTGTCCTGTGGGATCGTTGGGCACAGGGACGGACGCCATCCCGACGAGACTCGACAACAACGGGTGGAATGCGGCTCGCAGACAGTGCCACTTCCACGGTCATTTCATATTTCGAGGGCTGGACAGCGCGCGACCCGGCGCGGATTCTCAAACTACACCCGAAATAGACCGATGTCGAGAACACAACAGAAACCAAGACGCATATTCCTGCGTCTTCCCATTTTTATAATGGCATCGGTATATGCGATTCGTCAAGTGGCCGGCGGTAATCGGTCAGACACGGAACGAGCCTCCCCGTAAGGTGCGGAGAGGCTCGCTGCATGACGAATTCGGTGTCTTACCGCCACTGAGGGCGAGTTTGGGGTGAGGATATCCCCGCGCGGTCGCCGCCGCGCTCGATTGCCCCTTCGGTATCAAGCGGTGCGGTCGAGTTTCGGGGCCGATTCTCCGATTGTCGCGGTGGTGTCGCCGATGAGGCGGTGCAGGAAGGCTTCCTGGTCTCGGCGGCCGAGGGCCTCGGCGCGTTCCCGGCCGTCGGGCGCGAGGCGGAAGTAGGCGGTGCGGCCCAGGTTGATGGGGATGCGCAGTGCGGGGTACCACGGGGGGATGTAGGCGGGCAGGCCGAGGATCTTCATGGCCTTCGGGCCGAGGAAGGCGCTGGTGACCGACAGGTGTTGGGCACGGGCCAGGCGACCGCGGATGCCGGGCAGGTTGGGGTAGGACCAGTTCAGGGGATCGTCGGCCATGGGGAGTGCCAGTTGCCGGCTGGTCTCGTCGGGGTTGGTGATGGCGGTGAGGCAGTGATGCAGGATGGCGACGCCGTCGCGGAAGCTGGTGGGCAACCACTGTTCCTCGACGCCGATAAGCCAGCCGACGTAGCGGGTCAGGTGCGCGGCGGCGACGGTGTCGGCGCGCGAGGGCACGATGCCGAGGGCGAGGCCGCCGACGATGGGGGCCAAAAGTGCTCCGACGAGGGTCGCGGCCATATCGGTCTGGTTGATCGGCAGGCCCCATTCGTCGGCACGCCAGTCCGGCATCGCGGCGACGTGGCGGCGTACCAGGGAGTGGATCAGCCGGACATGCAGGGTGGAGCGGTAGCCGACACCGAAGCGCTGCATACCGTTCTCCGCGGACACGTCCATGGCCCACTGCAAGGTCTCCGCGAAACGCCGCGCCGGCCCCTTCTCCAGGGCGCCGGTGCGGATCAGCGTCTTGTTGAAGCCGGAGGCGAGGTAGCCGCCGAGGAAGGAGACGTCGCGGGCGAAGTACAGACCATCGGTGCCGCCGGAGCGGAACAGGCGCTCACCTTCGCGCAGCAGATCCTGGTCGACCCAATCGGGTGTGTCCTCGACCATCGTGAAGAAGTCGCGTAACGGTTGCGGGGCATCGGGAACGCTGTCGATTCCGTAACGCAGCGCGCGTTCGAACAGCGGCCGGGTGGTGGCCATGCCCGCGGCGTACATCCATTCGATGAGGGTATCCATCGGCTCGTCGCCGACCAGGAGGGACTCACCGAGCAGTTGCCAGCGTTCAGGCGACGGTTTGCCAATACCGAGGACAATGGCGAAGGGACCGAGTCCGGGCGCTTTGCGCGGACGCTGGGGATGGCGGCTGGGAATGGTCGCGGACGTCGTCATTGGCGGCTTCCTCATCGAAGGCGGTCGTGCGCGGGTGTTCGGCGGGCGCGATGGCGAGCCGGCGGGCGGGGTCGGTACCGCACCCATGCTACAAGTATGCAATCATCGTCTCATTGCGTCAATCTCTCGGACCCGCTCGCTCGTCCGCGCCGAAAGGCCGCTGCGACCAGCCGTGTTGACTGGTTTACCCGGCAACCGTTACGTTATGTCGGCAACGATGCTCGAAGAGTGTGCAATTCGAGCAGCGGGACAAGATGGCAGCGCTGACCAGGGAATGAGAGTGTTCGGTGGTGAGGCTCCAGCCCAGGTGCCGCCCACGCCGGGCATCACAGTAGGGTGGGACTCATGAAAATTCTCCTCACGATCGGTGTCGCCGTCCTGGTCGTCATCGGGATCACCAAGCTGCGCAAGCGCGAGGATGCCGATCTCTGGCACCAGGTGACCACCCGCTGACCCATCGGGTGTGACGGGGCCTTAGCTCAATTGGCAGAGCACTGCCTTTGCAAGGCAGGGGTTAGGGGTTCGATTCCCCTAGGCTCCACTTCTGACCAGCGAAAACGCTGGTCTGCGATCACCGGACTTCGGTCCGGTGACACGGAAATGACACGGATTCAGCTTGCGAACCGGTCGAGGGCGCGCGTGAAGTCCGCTACTTCGGTCGGCTTGTCCGCATAGTGCTTGCGTACGATCTCCCCGCCGTCGGAATGGCCGAGTTGGCGCGCTGCCTGTTGGTCGCCGTACTCGTCGGAAAGCAGCGTTGCGACGGTCTTGCGGAACGTCGCCGGTGATCCAGGCGAACTCCGTTCCGCGAGCTTGGCGCCACGTACGCCGGACGTTGTGCGGGTCGCGGAAGCCTTTACGGTCAGGGATCAGGGCGCGTCTGCACCATTAGCGAGCCGATAAATTGCAGTGTGCGCGATAGCGGCGGGGCGGAATTGGCGTCGTCGATCAGGCGCGGCAGGATGCGGGCCAGAACCGCGAACTCAGAGCCGCTCAACGAGGATGAAAAAGGCTCAGTATGTGGATAAATCGGACAGGATGCCTACGCGAGACGTTGTCCTCGCGATCGATTGCCGGTTCTTGACGGGCCGAGCTTTTATCATCGCAGAAACACGCCGAAGGCCACCGGGTTCACCGGTGGCCTTCGGACCTTGTGCATTCTCTTACTGCCGACTCAGGGAGCCTCACCAGAACTAGGAGGGTGATGTGGCCGACCTATTGATCAGGACATCACAGGGATCGGCACTGGCGGCCAGGCGGCCCGGCACCTATCCGTCATCACGACCGGTTTCAGTCGCTCGGTCGCCGCTGGCCCCATTTATGCCATGCGTTCCAGAGCGCAGGAACGAGAACACTGACAGCGATGGAA
>NZ_LGYZ01000030.1 GCF_001310275.1 Nocardia arizonensis
TGAGTCCGGCGACGAGTTTCCCAGGAACGTTGTGCCAGATACCGAGGAGCGAGGCCGCTCCGGCTCCGGCCATCGCACTGGCGTAGACGTACTGCACCGCGTCGGGACCCAAATGCAGATGCCAGCCGTACCATCTGGATTCGACGTAACTGCCACCACCGAGATTGATCCTGTCACCGATCTCGGTCGCACGAGGGATATTTGTCGTCTCGGAGAGCAGGCGCACAGTGGATTCCTGTGACTTGGGTGTGGGCGAGTTCGCGGGCGCTGGGCTGTCATCGATGCCGGCGAGGTTGACGCTGGGCGCCTCCACCGAACGATCTTTCAGGTGCACCTTGGGACCATACTGCGCTGCTGTGGCTGCGACAACGGGCACTACGGCAGCCGAGGCGGCGCACGCAGGGCATTTTCCGTTGAGATCCAAAGTGTTCACCGGGTCGCCGTTGACGTAGTCGTAGCTGTTCGCCGAACCGCCCGGGACTGGGTCGACTTGCAGGAACCGTCCCAGGATGGGCAGATAGGTTCGCGCGCCCATTTCGACCGCCTGCTGACCCGCCGCGTGTTCGACGGGGACGGTGTGTTGACCCAGCCATCCGAAGTCCATGCCGCCTTCCGCGGTGGCCGGAATCGGGATGTCGCCGAACGCGCCGGTTGTCGGGTCGATGTTCTGGCCGAAGGGGTCGTAGAGGTGGATCGCACCTGTGCGCGCCCCCGCGCCGTCGGCGGTGATCAGGATGTCGCCGTGGATGTTCGGATACGACCAGGCTGCGGTGTTCTGCGGATAGTTCTTGGTCAGCAGCGCGCCGCCGGGGAGATTCACCACGCGCTGGCGCAGTTTCCCGGCCCCGTCGAGGATGAATTCCGGTCCACCGGAATCGGAGGTGAATCCGTAGCGGGTGACCTGGTCGGGGTTGGTTCCGTCCTTGACGGTGCGAGCCGAGATGCGGTCGTGCACGTCGCGGGTGTAGGTCACGCTGCGTCCGGCGGCGGTCGTGGTTCGCATGTGCCGGAGGGTGGAGTCGTAGCCGAGGGTGTCGGCGCCGACCTTGGTCGCGTTGCCGTAGGGGTCGTAGACGAACGACAGCGCGGTGGCGCCGTTGGTGGACAGCAACCGGTCGGCACCGTCGTAGCAGTAGTTGGTCACCGCGGCGGGCCCGCCGTTGAAGCTGTCGGCGAAGGACGTGCGGTTGGTGTTCAGGCCCGCGGCCGCGTTGGGGCCGCAGCCGTCGGCGGCGGCGTAGCCGTAGGTCAGTTGATGGAAGGGCACGGAGGCCGCGACCAGTCGTCCGACGCCGTCGTAGGTGTAGTGGGAGTCGTAGATCGTGCTGGGATCGGCGGTGTCGGTGATCCTGTCGTCGATGATGCGCTGGTCGCGGGATCTGGTCGCGGCATTGGTGACTTCGGAGCCGGGAACCTTCCAGGTCAGGCCGACCAGTGAGCCCGCGTCGTTGTGGCCGATCGCGAGACTGGTGCCGTTGCCGTAGGTGGCACTGGTGAGCACTCCGGCTTGGTAGCCCGGTGTTGCCACGGTCTGGCCGTCCAGTTCCAGGCGAGTCAGTCGTGAGGCGTCGTCCCAGAAGTACTTCAGCGTCGAGCCGACTCCGTCGATGGTGGTGGTCTCGCTGGTCTTCCGTCCGGCCAGGTCGTACTCGAATGTGGTGGTGACACCGTTGGCGTCGGTGTAGGACACCACCTGCAGGTGCAGGTTGAGTACTGCGGTGGTCGACCCACTGTTGTCGGTGACCTTGTGCTTGCGGGGGTCACCGCCCACGGCGTAGTCGTGGGTGACGGTGCGGGCCGGTTGATCGTCCAACGCCGGGTAGGTCTTGGTGAGTTCGCGCCCGCGGGCGTCGTAGCTCACGCACGACCAGGGTTCGTTGTTGGAGCGCGTGGCGGCGATCCGTCCGGCGGCGGTGTACACGGTCTCGAGGACGCTGGCCGTGCCGTCGGAGGTCTTCGCCGTCCGCACGGCCTTGACCCGGCCGCCCTGTGGCACGGCGGGCGAGTTCGAGACGCAGGGATTGGCGCGGGTCTCGTTGTCGCCGTAGTACTCCGACTTACCGTGGGTATCGGCGTTGCCGAGATCACCCGCGGGGAGTGTGGCCGCGACTTGGCGCAGGAACCCTTCGCCCGGTCGCTCGAACTTGGTGCGACTGGTCAGGTTCAGCCCGCCCGCGTCGCCGGTCTTGACGGGCAAACAGTAAGCATGATGTGATGCGGGTCACTATATCTCGTTCAACTCCGGCTCGGCTGACCATCTTTCGAGTGAATGCGGGACGAACCGTGAACCCGAGTTCCGAGCCGGAACGGACTCACGCCACAGACCAGGCCGCACACCGCCGAGACCGGTCATGCACGTGACACCGGCGTGCGCCGTAGTCGATCTCACCACGGCCATGAAGTTTCGCGGCTGCGCCGACCGCCCGAAACCGACGTTTCGCAGACTGGCACATCCCCGACGCAACGTCACCCACCCATGCCGGTCAGGCGTGCGTCGAGCCCGAGTCTGTACTACCCGCGCCATGTGATCTATATCACAGTTGAAGATGTCAGCAACCAGGCCGTGACCCGCCGGTCCGAGTCGGGACAGGGTTCGCCCCACGGTCCGGCCCGAGATCCGATTGCCGGGGCAGTCGAGCCCCGACAGTCCACGCGCCCCACCGGTCGGGCCGAGTCGTCCTGCGCAGCGGCGATCCGGCGGGGCCGCGCGACGTGCGGTCACCAGCGGCGAGTTGGCCGTCAATGAACAACTCCCGTCCGCGACGGAGTTGGCGCGGGCGTTGTCCGTCGACCGCAATACCGTCCTGGCCGCGTATCGGAGGCTTCGGGAGGAACGGGTTGTGGACTTCCGGCGCGGGCGCGGCGTCCGCGTCACCGCGACAGCGCCGACCGCTGCCCCGGTGGAACAGGCCGCCCGCCAACTGATCGAATCCGCACGTGTCAACGGATACAGCAAGGCCGAGGTGCTCGGCTTGATCGAGGAGTGACCTGTTGGTCCTTCTGTCTTCGGGTGGCATTGCGGTCGTAGTCAATCGTCGTAGTGGTGACGACAGGCAACTATCGTCACGTTGTCGTCGTCGGCCACGTAGATCAACCGGTGTTCGTCGGTTATCCGCCGTGACCATAGTCCGGCCAAGTTGTGCCGCAAGGGTTCCGGCTTGCCGATGCCCTCAGCGTTGCCGTTGCGCCGGATATCCTCGATCAAGCGGTTGACTTTGCAGAGCAACCTACGATCGCGGGCGAGCCATCCGCTGTAGTCCTCCCACCCGTTGGAGTCGAACCCCACCTTGCGGCTCACTCGTCGTTGTCCTCGGGTTCGATCAGCTCGTGGGCTTCCACCCTGCCTGATTCCAAGTTCGCGATCGACTCGAGCAAGCGGCGAGTATTGGCCCTGGTGGACAGAACGTAGGCCGTTTCTTTCAAGGAGTTGTATTCGGCCAGCGAGATCACCACGGCGGGCTCTTTCCCGCCTGAACGAGTGATCACGACCTCGTCGTTGTCCTCGGTGGCTGCGTCCAGTACTTCAGACCAGTTCTGACGCGCTTCGGTGCTGTGCATGGCTCGCATGGGGCCCCTTCTCTCGTCGCACTGCAATGGTACAGAATAACGTACGTGATCGGATACCTCCGTTAGATCGAGTCCGGCGCGGTCGTGACCGGTCCATTACTTCTCCGCTAGCGGGCCGTGACGGTCGAGGTGCAGGTAGGTGTAGACCGTAACCAGCAGGCAGACCGCGGTGGCCGTGATGAGCATCGCCCAGCCCGCCACCATCAAGCTCAGGATGCCGCCGAGTAGGGCGCCGAAGGCGAACGATGTGAAGAGCAGGAAATAGTCGAGCCAGTCGGCGTAGGTGCCGCCGCTGATATGGCGTTCGACGCCCTGGCCGAGTTTGACCAGGGTGCCGGTCACGTAGCTGAGGGGGATGGATACTTCGCCGTTCTTCACGAACGAGGTGTTGAGGGCGCCGACACCGAACGCGACGAACAGTATGGGGACGAATTCGATTCGGGTGGACGAGGTCAGCTGGTAGAGGGCGAAATCTATGACCGACGCCGCGGCCAGAGAGGCGGTGGTCAGCAGGGTGGGGCCGTGGGGGTGGCCGCTCCAGAAATAGCGGCGGCACAGTGCGGCGACCACCACGCCGGACAGGAACGAGGGCAGCAGCATGGCCGCGGCGATGGCGACATCGCGTTCGTCGTGGAAGTGGCCGAGGACCGCGCGTTCGGTATTGCCGGTCATGAAAGTGACGAAGTAACCCGCGGTGTGCATGAATGCGGCGGCGCCGATCAGGCCGGCGAGTGCGGCCAGTACCCACGACAGCCGTGCCTCGTTGTCGTAGAGCTCTCTTCTGCGGACGTCGTCCGGCTGCCGCACTGTCGGGCTCCTCCCGGTCGGGTGCTGACAACTCCGAGTGAACCCGGTGAGTCCGCGAAATCCATGGAGGGTAGGCGGTGAGCCGCGGTTATTCGGCGGCGCTACCGTGCATCTGTGGAATCAGTGTTCGACTATCTGCTGACCGCGCCCGCCTTGGAAACGCCGCCGGTGAGCATCGCGCAGGCTTGGGCGCGGCATCGTTCGCTCTCCGACCGGTTCGCCGCACCGCTGGACGCGGCGGTCGCAGGCGGATTCGGCGCGGACCGACTCGGCTACGCGTTTCTCTCCGGGTATCAGGAGGCGCTGCGTGCTTTGGTACCCGAGCTGCCCGAGGGGGAGTTGACCGCGTTCGCCGCCACCGAGGCGGAGGGGGCGCATCCGTCGGTGATCCGTACCGAACTCTCGGAAAGCGGGGCGGTGCGCGGAACCAAGACCTTCACGACCATGGGCACATCGGCACGGTGGATGATCGTGATCACGAGTGTCGGGACGGACGCGCACGGGCGTAACGCCCTACGCGCGGCACTGGTCGACGCCGCGCAACCCGGTGTCACCGTGACGGAGAATCCGGCGGTGCCGTTCGCGCCCGAGATACCGCACGCCACCGTCACATTCGTCGACGCGCGCGCTCGGGTGCTGCCCGGCGACGGCTATGCGGACTACCTGAAACCTTTCCGCACACTCGAGGACGGGCATGTTATCGCGGCGGCGCTCGGCTGGCTGGTGCGAGTCGGCCGCGCGGCGGGCTGGTCGCGGCAGGCGCGCCAGGGGCTGCTGGCCGCGGTGGCCGCGCTGCGCGGAATCGACTGGTCGCGGCCGCGCGAACCAGGTACGCATATCGCCTTGGGCGGAGTGCTCGATCAGGTCGACCGGCTGCTGGCGGAACTGGATTCGCAGTGGGCGCTGGTGGATACGGGGACGCGGACGCGGTGGGAACGGGATCGGCCGCTGCTCGGCACCGCGGGGCGGGCGCGGGCGCTGCGGTTGGCGGCGGCGTGGCGCGCGGTGGACCCGGACTGACCTACCCCGGACATGGGAGCGGGCCTCGGCGAAGGGGGGGAGTTAGCCGAGGCCCGCGTAAGGTCGGCCCGGGGGGGAGGGGCCGACGTGAATGATCCTACGCGAAGATCGGCGATTGTGGGTGCGTGGGGAAGCACACTTTGGAAGTTTTTCGCGCGGATTCGGACCCCTCGGTTGCCCCGCGATGTCCCCACCTTCGCCGACCGTGCGGTCTGCTCCATCTGGAAGCGGCTAGATGTTTGCCAAAATGCTTGTGTAACAGCGGTTTCCGCTGGCAGTGCAAATTTCGAGCGGAGTCGGAGTTGATCACTGGAACCGTGCCGCGCGGTCACTGTGTGTCCGGAATCGCCGCTGTCACGGCTTGGACATCACCGAGACACCGTCCGAATTCGCCGCGTGTCGCGGGCCGCATGCATGTCGTGTGCGGTCGGAATCTGTCGGACCCCGGTGCCATCATGTGCGCGTGATCACGGACTCCGGCCGAGGCCGTACGACCGGCATCGCCATCGAACGACGGGGCGAGTATGCGGTACGCGATATTCGCGTACCGCACTACGCGCGCCGGCGACGATTCCGGCACGGCACCATGTACTCGGTCGCATTCCGGAACGGCAACCCCGAGCACCGTCCGATCCGGGATGCGGCCCTTTCTGTCGGGCGCTCCGCTGTCGACGCTGTCGACCAACCTGTCGCCGTAGCCGCCGCACGCCGCACAAATGGGATGAAATCGTCCGAGCCCAGCGCAATACTGACTCCGGTACGGGGCCGGATGCCCGATTCGGCGTCACCGCGTCGACGGTCACACGACCGACGCCGATGGAACTTCGTCATCGAGAAGAAACGAACGTCAGGAGAAATATGCCCGACGCAATAGTCGCCGAGGGTCTCGTCAAACGCTACGGCGCGGTCGCCGCCCTCGATGGGCTCGATCTGTCGGTGCCGGAGGGCACCGTCACCGCGTTGCTCGGCCCGAACGGCGCCGGAAAGACCACCACCGTCCGGGTGCTGACCACGTTGTTGATACCCGACGAGGGCAAAGCGACAGTCGCGGGAATCGACGTCCTGCGCGACCCGCAGGCGCTGCGTTCGCAGATCGGGGCATCGGGACAGTACGCGGCCGTCGACGAATACCTCACCGGATTCGAGAATCTGGAGATGGTGGGCAGGCTGTACCACATGGGGGTGCAGCGCAGTAAGGAACGCGCCCGCGAACTGCTCGAACGCTTCCGGCTCAGCGACGCCGCCGACCGCCCGGTGCGCGGCTACTCCGGCGGCATGCGCCGCAGGCTCGACCTCGCAGGCGCCCTGGTGGCCAATCCGCCGGTGCTGTTCCTGGACGAGCCGACCACCGGCCTCGACCCGCGCGCCCGCCTCGACCTGTGGGACGTCATCGAGGAACTGGTCGCGGGCGGCACCACGCTGTTGCTCACCACGCAGTACATGGAAGAGGCCGATCGGCTCGCCGACGCCATCGCGGTGATCGATCACGGCAAGGTCATCGCCCGCGGCACCGCCGACGAACTGAAGACCCTCGTCGGCGGCGACCGCATCGAACTCACCGTCGAGACAGTGGACAAATTGGCGGTCGCCCAGGAGGCGCTGTCGGGTCTCGCCGACGGTGAGATCCACCTCGAACCCGGGCTGCGTCGCATCACGGTGCCGGTCAGCAATGGTTCGCAGGCATTGGTCGACGCCATCGGCCTGCTCGCGAAACACGAGGTGAAGATCCACGATGTCGGTCTGCGCCGTCCCTCGCTGGACGACGTGTTCCTCACCCTCACCGGTCACGAGGCCGAGGAGAACGCCGACATGGCGGCCGAGCTGCACGAGAAGACGGAAGGAAGTGTGCGATGACCGCGGCCACCGCGACACCGCAGGCCCAGCGGCCGGGATCGTTCGAACGCCTGGCGATCGTGATCAACGACAGCAGGACAATCGCCAAGCGCAATGTCATCAAGATCAGGCGCGTCCCGGATGTGCTGATCTTCTCGACGCTGTCGCCGATCATGTTCGTCCTGCTGTTCGCCTACGTCTTCGGCACCGCCATCCAGGTGCCGGGTATGGAGGGCGGCTATCGGGAGTTCCTGATCGCGGGGATCTTCGCCCAGACCGTGGTGTTCGGTGCGACCTTCACCGGCGCCGGTCTGGCCGACGACATGCAGAAGGGCATCATCGACCGGTTCCGGTCGTTGCCGATGGCGCCGTCGGCGGTGCTGGTCGGTCGGACACTCAGCGATGTCGTGATCAATATCGTCAGCCTGGTCGTCATGTCGCTGACCGGTCTGCTGGTGGGCTGGCGCATCCGAGGGTCGTTCCTGGACGCCGTCATCGCCTACGCCCTGCTGCTGCTGTTCGCCTACGCGGTGTCGTGGATCATGGCCGTGGTCGGGCTGCTGGTCCGCACGCCGGAGGTGTTCAACAACGCCAGCTTCATGGTGATCTTCCCGCTGACCTTCCTGGCCAACACCTTCGTGCCGCTGGAGAACCTGCCCGCGGTTCTCAAGGTGTTCGCCGAATGGAATCCGGTCTCCGCGGTCACCCAGGCCACCCGTGACCTGTTCGGCAACAACAACCCCGCCGTGCCTGCCCCGGAAGCCTGGCCGTTGCGTCACCCGGAGATCACCACACTCGGGTGGGTAGCGATCATCCTGGTGGTCTTCGTGCCGCTCGCGCTGCGTCAGTACAAGCGGACCGTCAGCCGCTGATCAGCGACCGTTGTCCGCGCCCGCCCCGGCCATCGGGGTGGGCGCGGCGCCGTTGCGCGAGTACCCGATACGCGGTGGCGCGGGGGCGGGCCGCGGCGGCTGTGGACGGCGACCGCGCACCAGCCAGGTCGCGCCGGCGGCCAGTGCCACGGCGGCGGCGGCGATCAGCGAACGTGTCGAGACATGCAGGCTCCTCGAGGTCATTGGACCACTTTGGCATACGCCGGTGAATCGCGCCCGTGCCCCTGGTAGGACGTGGGTTACCCGGTCGGCGGGCCCGTCGGCGATTCGTGACTAGCATGGCGGGGTGACCCCACCGATTCAGACCGCCGGTGCGGTTTCGACCGCGGATACCTGCTGGGGATGGCGAACGCGGTCGTCGACGCCAACGCAGCCACCCCGACCGACCGCGACGATCGACCGAAGGAGCCGGTGATCATCTCCAAGATCACCATCGAGTGACACGATGAATCCGCAGCCGCCCGCACCGACGTGCGTCCGTCATCCGAATCGTCCGACCGGTCTGGCGTGCACGCGCTGCGGGCGGCCCTCCTGTCCCGAATGTCTGCGGGCCGCCGCCGTCGGCCAGCACTGCGTCGACTGCCTGCGCCAAGATCAGCACGCGAGCCCGGCCGTGCGCAATGCCGCGGGCGCGCCGGTCAACCGAGCGCCGGTCGCGTATGTCACCTACGCCCTCATCGCCGTCAATGTGGTGGTTTTCGCGATCACGGCGGTGCAGTCGCGCAGCGTGGTGGACAACTACGACGGGTCGACGCTGTTCGCGCGCTGGATTCTGGTGCCCGGACTGGTCGCCGACGGTGAGTGGGAACGGGTCATCGGTTCGGGTTTCCTGCATTGGGGGCCGATCCATCTGGCCTTGAACATGTTCGCGCTGTGGGTGGTCGGCCGCAGTCTGGAGGCCGGGCTCGGTCGCGTGCGCTTCCTCACCGTCTATCTGGTCGCGCTGCTCGGCGGCGCGGCGGCGAGTATGGCCTTCGATGAAGCGAATACCGCGACGGTCGGCGCGTCCGGTGCGGTGTACGGCCTGTTCGGCGCGATAACCGTGCTGTTGATCCGGGTGCGGCAGAGTCCGAATCAGATGCTCATTCTGATCGGCATCAATATCTTCATCAGCTTCTCACTGCCGGGCATCTCACTGTCGGAACATCTCGGCGGTCTGGTCGCGGGCACGTTGGCGGCGGTCGGACTGCTGTTCCTGCCGGAATGGCTGCGGGCCCGCACCCCCGAGGCGGCGCTCGGCATCGGCTGGGCGGCGATCGCGGCAATCGCGGTGCTGGATCTCGCGGTCATCGGCGCGGGAGTGGCGTCGCTGACGTAATCCGACGTTTCACGTGAAGCATTGTCGCCCAGTGCAGTTGCTAACGGGTGGCCAGACCGTTGGCGACCAGGGCGTCGAATACGTCCTCGGGGTGGGTTCCGAGATCCCAGCGACCGAAGATCAGCAAGTGCTCGGTGCCGTCGGCCTCGCGCACGTCGATTTCGAGCATGGGCATCTTGCGGCCGAGGCGGCGGTAGCCGACCAGTCGGGCGCGCACGATCTGGCCCGGGGTGTACTCGGTGGGGCCTACGAGATTGCGCACCACAAGCCGTGGATTCGGCCCCGGCGTGATGGCGATCCGCGGGCGCTGCCGGAAGCCGAGCACGGCCAGCGCGAGCAATCCGACGGCGGCCAGACCGATGAGCAGGCGACCGGCGTTGTCATTGCTCAGGAGGGCCGCGACCGCCAAGACGACGGCGCCGATCGACACCGCGTAGAGCGCCGCGGTGGGCGTGGTCCAGGCGAGACGAGGCGTCGGTGTGTCCGAATGCTCCGGGGAGTCAGGATTCACGCGGCACTCTCCCCAATCATCCTCGAGTTGTCCACAGGGGCATCCACAGGTTGTGCATGAATGACATGGATGTAATCAGTCGCCGCTGCCGTCGGACGATTCGGATCCCGGCTGCTCAGCGCCACCGCATCGTCATGATCAGGCCGACCACCATGAGCCCGAAGCCGATGAGGAAGTTCCACGCGTTGAGATTCCTCATCCACTCGATCTGCTCGGCGGCAAGATAGTAGACGAGCAGCCAGACCAACCCGGCCAGCATGAAGCCGAGCATGATCGCGACGTACCACACGGGAGACGGACCGGCCTTGACCTTCACCGGGATCCGGCTCGCGGGATTGATCGTATAGTCGGTCTTCTTGCGGACCTTCGACTTCGGCATGACGTCCTCGTTATCGGCGTGCAGGTCGGTACCGGCGGGTGAAACGCGTGGGGACGCGTTCGCCGCGGCGACCGTTCCGTCCGCGGACGGATGCGGCCCGGGCAAGGCGGGACGGCCCTCCGGTGTGTCTCTAGGCTAGCCCAAGTGGTAATGGGTGCGACGCTCCGAGGGGTTGGCACGTAATCTCGAACCATGCGTGTTCTCGTCGTCGACAACTACGACAGCTTCGTGTTCAACCTGGTGCAGTATCTCGGCCAGTTGGGAACCGACGCCGTCGTCTGGCGCAACGACGACAAACGGCTGCTCGACGTGGACTCGGTGGTCGCCGACTACGACGGCGTCCTCATCAGTCCCGGCCCGGGCACGCCCGACCGGGCGGGCGCGAGCATTCCGTTGGTGCACGCCTGCGCGCGCACGGCCACGCCATTGCTGGGAGTGTGCCTGGGCCATCAGGCCATCGGCGAGGCATTCGGCGCCACCGTGACCCGCGCGCCGGAACTGTTGCACGGGAAGACCAGTCTGGTGTTCCACACCGGCTCGGGTGTGCTCGCCGGATTGCCCGATCCGTTCACCGCCACCCGCTACCACTCGCTCACCGTGCTCGAGGACACCATTCCCGAGGAGATCGAGGTGATCGGGCGCACCGAATCGGGCATAGTCATGGCGGTGCGGCACCGCACCCTGCCCATCCACGGCGTGCAGTTCCATCCCGAATCCGTGCTGACCCAGGGCGGTCACCGCATGTTGGCGAACTGGCTCGAGGTCTGCGGCAGCAGGCCCGAGGAGGGGTTGGTCGAGATCCTGGAGGCGGAGGTCGCGGCACTGGTGGTGCGGTGACCGCGACGAGTCGCCCGTACGTGCTGCTCTCGGTGGCGGTGAGCCTGGACGGCCATATCGACGATGCGAGCGACGCGCGGCTGCGCCTTTCCGGCGACGCGGATTTCGATCGCGTGGATCAGGTGCGCGCGGAGTCGGACGCGATCCTGGTCGGCGCACGGACCCTGCGGCGTGACAATCCGCGGCTGCTGGTGAACAGCGCCGAGCGCCGGGCCGCGCGCGTCGCGTCGGGTCTGCCGGAGTATCCGCTGAAGGTCACGGTCACCGCGGCCGGTGATCTCGACCCCGACCTGCAGTTCTGGCATTGCGGCGGCGACAAACTCGTCTACACCACCGATGCGGGCGCGGACGCGCTCGGCGACCGGCTCGCCGGACTCGCCGACGTGGTCGCCCTCGGTTCCGACCTGGATTTCGCGGCACTGCTCGACGACCTCGGCCGCCGCGGTATCGGCAGGCTCATGGTGGAGGGCGGCACGGCCATCCACACCGCCTTCCTCGCCGCCGACCTCGCCGACGAATTGCATATGGCGGTCGCGCCGATCCTCGTCGGTGCGGCCGACGCACCGCGTTTCGTCGGACCCGCCGCCTTCCCGGGCGGTCCGGCGCGCAGGATGACCTTGATCGACGTGACCCGCGTGGGGGATATCGCGCTGCTGCGCTATGCGCCCCGCGGACGATGAACGGCAGGAGGCGTCGATGTCCGACGAGCGGCGGAATCGGATCGACCGTGACCACATGCGGCAGGCGATCGAGTTGGCGCGCATGTCACCGCCGAGCGCCACGGCCTTCTCGGTGGGCGCGGTGATCGTCGCCGAGGACGGCGCGGTATTGGCGACCGGATACTCCCGGGAAACCGATCTCAAGGCGCACGCCGAAGAGGCGGCACTCGGCAAACTCGCCGCAGACGACCCGCGACTGCGCACCGCCACCATGTACAGCACCCTGGAACCGTGTTCGCGGCGTGCCACCGCCGGGCGCGCGCCGTGTGCGGAGCGGATACTCGCCGCGGGCATACCCCGGGTGGTGATCGCGTGGCGGGAACCGGCGACCTTCGTCGCCGACTGTGTCGGCGTCGAGGAGCTACGCGGGCGCGGGGTCACGGTCATCGAGTTGACCGACATGGCCGAGGCGGCAATGTCGATGAACCGTCACCTCGCGCTGTAGTAGCCCGGCCTCACGGCGGGCCGAGGGGCAGGACGCCGATGGTGATGAGAATCGTCCCGGACTTGGACGCCGAGCTGCCCGGCGCCGGTTGCTGTGCGGTGATGCGGCCGACATCGGCGGTGTTCAGCGTCGTCACGGTGTTCTGCGACAGTTGACCGTTCCAACCGAGCTGGCGCAGTTCCGCCGACGCCTGCGCGGGTGTCTTGGAGCGCAGATCCGGCATGGAGAACTGATCGCCCGAGGACACCCGGACGGTGACCGTCGACCCCTTGTCGGCCATGGTGCCCGCGGGCGGATCGGTGCTCAGCACCGTGCCCTTGGTCTGCGAACTCTGGACCTCCTGGATGGAGATCTGGAATCCGGCGCTCCTGGTCAGGGTCGATTCGGCCGTTTCGATCGGCTGGCCCGCGACGTAGGGGACCGTAACCTGTTCGGGTCCGCTGCCGATCGACACCGTCACCATGCCGCCCGCGTCGGCCTTCTGGCCTTCCGCGGGATTCTGGTTGACGACCTTGTCCTTGTCGTCCATGCTGGACGGCTCCCGGCGCACGTCGGGATTGAGGCGCAGACCCTTGGCATTGAGCTCCTGCTCGGCCTGCTGCTGGGTCAGCCGCGCCAGTCGCGGCACCGGAATCTGGGCCGGACCGGTCGAGACCTGGAGGGTCACGATGCTGCCCTCGTCCACCCGGGAACCACCCAGCGGCTGAGTGGAGATGACATTGCCCTGCGCGACCTTGGAATCGGGTTTCTCCTGGATCGCCACCGGGAAGCCGAGGCGTTCCAGATCCCGTTGCGCGGTGGTCGCGGGCTTGTTCGCCAGATCGGGCACCGAGACCTGATCGGGTTTGCTTCCCGGACCTATCAGCACCCAGAACAGCGCGAACACCACGGCGAGGGCCGCCGCGCCCGCGAGCGCGATGTAGGCGGTGCGTCGTGAACCGTTGGGTTCGGCCGGATCCTGTTCGGCGGTGTCATCAGCGCGTTCGACGGTGCGGTAGCTGCGCGGCGGCGGTTCGGGATTGCCGAAGACCGTGGTGCGATCCTCTTCCGTCATCACCATCGGCGCGCTCGGCTTCTGCCCGCCGAGCACCCGGATCAGATCGGCGCGCATCTCCGCGGCGGTCTGGTACCGGTTGGCCGGATTCTTGCTCATCGCCTTGAGCACCACGGAATCCAGTTCGCGCGGCACGCCCGGATAGACGTGCGACGGCAGCCGCGGATCCTCGCGGACGTGCTGATAGGCGACCGCGACCGGGGAGTCACCGGTGAACGGCGGCTCGCCGGTGAGGATCTCGAAGAGCACACAGCCAACGGAGTACACGTCCGAGCGGGCGTCCACCGTCTCGCCCCTGGCCTGCTCGGGCGACAGATACTGCGCGGTGCCGATGACCGCGGCGGTCTGGGTCATGGGATTGGAGCTGTCGGCGATGGCGCGGGCGATGCCGAAATCCATCACCTTCACCGCGCCCGCCCGGTTGATCATGATGTTGGCGGGCTTCATGTCGCGGTGCACGATGCCCGCCTTGTGGCTGAAATCCAGTGCGGCGCAGACGTCGGCGACCACTTCCATCGCGCGTCTCGGCGGCAGCGGACCCTGGCCGCGCACGATGTCGCGCAGCGTGTCGCCGTCGACGTACTCCATGACGATGTAGGGCAGCGGACCGCCGTCCACCTCGGCCTCGCCGGTGTCGTACACCGCGACGATGGCGGGATGGTTGAGGGCGGCGGCGTTCTGGGCCTCGCGCTTGAAGCGCAGGTAGAACGTGGGATCGCGGGCGAGGTCGGCACGAAGCACCTTGATCGCGACATCGCGGTTCAACCGCAGATCCCGCGCCTTGTGCACCTCGGACATACCGCCGAATCCGATGATCTCGCCCAGCTCATAGCGGGAGGAGAGATTCTTCGGGGTCGTCATTGTTGTCCTTGCGGCGGAGTATTGGGCGCACTGCGGGTGTTCGAGGGGCCTCGGGCACCGGGTAATTCGGAGAACGGCGGTTCGACCGTCGGGAACCAGTTGCGCGTCGTGCTCTGCGTCGTCCGGGTCGGCCTGGTCGTTGGCTGCGCCGTCGTGGTCGGCGGCACGGTCGTGGTCGGCTCCGGGGTCGTCGTCGGCGGTTCGGTCGTCGCAGGCGGCGAGAACGTGGTCACCGGCGGTGGCGGCGGCAACGGACGCGTGGTGGTCGGTTCGGATCCCGTCGTGACCGGCGGCAGTATCGACGGCGCGACCGTGGAGGACGGCGTGCGAGTCGGGTTCGGATTGGTGTCACCGCCGAACAGCAGCCAGATCGCCGCACCGCCGAGAATCACCGCGCCGATACCGAGTCCGGTCAGCCACTTCTGGGTATTGGTCCAGCCGGTGTCGCGCGGCGGCGGACCGGCGGTGGCGCCGGGATTCATGGTGGTCGCGGCCGGACCCATCGCGCCGGTGGCAGCGTAGCGGGCGGTCTGACCCTCGTGCTGTCCCGCGGGCAGGATCGTCGTCGGACCGGGCGGCAGCACCCTGGTCGCGCCCTCGGTCGCCGGTCCGGCGCCCATCGCGCCCGCGCCCATCGGCATGGGCGGTCGATGTCCGGCCCGCACCGCGGCGACCGCGTCGGCGAACTCGCCGCCGCTGGCGTAGCGCAGACCCGGATCCTTGCCCATCGTGATCTCGATGAGTTCGCGCACATTGGGCGGCAGATCCGCGGGCATCGGCGGCGGGGTGTCGCGGACATGTTTCATCGCGACCGTGATCGCGCCGTCCCCGCTGAACGGACGTTTGCCCGAGAGCGCCTCGTAGCCGACGACGCCGAGGGAGTACACGTCACTGGCCGCGGTGGCGTCCTCGCCGACGGCCTGTTCGGGGGCGATGTACTGGGCTGTGCCCATCACCATGCCGGTCTTGGTGACCGGGGAGGCGTCCACCGCCTTGGCGATGCCGAAGTCGGTGATCTTCACCTGACCGGTCGGCGTGACCAGGATATTGCCGGGCTTCACGTCGCGGTGCACCACGCCCGCGGCGTGCGCGACCTCGAGTGCCCGGCCGGTCTGTTCCAGCAGATCCAGACCCTGGACCACGGACAGCCGCCCCATCCGGCCGAGCACCGCGTTGAGCGGTTCGCCCTGGACCAGCTCCATGACCAGGTACGCGGTCTCCCCGGCGGAGGGGTCGTAGGTCTCGCCGTAGTCGTAAATGCCCGCGATGCCAGGGTGGTTGAGCTGCGCGGTGGTCTTGGCCTCGGTGCGGAACCGGTGCCGGAAGGTCGGATCGGCGGAGAACTCCGCCTTGAGGACCTTCACGGCCACCCGGCGGTCGAGCCGGGTGTCGAGCGCCTCCCATACCTGACCCATACCGCCCGTGGCGATGAGTCGTTGCAGGCGATAGCGGTCCGCGACCATCGCTCCGTTGTTCAGCATCGGGGCCCCCGTACCTCTCGTACGTACATCTCGTTCAGCCCCCCTGCAGACCGGCGTCCAGCACCGCGCGGCCGATGGGTGCGGCCACCGACCCGCCGGTCGCCGCGAGGGCGCGGTCGCCGCCGTCCTCGACGATCACCGCGAGGGCGATCTTCGGATTCTGGGCGGGGGCGAAAGCGATATACCACGCGTGCGGCGGGGTCGAGCGCGGGTTCTCGCCGTGTTCGGCGGTGCCGGTCTTGGACGCGATGGTGTACCCGCCCCGCGTACCGCCCGCGGTGTAGCGCTCGGAGGCGACCATCAAGGTGGTCAGCTGTGAGGCGACCTGCGCGCTCACTGCCTGACCCACCGACACCGGTTTGGTCTTGGACAGCTCGCTCAGATCCGGGCCCTGCAACTGGTCGACCAGGTACGGCTGCATCCGCACGCCACCGTTGGCCACGGTCGCGGCGATCACGGCGTTGTCCAGCGGGGTGAGAGCCACATCGCGCTGGCCGATGCTGCTCTGGCCGAGCGCGGCGTTATCGGTGATGGTGCCGACCGTACTCTCGGCCACCGGCATCGGAATACCCCCGTGGGGTCCGATGCCGAAGGCGGCGGCCTCGTCCTTGAGTCGCGCGGAACCGACCCGAAGGCCGAGTTCGACGAACGCGGTGTTGCATGACCGGCGGAATGCCTCGGTCAGCGATGCGGTGGCCTCCGACCCGCAGGTGGAACCGTTGTAGTTCTCCAGCGTGGTGGTGGTGTCGGGCAGCGTGATGTTGGGCGCCGCGGTGAACTGGTCGTCCGGCGTGGCGACCCGATTGGCCAGGGCGGCGGCTGTCACCACGACCTTGAAGGTGGAGCCGGGCGGATAGGTCTGCGAGATGGCCCGGTTGAGCATGGGCTTGTCCGTATCGCTGGTCAGGCTCTCCCACGCCTGGGTGGTCGCCGCACCGTCGTGTCCGGTGAGCCGGTTGGGGTCGTAGCTCGGTGTGGAGACCATGGTGAGGATCTTGCCTGTACTCGGCTCGATCGCCACCACCGAGCCGGTGTATCCCTTGGCGGTCAGCTGGTCGTAGGCCACCTTCTGCATGACCGGGTTGATGGTGGTCAGCACATTGCCGCCGCGCGGGTCGCGACCGGAGACCATATCGATCAGGCGTGACCCGAACAGCTGGCTGTCGGACCCGTTGAGCACCGAATCCTCGGCCCGTTCGAGTCCGGTGCTGCCGTACTGGATGGAGTAGAAGCCGGTCGCGGGGGCGTAGGCCATCGGATCGGTCGGATACGTCCGCAGGTACTTGTAGCGGTCCTCGGTCGCGACCGAACTCGCGAGCACGGTGCCGCCCGCCGAGATCTGGCCGCGCTGGCGCGCGTACTCGTCGAGCAGCACACGGGAATTGCGCGGATCGGTGCGAAGGTCGTCGGCCTTGATCACCTGCACATAGGTGGCGTTGACCAGTAGCGCGACGATCATCACCATCACCGCGACCGCGACCCGTCGTAGTGGCGTGTTCATTCCTGCGGCCTCTCCGAGCGGCGCAACAGCTCAGTCGGGGCATCGGCGATGGGCGGGGCCGGATCCTTCTTGCGGGCCGGTGCCGGTGCGCGCGCGGCGTCGGAGACCTTGATCAGCAGGGCAAGCAGCGCGTAGTTGGCGAGCAGCGAGGAACCGCCATAGGACATGAAAGGCGTGGTGAGACCGGTCAGCGGAATCAACTTGGTGACGCCGCCGACGACGATGAACAGCTGGATCGCGATCGTGAACGACAGACCGGCGGCGAGCAGTTTGCCGAAGCTGTCGCGCACCGCGATCGCGGTGCGCAGTCCGCGCATCACCAGGACCAGGAACAGGACGAGCACCGCCGTCAGCCCGATGAGGCCGAGTTCCTCGCCGATGGTGGTGATGATGAAGTCGGTATTGGCGAAGGGCACCGTATTGGGCCGTCCGCTGCCGAGTCCGGTGCCCGCGAGTCCGCCGGTGGCGAGTCCGAACAGCGACTGCGAGATCTGATAGCCGGTGTTGTTGTAGTCGGCGAACGGATCGAGCCAGGTGTCGGTGCGGACACGCACGTGGGAGAAGGTCTTGTAGGCGAAGACGAAACCGATCGCGAGCAGTCCGCCGCCGATGATCAGCCAGCCGACCCGCTCGGTCGCGATGTAGAGCATCACCAGCACCGTGCTGAAGATCAGCATCGAGGTGCCGAGATCCTTCTCGAAGACCAGCACGCCGATGCAGATGATCCACACCGCCAGAATCGGGCCGAGGTCGCGGGCCCGCGGGAAGTCCATGCCGAGCATGTGCTTGCCCGCGGTGGTGAACAGGTCACGCCGGGCGACCAGCACCGAGGCGAAGAAGATGATCAGCAGGATCTTGGCGAACTCACCGGGCTGCACGCTGACGCCCGGCAGTCTGATCCAGATCTTGGAGCCGTTGGTCTCGGAGAAGCGGCCCGGCAGCAGCGCCGGGATCATGAGCGCGACCAGGCCGATGAGACCGAGGGTGTAGCTGTAGCGCGCCAGCGTGCGGTAATCGCGCAGCACGACGAGCACGCTGATGAAGATGACCATGCCGAGACCGGTCCAGACGATCTGCTGGTTGGCGTCGGGGGAGGGGATCTCCATCGAATTGAACTCGGCGTTCTGCGCCGCACCGAGATCGAGCCGGTGGATCAGCACCAGCCCGAGACCGTTGAGCGCCGCGACGATCGGCAGCAGCAGCGGGTCGGCGAACGGCGCGAACCGGCGCACCGCCAAATGCGCGATTCCGAACAGCGCCAGGAAGGCACAACCGTACTTCGCGATATCCCAGGTGATCGACTGTTCCTGGCTGGCCTCCACCAGGAATAGCGAGATCGTGGTGATCAACGCCGCGAAGGCCAGCAGCAACAGTTCCACATTGCGTCTGGTCGACGGCGGCGGCGCGGGAGCGAATCCGCCCGGGGGACTTGGGAAAGCCCCGGCGGACGGCGGTGCCGGTGCGGACATCAGTCCGTCACCCGGCAGTTCTCCCCCGCGGTCTGGGGGGTCGGCGACGCGGTAGACGTCGGCGCGGTGGGCTCCACCTTCGTCGGTGTCTTGACGTCGGTACCCCTGGTGTCATCCGTATTCGGATTCGGGTTGGGATTCGGCTCCGGCGGCGGCGCCGCGTCGGTCGGGGTGGCCGCGGGCTGCGGCGCCGGTTCGTTCGGCACGACACCCGGCTGCGTTCCGGGCGGCTGGGTTGGCTGCGGCTTCGCTTTCGGCTGGCACGGCGGCAGCAGTTCCTGCTTGGCCAGCAGCCGCATCTGGTCCTCGGCCTTGCCGAGCGAACCCGGCGGCAGACCCTTGCTGACCTGATCGCGCCCGGTCTGCTTGAGATCATCGACCCGCAGTGCCTTGCACGAGGACGGCGGCTCGGTGCCCGATTTCAGAATGGTCAGCGCACCGGACTTGTCGACGCAGCCGATGGTGTCGACCTCGCGGATCGAATAGCCGAGCACCGTGCCCGGCAACCCGCGCAGGATCACCACCTGGCCGTCGTTCGCGCCGACATAGTAGTTGTTGCGAATCATCTTGTAGCCGACCAGCAATCCGACACCGACCGCGACGACGAGCGCCACCGCGAGCAGGATCCAGCGCAGCTTGTGCGACTTGCTCGGCGCGGGTGGTTCCGGCGTCGCCGCGGCCCGGCGCGGCGGGGTGGCTCGCGGGGGGCGCATGGCGGCGGCGCGACCGGCCGCGGTGTTGGGCGGCGGCGTGTCGTCGTCCTGACCGGAGGCCGCGCCCGCCACGATCGGATGGCTCTGTCCGTAGTCGAGATCGATCACGTCGGCGACGACGACCGTGACATTGTCCGGCCCGCCGCTGCGAAGGGCGAGTTCGATGAGCCGATCGGCGCATTCGTCGGTATTGCCCTCGCGCATGGTGTTGGCGATGGTCTCGTCGCTTACCACATCGGAAAGGCCGTCCGAGCAAAGCAGATAGCGATCCCCGGCCCGCGCCTCGCGCATGATCAGGGTCGGCTCGATCTCGTTGCCGGTGAGCGCGCGCATGATCAGCGACCGCTGCGGATGGGTGTGCGCCTGCTCGGGGGTGATCCTGCCCTCGTCCACCAGCGACTGCACGAATGTGTCGTCGCGGGTGATCTGGGCGAGTTCGCCGCCGCGCAACAGGTAGGCGCGCGAATCGCCGATGTGCACCAAGCCGAGCTTGCGGCCCGCGAACAGGATGGCGGTGAGCGTGGTGCCCATGCCGTCGAGTTCGGGTTCCTCCTCGACCTGATCGGCGATGGCGGCGTTGCCCGCCCGGGTGGCGGTGTCGAGCTTGCCGAGCAAGTCGTCGCCCGGTTCGTCGTCGTCGAGATGGGCCAGCGCGGCGATCATCAGCTGGGAAGCGACCTCGCCCGCGGCGTGACCGCCCATGCCGTCGGCGAGTGCGAGCAGCCGTGCGCCCGCGTAGACGGAATCCTCGTTGTTTCCTCGGACAAGACCTCGGTCGCTGCGCGCTGCGTAGCGGAGAACAAGTGTCACGATCGCAGCTCGATCACTGTCTTGCCGACACGAACGGGTGTGCCGAGGGGAACACGGACGGCGGTAGTGACCTTCGCGCGGTCGAGGTACGTGCCATTTGTCGAGCCGAGATCCTCTACGTACCAATCGTCGCCGCGCGGGGACAGTCGCGCATGCCTAGTCGAGGCGTAATCATCGGTGAGTACCAGCGTGGAATCGTCCGCACGCCCGATCAGCACCGGTTGGGTGCCGAGCGAGATACGGGTGCCGGCGAGTGAACCTTGAGTCACCACAAGATATTTGGCGCCCTTCTGGCCTCGGCTGAAGGAAGGCAGCACCGCGGAACCGCGTGCGGCCCTGGGCTGTATCCGAACGCCGGATGCCGCGTAGATGTCGCTGCGCAAGGTACGCATAACCGCCCATACGAACAGCCACAACAGCAGCAGGAACCCCGCGCGGGTCAATTGCAGGATCAGTCCCTGCACGGCGTTCCACCTCCTGTTCGACCGTGTAATCCGTCGGGTGCCGTCGGTGCGGTTCGACCCACCCCACAAGCTGCCTGCCTTGCCCGGCACCGAAGTGGCGCCGTGCGTAATGGCAGCATCATAGGGCCGCTAGCCGATTCCGATCACGATAAGGCCGCAGAACCCCTCATTGCCATGTGAGGAAGCGTCATGTCGTGATCTGCATCGCGAGCTTACGGGATCACACGATACGGATCAGGATCTCGGAATGCCCGGCGCGGATGACATCGCCGTCGGCGAGCTGCCAATCCTGCACCGGCGAGCCGTTCACCAGCGTGCCGTTGGTCGAACCGAGATCCGACAGCATCGCGGTCTGGCCGTCCCAGCGGACCTCGATGTGACGACGCGAGACGCCGGTGTCGGGCAGCCGGAAATGCGCGTCCTGGCCGCGGCCGATGATGTTGCTGCCCTCGCGCAGCTGGTACGTGCGGCCGCTGCCGTCGTCCAGTTGCAGCGTCGCCGAGAAGCCCGATGCGGCCTGCGCCCCGCCGGCGTAACCGCCGGGTGAGGTGTATCCGGGCTGGGCGCCGTAACCGGGCTGTTGCGAGTATGCCTGCCCGTAGCCGCCCTGATCGTCCTGGCCGTAGCCGCTCTGCTCGGGATAGCCCTGGTCGCCGTAGCCGGACTCGGCGTAGCCCTGCTGGCCGTAGCTCTGTTGCGCGTAACCCTGCTGGCCGTAGCCGGGATCGCCGTACCCCTGGTCGCCGTAACCGCCCTGCTGAGCGTAGTTCTGGTCGCCGTAGCCGGGCTGCTGGCCGTAGCCCGGCTGGCCGTAACCGGGCTCCTGGTAGCCCGGCTGCTGGGCGTAGCCCTGTTCGCCATAGCCTTGCTGACCGTAACCGCCACGGTCGCCGTAGCCGCCGCCCTGCTGGCCGTAACCCGGATCCTGGTACGCCTGCTGGCCGTAACCGCCCTGGGCGCCCTGACCGCCGGGCTGCTGCTGGTAGTCGTAGCCGTTCTGGTAATCCCCGTAGCCCTGCTGCGACTCCGGCGCCCGATAGTCGGCGCCGCCCGCGCCGTACTGCCCGCCGCCGCGGCCGTAATCGTCGGGATACGCACCGTTCTGCGGACCGGGCCGCCCCGCAGGAGGCGGCGCGTACCCGCGGCTGCGTGGATCGGACTCCGCGGGCTCACGGCTGGGGTCGTAGCCAGAGTTCTGCGTCATGGGGCCAGCTCCTGGTTGCGGGTTAGCGGGTCGTTGTGGCGGGGGTTCGGGGCTGCGAGCCTGGGTGGCTCTGCGATCGGCATCGGGATCGACGCGGCCGCTCGCCCTGAACTGTCCGGTGTGCAGCGTAGGTGATGCCTGGAACGCTACGTGTACTTCGCCATAGGTCTGCCACCCCTGATCGCGGATGAAGTCCTGTAGATGTCTGGCGAAGGCGCGGGTCGTGAGCTCGTGATCGGCATCCAGTTTGGCGTGATCGGCGGAGTTGATCGTTATCACATAACTGTTGGGCGCCAGCAGGTGGCCGCCGCCCAGATCCTGGATGTGATCGGTGGCCTCACGCTGTAGCGCTGCCTCCACCTCCCGGGGTACGACGCTACCGCCGAAGGCGCGTGCGAACACGTCATCGACGGTGCCTCTCAGACGACGCTCGAACCGCGAAACGATGCCCATCTCGGCCTCCCTTCGGTGAGCGTCTTCGTGAGCCTCTACTCAATTCATAACAACGACACACGCGCATGGCGTGTCGCGTTTCGACCACGTTCATTGCATGATATCCACGATCGTCCACACCTGTAACTCCCGGAAGGCCCGGCGGGTTCCCCGTGTCGCGCACGGGCAGGCCCGCACCGCTCGCGCAGCCGGTCAACAGGTGATTTCGTGATTCACACACCCCCGTGATACGTTCTTCCAGTCGCTCGGGCGAGTGGCGGAATGGCAGACGCGCTGGCTTCAGGTGCCAGTGTCCTTCGGGACGTGGGGGTTCAAGTCCCCCTTCGCCCACAACGAAATAGCAGGTCAGGGGCTTAATCTTCGGATTGTACCCTTTCTGCGTCCACAACGCGGTCCACAGTGAACCTGAGGGGGTTCGGCT
This sequence comes from Nocardia arizonensis, assembly GCF_001310275.1. GTDB lineage: Bacteria > Actinomycetota > Actinomycetes > Mycobacteriales > Mycobacteriaceae > Nocardia > Nocardia arizonensis. The sequence continues at coordinate 22,761 of NZ_LGYZ01000030.1, forward strand.
GAGGCAAGGACGCACGGCCCATGGCGACCACTCCCCGCATTCGCGTACGTAGCAACGGCAGCACCTACTCGCAGGTTCGCTACCGCATCTCCCGGCCCGGCCACAGCAAGCCGGTTCAGACCTCCCAATCGTTCGACGACCACCGCGCCGCGATCCGGTGGGCGAAACTGCTCGACCGTGTCGGCCCCGTCGAGGCCGAGCGCGTCCTCGCCGCCCAGCTCGCCGCCGAGCCCGATGTCGTCATGCTGAAAGTCTGGCTTCACCGCTACGTCGACAGCCTCGGCAAGAGCGTGGACGACGAGACCAAGCGGAAGTACCGCCGGATGATTGACCGCGATATGGTGCCGTTCTTCGGCGAGCACTTGCCCGTCGACGCGATGACGCCCGAGCTCGATGCCGCGTGGGTCGAGTGGCTCGAGGAGGAGTTCGGCAACGGCGCGAAGACCATCCGCAACAAGCACGGCCTACTCGCCGCCGCCATGGGCGCCGCGACCCGGAAGAGGCCGACGCCGCTCATCCCGTGGAACCCGTGCGCCGACACGAAACTGCCGAAGCAATCCGCGCGCGAGGTCGACCACCTCGACGAGCTCGAGTTCGAGCTGCTCGAGGAACTGCTCGCCCCGTTCTGGCGCCCGTGGTTCGAGTTCGGCGTTATGTCGATGTGCCGCCCCGGCGAACAGGGGGCGCTCACCGTCGGCGACATCGTCCGCGAGACGGGCGCGGTCTCGATTACCAAGGCGTGGAAGTGGGCCAACGGTCGAATGAAGCTCGGCGACCCGAAGACCGAGCGCGGCGTGCGCGTGACGTTCGTACCGCTCGAGACGGTCGCCCGGCTAGACCTCGACCGCCCGGCACACGAGTACCTGTTCGTCACGCCGAGCGGTCTCCCGGTGACCTCGGTCCGGTTCTGGCAACAAGGGTGGGCCCCGGCGCTGGAACGCCTCGCCGCGCTGGCAGCAAACGACCGGACGCCGTTCACCGGCGCGGCCGGATGGGAGGGGTTGAGTTTCGACACGCTGCGCAAGCGGTACGGGCACATCGTCGAGCGCCTCACGGCGAAGCGGCTCACGCCGTATTGCACACGGCACACCGGCATCTCGTGGCGTCTACAGGACGGCGAGCCGATCTGGGTCGTGTCGCGCGACGCCGGGCACTCGTCGATCACGATGACCGACCGACGGTACGGACACAACTCGAACGCCGCGAGCGCCGCGAGCGCGCAGACCGTCGCCGGTCGCCTGCCTCGCCTGCGTAGCCGCGTGGTCGACCTCGAGCAGGCCCGACGGCGCCGCGACGTGCAGCTCGGCAAGCTCGGCGAAATCGAGCGCGTCGCCGGTGGGTTCGAGGCGGTCTGGATGGACGCCGACGGCGAGGTGCAATCGGCCGTGTTCCCCACGTACGACGCCGCGGTCGACCATGTCGCCCAGCACGAGGCCGGCGACCTGCTCGCCGACGCGGCGTAGCGGCGATTCCATTTCATGACGGGTGCAATGAAATGAAATTCTCCGCAGGTGAGTGCCGGTTTCCGACCGGCCCGGATTCCGTGTGCGGCAAGGAAATTCCGCCGCGCACCGGGCCCGGCCGGCCGGCCGCCTACTGTGCCGATCCATCGCACAACCCGGTCAACGCACACCGCGCCGCGCGGCGCCACGCCGCCGAGGCCGAGGCCGAGGCCGCGGCCGGGCAGACCGACGCCGGGCGCCTCGTCGCCGAGCTCGAGCGGGCACGGGCGCTCGTCGTCGAGGCCGAGCGCGCCCGGCACCGCGCAGAGACAGGCGCACACGCTGCGCGACGCGAGCGCGACGCGGCGCTCGCGTTGCGCGACCTCGCCGTCGAGGAGGTCGCCGAGGTGAGAACCGAAGCGGCCGAGACGGTCTCGCGGATGCGGCATGAGTTCGACCGCGAGGTGGCCGCGGTCGCGGCCGTGGCCGATGCCGAGATAGCGCGCGCACTCGCCGCGCACACGCTCGGCGACCGTCGACCGAGGTTGACGGCGTAGGACAAGACACGAAAACCCGGGGCGCGCAAGGTATTGCGCGCCCCGGGTTTCTGTGGTTGATCCTTTTAATTGGTAACAATTCCGAGATATTGCAAATCGGGCATACCGGTTCTATGTTCCTGGCTACGATCGCGTTACCCCATCGTCCTACGAATCGGGGAGGGGGACACACCGCTACATCAGCCCGCGGCACCCCGCGCCCGGTAGTATCGAACAGGTGTTCGAGCGAGCAGTCGGGGGCTCGTGATCGGTGGAGGGCGTGACGAGGCAATCGAGGGTGCGGAATGGGGCAGCAGGTGGGACGCAAAGACTCGGACGAGTTGGCGGCGCTGATCGCGCGAGCCTGGCAGATGGACGCCGCGAGGTTCATCCTCGAGGTTTCCCACCTCGGCGCCGACCCTGCCGAGGTTTGCGGCGAGTTACTCCCCGAACCCTTCGGCCTGTAGGGCCGTCGCGTGCTGCACGAGGTCGCCCAGCTCGACGCCGAGCGCTGTCGCGACCTCAAGCAGCTTGCGCATCGACATCGAGTTCTGTCCGCGCTCGAACATGCCCATCGTTTTCGTGCTGACGCGCACCATCTTGGCGAGGTCGGCCTGCGATAGCCGCTGCGTCACGCGCTGGATGCGCACTGCCTCGCCGAGACACCGGTCGAGCCGGGCCGCGGCCTCGTCCATTCGACGGGCCGCCTCGTCTGCGTCGTCCGGTCGGGCGACGGGCTCGCTAGGTGTGTCCATAGTGACCTATTAAGGGTCAAATTTGACCGTAGGGCAAGTGGCACGCAGAGGACGACACGGACGCCTCACGGTTGCCCTATGGTGCCTGCGCGGTGACACACTGGGAACTCTTGGTGTTGCCATAGGTAGAATTCTTCCCTACTGTGAACCGTATGTTCCCAATCGACACGGCGACCGCGGCAGCGGTACGGGAAGTCATCGCGAAGGCTGACCGGTCCGAGGCGGCCGTCGCCCGCGCGGCGCGGTTCTCGCCCTCGACATGGCAGCGCCGTATCCACGCTCGAACCTCGTTCACCGCCGCCGAGCTCTCGCGCATCGTGACGGCGCTCGGGCTCACGGTCGGCGAGCTGTTCGACACGATCGCGGAAAAACGCCGATGACCACCGTCGACGAGCTGCGCCTCTACACGCTGCCCGAGGTCGCCGAGCGCCTGCACGTAACTGAGGACTGGCTGACCAAACGTCTCCGCGACGGTCGCCTGTCGGGCCGGAAATCCGGCGTCAAGTGGACGATGTCGGCCGCCGACATCCGCGCCGCAATCGACTCCATGGCCGCCCGCGCCGACACCGAAAAGGACAGCGCCGCAGCGGAAGTTAGCCGGAAGGGTGCCGAGCGATGACGACCACGACCGAATACGAGACGTTCGCCCTTGACGCGGTATGCGAGATGACCGGCGCCCCGTCGGTCGATTGGCTGAGCCGCCGCATCACGAGCGGCGAGACCCCCGCCGTTCTGGCCGGGCAGCACTGGCGCATGACCCGCGCGGACATGGCCGTGCTCGTCGAGCAGATGCGCGAGGCCGGGCAGCGAAAGCTCGCCGACCTCGCCGCACGCCGACCCGCCGCCGCATCGAGCGCGCGTACCGAAACCACTCCCGCCGACGCCGGACTGAGCCCGCGCGCCGCCGCCCGGATGAAACGCCGCAAGAAAGACGCGGCCTGACTTCCCGCGGCGGCGCGCCGAACGCCGCCGCGGGGCGGCGGGACCGACCGACGGACCGCCGGGTGCACCCCCTCACACCCGAACTCGGTCGGCCCCGCACCAACCACCACCACGACCAGACAGGAGGCCCGCGAGATGAGCTGGGTCGAGGTCTACGAGCAGGCCGCCGAGCGAGCGCAGCAGCGCCGCCTCGACGACGCGCTCGGCGACCCGCCGCCCGGAGTCGACCCCGATACGTGGCACCGGCTGTGCGAGGCGATCGACGCCTCGGGCTGGGTGTCCGGCCGGATGCTCGCGCCCCGCGCCATCCGTGAAATCGCGCACGCGGCCGCCGCGGTGCTGCGCCCCCCGAACGCCCCCGAACAGGGGGACGCCCCGACCGACTGCAACTCGACCGGGGCAAGTGATCCCACATCCAAGGACCAGAGGAGATGCTACCGATGCAGTGGCACGTTCCCAATGTCGACCGGCGATTCGGTCGCCGGCCGAAACACTCGCTCGGCATGACCGCGGCCGTCACCGTCGCGACGCTCGCCGCCGAGCTCGCCGCCGAACGCGACGCCGCCGACGACCGGCCGATCGCGGCCGAGGCTGTCGGCGTCGACCCGACGCCCACGGTCCCGCTCTCGCTGCTCGAACTCGTCGACCCGCCTGATGAGGTCGACCGCGGCCGTCCCCTGCACGAACTCGACTACGCGCTGCGGATGGGCGGTGCGCGATGAGCGAGACGACCATTCGCAGCGCCGAGCCCGGCGAGTTGTGCACCTGCGGACGGCAAGCCACCGAGGTATTCGAGGGCGGGCCGTTCGGGTCGACCGGCTACTGCGGCCGACCAGACGGCGGCGACAAATCCGGCCCGTGTCGATTCTGCGGAGCGCCCCGCGACTCACACGGCGGCCGGTGCCCGAAGTACACCCTTCGCCCCGAGACGGGCGGCCAGTGATGGGGCCGTATTGCCGCTACTGCGACCAGCGCTGTTTCGTTCCCGACCCCGCGGGCGGGCCGATCATCCTCGCCACCTGCGCGGCCGGAATGGCGCACGACCTGAAATCGGCCGGGTACGACCTCGACCTGGCCCGTATCTACGTCGCGACCCGCGAGGCGGTCGACGCCCTCGTCGTCGCCGAGGCCCCGTCGACCGAACGCCGCGCGACAGCGGCCGACTTCGCCGCGCTGGCCGCGAGCCTGCGTCTGAGCAGTGGCGGCGGCATGGACGAACGCGGATTCGACCACTCCGACCGCCGCGCGGCCGAGAACCTCGCGCAACTGCTCGCCGCCGCCGTGCTGCGCGCGGCACTGGCCGAGCAGGAGCGCGCGCGGCACGTCGAGGAAATCGCCCGCTTGCGCGCCGAGGCCGACACCACGCAGGCCCGGCACGAGTACACGACATCGCGGCTACGGCGCCGCATCCACCACGGCCGGCGATCCCGCGCCGCGCTGCGCGCATCCATCACCCGAACGGAGAACGCATCATGAGCAGGCCAACCGGACCGACCATGACCGGCGAGAGCTGGGAAGTCGTCGAGCACTCGCGGAAAGCGGTCGCGGGCGTTCTCGACAACCTGATCGCGGGTACCGCCGCGTGCCGATGCGGCAACGGCGCGAACTCGCTCAAGCACTACGACGTGGTGTCGATGGTCGCACGCCAGCAGTATTGCCCCGAGGTGCTCGCCGGCCTGCTCGCCGAGGCTGTGACCCGGCTCGCCGGAACGGCGGCGGGGCAGTGAGCCCGCTCGCGCACGCCGCGCAGGTTCTCGTCGTCGCCGCTGCGCTCGTCGTCGTGCTCGGCCTGCTCGGCGCGCAGGCGATCGCCGACCGCGGCGCCGAGTTCGAGGAATACCTCGACATCGTCGACGACGAGGTCGACTATCCCGAGCCGGGCGACCCGGCGGGCGAGTGGGACCTCGACGAGTGGGACCCCGATTATCGGGCGGGGGTGGCGTAGTGGGCCACTACATGCCCGCGGGTGATCCGCTCATGCCGAGGTGCATTCGCTGTGATCGCGGGTTGTCCGCGCACCCCGAAGGCGCGCAGGCGCGGCGCGGTAGTCGAATGATGTGCGTCGACTGCGTGAAGCACAGCGCCGAGCCGGTCGGCCCGCGCCGAGTCCTTGGACTCACCGCCGGCGACCTCGACCAGATGATCGCGGCGACATGCCGGACCGTCGACCCCGAACTGTGGTGGGCGTATCGAACATCCGAGGATCACGCCACGGCGAAACGGCTGTGCGCCGGGTGTCCGGTGCGTCGCCTGTGCGTCGCGCAGGCGTTCGCCTTCGGCGAGAACGTGGGTATCTGGGGCGGGTTCGACATGTCGCACGAGGTCGATGACGCCCGCGAATGGACGCGGTCGGTCGATTGGCCGTCGGCGGTGGGCGCATGACGCGCATCGGTTCCCTGTTCTCGGGTGCGGGCGGCCTCGACCTCGCCGCCCTCGAGCTGTTCCGCGGCTCGTCGATGGCATGGCACGCCGAGATCGACCCGGGCGCCTCGCGGGTCCTCGCGTACCACTGGCCGGATACGCCGAACCTCGGATCGGTATCCGAAATCGACTGGCACTCGGTCGAGCCCGTCGATGTGCTGTGCGGCGGGTTTCCGTGCCAGGACGTGAGCGCCGCCGGTCGTCGCGCCGGTCTGGCCGACGGGACCCGCTCGGGTCTGTGGTCGCACATGGCCGCCGCAATCGACGTGCTGCGACCGCGGTACGTCCTGATCGAGAACGTTCGGGGGTTGCTCAGTGCACCAGCCATTCGCCGAGTGGAATCCGCAGGCGCAGACCTGGGACACGTTCGAGGTCGACCTGTTCTCAGGGCGCTCGGCGCCGTACTTGGAGACCTGGCCGACCTCGGGCTCGATGCGGAATGGACGTGTGTCCGTGCGTCGGCGGTCGGCGCGTGTCATCGCCGCGAGCGCGCGTTCGTCCTCGCCTACTCTCCCGACGCCTCGCGCGGCGGATGGCAAGGCGTCGATGACGGCACCGGCGGCGAGACGGCACGTCGAGGACGGAAACGGGTCGCTGGCCGAGGTGCTCGGCTCGACGTTGGACCTGTAACCCTGTTGCCGACGCCGCGTACTGGGGACGGAGTGAAGGGCGGCCCGAATCAGCGCGGTTCGTCGGGCGACCTCATGCTGCCGTCGGCGGTCGCCCGCTCGGGCGACCGTGCCGATGAACTGCTGTTGTCGGGCCTCGCCGTAGCGCACGCCGAGGGTGGACTACTGCCGACCCCGAAGACCACGGACAACCATCACAGCTCACCCGCCGACCTCAACCGGAACGACCCCGGCCTGCGCGCACTGCCCGGCCTACTACCGACCCCGAGCGCATCGGATAGCACCGGCGGCGGCGCGCATCCCGACAAGCGCGGCGGGCACATGGTGCAGCTCATCAACGTTGCGTACGCCCCCGAGCGATGGGGGAGATACGCCGACGCGATCGCCCGACAGGAGGCCGTCACCAGGCCCGCCCCGGAACCAACCGAGCTCAGCCGCACCGGTAACCCGCGCCTCGCCGCGCCGTTCGCTGAATGGATGATGATGTGGCCCGACGGGTGGGTCACCGATCCCGACATCGGACTCACTCGGGACGAACAGCTCCACATCATCGGCAACGGCGTGGTACCCGCGCAGGCGGTCGCCGGGTTCCGATACCTGCTGTGCATCGCCGCCGAGGCGGTGGGCGCGTGACGGCACCGACCATTCCCGGCGTGTACGCCGGGGTTCCCGAGAAGACATACCACGGCGACCGCGCCTCGCTGTCGTCGAGCGGCGGGCGCCGCCTGCTCGAGCTCGCCCCGGCCGAATGGCTGTACGAGCGCGACCACCCGGAAGTGCGCGAGCCCACCCCTGACCAGGAATTCGGCACGGCCGTGCACACGGCCGTGCTCGGCGTCGGCGCGCGCACCGTCGAGGTCAAGGCGAAGGACTGGAAGAAACCCGCCGACCAACAGCGACGGAAGGTGATCCGGGCGCGCGGCGACGTGCCGCTGCTCTCCCACCAAATCGACACCGTCGAGACCATGGCCGAGGCGGTCCTCAACGACGACGACGCCGGGCCGCTACTGGCGACCGGCACGCCCGAACTGAGCGCGTACGGCCACGATCCGGCGACGGGCGTGCTGATGCGCGCCCGAACCGACTGGATGCACGAGCGGCCCGGCGGCCGGATCGCGGTCGACCTGAAAACGGCCGAATCGTCGAGCCCGGAAGACTTCGCCGCCGAGGTTCGCCGCTGGGCCTACCACGTGCAACAGGCGTGGTACGAGCTCACGTTCGCCGAGGCCCGGGTGCCGCTGGATGCGTTCGTGTTCGTCGTCGTCGCGAAACGCCCGCCCCACCTCGTCGCGGTGCACGAACTCAAACCCCGCGTGGTCGACCTCGGCCGCGACATTACCCGCCGCGCGCTCGATCGGTACGCGCGGTGCATCGAGTCCGACTCGTGGCCGGGGCACGGCCGCGGGTTCCACCAAATCGACCTCCCTGATTGGGAATTCAAGAAGGAGTTGCACCGGTGACAACCGCAATCGCTGTCCCCGAGCCCGTCGAGGCGACCCTGGTCGCATTGCCGTCGGACCCGCTCGGCACGCTGGATCGCTACCTCGTGGCGATGGTCAAGGCGCGCGAGTTCGCCGACGTGGTGTGCATGACGCCCATGGTGCCGAAGTTCTACCAGGGCAATCCGAAAGCGGCGACGGTCGCGGTTCTGCATGGCGCTGAGCTCGGCCTCAACCCGTTGCAGGCGCTGCAGCAGGTGTTCGTGGTCCACGGAACGCCCGCCATCTACGCCCGTACCATGGTCGCCCTGTTGAAGAATCGCGGGTTCCGTTTCCGCACCGTCGAATCCGGGCCGACGCGCGTCGTGTTCGTCGGCACCTCGCCCGACGGCGTCGAGTCCGAGCCGAGTACGTGGACGATCGAGCGCGCCGACAAGGCGGGCTATATCCCGAAGGTCGACCCCGGTACCGGTGAGTACGCCGTGAACAAGAACGGCAACCTCATCGGGAACGAAAAGTACATCACCGAGCCCGAAAACATGTTGTGGGCCAAGGCCGCCGCCGAGGTGTGCCGCCGACTCGCGCCCGACGTGCTGCTCGGCATCTCGCGCACCGTCGAGGACATCGAGAGCGAGCCCGAGCCGGTCCGCGTGCGGTCCGAGCGAGTGTCGCCGGCCGAGGCACTCGCCGCTGCGAGTGCGGCGGTCGAATCGTCGGACGCCGCCGAGACGGTCAAGAACTGGACGCCGCCCGCCGAGGAAACGGCACCGACCGCACCGGAGGAACCCGCCGACCAGGCCCCCGCCGCCTCGCCGCCGATGACCAAGATTCAGCAGCGCAAGGTCGCCCGCCTGCTCGGCGAGCGCGGCGTTTCCGGCGCCCCCTCGATCCTCGCCGAAATCGGGCGATTCCTCGGGCGCGAGGTCACCTCGGGCGCCGAGGTGACCCGCGACGAGGCGATTCGTCTGCTCGAACACCTCGAGGCCGAGCCGCCCGAGGCCGCCTCGCAGAAAGTCGGAAAACAGGACACGGCGCAGGTCAAGGCCACGGCCGAGCAGGTCGACGCGCTCGTGGCGGCGCTCGTTCGCGACAACGTGACCGACGAGGCCGCGCGTCTGGACTGGGCGCGCAACGCCGCCCGCCGACCGCTCGACGCACTCGCCGACCTCACCGGGCAAGAGGCCGAGGACATGACCGCGTTCCTCACCGCCGCGCAGGCCGCCGACACGAACGAGGCGAACCAGTGAGCGAACACGCACGCGAGGCGGCGGCGTTGCTGCTCGACCTCGACGCGAATTCCGAACTGTGGCCGGACCTCACCGCGCCGATGCTCATCGCGCAGCGCGCCAACATCGCCGCCCTGCTCGCGATCGCCGAACACCTCGGCGAGCTCATCGAGCAACAGAAGATCGCGAACGCGATGCACGGCATTGGCCATATGGGCGTGCTCAACAGCGACGCCGAACTCCGACCCGCCCGCGAGGCGGTCCGCCGCCTGCTCGGCCTCGATCCCACCACCGAGAGGCAGTGACCATGCACGAGAGCGTGATCGTCGGCACCGGCGATTTCCGGCAAGCCCTCATGTCGGTACGGGTGCACGCCAGCACCGACAAGGAATCGCCGGCGGTGCACCGCGTACGGCTGCAACTCGGCCGCCAACACCTGACCGTGTGCGCCTCGGACCGATTCACGTGCGCGCTCGCGATCGTGTCCCTGTGGGGCGATAAGCCGCCCGGCGGATACCACGTGATCGGCGTCGAGTTGCTGCCCGACGACGTGACGAAAATCCTCGGAATCTTCAAGGGTGGAAAGGAATCCGTGGGCGAGGGTGTCTCGCCCGAGAATCTGCTACGCCTCGAGGTGCTCGACGAACACCTGCGTATTACCGACTGCTCGGGCATGATCGACGGCCGCGCGCTGCAAATCCCGCGACTGTCGGCCGAGGACTCGGCGCTCGCGGCCGTCGCGCAGCAGATCGAGGCCGTACACCAGTCGCCCCACCGAACCATCGACGACATGGCCGTATCGGGCGACATGATCGCCCGATTCCGCGAGGCGTCCAAGGCGTACGGCGCACCGCTGCTCATCGAGGGCCGCGGCGTCCCGTCGCCGTCGCTGCTCGTGCGGTGCGGCGAGAGTTTCCTCGGCGTGATGGCCTCGCGCGAGCTCACCGCCGACCGTCGCGAGCGCCTCGACGAGTACGCCTCGGGATGGCAGCAACGCCTGCCTGGCATCGTGTTCGAGGCGCGCACGATCGCGGCCGAGTACGCGGGCGAGGCCGAGTCATGACCGCGCCCGAGCCGGTCCCGGCCGATCGGGTGGCCCGCGTTCTGCGCGACGCCACCCGATACACGGCCGTTGCCCTGCTCATCGGGCACGACCCCGACGACCCCGACGCCCTGTTTATCGACGAGGTACGCAATCCGTCGCGTGAGCTCGCCGACCGCGAGCTCGCCGAGACGCTGCGCCAGTTCGCCGACCGGCTCGACGCCCGCGCGCAGCAGGCGGGGCAGTGAGAACCGCGCCGGTTGTCCTATCCGAACTGGACGCCCGCCACTCGTGGACGTTCGTGCTGTCAACCCCGTGGAGGCGCGTTGTGGATTCAGTCTCGGGCGCGACGCGCCATATGGTCCCGGTAGACCGGTTCGAGTGGGAACGGATCGCCCGGCGCGTTCAAATGCACAGCACGACAAAGTTTCTCGCGCTCATGCTGGCGACCTACGCGGACAGCGACGGGACGCGCATTCGCCCCGGCGTCGAGCGCCTGGCGCTCGTGATGTGCGTATCGGAGAAGACCGTCAAGCGCGCGTTCGCCGATCTGCGCGCACTCGGCCTCGTCGAGCGAACCAAACAGGGCAACCGGCACCGCGGCCTCGCCGATGAATACCGGCTCACCGTGCCCTCGACGCTGCTCGATCACCCGATGCTCGATCCGAACGAGACGGCGATTTCTGGGGGTCAGTCATGACCCCCAGAGTTGCCGGGATCGCCCGGACTCCACGGGGCACCGGCGACCCGTGGACAGACGGAACTACCTCGGGTCCGGGGGTCACCGGTGACCCCCGGAGTTATCCACAGGTTGTGAGTCTGGGGGTCAACGGCGACCCCTGTTCGGGCGCTCTCCCGAAATGTCTGGGGGTCATCTGGTCCGAGTCTGGGGGTCATCTGAGCCATGTCTGGGGGTCACCGGTGACCCCCCACCAACCCATACCAACCACAACCAGAAAAACCCGCGTGGCTGAGTACCGAACGCAACTCACGACCGCGCGAGCCGGGCTGTGGACAACATGACTCGCTACGACCGCACCGGCGAACCCGAGGACACCTCGGCACCGTGGCATGACTCCCGGTGCCGCCGCGGATGGCTCGGCGAGGACGACGAGGCCCGTCCGATTCCGTGCCCCGTGTGCAAACCGTGGACCCGCGGCGAACGCCACGAAATCAACCAGTCATCCCCAAGCCTGCGCGCACAGCAGGCCATAGCAGCAGCAGACCGCAAGGAGCAACACCGATGACACGCACATTCGAGTTTCACCGCGACGAGGACGTGACGGGCTACAGCGGTACCGGTGTGGTCGCCGACGGCGCCATGTTCGACGACGGAACCGCCGTCGTGCGCTGGCGAGGCGAACGCCGCTCGACCGTCGTGTGGCCCTCGATCGAGGACGCGATCGCCGTGCACGGCCACGACGGCGCGACCCGACTCGTCTGGACGGACAACGTCGAGCCGGACCTCGCGCGCCGCATCGTCGTCGACGACGAGGCCCGGGCGCTGCGCATCGACGACCGCGAATTTCCGTGGGTACTGGGCGCCGATGGCCCCCGCATCGAGACGCCTCGCCCCGGCGAAATCGTCGTGTGGGCGCCGATTCTCGCCAGCGAGGCCGCGCTGTACGTCCCCGCGGGCCTCACGGCCGAACAGCGGGCATGGACGCTCGACGCGCGCGGCACCGTCTCGACCGCGACAGTCCGGCCCGATGACCAGGAGGCCGCCGAACGTGTCTGACCTCGCATTGTTCGACCTTCCCCCGGGCGCGCAGGCGCCACCGTCCGACGAGCCCGAGGAACTCACCCGCGGGCAACGCCGCCGCCGCCTCGTGGCGAATCGGATCGCCGCAGGCGTGCACCCGCTCGGATATGTCGCGCTCCATCGTGACGCCGCCACCACCCGCGACGGCGGCGGTCTGCGTTGCGGAACGTGCCAGCACCGGCAGATCGAGGAGCACCACGGCCGGAAATACCCGAAATGCCAGTTCGGCGGCGGTATTCGCGTGTCCGGCTGTGAATCGTCCGATATCCGTGCGTGGTGGCCGGCGTGCCGCGCCCACGAACCCCACGAGGAGGTCTGACCAAATGATGCGACGCGAGACGCTGGCCGACTGGCGCCGACCGGTCGGCAAGTTGGACCACCGCCCGACGGCCGAGCGTGAGCGCCAGCTCATCGACTCCCACCTCGAGGCCCTCGACGAACTCGACCGCCTGCGCGGCGAGCTCGCACAAGCCCGAGCGGGGCACGATCCCGACCGCGCGCCGGTCGACATGGTCACGACGCCGTTCGAGGTGATCCTGCGCGTGTACCTCGACGGGTTCGGCACCGGTGCCGCGACCGCGCTCGCCAAGGTCAAACCCGATGCCCCGCACCGCATCCTCGACGACGCCGCGCAGGCCCTCGTCGACGTGGTCGGAAACGACCCGCTCGCCGTCGAGCAACTGCGCGACCATGTGCGCAAGCGCCTACGCGGCGAGACAGACAACAGCATCACCGAGGTTCCGGTATGGAACGGCGGCGACCGGTGACCTACCAACTTCCCGGCATGTCCGAACCGATCGCGTACAACCGCGTACCCAGTGACGGCGCGCTATTCGTGCCCGGCCTCCCCGCCCCGCAAGGGTCCAAGGACTACAAGGGCAAGAACGCCCGCGGCAAGGCGATCCTCGTCGAGTCCGCGACCGGCGTCCACGACTGGCGCGCTCGGATCGCGTGGACCGCGCACGAACGCGGTTGGCGGCCGACGCGCGACCCGTTCGCCGCGTCGCTGGAATTCGTGCTGCACCGACCGCAGCGAACGCCGGTCGCGACGCCCGCCGCCGTCAAGCGGCCCGATGCCGACAAGCTCGCCCGCGCCGTCCTCGACGCCCTTACCGGCGTGGCGTGGGTCGACGACTCCCAGGTGGTCGACCTGCGCTCACGGAAACGCCTCGCCGAGCCGGGCGAGGCCACGGGCGTGCACATCACGCTCGACCGATTGGAGGGCTGACCGGTGACCCCGTATTACGACACCGAGCGCGCGACGCTGTACCACGGTGACGCGCTCGCCGTGCTCGCCGGACTGGGCACGGCCAGTGTGGACGCCGTCATTACCGACCCGCCGTACAGTTCCGGCGGCGCCTACCGCACCGACCGAATGCAATCGGTTCACACGAAGTACGTGCAAACCGAGCAAGTCGCCGCCGGTACCGGCGGGGGCGCGCTGTCGGCATTCGACGGCGACAACCGCGACCAACGTAGCTACGGCTATTGGTCGGCGCTGTGGATCGGCGAGGCGCTGCGCGTTGTCCGGCCCGGCGGTGTCCTCGCGCTGTTCTGCGATTGGCGACAGTTGCCCATCGTGACCGATGCAATCCAGGCCGGCGGGTTCGTGTGGCGCGGCGTCGTGGTCTGGCACAAGCCCAACGGTCGAAATACACAAGGCCGCTACGCGAACACCTGCGAGTTCGTGGTGTGGGGTACGCATGGGCCGCGGGCGTTCGAGGAACTCGACGGCAAGCCGTTGCCCGGGCTGTATGTGTCCAACACGCCGCGGCATCGCCAGCACATCACCGAGAAGCCGCTGGACGTGATGCGCGACCTAGTCCGCATCGTCGCGCCCGGCGGCGTGCTGCTCGACCCGTTCGCCGGGTCCGGCACGACCGGTGTCGCCGCGATCCTCGAGGGCCGCCGATTCGTCGGAATCGAGATCACCGACGATTATGCGGCCGTTGCCGAGCGTCGGATTCGGCGAGCTCAACTCGAGGCCGTGGCCGACGACGAGCAGCCCGTGCTCGATTTGGACACGCAGGCCGGCGGCGGCCGATGACGGGTACGCCGTGCGGTATCTGCACACGCCTCGTCGGCGACCGCCTCGCGCTGTGCGAGGTGTGCGGCCGGACCCTCGTCGAGGCCCTGCTGGCCGTGCCGAGCCTGCTCGCCGACCTCGAAACGGTGCGCAGCGGGCAGGCCCGGGTCGCCGACGGCCGCGCTGGCGGGCGCTCGGCCGATGCGCCGCTACCGATCAAGGACACGAGCAGCGAATACCGCGGGCGCGGCGTGCGCCTGCTCGGCGAGCGCGACGCTATCGCGTTGTCGACCGCGTTGCACGGATGGGCGCGCGTGCTCGCCGATCACCTCGGCGTCGAGGTGCCGATAGAGGCTCGCTCGCTCGCCGTCCTCGCGATCAACGCCCGGCACACCGGCGGCTCGGCCGAGGCCCCCGCCGTCGTGCACGAGGACCGCCTGCGCAACGGTGTTCGCGTTCGCGTGTCCCGTGTGGCGCTGCGCACGGCCGCCCACCTCATCACACCGGTGCAGCTCGACGAGCGCCTCGCGGTGTGGCTCGCGAGCCATCCCCACGAGTTGCGCGAGCTCGACGCCGCCGAGCAGGCGCACCGCGACATCGTGACCACCACCGCTGGCCTACGCCGCGCGGTCGACCGGCCCGCCGATCACCGATACCTCGGCCGGTGCCCCGCCCTGCTCGAGGACGGCTCGACGTGCTCGGCGAACCTGTGGGCCGAACCCGATGGGACGTGGGTTCGGTGCCCGCGGTGCCATCTGCAGCACGAGGTCGCCCGGATCGAGGCCGCCGCCACCGAGGCCGCCCGCGACATGCTGTGCACGATGCCCGAGCTGCTGCACGCCTGCGCGGCCGTCGGATCGCCGATCGCACGCCGCACGGGCTACCGATGGGCCGCTGAGGGCCGCCTCACGCGGCGCGCGTGGCTCATCCGCACGCGCGCCGGTGTTCGGATCACCGATCGGCGCGAGGATGGCGCGGTGCCCGTCTACCGTGTCGGCGATGCCCTCGACCTCGCTCGCCGCGAGCTCGCCGAACACCTCGCGGGCGCGACGAATGGCCGGGCAAGATCGAAAGCGCCCTGACCTGGTGCTATCCTCGGTGGCACCTGAAAACCGGCACTGACGAACCGACCCCGAAAGTCGGCGCGGCGCCGGTTTTTGCATGTCACAGGCCGTTTCAGGCCCCATAGACCCGCAGCGCGTCAAACGGTGCCGACTCATGCCGTAAGCGCCCCAACGCATCATTTCGACACCGCCGAGGCGACTCGGCGCGATGCCGCAACCCCGGCCCCCAAGACTGCCCGGGGGGTCACGCTGCGCGCTGCGAACCCCGTCCCGGAACCGATACCGGGACCATTCCAATCACTACCGGAGGAGATTCCGCCATGCTGTCCACTCTGCTGTCCACCGGTTCGGCCGTCGTCGGTGCCATCGTCGGCGCGATCGACTGGCCCGCCGTCGCCGCCGCTGTCGTCGGCGCGATCCTGTGACCCTGCTCGACGCGCTCGGCCTGCTGTTCGAGTGTCTGCGTCACCAACCGATTCGCACGCTCGAACAGCCCATGTACACCGCGCCGTTGGGCGTGTGGTCCTGGTGAAGATCATTGGTCGTGACGGCTCGGTCTGGCACCTCACCGCCGGGCCGTCCGGCCACCTCGGTACACGGCTCGACGGCGTGTACTCACCACCTCGTCGACCCCGTCGACACATGCCTGATTGGCTCGACGCCGCACTGCTGCGCCTCGTGCGCTGGATCGCAGCCCGAACGGTGCAACGGTCTCGCTGATGCCCAGCAGGCCGCCCCGCGTGTGCAACCGCTGTCGACGACCCGCACCGAGCGGGCAACGATGCCCGTGCACGCCGGCGTGGGCCGGTAGCGCGTGGGCCGGTGGCAGCACCCGACGCTGGCGCACGCTGCGCGCATCCAAGCTCGACACCGACCCCGTGTGCGAGTGGCCGCGCGCATCGTGCCGAGCTCTCGCTACAGAGGTCGACCACATCACACCGTTGCACCTCGGCGGCACCCGGTACGACTGGGCCAACCTGCAATCACTGTGCGAGGAGCACCACCTCGTGAAGAGTCTGGAAGAGGCGCAGGAGGCCCGCCGTGGCACCCCCGCGCCGTTCTGACCCCGGGTAGGGGGTCGGAATCTCTACGACCGCCCGGACGGACACCGGCGGTGGAGCTTTCCTTTCGCGCGCTCGAGTTGACCAACTTTTTTCGGGGGGTGAAATGCCCGGACAATCCGCCGCCCCGGCCGGTCTGCGCCTACTCAAGGGCCGATCGGAGGGGCGCGACAGCGGCGGCCGAGTCGTCACGCCGCCGCCGGCGTTCCGCCGCATCCCGCCACGCCCGCCGACCTGGCTCTCTCGTGAGGCGCGGGCCGAGTGGAAACGAGTCGTGCCCGGCCTGTCGCGCCTCGACCTGCTGAAAGAGGAGGACCGCGCCGCGCTGGCCGTTTACTGCGAGACGTGGTCGCGGTGGGTCAAAGCCTCGCGCGAGGTCGAGCGCGACGGGTTCACCGTGCCGACCGCGCACGGCGTCAAGCGGAACCCCGCCGTGACCGTGCTCGAGACCGCGACCACGCAGCTACGGGCGATGGCGCAAGAGTTCGGCCTCACCCCGTCGGCCGAGGCACGGCTCGCGCGCGACGGCGGCGGCGATGACCCGGACCACGACCCGTTCGCCTGATCTGCCCGACGCCGAGGAACTCGAGCGGCTCAAGCTCTCGCCCGAGGTCGCGTGGTATCTGCTCGACCGCGGCATTCCGCTACCGGATTGCCCGCCACGATGGAAGACGCCGGAACCGCGCGACGAGCCGGGCGCCCGATTCGATCCCGAGCGCGTCGACCGCGTGCTGGACGCATTTCGCGCACTGCGCCACACGAAAGGCCGCCTCGCCGGAAAACCGCTGATCCCGGACCCGTGGCAAGTGGCCTATATCCTGGCGCCGACGTTCGGGTGGGTCCACCTAGACGAGGATTTCGGCGTGTATGTGCGGATCATTCGCACGCTGTACGTGGACGTTCCCCGGAAAAACGGCAAGTCCACGTTGTCGGGTGGAATCGGAATCTATCTGACCGCGGCCGACGGTGAAGAGGGCGCGCAGGTGATCGCCGCGGCGACCCGCCTCGAGCAGGCACAATTCGTGTTCGCGCCGATCAAGCAACTTGCCGAGAAAGCGCCGGCGCTGCGAAAGTACGTCACGACGTACAAGGCCAAGATCGTGCACGAGCGGACCGGCTCATACTTCCAACCGGTCTCGAACGCGGGCGACGCCCAGCACGGCGCCGACCTACACGGCGGCATCGTCGACGAGTTGCACCTGCACAAGACGAACGACCTCGTCGAGGCGATCGAGACCGGCACCGGATCGCGCTCGCAACCGCTCATCGTGTTCATCACCACGGCGGACGCGAGCCGCAAGGAAACCCCGTACGACCGGAAACGCACGCTCGTCGAGCAACTCGCCCGCGGTGTGCTCACCGACCCGGCCACCTACGGCGTGGTGTGGGCCGCCGACGAGGACGCCGACCCGTTCGCCGAGGAAACGCAGCGCGCAGCGAACCCCGGATTCGGCGTCTCCCCGACGAGGGCGTTCCTCAAACAGGCCGCGGTCAAGGCCCAGCAGTCGCCGGCCGATCTGTCGTCGTACCTGCGCCTACACCTCGGCCTGCGCACGAAGCAGGCCACGAAGTACCTCGACATCACGGCGTGGGACCGCAACGCGAGCATGATCGACCCCAAGCGCCTGCGCGGCCGGGCCGCGTTCGGTGGCCTCGACCTGGCGAGTGTGTCCGACTTGAACGCGCTGTGCTGGTGCTTTCCCGACCCGGATCGCGGCGGCTATGACCTCGTGTGGCGGCTATGGACACCGGAGGACAACGTCGCCGCCCTCGATCGGCGCACCGCCGGTGCCGCCTCGGTGTGGGTGCGCCGCGGCATCCTCACGACCACGCCGGGGAACGTCACCGATTACGAGTTCATCCGATCGGCGATCACCGCGGATTCCGAGACCTACGACGTGCGCGAAATCGCGTACGACCGATGGAACTCGAGCCAGTTGGTAAACGACCTCGTCGCCGACGGCGCCCCCATGGTGACCATGGGCCAAGGGTTCGCATCCATGTCGGCGCCGACGAAGGAACTCAAACGACTCATGTTGTCGGGCACCGAGGACCGGCCGGTACTCCGACACGGCGGAAATCCGGCGGTGCGCTGGACGGTCGACAACTTCGCCGTAGCCATCGACGCCGCCGAGAACGTCAAGCCCGACAAGGCAAACGCCGGCGACAAGATCGACCCCGTTGTCGCGCTCGTCATGGCGCTATCGAGGGCGATCGAGGCCGCGCCGAAGACGACCAGCGCATACGACGACAACGACCTGATGGTCGTATGACGAAGGGCGGCAATGGAAATTCTCGGCCTCGGCCTCGTGCTCGCCGCCGCGGCACTCGCCGCGGCCGGGGCGTCGTGGTGGCGCTCGCGCCGCTACGTCGTGCACCGGCGCGTGGTGGTGAACCTGCGCAGCGGCACCGCAGTAGCGGGCGTGATTACCGAGACGCGCGGCCCCCTGCTCATCGTCCGCGACGCCACCGTGCACGACGGCGACCAAGCGGCCCCGGCCGATGGCGAGATCGTGATCGACCGCGCGGCCATCGACTACATCCAAGCACTGTGAGGGGGTGACCGGTGGCGTTCGTCGTATCCGAAGGTGCGGTGCGGTCGCTGTCGCGGCCGGGGCAGCCCGTACAGCCGCGGCTCAGGCTCGCCGACGACATGACCATGGACTACTACGAACTATGGCGCACGCAAGGGCCGGTTCGTACCTGCGTGACGTTCCTCGCGCGGAATATCGCCGAGCTCGGCATTCATTTCTTCGAGCGGCGTAGCGACCTCGAGCGGGTGCGGATCACCGATCACCCGCTGTCCGATCTGATCGAAACGCCGAACCCGTTCACCACGCGGTATCGCCTCGTGTCCGCGCTCGTGCACGACGTGGGGATCTGGGACCGCGCGTACTGGTGGAAGATCAAACCCAAGACCGGCGGCCTCGGCCTCGTGCGACTCCCGCCGCCACTGGTGACGCCGAAGGGGGAGAACTGGCTCACCCCCGACGCATTCGAGGTCTCGGCGAGCAAGGGCAAACGCCTGATTCCCGCCGACGAGGTGGTCTATTTCCGCGGGTACTCCGGCCTCGACGATTTCGGATCGTCACCGATTGAGGCGCTACGTTCCACGCTGGCCGAGGAATGGGCCGCGGCCCGAATGCGCGAGCAAGTGCTCCGCAACGGCGCGCGCGTCTCGGGCTACCTGTCGCGGCCGGCCGAGGCGCCGAAATGGGAGGACACCGCGCGCGAGCGGTTCCGAAAGTCGTGGCGCTCGCAGTACACCGGCGGCGGCCCGGAAGTCGGCGGCACACCGATTCTCGAGGACGGGATGACGTTCGTTCCGGCCTCGCAGACAGCGAAGGATTTGCAGTACCTCGAGGTACGCAAGCTGTCCCGCGAGGAAGTCGCGGCGGCGTATTTCATCCCGCCGCCCATGGTCGGAATCCTCGATCACGCCACGTTCTCGAACATCACCGAGCAGCACAAGATGCTCTATCAGGACACACTCGGGCCATGGCTGACCATGCTGCGCGAGGAGATACAGCTGCAGCTCATCCCCGACTTGACCGCCGAACGCATCTACGTCGAGTTCAACCTGCGCGAGAAGCTGAGCGGCTCGTTCGAGGAACGCGGCGCCGCGATACAGACCGCCGTCGGCGGCCCGTGGATGACCGTAAACGAGGCCCGCGCGCTCGACAACCGGTCGCCGATCGAGGGCGGCGACGTGCTGATCCGTCCGTTGAACGTCACGCAGAACGGCGACCAGGACCCGACCCCCGCCGAGCCCGCCGACGACGCCGACCCGGTCGACGAGGACACCGACCCGCCCGACCTGCCCGAGGAGGACTGACCCGTGAACACGAAGGCGTGCGCCGTCAAGATCAAGGCAGGACCCGACGCCGGGCTCGCCGAGGGTGAGTTCGTCGCCTACGCATCGGTGTTCGGCAACAAGGACTCATACGGCGACGTGGTGCAGCCCGGCGCGTTCGCCGCCACCCTCAAGGCATGGGCGGCGAAAGCGATCCCGATTCCGCTGCTGTGGGGCCACAACACCGCTGACCCGGATTTCAACCTCGGTGAGATCGTCGAGGCGTCCGAGGACTCGCACGGGCTCAAGGTCCACGGTCGCCTGGATATGGACTCGCCGAAATCGGCGCAGGTGTACCGCCTGCTCAAGTCCGGCCGGGTGTCCCAGATGTCATTCGCGTACGCGATCGTCGATGGCGAGTGGGTCGAGCCCGTAGGGGAGGGCAAGACGTACAAGGACGCCTATTACTCGCTCAAGACGCTCGACCTGTTCGAGGTATCCATTGTGCCGATCGGCGCGAACCAGGAGACCGAAATCCTCGCAGTGAAGGCCGCCGCCGCGGGCCTGCGCGCCAAGGCCGGCCGAGTGCTGTCGGCGAAAAACGAGGACATCATCCGCGAGACGGTCGACCAGCTCGAGCAGGCCGCCGCATCACTGAAAGCTGTACTCCCCGCCGACGGGGCGACGGAGGACGAAGAAGACCAGGACAAGACCAGCGGTAAGGAACCGTCCCCGGGGAAGTCCGCGCAGACTCCCGCCGGCCAGACCACGCCGAATCCGGTCGTCTCCCTGGCGTTACTGGACGCGCTCGCCCTTGAAATCGAGTGCAGCGCATAACCATTCACACCACCGGGAGGAAATCGACATGATGACCAAGACCAAGCTCGGCGAGCTCCAGAAAGCGGCACTCGCCGCCACCGCCGCGGCCCGCAAGATCGTCGAGGAGAAGGGCGACCCCTCGAGCTGGGCCGAGGACATCCTGGCCGAGTACAACGCCGAGATGCAGAAGGGTCGAGACCTGCTCGACCAGATCAAGGTCGCCAAGCGCGACCTCGAGATCCTCGATGAGGCGAAGAGTCTCGCCGCCGAAATCGGCGAGCCCGCGGTCGACGACCTCGACGAACAGGGCCGTATGCCGGTGCGCGAGCGCGTGAAGGCGCTCGGGCTCCAGGTGATCGAGTCGCCCCAGTTCAAGGCGGCCATGGCGCCGTTCAAGGGCGGCCGAATCCCCGATGGGACCCGGTTCCACTCCGACCCGATCAACATCAAGGGCCTGTTCGTCGGCGGCTCGGACACCTCGGCCGGCGCGTTCGTCGTGCCCGAACAGTCCGGCATCGTCGAGCCGCTCGGCCGGAAGCCGCTCACGATTCGCGACCTCGTCTCGGTGCGCCGCACCGGTTCCGATGTCGTCGAGTACGTGGCGCAGACCAGCCACACCAACGCCGCCGCGGTCGTCGCCGAGGCGACGAGCTCGGCAGCGCCGACCGCCCCCGGTAGCGCCGGCGCGCTCGTGCTCGACGCGAACGGCGGCTACAAGCCCGAAGGCGCGTGGGCCTATGAGCGCCGCACCGCAAACGTGAAGACGATCGCCGAGTGGGTGCCGGCCACCAAGCGCGCGCTCGCCGACGTGGCGCAGCTCGAGGGCCTCATCAACGACGAGTTGCGCGCCGACATCGACGAGGCCGAGGAGGGGCAGATCCTCGCGGGCAACGGCACGGGCGAGAACTTCACCGGCATTCTGAACTGGTCCGGGGTGCAGACGCAGGCGTTCGCAACCGACCTGTTCACCTCGGTTCGCAAGGGCATCACCAAGGCACGCACCGTCGGCCGCGTGAACCCGAACGGCATCGTCGTGAACCCGGCCGACGCCGAGACCATCGACCTCACCAAGGACGCCGACGGTCGGTTCTTCTACGGCGGACCGTTCGCCATCGGCCCGCGCACTCTGTGGGGCCTGCCCGTCGTCGAGAGCGAGACTCAGCCCGCCGGCGAGGCCCTCGTCGGCGACTTCGCCAAGGCCGTGATCTGGGACCGCGAGGACACCACGGTCACGATCACCGACAGCCACGCGGATTTCTTCATCCGCAACATGGTCGCGATCCTCGCCGAGAAGCGCGAAGCGTTCGCCGTCACCCGGCCGACCGCGTTCGTCAAGGTCGACATCACAGCGTGACGCTGTTCACCTCACGGGCGGCCGGCGCACCGGCCGCCCGTGCTCAGCAGGAGGAGGGACACATGCCCGAACTTCGCGTGTACGAGGTCGAGGTCAACGGGTGGCCGACCACGCTGCAGCTCACCGTGGCCGACGCCGCCGCGCGCGGCTTCACCGACGAGGACACCGTCGACCACCGCACCGCGGTACGTGAGTGGCTCGACGCCGAGACCGCCGAGCGTCAACGCACCGAGGCCGCCGAACTCGAACGCGCCGAGGCCGAGCGCCTCGCCGCCGAGAGCGCGTCGGCCGCCGAGGTCAAACAGGCCACGCCGGCGAACAAGGTGCGCACCAGGACCCGCAAGAGCGGCGCGTGAGATGAGCTCGCCCGTCCCGTCGCTGCTCGACCTGGCCGCATACCAGGCGCTCGCCGCCGGAACCGGCCTCGAGTACGCCCGCCTCGCCGGTATCGTCCGCGAGATTCGCGACTATTGCGGATGGCATATCGCCCCGGCGATCGACGACACGATGACGGTCGACGGCAGCGGCGGCACGGTGCAGCAACTCCCGACGCTCGCTCTGAACTCGGTTGCCAGCATCACCGAGAACGGAACCGCGCTCGAGACGACCGCCTACGAATGGTCGCGCGACGGCTCGCTGCGCCGGTGCGGCTACTGGACCACCCGGTACCGCGGCGTCGTCGCCGTGGTGAATCATGGATTCGCCGAGGTGCCCGAAAACCTCGTGTCCGTGATCCTCGACGCCGCCTCGCTCGCGATCGCGACACCGGTCGGAACCGCGGTCGTCGGCGACGAGCCCGAGAAAATGGGGCCGTTCGAGTGGGGCGCCCGGACAGACCGCGGCGTCGTGCTCACCGCCTCGCAGCGCCGGGTGCTCGACCGGTATCGAATCCCGAGCCGGGCATGAGTGAGACCGTGATCCGTCACCGCGGCGGCGGACACGACGACGACGGCAATCCGGTGCCGTGGGGCGACACCGCGATCGCAGTGCAGGCCATCGCGCCCGGTGCCACGGCCGAATACGTCGACCGGGGCCGCGATGGTGACCGCGTCGAATTCACGATCTACGCGACGCCCGCCGTCGACATCACCGACGCCGACGAGGTGACCGTACGCGGGCAGCGGTGCCGGGTACAGGTCGAGGATTGGCGATCACCGCGCACGACCCGAACCGGGACGGTCGTGCTCTGCACGAGGGGAAGGGGGTAGCCATGGCCCGTATCAAGGTGACCCTCAATCGTGGCGAGGTCGGGCTCCTGCTGCGTACCGCGTTCGGCCCCGAACTTGAGGCGGCGGCCGGACTCATCGCCGAACGCGCAGGCCGCCGCGGTCACCCCCGAGACGTTCGAGTTCATCGCTACACCACCGACCGGCAAGTGGTGGCCGTGAGCGTCCCCGCCTACCGACAGGCGCGATACGGCGCACTATCCAAGGCCGCCGCCGCGGTCGGGCTCACGGTGCGCGGGAACCTGTGAAGCCGTTCCGAACCCCGGCCGACCCGGCGAAGGTCGCCAAGGACTACCTCGCTGGCGTCGTGCCCGGCCTCGTCGCGGCACCGGCACCGACGTTCGGCCTCGTCGTGCCGCCGGACTGGACACCCGACGACGCCCCGCGGGTCGTCGTATTCGACGACGGCGGCCCGACGGTATGGCCGGCGGCTACCTCGCCGAGCCTGCGCGTCACCGTCTGGTCGGCCGGCCGCGACCGGTCCCGGCGCATCGCCGGTGTGTGCCTCGGCGTCCTGCTCGCCCACCGAATCCCCGGCATCGCCGCGGTCACCGACCCGACGGGCCTCGTCGAGGACATCGACCCGAACAACCGGGGCGTCATGGCCTCGTTCACGGTGCGGGCGCTGGCCCGCACGCTCGCGGTCTGAAATCACGCCGCCCGAAACGCCTGCCCCGCACGGGTGGGGAAATCCGCACGCTCACGGAAGGAACCGAACATGTCACTCACCCGTAACCCCGAAGCCGTCCAAATCTATTCGGACGCAGCGGTATACGTCGGCAAGACGTTGACGCCGAACAACCCCGCCACGATCGCGGCCGATTTCGATGCGACGTGGGACAACCTCGGCATTCTCAACGGCGACGACGGAATCAAGAATGCCCGCGAGTGGGACACCACCGAGCATTTCGGATGGGGCATCGGGCGATACCGCAAGGGGCACAAGAACTACAAGGAATCCAAGGTGGTGACCTGCCTCGAATCGAACCCGACAACCCGCCGGATCGCGCGCCCCGGGTCGAGCCCGACGAATATCGTCGTGCCGCGGCCGGGCCTGTTCATGCTGGCGTTCGAGTACACCAACGACCAGGGGCTGCTGGAACGAGAATTCACCGCGCGACCGGCCGAGTGCTGGATTCCGAACCTCGACCGCAACGAGAGTGATCCGACCTCACACGAGGTGACGGCGGACATCTTCGCGACCGGCTCGGGCCTGCTGTACGTGCGCCAGTACACGCCGATCAACGAAACCCAGATCGTCACCATTCAGGGCACGGCGACCGCGGGCACGTTCAAACTGTCGTACCTCGGCGAGGAAACCGGCACCATCGCCTACAACGCCGCGGCGTCGGTCGTGCAGGCCGCGCTGGTCGCGATCCTCGGCACAGACAATGTCACGGTGAGCGGCTCGGCCGGCGGACCCTACACGGTCACCCTGCAGGGCGACTTCGCCGGCGAGGTGAACAGCCTGCTCGTCGGCGACGCGACCGGCCTCACGGGCGCGACCGGAATCCTCGTCGCGGCAGCGCCGTAACAGACGCGGCCGGGTCCCGGAATTGCTGGCGTGGTTTCGCCGGACCCGGTCGCTTTCCATCGCGAAACCACGCCAGCAGGGAAACCACGCCATGCCCCGCCCCGCCCCGGTGCCCACCGAGGACGAGATCCGTCGCGCCGCCCAGCACCTCGGCCTCGCCGACGAGAACGGCAACTACAACCAGCGCGACCGCAACCGCATCGCCGCGGCAATCCAACGCGCACGACAGGAACAGGACGCCGCCGCCGAGCCGCTCGCCGGGACAACCGCCGAGGTGCTCGGCCGATTCGCCGGCGAACTGGCGAAGCAACCCGGCCTCGGCGCACTCGGCGCCAAGAGCTGGGCCGCGATCCTCGGCGCCACCGCCGCCCACCTACTCGAGACGCAAGGGTTGCGCCTCGATTCACCACGAGAGGAAACCACGCCATCATGACCACAACCCCCCGCCGGACCGCCGCCAAGAAGGCCCCCGCGCGCGCGATGCCGCACCGCCCCGCAGGTGTGCGCGAACCGCAGGACCACCAGAAGCCCGCCGCGCAGCGCGAGGCCGAGGCCGCCGAGTTCGTCGAATTCGAGTACGCCGGCAACGTCTACACCGCCCCGGCCAACCTCGAACGCACGAAGGGCGTCGCCCGCGCACTCGACGAGCGCCGCGGCACGGTCGCACTCGAGAAGCTGCTCGGACCGGCTGAGTTCGCGCGGTTCCTCGCCACGGACCCGTACGACGCCGATTACGGGCACATGCTCGACGCATGGGCCGACGCCGCCGGTCTGGACAACGCGGGAAACTGACGACCCTACTGCGATTGCTGCGCGAAGTACCGGACAAGGTCGAGCGCGACCTATCGCGTTACCACCATGTCCGGTACTCCGACCGGTGGCGATACGACGCCGCCGGCGTGCCACTGCTCACGCTGCGCGAAATCTGGGTACGCATCGTCGACCTACCCGGCGACTCGGCGATCGCAGTGCACGAGAACGGCGGCAAGCCGCAGTGGGGGACCCTCGAGTACCTACTCGCCGACATCTGGCAGGCACTCACCGGGCAACCGCACGGCGCCCGACCGAAATCCATCACACAGCGCGCGGTCACGGCCGCACGCAGGCGCGCCGAGCGCGGCGTAATGGCCCGATTCGCCCAACGCAACCGCACCATGGCGACCAATCGGGATAGGGGGTGATCCGTTGGCTACCGCATACGCCACCCTCGAGGTAATCCCCACAGTCCGGGGCATCACCGGGAATATCGAGCGCCAGATTTCGGGGCAGCTCACGGTCGCCGGACAGCGGGCCGGCCTTGACGCCGGTTCGGCGATCACGGCCGGTATCGGCTCGGCGAACTACGAATCGACCGGACGCACCGCCGGTACCCGGGTCGGCGTCGGACTCAAGACCACCGGCCAGAAAGCCGGCCGTGACGCAGGCTCGGCGATCACGGCTGGCCTGCGCAGCGCCGACTACGCCGCCGCGGGCCGCGACGCCGCCGGACGGTTCCGAAAGGGACTCGTGGCCGGCGGGCACTCGGCGGGGCGCGATGCCGGGCGGGCCGTCGCCGACGGCGTCCGCAGCGAGGATTACGAGGCGTCCGGCCGGTCGGCGGCCGACCGTATCCGTTCCGGCCTCGTCTCGGGACTGCGGGGCGTCGGTGTCGGTATCAACGTTGCGACGCGCGGCCTGTCGCTGTTCGTGGCGAACGCGAGCACGATCGCCACCGGGTTCGGTCTCGCCGCGCGGTTGGTGCGTAGTTTCAGCGCGGCCACCTTCATTTCGGCGCTCGCCTTGCGGCAAGTGGCGGCGACCGGTCTAACGCGCCTCGCGGGCGCGCTACGCCTCATCTCGGCCATAGCGAGCAGGGTCGCCGGGGAAATCGGACAGATCACCTCGGCGTTCCTGGTGCTGCAAGGTGTGGTTCGGCTCGCATCCTTCATGACCAATTTCGCGCAAAAGCTGGCGTTCATGACCGTCGGGGCGGCCACCGCGATAGGCGTCGTATCCGGTCTGGGAACGGCCATCGGCGGGGCGCTCATGTCCGCGCTGTCGGCGGGCGTGATGGCGCTCGGCGCATTCGCCGGTGCGGCCGTCGGTCTCGCAGGTCCGGCCATATTCGCCCTGAAAATCGGCATGAAGGGACTCAGCGAGGCGGCCGGGACATTCGGCGAGGACTGGAAAGAGGCCGACGAGGCGTTTAACAAAATGGTCGGTCAGCGAATGGGGCCGATGCTCACCGCCGTTCGCACACTGAAACAGGAAATGGTCGACCGATTCTCGGCCGAACTCACCCCGGCATTCCAGAAAATAGGCGTCGGAATCGACCAGGTCCGAGGCAAATTCGGGTGGATGAGCGTCTACACCGGGCAAATCGGCAAGGGCATCGTGGATTCCCTCACTGGCCCGGAAACCATCGGCGCGATTCAGCGGATGGGCGACGCCTCGGGCGTGTTCTTCCAGCACCTCAACAAGGACAATGTCGGACTCGGCGGCCTCGCAAGTGGATTCGTGCAATTCGCCGCCGCGGCCGCGACCACGTTCCAGGATTCCAGCAAGAGCGCGAACGACTTTTTCCTGAATCTCGGAAACAAGTTGGCGAGCATCACCCCCGAGCAGATTCGAGGGGCGCTGAGCCAATTCACGCAGATTTTCGAGAATGTCTCGAACGTGGCAATGCCGCTGTTCTCGCTGTTCCGGCAGATGGGGCAGGCGTCCGCACAGGGCCTCGCTCCCGGATTCGTCGCCGTCGGTGGCGCCATCCGCGAGGCAACGCCCGGCCTCGTCAACATGGCGAACATCATCATGCCCGCGCTTGGCGAGGTAATGCAGCGGCTCGCCCCGCTCATTCCCGCACTGGTGCACGCATTCACGCCGTGGGCGACGACGCTCGCCACGATCGCCCCGCCGCTCGCGACCGTGCTGTCGCACCTCGCGCCGCTCGCGCCGTATCTGCTGATGGCGGCGACCGCGTTCAAGGTGGTCGGCGCGGCGATGCTGGTATGGAACGCGATTACGTTCGCCTCGTCGGTGGCGCAGGGCGTGTTCGCGGCAGCGACGGGCCGTAGCGCAATGACGCTGACCGGCAATACGATCGCGCTCGCCGCGCACAGGATCGCGCTCATTGCGGGCGCGGTCGCTGCGCGCGCGTTCGGCATCGCAATGAATTTCGCAACCGGCCCTATCGGGTTGATTATCCTCGGCGTCGTCGCGCTCGGTGCGGCGCTGTGGGCGTTCTTCACCAAGACCGAGACCGGAAAACGGCTGTGGGAAAAGATTTGGCCCGCGATCAAGAATGCCGTTGCGGTGGTTTGGGAATGGCTGCAAGTCGCATGGGACTGGATTCTCAATGCCTTCCAGTGGCTCGGCGACAAGGCTATGTGGCTGTGGAATGCCGCGATCAAACCGGCGTTCGAGGGAATAGGCGCGGTCATTTCGTGGTGGTGGGACAACATCGTCATGCGCGTGTTCAACGCCTACAAGGTCGCGTTCGAGGTCGCGGGCGCAGTAGCTATGTGGTTGTGGCACAACGCGATACAACCGGCGTTCGACGGGATTTCGGCCGTTATCTCGTTCTGGTGGGACAACGTCGTCATGCGCGTGTTCGGCGTGTACAAGACGGTATTCACCACGGCGGCCGAAACGGTGATGTGGTTCTACAACTCGGGCATCAAACCAGCATTCGACCTCGTCGGCTCGGTGTTCGAGTGGTTCAACACGAAGGTTACCGAGGTCAAGGACTGGGTCGTCGGGAAATTTACTGACGTGGTCACGTTCGTTACCGGTATGCCCGACAAGGTGCGTTCGGCGACGGCGGGCCTATGGGACGGAATAAAAGATTCGTTCCGGTCGGCGATCAACTGGCTTATCTCGGCGTGGAATAATTTCAGCCTCGGATTCGATTTCGAGATCCCGGTAATCAACAAGCGCGTTCAATTCACCATCGACACACCGAATTTGCCGCTACTCGCCGGCGGTGGCGTGGCCGGCCGGACGGCGGACGGGCGGCTGTGGGGGCCGGGCACGCCGACGAGCGACAGCATTCTCGGCCGGGACGCGCGCGGTATTCCGACCGCGCTCGTGTCCACCGACGAGGGCGTCGTCAAGGCGTCGGCGATGGCGCGCGGCGGTGCCGAGCTCGTCGCCGCGCTGAACCGTGGATGGGTGCCGCCGCTGGAAATGCTGCGCGCGATGCTGCCCGGCCTCGCCGGTGGCGGCCTCGTCGCGGGGCAGGACCTCGCCCGCGGCGAGGCGGGCAAGCGATATCAGTACGGCGGCGTCGGCGATCCGTCGTGGGATTGCTCGGGCATCGCCGGGGGTGTGTGGGCGGCGGCCGTCGGGAAGAACCCGCGCCGTCGCTACTTCACCACCGATTCGGATTTCGCCTCGCTCGGTTGGAAACCCGGACTCGGCGGCAGTGGAGATATCAGCATCGGCACGAACGGGCGCGTCGGCGAGGCCGGGCACATGGCGACGACCGTCGGCACGCTCAACGTCGAATCGTCGAGCGGCGACGGCGTCGAGGCAGGCCCGGGGGCGAAGGGTGCCGCCGATTTCGCGAAGAAATGGCACTGGCCGATGTCCGGCGACCCCGGCGGCGCGCTCGGGTCCGGCACCGCCAGCGGACTTGGCGCCGATGGTTCCGGGGGCCTCGGGTCCGGCACCGGAGGTACCAGCGGCGGCCCGAGTACCAGCGGCGGCACGAGCTCGTCGGGCAGCACGTCGCGTCCCGCTGGCACCGCGGTTCCGGTGTGGGTCGACAACTTCCCGGCGTCGCTCACGACGAGCAGCACGGCGGCCGACACCGCGGCGGCCAACACGACGACCCCCGCCGCCTCGTCGGGGGTCAACGGCACCGCCGAGGCCACGGGCGAGCAGTTCGACCAGGCCGCCGCCGTCAGTGCCGCGTTTACCAAGTTCAACGGCGCGATCGGCAAGGCCGGCGAGTCCTGGCTCACCGGCCAGAAATCGGCGATCCCCGGTATCGGCGGCCACGTCGAGGGCATGGAGAAGACGGTCAACAACTGGCAGATCGTCACGGCCGATATCGCGGGGGCGTTCGACCGGGTGGCCCGCGAGCAGAAGCGCCAGACGGCGGGGAAGTAGGCGAGGTGGGCGTATACGCAACCGTCGAGCTGTTCGGGTGTGACGACTCGTATTTCTGCCTGTCCGGCCCGGGTGCCGGTGAGCAGGGCGTGGTGCTCGGCACGAACCCGCAAGGGCTGTACGACGCCCCCGTGCGGGTGTCGATGAAACGCGGGGCATTCGAGATCGGCGGCAAACCGAGCAAGGTCGACCGGCCACACCGCGAACTCGACATCGGCCTCGGGGCGTTCTCGCCGAACGACGACCCCGAGGAATGGGCCGACATCGACTCACGCCTACGCGGGGCGTTCGACTACGAAATCGACCCATGGGACCCCGCCGCCGGACCTGCTCGCCTCGCGATCACCACACCGCGCAGCGGTACCCGCTCGCTCGACGTGCTCATGCTCGAATCGCCCATCCTGGCAATGGATAGCGACCCATGGGACTACGGGCACAGCCTGTTGCCGATGATGCTCGTAGCACCACAACCCATGTGGTACGAATCCGACTGGACCGGCGACGACGAGCACCCCGCGGGATGGATGCTCGAGGGCGAGGAGTCCGGCGACGGCGAAGTGTGGGTGTGCAATCCCACCGACCGCCCGATGGCGCACACGGTGATCGTCACCGGCGACGGTCGCGCGCACATCCCCGATGTCTCGTGGACCGGGCCGAAGGGCGCGCGCGTGATCGGCGTCGATTTCCGGTCGGGCCGCGACGACTCCGACCGCGTGATCGTCACGACCCCCATCGGGCCGACGAACGGTAGCGGCCTGCGCGCCAACGTCGACCGAATGAAAATCCCGTTCGAGGACTTCACGAATACGAACGTGACGGGCCTCATGGGCGGTAACCGCCTGCTCTATGTGATCCCGCCGTACACGCCATGGACCGCGCTACCGGTCGCGGCGTCCGAGGTTACGAGCGACACGTTCGGAATCCTGTTCCGCCAACCACGAATGTGGAGCCGGCCGTGGGGCCTCGAGAGGTTCTGACATGGCCGTGATGACGGCGGACCTGCTCGCCGAATGTGAAGCCATCTGGCAAGTCACCGAGGAACGCGAGCGCCAGCGCGCCGCGCAACGCCTCGAACCGCCCGATGTCTCGCTGTACGACGGCGAGTTCAACCCGCAGGGCTGGCTCGACGCCGAGTACCTCGGCGATTTCGAGTGGAAAGATAACGACACCGGCGCGGGCGTCACCGAAATTCCATGGGACCACTACACCGCGCAATGGATTTGGGACGAATGGGGCCGTCTACAGCGCGGCGAGAAGCGAACCGTTCACATCGTCGTCGAGTGCCGCAACGGCGCGCGCTGGTCCGGGCGCCTCGATTCGGTGTCGGCCGAGAAGCGCGAAGACGGTTCCCGCGTCCTCGTCGTGAACTGGCTCAGCGATTACGAAACCGTCAAGTGGTACACGGTTTGGAGTAACCCGTTCCTGCCGTCGGCCCTGCAATTCCCGCGCGTTTTCATGCTCGCCGGCGGCGCCCGTTGGTGCCTGCTTACCGCCCTCCACCTGCAAGTCATGCGCGAGCAACAATCCTGGTGGAACCTGCCCGACGACCCCCTCGACCCGGACTCGTGGACACCGGCCGACGTTTCGCAGTGGTCGGTCGTGGTAAAGCCGCACAGTTTCGGCGACGACCTCGCCGACGGGATTCTGTGGGCGCTGCTCTCGTCGAGATTCAAGAACTGGCACACAGTCGCAGCGCCAATTCTCGCCGACGCCGAACTGTCGGTCGTGTGGCGGCGGTACATGCCGGACCTCGGCGACGAACAGCCGATTCCGGGTATGACGCTGCGCCCGGGCGCGCTGGTTATCGACATCGTCGACAAGTCGGGCTATTTCAACCAGGGCACCGCCAACGGCGGAACGCTGTGGGACGGGCTCGTTAGGGCCGTCGCGAGTTTCGTCGGCTCGTTCATCGACCCGGATGTCGAGGAAATCGCTAGCATCGACGAACCGACCTACAAAATTCCAGGATTCTTCAGCACGGCGAAAACTACGCCCTATGTCGTCTGGCTCGAGGGCGAAGAAACCGGAATTCAGTCCAGTAAATACACTCGGTGGCCGTCAAAGGGCGTTCAAGTCGTAGTCGGCGGTCATTCGATGTACGGCGTAAATGAAGCCATCTCGGCGGCCGTGCAATTGGCGTTTGACCTGCTCAGCGCCGCATTGTTTGTGCCCGCGCTCGGGGGTAGCGCGGACGCCCTGCTCGCCCCGCTGTACACCGACACCGTCCTCGCATGGATGAATGTCAAGAGCGTCGAGAGATCGTCGAATGACGGCTGGGCGGGCTATTTCGAGTATTTCCAGGACGGCGCCGATAGGGCATTCACGATCGAATCCCTATTGGTCCTGCGCGCTGGATTCTGGGCCACTCGACAGAAATTCGCCGCCGAGGTCAACGTAAACGACGGTAGCCCGTGGGTCATCGGCGACCAGGGCCGCGGGCACTGCTGGGTCGGCGACCGCGTCGGGTTCGGCGTCCTCGGCGACCGCACCGGCCGGATTCACGTCGACCGGATCAAGTCGATTCGCCTGCGTTACAGCGATTCCGAGCCGCTCTCGTGGATACCGGTAATCGGCGACAACAGCGACGACAAGGACCCCGCAGTCCGGGCAATCGAGAAGCTCGAGGGCGTGTTTTCCGCGCTGCACGACCTCGGCGTATTCGGCTGAGAACTCAACCACGCCAGCAAGATTGGAGGACCCCGCCGTGTCTCAACTCGTGTACTTCCACATTCCGGCGAAACGCCCCGGCCCGTGCCGACGACCGTTCGCCGAACTCCGCTCGGCCGTCCCGCCGCCGATCGCCGCCGCAGCGCGGTGCCTCGTCGGCGAGGTCGCACAGTTCGACGAGTGCGAGGACGACATCGACGAGGCCACACAGGTACCCGTTCGCTACCGGGGGCGCGTGATGGCCGCGCCGCTGCAAGCGGCGCGGCCGGTGCTGTGAGCGAGATCGAGGACGCCTCACCGCAGGCACCCGGCGCCGACCGGACCTCACCGCAGCGCCGGCCGTGCAAGGTGTGCGGCACTCGCCGGTGTCCGTGCGAGTGGTGTCACACGAAATGCGGGCTCGATCATCGACCGTGGCTCACCTCGGGCACGTTCCCGACCGTCGCGACCTGCAACCCCGATTGTCCGAGCGAGGCGTTTCTGCCGTTCTTGGTGGGCCTGCCCGGTATGCGCGGCGCATCCATGGCCGTTCCGATTGCCGGGCTCAAACAGTGGTCGACCCGCCTGTGGAACGGCGGGGCGCGACGGGTCGCCGAACAGCGCGAATTCTATTGGCCGCCCAAGGCCGGCGAGTTGAATCCGCTGTTCGCCGCAGGCGAATGGAAGGACGAGCCGCCGCCGCCGGACTGGTCGACCGATGTCGATATCAATGCGCTGTCGGGCGTGATGCAGGCCGAGCTCAAGCGCCAGTTCGACGAACGCGAGGCCGCCGCCGAGGCCGCCCGGCCC
Source organism: Nocardia arizonensis (assembly GCF_001310275.1). Classification (GTDB taxonomy): domain Bacteria; phylum Actinomycetota; class Actinomycetes; order Mycobacteriales; family Mycobacteriaceae; genus Nocardia; species Nocardia arizonensis. The sequence continues at coordinate 56,379 of NZ_LGYZ01000030.1, forward strand.
CCCGAGGTGGCCCGCGGCTACGTCACGCGCGTAACCCGATTCGACCCGACCGAGCACACCGTTACCGAGGTGCTCGCCCACCTGCGCACCGCGAGCCTGGCCGAAGTGCGGCGCGTGATCGCGATCGAGGCCGAGACCAGCAAGCGCGCCGGAATTCTCAAGCGGCACAAGGATAATGGAGGTTCGACCAATGGCTGATCCCGTATGGCTGCCCGAGGTTCTGCGCGCCGAAGGTCTCGAGGTGCGCGAGTTCCCCGGATGGCGCGACCGCGGTCACGGCGATTTCGGCGACATCTGGGGCGTGGTCGCCCATCACACCGGTTCGTTCGGCGCCACCCCCGGCAGCATCGCCAATCACCCGACGCTCGGGCTGTGCTCGCAGCTGTACCTCGGCAGCGACGGCGCGTACACCGTGGTAGGCGCCGGCATCGCGTACCACGCCGGACAGGGCGCGTACCCGGGCCTACCGCGAGACAACGCGAACGCCTACACGATCGGCATCGAGGCCGCCAACGATGGCGGCGGCTCGCCGGGACGGCCGCACCGCTCGAGCTGGTCGGACGCGCAGTACGACGCATATGTGCGCGGCGTGGCCGCGATCCTGCGCCACCTCGGACACGACGCCTCGCGCATCATCGCACACCGCGAGTGGGCCGGTGCCGCGCAAGGGAAATGGGACCCCGGCGCCATCGACATGCCCACGTTCCGGCGCGACGTTCAAGCCGCCATCGGCGGCACCCCCGCACACCAGGAGGACGACATGCCCACATCTGCCGACGTTGCTAAGGCCCTGCTCGCAACGCGCCTCAAGCGCCCCGACGGCACCGACGGCGACACGGTCGGCAACGTGCTGGCGTGGATCGACCAGCACGCCGCGCAGCTTGTCGTCGAGCAACTCGGACCGGGTTCCGAGGCGATCCGCGGGCCGGTCGTCACCCCGACGAGGTGGGCCGAGCTCGGCGACCGCACGCAGGTCGAGGCGCTCGCGGCCCTGCTCGACGCCGCCGGTATCGAGGGGCGGGCGAAGTGATGGGATGCCATAGCACCCCCGAGGACCCGACACAGGTTCGGTTTCCGTGGCGCGCGGTCCTGCGCACTGCGCTGTCGGTCGTCATCGGCACCGCCGCCGCTATGCCGATGATCGTCGCCGCGTCCGGCCTGCCCGATACCGCGGCCGGCGTCGGAACGCTGCTCGGTGTCTCGGCCGCCGTGACCCGCGTCCTCGCCGTGCCCGCGGTGAACCTGGCGCTCGCCCGGTGGGCGCCATGGTTGGCCGCCGAGCCGAGGCAGTGAACGCGCATGGTGTACACGGTGAGAGGGGATGACGTGCTCAACGAGATGATCGCCGCGGCCGGCGGCGCGCTCGGCGTCGGCGGCCTCGGCGGCGCGCTAGTCGGCGCTGCCGTCGGCCGCCGCGGTCGCAAGGTCGACGCCCTCGAGAAGATCGAGGGCATAGCGACCCGCCTCGCCGACAAGGCCACCGAGGCCGCCGACAAGCGGGTCGCGCAGGTGGAGGCGCAACTCGCCGCGTACGAGGTTCGCGACCGTGATCGCGACGAGCGACGGCGGCTCGCGGCAGCATTGCATACGCAGTGGGATAACGCGATCGCTGACCAGATTCGGGCGCTCGGCGGCACCGCGCCACCGCCCCCGCCGCTCGAGGTGGTGTGAGTTGACGCAGCCCGACGGCGCGAATCCGAACGGCGCACTCAACCCAACGCGCCCGGGTTCGTTCCTCGAGTTCCAGGAACTCACCGAGGCGGCGATATTCGACAAGAGCAAGGCGCCGATCGTCGGCACGACCGGCTCGGCGACCCGGGCTCAGCAGGACATTGCCGCCACGGACGGCAATGTCATTCCGAGTGGCGGCGGGTTGTGGCAGACGTTCACACGGAATGCCGACGCCACGTTTCCCCGGATCATGCTGCAACCGGAGTTGAACAACTCGACGGGCACCGGCGGCGGTAGCGGCGGAAGTCACTCGCATTCGATGAGCGACAACCAACCGCCGGACTACACCCCGGCCGGCCACGGCGCGAACCTCATGGAACTCGGATACCTTGAGTGCACGAAGGATCGCCGGTACCTGCGCGGCACGTTCGGTACCGGCAACTCGGTGACGCTGGCCGGAATCACTGCCCTGTACCTGTGCGCCTATCTCCAGGACCCGACGAGTGGCGACCTCGACCTCATGGCCGCAACCGGCAATATCACGATGAGTGTCGGCGACACGAACACCGAGTACACGTTCGATTTCCCCGCCGCGCTCGACGCGCTGAAAAGTGACATATGGGCCGTCGGTGTATTGCAGGTGACCAGCGCGTTGCAGACCTGCAAGTCGATTCTCCGAAAACGGGTGTGGTCGATGAACGCCCCCGCCGGATTCAAGCCCGACGCGCTGTACGGCTACGCCGGGCCGTACACCTCGCCGCCGAGCTCGATCGCGTACAGCGCGATCACGTTCGGAAACAGCATCGTTCCGTACTACGCACTCAGCTAGGCAGGAGGCCCGCCTATGCCGATCGGATGGCGTTCGATCCGCGACGACATCGAGCTCACGGGAGGCGATTTCATCGTTTCCCGCACTCATCCCGCCGGCGAGCTCCCGCCCGGCACCACAGCCGAAATCGTGTGGGCCACGACGCCGTCGCCGACGACGTGGACCGCGGTCGTCGAGGACGGCACCGTGTCGTGGCGCGAAGAACAGGCGGCCGTGGCCCTCATTCCGGCGGGCACGCGGTTCGTCATGTGGATTCACTACCCGAACACCGAAACCGAGACCACCGACGATTTCGAGTGGGTCAAGGGCGTTGCCCGTCGATAATCCCCGAGCCGCAAGGAGGTTCAACCCATGACAGCCACGACCGCCGAGCGAAACGCACACGCGGAATTCTGGGCGTCCCGCTCCAACACGTTCTCCGCGCACACTGGCGACCCCGGCGCGGCAGGCACCGCGAACGAGGTGGTCGGCGGCGGCTACTCGAGGCAGACCACCACATGGCCGGGCTCGGCCACCGGCGGAACCATCACCGGTAGCCAGCTGACTTTCTCGGTGCCGGCCGGAACGAGCGTGACCCACCTCGGCCGATGGAACGGCAGCACATTCGTCGGGTCCATCGACAGCCCGGACGCCTCGGTGTCGCCCGCCGGCGAGATCAAGCCGACCCCGTCGTACACCTACAACGGCGACTAGATGTCTCTGCCGTGGCCCGGACCGGACACGCGCCGAATGCGTTTCCCCGGACCGGACACCGCCGAATTTCGGTTTCCCGGACCGGATCGCCGCGCGATCGCCTGGCCGCCCGCGCCGACGTTCGCCGTCCTCGTGCTCGCCGAGGCGGTCGGCGTCGGCACCGCTGGCGCTGTCATGTCGGCTGTGTCGCTGCCCGCCGTCTCGGCGAGCGGGACCGGATTCGCCACGGCCGATTTCACAGCCTCGACCGCAGTCCTCGCCGCCGCCGCCGGAACCGGCACGGCCACGGCGGTCTATCTCCCGTCCGAGGTCGACGCCGAGGCGGTCGGCGTAGGCGTCGCCTCGGCCGCTGTGCTCCCGTCGGTGGCCGCCGCCGTCTCGGCGAGCGGCACGGGCACCGCCTCGGCGACTGTGTACCCGGTCGCCCCCGTCGCGCCGGCGGCCTCGGGCACCGGAACCGCAGGCGCATCGGTCACCACGCGCACAGCGGTCGCCGCCGCAGCCTCGGGCACCGGTTCGGCGACAGCGACGGTCACGGTCGGACACGTCTACACGAACCCCGACACGTTCAACCGCACGGACTCGGCGAGCCTCGGCTCCGATTGGCGAGTGGACCGCAACGGGTCGCCGAAGATCGCGACGAACCGCGCGCAGATGCAAACGATGAGCAACGGCGACGGTCGCGCGGGCAACTGGACCAGTTACCAGGCCGGCCCGGCGTCCGGGCAATTCGCGACGGACAACTACGAAGTAGAGCTGCAGCTCATCGCCCCGGTAGGCAACGCGGCAACCGACAATTTCACAGGCGTAATCCTCGCCGCCGCGGATACGTTCGGCGGCACTGGCGGCACCGGCGTGATGTGCTACTGCCTCGTGTCGACCGGTAGCGGCTGCAAGATCATGACGCAGACCGGCATACCGGTGTCGTCCGGCATATCGTCGGGGCAGACCGGCCAGACGCAACAGGCCACGACCGCGACGAACATCGCGAGTACCGACCTGATCCGGTTCCGGCGGTCTGGAAACGTGTTCACGCTGTATCGAAACGGGTCGTCGTTGCTCACATGGACCGACGCGAGCAACATCGTTTCCAGTGGTGCGACGAATCGGCGGTGGGGCCTCATCTTCGAGGGGAATTACCCGCTGTTCAATGCCGAATTCCGCTCACCCGCAGGCGACGCCGTAACCTCGGCCCGCGACCTGTAGCAGCACGCCCCGAACGAAACGCGCCCCCGCCAACCGGCGGGGGCGCGTTCGTCGTTTCGGTGGTTCAACGACCGCCGAGCCCGTTCCTTGCCAGCCACTTGTCGACCCACACCGTCGCTGCCTGCTTGTCCAGCGTAGGCCAGTTCATTTGCATGAGCTGGACCACCACGAGCATTCTCGTGTCGTCGGCGGCGGACCCGGCCGCGGCGGCGGCGGCCGAATTCTCGATGTTCTTCAAATCGCGCATGAGTCCCACGGCGGCGTTCCTGTCTATCGGGTGTCGATGGGTCGTTGTGACCTCCCATCGCCCGATGATGGCGCATCGATACACAAACCGCCCGGTCTCAGCGCCACCCGGGCCGATCGTCGATCCATACGACAGGCCCCGGTATCGACCCGTCGCCGACGCACAACCACAGCGTTTGCCGCGAGGTTCCCGTCTGGCGCATCATCTCGGCCGTATCGGCGAAGGTCACCATTCGAGGCCGCATGAACGGCGCACCGTCGGGCGACCACGCGCGAATACACGCGAGCGACCACCCCGGCCACCGACCCACCTCGATATCCGGCGACGGCACCCACACTCGTTCGCTGTGACGCCACGCCAAGAGTTGCCGGTACGGATGACCGGACAGCATCGCGAACGCGCCGAGGCTGTAGTACCGCCGAATTCCCGCGTCTCGGGGGTCCGGCCGCAGCACAGGCGTCGTCGTCGCGGCCGTCACCGCTCGACCTCGACGACGACCACCGATAGCGGCATCACGTCGACCGGATCGCCGAGGGCGCCGAGGGCGGGCTGCGCGTCGTCGAGCTCGACATATCCCGGCCCGCCCTCGATCGGGTGCACGGTGCCGAATTCGTCGACCACCGACCATGACCCGTCGTCGTGTTGCAGCCACCCGGTGAGGTCATGGTCCTGCTCGTCGTGCCCGTCGCGGCGGGCAAGCTCGCCGATCATGGCAGATTCTTCGAGTTGCGCGGGTCGGGCACGACGCGACCGGCCTCGACGAGCGTTCGATGTGCCGCCCGTTTGCGCGCGCAGGTGTCAATCGGGCACCCAGCGTGCCGCTGCATGGCGTAGTGGGCGGCCTCGGGTGTGAATGCTCTGTCGGGCGCCTCGTGCGGCCACGCGAGCGGCAGCACGTCGCGGTTCAGCAGTTCGTCATCGGCGGCGATGAGCGCCGCCATTTCACGTGATGCGGCCACAGGCCACCCCCGGCGGGTAGAGGATTCTTGGATTCCGCCGACGCCGGAGACTCTCGAGGTTCATCCGGCGTCGGCGTTGTCCTAAGACTCGCCCGGTGGGGTGGCTTGCGTCACTGTCAGTTTCGGATCGTGTCGGCCGGAACTGTCAGTAAGCGGTCAATATTCGAGGTGAACGAGGTCCGCAAGCTCGCGCATTTCCTCGGTCAGAGTGCGGCGGCGCTCGATCATGGCGCCGACGATGTCGCGCGAATAGCGCTGTTGCACGATCCATTCCGGCGCCTTGCTGGCGAGGTCGCCGAGCGTGCCCATGGCGTCGCCCCAGTTGCCGAGCTGCTGGTGTGCGTTGGCAACGTCGAGCCGGTGGCGCAGGCGCCCGGCGGCGCCGGGCAGCAGTTTCGCCGGCGGCGTGCGCTCGGCGATTTCGAGCGCGAGCCGCGGCTGCTCGGTGAGCGCGGCGGCCTCGACCGCGACGTGCTCGACCGTGATCGGCCCGAACTGCCTCGTGGTCGACGCCTCGGTAAGCACCTCGCGGCCGATCCGGCTCGCGGCGGCGCGGGCGAGGCCGATCGCGTCCTCGTACTCGTGCATCCTGTTGTCGCGCACGGCGATCGTGGCGACGAACAGCCACAACCGGCCCCATGCGGCGAGCTGTGCGAGCGAGGCGCGCGAGAACTTCGGCTCGATCCGGTCCGCCCATTCGAGCGCCAGCGCCCGCGCGGGGTCGAGGTGGCCCTGTCGCAGCTCGCCCCATACGCGCGTTGCGACCGCGGCGGCGGCCGTCGTCTCGTCGTCGGCCGCCTCGATCGCCTGATCGAGCACGAGCGCGGCGTCGTCCCATTGCCGATTCTGGGTGAGCAGCCACCCGACCATGCCGAGCGAGTGCGACCGCAGGCCGCGGTCGTCGATAGTCGCCGAGTCGCGCAGCAGCGCGGGCACGGCCGCGGCCATCTCGGCGTATCGGTGCGCGGCCATCTCGCCTTGTAGGCGCAGCAGCTCGGCGCGCACCTCGGCGGCCGTGGCCGGTTCGCCGTCGGCCTCGGGCGGCGCGGCGAGTGCGTGCCGTACCGGCTCCCAGACATCGAGCGTCGCCGCGTCGGCCGGTTCGCCGTCGCCCTGGCCGACGCCCTGTAGGGCCGATGTCGTGACGCCGAGCGCGCCCGCGATCTTGCGCAGCGTGGCGAGCCTCGGGTTCAGGCACGACGGGTCGCGGTTCTCGAGCTTGGAGACGTACGACGGCGAGAGATTCGCGCGGGCGGCGAGCTCGGGCTGCGTGAGGCCGCGCCGCTTGCGGATCGCGGCGACTCGGTCGGCGAGGTCGCGGTCGGTATGATCGGGCACGATTCCTCCGGTTCAGGAGTCCCGGACCCCCGCACGGTGGCAGCCGTCGCGGGGGTCATTTCTGCTCAGGGTACGCCCCGACCGGGTGTGGACGCGGTCCACAAACGGGGCTATTCTCCCTTCACAGTATCCCAAGGAATCCCGAACTATCCCAAGGAATCCCAAGGTCGCGGGTTGTGAGCAGGGGAAATACAGCGGTTCAAGTCCCCCTTCGCCCACTCCACTCGATGGATGGCCCATGCCCACAAGGGTGTGGGCCGTTTCTCGTTTCGTCCTTCTTGTGGGGGCGAAGCCCCCACACCCCACCCGGCGGGGCTGCGCCCCCCGGACCCCCCGTTTTGGGGGCTGCGCCCCCTTGCCCCCTTTTGCTTTACCGAGTGGTCGGTGGGGTGTGGTCGGTGGGGTGTGGGGTGCGGGG
>NZ_LGYZ01000031.1 GCF_001310275.1 Nocardia arizonensis
TGAGCCTTTTTCATCCTGCATGTGAGAGGCGTTGTGGCGCTGCAGGTTCAACGGATGTCTGGGTAGCGGATAGGTGAAGCCCCTGGTGGATCGGTTGTTACCACAACTCCCGATACACAAGGGGCTTCACGTGCTTTTCTACCGTTCCGCGCTGCCGTTGTCACGTCAGACCCTGGACTACCTCGCAGGACTGATCCGGCGACACCGTCACGAGATCGGTTCGCGGTGGCGGCAGCTCAACCCCGGTCGTCAAGCCCTGCTCGCCCTGGTCTACCTGCGTAAAGCCGAAACATTCGGCCTCCTCGGGGCCGGGTTCGAGGTATCGACGAGCACGGCCTGGCGCTACGTGCAAGAAGCCGTGCGGTTACTGGCCGATCGTGCTCCGACACTGCGGACGGCGTTGCGTCGCGCGAAGGCCGCAGGGCACGCCTATCTGATCATCGACGGGACGTTGATCCCGATCGACCGGGTCGCGGCCGATCGGCCGTTCTACTCCGGCAAGCATCGCCGCCACGGTATGAACGTGCAGGTCATCGCCTCTCCTGAGGGTGGGATCGTGTGGGTGTCGCCGGCGTTGCCGGGCAGTGTCCACGACAGCAAGGCAGCCTGGATCTGGCGGGTACTGCACGAACTCGAACAGCAGGGATGGATCGTGCTGGGCGACAAGGGATATCAAGGCGCGCAAGGAGTGCTGACTCCGTACAAGGGTCGCGGTAAACCGGCCGCGCAGAAGAACGCCAACCGTGCTCACGCACAGCTACGAGGACGGGGTGAGCGAGCGTTCGCGCAGCTCAAAACGTGGAAGATCCTGCAGAAACTGCGATGCTGCCCGTTCAAAGCCGGGCTGCTGGTTCGGGCGATCCACGTTCTCCACGATCGAGAGCTTCAGGCCGCTGCATGAAGATGAAAAAGGCTCA
>NZ_LGYZ01000032.1 GCF_001310275.1 Nocardia arizonensis
CATCGTGACCAGGCCGTCGGCCTGGTCACGAACTACGGCTGGAGTACTAGGATCCGGGTTGCACTCTGTGTTGGGTTACCACTTCCCTCCGTTCTTGCTCTGTTGCCCAGGCCGCGATCTGCGCCCGCGAGGTGAAGCCCAATTTTGTCAATATGTGCTCCACATGCCCTTGCGCCGTGTGCTGTGCGACCTTCAGTCGAGCGGCGATAGCCCTGTTGGTGAGACCTTCGGCGACAAGTTCGGCGACCTGACGCTCACGTTTTGTCAATATCGCTGCGCGGTGATCAGTCGGTGCCACCCTCTGTGTCAACCTTGGATGAGGCAGGATGTGTCGAGGTAACTTTGG
>NZ_LGYZ01000033.1 GCF_001310275.1 Nocardia arizonensis
GCGGCAGGACGAAAAGACCCCGGGACCTTCACTATAGCTTGGTATTGGTGTTCGGTACGGTTTGTGTAGGATAGGTGGGAGACTGTGAAACGGGCACGCCAGTGTTCGGTGAGTCGTCGTTGAAATACCACTCTGGTCGTATTGGACTTCTAACCTCGGGCCATGATCTGGTTCAGGGACAGTGCCTGGTGGGTAGTTTAACTGGGGCGGTTGCCTCCTAAAGTGTAACGGAGGCGCCCAAAGGTTCCCTCAGCCTGGTTGGCAATCAGGTGTCGAGTGCAAGTGCACAAGGGAGCTTGACTGTGAGAGTGACAGCTCGAGCAGGGACGAAAGTCGGGACTAGTGATCCGGCACCGGCATGTGGAAGCGGTGTCGCTCAACGGATAAAAGGTACCCCGGGGATAACAGGCTGATCTTCCCCAAGAGTCCATATCGACGGGATGGTTTGGCACCTCGATGTCGGCTCGTCGCATCCTGGGGCTGGAGTAGGTCCCAAGGGTTGGGCTGTTCGCCCATTAAAGCGGCACGCGAGCTGGGTTTAGAACGTCGTGAGACAGTTCGGTCTCTATCCGCCGCGCGCGTCAGAAACTTGAGGAAGGCTGTCCCTAGTACGAGAGGACCGGGACGGACGAACCTCTGGTGTGCCAGTTGTTCCGCCAGGGGCACTGCTGGTTTGCTACGTTCGGAAGGGATAACCGCTGAAAGCATCTAAGCGGGAAGCCTGTTCCAAGATGAGGTTTCTCACCCACTCGATGGGTTAAGGCCCCCTACAGATGATGGGGTTGATAGGCTGGAACTGGAAGCCCGGTAACGGGTGTAGGTGACCGGTACTAATAGGCCGAGGGCTTACTGACGAAGAATTGTTACGCGTCCACTGTGTAGTATCTGAGACAACACATGTTGTTTTATAGAGTTACGGTGGTTATAGCGGTAGGGAAACGCCCGGTCCCATTCCGAACCCGGAAGCTAAGCCTGCCAGCGCCGATGGTACTGCACTCGACAGGGTGTGGGAGAGTAGGACACCGCCGGAACATCATTACACGGTAGGGGACCCAGATTCTGGGTCCCCTACCGGCGTTTGGGGCGTATTTCCGCCCG